>NZ_JBIRYN010000009.1:0-216132 GCF_044389845.1 Nocardia sp. NPDC019323
TGGTCGGCGAAGCGTTCCCAGTAGGTGGTTTTGTAGCGTTCGGGATCGCCCCAGATGCCGCGCAGCATCGACGGCCACGGCTGATCCAGCACGAGCAATCCGGAACTGTCGCGGCCGAGTTCGCCGCCGTCCTCGTCCACCACTCGCGCCGAGACGCCCGGCAGCGGGGTCATGGCCGCGCCCGGTTTGGCGGCGGTGACGCCGGGCAGCGGGGAGATCATGATGGCGCCGGTCTCGGTCTGCCACCAGGTGTCCACGATCGGCGTGCGGCCGGCGCCGATGACCTCGCGGTACCAGCGCCACGCCTCCGGGTTGATCGGCTCGCCGACCGAACCGAGCAGGCGCAGCGACGACAGATCATGACTGTCGGGAATGCTCCTGCCCCATTTCATGAAGGTGCGCACCAGCGTCGGCGCTGTGTAGTAGATGGTGACGCCGTATTTTTCGATGATTTCGAAGTGGCGGTGTTCGGTGGGGGAGTTGGGTGTGCCTTCGTAGACGATTTGGGTGGTGCGGTTGGCGAGGGGGCCGTAGACGATGTAGCTGTGTCCGGTGACCCAGCCGATGTCGGCGGTGCACCAGTAGATGTCGTGTCCGGGTTTGTGGTCGAAGACGTTGTGGTGGGTGTAGGCGGTTTGGGTGAGGTAGCCGCCGGTGGTGTGGAGGATGCCTTTGGGTTTTCCGGTGGTGCCGGAGGTGTAGAGGATGAACAGGGGGTGTTCGGCGTCGAAGGGTTGGGGTTGGTGGTGGGGTGAGGCGGGGGTGACGGTGTCGTGCCACCACAGGTCGCGGCCTTCGGTCCAGGGGACTTCGATGCCGGTGCGGCGCACCACCAGCACATGCTCGACGCTCGACGTCCCCTCACCCAGCGCCTCGTCCACCCCGGCTTTGAGCGGCGCCGCCGCCCCGCGCCGCCACTGCCCGTCGGTCGTGATCACCAGACGCGCGCCGGCGTCGTCCACCCGCTGGCGCAGCGCGGTGGGGGAGAATCCGGCGAAGACGACCGAGTGGGTGAGTCCGAGGCGGGCGCAGGCGAGCATGGACACGATGGCCTCGGGCACCATCGGCATGTAGATCGCCACCCGGTCGCCCGCGACCAGGCCCAGGTCGGTGAGCGCGTTGGCGGCCCGGCAGACCTCGTCCCGCAACTGTTCATAGGTGATCGCGCGCGAGTCGCCGGGTTCGCCTTCCCAGTGGATGGCGACCTGGTCGCCGTGTCCGTCCAGGACGTGGCGGTCCACGCAGTTGTAGGCGACGTTGAGCTTGCCGCCGACGAACCACTTCGCCACCGGCGCTTCGCTCCAATCCAGCACCTGGGTCCACGGCTGCTCCCAGTGCAGCCTGCGGGCCTGTTCGGCCCAGAACTCCAGCCGATCCGACCGCGCCCGGTCGTACAGCGCCGCGCTCGCGTTCGCCTGGGCGGCGAACTCCGCGGCGGGCGGGTAGGCGGTGGTGTCGCGGTCATCGGTGGTTGCGCTGGTCACGCGAGATCTCCTAACGAAAGAACAGGGGGGACGAGGAATGCCGGGCAGTGCTCAGTGCACCACCGCCTTCTCGGCGCCGACGCCGGTGAGCGAGCGGACCTCCATCTCCGCGGCCTTGGCCGGATCCTCGGACCTGCCGCCGACGAAGGTGCCGATGATGCCGAGCGCGAACGCCAGGGGGATGGAGACGATGCCCGGGTTGGACAGCGGGAACCAGTCGAAATCCGAGCCGGGCAGCATGGCGGTCTTGCTGCCGGACACCGCGGGGGAGAACACGATCAGCACGATCGTCGAGATCAGGCCGCCGTACATGCTCCACAGCGCGCCGGTGGTGTTGAACCGCCGCCAGAACAGCGAGTACAGGATGGTCGGCAGGTTCGCCGACGCCGCGACGGCGAACGCCAGCGCCACCAGGAAGGCGACGTTCTGGCCGTTGGCCAGGATGCCCAGCGCGATGGCCAGCACGCCGATCACCACCGCGGTGATCCGGGAGACCCGGACCTGTTCGCGCTCACCGGCTTTCCCGCGCTTGATGACGTTGGCGTAGATGTCGTGGGCGAACGACGCCGACGCCGTGATGGTCAGGCCTGCGACCACCGCGAGGATGGTGGCGAAGGCGACCGCGGAGATCACGCCGAGCAGCACCACGCCGCCGAGTTCGAAGGCCAGCAGCGGCGCGGCCGAGTTCTGCCCGCCGGCGGCCGCGAGGATGCGATCCGGCCCGACGATCGCCGCCGCGCCGTAGCCGAGGACCAGGGTGAACAGGTAGAACGCGCCGATCAGGCCGATCGCCCAGACCACCGAGCGCCGCGCCTCTTTGGCGGTGGGCACGGTGTAGAAGCGCATCAGCACGTGCGGCAGGCCCGCGGTGCCGAGCACCAAGGCCAAGCCGAGCGACAGGAAGTTGAGCTTCGAGGTCTCGCTGCCGCCGTACTGCGCGCCGGGGGCGAGCACGTCACGCGCGGCGACGGCCTTGTTCGCCGAACCGGAAACCGCTTCCTGCGCGGAACCGAGGATCTCGGAGAAGTCGAAACCGAACTTGGCGAACACCATGACGGTCATCAGCGCCGCGCCGACGATCAGCAGCACCGCCTTGATGATCTGCACCCACGTGGTGCCCTTCATGCCGCCGACCAGCACGTACACGATCATGAGCACGCCGACGACGGCGATGACGACGGATTGGCCGGTCTTGTCGGTGACGTCGAGCAGCAGCGCCACCAGACCGCCCGCGCCCGCCATCTGCGCGAGCAGGTAGAACAGCGACACCGTCAGCGTGGACAGCGCCGCGGCGGTGCGTACCGGGCCTTCTTTCAATCGGAAGCTCAGCACGTCGGCCATGGTGAATTTGCCGGTGTTGCGCAGCATCTCGGCGACCAGCAGCAGCGCCACCAGCCAGGCGACCAGGAATCCGATGGAGTAGAGGAATCCGTCGTAGCCGTAGACCGCGATGGCGCCCGCGATGCCGAGGAAACTCGCGGCCGAGAGGTAGTCGCCCGCGATGGCGACGCCGTTCTGCGGGCCGGAGAAGCCGCGCCCGCCGGTGAAGTAGTCGGCGGCGGTGGCGTTGTTCCGGCTGGCCCGGATCACCACGATCATCGTGAAGACGACGAAGACGCCGAAGATGGCGATGTTGGCGACCGGGTTGCCGACCGTCGCCGCCGCGGCGTAGGTGTGCACGGTTTTCACGCTCGGTCTCCCTCGAGGTAGCCGCGGATGGCCGCCGCGCGCGGATCCAGCTCCCGGTTGGCGAACCGGACGTAGAGCGCGGTGATGGCGAAGGTGGATACGAATTGGCCGAGGCCGAGCAGCAATCCGACGTTGATCTCGCCGAACACCGGGCGGCTCATGAAGTCGTGGGCGTACGCGCCGAGCAGCACATAACCGAGGTACCAGAGCAGGAACAGCGCGGTCATCGGAAACACGAAGCGGCGCAGGCGCGTTCGCAGTTCCTGGAATTGGGGGCTCGCCTGGACTTCGGCGAATTCTGCTGCGCTCGGCGCTCGCCGCGGTGCGGTGTCGTCGAGTTCGGTACTGGTCATGATGGTCCTACCAAGTGACGTGGCTTACTTCTCGTGGACGGTAAGTCAGACCACAGGGGCGTCAGTAGGCTGTGGTGTGGGTCACTCCGTGAAGGTGTCCGAATCTGCGGTGAGCGGTCGATCCGGCGCGACGAACGGTCGGAGGTTGCGAGAGCCGTCGTTCAGTCCGAGCGGAGACTGCGCTCCCGGTCCGCGCCCATGCCCAAGCGCTCCGGCGCGTGCATCCGGACGAAGATCCGGCTCACCGTCCTTGCGCCGAGGCCGCGGGTGCGCGAGCTCACCAGCACCATGGTGGCGAACGCCAGCGGCACGCTGATCGCCGCCGGATAGCTCAGCAGCGCGGCGGGCCAGCCGCCCGCCACTTCGTCGGAGAAACCGCCGGTGACCGAGACGGCGGTCGCCGCGCCCGCCGCGAGCCCGCCCGCGATCAGTCCGGCCGCCGCGCCCGCCGCGGTCAGTCCGCGCCACCAGATGCCGAGTACCAGCAGCGGGCACAGCGTGGAGGCGGCCACCGCGAAGGCCAGGCCGACGGTGCGCGACAGGTCCAGCGACACCACCGTCAGCGACAACGCCAGCGGGACGGACCCCGCGACCAGCGCGGCCGTGCGGAAGTCCCGGATGCGCCCGCGCAGCATGTCGGTGCTGAGCACGCCCGCGATGCTCACCAGCAGCCCCGACGAGGTGGACAGGAACGCGGCGATCGCGCCCGCCGCGGCCAGCGCCGCCAGCAGCTGACCCGGCAGGCCCGCGACCACCGCCCCCGGCAGCAGCACCACCGCGGCGTCGGAGGTTCCGGTGATCAGCAATTGCGGCACGTACAGCCGGGCGAAGACGCCCAGCAGGACGGGGAACAGGTAGAACAACCCGACCAGGCCGATCACCGCGAGCGCCGTCGTGCGCGCGGCGCGCCCGTCGGGGTTGGTGTAGAAGCGCACCAGTACGTGCGGCAGGCCCATCGTGCCGAGGAAGGTCGCCAGGATCAGCGAATAGACCTGGTAGGCCGGATGCGGTCCGCCCAGGCCGCCGCCCGGCGCCAGCCAGCCCGCGCCGTCGGCGGGAGCGCCCGCCACCACCGGCACCGCGGACCCTGCCTCGAGCACCAACCGCGTCCCGGCCGCCAGCTCGTGCGTGCCGGGTGACAGCGGCACCGGGCCGTCGACGGCGCGCTCGTCGAGCGTTCCCGTGATCGAGACCTGCTGTGGCGCGTTGACCCGGACCACCACGTCGGTGGTCACGTCGACGGTCGTGCGTTCGGACACCACCGGCGGGGCCGGCGCGCCCAGTTCCCGCTCGTCGGCGAGGAAGTGCCCGAGCAGCACCAGCGCGGGGAGGGCGACCGCCGTCAGCTTCAACCAGTACTGGAACGCTTGGACCAGCGTGATCGAGCGCATCCCGCCGCCGACCACGTTGGCGATCACGATCGCGCCCACCGCCACCGCGCCCACCCAGTCCGGCACTCCGAGCAGGATGTGCAGCGTGAGGCCCGCGCCTTGGAATTGTGGGATCAGGTACACCGCGCAGATGAGCACCACGACGGTGGCCGCGAGCCTGCGCAAACGCACCGAGCCCAAACGGAATTCGGCGAAGTCGGGCACCGTGTACGCGCCGGAGCGGCGCAGCGGGGCGGCGACGAACAGCAGCAGCGCCAGGTATCCGGCGGTGAACCCGACCGGGTACCACAGCGCGTCCGCGCCGTACTTGGCGATCAACCCGGCGACGCCGAGAAACGAAGCGGCCGAGAGGTATTCACCGGAGATCGCGGCGGCGTTCCAGCGCGGCCCCACACTGCGCGATGCGACGAGGAAGTCGGAGGTGGTGCGCGCGAGCCGCACACCGTAAGCGCCGATCGCGACGGTCGCCAGCGCGGCGAGGATCAGCGCGGCCACCGTCAGCGTGGTCGCCGTGCCGGAGGTCATGGCGTGCCTCGGGACCGGGCGCGGTATCCGGCCCCCGCGCCTCGGCCGGCTGGCGTGCGAAACGGTGCGAGGAGCGACGCGTCCCGCACCGTCGGTGTGGTCGGACCGCGCGTGCCCGGTCGGCGCGGGCGCAAGATCCGCCAGTCGCCGCTTGGCGTCCGGCATTCGCGCGCGCGGGCCACGGCGGTCGCTCGGCCGGTGGCGGGGAGTCGGACCGGTCGCACGTTCGGTCCCCGGCCGATCCGAGGAAGACCCGTTCGTCGCGTTCGGCCAGGCCACCGCATGTTCCGGACGGGAAGCGCCACCGGGGTCAGCGTGGGGTCGGAGGTCACCGCGCGGCCGTAGGAAGGTCGGCCGCATGCGCGCGGTATGGCGGTCCACGCGGCCCCCCGGCGGATGGGCGTGCCGAACGGTGCGGGGAACGAAGCGCCAGACGATGTTCGCCGCGCCGGCCAGCTCCCGCCGGGCGTCCGGGACGGGCGGGGGCCGCTCGCGGGGTGCGGAGGCGCATGCGTCATGTCTGTGCTGGTGAAGCCGGTCTCACGGCGGCACGCGGATCGCTCCTGTCGAATCCCGGTCGCGGACGCGCCGCGTGTGTTCCCGGCGCAGGTTCGCGGACGCGCCGAGTGGCGTACCCGGCTCGTCCCGCTGCTGCCGCAGGGCATCGACACGGACGGGATTCGGGTGGGGTGCACGATCAGTCCTCGGCCAGTTCGAGGAAATCCTGTTCGTTGCGTTCGGCCAGGCGCACGTAGGTGCGGCCGATCAGGAACAGCAGCGGGTAGACGGCGCCGCCGAGCAGCAGCCAGGGCAGCCGGATGCCCAGCACCGTGACCGAGCCGATCGAACCGGCGCGGAACAGCACGGGCAGCGCGCACAGCAGCGCGATGGTCACCAGGCCCACGCGCAACGCGAGCCCGAGTTGCGCGCGGATCAGACCGCCGATGAGCGCCTCGCCGAACTCGGTCTGCTCGGTGACCTCGACCCGCGTGCGGATCCGCCGCGCGCCGCGTCGCTCGGACAGCACCACGCGCTCGCGCACCGGACGCGGCGGCGTGGTCACTGATTGCCCCAGTGTTGCCGGGGCCGGCGCACCAGCCGCTGCTTCAGCTCGCGCACCTGTCTTCGGCTGACCGGCAGTTCGACCGCCTGCGCGTCGCCCTCGGCCCGCAGGCACACCACGGTGCCGGAACCCACCGCGCGCAGTCCGGTGACCATCCGCAGCGCCACCAGATACGAGCGGTGCACCCGCAGGAAACCCGCGTCGTGCCAGCGAGCCTCCAAGGCGGACAACGGGATCCGCACCAGATGCGATCCGCGGCTGGTGTGCAGCCGCGCGTAGTCACCGTCGGCTTCCACCCAGCTCACGCTCGTCCTCGGCACCAGCGTCGTCACCCCGCCCAGTTCCACCGGAATGACCTCGCTCGGGTCGGCGCGCTCGTCGGCGGCGGCCTGGTGCGGCGCGCTGCGAGCGGCGGCGATCCGCCGCACCGCCTCGGCGAGCCGCGCCTCGCGCAGCGGCTTGAGCAGGTAGTCGACCGCGCCCAGGTCGAACGCCGCGATCGCCCGATCGTCGTGGGCGGTCACGAAGACCACGGCGGGCGGATTGGCGAACTCGGACAGGATGCCCGCCAGCTCCATGCCGTCCAGGCCGGGCATGTTGATGTCCAGGAAGACCGCGTCGACCGGGTGGGCGCGCAGCACCCGCAGCGCGCTGGTGGCGTCGCCCGCCGCGTGGATCTCCCCGATCTCGGCCCGCGCGCGCAGCAGATACACCAGCTCGTCCAGAGCGGGCTTCTCGTCGTCCACGGCGAGCACGCGCAGCGCGCCCGCCGGTTTGCCGGTAACGCGGGTCACAGTCGCTCCATCGTAAAGCTCTCCCGCCGGGCCGCCGACCGGGCGTCGTCAGCGTGCCCCGGCCTGCTCCGGGTACCGCTGGCTGTCCTTCGACCGGATGCGGTCGTGGTTCCCGCTCGCGTGGGTCGGCCTGCTGGTCGGGTGTTCGTCGTGGGCGTGAGCCGGGCATCGCGTGGGCTGGTCTGCCGGCCGGTGTGAGTCGTGCTTTCGGCGTGCGTGGGCTGAGCGGTGCTTGGTTGGCCGCCGCCGGGTGGGGCCGGGCACGCCGATCTCACGGCCGGATGCCCGCGCGGAACTTGGGGACGCGCAGGCTGACTTTCGTGCCCGCGCCCGGCGCGGTTTCCACGACCAGGCCGTAGTCGTCGCCGAAGGCCGCGCGCAACCGGTCGTCGACGTTCGCCAGGCCGACGTGCGCGGCCTCCCCGGAGCCCGCCGGGCCGGCGCCGGTGTCGACGGCGTCCAGCGCGCCGGAGCGCAGGAGGTCGGGGTCCATGCCGACGCCGTCGTCCTCGACGCTGATCACGCAGTCGGTGCCCGCGTCGGTGGCGACGATGCTCACGGTGCCGCCGTTGGCGGTGCCCGCCAGCCCGTGCCGCACCGCGTTCTCCACCAGCGGCTGCAGCGCGAGGAAGGGCAGGACCACGCCGAGCACCTCGGGCGCGATCCGCAGCCGCACCTGCAGGGCGTCGCCGAAGCGGGCGCGTTCCAGCGCCAGGTAGCGCTCGATGTTGCGCAGCTCGTCCGACAGCACCGTGTACTCGCCCGCGGCGCGGAAGGAGTACCGGGTGAAGTCGGCGAATTCGAGGATCAGCTCGCGGGCCCGCGCCGGGTCGGTGCGGACGAACGAGGCGATGGTGTTGAGCGCGTTGTAGATGAAGTGCGGGCTGATCTGCGCCCGCAGCGCGCGCACCTCGGCCCGGTCCAGCCGGGCCCGCGACGCGTCCAGTTCGGCCAGTTCGAGCTGGCCGCAGGCGTACCGCGCCACCTCGGCGACCGCGCCGAGCCGCCCCGGCCCCGGCTGTCCGGTGCTCACGACGCCCAGCACACCGGCGACGCCGTTGGATTCGACCAGCAGCGGTTGGGCGATCAGGGTGCGCCCGGCGTGCTCGCCGCGCCCGGGTCCGGCTACGAGCACCGGACGCTCGCCCGCGACGGCGCGTGCGGCGGCTTCGGCGAAGTACTCGGCCAGTTCGGCGTGCGGCCCGTCCCAGGCGAGCAGCGCGCCGTCCGCGTCGGCCAGCGCGAGCGCCTCCGCGCCGGTGAGCGCGCGCAGATGGGGCGCGGCTTCCCTGGCCGACTCTTCGGTCAACCCGCGCCGCAGCGGGACCGCCGCCAGCGACGCGGTGTGCAGCGCCGAATGCACCGCCCGCTCGGCGGGGGTGGTCACCACCCTGCGGGTGCGCGACCAGATCAGCAACGCACCGGCGATCAGCGCCGCCGCGACCACGACGGCGAGCGCGGTGGTCATGGCGGGCCCCGGCGCGCGGATGTCATGGGCCGATTATCGCGGTGGGCGCGATCGCCAGGCATGGCGGCGGGCCGATCCCGACACTCGCGGGAATCAGACGCTTATGCGGCGAGTCGCCAGGACGCGCCGGTGATCTTTCCCACCGACACGCCGCAGGCCCGAGCGGCGCCCGCGCGCCGGTCAAAAGCAGTCGGTGCGCCCGCCTAGAATCGGTCCAGCCAACCCCCGTCGAGACCTTGGGAGGAAGGACCGTCTTGGCCGCCTCGTCCGGATCGTTCGTCCATCTGCACAACCACACCGAGTACTCCATGCTCGATGGTGCGGCCAAGATCTCGCCACTGTTCACGGAGGCGAAACGGCTCGGGATGAACGCGGTCGGGATGACCGACCACGGCAACATGTACGGCGCGTCGGAGTTCTACAACTCGGCCAAGAAGCACGACATCAAGCCGATCATCGGCATCGAGGCCTACATCGCGCCCGGTTCCCGGTTCGACACCAAGCGCGTGCAGTGGGGCGATCCGAGCCAGAAGGGCGACGACGTCTCCGGCTCCGGCGCCTACACGCACATGACGATGGTCGCCGAGAACGCCACCGGCCTGCGCAACCTGTTCAAGCTCTCCTCGCTGGCCTCCATCGAAGGTCAGCTCGGCAAGTGGGCGCGCATGGACGCGGAGATCATCGCCCAGTACGCCGAGGGCATCATCGCCACGACCGGCTGCCCCTCCGGCGAGGTGCAGACCCGCCTGCGCCTCGGCCACGAGCGCGAGGCGCTCGAGGCCGCCGCCAAGTGGCAGGAGATCTTCGGCAAGGAGAATTTCTTCCTCGAGGTGATGGACCACGGCCTGTCCATCGAGCGCCGGGTCCGCGAGGGACTGCTGAACATCGGCAAACAACTGGGCATCCCGGCGCTGGCCACCAACGACTGCCATTACGTCACCAAGGATCAGTCCGCCAACCACGAGGCGCTGCTGTGCGTGCAGACCGGCAAGACGCTGTCGGACCCCACGCGGTTCAAGTTCGACGGTGACGGCTACTACCTGAAGTCGGCCGAGGAGATGCGCGCGCTCTGGGACGCCGAGGTGCCCGGCGCGTGCGACAACACGGTGCTGATCGGCGAGCGGGTCCAGTCCTACGACGAGGTGTGGGCCTTCAAGGACCGCATGCCGGTCTTCCCGGTTCCCGAGGGCGAGGACCAGGACTCCTGGCTGCGCAAAGAGGTCGATCGCGGCTTGGCGCGCCGGTTCCCCGGTGGGGTGCCCGAGGAGTACTACACCCGCGCCTACTTCGAACTCGACGTCATCAAGCAGAAGGGCTTCCCCGCCTACTTCCTCGTCGTCGGCGACCTGGTCAAGCACGCGCGGGAAGTCGGCATCCGGGTCGGCCCGGGCCGTGGTTCGGCGGCCGGTTCGCTGGTGGCCTACGCCCTCGGCATCACCAATATCGACCCGCTTCCGCACGGCCTGCTGTTCGAACGGTTCCTCAACCCGGAGCGCCCGTCCGCGCCCGATATCGATATCGACTTCGACGATCGCCGTCGCGGTGAGATGGTCCGCTACGCCACCGAGAAGTGGGGCAGCGACCGGGTCGCCCAGGTGATCACCTTCGGCACCATCAAGACCAAAGCCGCGATCAAGGACTCCGCGCGCGTCCAGTTCGGCCAGCCCGGTTTCGCCATCGCCGACCAGATCTCCAAGGCGCTGCCGCCGCCGATCATGGCCAAGGACATCCCGCTTTCGGGCATCATGGACCCCGATCACGAGCGGTACAAGGAAGCGGCCGAGGTCCGCGAGCTCATCGGCAGCAACCCCGATGTGGCCAAGATCTACGAGACCGCGCGCGGCCTCGAGGGCCTGATCCGCAACGCCGGTGTGCACGCGTGCGCGGTGATCATGTCCTCCGAGCCCTTGATGGACGCGATCCCGGTGTGGAAGCGGCCCCAGGACGGGGCGATCATCACCGGCTGGGACTATCCGTCCTGCGAGGCCATCGGCCTGCTGAAGATGGACTTCCTGGGCCTGCGCAACCTCACCGTCATCGGCGACGCGCTGGACAACATCAAGGCCAACCGCGGCATCGACCTGGACATGGACAACCTGCCGCTGGACGACCCCGCGACCTACGAATTGCTTTCGCGCGGTGACACGCTCGGCGTCTTCCAGCTCGACGGCGGTCCGATGCGCGACCTGCTGCGCCGCATGCAGCCCACCGGCTTCAACGACATCGTCGCCGTGCTCGCGCTGTACCGGCCCGGCCCGATGGGCATGAACGCGCACAACGACTACGCCGACCGCAAGAACGGGCGGCAGCCGATCAAGCCGATCCACCCCGAGCTCGAGGAACCGCTCAAGGACATCCTCGCCGAGACCTACGGTCTGATCGTCTACCAAGAGCAGATCATGTTCATCGCACAGAAGGTCGCCTCCTACTCCATGGGCAAGGCCGACGCGCTGCGTAAAGCCATGGGTAAGAAGAAGCTCGAGGTGCTGGAGGCCGAATACAAGGGCTTCCACGAGGGCATGACCAACAACGGCTTCTCCGAAGGCGCGGTGAAAGCGCTGTGGGACACCATCCTTCCGTTCGCCGGTTACGCGTTCAACAAGTCGCACGCCGCCGGCTACGGCCTCGTCTCGTTCTGGACCGCCTACCTCAAGGCCAACTACCCGGCCGAATACATGGCGGGCCTGCTCACCTCCGTCGGTGACGACAAGGACAAGGCCGCGGTCTACCTGTCCGACTGCCGCCGCCTCGGCATCACCGTGCTGCCGCCGGACGTCAACGAGTCCGAGCAGAACTTCGCCTCGGTCGGCAAGGACATCCGTTTCGGTCTCGGCGCGGTGCGCAACGTCGGCGCGAACGTCGTCGCCTCGATCATCCAGGCGCGCAAGGAGAAGTCGAAGTTCACCGACTTCTCCGACTATCTGAACAAGATCGACGCGATCGCCGCGAGCAAGAAGGTCACCGAATCGCTGATCAAGGCGGGCGGATTCGACTCGCTGGGGCATCCGCGCAAGGGCCTGATGCTGATCCACTCCGACGCCATCGACGCCGTGATGGCCACCAAGAAGGCCGAGGCGATGGGTCAGTTCGACCTGTTCGGCGGCTTGGACGCGGACGAGTCGGTGACCTCGGTGTTCAACGTGAAGGTGCCCGACGAGGAGTGGGAGTCCAAGCACCGCCTCGCGCTGGAGCGGGAGATGCTCGGCCTGTACGTGTCCGGGCATCCGCTCAACGGCGTGGAGCATGTGCTCGCCGCGCAGGCCGACACGCAGATCCCCGCCATCCTGGAAGGCGACATCAAGGACGGCACCCAGGTGACCGTCGGCGGCATCCTGGCCTCGGTGAACCGGCGGATCAACAAGAACGGCCTGGCCTGGGCCTCCGCCCAGCTGGAAGACCTCACCGGTGGCATCGAGGTGCTGTTCTTCCCGCAGGCGTACTCGGTGTACGGGATGGACGTCGTCGAGGACGCCGTGGTGCTGGTCAAGGCCCGGGTCTCGGTCCGCGACGACCGGATCTCGCTGATCGCCAACGATCTCGCCGTCCCCGACCTGTCCGCCGTCGGCGTGGCCAAGCCCCTCGCGGTCACCATCACCACCCGCATGTGCACCCCGGACAAGATCGGCGAACTCAAGCGGGTCTTGTCCAGGCACCCCGGCACGTCGGACGTCCATATCCGCCATGTCGGCGCCCGGGACAAGACCACGCTGCTGAAGCTCGACGAACGCCTGCGCGTCTCACCGTCCTCGGCCCTGATGGGCGACCTGAAGGCGCTGCTCGGCCCGGGCTGCCTGGCGAGCTGACCGCGCATCGACGAGATCGCTGCCATCGCAGCGCTGATCACTGACCGCGGTGGCGGCCGTAGGTTCCGCCGCGCTGAGACTGGGGTCCCGGGCCGATCTGTGCCGCCAACCGTCGGTGTCTCACCTGGCCGACGTCGCCGGACCCGGCCAACGGCTCCGCCTGATCGAGGGCCGCCTCGGAATCTGTGTCACCGAAGCGAACCGCGAGGATCGACTCGATGTCGACCACCAGGTGTTCTGCGGAACATCCGCATAGTCACGGCTACCGAACCGGCGGATCGTGGCAGCCTTGCCGGATGGACTATCGCGGATTGTTGCGCAATGTCAGACTGCGACCTGGCATGTACTTCGCCAGGTCCGAGCTGGGATACGACAAGCTGGTCGCCTTCGTCACCGGCGTAGACATCGGCAGCCAAGGCTCGATGCTGGCCGGCTTCCGTGAGTTCTTGATCCTGCGACTGGACGGTGGCAACAATCTCAGCTGGTCCGGACTCGTCAGCCGAATCTGCGTCCCCGACGCGGCTCGGCCGCTCGACGGCCATGATGAACAGGCGGCCGTCGACGGACTGTTCGACTTGCTCGATGAGTTCCTGGCCGAAACGGCCGATCATCGCGCGAGGACCCGGATCCACCATGAGTACTTCCGGTGGCTCCAACGGCAGAGCTGGTACACCGATCCGGAGCGAATCCATGCGTCTCCTACTTCGTCGTATATCCCGTTGGACGAAGCGACGACACGATTCGGGTTGGATAGATCCGCCGTGTTCGATCTGATCGCATCCGGAACATTGCGGCCTGATAGGTTCGGCGCGCAGCTGTACGTGTCCGAGAACCATCTGTCCGAGGTTGTGGCCCACCTGGCGGCGGGCCGTGCGCGGTCAGGAAGCGAGGCACTGCTCGATCGGGTCGAGACTGGCGGGGGAGACGACGACGTCACCGGCTTCGGCGTTCAGTAGCTTCCAGTCGTGTGGTGACGCCGGTTCGCGCAGGAGGCGCTAGCCCGCTCGTGTGGCCCGCCTGGCTGCGGGCCGCGCGCGGTCAGGAGTCGAGCCACTGCTCGATCTGGGCGAGGCTGGCGGCGCAGACGATGACGTCGCCGTGTTCGGCGTCCAGTAGCTTCCAATCGTGTGGTGAGACCGGATCGCGCATCATGCGGTAGCCCGCTCGCGTGGCCCGGTCGGTGAGTTCCGGGAGCCGTCCGATCGAATCTTCTTCGGCGTCGCTCATGAGGGGTCGCTCCATCGGCGGTTTCGGCGGGTGGAATCCGGTGTGATGCGCCCGGCGGCTACCAGTGCGGCGAACGCGGCGCGCTTGCGGGGGCAGTCGTGCTCGCGGTGCAGCTGCATGGCCTGGTGGGCGGTGGTGACGGTCAGCGGCTGGGTTGGTGTAGCGCAGGTCCACGCTTCCGGCCACTGGAGTGTGCGCGAATGTGTTTGTCTGCCAGCGGAATTACGTCTAGGTGTGCGTCGGCGTGGCAGGTCGGACGGCCATACGCACCCCACGCCGAGCAGCGCCGCGCCGCAGGCGGCGAAGACCGTCACGAGGGTGGACAGCAGGGTCCCGATATCCACCCTCGCTCACCGCTGGCAGCCGTCGCCCGAACCGGCGCGCAGGTCCTCGGCGAGCTTGCTCAACCCATCGAGGACCTGCTGGAACGTCCGGGGTTCCGGCGCGCCGTCGGCATAGGCCGGGTGCTCGGTGTGGTCGATGGGGAAGGCGATCCCCCGCCGGTGGGCGCGTTCGCGCGGGCTCACCTTCTGCGGCACGATCCGGCCGCGCCGCACCAAGGTATAGAAGGCGACCCACTTCCACGCGCACCGATCGATCCGGCACTCCCGATGCCGCCTCATCTGCCGATGCGCCGAATCAACCTCGGCTGCCTCACAAATCCGCGGCGGCGCGACAACAACGCCCCTCACCCTCTCGTCCAAATCTCCATATCCTCTCCCGCCCGCCTGGGCGGTGACGTCGAGTGGCACATGGCTGCGGCATTTCGCGAGAAGAGGTCTCCGCCATGTGCCGTTGATCTTGATATGCGCTGGCCGCTTGGTCGGCTGCTCCCGGCGAAGGCGGGCGTCCGCAGGATTCGGACTTGTGTGGCGGGGAGGCTTCCCTGTTGCTCAGCCATGCGGCTATGTTGCTGCAGGCCAACAGCATTCGGGCTCGGAAAACGGACGGTCCGATGAAGTCGGCCATTCACGCAGAGCCCGGACCGGTCTACACATAGTTCGGCGTCCGAACCGGACCGGGTTCTGGGCCGTTTCGGACCGAGCAGGGGAAAGGGGGCGATGGGGAAGGACGATCAGCCTGGTTCGACATTGCCGCGCAGGCAACTCGGGCGGGCATTGCGGGAGGCGCGAGAAGGGGCCGGGTTCACCCTCGAGCGTGCCGCGCAGCTCATGGAGATGGGCAAGACCTCGGTCGGCAGGATCGAGAAGGGGCAGAACGACAAGGTGAGGCTGCGTGATGTGGAGGCGTTCGGCAATTTGTACGGACTTGGTGAGGATCAGATCGAGCAGTTGAAAGTCCTTGCGCAGCAAACACCTACGAAATCGTGGTGGCAGGCATCCCGCCAATTGTTCCTGCGTGGATTTCACACGTATTTGGGGCTTGAATCCGGCGCATCACAGCTGTCCTTCTATCAGCCCATGATTGTTCCAGGTCTGTTGCAGTCGTCTGAGTACGTGAAAGCTGTCGAGAGGCCGTTCTTACCCGGAGATACCCAAGAGGACGTCGACAGCCGCGTTGCACTGCGACTGCAACGCGCGGCAATCTTGACCAGACAGCGCAGTCCCATATCGGCTGAGTTCGTGTTGCACGAAAGTGTCCTGCATACGATCGTTGGATCGCCGGCTGTCATGGCTGGGTGTCTGCGGCACGTAGCCGACATGAGCACCTTGGCGAACGTCTTCGTGCGGATACTGCCGTTCACAGCCGGGTTTCCATGGGACGGGACTCCTGTGCTGCCGTACATCATCCTTGACTTCCCGGCCGGAAGCGGCGGGTTCGGGGCGGAGCCGTCGGTTGTCTACACCGAAAATACCATTGGCACAATGTTTTTCGAAGATGATGATGACGTGCGACGCTACCGCGAGATTCACGAAACAATCTGGTGCGTCGCACTGGAGGAACAAGCCTCTCGAGACCTGCTCCGGCAGGTGGCAAGGAGATATGAACGGTGACTATCGACCTATCCGATGCGCAGTGGTTCAAATCGAGCCTGAGCAGCGCCAAAGAAGCGTGCGTAGAAGTGGCTTGGCTCGCAACCGGGTACGTCGGTGTCCGCGATTCGAAGAACCCCACTGGTCAGGCGTTGATATTCGCGCCCGGCCAGTGGGATGCTTTCGCCGCTGGCGTCCGTGGCGGCGAGTTCGACCGGCCGACTTCCTGATCTCAGGCGGACTCGTTGAGATGAACAAGCAGCCAAGACCTGCTCCGGCGGGTGGCAAGGAGGTAGGAGCTGTGACTCTCGATCTGAGCGGCGAACGGTGGTTCAAGTCGACACATAGCGGCACGGCGAACGAGTGCGTCGAAGTCGCCTGGCTCGAGGCAAGCAGGTCGGTGTCCGTGATTCGAAGAACCCGACCGGCCCGGCGCTGATCTTCGAGCCGAACCAGTGGGACGCTTTCGCTGCGGACATCCGTGCCGGCAATCCGACCGATCGGCCTGAACTGGATTCCCGCCCCGAACAACAGCGGCCCTGCACTCGATCAACGCATGGTCGGGCCAGGGCCGCTGCCTACGCACAGGAGTTAACCGTTCACGTCGGCCAGTGCCGGGGTAGCCGTGTCGACCGACGCGCGCGAGATCTCCTTACGTTGCAGAGCGTGGCTGCATGCCACGACAGCGAGGGCGACCAGCCCGAGAACCACGCCGATCCAGGCGACCGCCGTGTAGCCGAGGCCCGCGCCGATGGCCAGGCCGCCGAGCCAGGGACCTGCGGTGATGCCGACGTTGAACGCGGAGATGTTCGTGGCTCCCGCCAAGGTGGGCGCGTCGCCCGCCAGGGTGAAGACCCGGCTGTTCAAGGTCGGGTTGATGCCGAAGCCGAACGCGCCCAACAGGAACGACAGCACGACGACGGGCACGGTGTGTTCCATCGTGACCGCGAGCAGCGCCGAGGTGAGCACGCCGCCGGTGATGCCGACGTACAGGCTGGTGAGCGGGTGATCGTCGGCGGTGCGCCCACCGACGACGATGCCGAGGAACGCGCCGAGCCCGTAGACGCCGAGCACCACCGGGATCCAGCCGTCCGCCAGTCCGGTGGTGCGCGACAGCAGAGCGCCGAGGTAGGCGAAGGTGACCATCAGGGCGGCGATGGACAGCGCGGTGGTGGCGTAGGACAGCCACAGCGCGGGGCGCAGCATCGTGCGCAGTTCGGTGCGCAGGCGCAGCGGCGCGTCGGTGCGTCCGCCGGGGATCTTCGCCAGCACGCCGATGGCCGCGACCGTCGACAGCAACGCGACCGCCCAGAACGCCGCGCGCCAGCCCAGCTGCTGTCCGATCACGGTGCCCGCGGGCAGTCCGATGATGATGGCCAAGGTGAGCCCGCCCGCCACGATGCTCATCGCCTTGCCGCGCGCGGTGGGCGGGACGAGACCGATCGCCGTCGTCGCGGCCACCGCCCAGAATCCGGCGTAGACGAACGCGCCGACCACCCGCGTCGCGAACAGCACCCAGTAGTCGGAGGTCAGCGCCCCGACGACGTGGGAGCCGACGAACACGGCGAGGAAGGCCAGCAGCGCGGTGCGCCGCGGCCAGCGCAGCGTCGCCACCGCCAGCACCGGCGCGCCCACCAGCATGCCCATCGCGAAGCCCGAGATGAGCAGGCCCGCGCGGGGCACGGAGACGCCAAGGTCCCCGGCCATCTCGGTGAGCAGGCCCGCGAGCATCAGCTCCGAGGTGCCCTGGGCGAAGATCGACAGACCCAGGACATAGATCGCCACGGGCATCGGTACCTCCTTGTTTTGTACTGATCTATCCAAAATGAGGGCGCGGCAGAGCCGTCGCCGGATGCGGTCTCAGAGAGCGTCGAGCGCGGTGGTCGCGATGGCGGCGAGCGTTTCGCGGTCCGCGCCGCCGCGCGCGGCCACCCGCATGCCTCCGATCGTCGCGATCACGAAGTGCGCCAAGGCGACCGGGTTCTTGTCCGGTGCGATCTCGCCCGCGCGTTTCGCCGCCTCGAACACGTCGGTCAGCGCGGCTAGGCGTCGCCCCTGGTCGGCGGCGAGCACGGCGGCCAGTTCGGGGTCGCGTGGGGCCAGTTCGATCGTCGAATTGACCACGAGACAACCGAGGGGGTCCTCTTCGGGGGCCTCGACGATCTGCCACAGCAGGGCGCGGATCTTGGCGCGCGCGTCCGACTCGGTGTCGAGCAGGTCGAACGTCGCGGCGTTCTTGGTCGCCATGTAGCGGCGCAGGGCGCGGCCGAACAAGTCCCGCTTGCTGGTGAAGGTGTTGTAGATGCTGCTGCGGCCCAGGCCGGTCGCGGCGCAGAGGTCCTCGGTCGAGGTGGCCTCGTACCCCGCGCGCCAGAACGCCTGCATCGCCGCGTCCACCGCGCGGTCCTCGTCGAAGGATCTGGGTCGTGGCATGAATTCACGGTAGCACAGTTTTGAACAGATCGTTCCAATATGGTTGGCGGCTAGGGAGTGTCGCGGTCCAAGCGGCTGTTAAGCGTCCGATAGGCGGGATCGCGCAGAATTCCGTGCAAGTCGTCCACTCAGGAAACGAGGATCACCATGCAAGCCATCCTGCGCACCCTGCGCCTGCTCGTGCTCGGCGTGACGCTGTTCGTGCCCGCGTTCGCCGTCGCGACGGTCGGGGCGGGCGCGGCGAACGCGGGCTCGGTCTACGAGATCAAGTTCGCGCCCGGAAGCGATCGCACGTCGATCGACGGAGCGGTCGTCCGCGGCGACGCCGACACCTACGCGTTCGAGGCGCGGGCGGGGCAGACCTTGACTCTCGAGCTCACCTCGCTCGAGGACAACGCGCGGTTCTCCACCACCGGCCCCGACGGAAGCGTCTTGTGCCTGGAGGAGACCTTCAGCCGGATCACCCTGCCGCGGAGCGGCTACTACGCCATCTCGGTGGAGCCCAGCCGCGGCAACGCGACCTATACCTTGTCGGTGCGCATCGTCTGAGCCTCAGGGCGACACCGCGACGCCGAGCGTCTGGGCGACCAGGAAGCGGGGAGCGTGCTCCCCGTAGAACTGCTCGGCGTCGCGGATCTCGAAACCGGCGTCTGCCACCAGGCCGCGGATATCGCGGTTCAGGTGGCAGCCGCCGAACAGTCGTTTCTGGACCGGGTTCAGCCGGTTCTGCCAGGTCCGCACGTTCTCGTCCGGCGCGAGCCCGTGTTCGACGAAATGCAGGGTGCCGCCGGGGACGAGCACCCGGCGCATCTCGGCGAGCGCGGCGTCGATGTCGGGGATGGTGCACATCGTCCAAGTCGACAGCGCGCAGTCGAAGGAGTCGTCCGGGAAGGGCAGCGCCTGCCCGTCCAGCCCGGCCCGCTCGACCGGCACGGTGGCGGCGGCCAAGCGCTCGCCCGCCAGCCGCCAGCCCAGATCGGCGGGCTCGACCGCATGCACCTTCTCGACCCCCGCCGGGTAGAACGGCACGTTCAATCCCGAACCGAAACCGATCTCCACGACCCGCCCGTGCAGCCCGGCGCACGCCCGCTCACGCAGCGGCTTCAAGTCCCGCAGTCCGCAGGCCACGTTGACGATCCGGGGAACCACGTGCTCCGTATAGACGCCCACCCCTCCACTCTTGCAGGCATGACCCGTTCGGACCAGGGCGCACCGCCATTTGCCCAGTGGGTTCTGGCGGTCGCCCCTCGACCCTGGGCATACTGGCGCCGCGCGTGCCGTGGTCGCCGCGCGTGCCGCGCTGGTCGTACCCCGCCGCGGACCGAGTGAAGAGACTTGGCCCGTTGCCGTGAAGTCGGGACTGCTGCCCGCGAGGTCGGCGTCCGTATCCGGCGGAGCGGGCGTGCCCGTGGGATGCTGGCGCGGTGACTGTGTTCGAGGTGTGGGCGCCGCGGCCGGAGTCGGTGCGGCTGGATCTGGAGGGTGTCGTTCATTCGATGACGCGGTCGCCGCACGGGTGGTGGCGCGCCGACGTGCCCGCCGCGAACGGCGCCCGATACGGCTTTCTGCTCGACGACGACCCGACCGTGCTGCCCGATCCCCGCTCCCCGCGCCAGCCCGACGGTGTGCACGCCCGCTCGGCCCTGCACGCCCTCGATCCGGCGGGATGGACCGACGCGGCGTGGACCGGCAGGCCGCTGGCCGGGGCGGTCTACTACGAACTGCACATCGGGACCTTCACCCCGGAAGGCACCTTCGACGCGGCGATCGAACGGCTCGACCACCTGGTCGGGCTCGGCGTCACCGTGGTCGAAGTGATGCCGGTGAACGCCTTCGACGGCCCGCACAACTGGGGCTACGACGGCGTGCTCTGGTACGCGGTGCAGGAGAGCTACGGCGGCCCCGACGGTTTGCAGCGGTTCGTGAACGCCTGCCACGCCCGTGGGCTGGCGGTCTGCCTGGACGTCGTCTACAACCATCTCGGCCCGTCCGGCAACTACCTGCCGCGCTTCGCGCCCTACCTGACCGAGGGCCGCAACACCTGGGGGCAGAGCCTCAATCTGGACGGCCCGCAGTCCGATCACGTGCGCGGGTACATCATCGACAACGCGCTGCGCTGGCTGCGCGATTTCCACATCGACGCGCTGCGCTTGGACGCGGTGCACGCCCTGGTCGACCGCACGGCCACGCATCTGCTGACCGAACTCGCCGTCGCGACCGAGCGCTTGGCCGCCCACGTGCGCAGGCCGCTGACGCTCATCGCGGAGAGCGATCTCAACGATCCGACCCTGATCACCCCGCGCGCGGCCGGCGGCTACGGCCTGACCGGGCAGTGGAACGACGACCTGCACCACGCCGTGCACACCGCCGTCTCCGGCGAACGGCAGGGCTATTACGCCGACTTCGGCTCCCTGCGCTGCCTGGCCCACACCTTGAAGCACGGATACTTCCACGCCGCAACGTATTCCAGTTTCCGTGGCCGCACACACGGCCGCCCGATAGATCGCGGCCTGATTCCCGGCAGCGCCCTGCTGGCCTATACCTGCGATCACGACCAGATCGGCAACCGGGCGCTCGGTGACCGCCCGAGCGCCTACCTCACCGACGGCCAGCTCGCGATCAAAGCCGCCCTGGTGCTGTGCGGGCCGTTCACGCCGATGCTGTTCATGGGCGAGGAGTGGGGCGCGCGCACGCCGTTCCAGTTCTTCACCTCGCACACCGACCCGGATGTCGCCGCCGCCACCGCCTCCGGGCGCAAGAAGGAGTTCGCCGCGCACGGCTGGCCCGAGGGCGAGGTGCCGGACCCGCAGGATGTGAAGACGTTCCTGCGCTCCAAACTCGACTGGACCGAAGCCGACGAGCCGGGCCACGCGCGGCTGCTGTCCTGCTATCGCACCCTGCTCGCCCTGCGCCGCGACCGCGCCGAGCTCAGCGATCCCTGGCTGACCCATGTTTCGGTGGACTACGACGAGGCGGCGCGCTGGATCGTCGTGCACCGGGGCACCCTGGCCCTGGTGTGCAACCTCGGCGAGGACCAGGTGGGGGTGCCGGTCGCGGGCCTGCCGCTGCTGTCCTGGGAATCGCCGACGGTCGGGCCTTCCGCCACAATCGTTCCCGGCCACTCCTTCACCCTGCTGGACACCGCGCCGCCCGGCCCGCGCTGAGCCCGTGGAATCCCAGCTCGGAGCGGGCTTTCTGGCGGGTGGCGGGTAACGGGCGTACAACTGTCCGAGACAGGCGCTTTGCCGGAATCGTCCGATGCCATTACCGTGGAGAGATGAGCAACGTCGCTTCCGGGGACCTCGCGGTTCTTCCCCCGGGGATGGGTGGCAGCGCCGCCGCCGAATTCGCACCGTTCGTGCGCGCTTTCGCGCGGACGTTCGGCACTCGCCGGGGTGCGGGCGCGGCGTTCACGCTGCACCGGCACGGAGAACCGCTGGTGGACATCTGGGTCGGCTCCGGTGGCGACGTTCCGTGGACCAGGGACACCGGCACGATCATCTTCTCGGCCACCAAGGGGATCGCGGCCACCGTCGTGCATCGTCTCGCCGACCGCGGATTGCTCGACTATTCCGCCCCGGTCGCGGAGTACTGGCCGGAGTTCGCCGCCAACGGCAAGCACAAGATCACCATCCGCCACCTGCTGACCCACCGCGCCGGCCTGTCCGCGCTGGCCCCGATCGCCACCGGCGGCCTGTCCGACGTGCTCGACCACGAGCTCATGGAACAGCGCCTCGCCGCCGCGAAACCCGACCGGCTGCTCGGCGTTCCCACCTACCACGCGCTCACCTTCGGCTGGCTGGTCGGCGGCCTGACGCGCGCGATCACCGGCACCAGCTTGGGCGAGCTGATCCGCACCGAGGTCGCCGAACCGCTCGGCATCGAAGGACTGCATCTGGGCAAGCCGCCCGCCGGTTCGCCGATCACCTACGCCCCGCTGGCGGGCACCCAGCTGAGCATGCTCGGCAAACCGCTCGGCGCCGCGGTGATGGGCCGTAGCCACCGGATTCCCGGCGCGCTTGGCGCGGCCACCCGCTGCCTGTTCCTGCCCGGCCTCGAATCCATTCTGGAGGGCGTGAGCCCGCCGATCCTGGAGACCGAACTCGGCGCGGGCAACGGGGTAGCCACCGCGCCCGCGCTGGCCACGATGTACGGCGCGCTCGCGGGCGACGGCACCGTGGCCGACCGCAGGTACCTCGGCCGCCACACCATGAAGGCGCTGCGCCGCATCGAGACCTACCAGCCCGATCGCGCGCTGTTCTACCTGCCGATGATGTGGCGTCTGGGCTACCACTCGCTGCCGATGCCGGGCGCGCACGCCGGGTTCGGGCACATCGGCCTCGGCGGTTCCTTCGGCTGGGCCGAACCACGGCTCGGCCTTTCGGTCGGCTTCGTGCACAACCGCCTGTCCGCCGCGCAGCTCAGCTACGACCAGTCGGCGGCCTTCTGGCTGCTGCCGCTGATGCTGAACTGCCTGCGCGCTTCCCGGCGCCGGATACCGGCGGCGCAGACGCCCAAGGCCGCCTGACCGCCGGAGCCGGGCTCAAGTCAGGTAGCGGTAGGCCGGTGAGTCGGGCTCGAGGCGCTCGCACTGGATCGGGGAGTGGTGCATCCGCTCCAGCAGCGGCGCCAGCCCGTCGGGCGCGCCGAGTTCGATGCCGACCAGCGCGGCGCCGGTCTCCCGGTTGTTGCGCTTGACGTACTCGAACAGCGTGATGTCGTCTTCCGGGCCGAGCACCTCGTTGAGGAATCGGCGCAGCGCGCCGGGCTCCTGCGGGAAGTCCACCAGGAAGTAGTGCTTGAGCCCGCTGTGCACGAGCGAGCGTTCGATGATCTCGCCGTATCGGGACACGTCGTTGTTGCCGCCCGACACCAGGCACACCACCGTCGAACCCGGCTCCACGGTGATCTCCGCCAGCGCGGTCGTGGTGAGCGCGCCTGCGGGCTCGGCGATGATGCCCTCGTTCTGATACAGGTCGAGCATGGTCGTGCAGATCGCGCCCTCGTCGACCTGCATCATCTGGAAAGCGCCCGCGCCCCTGGGGGATTCGGTGACGGTCAGCAACGGCAGCGAGGCGTGCGAGACCACGCGCCCGCCGAACCCGGCCACCGCCGCGTAGGGCACCGCGCCCACCCGGCGCACCGCGGCGCCGTCCACGAACGGATCGATCTCCGGCAGGGTGACCGGGCCGCCCGCCACGAGGGCCGCGGTCATCGAGGCGGCGCCCGCGGGCTCCACGCCGAGGATGGCGGTGCGCGGCGAGCGCGCGCGCAGGTAGGTGCCGATGCCGGCCAGGCAGCCGCCGCCGCCCACGGGCACGATCACCAGATCGGGCGTGGTCGGCAGCTGCTCCAGGATCTCCGCCGCGATGGTGCCCTGACCGGCGGCGGTGCGGGTGTCGTCGAACGGCGGCACCATGGTCGCGCCGGTGCGCTCCACGTCAGCCGTCGCGGCCGCGGCGGCGGCGTCGTAGGTCTCGCCGACCGCGATCAGCTCGACGAATTCCCCGCCGTGCACGCGGATGCGATCGCGCTTCTGCTTCGGCGTCGTGGTCGGCACGTAGATGCGGCCCTTGATCCCCATCGCCTGGCAGGCGAACGCGACGCCCTGCGCGTGGTTGCCCGCGCTGGCCGCGACCACGCCCGCGGCGCGTTCCGCCTCGGTCAGCTGCACCACCAGGTTGTAGGCGCCGCGCAGTTTGTAGGAGCGGACCGCGCTGAGATCTTCGCGTTTCAGATAGACGTTCGCCCCGGTCAGCTTGGACAGCCGCTCGCTGCGCTGCAGGGGCGTCGGATCGATGACGTCGGCAATTCGCTTGGCGGCAGCATCGATCTCGTCCGCGGTGAGCGCGGGGCGAGAAACGGTCAGTGCGTCGAGGACATCAAGCGGATCGGACACCCCGAATATGCTGCCACCCGCCGCGGCGGCGAGCTGCGGCGGGTGGCGGTGACACGCGGGCTACCTGCGCGGAAGCTACCTGGGCGTGAGCACGAAGACGGGGATCTGGCGATCGGTCTTGGTCTGGTAGTTCGCGTAATCCGGCCACACCTCGACCGCGCGCTCCCACCATCGCGCCTTCTCCTCGCCGAAGACCTCGCGCGCGGTGTAGTCCTTGACGACCGGGCCGTCACGCAGCTCGACGTGCGGTTCGGCCTTGATGTTGTGGTACCAGACGGGATGCTTGGGCGCGCCGCCCAGCGACGCCACCACGGCGTACTCGCCGTCGTGCTCCACCCGCATCAGTGGCGTCTTGCGCAGCTTGCCGCTCTTCGCGCCTTTCGTGGTGAGCAGGATGATCGGCACACCTTGCAGGGTGTTGCCCTCGGTGCCGCCGGAGTTCTCGTACTTCTCGGCCTGCTCGCGGGCCCAGTCGGAGGTACTCGGTTCGTATTCACCTGTCAGTGGCATGTCTGCGGCAACACCGCGGCGACTACGTGTGTTCCCGGCGACAGAAAGTTCGCTGGCCCGAACTTCCGATTCCGACTACCCTGAGGAGATGGCGGTCGTTCACTCCTCGGCACGCGGCGCCACCATCGACATCGCGGGCAGCGCGTGGCCGGTATACAAGCTCGACGCACTGGTCGTCGGCCTGGCGACCTGCCTCGTCTTGGCCCTGATCACCGGATCGCTGCAGATCGCGGTGCTCGCCGCGGCGGCGCTCGGCGCGGCGCGGTGGCTGATCGGCATGGCCGCCGCGGGTAGCGGCGAGCGGCCCGGCGGCACTCCATAGCCCACCCGCATTAACGGTTCCCCTCCCCACGCGATGAATTCGAGTAGTCGAGTACGCGGGTTTCGGTGGGATGCCGGCGGGAGGATCAACCTTATGAAACGACTCGTGGTGTGTTGTGACGGCACGTGGAAGGCCGAGTCGAGCAGCACGGTTTCCAACATTGTCAAGATCGCCCAGACGATCCGCTTCGACGCGCAGGGACCGGCGGGGGAGACGATCCAGCAGTGGGTCACCTACGTCTCCGGGCCGGGCGCGCGCGGGTTCCTCAGCGATCGCCTGATGGGCGGCGCCTTCGGCCTCGGGCTCGAGGCGAACCTGTCGTCCGCCTACTGGCACTTGGCCCTGAACTGGGAGAAGGGCGACGAGATCTACATCTTCGGGTTCAGTCGCGGCGCCTTCACCGCGCGCAGCCTGGCCGGTCTGATCAGCCGTATCGGGATCATGACCCCCGAAGCGATGATCGAAGGCAAGTACCCGGAGGCGCTGCGCATCTACCGGCAGCGACCGCCGGCGCCGACCCCGGAGAACCCCGATCCGGACGAGCCCGAGCAGTGGCGGGAATTCCGCCGCAAGTACTGCCGCAGAGCGAAGATCGATTTCCTCGGCGTGTTCGACACCGTCGGCGCGCTCGGCGTCCCCGGCATCACCTCGTTGCGGCACCGCTTCCACGACGTCAAGCTCTCCCGGCACGTGCACTGCGCGCGCCAGGCGCTGGCCATCGACGAGCGGCGGCGCAACTTCGAACCGTCCGTGTGGGAGGTGCCGGTCGAACCGACGGTGAAGTACCGGCGCGGCTTCGAGCGGGTCAAGCAGGTCTGGTTCCCCGGCGTGCACAGCGACATCGGCGGCGGCTATGCCGAATGCGGCCTGTCCGACATGACGCTGCAGTGGATGGTCGGCGAGGCGGAGTCGGTCGGGCTGGCCTTCGACCGCGACCGGCTGGCCGCGCTGTCGAAACGCTGCGACCACACCGACGGCGACCACATGCGGCTGCACGATTCCCTGAAGATCGGTTACCGCATCCTGAATGTGCTTCGCACACTGCGCAATCCGCGCAGCCCCCGGTTCCACTGGGATTCCTGGCGCCGGATGTCCATACCCACCGATCAGGGGGTGCGACTGGCGGCAAGCGCTCAGGACGCGCTGGACTACCATCCCCCGAACCTGCGACGCTGGCGCGAAGAACTGGGCGGCGCGATTCCGGAGAAGACCTTCGAGCAGGTCCGCGGGGTGTTCTCGAAGCAGCTCGAGCATGTTCCCCCCGCGCCTGCGCGGGAGGCGTCAGCGCACCAGGAGCGCGACGGGGAGTCTGGCGAACATCTTCTCCAGCCTGGCCCGGCCCTGGAAGGTGTGGCCGGTCAGCCGGTCGGTCCAGCTGCCCGCGGGTAAGTCGAGGAACGTGTCGCCCCACCCGGTCTCGGCCAGACCGACGCTGTGGCGGGTGACGGCGACGATGACCTCGGGGGCTTCGCCGGCCCGGCCACGGGCGTAGGAGACCACTTTGGACGCGTGGTCGCCGGTGGCGAACAGCGGCCGGTAGGCGCCGCCGACGAAGCACTCGGGACGTTCCCGGCGCAACCACAGCGCGTAGGCGACGATCCACATCTTCGCCGCGCCGGTGGTGTCCAGCGCGGGCGTGCCGGTGAGCGATTGCAGCATGCCGGCGCGGGCGGCGAAGTCCACCGGCCTGCGGTTGTCCGGGTCGACGAGGGAGTCCTCCCACAGCTCGCAGCCCTGGTAGACGTCCGGGATGCCGGGCCCGCACAGTTGCAGGAGCTTCTGCGACAACGCGTCCGACCAGGCGTGCGGAGCCAGCTCGTGCACCAGGTCGCCGAGTTCGGAGCCCACCGGTCCGTCGATCACCGCGTCCAGCCAGGCGTGCACCGCGGCCTCGAACTCGGCGTCCGGTTCCTCCCAGGAGGTCTTGGTGTTCGCCTCCCGCGCCGCCTTCTCGGCGAAGGTGTGCAGGCGTTCGCGCAGGCCGGGCACCGACGCGGCCGGTCGCCCGTCGGCGGGCCAGACCCCGAACATGTTCTGCAGCAGGAACAGCGCCGTCGCCCCGTCCGGGGCGGGGGTGGTCTCCAGCCAGGAGTCGACGTTGCGCGCCCAGGTCTCCGCGGCCTGCGACAGCACGCCGATGCGGGCGCGCACGTCCTCGCCGCGCTTGGTGTCGTGCGTGGACAGCGTCGTCAGCGTCGCGGGCCACAGCTGCGCGCGCTGGCTCATGGACAGGTGGAACTCGTTGAGCGAGTGACCGAACCGTGCCGGGTTGCCGCCGACCTCCTGCAACGACACCAGCCGGGCGGCCTGGTAGAACATGGTGTCCTCGACCGCCTTCGCGGTCACCGCGCCGCAGACCTGGCTGAAGCGCACCGCCGCGGCGCCGTCGGCGGCCAGCGCGGCGACCAGGACCGCCAGCGGCGCGGTGAGCTCGCTGTTGCGCTTCTCCACCTCGGCGATCACCGCGCCCGTCATCCCGGCCAGCGGCGCGTAGTCGGCCCGGTAGACCGGCATGAACGCCAGCACCTCGATGGTGGCGTTGGTCAGCGCCATGGTGTCGAAGCTCTCGGCGTTCGCGTCCTGTTTGATCGCGGCCACCAGCCGCCGGACCTCCGGCGTCAGAATGGTCTCCGCGACCGCGCGCTTGATCCGGTGCTCGGTCTCGCCGATCCAGGCCCGGTCGCTGCCGTGCCCGGCGACCCGGCGGGACAGTTCGGTGAGCGCGTGCTCGCCGCGCGGATCGATCAGCACGCCGCCGAAGTCGGCCAGCGCCTCGTAGCCGGTGGTGCCGTCGATCGGCAGCGTCGCGTCCAGCGGCTCGCGGTTGGCCAGGATCTTCTCCACCAGCAGCAGCCGGTGCGGGCCGATCAGCCTGCGCAGCCGGGTGAGATAACCGGCGGGATCGGCCAGACCGTCCGGATGGTCGACCCGCACGCCGTCGATCAGGTCGTGCTCACACCACGCGGCGAGCTCGCGATGGGTGAGCTCGAAGACCTCGGGATCCTCCTGCCGGATCGCGGCCAGGCTGCTGACCGCGAAGAAGCGCCGGTAGGTACACAACCCGGCCTTCCAGCTCACCAGCCGGTAGTGCTGTTTGTCGTGGATGCGCAAGGCGTTGTCGCCGTCGGTGCCCGGCGCGATGGGGAAACGCAGATCGTGCAGCGCGAGCATCGGTTCGGCGCCGGAGCGGTCGACGGTCAAGGCGGCCGGGTCGTTCTCGCTCTGCAGGACCGGCAGCGCCAACCGGCCGCCCGCGCCGTTGCCGGGGCTCCAGTCGATGTCGAAATACGACGCGAACCGCGACTCCTGGCCGTTGCGCAGCACGTCCCACCACCACGCGTTCTGCCGGGGATCGGCGACGCCGACGTGGTTGGGCACCAGATCCACGATCAGGCCCATGCCGCGGCTGCGCACCTCGTCGGCGAGGGCTTTGAGCCCCGTCGGCCCGCCGAGGGCGGCGGAGACCGTGGTCGGATCGGTGACGTCGTAGCCGTGCGTCGAGCCGTGCGCCGCGGTCATGATCGGCGAGAGGTACAGGTGCGAGATGCCCAGCTGCTGGAGGTATTCCGCGATGGCGCGGGCCTCGGCGAAGGTGAGCGCGTCCGGGCGCAGCTGCAGCCGGTAGGCGCTGCGGATCGTGGTCTGGCGGGCGGGCCTGCGTCGCAGGGACACCGGGTCGGTCACGTGCATCTCGGTGGGATCGGGTGCGTTCATCGGCATTCGGGTCAGGCGGCCTGGCGGAGGACGAGGAGACAGCGGGCTTCGACGGTGACGGTCGCGCCACCGGGGTATCCGGCGTCGGCCAGGCCGGTCGGCGTCGAGCAATCCAGTGCCACCGCCCATTCCGCGCCGTCGCCGGTGCTCGGTAGCACGAAGTCGATAGCCGCGTCGTGGGCGTTGAAACACAGCAGGAACGAGTCGTCGGAGATCCGCTCGCCGCGCGGGCCCGGCTCGGGGATCGCCTCGCCGTTGAGGTAGACCGCCAGCGACTTGCCGAAGCCGCTGTCCCAGTCCGCCTCGGTCATCTCCTCGCCGGAGGGGGTGAGCCAGGCGATGTCGCGGGCGTTGTCGGGCGAACGGACCGGCCCGCCCGCGAAGAAGCGGCGGCGCCGGAAGACCGGGTGCTCGGTGCGCAGCGCGACCACCGCGCGGGTGAATTCGAGCAGATCGGCGTTCTTCTCCCGCAGCGACCAGTCCATCCACGCCAGCGGCGAGTCCTGGCAGTAGACGTTGTTGTTGCCGTGCTGGGTGCGGCCCATCTCGTCGCCGTGCGCGAGCATCGGCACGCCCTGGCTGAGCATCAGCGTGGCCAGCAGGTTGCGGCTCTGCCGGTCGCGCAGGGCGAGCACCTCCGGGTCGTCGGTCGGGCCTTCGACGCCGCAGTTCCACGACCGGTTCCAGCTCTCGCCGTCGCGGTTGTCCTCGCCGTTGGCCTCGTTGTGCTTCTCGTTGTAGGACACCAGATCCCGCAGCGTGAACCCGTCGTGCGCGGTGACGAAGTTGATGCTGGCGCTGGGCCTGCGGCCGGTGGCCTCGTACAGGTCCGACGAGCCGGTGAGCCGGGAGGCGAACTCGCCGAGCGTCGCCGGTTCGCCGCGCCAGTAGTCGCGCACGGTGTCGCGGTACTTGCCGTTCCACTCCGTCCACAAACTGGGGAAATTGCCCACCTGGTAGCCGCCCTCGCCCACGTCCCACGGCTCGGCGATGAGCTTGACCTGACTCACCACCGGGTCCTGCTGCACCAGGTCGAAGAACGTCGAGAGCCGGTCCACGTCGTGCAGTTCCCGCGCCAGCGTCGCGGCCAGGTCGAAGCGGAAGCCGTCGACGTGCATCTCCAGGATCCAGTAGCGCAGCGAGTCCATGATCAGCTGCAAGGTGTGCGGATGGCGCACGTTGAGACTGTTGCCGGTGCCCGTGTAATCCATGTAGTGCGAGGGGTCGTCGTCGACCAAGCGGTAGTAGGCGGCGTTGTCGATGCCGCGGAAACCGATGGTCGGGCCGCGGTGGTTGCCCTCGGCGGTGTGGTTGTAGACCACGTCGAGGATCACCTCGATGCCCTCGGCGTGCAGCGCGCGCACCATCGCCTTGAACTCGGTGACCGCCGAGCCCGCGCGGTCCATCGTCGCGTATTCGTTGTGCGGGGCGAGGTAGCCGAAGCTGTTGTAGCCCCAGTAGTTGCGCAGTCCCTGGTCCAGCAGCACGCGGTCGTGCAGGAACTGGTGCACCGGCATCAGTTCGATCGCGGTGACGCCCAGGCCCTTCAGGTGGTCGATGATCGCCGGGTGCGCGATGCCGGAATAGGTGCCGCGCAACTCCTCGGGCACTTCCGGATGCGTCATCGTCATGCCTTTGACGTGCGCCTCGTAGATCACCGTCTCGTGGTAGGGCCGGTTCGGCGCGCGGTCGGCGCCCCAATCGAAGTACGGGTTGATCACCACGCCGGTCATGGTGTGGCCGAGCGAGTCGAGCCCGTGGGTGTAGAGCGAGGGGTGATCGTCGAAATCGCCGTCGAAAGCCTTGCCGTAGGGATCGAGCAGCAACTTGCTCGGGTCGCAGCGCAACCCGCGATCGGGGTCGTACGGGCCGTGCACCCGGAATCCGTAGCGCTGACCCGGATCGATTCCGGGCAGGTAGGCATGCCAGACGTAGCCGTCGACCTCGTCGAGCGCGATGCGCGTCTCGGCGCCGTCCCCGTCGATCAGGCAGAGTTCGACCGCGTCGGCAACCTCGGAGAACACCGAGAAATTGGTGCCAGCGCCGTCGTAGGTGGCCCCGAGGGGGTAGGCGGTGCCGGGCCAGACACCCAGGGGTGCCGCGTCACCGGGCGCTGCGTCGGGCTGAGCCATGGCAACGACAGTAGCGCCAGCCGGGCTCCGCGCACTGCGGGTGGTTGTGGATGCGTAGGTCGGGCGAGGTCGGAGGCCCTTCTTCGGTCGGCGGCGGCAGTAGCCGAGGAATGCCACGACGCGCGAGACCGCCGGGTGCGTTCCGGCAGGCATACCCGCCGGGCAACCGTCCTGCAGTCCCGCAGCCGGGCGAGAGGACAGGGTTCGACGCGGAGGACGCACCACCCCGGCGGCCTCGTGCGCGTCAGTTCGCGGACGTGAGCGACCGCCGCCAGGTCTGGCCGACGAGGTCGTGGCCCCAGCTGTGGTGCGGTTGCTGCTCGACGAGTTCGAATCCGGCGCGCTGGTAGACGCGGCGCGCGGCGGTGAGCACGTCGTTGGTCCACAGCACGATCTCTCGGTACCCGGCCTCGGTCGCGAAGCGCAGGCACTCATCCACCAGCGCCGAACCGACGCCGAGGCCGCGGGCGGTCGGCTCGACCAAGAGCAATCGCAGCCGCGCGGTGGTCTCGTCCTCGCGAACGCAGAAGACGCTGCCCACCGGGCGGCCATCGGCTTCCGCGATCCAGGCGCGCTCGCGCCGCTCGTCACGTGAAGCCAAGTAGTCGGCCACGATCCGCACGATCAATTCCTCGTAGGTCGCGTCCCAGCCGTATTCGTTCGCGTAGAGCTCCGCGTGACGCTGGATCACCCAGCCGTAATCGCCGGAACGCGGGGGCCGCAGCGAAAAGGCGGGCGCGTCGGCGGGCCGGTCCAGGATCTGCTGGATGGTCCGCATCGCCGTGATCAGGCGCGCTCGGGCCGCTTGCGGCTGCGCGCCGAGCAGCGCGCCGACCTCGTCGCTGGAGCGCCGATCGAGCGTCGCGAAGACCTCACGGCCCCGGTCGGTCAGCCGGACCTCCTGGCGGCGGCCGTCGCGGCCCGAACGGTTGCGCCGCACCAGGCCGGACCGCTCGAACCGGGCGAGGATGCGGCTGAGGTAGCCCGCGTCGAGGTCGAGGGCGTGCCGTAGCGCCACCACTTCGGTCGTGTCGGAGGCGGCCAGTTCGAACAGGATCCGCGCCTCGGTGAGCGAGTAGCGGCTGTCGTGCAGTCCTTCTCCCAGCACACCGATCACGCGGGTGTAGTGGCGGTTGAATGCGCGGACGGCGGCGATGTCGGCGGGTGCGGCAGCGGTCACGGCGGCTCCAATCTTTGACTCCGTCAAAGAATATTGCGCGGCGGCGTCGCTGGGTGGGGAAACGGCCGAACTCGGCCCACTGTTGCGGGCGCGCCCAGCTCGGGTGCTAACTTGAACGACGTTCAGGACGCCCCGGGGACCGGGGCCGTGATGCGAGGATTCCCGTGGCACTGACCCCCGACGAGATCACCGCCCTCGACGCCGAGCACGTCTGGCATCCTTACGGCGGCTTCCCCGCGACGACCGAACCGCTGGTGGTGGCCGCCGCGGCGGGAACCAGGCTGACGCTGGCCGACGGGCGCGAGCTGGTCGACGGCATGAGTTCCTGGTGGGCCGCCATCCACGGCTACCGGCACCCGGCCCTGGACGCCGCGCTGGTGGAGCAGGCGCGGCGGATGAGTCACGTGATGTTCGGCGGGCTCACCCACGAGCCCGCGGCCCGGCTGGCCGAACTGCTGGTGGAATCGACGCCGGACGGGCTGGACAAGGTGTTCCTGTGCGACTCCGGCTCGGTGTCGGTCGAGGTCGCCGTGAAGATGTGCCTGCAGTATTGGCGTTCACTCGGCAAACCGCAGAAGCGGCGGCTGCTCACTTGGCGCGGCGGGTATCACGGCGACACCTTCACCCCGATGAGCGTGTGCGACCCGGAGGGCGGCATGCACTCGTTGTGGACCGACATCCTGGCGAACCAGCTGTTCGCGCCGGTGCCGCCGCGCGAGTACCACCCGGAGTACGTGGCGGAACTGGAGCGCATGATCGCCGAGCACGCGGGCGAACTGGCGGCGGTCATCGTGGAGCCGGTGGTCCAGGGAGCGGGCGGGATGCGCTGGCATCATCCCGGCTACCTCGCCGATCTGCGCAGACTGTGCGACGAGCACGGCGTGCTGCTGGTCTTCGACGAGATCGCGACCGGATTCGGCCGCACCGGAACCCTGTTCGCGGCCGACCAGGCCGGTGTCTGCCCGGATGTGATGTGCGTGGGCAAGGCGCTGACCGGCGGCTACCTCACCCTCGCCGCCGCGCTGTGCACCACGCGGATCGCCGAGACGATCAGCGCGGCGCACGGCGGGCTCATGCACGGGCCGACGTTCATGGGCAACCCGCTGGCCTGCGCGGTCGCCGTCGCGTCGATCGAGTTGCTGCGCTCGCGCGACTGGCGCGGCGAGGTGACCCGGATCGAGGCGGAACTCACGGCGGGGCTGGCCCCGGTGCGCGAGCTGCCGGGCGTGGTGCAGGCGCGCGTGCTCGGTGCGATCGGCGTGATCGAGCTGGACCGCCCGGTCGACATGCGCGCCGCGACCGACGCCGCGGTGGCGGCCGGAGTGTGGTTGCGTCCGTTCCGCAACCTCGTCTACACGATGCCGCCGTTCGTCAGCACGTCCGGCGACATCGCCACGATCACCGCCGGGATGCGCGCCGCGGTCGCCGCGCAGCTCGGGCGCTGACCGGTCAGGCGATCCACGGCGGGACGATGGTGGCCTCGGTGTCCGGTGTTCCGGCCCGAGCCCCCGCCGGCGCGGTGACGATGGCGGTGAAGCCGTCGCCGGTGCGCACCTGCCGCAGCGCGTTCGGCGGGAGAATCACCGTATCGCCTTCCGCCGCGGTGAGTTCCGTGCCGTCGAGCGCGACGTCGAGCCGTCCGGCGAGGACGGTCCAGATCTGCTCGGCGTCGATGAAGTGCAACGGTCCCGCGGTGTTCGCGGGCACCTCGACCCGCCACAGCGCGAGCCCGGAGCCGCCCTGGGTGGGCGAGGCGAGCGTGGTCATGACGCCGCTGGCGGTTTCGGTGCGGCGGGTGTCGGAGTGCCGGATGACGGTCATCGGGGTACCACCTCTAGAATAGACAACATGGTTGTCTATATAGTCAACGAGGTTGTCCATCATGTCAAGTGACCGGGGCGGCTACGAGTTGCCGCTGCGCATGCTGCTCGGCTTCCGCTCGGCGATCGACGAGGTGCACGCGGATCTGGCCGGGCACGGTCATCCCGAATTGCGGCCGATGCACGGCTTCGTCTTCCAGGCGATCGGGCGCGCGGGCGGGCCGCACGGCTGCACCGCCGCCGACCTCGGGCGCGCGCTCGGCGTCTCGAAACAGGCCGCGGGCAAGCACATCGAGGCGCTGGAGCGGCTGGGCTACCTACGCCGCGGGCACGATCCGTCCGACGCGCGGCGCAAGGTCTACACGCTCACCGAACGCGCCGAAGACGTGCTCATCCGATCGGCGCGAACGTTCGACCGGATCCGCGATCGCTGGTCGGAGCTGCTCGGCGCGGACCGGCTGGCCGCATTCGAGCGCGACCTGCGCTTGCTGACGCCCGGCGAGGTGTTCCGGCTCGATACGCCGAATTGGTTCACCGGTCCGTGAGCCGGTCGGGCGCGTGGTCGGCGATCTCCGGGCGATCGCTGTCGGACACCATCTCCCATACCCGGAAGATGCAGTGATAGTCGTCCGACCAGCCGCGCACCATCAGCAGGTAGGTGTCGCCGTCGCGGAGCACGATGCGGCGACCGCGCAGTTTGGGATGCTCCGGAGTGTAGGTGGGCAGCACACCGGCCAGCTTCGCCAGTGCCTGTGCGCGCGTGCCGACCACTTCGGTGAGAATTCGGGGTGACCAGCGCTTGTGATCGCCCGAACCCGTTGTTTCCTCGACGACTATCGCCCACCGCGGCATCCGGCCGTAATCCTCCCCGGTGCAGCTTGTCACCGCGGGCCGGTGACACCACCAACGATGGCTCAACCGTACCAGCGGACCTCGGGGCGGGTGTCCTGAACGGTGTTCAAGTATGCTGCCCAGCTGTGAGTACCGATCCGTTGAGCTGGTTGGACGAACGCGCTTCCGCACGGGTGGCCGCGGGACTGCGCCGTGAGCTGCGCCCGCGCGCCCCGCGAACGCCGTCGATCGATCTCGCCTCCAACGACTATCTCGGCCTGGTCCGCCACCCCGAGGTGACCGAGGGCGCGATCGAGGCGGTGCGCCGCTGGGGTGCGGGATCGACCGGGTCACGGCTGGTCACCGGCACCACCACCGAGCACGAACTGCTGGAGACCGAGCTGGCCGAATTCGTCGGCGCGGAAGCGGGACTGGTGTTCGCCTCCGGATACGCGGCCAACCTCGGCGCGGTGACCGCGCTGGCCGGGCGCGGCTCGCTGGTGGTCTCCGACGCGGGCAGCCACGCGTCGCTGGTGGACGCGTGCAGGCTCTCCCGCGCCCGGGTGGAGATCGCGCCGCATCGCGACGTCGCCGCCGTGGACCGGCTGCTGTCGGAGCGGACCGAGGACCGTGCGCTGGTGCTCACCGATTCGGTGTTCAGCGCCGACGGCGATCTCGCGCCGCTGACCGAGCTGCATCGCGTGACCAGGGCCAACGGTGCGGTGCTGGTGGTGGACGAGGCGCACGGCATCGGCGTGCGCGGCGCGGGCGGGCGCGGATTGGTGCACGAGACGGGCCTGGCCGGGGCGCCGGACCTGGTGATCACCGCGACGCTGTCGAAATCCCTCGCGGCACAAGGCGGTGTGGTGCTGAGCAGCGCGCGGGTGCGCGCCCACCTGATCGACGCCGCGCGCACGTTCATCTTCGACACCGGTCTCGCGCCCGCCGCCGTCGGCGCCGCGCGGGCCGCGCTGCGGGTGCTGCGCGCGCAGCCGGAGCTGGCCGAACGGGTGCTGGCTCGCGCCGCGGACATCGCCGCCATCGCCGGTGTGCCCGCGCCGCCTTCGGCGGTGGTGTCGGTCGTGCTCGGCCCGGCGCAGGTGGCTTTCGACGCCGCGCAGGCGTGCCGGGCGCGCGGGCTGGACGTGGGCTGCTTCCGTCCGCCGACGGTGCCGGAGGGCACGTCGCGACTGCGCTTGACCGCGCGGGCGAATCTCTCCCCGGCCGAACTGGATGTCATCGCGAGGGTGCTCGGCGAGGTGCTGGCGCAGGCGCGAGAGGCGGTACCGGCATGACCGTGCTGCTCGTCACCGGCACCTCCACCGATGTCGGCAAGACCGTCGTCACCGCGGCCGTCGCCGCCGCGGCGATGGCCAACGGCCGTTCGGTGGCGGTGTGCAAGCCGGGCCAGACCGGTGTGGCGGCCGGTGAACCCGGCGATCTCGCGGAGATCCAGCGGTTGTCCGGCGTCACCCGCACCCTCGAACTCGCCCGCTACCCCGACCCGCTCGCGCCCGACACCGCCGCCCGCCGCGCCGGGCTGCCGGAACTGACGCTGGCCGAGACCGCCGCCGCCGTCGACTCTTTGACCGGCGCCGACCTCGTTCTGGTCGAGGGCGCGGGTGGACTGCTCGTGCGCCTGGGCGATTTCACGTTGCTCGACCTCGCCCAGAAACTCGGCGCACCCGTCCTGCTGGTCACCGCCGCCGGGCTGGGGACGCTCAACCACACCGAACTGACCACCCGCACACTGCACGCGGCGGGCGTGCGGTGCGCGGGCCTGGTGATCGGTTCCTGGCCCGCCGAACCCGATCTCGCCGCCGAGTGCAACCGCACCGACCTGCCGCGCGTCACCGGCGTCGACCTGGTGGGCTCGGTGCCGCAAGGCGCAGGCGGCTGGGAGCGCGCGCGATTCACCGCCGCCGCCCCCGGCTGGTTCGAGCCCGCCTGGTCACCTTTCCGCTGACCGGCCGCGTTCGCGAAGAGCTCCGAACGGCGGTGGCTCCAACACGATGCCCAGGGCGGCACTGATATCCAGGCGGTGCACGCGGGGTGCCCAGCGGAATGGTGCCAGAGGACAACGAAATCGGCCGCCGGACCGCCCCCGGGGAACTCGCGGCCATGGCCGCGGCGGCACGCTGAGCGATAGCGGGCTCGTGGCGACCATCCGCACCCGTGCCTACAGTGGGATGGATGTCGCCGATGGACGAGAGGCACCCGTCCACCGTCTCCGACTGGGACGACGCGCGACGCCGAGCCCGGCTGCGGGACACGAGCCCGGGGCACGGGTGGAAGACGTTGCGCCGCACCAGGGTGACGCTGCTCCGGGTGGCCGCGCTGCTGCTGGCCGGGCTGGTGGTGTTCGCGCAGTACTGGAAGTACGACGTCGCGCCGGAACAAGCGCGACTGGCGCGCACCGAGCCCGCCATCCTGCCCGTCGCCCCGCCGGTGGACCCGCAGAACTGGGACACCGTCGTGGTGGACCTGGTCGGGCTCGGCGGGCTCGACGCCGGCGACACCGCCGCCGCGCTGCCCGCTCTGCGCAGGATGGGCATGGTGTGGGCGATCCGCTACGACAACCAAGGTATCGACACCAAGGTCATCGCCGATCTCGTGGTGCGCGCCGCCGAACTCTCGGGTCTGCGCAACATCGTGCTGGTCGGCCACAGCATGGGTGGCGTGATCGCGCTCGAGGTCGCCGAGCACATCCACCGCGACAGCGACCGCAGACTGGTCGGGGTGATCCTGGACTGCACGCCGGTCGACCTGAACGCGGTGCGCCCGGAGAGCCGCGGGCGCGGTGAGGACATGCTGCGCTGGATGGGCTGGCTGCCCGGCGCGCGGGAAAGCCGCATGCTCCGGCTGGCCGTGGAGACCTACGCCCGCCGGGACCGTTTCGTCGACCGGGGCCACGGGCTGCCCGGCGTCCGGCTCGGCGAGCTGGGCGAGGTGCTGGCGGAAGTGATGCGGGAGAAGATCGTCTCGCGCGACGCGGCGAGCAACGGCCTGATCGAGTCCCAGTTCACCGCCATTGTGGCCGGTGGCGCGACGGACGACTTGCGCACCCTGGCCCAGCCGGTGGCGGACAAGCCGCGGCCCGCGATCGTCTTCATCCGGCCCCGCGACGCGAACGCCGACCGCGTGGTCGATGTCGAGTACTCCCACCGGGTGCTGATCGAGCAGTCCGGCGGAGTGGACGGCACACTGCTGGTGGTGCTGGCGCGCAACACCGGGCACGCCAATCCCATGCAGCGGCCCCGGGAGTACAACACGGTGATCGAACAGCAGATCCTGCCGTTCGTGCAGCGTTATCAGCAGCAGGTCCGGTCGGCGACGGTGGCCGCGCCGCCGCGCTGAGGGGTTCGAACCAGGCTGAGACAAACCGTTCTCGCGCCGGTTTCGTCTTGTTGTAATTCGCGTTATGTTCCGACCAAGTACGTTCCGGTCCGGCCGCCGCGGCCGCGCGACCGCCGCATTGCTCGCCGTTGCGACCGTTGCGACCCTCGGACTCACCGGCTGCGCGAAGGACGACGAGCCGGTCGGTCCCACCGCCGACGGGCCATTGCCGACCGAGGTTCCCGCCGGAACCACCCTCGTGGTCGCCGATCAGTCCGAGCGCCTGCAATCCGTGCTTCGCCTGTCCGGCGAGCTGGACAAACTGCCGTTCAAGGTGGAGTTCGCCAACTTCGTCGGCGGTCCCGCGATCCTGGAGGCGTTCCGCGCGGGCGCCGCCGACGTAGCGCAGGTCGGCGACGTCCCGCCGATCCACGCGTTGGTGGCCGGGCAGGACGTTCCGATCATCGCGTCCTACCAGACCAGCACCACCGCCTTGAAGCTGGCGGTGGCGCCGGGCAAGCCGGTGTCGAAGCTGTCGGATCTGAAGGGCAAGAAGATCGCCTACGCCGAGGGCACCGCCCAGCAGGCCGCCGTGCTGCGCGCCATCGACAAGGCCGGGCTCACCACCTCCGACGTGCAGTTGATCCGGCTGCAGCTGGCCGAGTTCCCCGATGCCGTGCGCACCGGCCAGGTCGACGTCGCGCCGCTGATCGAGCCGAACGTCACCCGGTTCCTGCGCACGCCGGGCGCCTCGCTGGTCCCGGATTCGGAGACCGCAGGCATCTACGGCGGTCTGGCCTACCTGTACGCGCGCCGGGCCGTCGTGCGCGACCCGGCGAAGGCCGCCGCCAGCCGTGCGCTGGTCGGCGCGTTCGTCCGCGCCTACCAGTGGGCCAACACCCACCCGGAGGACTGGGCGCGCCGCTACTACGTGGACAACCAGAAGGTGAGCGCCGACGACGCCAAGCGCATCGTGGAATCCCTGGGCGCCTACGTCTTCCCGCACTTGGACCAGCAGCTCGTCGACCGGCAGCAGGCCACCATCGACGCCATCGCCGAGGCGGGCGAACTGCCCGAGAAGGTGCAGGCGGCCAACGGCTTCGACCTGCGCTTCGACGCCGCGGTGACGCAGGCGGTCACCGAGAGCGGCGCGTCGTTCGAGCCGAAGGCCCGCTGATGGCGACCGTCGACGCCGCGGTGCTGCGCCGCTTCGGTCGCGGCCGCTCCGCGACGGAACCGGTGCCGGCGAAGCGCAAGCCGACCCGGCCGCGCCTCGGACCAGGCCGTCCCATACCGTTCGGCATCGCGGTGGGACCGCTGTTGCTGATCGCCGCATGGGTGGCCGGATCGGCCACCGGCACACTGGATCCCGAGACGCTGCCCGCGCCGTGGACGGTCGCCGAGACCGCCGGTGACCTGCTGGCCGACGGTCGTCTGCAGAGCAATCTGCTGACCTCGGTGCAACGCGCCGCGATCGGGCTCGGCCTTGGTGTCGCGATCGGCCTGGTGCTGGCGTTGCTGGCCGGGCTGAGCCGGATCGGTGAAGCGCTGGTGGACGGGCCGATCCAGATCAAGCGCGCCATTCCGACGCTCGCGCTGATCCCGCTGTTCATCGTGTGGTTCGGCATCGGCGAGGAGATGAAGCTGGTGGTGATCACCACCAGCGTGGCGATCCCGATCTACTTGAACACGCACGCGCATCTGCGCAGCGTCGACGCCAGGTACGTGGAACTCGCCCAGACCGTCGGTCTGTCGCGGTGGGGATTCATCCGCCGGATCGCGCTGCCGGGATCGCTGCCCGGTTTCTTCACCGGCCTGCGGCTGGCCGTCACCATCTCGTGGCTGGCGCTGGTCGTGGTGGAGCAGGTCAACGCCACCAGCGGCATCGGATACCTGATGACCCAGGCCCGCACCTACGGCCAGATCGACATCATCGTGGTCGGCCTGGTGATCTACGGCCTGCTCGGCCTGTTCGGCGACCTGCTGGTGCGCGCCGTGGAAAGGAGGGCGCTGTCATGGCGGCAGACACTCGGGGACTGAACGTGGTCCGTGTCCGGCGGCTGCGCCGTGGCTTCGGCGACCGGGTCGTGCTGCGCGATCTCGACATCGACATCGCCCGCGGCGAGTTCGTCGCGTTGCTCGGCCGCAGCGGGTCGGGCAAGAGCACGCTGCTGCGCGCGCTGGCGGAATTGGATTACGACGTTCCGGGTTCGGGCGAGTTGAGCGTGCCCACCGAGCGCTCCGTGGTGTTCCAGGACTCGCGGTTGCTGCCCTGGGTGCGGGTGCTCGACAACGTGACCCTCGGCCTCGGCGGTCCGGACGCGGCCGGTCGCGGCCGCGCGGCGCTGGCCGAGGTCGGGCTCGCGGGCCGAGAGCAGGCCTGGCCCAAGGAGCTGTCCGGCGGCGAGCAGCAGCGCGTCGCGCTGGCGCGTTCGCTGGTGCGCGAACCCGAATTGCTGCTGGCGGACGAACCGTTCGGCGCGCTGGACGCGCTGACCCGGATCAAGATGCACGCACTGCTGCAGGACCTGTGCGCCAAGCACCGGCCCGCCGTGCTGCTGGTCACCCACGACGTGGACGAGGCGGTGCTGCTGGCCGACCGCGTCCTGGTGCTCGACGAAGGGCGCATCGCGGTGGACCAGCGCATCGACCTGGAACGTCCGCGCGGCCACGGTGATCCCGCCTTCCTGCGGCACCGCTCCCTGCTGCTGGCCAGCCTGGGCGTCGACATCGCCGACGCGCCCACCGACGAGAAGAAAGCCTCATGAACGCACCGCGCCAACTCAGCCTCAACGCCTTCATCTATCCCTCCGGCCACCACGAGGCGGCCTGGCGGCATCCGTGGAGCAGCCCCGACCGAATCTACGACGTCGCCTACTACCAGGAGATCGGACGCACCGCCGAGGCGGCGAAACTGGACGCGGTGTTCTTCGCCGACGGACCCGCCCTGCGCACCGACGTCGAGCACAACGCGGCCTCCGGTCTGGAGCCGATCACCCTGCTCACCGCGATCGCCACGGCGACAACGCATCTCGGCCTCATCGCCACCGCGTCGACCACGTATTACGAGCCCTACAACCTGGCCAGGCTGTTCTCCACGCTGGACCACATCTCCGGCGGCCGGGCGGGCTGGAACATCGTCACCACCGGCACCGATCTCGCCGCGGCCAACTTCGGTCTGGACAAGCATCCCGTCCACGCCGAACGGTACGCCCGCGCACGGGAATTCGTCGACGCCGTGGTCGCGTTGTGGGACAGCTGGGAGGACGACGCCATCGTCCTGGACCGGGCCTCCGGCGTGTACGCCGACCCGGAGAAGATCCACCGGATCGACTTCGCGGGCGAACACCTGCGGGTACGTGGTCCGTTCACCGCGCCGCGCACCCCGCAGGGCCACCCGGTGCTGGTGCAGGCGGGCGCGTCGAACGACGGGCGCGCGTTCGCGGGCAAGTACGCGGAGGCGATCTTCACCGCGCACCAAAGGCTCAGCGACGCCCAGGCGTTCTACGCCGACATCAAGCAGCGGGCCCGCGGCTTCGGGCGCGACCCAGAGCACGTCAAGATCCTGCCCGGGATCAGCCCGTTCATCGCCGACACCGAGGCGGCGGCGAAGAAGTTGGAGCAGGAGTTCAACGAGCTCACCGTGCCGGAATACGGCCTGGCGCAACTCGAGGGCATCGTCGGGATCAGCCTGCGGCACCTGCCGCTGGACGAGCCGATCCCGGTCGAATTGTTCGACGCGGCGGGCGATGTCACCGACAACGGGCGGAGCCGGTTGCAGGTCGTGGCCGGCATCGTGCAGCGGGAACGGCCGACCGTGCGCGGCCTGCTGCACCGCCTCGCCGGTGCGCGCGGCCACCGGGTGTTCGCCGGGACGCCCGAGCAGGTCGCCGACACCATCGAGGAATGGTTCCGCAACGGCGCCGCCGACGGGTTCAACGTGATGCCCCCGTACTACCCGGGCGGACTGGAGATCTTCGCCGAGACGGTCGTGCCGATCCTGCAGGAGCGCGGCCTGTTCCGCACCGAGTACAGCGGCACCACCCTGCGCGACCACTTCGGCCTGCCCCGCCCCGACAGCCGCTTCGCCCGGCAGCCCGCGCTGGCCCGGTGAGCGGCGGCGACGGAAGCGACTGTCCGCCCGGGCGCAGGGCTGTCCGCCGCAGGACGGCACCGGTGCGAGCGAAATCGGCGCGCGATCTCGCCTCGGGCAGCGTCTTCGGGCTGCCGGTGATCGAGGTGAGCGCGGCGTCGTGGCGTCGAGCGGTGGCGCGATGAGCGAGCGGTCCGCCGTGGCGGGCGAAGTCGTCGGCGCGGTGCGGTTGCGGTCGCTGACCTGGACGGTGTTCGTGCCGATGGTGGTGTACGGCATCGGGTCCGGCGCGGCCGCGCCGATGTACGCGCTGCGCGCGCTCGATCTGGGGGCGTCGGCCGGGCTGGCCGGCGTCGTCGTCGCGCTGTCCGGACTGGGCATGGTGCTCACCGATCTGCCCGCCGGGCGGGTGGTCGCCAGGATCGGCGAACGCGGCGCGCTGGCGCTCGGCTCGGTGCTCGGGGCGCTCGGCGTGCTCGCGGCGATCGTCGCGCCGAATGTCGGCGTGCTCGCGCTGGGCATGCTGCTGGGCGGCGCGGCAAGCGCGGTGTGGGGCCTGGCTCGCCAGTCCTATCTGGTGGCCGTGATACCCACGAACGACCTCGGGCGCGCGATGTCGACGCTGGCCGGTTCCATGCGGCTGGGGTTCTTCTGCGGCCCGTTCCTCGGTGCGGCCGTGGTGCATTCGCTCGGTCCCAACGGCGCGCTGTGGTTGCAGCTGGCGACCACGGTGGTGTCCGGCGCGGCCATGGCGGCGATCCGATCGCCCGAGGCAGCGGGCGGAGCGGGCACCGGGCACGCGCTGACGGCGATCGTGGTCGAGCACCGCAGGACACTCGGCACGCTCGGGCTGGCCGCGCTGCTGGTCGGCGCCGCGCGGGCGGCGCGGCTGGCGCTGCTGCCGTTGTGGGCCGCGCACATCGGAGTGAGCGCCTCGACGACCAGTCTGATCTTCGGCGTGGCGGGCGCGATGGACGTGCTGATGTCCTATCCCGCGGGGGTGTGGCTGGATCGCTACGGCAGGCGGGCGACCGGTGTGCCGTCGATGGTCCTGTTCGCCGCCGGTTTCGGCGTGTTGCCGTTCACCTCCTCGGTGTTCGGTCTCGGGTGCGCCGCCGTGCTGCTCGGGCTGGCCAACGGGATGAGCAACGGGCTGATCATGACGGTCGGCGCGGACGTCGCGCCCGACGGGCAGCGCGCGGAGTTCCTCGGCGCTTGGCGGCTCACCCACGACATCGGCATGTTCGCCGGGCCGGTGGCGGTCGGCGCGATCAGCGCCGTCACGGTGCTGGGCGGAGCGGCCGTCGCGCTCGCGCTCACCGCCGCGGCGGGCGCCTACACCATGCACCGCTGGTTTCCCGAGGTGGTCGTGCCGCCGGCACGGCAGCCGTCCGCCGAGACCGGGTAGCCGCTCGGCCCTCGCCGCCACTGCGCGGGATAAGGGAATTTCCACTGGTGGCTGGTGTCGCTGGGACGTTGTCACCGATGCGCGTCGGTATGGTGCTGCGCCATGCCCATCCCCTTCCTTCGGCGAGCCGTTCCGGTCGCGGCCTCGATCAGCATGTGCGTCGCTGTCACGCTCGCGGTGGCGCCCGCGGCAGCGGAAAGCCCGGCGACCGGGCAACTGAGTGCGATCGAACTGCTCGATCCGGCGTGGACATTCCCCGAGGCCATGGCCTCGTTCGGGATCGGCTACACCACGACCGATCAGCACGGAGCCGCCGCGCAGGCCTCCGGTGCGCTCTATCTGCCCAAGGGCCTGCCGCCGGAGGGCGGATGGCCGCTGGTGGTGTGGGCGCACGGAACCGCCGGCATCGGCGATGCCTGCGCGCCGTCGCGCCGCCCGCAGTCCGAGCGGAACACCTCGTATTTCGACCGGATTCTGGAGAACGGGTACGCGGTGCTGGCTCCGGACTATCAGGGCCTCGGCACCCGCGGGCAGTTCAGCTACTACAACACGCAGGTCGAGGGAATGTCGATAGTGGACGCGGTCGCCGCGCTGCGCGCGACTCCCTTTCCGCTGTCGCGGAGATGGGTCGTCGTCGGCCAGTCGGAAGGAGCGCACGCGGCGATGAGCGCTGCGGCCCTGTACGCCGAGAAAGGCGGTTCCGCGCCCGGTTTGAGCGGGGTAGTGGTCACCGGACTGCGCACCGACCCGAGTAAGAGCCTGCCGGAGATGTTCCGGCGCGACTCGACCGGCTCGAAGAACCAGATCGCCTACGCGGCGTATTACCTGGCTTCGCTGGAGGAACTGAACCCCGGCAGCGTCACCCCGTACCTGTCGGATTTCGGCAAGGAATTCGTGGAAAAGGCGGCCCACGAATGCTTGTCGCGCCTGGTCGAGCGCGCCGAGGGCCGCAGGCCGTCGGCGCTCGTCGCCGATCCCGATCGGCCGACGCCCACCTTCACCGAGGACATCGCCGCCTTGACGAGATATCCGGAAGACCGGTTCACCAGCGATCTCAGGATCGGCTACGGCACGGCCGACATCGATGTGCCGCCCACCGACACCGAGGGCTACGGGCAGAAGTTGCGACAGCTCAACCCCGGAGTACAAGTGACGGTCCAGAGCTACCCCGGCCAGGACCACAGCGGTGCGTTCTTGGCATCGCTTCCGGACACATCGGCTTTCCTGAACACGCACCTGCGCTGAACCCTCGGCGCGCCACAGCGGGCCGCCGGAAACCAGGCCGCTACACCGAACGCGGAACCGTCATGCCGACGCGTCGGACGTCAGCGGACGCGAGTGCCGAGCAGGTGCCGCACCCCCGCCACGAACAATTGCAGGCCGAAGTCGAAACGAGCGGTGGCGTCGGTGGTCTCCTCCAGCGGCGACGCGCCCTCGGGCAGGGCGCCCGCCGAGTCCATCTGCATCCTGGACTGCTCGTCCACGGTCTCGCCGAGCACGTAGTACAGCAGCGTGAACGCCGCGAGTTCGGCCTCCTGACGCGGCATCCCCGCGCGAATGGCCGCGCTCGCCAAGCGTTCCCGCCCCTTGCTTGTGGTGAGTCTCGACGCGTAGGTCGCCGAGACCAGTTCGGCGCCGTCGCGATAGGCCAGCAGGCAGTCGCGCAGCCGGTGGGCCAGCTCGGTGATCTGCCCGGACCACTCCTCGGCTTCGATCGGGTCATCCATGGGCGCGAGTATCTTGTCCGCGACCGCGCCGAGCAGCGCCTGCTTGTTGGGGAAGTGCCAGTACAGCGCTCCCGGCTGGACCTGGAGCGAACCGGCCAGCCTGCGCATGGTGAGGTCGGCCAGGCCGTATCGGTCCAGAATCGCGATGGCGCCGTCGACCACGTCCGCCCGGTGCAGTTGCACTCGATGCCCTTCCCGTCGTGCTTTGACTCACTCCTGTCGCTACCCTAGCCTGAACACCGTTCAAGTTGCACGGCCACCTCGGCCGGACGAAGGGATTCGTGCAGTGACCCAGGCACCCGTAGCCACCGGCATTCTGTCGATCGCCCGCGAGCAGGTGCTCGAGCGCGGTGAAGGGCTGAATCAGGAGCAGACCCTGGCGGTGCTGCGCCTCGGCGACGACCAGTTGGAGGAGTTGCTCGCCCTGGCGCACGAGGTGCGCATGAAGTGGTGCGGTCCCGAAGTCGAGGTCGAGGGCATCATCAGCCTCAAGACCGGCGGCTGCCCCGAGGACTGCCACTTCTGCTCGCAGTCGGGCCTGTTCCAGTCGCCGGTGCGCGCGGCGTGGCTGGACATCCCGAGCCTGGTGGAGGCCGCCAAGCAGACCGCCAAGACCGGCGCCACCGAGTTCTGCATCGTGGCCGCCGTGCGCGGGCCGGACGAGCGCCTGATGGCCCAGGTGGCCGCCGGTGTCGAGGCCATCCGCAACGAGGTGGACATCCAGGTCGCCTGCTCGCTGGGCATGCTCACCCAGGAGCAGGTCGACCAGCTGGCCGCCATGGGCGTGCACCGCTACAACCACAACCTGGAGACCTCCCGCTCCTACTTCCCGAACGTGGTGACCACGCACACCTGGGAGGAGCGCTGGGACACCCTGCGTATGGTCCGCGAAGCGGGCATGGAGGTCTGCTGTGGCGGCATCCTCGGCATGGGCGAGACCCTGGAGCAACGCGCCGAGTTCGCCGCCAACCTGGCCGAACTCGAGCCCGACGAGGTCCCGCTGAACTTCCTCAACCCGCGACCGGGCACGCCGTTCGGCGACCTGGAGGTGCTGCCCGCGTCCGACGCGCTGCGCGCCGTCGCCGCCTTCCGGCTCGCGCTGCCGCGCACCATGCTGCGCTTCGCGGGCGGCCGGGAGATCACCCTCGGTGACCTCGGCGCCAAACAGGGCATCCTGGGCGGCATCAACGCCGTCATCGTCGGCAACTACCTGACCACCCTCGGCCGCCCCGCCGAACAGGACCTCGACCTGCTCGGCGAGCTGAAGATGCCGATCAAGGCGCTCAACGAAACGCTCTGACCCGGCTCGGTTGCGACGAAGAGGCAGGCGAGCATGGGTACTGTCATGGACATGGACGAGCGCTACAACCCGTTCACCGGCAAGCGGATGGTGCCGGGCCTCGACGACGCGATCCCGCCCGCCGCCGCGCTGGGCCTGGAGCCGCCGCGCTTCTGCGAGCAGTGCGGCCGCCGCATGATCGTGCAGGTGAGCCCGGACGGCTGGTGGGCCAAGTGCTCCCGGCACGGCGTCATCGACTCCGCCGAACTGGAACGCCGCTAGTGGCATCGTCGCGGGGTGAGGGGCGGGCGGCGGCGGTGGTCGCCGTCGCCGTGGTGGTGGTGAGCGCGCTCGCGGGCGTCGGCTGGGGTCTGCTGGCGCCTACCGAGCGTCTGCTCGTGGTCGAGCCGGGTCGTGGGGTCGCGCTGACCGGAGAGAGCACTCATCAGTTCGACGCGCTGGCGTTGTTCGTGCTCGCGGGGGCGGTGCTCGGCCTGCTCGGCGCGCTGGCCGTATGGCGCTGGCGCTCGGCGCGCGGGCCGCTGCTGCAACTGGGCCTGCTGCTCGGCAGCGGCGCGGGCGCGGTGGTGATGGCCCGCGTGGGGGAGCAGGTGGCCGAGTGGTCGCATCCGCGCCCGCACGACCCGCCGGTCGGCCAGATCGTCACATTGCCGATCGAATTGGGCAGCGACCTCGCGCTGATCGTGCAGCCGTTGATCGCGTCTTTGGTCATGCTGTTCCTCGCCGCGCTCAGTACGTCGGAGGATCTCGGCAGCGGACGCCGCGCCGCCCGGAAGGAGCAAACCTTCACGGGCTCCGGAGGCGTCGCTGCGAGCGGGGAAGAGCTGCCTTATCGTGGCTACGAGCCTGCCTCGGAAGAGTATTCGGTACCCGAATACCGGCAACGGTATTGACCCGGCGCGTGGTCGCGGCAGGCCCGACCACCGCGGGGTGGCGCGAAGCGCGGGGAAGGAACAGGACGTGACCTTTGTCGGTGGCGGGCCGGTCGTCGAAGAGCTCGACGCCAAGTTCTGGCGGGTGACCGAACCGTTCGTCTACCGCGGGGCGAGTGCGGAATTCGTCATCCCCGCCGGTTTCCGCACCGATTTCGCGTCGGTGCCACGCCCGCTGATCTGGCTGATCCCCCGCTACGGCATCTACACCCGCGCCGCGATCCTGCACGATTATCTGCTCAGCACACACGCCGTCAGCGTGGCCGACGCCGACGGCATCTTCCGCCGCAGCCTGCACGAACTCGGGGTCTCGCTGCCGCGCCGCTGGATGATGTGGGCGGCCGTGCGTGCCGCCCACCGCTTGCGTGGCGCGAGCGCGGGCGAGGTCGCGCGCTTCCTCGTCGTCGCGATCCCTTCGGTGTTCTTCCTCGCCGTCCCCGCGACCGTCGTGACGCTGCTCCTCCTGCTGTTCTGGCTCGTCGAACTGGCCTTCTGGGCCGCTTCCCGACTGTCGCAACGAACCGAAGCTCCCCCGCCGAGCCCGCAGATGAAGGCCGCTTGATCGCCTCTTCATGATCAACGGCACAGGAATCTACTCGCGAAACGCCGCGGCGTGCCGTTGATCTTGTTATTCCGGCGAAAACCGGTGGAGGCCGGTGTGGGGGTAGGGATACGGTGGGTCGCCGAGAAAGCGTTGGAAGGGGTTGGGGCGGTGAGGCGCGCACCTGGAGCGGAAGCCGGGACGGTTCCCGCGGAGAGCGAACGGGCCGATCTGGCGGCGTGGCGGCGGCGGGATGCCTTGCGGCGTAGCAATGCGGCGCGGCCTGTGCCGAGCAAGCGGCAGTACCGTCGTCGGAGCAAGCACCGTAAGGCTTCGGCCGATTAGGGCGGCCAGGCGGGGTCAGGAAGGGCCGGGCGGGCGCAGGGCCGCGAATTCGTCTGTCACGCGGAGTCCGGAGTCGGTGAAGCGGTACACCGCGGCGGGGCGGCCGCCCGCGCGGCCGGGTGCGGCGGTGGCTCCGGTGGGGGTGATCACCTTGCGGCGGGAAAGGACGCGCTGGAGGTTCGTGGGGTCCACGTCGTACCCCAATGCGGCGCAATAGATTTCGCGCAGTGTGGACATGGTGAACCGGTCCGGCGCGAGGGCGAAGGCGATGTTGGTGTAGGACAGTTTCGCCGCCAGCCGGGTGCGGGCGTGGTCGACGACCGTGCGATGGTCGAAGGACATGGCCGGCAGTGCCGAGACCGGATGCCATGCGGTGTCCGGGGGCAGATGGGGGTCGGCGGTCAGCGGGACCAGTCCGAGATAGGCCGAGGCGATGCGGCGCGGGCTCGGCACCCGGTCGGGGGCGCTGAACACCGAAAGCTGTTCCAGGTGGCTCAACTCGCGCACGTCGACCTTCTCGGCGAGCTGGCGGCGCGCGGAGGCGTCGAGGTCCTCGTCGTCGCCGAGGCGTCCGCCGGGCAGCGACCAGGTGCCCTTCTGTGGATCCAATGCGCGTTCCCACAGCAACACCGCCAGTTCGGTCCGCTGGTCGGGCGGGCAACGCCGCAGCATGCCTTCCGCCCGGTCGGCTGGGGTGTGACCTGCGGCGATGTCCCTGGGGAAGCGGCGAACCTGGAACACCGCGGTGAGCGATTCGTGGATGGTGCTACTATGGGCCACGTTTTCGATTATAAGTCGAAAACCTGGTTTGGTGCGAATCGGCGGTGTAGCCGACCGCACGAGGAAGGGAGCCATCCATGGCGACGACGGGTGCGAAACTGGCGCCCCCGCTGATGGGGCAGGTGTTCGACGGACCATCGGGGTTCGCGGGTGTCGAGGCAACGCCGGAGTGGGCGCGGGAAGTCAAGCGACTGGCCAGGGAGCGCAACGCGACGATCCTGGCGCACAACTACCAGTTGCCGGAGATCCAGGACGTGGCCGACCACGTCGGCGACTCGCTGGCGCTGTCGCGGATCGCGGCCGAGGCGCCCGAGGACACCATCGTGTTCTGCGGCGTGCACTTCATGGCCGAGACCGCCAAGATTCTCAGCCCGGCGAAGACCGTGCTCATCCCCGATCAGCGTGCGGGATGTTCGCTCGCGGATTCGATCACGGCCGATGAGCTGCGCGCCTGGAAAGCCGAGCACCCCAACGCGGTGGTCGTGTCGTACGTGAACACCACGGCCGAGGTGAAGGCGCTCACCGACATCTGCTGCACCTCGTCCAACGCGGTGGACGTGGTCGCCTCGATCGACCCGGACCGCGAGGTGCTGTTCCTGCCGGACCAGTTCCTCGGCGCGCACGTCAAGCGGGTCACCGGCCGCGCGAACATGCACATCTGGGCGGGGGAGTGCCACGTGCACGCGGGCATCAACGGCGACGAGCTGACCGAGCAGGCGCGCACCCACCCGGACGCGGAGCTGTTCGTGCACCCCGAATGCGGCTGCGCCACCTCGGCGCTGTACCTGGCCGGCGAGGGCGCGTTCCCGGCCGAGCGGGTGCACATCCTGTCCACCGGGGGCATGATCGACGCGGCCAAGGCGGCGAAGTCGAACCAGGTGCTGGTGGCCACCGAGGTCGGCATGCTGCACCAGCTGCGCAAGGCCGCCCCCGGCATCGACTTCCAGGCCGTGAACGACCGGGCGTCGTGCAAGTACATGAAGATGATCACCCCGGCGGCGCTGCTGCGCTGCCTGGTCGAAGGCCGCGACGAGGTGCACGTCGATCCGGAGACCGCCGCGCTGGGCCGCAACTCGGTGCAGCGGATGATCGCGATCGGCAATCCCGGCGGCGGTGAATGAATCCGACCGCTGCCTTCGCGGCGGTGGGTCGTGCTCCGGCCGGACGCGGTGACCGCCGCGTCCGCTCCGGAGGTCGTTCGCGGAACGGAAGACAGAGAGGCGCGGGCCGATGACAACCCGGGTTTCCATCGACTGGGAGGCCGAGGCCGATCTGGTCGTGATCGGCGGCGGCGTCGCGGGACTGACCGCGGCGCGCACCGCGTCACTGCGCGGCCTGCGGGTGCTCACGCTCAGCAAGGGCGGGCCGACGGACACCTCCACCCAGTACGCCCAGGGCGGCATCGCCGTCGTCGCGCCGCACGGTGACTCGGTCGAATCGCACGTGCGCGACACGGTGGAGGCGGGCGCCGGGCTCTGCGACGTGGACGCCGTGCGCTCCATCGTCGAGGGCGGGCAGGCCGCGGTGGCCGCGCTGACCGACCTGGGCGCGGTGTTCGACCTCGGCCGCGACGGCCAGATCTCGCGGACCCGCGAGGGCGGGCACAGCACCCGCAGGATCATTCACGCCGGAGGCGACGCCACCGGCGCGGAGGTGCAGCGGGCGCTGAACGAAGCCGGCCTGCCGGTGCTGTTCGGCGCGGCGGCAGCCGAGATCGTCACCGGGCCGACCGGTGTGCGGGGTGTGGTCGCGGTGTCGGAGCGGGGGTTCGGCGTGGTGCACGCGCCCGCCGCGCTGCTGGCCACCGGCGGGCTCGGCCAGTTGTACGCGCTGAGCACCAATCCGCCCGGCGCCACCGCCGACGGCATCGCGCTCGGGTTGTGGGCCGGAGCCGCCGTCGCCGATCTGGAATTCCTGCAGTTCCACCCCACCGTGCTCTACACCCCGGGCGGCCTCGGACGCAGGCCGCTGATCAGCGAAGCGGTGCGCGGCGAAGGCGCGACGCTGGTCGACACCGAAGGCGACCCGGTGACCGCGGGGGTGCACCCGCGTGGCGATCTCGCCCCGCGCGATGTCGTCTCTCGCGCCATCGCCGCGCGCATGCGGGCACTCGGCACCGAGCACGTCTATCTCGACGCGCGCTCGATCGACGGTTTCGCACAACGGTTTCCGACGATCACCGCCTCGTGCCTCGCGGCGGGCATCGATCCGCGCACCGATCTCATCCCGGTCGCACCGGCCGCGCACTACCAGTGCGGGGGAGTCGTCACCGACACCCACGGCCGCACCGCGGTGCCCGGCCTGTACGCCGCAGGCGAGGTCGCGCGCACCGGGCTGCACGGGGCGAACCGGTTGGCTTCCAACAGCCTGCTGGAGGGGCTGGTGGTCGGCGAGCGCGCCGGAGCCGCCGCCGCCGAGCGGCTCGGTGAGCGATCCGGGGTCGTCGAGATCCCCTCGCGCGCGGTCGAATACGCCGACCGCGACGTGGTGCAGCACCTGATGACCACGCACGCCTCGGTGGTCCGCGACCGCGCGGGGCTCGCCGAAGCGCTCAAACGGCTCGACGACGCGGTCACCCGCCGCGACACGCGCGCCGCCGCCCATCCGATCGCCGCGATCGAGGACGCCGCGCTCACCCTCGCGGCCCGCGCCCTGCTGCTCGCGGCGCTCGCCCGCACCGAGAGCCGCGGTTGCCATACCCGCTCGGACCACCCCGACGCCGCGCCCGAACTCCGCCACAGCCTCCCGATCCGGCTGAACGGTGACGGCGTCGCCGAGTACGCACCCCTTCCCTGACCACACGCGCCGAAACGGACTTGTCCACCGGTCCCGCTCGGCGAGAGAGGAACGCTTCGATGGCTCTGGACGCCGCTCTGGATCGCGACGAGGTGCTGCGCGTCATCCGCGCCGCGCTGGACGAGGACCTGCGCTACGGCCCCGACGTCACGACGACGGCCACCGTGCCCGCGGACGCGGTGATCAAGGCATCGGTGGTGTCGCGGGAGCCGGGGACCGTGGCCGGGCTCGACGCGGGGCTGCTGGTGCTGGACGAGGTGATCGGCGCGGACGCCTACGAGGTCACCGACCGCGTCGCCGACGGAACCAGGGTGTCGCCGGGACAGTCCGTGCTGACCTTGATCGCACCCACGCGGGGGCTGCTCACCGCGGAGCGCACCATGCTCAACCTGGTGTGCCATCTGTCCGGCATCGCGACGGCGACGGCCGCCTGGGTGGACGCCGTCGCGGGCACCAAGTGCCGCATCCGCGACAGCCGCAAGACGCTACCGGGACTGCGCGCGCTGCAGAAGTACGCCGTGCGGGTCGGGGGCGGCGTCAACCACCGCATGGGTCTCGGCGACGCCGCGCTGATCAAGGACAATCACGTGGTCGCAGCGGGATCGGTGGTCGAGGCGCTGCGCGCGGTCCGCTCCGCCGCACCCGACATCGCCTGCGAGGTGGAGGTCGACAGCCTCGAACAGCTCGACGCCGTGCTCGCCGAGAACGTGGAACTGGTGTTGCTGGACAACTTTCCGCTCTGGCAGACCCAGGCGGCCGTGCAGCGCCGCAACGCGGCGTCCCCGCGGACCAAACTGGAGTCCTCCGGCGGCCTGAGCCTGGACGTCGCCGCCGACTACGCGCGCACCGGCGTCGACTACCTCGCCGTCGGCGCCCTCACCCACTCGGTGCGGGTGCTCGATCTGGGGCTGGACATGTAGGCGCGCGGCTTCGCCCGGTCAGGCGGTGAGTTCGCGCTCCAGTGGCGTCCGGAAACGGGGAATGGCGCGCACGTCGCCGTACCACTCGCGAATACGTTGCGCTTGCGTGGCGATCATCGCCTCGGCCTCGCTGCCCACGTCTTCGAGCAGGCGGTAGACGATCTCGCCGTCACCGCGCTGTGCCCAGCCGCCCACAATGCGCCCGCCCCACCAGACGGTGGGACCGATGTTGCCGTTGCGGTCGAACAGGTTCGCGGCGTGGGAGCCGAGGAACCACTCTCGTGCCTGCCAGCCCATGGGCGTCGGGTCGAGGGCGGGCAGCAACGCCGCCCACGGTTCCGGGGCGGCGACCGGTTCCACGTCGTCGGCCAGCAGTACGCCGGTCACGCCGTCCAGATCGACTTCGACCAGATCGAGCGCGCCGAGCGCCGCGCGCACCTCGCCGAACGTCCATCCGGTCCACCACTTGATGTCGGACACCGGCGCGGGGCCGAACGCGCGCAGCCAGCGGCGGACCAGCTCGGCGCGGGCTTCGGCGGCGGGGAGGGCGGGAACGCCTTGCGGCAACCACGATTCGATCGGCGACCAGGTGTACTGGCTGCTGGTCCAGCTGCCGTTCGGCCGTCCGCGCACGATGCGGCCCTCACAGCCCAGCGTCACCAGCACCCAGGTGGTGATGTTCGTCGGCTTCGAATACGGCTTGTCCGGCGCGGTGTTCACCTGGGTGCGCAAGCGCGGGACGTCCCTGCTCAGCTGCGCGCCGGTCGCCGCGCCGCGGTCGAGCAACGCTTTGTGCGTCTCGGTCTCGACCTCGGCCCACCAGCGCCGCACATCGCCGTCCCCGATGCCTGCCTGCTCCAGGTACTTGGCGTAGGTGCGCCGCTGCTTGTGCGCCAGCGCGTCCGCGCACGCGGCCTGCAGCACCGGAACGAGTTCCACCGGCACGACGAACATGGTGCGGCGCATGGCGAGCATCCGCAGCAGCGACCGGTCGTCGTAGAGGGCCCGTTCGACATCCGAGGGCGTCAGCCCCTCGCCGCGCGCCGCGACGGAGAGGAAGACGGTGGCCGGATCGGTCGCGTGCAAGGCGACCAGCGACCGGGCGATGTCCGCGACCTGGCCGCTGCGCTCCGAAGCGGCCAGCCGGTGTCGTATCGCCAACCGAGCGCGCCGCTCGGCGGCATCAATCGAACGCATAGGCGAATCGTAGCGTTCGCGCCGCGGGTCAGAGGCCGAAGCGCTCCGGGGTCAGGCGCAGCGTCCGGCAGGCGTCGCGGACGGCCTCGGCCGCCGCGGGGCCGCATGCGCCCGCGTCGCTGCCGATCAGCAGGCCGGTGCGGATCACCGCGTCCGCCTCGACCGGCCGGTGCGCCGCTGTGGCGATCTGCCGCAGCACGTGGGCGTAACCGCGCACCGGAGCGTTCGCCAGCCGATTGCAGTTGTCCTCGAACAACGCGCGCAAGTCGTCGACCGGGAAGTTGCACAGCACCGGATCGGCCGTGACCAGTTCGCCGATGGTCGCCCGGTCCGCGATCGCGTCGTCGGCCACGGCGACCAGCGCGCACAGGGCCACCGCGGCGTCGCGGAAGGAGCCGCCGCGCAATTGATTCCGCTCGGCCAGCAGTAGTTCGCGCCAGCCGGCGGCGATCTCGGGCGTGCTGATCAGGGTCGCGTCGGGGGTGCGGCGGGGTGCGAAGGTCATGGCTGACTCCCTGCGAAGGCGTCCGAACGCGCGGACCCGTGCCATCCGGACTCGGAATGAATACCCGGACCGTAACAGGGCCGCGACGCCGGGACCTGCCCCCAAAGTTCGGGATCAGTCCACGGGCTCCCAGGCGCGGACCAGGTCGAGCAGGCCGGGAAAGCGCGCTTCGAGATCCTCGACGCGGACCTGGCTGCGGCGTTCGAGTCCGTAACGGCGCTGCCGGGTGACGCCGGCTTCACGCAGCACCCGGAAATGGTGCGTGAGCGTGGATTTGGGGCGATCGATGCCGAACCATGAGCACGGCCGGTCGGTGTCGGGGGAGTCCAGCAGCAGCCTGCGGACCATGGTCAGGCGCAGGGGGTCGCTCAGCGCGGCGAGCACATGGTCCAGCCGCAGATCGGCACGGTCCGGCTCGGGCAGCACGGAGGTGGCCTCGGCCTACGGATCGAGCGCGGGAGTGACCGCGTTCGGCGTGGTGGTCGGCCTCGCGGCGGTCGCGGGCGGACTGCTCGTCGTCGTGCGCTCCCGCGGCGCGCTGACGACGTGACATCATCCGAGGATGCGACGGGCATCTGCGGCACTCGGACTCTGCTGCGCGCTGATCGGCGTGATCATGACGACAATCCCCGCGGCGGCGCCGGTTTCCGCGGAGCCGGACTGCGCCGGGGGCGTGGCGGTGCGCCCGGTTTCGCTGACCGTGGACGGGGATGAGGCGACCGGCCGGGTGTACGAGCCCTATCGGTGCGCCGAGCAGGACACGCCTGCGCAGGCGCTCGTGGTCGCGGTGCACGGGCACGGCGGGTCTTCGGCGGATTTCGCGGGCTACCTCGAGTCGATCGCCCGGCGCACCGCGACGCCGATCCTGGCGATGGATCTGCGCTCGGCGCAGAGCGAATGGCGCGCCGGAGAGTGGAACCTGTGGGCGGGGTGGCGCGATGTCGTCGCCGCGACCGCGTGGTACCGGGACGCCCATCGCTCGATCACCCGCACGGTGCTGTGGGGCTGGAGCCAGGGCGGCATCACCAGCGGTCTCGCGGCGGCGCACGGTCCGCGCGGGATGTTCGACTACTGGGTCGACAATTACGGTCCGGCCGACGATTTCACGATGTGGCTGGGCGCAGGGGCCGTCGATCCGGCGCTGCCCGCGCAGATCGAGCGCGACGCGGGTGGTTGCCCGCCCGCCGCCTGCCCGCTCGCCTACGCCGAACGCTCGCCCGCGCTGCTTGCGGCCCGGATGGACGTGCGGCGCGCGTTTCTCGTCCACGGCACCGCCGACGACGTGGTGCCGTACGCCACCAGCGTCGAGATGCGCGCGGGGTTGCTCGCCGCGGGCAGGCCCACCTCGATGTACACCGTCGTCACGGGGCACGACCTGAACGGCAGGGTGGTTCCCGGCGACCACAGCGTGGGGCCGGCCCTCTTCGAGGGCGGTTGCGTGGTCGAGCGCCTGCTGCTCGGCGCGGAGCCGGTCGAGGGCCCGGACCGCGACTACCTCGTGGACGTCGCGCACGGCGTCGTCACCGCACCGGCGGCCCCCGCGGGCGCGAAATGCGCGGCCTGAGGGAACACGAAAGCCGCCTCACGCGGTTGACCGACAAAACGACGACGAAGTGAGGACGCGATGAACAAACCCGCCGACCCGGCTTACCACTGGAACGGAGCGGACCTCGATCTGGACGCCTACCTGGCCAGGATCGGGTTCGACGGCGAGCGCGCCCCCACCGTCGCGACGCTGCGCGAATTGGTGCGGGCGCACACCACCGCGATTCCGTTCGAGAACCTGGAGATCATCCTGGGCCGGTCGATTCCGCTGGACCTGGCGACCTTGCAGGACAAACTCGTGCGGCGGCGGCGCGGCGGTTACTGCTACGAGAACGTCGGACTGTTCGCGGCCGCGCTGGAACGGCTCGGATTCGGCGTCACCGGCCTCAGCGGGCGCGTGAGCATGGGCGCGGGCACGGCGCTGCGCCCCGCCACCCATGCCTTGTTGCGCGTGACCACCGGCGACGACGACCGCGTCTGGCTGTGCGACGTCGGCTTCGGCGCCGGACCGCTCGTGCCGTTCGAATTGTCCGCGGGCGAATTCACCGGCGGCGACTGGAAATTCCGGCTGGAGAGCAGGCGCGGCGAGCTGGATTCCGAGCTGTGGGTGCTGCACCAGTTCGGCCGCGACGGGTGGATCGACCGGCACAGCTTCACCCTGAATCCGCAGTACGGCATCGATTACGCCGTCGGCAATCACTTCGTGTCCACCTCGCCGCGTTCGCCGTTCACCACCCGGCCGTACGTGCAGCGCTTCCACCCCGACGTCCACTACGTGCTGGACGGCACCACGTTCGTCACCGAGTACCCCGACGGCACGGGCCAGACAAGGGAACTGGAACCGACCGAGCTGCCCAAGGTTCTCGCCGAAGTGTTCGACATCGACCTCGGCGAGGACGATGCCGCGACGCTCGCGCGGGGCGCGTGGGCACGCGACTGACCTGGCGATCGGGTCGGGGTTTTCGTCCGGCCGACCAGACGTAATCGCGCCCGCACTGCGGCCGTGCACGGGTTTTCGTCGGGCGCAGTGCGGCTCTGCTCGTCACGCGTATCCCTGCACCCGGGCTGTGCACGGGTTCTCGTCGGGGGCTGTCCGGCTCTGCTCGTCACGCGGATCCCTGCACTGCGGCCGTGCGTGGGTTTCGTCGGGCTCTGTCCGGCTCCGCTCGTCACGCGTGCCCAGCACCGCGGCCATACGCAGGCTGCCGGCGGACGCGGTCCGCCCGCGCCCATTATGGTCGTCGGGGTGCGTACCAACCGGAAAGCCCTCGTCCTGTTCGCCGCACCGCTGCTCGTGCTCGCCGCCTGCTCGTCCGGACCCGACCAGCCCGACACCGTGGCCGCGCAGTTCGCCGACGCGCTGAACCGCGACGACGTCGCCGCGGCCGCCGCGCTCACCGACGATCCGGCCAAGGCCGCCGAGGCCATCGGCACCCTGTACGAGGGGCTCGGCAAGGACGTGCGCTTCGAAGTCCGCTCGGTCGAGGAGAACGGCTTCGCGTTGGCCGCCACCTGGAAGCTGGGCGCGGACGGCAAGTCGGAGTGGACCTACACCACCACCGGCGCCGCCCGCGACGAGGGGAACGGATGGCGGGTGAAGTGGGACCCCGCCACCGTCGCTCCCGGACTCGCCGCGGGGCCCTTGAGCTACAGCAGGGTCTATCCGCAACCGGCGCGCGTCCTCGACGCCGCCGGCGGCGAGCTGATGACCGAGCAGATCGTCACGCTGGTGAACGTCGGCCCGAACGCCGACCTGCCCGCGATCGCGGAGCTGCTCGGCCCACTCGCACCCGGTCTCACCGCCGGATCGATGCAAGCCGAACTCGCGGCGGCGCAAGGAAAGCCGATCACCGCGATCACCTTGCGCGAGGCCGACCTCGCCCCGGTCCGAGACCGCCTGACCGCGCTGCCCGGTGTCACCCTGGCGCCGCAGACCCGCCTGCTGACGACCGACAAGGCCCTGGCCGCCCCCACCCTGTCCGGGCTGGCCGAGCTGTGGCAGCAATCCGCCGACGCGCACGCCGGGTGGGCCGTGCGCGCCCAGACGCCGCAGGGCACCGAGCGCGTCGCCGGAACCGATGCCACGCCCACCGCCGACATCACGACCACTCTCGATCCCGGCTTACAGCGCGCGGCCGAGGCGGCGCTCGCCCCGGTGGCCCAGCCCGCCGCGATGGTCGCCCTGCGGCCCTCGACCGGCGAGGTCGTCGCGATCGCGCAGAACGCCGCCGCCGACGCGCAGGGCCCGATCGCGCTGACCGGGCTCTATCCGCCGGGTTCGACGTTCAAGACGGTCACCGTCTCCGCGGCATTGCAGGCGGGCGCCGTCACGCCCGACACCGTGCTGCCCTGCCCCGGCACCGCGAACATCGAGGGCCGGCGCATCCCCAACGACAACAATTTCGATCTCGGCTCGGTCCCGTTGCACACCGCCTTCGCCCGGTCCTGCAACACCACGATGGGCGCCATGGCCGTGCGATTGCCCGCCGACGCGCTGACTGAAGCGGCGGCGCAATTGGGCCTCGGCATCGATTACGTCACACCGGGCTTGACCACGGTCACGGGGAAGGTGCCCACGGCCGACACCTCGGCGTTACGTGTCGAGTCGGCGATCGGTCAAGGGCAGGTGACAGCGTCACCGTTCGGCATGGCTCTGGTCGCCGCCTCCATCGCCCGCGGCTCGGTGCCCGCGCCCGCCGTGGTCGCGGGCAAGCCCGGCACCCAGGATCGCACCCCGGACCCGCTGCCGCCGCAGGTCGGCGACCAGCTGAAAGCCATGATGCGCGAGACCATCACCGACGGCACCGCGACGCAATTGCGGGATATCCCCGGCCTGCTCGGCAAGACCGGCACCGCCGAGTACATCGACGACGCCCACGCACACGGCTGGTTCGTCGGCATCGACGGCGACCTGGCCTTTTCCGTCTTCATCAGCGACGCGGGCAGTTCGGCGCCCGCGGTGGAGGCCGCGGGCCGGATGCTGCGGGCCCGTGGATAGTCTGTGGCGGGCGATTGCGGGCGGCGAGAAGGCCCGGCTGACGCGTGCGAGCATTCCGGCGCCCGCTACACTCATCCCCGGACCGCGTGAGTAATCAATATGCGGGATGTCACGATTTCGAGAAGGTTCGGAGTAGGCGCCATCGATACCGGTCAGTTGATCGCGGAGCATTACCGCCTGGTCGAGCGGATTGGTAGCGGCGGCACGGGCGTGGTCTGGCGTGCCGTCGACGAACGCCTCCAGCGCTCCGTGGCCGTCAAGCAGATCCACATCCAGCCGAGCCTGCCCGAGGCCGAACGGGACGTGGTGCGCCAGCGTGCGATCCGGGAGGCGCGCAACGCCGCCCGCTTCCAGCATCCGAACGCGATCGTCGTGTTCGACATCACCGAGCACGAGGGCGACCCCTGCCTGGTGATGGAGTACCTGAAATCCAAGAGCCTCGCCGCGGTGATCGCCGCGCAGGGCACCTTGCCGCTGACCCAGGTGGCGCGGATCGGCGAGCAGGTCGCTTCGGCGCTGATCGCCGCGCACCAGGCGGGCATCGTGCACCGCGACGTGAAGCCGGGCAACATCCTGCTCGACGATCACGGCACGGTGAAGATCACCGACTTCGGCATTTCCCGCGCCACCGGCGACGTCACGCTCACCGAGACCGGACTGATCTGCGGCACCGCCGCCTACCTCGCGCCCGAGGTCGCCCGCGGATCCGATCCCAGCCCCGCCTCCGACGTGTTCGCGCTGGGCGCCACGCTGTTCCACGCGCTCGAGGGCGAACCGCCCTACGGGGCGGGCTCCAATCCGCTCGCAGTGCTCTACGCCGCCGCGAACGGGCAGCTGAGCGAACCGCGCAACGCCGGTCCCGCCACGGATTTCCTGCTCGACCTGCTCAGCCCCGAACCGCGCGAGCGTCCGAGCATGCGGGCGGCGCGTGATCATCTCGCCGCGTTCGCCGACGCCGGTCCCGCCCCGGTGGCGGCCGGGTTCGTGCCAGCCAGCGAGGCGTTCGCCCGGCCGCGGGCGGGCCAGTCCGAATCGGCGACCCGCGAGCTGCGGCCGTCGGCGATGGCCTCGGCGCCCTACACGCCGACCGAGCGTCAGCCGCGACCCCGACCCACGCCCCCGCCTCCGGCGCAGCCGGACACCGCGTCGCATCCACGCACCATGGCGCAGCCGCGCCCGGTGCAGCGGCAGGGATCGGGCGGCAAACGCCGCGCGATCCTGATCGGCGCGCTGATCGGCGCGGTCGCCGTGGTGGTGGCCGTCGCGGTGAACATGATGAGCTCGTCGGGGTCGGGCACCAGCGCGGCCCAGGGCAGCACGTCCTCGGCGGTCGCGTCGACGCGGCCGGGCGCGAACACGACGTCGGCCGCCGCCGCGGTGGGCGAGACGAAAAGCGTCGGCAAGGCCGACCCGCGGCAGTCCATCGATCTGGTGGTGAACTTCTACAACAACCTGACGTACTTGAGCTTCTCCGCCGCGTGGAAGCAGCTGACGCCCGCCGCCCAGCAGGTGTTCGGCAGCCAGCAGGCCTTCGAGGACTACTGGACGCAGAACCGGGTCACGGGCTTCAACACCGTCGACGCGGCCGGTGGCGGTTCGGGCAGCAACGCGGACGGTTCGGTGGACGTCAATGTCGCCAGCGTGACCTACGGCGGCCAGAACAAGTCGGTGACGCTCCGGTTGATAAACCCCGGCAACGGGTCCGTGCTCATCGACAGCGACACCCGCTGACGCGAGCGCCGGAACCGGCCTCGCCGACCGGCTCGGACACCACCGGCCAGCGATGAAGCGACGCGCCCAGGTCCGCCGCGGTAACGGCGTCGTCGCGCGGACCTGCGCACACAGGTCCCCTGCGCCCCCGCCGCCCGGACCACGCGGATAACGGCTGGCGTCGCCCCATTAGGCTGGTAACGGCAACTTTCCTGTTGCGCGATCAGCTGGAGACAAGGACCGACACCACATGACAACCCGCATCGAGCTCGCCCGCGTCGATCTGCGCGGTCGCACTCCCTCCGTCGCCGAGCTGCGCGCCGCGCTGCCGCGCGGGGGAGTCGACGTGGACTCGGTGCTGCATCAGGTGCGTCCGGTGGTCGAGGCGATCCGTGATCACGGTGTGTCGGCGGCGCTGGAGTTCAGCGAGCGCTTCGACGGCGTCATCCCGGCGACGGTGCGGGTGCCGGCGGCCGAGCTGGAATCCGCCCTGCAGCGGCTGGACCCCGCCGTCCGCGCCGCGCTGGAGGAATCCATCGCCAGGGCGCGCAAGGTGCACGCCGACCAGCGGCGCGCCGACAAGACCACCGAGGTGGTGCCGGGCGGCACCGTCACCGAACGCTGGGTGCCCGTCGAGCGGGTCGGCCTGTACGTGCCGGGCGGCAACGCCGTCTACCCGTCCAGCGTCGTGATGAACGTGGTGCCGGCGCAGACCGCGGGCGTCGGCTCGCTGGTGGTCGCCTCGCCGCCGCAGGCGCGGTTCGGCGGGCTGCCGCACCCCACCATCCTGGCCGCCGCGCAGCTGCTCGGCGTCGAGGAGGTGTGGGCGGTCGGCGGCGCCCAGGGCGTCGCGCTGCTGTCCTACGGCGGCGTCGACACCGACGGCGCGCAGCTGGAACCGGTCGATCTGATCACCGGGCCCGGCAACATCTACGTCACCGCGGCCAAGCGGCTGTGCCGCGGCCTGGTCGGCATCGACGCCGAAGCCGGGCCCACCGAGATCGCCGTCCTCGCCGACGCGACCGCCGATCCGGCGCACGTCGCCGCCGACCTGATCAGCCAGGCCGAGCACGACGTGCTGGCCGCGAGTGTGCTGGTCACCGACAGTGAGCAGCTGGCCGACGCGGTGGACGCGGCGCTGACCGCGCAGCTGGGGGTGGTCAAGCACGCCCACAGGGTGAGCGAGGCGTTGCGCGGCAAGCAGTCGGGCACCGTCCTGGTCGACGACATCGAGCAGGGCCTGCGCGTGGTGAACGCCTACGCCGCCGAGCACCTGGAGATCCAGACCGCCGACGCGCCCGCGGTCGCGGCCAGGGTGCGCAGCGCGGGCGCGGTGTTCGTCGGCGCGTACGCCCCGGTCAGCCTGGGTGACTACTGCGCGGGCTCCAATCACGTGCTGCCCACCGCGGGCTGCGCGCGGCACTCCTCCGGCCTGAGCGTGCAGACCTTCCTGCGCGGCATCCACGTCGTGGAGTACACCGAAGCGGCGTTGAAGGACGTCGCGGGCCACGTGGTAGCGCTGGCCGACGCCGAAGACCTGCCCGCCCACGGCCAGGCCGTGCAGGCGCGTTTCGAGGCACTGTCGTGACCCGCGCGGTGAGCGCGCCCGGCGCGGACCTGACCTTGGACGAGCTGCCGCTGCGGGACAATCTGCGTGGCAAGAAGCCTTACGGCGCACCGCAGTTGACGGTTCCGGTGCAGCTGAACACGAACGAGAACCCGCATCCGCCGAGCCGGGCCCTGATCGACGACGTCGCCGAGTCGATCCGGGCGGCCGCCGCCGACCTGCACCGCTACCCGGACCGCGACGCCGTCGCGCTGCGCACCGACCTGGCGCGGTATCTGACCGCGCAGACCGGCGTCGCGGTGCAGACCGGCAATGTGTGGGCGGCCAACGGCTCCAATGAGATCCTGCAGCAGCTGTTGCAGGCCTTCGGCGGGCCGGGCCGCAGCGCTTTGGGTTTCGTGCCCTCGTACTCGATGCACCCGATCATCTCCGAGGGCATCGACACCGAGTGGATCGAGGCCGAGCGCAACGCCGACTTCTCCCTCGACATCGAGCACGCGCTGGCCGCCATCGCCGAGCGCAGGCCGGACGTGGTGTTCGTGACCAGCCCGAACAATCCCACCGGGCACAGCATCCCGCAGGACGAGCTGGCCCGCATCCTCGCGGCCGCCCCCGGCATCGTGGTGGTCGACGAGGCCTACGGCGAGTTCTCCGCGCAGCCCAGCGCCATCGGGCTGATCGACCGGTTCCCCGCGAAGCTGGTGGTGACCAGGACGATGAGCAAGGCCTTCGCGTTCGCAGGTGGGCGGCTCGGTTATCTGGTCGCCGCGCCCGCGGTGATCGACGCGATGCTGCTGGTGCGGTTGCCCTACCACCTGTCGGTGGTCACCCAGGCCGCGGCGCGCGCGGCCCTGCGGCATGCCGACGAGACCCTCGGCAGCGTGGCCGAACTGGCCGCGCAGCGCGACCGGGTGGCGGCCGCGCTGCGGGAACTCGGGTACGACGTGATCCCCAGCGACGCCAACTTCCTGCTGTTCGGCCGCTTCACCGACGCGGCGGCCACCTGGCAGCGCTATCTCGATCACGGCGTGCTGATCCGCGACGTCGGCCTGCCCGGCTACCTGCGCACCACCATCGGCCTCGCCGCCGAGAACGACGAACTGCTGCGGGTCAGCGAGCTGCTGGCGGGCACCGACCTGGCACCGCGATGAACCAGCGCCGAACAGCCTTCGGCGCCGACCCGATTGGACGTGAGCATGAGTAGGACCGCCCGGGTGGAGCGGGTCACCAAGGAATCCAGCATCGTCGTCGAGCTGGATCTGGACGGCACCGGCAAGACCGAGATCGCCACCGGCGTCCCCTTCTACGACCACATGCTGACCGCGCTCGGCGCGCACGCGAGCTTCGACCTGACCGTGCGCGCGGAGGGCGACATCGAGATCGAGGCCCACCACACCGTCGAGGACACCGCGATCGTATTCGGCCAGGCGCTGGGCAAGGCGCTGGGCGACAAGGCGGGCATCCGCAGGTTCGGTGACGCCTACATCCCGATGGACGAGACGCTGGCGCACGCCGCGGTCGACGTGTCCGGCCGCCCCTACTGCGTGCACACCGGAGAGCCGGATCATCTGGTGCACACCGTGATCCCCGGTTCCGGGCCGGGCGCGCCGTACTCGACTGTGCTCAACCGCCACGTCTTCGAGTCGATCGCGCTGAACGCGCGCATCGCGCTGCACGTGCGGGTGCTCTACGGCCGCGACCAGCACCATGTCACCGAGGCCGAATTCAAGGCGGTGGCGCGCGCGCTGCGCACCGCCGTGGAGCTCGATCCCCGGGTGAGCGGGATCCCGTCGACGAAGGGAACGCTGTGACCGCCAAATCCGTCGCCCTGCTCGACTACGGGTCGGGGAATCTGCACTCCGCCGAACGCGCCCTGGCCAGGGCGGGCGCGCGGGTCGAGGTGACCGCCGACCCGGAGACGGTGCTGGCCGCCGACGGTCTGGTCGTGCCCGGCGTCGGAGCGTTCGCGGCGTGCATGGCGGGACTGCGCGAGGTGCGCGGCGAGCGCCTGATCGGTCAGCGGCTGGCCGGCGGGCGGCCGGTGCTCGGCATCTGCGTGGGCATGCAGATCCTGTTCGAGCGCGGCGTCGAGTTCGGCGAGGAGGCCGACGGGTGCGCCGAATGGCCCGGCACGGTCGAACGGCTGTCCGCGCCGGTGCTGCCGCACATGGGGTGGAACACCGTCTCCGCCCCGTCCGACAGCGTGCTGTTCGCGGGCTTGGACGCCGAGACCCGGTTCTACTTCGTGCACTCCTATGCCGCGCAGAGCTGGGATCTGCCGCCCGCCGAGCACTTCGCCGCGCCCAAGCTGACCTGGGCCGAGCACGGTGTGCCGTTCCTGGCGGCGGTGGAGAACGGCGCTCTGTCGGCGACCCAGTTCCACCCGGAGAAGTCCGGCGACGCGGGCGCCCAGCTGCTGCGCAACTGGGTGAACGCCCTGTAGGGCCGGTCCCGCGCGCGCCGAGCGCACGGGACCGCCCGTCCGGTCAGTGCTTCCTGACCTTGCTGACCAGCCAGCGCCCGTCGACGTGCTCCACCGTCACGGTCATCGACATGCGGCCGGTCTGCGGGAGACCGTCGGTCTCGTCGCTGGTCACCGTCCGCACCACGTCGACGTCCACCTCGGCGCGGTTGTCGTCACCGGAGACGATGCGGCAATCGGCCGAGTTGGCCTCGGCGCGGATGTGCGCGGCCTCCGCGCTCGACTGGATGTTGGCGCGGAAGCTCTCGAACTCGGACCGGAATTCCCCGGTGCTGAGGTCGAGCATCCGCCGGGCGTGGTCGCCGAACCGCGCGTAGTCGTAAGTCGCCGCGGCGGAGCCGAATTCGCATCCGGCCAGGCGCGCCTCCTCGGGCGGCGCGGCGGTGGCGGCGGGTGCGGCGACGAAGGCCGCGGAGCAGGCGGCTGCCGAAAGGGACAGGGCGGCAGCGAGTTTGGATCGTGACATGCACTTCCTCGGTGCGAAATGAAAGCGGCGAACGGGATGATCACCGAGCGGAGACGATACCGCCCGCGCGGCACGGCTCGCGGCGAACTCGTGGCGAATCGCCCCTCCGCGCCGTCGTGACGTTTTCGTGGTCCGGGCGGGCGGGCGGATCGCCGCGCATGGGATGTTCTCGAACCCCGGCCGGCATTCGAGGCCGGCGGCTTCCGGGTAGACCCTGACTCGTCTATTGGGGGCTCGTTCCGGATCCGCCGGCTGCGGCCCGGAATCTACCGTCGACGCGAGGAGGTCGACATGAGAAGCGTCACTGTTCCGCTGACGACGGGGTGCGCGGTGCTCGCCGCCCTGGCCTGCTACCGCGCACGCGTGCTCGCCGCGCGGTGATCACGGGCGCTTGCCGGTGGACCAGACGGGAGTGGTCTGCACCCGGGACAGGCGCCAGCCTTCGCCGGTACGGACCGCGTCGAAGCGGTAGACCTCGCCCAGGGTGTAGACCGGCGGCGGAGGCGTGCCGTCGGAGGTGGCGAGCGCGAACGTGGCGATCAGGTTGGCCCTGACCTCCGCCGTGTCGCCGTGCAGGTCGATCAGCACGTTGCCGACGACGTGCTGGATGCGCAGGTGTTCGCCGTGGTTGCAGCTCGCCTGGGCGATCAGCGCGTCGCGTCCCTCGGCCGTGCCGCCGGGCGTCTTCGCGGTCGCGCCGGGGGTGTAGATCGCCCGCAGGTCGTCGAAGCGTCCCTCGTCCAGGGCACGGCCGAGTCGGTCGACCAAGGCGGTGATCTCCTGACGGTCCATCAGTTCCCGCAGTTGCGCCGTCGGCGTCGCGGTGGCGGAGGCGCAGGCCGCGGTGAGTGCGGCCAGCGGGAGGGTCAGCAGGGGCAGGGCGAGCCGGAGTCCGCGCATGGGAGGCACCTTTCGAAAAATGTTGGCTGATCCAACGTTGGCTCTGCCAACGTATCAGGTCGTGGGTGGCCCCAACAAGTCTGGGGGGAGTGGTTCTCGCGCAGCACGTGCTCCGTGCCTGCGCCCCGATCTGATCCGTACGTTGCGAGACGGGGACCGATCGCGGGCGCCGACCGGCGCGCGCCGACCGGTCCGGATCCGTGATCGAGGTCCCATCCGCCCAGGCCCTGCGCCCGGACGCCGCCGGGTAACCACTAGGCTGCTCTCGTGAGTCTTGTGCTGCTACCCGCCGTCGATGTCGCCAACGGAGAGGCCGTGCGCCTCGTACAAGGAGAAGCCGGAAGCGAAACCAGCTACGGCTCGCCTCGGGAGGCGGCGCTGGCCTGGCAGGAAGCGGGCGCGGAATGGGTGCACCTGGTCGACTTGGACGCGGCCTTCGGACGCGGCTCGAACCGGGAACTGCTCGCGGGCGTCGTCGGTGAACTCGACGTCAAGGTGGAACTGTCCGGCGGCATCCGCGACGACGAAAGCCTGGAGGCGGCCCTCGCCACGGGCTGCGCCCGGGTGAACCTCGGCACCGCCGCGCTGGAGGACCCGGTCTGGTGCGCCAAGGCCATCGCCCGGCACGGCGAGCGCATCGCCATCGGCCTCGACGTGCGCATCGTCGACGGCGAGCACCGGCTGCGCGGCCGCGGCTGGGTCAGCGACGGCGGCGACCTGTGGGAGGTGCTCGAGCGCCTGGAGCGCGACGGCTGCTCGCGCTACGTGGTGACCGACGTGACCAAGGACGGCACGCTCACCGGCCCGAACCTCGACCTGCTGCGCGAGGTCTGCGCGGCCACCGACGCCCCGGTCATCGCCTCCGGCGGCGTCTCCACCATCGCGGACCTGGTCGCGATCGCCGAACTGGTGCCGGAAGGCGTCGAGGGCTCGATCGTCGGCAAGGCGCTCTACGCGGGCCGGTTCACCCTGCCCGAGGCGCTGGCCGCGGTGAGATGACCCAGGATCTGTCGAGACTGCTCGCGGAGGCGAGCGAGGTCCTCGACTCGGTGCGCCCTCGGTTCATCGAGGGCATCGGCGCGCCGAGCGCGGTCAGCAAAGGCCGCAACGACTTCGCCACCGAGCTGGACCTGGAACTGGAGCGCACCGTCTCCGCCGAACTGCGCAGGCGCACCGGCATCGAGGTGCACGGTGAGGAATTCGGCGGGCCGCAGCTCACCTCGGGCACCGCATGGGTGCTCGACCCGATCGACGGGACCTTCAACTACTCGTCCGGGCATCCGCTCTCCGGCATGTTGCTTGCGCTGGTCCGCGACGGGGAGCCGGTGCTCGGGCTGACCTGGTTACCGCTGCTCGGCCGCCGCTACGCCGCCATGATCGGAGGCCCCGTGCTGCTGAACGGCCGAGCGCTGCCGCCGCTGCCGCGCGGCAGACTGGCCGAGGCGATGATCGGCTTCGGCGCGTTCAACGTCGACTCGCACGGCCGCATCCCCGGCCAGTTCCGCTTCGACCTGCTCGGCCCGCTGAGCAGGCTGTCCTCCCGGGTGCGCATGCACGGCTCGACCGGCATCGATCTGGCGTTCACCGCCTCTGGCGTGCTCGGCGGCGCGATCGTGTTCGGGCACCATCCCTGGGACAACGCGGCGGGCGTCGCCCTGGTGCGCGCGGCGGGCGGAGTGGTCACCGACCTGGTGGGCAGGCCGTGGACCATCGCCTCCGGCTCCGTGCTGGCGGCCGCGCCCGGCGTGCACGAAGAACTGCTCGACATGATCTGCACGGTCGCCGACCCGGCGGCCGCGGAGAAAGGGTGAGGCAATGACGTTGGCCGTACGGGTGATTCCGTGTCTGGACGTCGACGCGGGACGCGTGGTCAAGGGCGTCAACTTCGAAAACCTGCGCGACGCGGGCGATCCCGTCGAACTGGCCGCGCTCTACGACGCGCAGGGCGCCGACGAGCTGACCTTCCTCGACGTGACCGCCTCCACCGGCGACCGCGGCACCATGATCGACGTGGTGACCCGCACCGCCGAGCAGATCTTCATCCCGCTCACCGTCGGCGGCGGGGTGCGCACGGTCGAGGACGTGGACCGCCTGCTGCGCGCGGGCGCGGACAAGGTCTCGGTGAACACCGCCGCGATCGCGCGGCCGGAAGTGCTGCGCGAGATGTCCGAGCGCTTCGGCTCCCAGTGCATCGTGCTGTCGGTGGACGCGCGCACCGTGCCGGACGGGCAGCCGCCGACCCCGTCCGGGTGGGAGGTGACCACGCACGGCGGCAAACGCGGCACCGGCATCGACGCCGTCGAATGGGCCGTGCGCGGCGCCGAACTCGGTGTCGGGGAGATCCTGCTCAACTCGATGGACGCCGACGGCACCAAAGCCGGTTTCGACCTGCCGATGATCCGCGCCGTGCGGGCGGCGGTCACCGTGCCGGTGATCGCCAGCGGCGGTGCCGGCGCGGTCGAGCACTTCGCCCCCGCGGTGCACGCGGGCGCCGACGCGGTGCTCGCGGCCAGTGTGTTCCACTTCGGTGATCTCACCATCGGCCAGGTCAAGGACTCGATGCGGGCGGAGAAGATCGTCATCCGGTAGCGATTGGCGGAAATCCGCCGCGCAGGAAGGCGGGTGGTCCCGGTGCGGTTGCATCGGGCATGACCATCGGAATCGTGCTCTCGCCGTCGGCCATCGATGCCACCGGCAACGCCGTGGACACGGCGGTGGCGCTGGGTGCGGCGGCGGCCGCCGCGGGAGTCTCGTCGGTGTGGCTGGGCCAGCGGCTCAGCTACGACGCCATCGCGCTGGCGGGGATCGTCGGCCGTGCCGTGCCCGGACTGACGGTCGGCACCTCCGCGGTGCCGATCACCGCCCGTCATCCGCTGCTGATCGCCAGTCAGGCGCAGACAGCGCAGGCGGCCACCGGAGGCCGGTTCACCCTCGGGCTCGGCCTCGGCGCGAGATTCCTCGCCGAACCGGTGTTCGGTGGATCCTTCGACCGGCCGATCACCCGACTGCGCGAGTTCCTCACCGCGTTGCGCACCGTCCTGCACACCGGCACGGTGGATTTCCACGGCGAGACGCTCACCGCCGCGGCGCCGCTGCCCGCCGCGGTGGCCGGGGCGCGTCCGCCCGCGCCGATCCTGGTGGCCGCCATGGGCCCGCAGGCCCTGCGCGTCACCGGTGAGCTGGCCGACGGCACCCTGCCCTACCTGGTCGGCCCGAAGGCGCTGGGGGAGCACATTGTCGCACCCATCACCGCGGCGGCCGAGCGGGCCGGTCGCCCCGCGCCGCGAATCACCGTCCTGGTCCCCGGCGTGGTCACCGCCGACGTCGACGCCGCCCGTGCGGCCGCCGCGGCCCAGACGGCGTTCTACGACGACATCCCGTCCTACGCGCGGGTGATCGAGTTGTCCGGCGCGTCGCGGGCGGCCGACCTGGTGGCGATCGGCGACGAGGAATTGATCGCGGCCCGCGTCGCGGAGTACTTCGCGGCGGGCGCGACGGAGGTGGTGTTCGCGCAGACCGATCTGACCACGCCGGAGGACCAGCGACGCACCTGGGAGGTGCTCGGCGAACTCCAGCGCTCCCGCGTGGGCTGATCGCGGCACTCCGGTCGCGCCTGCTCGCGGACGCTCCTGTTATAACGGTGCCATGAGTCTCGACCCCGCCATCGCCGCCCGTCTCAAGCGCAACGACGCCGGGTTGGTGTCGGCCGTCGCGCAGGAACGCGCCACCGGCGACGTGCTGATGGTCGCGTGGATGGACGACGAGGCGCTGGCGCGCACCCTGGAAACTCGTAAGGCCACGTACTATTCGCGGTCGCGGCGGCAGTACTGGGTCAAGGGGGAGACCTCCGGCCACACCCAGTACGTGCACGAAGTGCGGCTCGACTGTGACGGCGACACGATCCTGCTGATCGTCGACCAGGAAGGCGCGGCCTGCCACACCGGCACGCACACCTGCTTCGACTCGGACGTCCTGCTGGCCGCGCGCTCCTGAACCCGCTCAGGAGTCCCCGTTCCGGCGCTGGGAATCGTCGCGGTTCGCGGGCGTGAGTTCGCCGAGCCGGTCGAGCGCGTCGGCCAGCCGCGCGGCCAGCAGTTCGCCGAGTTCGGCGACCTGCGCCTTCTGCGCCTCGTCCAAGCCGTCGAAGACCAAGTGCCGCACGGCTTCCAGATATCCGGGGGCGGCTTCGACGACCTTGCGGTACCCGTCGTCGGTGAGAACGGCGTGCACGCCGCGCCGCCCCGCCGTCACCGAACGCTGCGCCCAGCCCATGCGCTCCAGCTTGGACACCACATGCGACAACCGCGATAACGATGCATTTGCCTTGTGGGCAAGCTCACTCATCTGCAGTCGGTGGCCCGGTTCCTCCGACAACAGTGTCAACACCCAGTACTCGAAATGCGTCACGCCGGACTCGCGCTGCAGCTGGGTGTCGAGAGCTCCTGGCAGCCGCGTCATCAGCGCCACGATCGCACGCCACGCGCGTTGTTCGACCGGGTCGAGCCACTTCGTCACTGTGTGCCTTCTTTCAAGCCGAGTGACGTGGATTCGCGTGCACAGTCACCCGCGACATCGAGTTTGCCACGACTTCGCTCGACCGTCATAAAGATGCTGCGTGAGGTGAGTTCACTCACACGGGCCGCGACGTCGTGTCCTCGGTTTCCGGCGTGCCCGGGTGCGTGCGCCGCCACCTGCGCAGCAGCAACAGCGCGACGGCGAGCAGGAACAGCAGCGTCGCGATGACCGCGCCGGTGAGCATCGCGCCACGGAACGCGGGCGCGTCGACATCCAGGATCCGCTCACCCGCGTGCGCGGCGCTGCTGTTGCCCAGCACGATGGTCAGCGTCATCAGGCTGGGCAGCGCGAACAGGATCGCGACGACCACGGCCGCGCCCGCCGCGAACCTACCCCCTTTGCGCCGCCACACCAGCACGGCGAAAAGCAGCAGGAAAAGCGTGAGGATGGTGAACAATCCGCCGTAGCACAGGCCCCAACCGATGCCCTTGGCGAAACTTCCGTGCACCATCGATCCGACCCGCTGCGCCCACCAGCGCGGGATGAACGCCGACAGGATGAAGTACAGGACGACGAGGACGGCCACTAGCGCCGCACCGCCGATGATCCGGGTGCGCCAGGCGGATGCCGTGGATTTGCGCTCGACCGGCTGACCCTCGGTGGAAGTCATGGATCCAGCCTAGGCCGCGGCATTGCCCGACCGTGGCTGCGAACGCGGCGCGGCGCGCGACTAGCGGCTGCGCAGGTAGTTCAGTGCTTCGTCGGCATGCACGGCGGCGCGCAGCTCACCGGTGATGACCTTGCGAATGGTGCGGTCTGTGTCGATGACAAAGGTTTGCCGCTTCACCGGCGCGAGTTTGCCCAGCAGTCCGCGCTTGACGCCGAACTTCGCGGCGACGGCGCCGTCGGCGTCGGAGAGCAACGGGTAGCCGAGGCGCTGCTTCGCGGCGAATCCGGCTTGGGTGTCCACGTTGTCGGTGCTGATGCCGACACAGGTGGCGCCGAGCGCGGCGAATTCGGCGGCCAGGTCACGGAAGTGACAGGCCTCAGCCGTGCAGACGGGCGTATTGGCCGCGGGATAGAAGAAGAGGACCAGCGGGCCGTCCGCGAGCAGAGCGTCGAGCGAGCGGGGAGCGCCGGATTGATCGGGAAGCTCGAAGTCAGGGGCGAGCTGTCCTTGCTGCATACCCGGGAACACTACCGCGCGGTCGGTGCGAACGGGTATCTCGCGCGGGGGCGGACCTGATGCTCGTGCCCGGCATGCGCCGCTTGCGATCCGATCGCGGCGCCGGTGATTCGGGCACGAGCCGAGGGGACGGCTACGCGCCGATGAGCGCCGCCACCTCAGGGTTCTTGATCGCCATCACATCGAGGATGCCGTGTGCGCGCAGGAACGGCCGCAGCTCCTTGATGCGATCGCTGTGGACGGCGTATTCGTCGGGGAAGCGGTTCTTGTCGAGAGACTCCAGTGCTTTGACGTAGGTGACGAAGGACGCGAGCGCGTTGCCTGGGGCGCCTTGCCGGTGGGTCGGCTGACCCGGGCCAGCGGTGCGCGCGGCTTGCAGGCGAGCGACGGGGTGGTTCGGGACGTGCCGAGGACCCTCGGGCGCTACCGATTGCGAGGGGTACATCAGTTGTCTCCTCTCGAGATGGATACCGCATGCGACGTGGAACGCCGCGAGTGTAGTGAGCCGCGCCACACCTCCGGCGACCGCGTGGGAACCGGACGGTCGACCTGATTTGTCCGGTTTGCCGCGCCGGGTCGTCGCGTGGGCGGCACCGCTCACCGGCCGGCCGGTCCGGCCTGGGATGATGAGTGCATGCCAGGCGCGTCCACTCCCACGACCACGACCCGCGAACAGTTCCATCAGCTGGCCGCGGAGCACCGGGTGGTCCCGGTGACCCGAAAGGTCTTGGCGGACTCCGAGACTCCGCTGTCGGCCTACCGCAAGCTCGCGGGCGACCGGGCGGGCACCTTCCTGTTCGAGTCCGCCGAGAACGGCCGGTCCTGGTCGCGCTGGTCGTTCATCGGCGCGGGCAGCCCGTCGGCGCTGACCGTCGTCGACGGCGAGGCGGCCTGGCTGGGCAGTGTCCCGGCCGACGCGCCCTCCGGCGGCGATCCGCTGGTCGCGCTGCGCGAGACGCTGGAGCTGCTGCGCACCGAGCGCCTGCCCGGCCTGCCGCCGCTGACCGGAGGCATGGTCGGATACCTCGGCTACGACGCGGTGCGCCGGATGGAGCGGCTGCCCAGCCTGGCGCTGGACGACCTGCGACTGCCGGAGATGGTGTTGCTGCTCGCCACCGACCTGGCCGCGTTCGACCATCACGAAGGCGCGATCACGCTGATCGCCAACGCGGTGAACTGGAACGGCACCGCCGAGCGCGTCAACGAGGCATACGACGACGCGGTGGCCCGGCTGGACCGGATGACCGCCGCGCTCGGCGCGCCCGCCGACTCCACCGTGTCGGTGTTCGACCGGCCCGAGCCGCGATACCGGCGCAGGCGCACCACCGAGGAGTTCGGCGCGGGCGTGCGCCGCCTGGTCAAGGAGATCGAGGCGGGCGAGGCGTTCCAGGTGGTGCTGTCCCAGCGTTTCGAGATGGACTACGACGGCGCGCCGATCGATCTGTACCGGATGCTGCGCGCGTCGAATCCGAGCCCGTACATGTACCTGCTGCACGTCCCGGACGGCACGGGCGAGACCGCGTTCTCCATCGTCGGCTCCAGCCCCGAATCGCTGGTCACCGTGAAAGACGGCGTGGCGACGACCCATCCGATCGCGGGCACCCGCTGGCGCGGCGCCACCGAGGAGGAGGACCTGCTGCTGGAGAAGGGCCTGCTCGCCGACGAGAAGGAGAACGCCGAGCACCTCATGCTCGTCGACCTGGGCCGCAACGACCTGGGCCGGGTGTGCGAGCCGGGCACCGTGCGGGTCACCGAGTACCGGCACATCGAGCGCTACAGCCACGTCATGCACCTGGTGTCGACCGTGTCAGGCCGGTTGGCGCCCGGCCGGATCGCGCTGGACGCGGTGCGGGCGTGCTTCCCCGCGGGCACGTTGTCCGGCGCCCCCAAGGTGCGCGCGATGGAGCTGATCGAGGAACTCGAACCCACCCGGCGCGGCATCTACGGCGGCGTCGTCGGGTACCTGGACTTCGCCGGTGACGCGGATACCGCCATCGCCATCCGCACCGCGTTGCTGAAGGACGGCACCGCCTACGTGCAGGCGGGCGCGGGCATCGTCGCGGACTCGGATCCGGAGTACGAGGACGTGGAATCGCGCAACAAGGCGATGGCGGTGCTCAAGGCGATCGCGGCGGCCGGGACGGTGCGGGCCTACGGCGCCGAACCGGGTACGGCGGACGGCGGACCGCTATGACGGCTGCCCCTGACGACGAACCGGGCCGGGCGCGGGAACCGGACACCGGCGCGCCGGCGCGGCCGGAAGCCGCTCCGGCGGCGGACGCTTCCCCGTCGGCCGGAACGGAAGGCGCTGCGCGCCGCAACCATCCCGTTCTCCCCGTGGCGCTGCTCGCCGTCGCCGCGGCCGCGCTGTGGGGGTCGTCGCGGATGACGTGGGTGACGGTCACCTCGTCGGACGGTCTCACCCAGCCCCGCACCGATCATCTGAACGGCGGTGTGTGGTTCGGCGCGCTGACGCCGCTCGCACTGGTCCTGCTCGCCTCGATCGCGGCCGTGCTGGCCACCAAGGGCTGGTTGCGCCGTGTGGTCGGCGTGCTGATCGCGTTGGTCGCCGCGGTGGCGGCGGTGCCCGCGTTCGCGCTGCTGACCGAGTCCGGCCAGATCGCCGAGCGGGCCGCGAAGCTCGCCGAACTCCCGGCGCGCGCGCAGGTCGAGACGGTGACCACGGCGGCGTTCCCCGCCGTGCTCGCGCTGCTCGGCGCGATCGCCGCGTTCGGCGCGGGCGCGCTGCTGGCCCGCATGCCCGCCGAGACGGCGCGGCTGTCGGGCAAGTACGACAACCCGGTCTTCCGGCGCGCCGCGGCCACCGCGCAGGTCACGCAGCGGCGCGCGCAGTCCACGGACGACCGGTCGGCGCCACAGCTGTCCGAGCGCGTGCTGTGGGACGCGCTGGACGCCGGCACCGACCCGACCGACGAACCCCCGGCCGGGCAGACGCCTCCGGAGGATTCCGGCCACGGTGAGGCAGGCCGCCGTGATCGCTGAGCTATCCGCGCGCGGCGAGTGTGGCGGGTGCCACCTTGCGCCGAGCCCTTCCGCATGGTCCAACCACGGCCCCGGCGGATACGCGCCCGGTAGGTCCATTTATTCTTTGACAGCATCGGTGAGACAGCGCCTGGGGGGATTCTCAGGTAGCAAGTCCGTCTCCCCAGAAAGGATTCGAGCCAGATGACGGTACTCGACTCGATTCTCGACGGGGTCCGCGCGGATGTGGCCGCTCGGGAAGCCCTGCTGGACTTCCAGGCGGTCAAGGCGGCCGCCGCAGCGGCGCCCGCGCCGCTGGACGCCCGCGCGGCGCTGCTCGAGGACGGCATCGGCGTCATCGCCGAGGTCAAGCGAGCAAGTCCGTCCAAGGGCGAGCTGGCGGACATCCCGGACCCGGCGAGTCTGGCCAAGGCCTACGAGGACGGTGGCGCGCGGATCATCAGCGTGCTCACCGAGGGCCGCCGCTTCAACGGGTCGCTGGACGACCTGGACGCGGTCCGCGCCACGGTGAGCATCCCGATCCTGCGCAAGGATTTCGTCGTCGGCCCGTATCAGATCCACGAGGCGCGCGCGCACGGCGCGGACGTCATCCTGCTGATCGTCGCGGCGCTGGAGCAGGACGTGCTGTCGTCCCTGATCGACCGCACCGAGTCGCTTGGCATGACCGCGCTGGTCGAGGTGCACACCGAGGAGGAGGCCGACCGCGCGCTGGAGGCGGGCGCGTCGGTGATCGGCGTGAACGCGCGCAACCTGAAGACGCTCGAGGTCGACCGCGACGTCTTCGCCCGGATCGCGCCCGGATTGCCCACCGAGGTGATCCGGATCGCCGAGTCCGGCATCCGCGGCACGGCCGACCTGCTGGCCTACGCGGGCGCGGGCGCGGACGCCGTCCTCGTCGGCGAGGGTCTGGTGACCAGTGGCGACCCCCGCGCGGCGGTCTCCGAACTGGTGACCGCGGGCACCCACCCGTCCTGCCCGAAGCCGGCGCGGCGGGGCCGGTGACCGGCGTGGCGGTACCCCAGGCCAGCGACGGAGTCGCCCAGCGCAGTGGACACGAGCCCGACGTGGGCGGGCACTTCGGCGTCTACGGCGGCAGGCACGTGCCGGAGGCGTTGATGGCGGTCATCGAGGAGGTCACCGCCGAGTACGAGAAATCGAGGCTCGACGACTCCTTCCTCAACGAACTCGACCGGCTGCAACGCGACTACACCGGCCGCCCGTCGCCGGTGTTCGAGTGCAAGCGGCTGTCCGAGCACGCGGGCGGGGCCCGCATCCTGCTCAAGCGCGAGGACCTGAACCACACGGGCTCGCACAAGATCAACAATGTGCTCGGCCAAGCGCTGCTGGCCAAGCGGATGGGCAAGACCAGGGTCATCGCGGAGACCGGCGCTGGCCAGCACGGCGTCGCCACGGCGACCGCCTGCGCGCTGCTGGGCCTGGACTGCGTCGTCTACATGGGCGCGGTCGACACCGCGCGCCAGGCGCTCAACGTGGCGCGGATGCGCCTGCTCGGCGCCGAGGTGATCTCGGTGACCTCCGGTTCGCAGACGCTCAAGGACGCCATCAACGAGGCGCTGCGCGACTGGGTGACCAACGCCGACGACACCTACTACTGCTTCGGCACCGCCGCGGGCCCGCATCCGTTCCCGATGCTGGTGCGCGATTTCCAGCGCATCATCGGCATGGAGGCACGCGCCCAGGTGCAGGCCGCCACCGGGCGGTTGCCCGACGCGGTCGTCGCCTGTGTCGGCGGCGGATCCAACGCCATCGGCATCTTCCACGCGTTCCTCGACGACACCGACGTCCGGTTGATCGGATACGAGGCGGCCGGTGACGGCGTCGACACCGGCAGGCACGCGGCCACCTTCACCGGCGGGACGCCGGGAGCGTTCCAGGGCGCGTACTCGTACCTGCTGCAGGACGAGGACGGCCAGACCATCGAGTCGCATTCGATCTCGGCGGGCTTGGACTACCCCGGCGTCGGCCCCGAGCACGCCTACCTCAAGGACATCGGCCGCGCCGAGTACCGGCCGATCACCGACACCGAGGCGATGGACGCCCTGCTGCTGCTCAGCCGCAAAGAAGGCATCATCCCGGCGATCGAGTCGGCGCACGCCGTGGCGGGCGCCCTGCGACTGGGCAAGGAACTCGGCGAGGGCGCGATCATCCTGGTGAACCTCTCGGGCCGGGGCGACAAGGACATGGATACGGCAGCGCGGTGGTTCGGGCTGTTCGACGAGCCGAAGGAGCAGGGCCGGTGAGTCAGCAGTCCCGCTTGGCGAACACCTTCGCCGCCTGCCGCGCCGATGGCCGCGCGGCACTGATCGGCTACCTGCCCGCGGGCTATCCCGACCTGGCCGGTTCCATCGAGACCGTGCGCGCGATGGTCGCAGCGGGGTGCGACATCATCGAGGTCGGCGTCGCCTACTCCGATCCCGTGATGGACGGACCGACCATCCAGGCCGCCGCCGAGCAAGCGCTGCGCGGCGGTGTGCGGGTGCGCGACGTGTTCTCGGTGGTCGAGGCGATCACCGGCGCCGGAGGCCAGGCAGTCGTGATGAGCTACTGGAATCCGGTGCTCAAGTACGGCGTGGATCGCTTCGCGCGGGATCTGGCCGCCGCGGGCGGCGCGGGCATCATCACCCCCAACCTGATCCCGGACGAGGCCGACGACTGGTTCGTCGCCTCCTCCACGCACAACCTGGACCGTATCTTCCTGGTCGCGCCGTCGTCCACCGAGGAACGCCTGGTGAAAACGCTCGAGGCCAGCCGAGGTTTCGTCTACGCCGCCTCCACCATGGGCGTGACCGGCGCGCGGGACGTGGTGTCTTCGGCCGCGCCCGCCTTGTGCGCGAGGATCCGGGCCCACTCCGACATCCCGATCGGCGTCGGCCTCGGTGTCCGCTCGGGTGAGCAGGCCGCCGAGATCGCGTCCTACGCCGACGGGGTCATCGTCGGCTCGGCGCTGGTCACCGCGGCGGGCCAGGGACTGGACGCGGTGCGTGCGCTCACCGCGGAACTGGCCGAGGGCGTGCGTTCGGCGACCGTGGCGTCCTAGCCGACCCGGCGGTACCGCGCACCGCTTGGACCAGCGATTCCGCCGCACGTTGCTCCGAGGTCGCGGCCGGGTCGCCATTGGACCGGGATCAGCCGACGGGTTCCCACGCCGCACGATAGGCGGAACGCCGAAAAGAGCGGTGCAAGGGCGGCCGTCGGTCGGCACCCCGGGCGTGTTCCGCGCGGCCCGGGCGAGCCCTCACACGACGAGCGCGGTGCGCTGGTGGCGGGGCGGTCGAGCATCTCCGCTACGGTGGCCCCGTGACGTTACGAGTCCTCGCAGACAGTGTCCTGGCCGACGGCGGCGTCAGCGGCGCCGTGCTGGCCTACCTCCCCAGCCCCGCGCGCGGCGTCTGGCAACTCGGTCCGTTCCCGCTGCGGGCGTACGCCCTGTGCATCATCCTCGGCATCATCGTCGCGATCTGGTGGGGCGAACGGCGCTGGCGCGCACGCGGCGGCCAGCCCGGCGCGATCCTGGACGTCGCGATGTTCGCCGTGCCGTTCGGTCTGGTCGGCGGCAGGCTCTACCACGTGGCCACCGACTGGCAGAAATACTTCGGCGCCGACGGGCACCCGATCGACGCGCTGAAGATCTACCAGGGCGGCCTCGGCATCTGGGGCGCGGTGCTGCTCGGCGGCATCGGCGCCTGGATCGGCTGCCGGGTCTACAAGATCCCGCTGCCCGCCCTGGGTGACGCGGTCGCACCGCCGATCCTGCTGGCGCAGGCCATCGGCAGGATCGGCAACTACTTCAACCAAGAACTCTACGGGCGCGAGACCGACCTGCCGTGGGGCCTGGAGATCTACCGGCGGGTGGGCGACGGCGGACAGCTCGACATGATGAACGGCGCCTCCACCGGCGTGGTCGAAAAGATCGTGCACCCCACCTTCTTGTACGAGCTGCTGTGGAACCTGCTCGTCGTCGTGCTGCTGGTCTACGTGGACAAGCGTTTCCGGATCGGCCACGGCCGCCTGTTCGCGCTGTACGTCGCCGGGTACTGCTTCGGACGGTTCTTCGTGGAACTGATGCGCGCCGACGAGGCGACGAAGATCGCGGGCATCCGAATCAACTCGTTCACCTCCGCCCTGGTGTTCCTGGCCGCGATCGCCTACTTCGTGTTCGCCACCAAGGGGCGGGAGACGCCGCAGCAGTTGCAGCCGGGTGGGAGCCCGCGACCGTGGCCGTGGCAGCTGCGGGCGTTGCGCGCGGCAGGAGCGGCGCGAACCGAGAAGCCCTCGGGCACGGGCGAAGCCGAGAACGCCGGGTCCGTTGCCGACGCCTCCGGGACCGGCACGTCCGTTGCCGAGCCGGACGCGACCGAGCCGGCCCGGCGAAGCGAGGGTTCCGAGAGCGGTTCGCAGAGCACGGATTCGGACAAAGCCGCCTCCGACAAGGGTTGACCCGGCACGTGGCATCCGCTAGGCAACGTTCGGGCGACCCGCCGCGATAACCACTGGAAGCGCCGGCCGCTCCGGGGAGGACAACCAGGTCGTTCCCGGTGACAATGACTCGTGATCGTCGCGAGCCACGGTTCGGCGATCCAGTGAGGCCGGGGGCCGACAAGAGGGTGCCCGCACTAATGAGGAGGACATCGGTGACCGACCCTTACCAGCAGAACCAGGGCGCCGGGGGCCCGCAGTACGGCCCGCCCGGCACCGGGCCGGACCTGACCAAGCCGCTGGAAGCGCAGAGCCAGCCGTCCTACAGTCCGCCGTCGGACCCCTACGTCCAGCAGCCCCAGTACGGTCAGCCGGCGGGAGCCTACGGCCAGCAGCCGGGCGGTTACTTTCCCGCGCCGTACCCGGCCGGTCCGCAGGGCTACAACCCGAACGACCCGGAGGCGCCCTGGGGCCGCGACCCGTTCGGTGTTCCGCTGTCGGACAAGCAGAAGCTCGTCGCCGGCCTGCTGCAGATTTTCCTAGGCAGCTTCGGCGTCGGCCGCTTCTACCTCGGCTACACCGGCCTCGGCGTCGCCCAGTTGGTGGTCAGCGCCATCACCTGCTTCACCGTCGGGTGGATCTGGGGCATCGTCGACGGCGTCCTGATGCTCACCGGCAAGGTGCCCGACAGCGACGGCCGCCCGCTGCGCGACTGACCGCGGCGGATCGTCGGAGGCGGGCGCGGCGTGCCCGCCTCCGAGTCGTCGTGGGCCTCGACAGCAACCATTGCGCGCACGGTGATCGCGACACTGTCGCCGGCGAAAATCCTGGCGTAGCATGACCGGACTCGCGTGCCGTGTGTGGAGCTCCACGCACCGAAGAGAGGGATTCCGTGCGTCGCAAGCTGTTCGCCGCCGCCATGCTCGCCATCGTCGCCGCCACCGGATCGACCGCGTGCGGTGGCAGCGACCCCAACGTGCTGAAGGTCGGCACCGAGGGCACCTACGCCCCGTTCAGCTTCCAGGGCTCCGACGGCAAGCTCACCGGATACGACGTCGAGGTGATCCAGGCGGTCGGCGACAAACTCGGCAAGAAGGTCGAGTTCGTGCAGACGCCGTGGGACGCCATCTTCGCGGGCCTGGAGTCCAAGCGCTTCGACCTGGTGGCCAACCAGGTGACCGTGAACGACGAGCGCACGGCCAAGTACGCGCTGTCGACGCCCTACACCACGTCGGTGGGCGTGATCGTCACTCGCGCCGACAACAACGCCGTCACCGGCCTGGCCGATCTCGCCGGGAAGACCTGCGCGCAGTCGGCCACCAGCAACTGGAGCAAGGTCGCCACCGACGCGGGCGCGAAGGTCGAGGCCGTCGAGGGCTTCGTGCAGGCCGTCCAGCTGCTGAAGAACGGCCGCGTGGACGCCACCGTCAACGACAATCTCGCCGTCGCCGAATACACCGAGAAGACCGGCGACACGAGTGTGAAGATCGCCGCCAGGACCGGATCGGTGAGCAAGCAGGCGTTCGCGGCGCGCAAGGGCGACGCGCTGATCACCGACGTGGACAAGGCGCTCGACCAGCTGCGCGCCGACGGCACCCTGGCGAAGATCTCGGACAAGTACTTCGGTACCGACGTCAGCCGGTAGCCGGCATCGTTCATGGACGCCGCCACCCGGGATCTCATCTGGCACAACCTGTGGCCGATGCTGCAGGCCACGGTCACCAAAACCCTTCCGCTCACCGCCATCAGCTTCGCCATCGGCCTGGCGCTCGCGCTGTTCGTCGCGCTGGCCAGGATGTCGCCTGCGTGGCCGTTGTCGGCGGCGGCCCGTTTCTACATCTCGATCATTCGCGGCACGCCGCTGCTGGTGCAGCTGTTCATCGTGTTCTACGCGCTGCCGCAGTTCGGCATCGTGATCGACCCCTTTCCCGCCGCGGTGATCGCGTTCAGCCTCAACGTCGGCGGATACGCGGCCGAAGTGGTGCGCGCCGCGATCCTGAGCGTCGCCACGGGCCAGTGGGAGGCGGCGCAGGCGCTCGGCATGTCGTACCCGATGATGCTGCGGCTGATCATCCTGCCGCAGGCCGCGCGCATCGCCGTGCCGCCGCTGTCGAACACGCTGATCTCCTTGGTGAAGGACACCTCGCTGGCCTCGACCATCCTGGTGACCGAGCTGCTGCGCGTCGCCCAGCTCGCCGCCGCCCCCACCTTCGACTTCTTCGCGCTCTACGGGGTCGCGGCGCTGTATTACTGGGTGATCTGCCTGATCCTCGGGTTCGGGCAGACCCGGCTGGAAACGAGGTTGGCCCGTCATGTCGCCCGCTGAATACTCATTTGTACCTGCGATGGAGCTGTCGTTCATTTTTTTCACCAAGGATTCACCGTGGCCACGGCGGGACCTGTCCGCCGAGCGGGACTAGGCTCTACCCGTGATGCGACGGACGAAGATTGTGTGCACGCTCGGACCGGCCACTGCCACCGAGGACCGTATCCGCGAACTCGTCGAGAGCGGCATGGACGTGGCTCGGCTGAACTTCAGCCATGGCGAGCACGCCGACCATGCCGAGAACTACAAGAAGGTGCGTCAGGCCTCCGACCACCTCGGCCGGGCCGTCGGCATTCTCGCCGACCTGCAGGGTCCCAAGATCCGCCTCGGCCGTTTCCTGGAGGGCAGGACCGTCTGGGCGACGGGCGAAGAGGTCCGCATCACCGTCGACGACATCGACGGCACCCACGACCGCGTGTCCACCACCTACAAGGAACTGGCCCAGGACGCCAAGCCCGGCGATCGCCTGCTGGTCGACGACGGCAAGGTCGGCCTCATCGTCACCCGTGTGGACGGCAACGACGTGGTCTGCCGGGTCACCGAGGGCGGACCGGTCTCCAACAACAAGGGCGTGTCGCTGCCCGGCATGGACGTGTCGGTCCCCGCGCTGTCGGAGAAGGACATCGAGGACCTGGAATTCGCGCTGAAGCTCGGCGTGGACTTCATCGCGCTGTCGTTCGTGCGGTCCCCGTCCGACGTCGAGCTGGTGCACGACGTGATGGACCGGGTCGGCCGCCGGGTGCCGGTGATCGGCAAGCTGGAGAAGCCGGAGGCGATCGACAACCTCGAGGCCGTCGTCCTGGCCTTCGACGCGGTGATGGTCGCGCGCGGCGACCTCGGTGTGGAGCTGCCGCTCGAGCAGGTGCCGATCGTGCAGAAGCGCGCCATCCAGATGGCCCGCGAGAACGCCAAGCCGGTCATCGTCGCCACGCAGATGCTGGAGTCGATGATCGACAACTCCCGCCCCACCCGCGCCGAGGCTTCCGACGTGGCCAACGCGGTGCTCGACGGCGCCGACGCGGTGATGCTGTCGGGTGAGACCTCGGTGGGCAAGTACCCGATCGAGACGGTGCGCACGATGGCGCGCATCGTGCACGCGGTGGAGACCGAGTCGACCCGGGTGCCGCCGCTGACCCACGTGCCGCGCACCAAGCGCGGTGTGATCTCCTACGCCGCCCGCGACATCGGCGAGCGGCTCAACGCCAAAGCGCTGGTCGCGTTCACCCAGTCGGGCGACACGGTGCGCCGCCTTGCCCGCCTGCACACCCCGCTGCCGCTGCTGGCGTTCACGCCGCTGCCTGAGGTCCGCAGCCAGCTGGCGCTGACCTGGGGCACCGAGACCTTCATCGTGCCGACCGTGAGCAGCACCGACGCGATGATCCACCAGGTGGATGTAGCACTTCTGTCGATGGGCCGATACCAGAAAGGTGACCTGGTGGTCATCGTGGCCGGGTCGCCGCCCGGTACCGTCGGTTCCACCAACCTGATCCACGTTCACCGAATCGGTGAGGAGGACCATTAGTGAGTGCTTCCCTGAGCAGCCCCGTCGCCGTCGCGGAGTCCGATGCGCAGCGTTCCGACCTGGACGTGCTGCTCGGCCTGCTCGATCTCGAGCAGATGGACGAGGACGTCTTCGTCGGCCAGCACCCGGAGAAGGTGTGGAGCCGCACCTTCGGCGGTCAGCTCGTCTCGCAGGCCATCATCGCGGCGGGCCGGACGGTCGGCGACCGTCCGGTGCACGCGGTGAACGCGCATTTCGTGCGCGGCGGCGATGTGAAGAAGCCGATCGAGTACCGGGTGGACCGGCATCGCGACGGTCGCGCCTTCGCCAACCGCACGGTCACCGCCAGCCAGGACGGCCAGGAGCTGTTCGTCATGCTCGCCGCCTTCCAGGACTGGGGCACCGGTCTGGAGCACGCGCACGCGCAGCCGGAGGTGCCGGACCCGGAGACGCTGCCGCGGGTGGAGGAGAGCTTCGAAGGCTTGGAGGACAAGCTGGAGATGTTCGTCAAGGCGCCGCATCCGATCGATATGCGCTACACCAACGATCCGGCATGGATCTTGAAGGGCACGGGGGAGCGGCTCAACCACAACCGGGTGTGGATGCGCGCGGACGGCAGGCTGCCCGACGATCCGCTGATCCATGTGGCGACGCTGGGCTACTCGTCCGACACCACGGTGCTGGACTCGATCATCACCACCCACGGGCTGTCGTGGGGGCTGGATCGCATCGTCGCGGCCACGGTCAACCACTCGATCTGGTTCCACCGCCCGTTCCGTTTCGACGAGTGGGCGCTGTACTGCACCGAGTCGCCGGTGGCCGCGGGCTCCCGTGGCCTGGCGACCGGCCGCTTCTACTCCCGCAGCGGTGATCTGCTGGCCACCACGGTGCAAGAGGGACTCATCCGCCACTTCCCCGCGCGGCGCTGAGCCCCGCAGCGGTTCGAATCACAGCAGTTCGAGATCGCGATCGATGTCGAGATCGACGTCGGTGCAGTGCGAAGCGTGAATCGAGACCGGGATATCGGCTCCCGGCTCGGTTCGCGCCAGCCCCGAGATGCCGTGCAGCAGCTGGCGTTCCAGCGCGGCCATGTGGTCGTCGGTCAACTGGTCGGGTGCGCCGACCAAACTGAGCGCGATCTCGTAGGTGCTGCGGTGGTCCGAGCTCTCGCCGGGACGATCGGCGCGGCAGCGGCTCTCCAGAGCCGTGTGGGCCGGATCGTCGGCGTCGACGGGCAGGGTGAAGCGCCAGGCGAACACGTCCCGGTCGGTGAGATGGTCGTCCACCACCTCGCGCACGGCGTCGACGACGCGTTCGAGAGTTTCCGGTGTCACATAAACATGGAGCGAAACATCCGAAATGCGTTTCGGCATGTCTGATTCCTGTCCTGTGTCGAACCAGCAACGGCGGAGAGTGTTGTCCGGCGGGAGTTTAATGCGTCCGGCGCGGAAATGAACACAGCCGGTTGATAACAGGTTCGATACGCGATGGCGCCCAGCGCGCTGACGGGTGCGATTTCCGCCCGCGGTCACCGGGTGCGCTGGGCGGCGAGGAATGTCGCCAGCGGCGCCGGTGCGCCGCCGGGGCGGATGACCAGTCCGCGGCGCTCGTCGTGCGGCCAGCGCGGCTGTTCGTGCGGGGCGAGCGCCAGCAGCAGCGGCACCAGCGCCTCGGCGATGCGGTCGCCCACCTCGCAGAACGCCTGGGCGGACAGCCCGACTGGATCGGCGATGTTCTCCCGGCCCACCAGGGACAGGTCGTTGCGAGCACGGTGCAATTCGGCGACCGTGCGCGCGCCGGTGACGTGCGCGATGCGGTGGGCCTCCAGCAGCGTGAAGGTGCGCGCTCCGGCGCCGAAGGCCAAGTCCGCCACCTGCTCGCGGATCTGCTCGGTCATCGTGAGAACCAGGTCGGCCTTGTCGATCATCTCCGGCTTCAGGCGGCGTGCCCGGAAATTGCTCGCGTCGGCGCCCAGCCCGGTGATGGTCTGCGCGGCCAGCGGCTCGACGGGAAATCCCACCAGCGCACGGGTTCCCGCACTTTCGGCGGTGAGATAGGGAAGATCGTGTTCGACCGCGAGGGCGCGCGTGAGCCGCTCGGCGATCACCGAACGGCAAACGTTGCCGTTGCAGACGAACAGGACGTGCATACCGCTAACGATAAACGGCGCGGAGGCTACCAGAAGGGTCTGAGTCGTTCGTCCCACATGTGGGAACAACATATTCATCTGTTCGTAGCGCGCCGTACACGAAGCGCGCCGCTTCGACCCTCTGGCCTGCGACGTACGTCACTCCGAAGAGCGGTGCGGTTCAATTGTCTCCAGGTTTGTACCCCGGCGGTCCCGCATTCAAACGACACACTGTGATTGCTTCGTGATTGGAAGGGCACGCAGGTTCTCGGATTCGCCACCGTAGTAAACGCTTTCGCTCACCACGGGTTCGATCACGGCCTGCCTACCCCGGACGCGACCTCGCCTCGTGACCGCTGGAGGCGACCACGGGCGCGAACCGCGCAAGTCCCGTCGCGGGATCCATCCCCCGGCGGCACATGGATCACGCGAGCGCTCCGGTGCACGGTTCGCCGCGTCGTGGGTCGGACTGGCTCGGGGGATCTCACCGACCGAACATGGCGATCCGGAACAGTCGCCGGCGATGACCCGGGCGCCTCTGACCACTGGCGTCGATGCCGCTCGCGGGCCAGCTCGCACGATTCCGGCAAACGCAGAACGGAGGCGTCGACACCTGGACTCACTGTCGCAACGCACTCGAAGCCCCGATCGCGACGCACCGCCGAAGCCCCGATCGCGACGCACGCCGAAGCCCCGATCGCGACGCACGCCGAAGTCCCCGATCGCGACGCACCGCCGAAGCCCCAACCACTACGCACCGCCGAAGCCTCAATCGCAACCCACCCCAAAACGCCCCATCCCACGCGACGCAACCACGCACTCCGGGGGGTTCGGGGGGCGAAGCCCCGCCGAGCGGGGCCTGGGGGTTGCACCCCCAGAAAAAACGACGAGCGCCCCCCGCGAGCGCTCTCCGCGAGCAGGGGACACCCAAAAGCGAGTGCCGAGTGTGGGACTCGAACCCACACGTCCTTTCGGACAACGGTTTTTGAGACCGTCGCGTCTGCCAGTTCCGCCAACCCGGCGCACCGGATGGCAACTATAGCCGGTCGGGTGGCGCAGACGGAAATGGGTTGGTCCGTGCGGCGCGAGGGGGCGGTTTGCGCAGGGTATATGCGTTCTATGCCGAAGTGAAAGGTACTCTTTACATCACTCGACAGCCCGAGGGATGGCCCGTGCTCGTCCCCGTGCGAGCGCGGCTTTCCTTTGGTTGGGTCGGGTACAGGGCATCGGAACCAGAGGGGTCTACCTATGAGCACAGCAGCTGGGGGCGCCGGCACCAAGAAGGACGCCGGGGCGAAGCGGGTCGTCGTCGCCGAGGACGAGGCGCTCATTCGCATGGATCTGGTCGAGATGCTGACCGAAGAGGGCTATCAGGTGGTCGGCGAGGCGGGTGACGGCCAGCAGGCGGTCGACCTCGCCGTGGAGCACCGGCCCGATCTGGTGATCATGGACGTGAAGATGCCGCGCCGCGACGGGATCGACGCCGCGGCGGAGATCGCGTCGAAACGCGTTGCCCCCGTGGTCATCCTGACCGCGTTCAGCCAGCGTGACCTGGTGGAGCGGGCGCGTGACGCGGGTGCGATGGCCTATCTGGTGAAGCCGTTCACGAAATCCGATCTGGTGCCTGCCATCGAATTGGCCGCCAGCCGCTTCCACGAGATCACCGCGCTGGAGAGCGAGGTCGCCAATCTCGCCGAGCGGCTGGAGACCCGCAAGCTGGTCGAGCGCGCCAAGGGCGTGCTGATGCAGACGCAGGGCCTTTCGGAGCCGCAGGCGTTCAAGTGGATTCAGCGCACCGCGATGGACCGGCGCACGACGATGAAGGCGGTCGCCGAGGTGGTGCTGGAGAACCTGACGCCGAAGTGACCGCGCGTCGCGAAAGAATTTACGCGAACGAAACGTAGTCGTGAACAAGAATTCGGAACGATGTCGCGCGCATGATCCGAATGTGATGCGGAACTAACGTACCGACGCTATGTTCTGACCGGGCTGATGTGAGTCGGCCTCCTCGGCGACCCCGGGGGAGCACAGAACATAGATGAGGTGCAAAGTGCTTAGTTCGACATGGCGCAGGCGCTCGACGCGAGCTGTTGTGGCCGTCGGCGCCGCCGCCGCGCTGGTGCTGACCGGTTGTAGCGACAAATCCACCAGCAGCGGTTCGGATTCCTCGGGTACCAACGGGGCGGGCGGCCTGTCCATCCAGCCGCTTCTGCAGGTCGACCAGCAGGGCAAGGAAGTGCCGAAGGCCGACGCGGCCACGGCGGCCGATCCCGCCGGCGACGGCAAGGCGACCTGCGCGCCCGGCACGGCCGTCGCGATGGCGGGTGCGCTGACCGGCCCCGACGCCGCGCTCGGCATCAACATCGTCAACGGCGTCAAGCTGGCCCTGGACAAGCACAACAAAGCCAACCCCGGCTGCAAGATCGAGCTGAAGCAGTTCGACACCGAGGGTGACCCGCAGAAGGCCACCCAGGTGATCCCGCAGATCGTCAACGATCGTTCGATCATCGGCCTGGTCGGTCCCGCCTTCTCCGGCGAGACGAAGGCGACCGGAAAGATCCTCAGCGACGCGGGCCTGGTCTCGGTGACCTCGTCGGCCACCAACGCGACGCTGACCCAGAACGGCTGGACCACCTTCTTCCGCGGCTTGGCCAACGACGACGTGCAGGGCCCGTCGGTGGCGAAGTACCTCGTCAACAGTGCCGGATACAAGAAGGTCTGCGTCATCCAGGACAACACCGACTACGGCACCGGCCTGGCGAAGTCCATCACCGACGGCCTCGGCGCCGCGGCCGACCCGGCGTGCGCGGCCAGCATCAAGAAGGGCGACAAGGACTTCTCGGCGACGGTCACCAAGGTGGCGGCGGCGAATCCGGACGCCATCTTCTACTCCGGCTACTACTCCGAGGCGGCGCCGCTGGCGCAGCAGTTGAAGTCCGGTGGCGTGAAGGCGGTCTTCGTCTCCGCCGACGGCACCAACGACCCGCAGTTCGTCGCCCAGGCTGGCAGCGCGGCCAAGGGTGCGAAGCTGTCGTGCCCGTGTGGTCCCGCTCCGGAGAAGTTCGCCAAGGATTACGAGGCGCTCAACGGTCAGGCGCCGGGCGTGTACTCGGTGGAGGCCTACGACCTCACCACGATTCTGGCCAAGGGCATCGACGGCGGGAAGGTGACCCGTCCGGACCTGCTCGATTATGTGCGGACGTACGACGGTGCCGGCCTCGCGCGTCAGTACAAGTGGAACCCGAACGGTGAGCTGTCGAACGCGCTGATCTGGGTGTACGAGGTCAAGTAGTCCCGGATCCCGGGCGCACGGCACGTACGGGGGTTCGCCGGAATCCCCGTACGTGCCGTTGTTCGGTGGGCGAATGGATGAGGGCGGAAATAAATGAAACAAACGGCATCGGCCGCCGGGATACAACTCGTGGCCGGCTCGATCGACTTCAACTACGAGGCGCTGGTCGATAATTTTTGGCGGCTGACCGTCGACGGCGTGACCTACGGCGCCATCTATGCCTTGGTCGCCGTCGGCTACACCTTGGTGTACGGCGTATTGCGGCTGATCAATTTCGCCCATTCGGAAATCTTCATGCTCGGGTTGTTCGGCCAGTTGATCGGATTGATGATCTTCGGATTCACCGCGAGCCCCGATGTGTACGGCCAGGGGGTGGTGCTCACCGTCGTGTATCTGGGTCTGGCGATGGTCGTGGGCATGCTCGTGTCCGGCGGCGCGGCAGTCGGATTGGAGCGGGTGGCCTATCGCCCGCTGCGCAAGCGCGGCGCGAAACCGCTGGCCTTCCTGATCACCGCGATCGGCATGTCGTTCGTCCTCCAGGAACTGGTGCACTTCGTGCTGCCGAAGATCCGTCCCGATCTCGGCGGCACCAACGCGCAGCAGGCCATCCGGCTCGTCGAGCCCACCGTGCAGTTCGGCTTCGGCGGCGCCGAGGTCACCAACATCATGCTGCTCATCGTGATCGCCGCCGTGGCGCTGGCGATCGCCACCGAAGTGCTGATCAACCGGACCAAGTTCGGGCGCGGTATCCGCGCCGTGGCGCAGGATCCCGACACCGCGACGCTGATGGGCGTCTCGCGGGAGCGGGTCATCATGCTGACCTTCCTCATCGGCGGTGTGCTCGCGGGCGCGGCGGCGATGCTGTACACGCTGAAGATCCCGAACGGGATCATCTACTCCGGCGGATTCATTCTCGGTATCAAGGCGTTCAGCGCCGCGGTGCTCGGCGGCATCGGCAATCTGCGCGGCGCGCTGCTGGGCGGACTGGTGCTCGGCGTGGTGGAGCAGTACGGCCAAATCCTGTTCGGCACCGAGTGGCGCGACGTGGTCGCGTTCGTGGTGCTCGTCCTGGTGCTGATGGTTCGCCCGACCGGCATCCTCGGCGAGAGTCTCGGAAGGGCGCGCGCATGACCGACACGACCAAGACGGCGGCCACGCCGGACACCGCGCGCCGCGGCGTCGGCGACGCGATCCGCACCTGGTGGGACGGCCTGAGCAGGCCCGCGCAATGGGGCGTCGGCGTCCCGATCCTGCTGCTGCTCGCGCTGCTTCCGCTGTTCCCGCCGCCGCTGCTGAACACTCCTTCCTACAACTTCGGCCTGGTGATGGCGCAAGTGGCGATGTACGCGCTGCTGGCCATCGGCCTCAACGTGGTGGTCGGGCAGGCGGGCCTGCTCGATCTCGGCTACGTCGGTTTCTACGCCGTCGGCGCCTACACCGTCGGCCTGCTCACCAGCCCGAACAGCCCGTGGAACCAGACCGACGGCGGCTGGCTCGATCCGAAGTGGGCCTGGCTGGCGTGCCTGCCGATCGCGGTCGCGGTGACCGCGGTGTCCGGCCTGATCCTCGGTTCGCCGACGCTGCGGCTGCGCGGCGACTACCTGGCGATCGTGACGCTCGGCTTCGGTGAGATAGTCCGGCTGCTCGCGGAGAACCTGACCGAGCTCACCAACGGCAGCCTCGGCCTGTCGGGTGTCGCCTACCCGCACGTCGGCGAGTCCGCGAGCAGGCCGGAGGGCGTGTTCTCCGGCGGAAACCCTGGCGACCCGGACAGCGCCAACCTGCTCGACCGCGCCAGCTACGGCACCTATTGGTACTGGTTCGGCATGGCGCTGGTGGTGATCGTGCTGCTGGTGGTCGGGAACCTGGAACGCAGCCGCGTCGGCCGCGCCTGGGTCGCCATCCGCGAGGACGAGGACGCGGCCGAGATCATGGGCGTACCGACCTTCAAGTTCAAGTTGTGGGCGTTCATGATCGGCGCCGCGGTGGGCGGCATGTCCGGCGCGATCTACGCCGGGCAGGTGCAGTTCATCAATCCCACCGGCTTCAACATCATCAACTCGATGCTGTTCCTGTGCGCGGTGGTCATCGGCGGGCAGGGCAACAAGCTCGGGGTGATCTTCGGCGCGTTCGTCATCGCCTATCTGCCCGCGCGGTTGCAATCGGTGAACCTGGTGAGCAACGAGTCGACCGGCTACGTCCTGCTGGCGATCGATGTCGCGGTGTTCGTCGCGTTGATCGTCGCGTGGCGGTTGTGGTCCGGTCGGCTGGGAGTGTGGCCGCGGCGCGGAGTCGTCACCGCGATGGTGGTGACCGGCGTACTGGCGCTGCTGTTGCTCGGCAGCGTGCTGCTGTTCCGCAAGGGCGGCGCGCAGTCGCTGGGCGACCTCAAATATCTGTACTTCGGTATCGCGTTGGTGGTGATGATGATTCTGCGTCCGCAGGGTCTGTTCCCGGTGCGGCAGAAGCTGCTCACCTATGGCAGGCAGGTGTACCAGGCCGTGCGCAGACCGGCCGCCGCCGAACCGATCGGAGCGGGCCGATGACCGGGCCGAGCGCGGGTGACGCGCTGTTCGACAACGAGGACATGGCCGCGGGCTACGCGGCCGAACCGGAGGCCGAGTCGGCGGGCACGGTCGACGTCACCCAGGTGATCCCGGAGCTCGCCGACGCGGCGACCGTCGCGGAAGTGGTCGCCCCGCACCGCGATATCGAGACCGCGGTGGGTGAGCCGCTGCTGCGCACCGAGGGCCTCACGGTGAAATTCGGCGGTCTCACCGCTCTGGATCAGGTGAGCTTCGAGATCCGCCGCGGCGAGATCCTCGGTCTCATCGGGCCCAACGGCGCGGGCAAGACCACCTGCTTCAACGCGATCACCGGCGTCTACCAGCCCGCCGCCGGACTGGTGTACTTCGACGGCAAACCGCTGACCAAGACCAAGCGCAACGCGATCACCCGCCTCGGCATCGCCCGCACGTTCCAGAACGTGCGCCTGTTCGGTGAGATGACCGCGCTGGAGAACGTCGTGGTCGGCACCGACGCGCGGCACAAGACCTCGGTGCCGGGCGCGGTGTTCCGTACGCCGCGGCATCGGCGCGAGGAACGCGACGCGATCGAGCGCGGCATGGCGCTGCTGGAGTTCGTCGGGATCGCCCCGCGCGCGGTGGAGAAGGCGCGCAACCTCTCCTACGGCGATCAGCGCCGCCTGGAGATCGCCCGGGCGCTGGCCACCGAGCCGAAGCTGCTGTGCCTGGACGAGCCTGCGGCCGGGTTCAATCCGAGCGAGAAGTCCGCGCTCATGGACCTGATCCGCAAGATCCGCGACGACGGGTTCACCGTGCTGCTGATCGAGCACGACATGCGGCTGGTCATGGGCGTGACCGACCGGATCGTGGTGCTGGAGTTCGGCCGCAAGATCGCCGACGGACTGCCCGCCGACATCCGCGACAACCCCGCCGTAATCGCCGCGTACCTCGGCGTGCCGGATCTCGATGCGGTCGAAACCCGCACCGACGCAAGCGAACACGACGTGCCCGGGGATGACGCGGCGTCCGGCCCCGAGCCGGATGTGTCGGCCGAAGCTGCGGTGGTGACAGCGCCGGGGACGGAGGCGACGCGCGAGCCCGCCGCGGGCGCGCCGCTGCTGGAAGTCGAGGACATGGTCGTCAACTACGGCAGAATCCAAGCGCTGCACGGGATCTCGCTGACGGTCGCGGAGGGCGAGCTGGTCACCCTGCTCGGCGCCAACGGCGCGGGGAAGACGACCACGATGCGTGCGATGTCCGGCCTGCTGCCGCTGACCCGGGGCCGGATCCTGTTCGAGGGCCGCGACATCACCCGGATGAAGGCGCACGAACGGGTGCTGCACGGGTTGATCCAAGCGCCGGAGGGCCGGGGTGTCTTCCCCGGCATGACGGTGCAGGAGAACCTCGACATGGGTTGCTATGGACGAGGTTTCAAGCAGAAGGCGGAGTACGAGCGGACCTTGGAGTGGGTGTTCGAGCTGTTTCCCCGGTTGCTCGAGCGGCGCAAGCAGGTCGGCGGCACGCTCTCCGGCGGTGAGCAGCAGATGCTTGCCATCGCCCGCGCGCTGATGGCGCGGCCGCGGCTGCTGTTGCTCGACGAGCCGTCGATGGGGTTGGCGCCCATGGTGATCCAGCAGATCTTCCGGATCATCGGCGAGATCAACCAGCAGGGCACCACGGTGCTGCTGGTGGAGCAGAACGCGCAGCAGGCGCTGGCCCGCAGCGACCGCGCCTACATCATGGAAACCGGCGAGGTCACCAAAACCGGGCGCGGCGCGGAATTGCTCACCGATCCCGCGGTGAAATCGGCGTATCTCGGCGTGGGTTGACCTCCCCACCCGGCGCGCAGCCGAGTCCGGTGCCGCGCGGCCCGGCTCGAGGCATGATCGTGACCATGGATGGTCACGACGAGCTGATGAGCTTGGCCGAGCGGTACTGGGACAGCGTGCTCGAGGCGGCGCCGAGCGAGGCGACCCTGCTCGGCGACCGCCGCTTCGACGATCGGATCGAGGATCTGTCCGTCGAGGCCGAACAGCGGCTGCTGTCGACCTGGCGCGAGCTGCTGCGGGCGGTCGACGCGCTCGACGCCGAACGGCTCGGCCAGGCCGACCGCATCACCCGTAGCCTGCTGCGCACCGAATTGAGCGGCGCGGTCGAGCACCTGGAATGGCGGCCGATGGAGCTGGCCTCCGATCAGATGAACGGCGTGCACGCCGGCGTGCTGATGGTGGCGCCGCAGACGAACGCGCCGCGGCCGGAGCACGCGCTGGCGCTGGTGCGCCGCTACCGCCAGTTCGGGGACATGCTCGGCCAGGCCGTCGAGCGGTTCCGGGCGGGGCTGGCCGCGGGCCGCACGCCCGCGCGGATCGCCATCGAGCGCTCGCTCAACCAGCTGGACGGCTACCTGGATTCCGACGTGGCCGCCGACCCGTTCGTCACCTTCGCCGGTCCGGAGGGCTGGGACGGCGAGGCCGCGTGGCGTTCGGAACTGGCCGAGGTGACGCGGGATGTCATCCGGCCCGCATTCCAGGTCTACCGCGACGCGCTGTACGACGAACTGCTGCCCGCCGCTCGTCCCGACGACCAGCCGGGCCTGTGCTGGCTCGGCGGCGACGGCGAGGACATCTACCGGCGGTTGCTGCGCCACCACACCACGCTGCCCGATCTCGGCGCCGACGAGATCCACGAACTCGGCCGCACCGAGCTGGCGAAGCTGCGCGAGGAGTACGCGACGGTGGGCGCGCGGCTGTTCGGCACCGGCGATCTCGGCGAGATCTTCGCCCGGCTGCGCGACGATCCCGCCCTGCGCTACGACGACGCCGAGCAGATCATGTTCGACGCCCGCCGCGCGCTCGCCCTGGCCACCGCCGAAATGGGGAACTGGTTCGGCCGGCTGCCGAAGGAGTCCTGCGACATCGTCCCGGTGCCCGAGTTCCTGGCCGCGGATTCGCCTGCGGCGTACTACTTCCCGCCCGCCGCCGACGGCTCGCGGCCGGGCACGTACTTCGTCAATCAGCACCATCCCACCGGTCGTGGACGCTTCGAGACCGCGTCGGTGGCCTACCACGAGGCGATTCCCGGTCACCATCTGCAGCTCACCATCGCCAACGAACTCGACCACCTGCCGCGCTTCCAGCGCCAGTCCTTCGCCAACACCGCGTTCGTCGAGGGCTGGGCGCTCTACACCGAGCGGCTGGCCGAAGAGATGGGTTTGTACGAGGACGATCTCGGCCGCCTGGGCATGCTGGCGGGCGATTCCTGGCGTTCCTGCCGGTTGGTGGTCGACACCGGCCTGCACGCGAAAGGCTGGAGCAGGCAACAGGCCATCGATTTCATGGTGGCCAACGCGCCGGTCGGGCTGGCCGAGATCACCGTGGAGGTGGACCGCTACATCGCCATGCCTGGGCAGGCGGTCGGCTACAAGATCGGGCAGCTGGAGATCCTGCGCCAGCGGGTGGCGGCCACCGAGCGGCTCGGCGCCGACTTCGACATCAAGGCCTTCCACGACGTGGTGCTCGGCTCCGGCTCGGTGAGCCTGCCGGTGCTGCGCGAACTGGCGGGCACGCTGTGACGGCGCGGGGCGCGATCGCCGGTCGCGCCCCGCGAACCGCGATCCGGTCCCGGCGGCCGCGGCTGCCGGGTGTCGGCGTATCGCCATGTCGGTGCCGGTCCCTAGACTCTGGGGCGTGAGTTCACCCACGACCGCTCCGCGTCCTGCCCCCGCGTCCGGCTCCGGCGATCCCGGCTCGGGAGACCGGCCGACGCTGCTGTTGCTGGACGGGCATTCGATCGCCTATCGCGCGTTCTTCGCGCTACCGGCGGAGAATTTCAAGACGGTCACCGGGCAGACCACCAACGCGGTCTACGGCTTCACCGCGATGCTTATCAACCTGCTGCGCGATGAGAAGCCGACGCACGTGGCCGCGGCGTTCGACGTGTCGCGCCAGACCTTCCGCGCCGAGGCGTATCCGGAGTACAAGGCCAACCGCAATGCCACGCCGGACGAGTTCCGCGGCCAGGTCGAGCTCACCAAGGACGTGCTGGGCGCGCTGGGCATCCCGGTGATGGCGATCGAGGGCTTCGAGGCCGACGACATCATCGCCACGCTCACCACGCAGGCGACTGCCGCTGGTTTCCGCGTCCTCATCGTCACCGGCGACCGGGACTCCATCCAGCTGGTGAACGAGAACGTCACCGTGCTGTACCCGCGCAAGGGCGTCTCGGACCTCACCCGGTTCACCCCCGACGAGGTGATGGCCAAGTACGGCCTCACGCCCGGCCAGTACCCCGACTACGCGGCGCTGCGCGGCGACCCGAGCGACAACCTGCCCGGCATCCCCGGCGTGGGGGAGAAGACCGCGGCGAAGTGGATCCGCGAGTACGGCGACCTGAACACCCTGGTCGAGAAGGTCGACCAGGTGAAGGGCAAGGTCGGCGACGCGCTGCGGGCCAACCTGAGCAGCGTGGTGCTCAACCGGCAGCTCACCGAGCTGATGCGGGAGGTGCCGCTGCCCTACACCCCCGACCAGCTGGCGCAGGGACCGTGGGATCGCGAGAAGATCCATCAGCTGTTCGACGATCTCGAGTTCCGGGTGCTGCGCGACCGGCTGTTCGAGACGCTGGCTCCGCCGGAGCCGGAGGCCGAAGCCGGTTTCGAGATCAGCGGCGGCGCACTGGAGATCGGCGCGGTCGCCGACTGGCTCGCCGATCACGCGAAAGCCGGTGTGCGCCATGGTGTCTCGATCGTCGGCACCGGCTCGCCCGCCGGTGGCGACGTGCGCGCGCTCGCCATCGCCGCGGGTGACGGCGAGAGCGGCTACATCGACGTCACCGTGCTCACCCCCGAGGACGAGGCGGCGCTGGGCGCCTGGCTGGCCGACCCGGCCGTGCCGAAGGCGCTGCACGAGGCCAAGTCCGCCCTGCACGCCCTGCGCGGGCGCGGCTGGACGCTCGGCGGGCTCACCAGCGATACCGCGCTGGCGGCGTACCTGGTGCGTCCCGGCCAGCGCACGTTCAACCTCGACGACCTGTCGCTGCGCTACCTGCACCGGGAGCTGCGCGCCGAGACCGGCGACACCGCGCAGCTGTCGCTGCTGGACGACGAGGACGCCGCCGACGCGGAGCTGGCGCGGGCGCAGATGCTGCGCGCGCGTGCCGTCGCCGACCTGGCCGACGCGCTCGACGGGGAACTGGCCCAGATCGAGTCCACCCCGCTGCTGGCGGACATGGAACTGCCGCTGCTGGGTGTGCTGTCCACCTTGGAGGCGGCGGGCATCGCGGTGGACACCGACCAGCTCGCGACGTTGCAGCGGCAGTTCGCCGACCGGGTCGCCGAGGCGGCCGAGGCGGCCTACGAGGTGATCGGCAAGCAGATCAACCTCGGCTCGCCCAAGCAGTTGCAGGTTGTGCTGTTCGACGAGCTGGACATGCCGAAGACCAAACGCACCAAGACCGGCTACACCACCGACGCGGACGCCCTGGAATCGCTCTACGAGAAGACCCAGCACGCGTTCCTGGAACATCTGCTCGCGCACCGCGACGCCACCCGCCTGAAGGTCACCGTCGACGGCCTGCTCAAATGCGTCGCCGAGGACGGTCGCATCCACACCACGTTCAACCAGACGATCGCGGCCACCGGCCGGTTGTCCTCGACCGAACCGAACCTGCAGAACATTCCGATCCGCACCGACACCGGCAGGCAGATCCGTGACACCTTCGTCGTCGGCTCCGGCTACGAGTCGCTGATGACCGCCGACTACAGCCAGATCGAGATGCGGATCATGGCCCACCTGTCCGGGGACGAGGGACTGATCGAGGCGTTCAACTCGGGAGAGGACCTGCACAGCTTCGTGGCGTCGAAGGCGTTCGACATCCCGATCTCCGAGGTCTCCCCGGAATTGCGCCGCCGGATCAAGGCGATGTCCTACGGCCTGGCCTACGGGTTGAGTTCCTACGGCCTGTCCGCGCAGCTGAAGATCAGCACCACCGAGGCGAAGGAGCAGATGGAGGTCTACTTCGCCCGCTTCGGCCGCATCCGCGACTACCTCTACGAGGTGGTGGAGCAGGCGCGCAAGGTCGGCTACACCGAGACGCTGTTCGGCCGCCGCCGCTACCTGCCCGATCTGGACTCCAGCAACCGGCAGCGGCGGGAGGCCGCCGAACGGATGGCGCTCAACGCGCCCATCCAGGGCACCGCGGCCGACATCATCAAGGTGGCGATGATCAACGTGCACCGGGCGATGCGGGAGGCGGGCCTGCGCTCCAGGATGCTGTTGCAGATCCACGACGAACTGCTGTTCGAGGTCGCCGACGGCGAGCGGGAGACGCTGGAGGCGCTCGCGCGCGAGCAGATGTCCGCGGCGATCGCGCTGTCGGTGCCGCTGGAAGTCTCGGTCGGCGTCGGCCGCAGCTGGGACTCCGCCGCGCACTGACCGGCGCGAGCGCGCCGCGCCGACATGCCGGGCTCCGCCGCGCGGGCCCGGCATCCGGCATCCGCCGAGCTATCATCGGGCCACCGCGCGCAAGTAAACGAATCACGGTGAACGGGACCCATGTCTCATGCCGCGCGGCCACCTACCGTTGGGCTGGTCATATATAGGGATTCACGCATACCGAGCGCAGGGGATGGCCCATGACTGTCACCGATGAGTACCTGCAGAACAACGCGGCATACGCGAGCACCTTCCAGGGCCCGCTGCCGCTGCCGCCCGCGAAGGGCGTGGCCGTGGTCGCGTGCATGGACGCGCGGCTCAATGTCTACGGCGCGCTCGGCCTCGCCGAGGGCGAGGCGCACGTCATCCGCAACGCGGGCGGTGTCGTCACCGCCGACGAGATCCGCTCGCTGGCCATCAGCCAGCGGCTGCTCGGCACCAGGGAGATCATCCTGATCCACCACACCGACTGCGGCATGCTCACCTTCACCGACGACGACTTCAAGGCGAGCATCCAGGAGGAGACCGGCATCAAGCCCGAGTGGGCGGCGGAGGCCTTCTCGGATCTGGAAACCGATGTGCGCCAATCGATCGCGCGCATCGTCGCCAGCCCGTTCGTGCCGCACAAGGACTCGATCCGCGGCTTCGTCTTCGACGTCGCCACCGGCAAGCTGAACGAGGTGCTGCCCGCGTAGGGGCGAAAACCACACTGCCGCAGTGAGATCCGGGTGCGATCGCCCGGATCTCACGGCGTTTCACGACGGTCGCCGCGCGATCCGCCGCGCCGACGCCGCGCCGAGGTCCACCTCGTCGCGCGGCGGCGCGCCCGCGGAGGAGTCCTCCCGGTGCATCAGCGTCGTCATCCGCTGTTCGAACTCGTGGTGTTCGCCGCCCTGGAAAACCGCCGTGACCTCTTCGAACCCCGCCGCGGCGACCGGGATCCCCGACCGCTCGCGGGTCCAGGGCAGCGCGCGGCCGCCGGTGAGCTTGTTCCAGGCGACTTCGGCGAAGGCCAGCAGGATGAGCAGGACGGCCAGACCCGGGATGGTCGGCGCCACGAGGAGACCCATGTCACCGACGCTAGCCTCCGCCGGGCTGCGCCGTCCTGAACTGCGACGATGGTACTCGCCAGTAGACAAATCGGGCATCGTATGTGGTTGCTATTGCGTCGCGATGTCCCTATCCTCGATCCCGTGCCGAATCCCGCCGACCGCCGCAGCGCAGCGCTCCACGTCGCAGACCGCGACAGCGCTCTGCTTTCGGCGTCGCTCATCGGGCCCTCCGTGGCCGCGCAGGCTACCGCCTCCGTGCCCGAGGTTCGCGCCGAGCTACTTCCGCTCACCGCGATGGTGGCGTCGCTTCCCCGAGTCCTCGTAGTAGCCCGCCGTAGCGGGGTCTGATTCGGGCCGGCCCCCTCGCTGCGGGCAAAAACCACTTGTTAGTGCTGGTCCCCTCTGTCAACTGAGCCACGACATTCTTCGGGAAGACCTACTTTCAATGACCATCCTGACTCTTGATACAGACATGTTCCACGCCGCCGCCCCCAAGGGCCTACGCGCCGAAGCCGCCGGGCTGACCTCGGCGGAATTCCACAGCCGCTACTGCGCGCACGGCGGACCGATCCGGCTCGGCGAGTGGTCGCCCGCCGGCACGCGGACCGCGGAGTTCACCGCCACGCTGGAGTTCGCCGGGCATCTGCGGAGCGTCGTCGCCACCGGCAACCCTGTCGCGGCGATGACCTCTGCCCTCTACGACGAGGGCTACCCCGTCGAGATCCTGCAGTTCCACCAGCGGCGCACCGCCGACGGCACCGCCACCTTCGTGCAGTGCGAATGCAACGGCAGGCGCGGCTGGGGCGCGGCGATCGCGGACGACGGCGCCGAGTCGACCGTCCGCGCCATGATCGCGGGCGTCAACCTGCTCGGCGCGTCCTGACTCAGGGCATCGCACCCTCGGGGCATGCCGCCCTGAGGGTGCGCCCGGCCCCGGACGCGCAGCGGGCCCGGACACGGACTGCCGCTTCCGCGTGTCCGTATCCGGGCCCGAATGAATTCCCTTGCGGCGCGGTGGTTCACCGCGCCGCGCGGATCACTGTCCAGCCTGCTGCTGCTCGGCGAGTTGCTTGCGCACCTCGTCCATGTCCAGTGCCTTGACCTGGGTCACCAGATCCTCGAGCGCCGCGGGCGGCAGCGCGCCGGGCTGCGCGAACACCAGCACGCCCTCCCGGAAAGCCATGATGGTCGGGATGGAGCGGATGTTGGCGGCCGCCGCGAGGCCCTGCTCGGATTCGGTGTCGACCTTTCCGTGCACCACGTCGGGGTGCTTGTCGGAGGAGGCCTCGAAAGTCGGTGCGAAGCTCTTGCACGGACCGCACCAATCGGCCCAGAAATCGACGAGTACCACGTCGTTCCCGGTGACTACCTCATCGAAATTGTGCTGGGTCAGCGTCTGGGTGGCCATGACGTCCTCTCGTTTCGGTGTGCTCGCTATAACGCGGGCTGCTCCGGTTATCTTCCACGGCGGACCCGGCCGACCGGCCACTCGCGCCGCTGATCCCCGTCCCATCGACGGATACCCACCACCGTCGCGGAGAAATCCCGGTCCCGGGCGACGGCGTGGACGGCCTCGCCGAGCTGGAGCGGGGGCACCCGCCTGGCGAGGGTGATGTGCGGAGTCCACGCGTCCGGATGCAGGTTGGCCGGAACGCCGGGGCACGAGGAGATCGTGTGGAAGATCCGGCGGTGCAGGGCGAGCAGCGCCTCGGACGGGACCACCAGCCGGACCAGAATGGGGCGGCGGGCGCCGAAGACCACCAGCCCGCCGAGCCGGACGGGGATCGGCGCGACGGCCAGCTCGTCCAGCGCCTGCTCGATGCGCGGCCAGATCTGCCTGGCCACCCCGGCGGTGATGTGCGGACGATTCGACGCGTCGCCGCGCGCGGCGAGACTCGGCACGCCCGCTTCCGCCAGCAGCTGCCACTGGCGGCGGATCTCCGCGTCGGCGGCCTCGTCGAGCAGTAGTTCGACCGACTGCACCATGGTCCCCCGAAGGTAGCCGCAACCGGCGTGTCCGCGGGCCGGTTCCGGCGGCAGGGCGCGCCGGCGGGAGGATGTTCCGGTGAACGACGCGAATCGACCCCGGCTGGACCGGGCGCTGCGGCTGGGCCTGATCGACGGCGACGGCATCGGCCCCGAGGTGGTGCGAGCGGCCAGGCAGGTCGTCGACGAGGCGCTGTCCGCGGCCGGAGCCGCCCCGGTCGAGTGGGTGCCGCTGGTCATGGGGCATCAGGCCATCGCCGAGTTCGGCACGCCACTGCCGGAGCGGACGCTGGAGCGGTTGGCCGCCGTGGACGCATGGATTCTCGGCCCGCACGACAACGCCTCCTACCCGCCCGAACATCGCGTCGCGCCGGGTGGGGCCATCCGCAAGCATTTCGGCCTCTACGCCAACATCCGTCCGGCGCGGGCTTTCGCCGGCGTGCGCGCCGCGGCGCCCGACATCGACCTGGTGATCGTCCGGGAGAACAGCGAAGGGTTCTACGCCGACCGCAACATGGTCGCCGGGTCGGGGGAGTTCCGGCCGACGCAGGACATCGCGATGTCGGTCGGGCTGGTGACCCGGGCCGCCTGCGAACGGATCGCGCATCAGGCGTTCCGGCTGGCCGCCAGGCGACGCAAACGGGTGACGATCGTGCACAAGGCCAACGTGCTGCCGCTGACCATGGGTCTGTTCCGCGACGTCTGCCGTGAGGTCGCCCAGGAATACCCGGGAATCGAGGTGGACGACGAACACGTCGACGCGGCGGCCGCGCACCTGGTCCGCGCCGCATCCGACTACGACGTCCTGGTCACCGAGAACCTGTTCGGGGACATCCTGTCCGATCTGGCGGGGGAGCTGAGCGGATCGCTCGGGCTGGCCGCGTCGCTGAACTGTTCGGACACCACGGCCATGGCCCAGGCGGTGCACGGCGCGGCGCCCGCGCTGGCCGGGCACAACCGGGCGAACCCGGCGGCACTGCAACTGTCGGCGGCGATGCTGCTGCGCTGGCTGGCGGCCCGGCACGCCGAGGTGACCTTGGCGCGGGCGGGCGAGCGAATCGAACGGGCCGTCGCCGCGGCCTTCGAGGCCGGCATCGCCACCGCCGACCTCGGCGGACTGGCATCCACCAGCGAATTCACCGAGCAGGTGTGCGCCAGGGTGCATCGCAGGTAGCCGGAGAACGTTCACTCCAGGTCGACGCCGATCTCGCGCGGTCCTGCTGGACCAGTTCGCAGCCGGTTCGTCGTTCAGGTGGAGCGCCCGGCCAGTTCTCGCAACCGCGCCCAGTTCAGCGTCGGAGGCGCGACCCGCGTCCCCGGCCGCGTCCGCGGGACCCGCACGCGCAGGGCGCCGGGCGAGATCGCGCAGCGCACGGGCGTTTCGAGGCGCAGGGATTCACCGTCCACGCCGACCGGGATCTCGGCCGCGTCCGCGTCGACGACCACCTCGGTGGCGGTGAGCCGCACCAGACCGCGATCGTGCGCACGGCGCAGCAGACCCACCGCTTGTCGCGTGCTCGCCACCGTGACCGTCACGACGCCGAGCAGGCCCGCGTCCAACCGGGCGCGGCGGCCGAGGCCGGCGAGATCGCCGGTGGCATACGGGCCGTTGCTCACCAGGACCGCCTGCGGCCCGTCCACGGCCACGTTGCCGACGCGCGCTCGCAGCCCGGAGCCGCAGCCGTGCCCGAGCAAGTCGGGCAGCATCCGCAACACGGTCCCGGTCTTGTCGTCGCGGTACTGCGGGCTGCGCACCACCTCCGCGTAGACGCCGAAGGAAGCATTGTTGACGAACGTGCGCCCGTTGATCGTGCCGAGGTCGACCCGGATCTCCACACCGTCGCGCAGCGCCGCCAGGCCGGTGGCCGGATTCTTCGTATCCAGTCCCAGATCCCGCGCGAAGTGGTTCCGTGTTCCAGCGCCGATCACCACGAAAGGTAGCCGGTATTCCGCCGCGACCGCCGCGACCGAAGCCTGTGTTCCGTCGCCGCCGGCCACGCCGAGCAGATCGGCGCCGCGCTGGACCGCTCGCCGGGCCAGCGCGGCGACATCGATCGGATCCGGGCCGGCCAGCAGGGCCACTTCGGCGCCGAGTTCGCGGGCCTTGCGCGGCAGATCGAACAGCAGGACTTTGCCCCCGCCGGAGCGGGGGTTCATCACGAGGAACGGGTGTTGTGCCGGGGCGGCGGGGAACTCGGGCACCGGCCACTGCGCACGGTCGTCGCGCAATGCCCGGCGCGCGCACACCTGGGCCACTGCGAGCAGCGCGCCGCAGATCAGCATCACCCACAGTTGACGTTCCCGCATGAACAGAAGCACCACCACGATCGGCGACAAGATCGCCAGGGCCGCCGAAACGGCCCGCAACGCGCCCCGGTTGATCAACGACCAGTAGACCCCGGCGACGGTGAGCGCGACGCCGCCGGCCCCGGCGATCAACAGAGCGAGCAAGCCGCGCAGCCCGGCCACCGCGAGCGGCAGCACGACCGCGGCGATCGCGGCGGCGAATGCCGCCCTGGCCCACCACTGCCGAGCGCTCAGCGGCCGCGCCGCGCCGACCTGGGCTCCCGGCATCACGCACCGCCCCCGACCGAGGTCCCGTTGTCCGCCTCGGGCTCGGCCGGTCGCCGCCCGACCCCAGCGGGACGAATCATCAGCGTGCGGCGCGCGCTCGGGAAGCCCGGGTCCGCACCGGGTTCGGCGGGCGGGATCACCGCAGCTGCCGTACCGCGTTCATGCCGCGCCCGGATCCACGGTGCGCCGCGGTGGCCGAAGCCCAGCCGCCGGTGAGATAGGCGCCCAGCGCGATCACCAGGCCTGGCACGGCGACCCCCCGCAGCGCGGTCCGCGGCGGCGTCGGCACCGCGGTGGTCACTCGCGTGGGAATCCATGGGTTCCGCACTCCGGGAACGGAGTCGGGGCAGGCGGGACGCGCCCGGGCGCTGCTCAGACCGTCGCCGAGCCGGAGGGCGGCGCTTCGGGGCCGGTGGCCGCGTTCGGCCCGGAGAACGTCGTGTCCGGGTTCCATGTCGCGACGGCCCAGATCACCACGGTGTCGAGCGCGATGATCAGGATGGACCAGCCCGGGTAGTAGGGCAGCCACAGGAAGTTGGCGATGATCGACAGCGCCGCGATGACGATCGCCGACACCCGCGCCCAGGTCGCGCCGGTCATCAACGCGATGCCGACGACGATCATCACCACGCCGAGCGCGATGTGAATCCAGCCCCACGCGGTGAAGTCGAACTTGAAGGTGTACTGCTGGCCTTGGACGAAAAGCTCGTCCTCGGCCACCGCCGATATCCCTTGGAACAACTGAAGGAACCCGATGGTGGTCAGTATGATCGCGGCCGCGATCGATGTGCCTGCGGCGATGCCTTGCCGGACGCGATGGTCTTCTCGATTCACCGGCGTGTGCTGCGACATTTGCGCTTCCCTTCGCGACTGATTCCTATCGGCATGAGCGGTGCGCATACACGTCGTGCCGGAACGGGCTTCGTGCCCGGGGGGCCGGGCCGGATATTGCACGACCGGGTGACGGTCGGCGGCATATGACTGAGATTAGCACCGGGATGGCAGGCGAATTCGTAGTTGTCAGTTCCCGGATCCGTGATACCGCTTCGTATTCCGGCGGATATCGATCGGCGCGGCGGCCCGATTCGAACGGATTTCGTCGTTTCGCAACGGAAAAGAGGCTTCCGGTGACCGATATCGATATCGCCGCGATAGGGTTGGTTGACTGTCCCGTTATCGAATCTCCCCCGGTATGCGGCCCAGCCCGCCGCGCCACCGGCCGGGCCCGCGCCACCGAGTGACGGCGGTGCGGGCATGGACCGGATCACCGCGTCGAAGGAACTCGCTCAACTCGGAGCGCCGCTCACCGCGCCACCGGCCGGGCGGGGGGTACCCCGGTCTGCTGCGGCGCCTGCGCGGCGCTCGGTTGCGCGGCGTGGCCGGGCTTTCCCGCCAGTGCATGGGCCTTGAGCTGCTCGAACTCGGCCACGGTGATCGCGCCCGAGTCGAGGAGGGCTTTGGCGTCGGCGATGCTCTCCGCGGGAGACTTGCCCGCGACCTCCCGGATGTATTGGTCGGTGGCCTCTTTGGCCTCGGCTTGGGCCCGCTGGGCGCGCAGCGCCATACCCCGGCCCCGGACGATGAGGTAGACCAAGGCCGCGAGATAGGGGAACACCACCAAGGCGATCACCCACAGGGCTTTGGCGACGCCAGAAACGGAGTGGTCGCGAAACAGATCGACCAGGATCTGGAACAGCACGATCAGGTATGCGACGAAAGCGAATACAAGGATCGTGTACCACACGTAGTCCCAGAACGAATCCATGATGAACCTCCTCGGGTGAGCCCGCGGCGTATGCGAATCCACGGCTCACCATGTTCTGGATCGGGCCGTCGGGCGGCCCGGTGGCCGGAAAACAAACCTTCCTCTGTGCGCGTGCCGGGCTCTGCCTGTCGTACGCCGATTCGCTCGGTAGGCCGACCCGCATCGGTGCTCGGGGCGGGCGTCGGTGCGAAGCGCTCGAGAAAGAAAACGTTTCACCGGCGCCGTGCCGCTCGAATATTCGAGAGCACATCAATTTTCGAGTGTCCGGACAGGTCGTTCGCTGCAGCCGTCGAGCCGGAGAAACTCGTCCGGCCCGAAAAGACCGGCAAATAATCATCGACGCTGGCGGAGACGTCGTCAAGATTTCCGGCGAATTCGCCGGCTGCGCGGGGGCCTCGCGCACGGAGCCGGTGTCGCAGCGGTGTCCTGCATGGTATGTGACCACTGTGCCCGTGAGCCGCGGCCGACGCCCCGAACAGCGCGTGCGGGAAGCAGCGGCACCGCGCCGACGCACCCGGCGGGTAGGGTCTCGCGCCGGTGCACCGGCACGGGGTCGCGCGAGCAGATCTTGTTGCTGTTGCATTACTGTCCAGCGCGGAGCGGCCCGGTCGCTTAGATTGCCAAACGGGTGATGACGCCCGGGTTGCGTGGATCCGAAATGTGGAGGGCTGCTGTGTCTGATCGTTCGTTTCTCGGCAGGCGCGCCCTGCGAGCCGCCGCGGGCGCGCTCGCCGCGGGCGCGCTGGTGCTGACCGGATGTACCACGAACACCGAGGACACCGGCCCCTCGGTGGCGAAGGTGCAGGTGGAGAAGGTCGACGAGATCGCGGCGCAACTCCCCGACAAGATCGAACAGTCCGGCAAGCTGGTCGTCGGAGTGAACATCCCCTATCAGCCGAACGAGTACAAGGACGCCGGTGGCCGGATCGTCGGCTTCGACGTGGACCTGATGGACGCGGTCGCCTCGGTGCTCGGCGTCAAGGCCGAGTACGTCGAGTCGGCCTTCGAGAAGATCATTCCTTCGATCCAGGCGGGCACCTACGACGTGGGCATGTCGTCGATCACCGACTCCAAGGAACGCGAGCAGCAGGTCGACTTCACCACCTACTTCAACGCGGGCATCCAGTGGGCCCAGCAGAAGGGCAAGCCGGTCGACCCGGAGAACGCGTGCGGCAAGAAGGTCGCCGTGCAGGCCACCACCGTCGAGCACACCGACGAGGTGCCCGCCAAGAGCGCCAAGTGCGTCGCCGCGGGCAAACCCGCCATCGACATCAAGTCGTTCGACGAGCAGAGCGCCGCGACCAACGCGCTCGTGCTCGGCCAGGTCGACGCCATGTCGGCCGACTCACCGGTGACGGCGTACGCGATCAAGCAGAGCGACGGCAAGATCGAGAACGCGGGCCCGGTGTTCGACTCCGCACCCTATGGCTGGGCCGTGCCCAAGGGCGCGCCGCTGGCCGCCGTGCTGCAGAAGGCGGTCCAGCACCTGATCGACACGGGCAAGTACCTCGAGATCACGAAGAACTGGGGCGTGCAGGAAGGCGCGATCGCCAAGTCCGTCGTCAACGGTGCCGTGAGCTGATCGATGACGGACAAAGACACTCGGCCTGCGCCCGGCGATCCCGGGCCCGGCGGAGCGGACTCGACGCGGGAGCCGGAGCCGATCAAAGCGGTTCCGCTGCGCAGGCCGGGGCGCTGGATAGCGGCGGCGGTCATCCTCGTCCTGGTGGCGCTGTTCGTCTACGGCGCCGCGACGAACCCGGCCTATCGCTGGGACACCTACGGGAAGTACCTGTTCGATACCAGGATCACCGCGGGCGCCGTCGTGACGCTGGAGCTGACCGTATGCGCGATGGCGATCGCGGTCGTGCTCGGAACGACGCTCGCCGTGATGCGGCTGTCGCCGAACCCGGTGCTGCGCAGCTCGGCGTGGGTGTATCTGTGGATCTTCCGCGGCACCCCGGTGTTCGTGCAGCTGGTGTTCTGGGGACTGGTCCCGTCGCTGTACAGCCGGATCCAGCTGGGCGTTCCGTTCGGGCCGCAGTTCTTCCACCTCGACGTGCAGCAGTTGCAGGCCGCGTTCGCCTTCGCCGTGCTCGGCCTGGGACTCAACGAGGCGGCCTACATGGCCGAGATCGTGCGGGCCGGGATCAACTCCGTCGGGGAAGGGCAGCGGGAGGCGTCGTTCGCGCTAGGCATGTCCTGGAGCCAGACCATGCGCCGCACGGTGCTGCCGCAGGCCATGCGCGTGATCATCCCGCCGACCGGCAACGAGCTCATCGGCATGCTGAAGACCACCTCGCTGGTCACCGGCATCCCGCTGAGCACCGATCTGTTCGGCCGGGCGCGCGACATCTACGGCGTGAACTTCCAGCCCATTCCACTGTTGCTGGTCGCCGCCACCTGGTATCTGGCGATCACGAGCGTGCTCATGGTCGGGCAGTACTACTTGGAGCGCTACTACTCGCGCGGCGTCTCCCGCACGCTGACCACCAAGCAGCTACAGGAACTCGCCGACGCGCAGCAGGGGGAGAAGGCGAAATGAGCGTGGACGTCGCGAAGACCCCGGCCCTTCCCATGGTGGTCGCGGACCGGGTCTGCAAGAACTTCGGCGCCCTGCAGGTGCTCAAGGGCGTCTCCCTCGAGGTGGGCCGCGGCGAAGTGCTGTGCCTGATCGGGCCGTCCGGCTCGGGCAAGTCCACCTTCCTGCGCTGTATCAACCACTTGGAACAGGTGAACGCGGGCCGGCTCTACGTCGACGGCGAGATCGTCGGCTACCGGGAGAAGAACGGCAAGCTCTACGAGATGCACCCGCGCGAGGCGGCCAAGCAGCGCCGCGAGATCGGCATGGTGTTCCAGCATTTCAATCTGTTCCCGCACCGGACCGCGCTGGACAACGTCATCGAGGCGCCCACCCAGGTCAAGAAGGTGCGCAAAGCGGAGGCGGTGGCCAGGGCGAAGGAGCTGCTGGACCGGGTCGGGTTGGCGGACAAGGCGAACGCCTACCCGGCGCAGCTGTCCGGCGGTCAGCAGCAGCGCGTGGCGATCGCCCGCGCCCTGGCGATGGATCCCAAGCTCATGCTGTTCGACGAGCCGACCTCCGCGCTGGACCCGGAGCTGGTCGGCGAGGTGCTGACCGTCATGCGGGAACTGGCCGAGTCGGGCATGACGATGGTGGTGGTGACCCACGAGATGGGCTTCGCCCGCGAGGTCGCCGATCAGCTGGTCTTCATGGACGGCGGCGTGGTCGTCGAGGCGGGGCCGCCCCGGCGCGTGCTGGCCGATCCGCAGCACGAGCGCACCAAGGCATTCCTCTCGCGATTGCTCTGACACCCGCCCGCCGAACGCCGGTAGGAACCTCGGCGGTCGGGCGGTGTGCCGCCATCGGGTCCAGCGGAGACGCGCGGCCGGGTTCACGTGTCGGCGCGCAAGGCGATGCGCAGCTGCCCGAGCAGCACTTTGGCCGCGGGGCTCGCGGGATGGTCGGTGCGCCACGCCAGCGCGAGGCGCCCGCGCGGTTCCGGCTCGATGATGCGGACGGTGCGCACCCCGAAGGACGCGGCCTCCGCGGCGGTGAGTTCGGGCACGACGGCGATGCCGAGACCTCGGGCGGCCAGGCGCAGCAGCAGCGCAGGCGCCGCCGCCTCGTAGGCGACGGCGGGCTCGAACCCCGCCGCCGCGCAGGCGCGCTCGAACACGCCGCGGATACCGGTGCCCGGTGTGAGGCAGATCAGCGGGCGATCCCGCAGCGCGGTGAGCGGCAGCTCCGCGCCGTAGCCGGGGTCCGCCGCCGCGACCGCGGCCACCAGCGCGGTCTCCAGCACCACTTCGATGCCGATGGCCGGGTCGAGTTCCGCGCCGGTCATCCCGATCAGGGCCATGTCCAGTTCGCCTCGGCCGAGGGCGTCGAGCATCCGCTCGGAGGTGTCCTCGGTGAGGCTGATGGCGACCTGCGGGTGGTCGTGATGAAAGTCCGCGAGCACGGCCGCGACGTCGAATTCCTCGACCGCGGCCCCAGAGATCAAGCCCACCCTGACCTGCCCGCGCAGCAAGCCGGTGAACTCGTCCACCGTGTGACCGACCCGCTCGGCGGCGGCGAGCGCCGCCTGCGCGTGCGGTAGGACGGCGGCGCCGACCTCGGTCAGCGTGACCGTGCGTCCACCCCGGTCCAGCAGCGGATGACCGAGTTCGCGCTCCAGTTGGCGGATCTGGGCGCTGAGCCCCGGTTGGGCCAAGTGCAGCCGAGCCGCCGCGCGGGTGAAGCTCGCTTCCTGGGCGACGGTGACGAAATAGCGTAGGTGGCGCAGCTCCATAATTGATCATTATAGGGATCAGAAGAACTATCTGTTTTACTTCTTTCTCCTGGCCGGGCAGGGTCGAAGTCATGGGAAACAACACCGCACAGATCGAAGACAACAGCGATATCTTCACCGGCCCGGTGTTCCGTCCGGGCGACGAGGGCTACGACGCGGAGGTCGCCGGGTTCCAGACCGCCTACACCCATCGGCCCGCCCTGATCGTCGGCGCCGCGCACGCCGAGGACGTGCGCGCGGCCGTGGAATACGCCGCCCGCCACGAGCTGCCGATCGCCGTGCAGGCCACCGGCCACGGACTGTCCGTCGCCGCGGACGGCGGCGTGCTGATCAGCACCCGGCGCATGACCGGCATCCGGATCGACCCGGTCCGCCGGTCCGCGCACGTCGGCGCGGGAGTGCGAGCGGGCGCGCTGGTCGAAGCGGCGGCCGAACACGGGCTGGCTCCGTTGAACGGGTCGTCGCCGTCGGTGGGCGTGGTGGGCTACCTGCTCGGCGGCGGCGTGGGGCTGCTCGCGCGCAGGTTCGGGTACGCGGCCGAGCACGTGCGATCGATCGAGCTGGTCACCGCGGACGGCCGGGTGCGCACGCTGACGCCGGAGGACGAGCTGTTCGGCGCCGTGCTCGGCAGCGGGGGCAATTTCGGCGTCGTCACGGGCATGGAGGTCGGCCTCGTCCCGGTCACCACGGTCTACGGCGGACAACTGATGTTCGATACGCCGCTGGTGGAGCGGGCTCTGGACGCATGGCGGCAGTGGACCGCGACCGTGCCGGAGGAACTCACCTCGACGGTCACGATGCTCGCCTTCCCCGACATCCCGCAGGTGCCCGCGCCGCTGCGCGGACGGTACGCCGCCTCGATCCGGATCGCCTACCACGGACCTGCGGAGGAAGGGCAACGGCTGGTCGCGCCGCTGCGGGCGGTCGGGGAGCGGCTGAAGGACGACCTGCGCGAGATGCCGTACACCGAGTCGCACACCATTCACAGCGATCCCGACCATCCACATGCCTACGCCGCCACCAACGCGCTGCTCGGCGAGTTCACCGGCGAGACGGCCGCGGCCCTGCTCGCCGTTGCCGGCCCGGATTCCGGCGCGGGAGCGGTCGTCGATGTCCGGCATCTCGGCGGCGCGCTGGCCCGCCCGAGCGACGCCCGCATCGCCGTCGACCATCGCGAGGCCGCGTACGTCGTGCGGATCATCACCGGCCCCGAGGACGCCGCCGCCCGCGCGGCGATCCGTGCCGCGCTGACGCCGTGGACACTCGGGCACAGCTTGAACTTCCTCTACGGCGCGGGCGCCGAGGCGGACGAAGAGCAGACCCGGGCTGGGTACGCGCCGCAGACCTACGCCCGGCTGGCCGCGCTCAAGGCCCAGCACGATCCGCGCAATCTGTTCCGTTTCAACCGCAACATCCGGCCGGACGCCGGGTGATCGCGCCGCCGCCGCGCCTGTTCGGCGCGGCGGCAGCATGCTATCGTCGTGATATCACTCTGATATTGGGAGGATGTCATGCAGTTTCGCTCCGCGTTCCACCTCGACGGCTTTCTGGTGCTGTTGGGCTGGTTCGTGCTCACGGTCCTGTTCGGCGGCGGCGCGGCGCTGGGTTTCGCCGTCGGCGCCAGGAACGGCAACGGCATCGCCGTCGCCGGGGCGGTGGCGGCCACGGTGGTGGTCGTCGTCCTGCTGTTGCTCGCCACCGGCTTGACCGTGGTGAACCCGAACGAGGCCAAAGTGGTGCAGTTCTTCGGCCGCTACGTCGGCTCGGTGAGCGAGCCGGGCTTCTACTCGGTGCTCCCGCTGACCGACCGCAAGAGCATCTCGCTGCGCGTGCGGAACTTCGAGACCCAGAAGCTCAAGGTCAACGACGCCGACGGCAACCCGGTGGAGATCGCCGCGGTGGTCGTCTACCGGGTGGTGGACAGCTTCAAGGCCGCCTTCGCCGTCGACGACTACGAGGAGTACGTGGAGACCCAGTCCGAGGCCGCCGTCCGGCACCTGGCCACGACGCACCCGTACGACGCGCACGAGGCCGACCGCACCAGCCTGCGCGACGGCGCCGAGGTGGCCGAGGAGCTGACCGTCGAACTGCGCGAGCGCACCGAGATGGCCGGCATCGAGGTGCTGGAGGCGCGGATCACCCATCTCGCCTACGCGCCGGAGATCGCCCAGGCGATGCTGGTGCGCCAGCAGGCCGCGCAGGTGGTCGCCGCGCGGACCAGAATCGTGGAGGGCGCGGTCGGCATGGTCGGTCTGGCGCTGGAGCGGCTGGCCCAGGAGGGCATGGTGGAACTGGACGAGGAGCGCAAGGCGGCGATGGTGTCGAACCTGCTCGTCGTGCTGTGTGGCGACCGCCCCACCCAGCCCGTCGTCAACGCCGGTTCGCTTTACTCCTGAGGCGGGGGCTTGCCCGTGGCCGAGCGCAAGAAACTGCTGCTACGCCTGGATCCGGCCGTCCACGACGCCATCGCGAAGTGGGCGGCCGACGACCTGCGCAGTATCAACGCCCAGATCGAGTACGCGCTGCGGCTGGCGCTCGAGCAGGCCGGGCGTAAACCGAAGTCGCAGTGACACGACCTCGATACCGATCAGAGATGGTGCCCCGGCCCGATGGCGCGAAGACTTGCAAGGTGTCAGCAAATGTCCGGCCATCGGAACCGAAAGGGGAAATGATGACCACGATCGTGCATATCGACGACACCGTGCGCGACTACGACACGTGGAAGCCCGCCTTCGACGGTCTCGAGCAGTTCTTCGCGGATGCGGGGGCCCGCAACTGCCGGGTGGCACGGTTCACGCACAACCCCAATCGGGTGCTCGTCGAGCTGGACTTCGACACCATGGCGGAGGCCGAAGCCTTCCGGGACGATCTGCACAAGCTCATCGACCTGCCGCGGACGCAGATGCTGCTGGTCAGCCACGAGGTCTCCCTCCTGGAGCTGGTCGACGACCGCCGCCTCACGGTCCGGGCTTCCTCGTGACGAAGATGGCCGTACCGGGAAACAGTTCGCCGCGCAGCGGGCTCCACTGTCCCCATTCGCGGTCGAGCCATTCCGGCCACTCCGGTTCGACGATGTCCTCCAGCGCCAGTCCCGCCGCGACGATCTCCCTGACCCGGTCGCCGATGGTCCGGTGATGCTCGACGTAGGTGGGCACGTCGTCGCCGTCGACCTCGACATATGGGGTGCGGTCGAAGTACGGGATGGTGGCGGTCAGGCCTGCGGGACCGGGATCGTCCGGGAAGATCCAGCGCATCGGGTGGTTCACCGAGAACACCCAGCGGCCGCCGGGCCGCAGCACCCGCGCCACCTCGCGCATCACCAGCGCCGAGTCCGCGACGAACGGCACCGCGCCGAACGCCGAGCAGGCCAGATCGAACGACGCGTCCGCGAACGGGAGAGCCTCGGCGTCCGCTTGCACCAGCGGAACCCGCGGGCCACCGCGCGCCATGACCGCGAGGCCGCGCTCGAGCATCCCGCGCGACAGGTCGAGCCCGACAGGCCGCGCGCCCTGCCCGGCCAGCCAGCGCGAGCACGGAGCCGAGCCGCAGCCGATCTCCAGCACCGCCTTGCCGGTGACGTCGCCGAGGAATCGCATGTCGCCCTCGTGCAGGCCCTCCGGGCACCACACGAACTCGCCGCCGGGGGAGTCGACGCCGAGGAACTCCGCGTGCGTCTCGTGGTATTGCGCGGCGTCGGCGTCCCACCACCGCCTGCTGGCCAGTCTGCTGGCCGCCGAGCCGATCCGGGTCCGCACCGTGCCCGCCGTTCCGAGCTGTGCGTTTGCTTGCGCATGGCGATCTTCCGACACGCCGATCAGACTATCGGCGTGGCGACCCGACCGGTTTGCCCGCCCGGACCGAGGTCGCGTACGCTGAACGCGCGAGTGTCTTCCGTACAGCCGTACCGGAGTTCAACCCGTGCTGAGTTTCACGCGCGTCGCGTGCGGTACGTTCCTAGTGTCCGTCTTCACACCTCGCGGTGAGATCGCAGCGTACCGAAAGTTCCAATGTCCGCAACCGACCACAATCCGTCCGGAGCAAACCGACATATGCCCACCACCGTCACCTCGCCGCAGGTAGCCGTCAACGACATCGGCTCCGCCGAGGATTTCCTCGCCGCCATCGACGCCACGATCAAGTACTTCAACGACGGCGACATCGTCGAAGGAACCATCGTCAAGGTCGATCGCGACGAGGTCCTGCTCGACATCGGTTACAAGACCGAAGGCGTCATCCCCTCTCGTGAACTCTCCATCAAGCACGACGTCGACCCCAACGAGGTCGTTTCCGTGGGCGATGAGGTCGAGGCCCTTGTTCTCACCAAGGAGGACAAGGAAGGCCGCCTGATCCTGTCGAAGAAGCGGGCGCAGTACGAGCGTGCGTGGGGCACCATCGAGGAGCTCAAGGAGAAGGACGAGGCCGTCAAGGGCACCGTCATCGAGGTCGTCAAGGGCGGCCTGATCCTCGACATCGGCCTGCGCGGCTTCCTGCCCGCGTCGCTGGTCGAGATGCGGCGCGTCCGCGATCTCCAGCCGTACGTCGGCAAGGAGATCGAGGCCAAGATCATCGAGCTGGACAAGAACCGCAACAACGTCGTGCTCTCCCGCCGCGCCTGGCTGGAGCAGACCCAGTCCGAGGTGCGCAGCGAGTTCCTGCACCAGCTGCAGAAGGGCCAGGTCCGCAAGGGTGTGGTCTCCTCGATCGTCAACTTCGGCGCCTTCGTCGACCTCGGCGGCGTCGACGGTCTGGTGCACGTCTCCGAGCTGTCCTGGAAGCACATCGACCACCCGTCCGAGGTCGTCGAGGTCGGCAACGAGGTCACCGTCGAGGTGCTCGACGTCGATCTGGACCGCGAGCGCGTCTCGCTGTCGCTGAAGGCGACCCAGGAAGACCCGTGGCGTCAGTTCGCCCGCACCCACGCGATCGGCCAGATCGTGCCGGGCAAGGTCACCAAGCTCGTTCCGTTCGGCGCGTTCGTCCGCGTCGAGGAGGGCATCGAGGGCCTGGTGCACATCTCCGAGCTGGCCGAGCGCCACGTGGAGGTCCCGGACCAGGTCGTGACCGTCGGCGACGACGCGATGGTCAAGGTCATCGACATCGACCTGGAGCGTCGCCGGATCTCGCTGAGCCTCAAGCAGGCCAACGAGGACTACCACGCCGAGTTCGACCCGTCGAAGTACGGCATGGCCGACAGCTACGACGAGCAGGGCAACTACATCTTCCCCGAGGGCTTCGACCCCGACACCAACGAGTGGCTCGAGGGCTTCGACAAGCAGCGCGAGGAGTGGGAAGGCCGCTACGCCGAGGCGGAGCGTCGCCACAAGATGCACACCGCGCAGATGGAGAAGATGGCGGCCGACGCCGCGGCCGAGGCCGCGAACGGCGGCGGCGCGTCGAACTACTCATCGGAGAGCGGTTCGCAGTCCTCCGCCGGCCAGGCCGAGCCCGCCGGCGGTTCGCTGGCCAGCGACGCCCAGCTGGCGGCTCTGCGCGAGAAGCTGTCCGGCAACGCCTGATCGGCACCAGCTGAACGACTGTGCCCCAACCGATTCCCGGTTGGGGCACAGTCGTTTTCGGTGAGCCCCCTTCAGGCGTTCCCGTGCCGCGACGCTTTCGTCGTGCCGCGTTGTACGCGTGGCGCGGGAGCGGGCGGCCGGGTCGCTTCGTGTGGCGCCACCATCTGAGCCGTGGTGAGCGCGACGACCTGGATCTGCTCGAGCCGCAACCCGAGCGAGGCCAGCCGGGCGACGACGCCCAGCCGATGTTCCGCCATACCGGGGCGGATCACCAGCGGTTCCCTCTCCGGTCGAGGCAGGACGTAGGCGCGACGTTCGGCGTCGAACCGCACGGGGGCGCCGTCCCGGATCGCCCGATAGGCGTCCAGATCCAGTGTGCTGTCCCGGATCGGGTCGATCAGCAGCGACATGACGGATTGCTCCGCCTGCCGCAGGAACGGCTCTTGGTCCGACGGATCCAAATGCTCGATCCGCTGGGCCACGCGGGCGCGGTAGTCCTCCGCGGCGGGACGCAGCAGAGAACGGTGCCGCTCGACCTCGGCCGCAAAGGCCACGAGTTCTTCGTGATCCACGGCGAGACGGTCGGATGTCGAAGCGAGGGCGTCGGGCATGGTGACCCCTATCTCTCGGGTTGCGGGTTTACATTGCGTCGCAACCGGATCGACGTCCGACATCCTCTATTGTGCCGGAGGGGTACGACAGAAATCGCGCCGTGCCTGCTCCTTCGGCCGCGCACCGACCTTGTTCGGCGCGACCGGTTGTCTAGTAGCCCACGGTGAAGCGGTGCTGCACGAAACGGGGCAATTCGGCCTCATCGATGAGGGCGACCGCCGCGTCCTCGGCGGAGATGTCCCCGCCGCCGGCCGGGAGCTGATCGCCGCCGATCCGGAAGCGGCCGGTGCGCTCGCCGGGGTTGATCCGCCCCGAGAAGGGCTCAGGTAGGTCCAATCGCGGTTGGACGGCCGGTCGGTGTTCAACGCGTCGCGTAGGGCACGTACCACCCGCGGGTAGTCCGCGGGAACGTCGAGGACTCCGGTGAGGGTGCGGTTCCGCGCCGCGATGCGCGACTTGGTTCGTCCGCTCGGTTTCTAGCCCGGGGTTCGGCGCGTCCCCGAAGCGGCGTCGGAGCTCAGTCATCGCCGCTCTCGCGTGCCGGTGGTGTGCTCGCGGCAGAGCCCGGCTCGGCGGGGCCGTGTGCGATGTCGTGGAAGGCGTTGCGGAGCAAGGCGGTGATGCGCTGCGGCGGCGCGTCGCGCAGACCTTCGAGTTCGAGCAGATGGCGGCCGATCACCACGCCGATGGTGAGGGCGCCGAGCAGTCCGGCGCGCAGGTCCGCCTCGTCGTCGGGGAGTTGCCCGGCCGCTTCCCGTTGCCGCGCCGTCATGGCGGCGCGTACCTCGTCGGCGGCATCGGGGTGGGTGAGCATCGAGCGGATCGCCGCCAGCGTGTTGACCGGCCGGTCCGCCAGCTTGATGGCGAGCGCGTCGAGCAGGAGTTCGGTCACCTGCTCAGGCGTCCCGGTGATCGGGTGGTCGTCGGCGAAGACCGCCACGCGCGCGAACAGGTTCTCTTTCGAGCCGAAGTACCGCATCACCAAGCTGGGGTCGGTGTCCGCCTCCGTCGCGACGGCCCGGATGGTGGTTCGGTCGTAGCCGATCTCCGCGAACAACCGGCCCGCTGCCGCCAGGATCCGGTTCTCGGTATTACGGCGTTGCTGGGCTCGGCTGGTCGGGGCATCCATAAGTGGCTCGCCGAAGCCGCTCCGTGCCGCTCAGCTCGCCGGAATCCCTGGCGCAGTGCGGATTCGGCGGAACTCCCTGACTCGAGCAGCGCGGTGCTCCGGCTGATGGCGACGGTGCCGAGCACGCCGAGCCCGAACGCGCCGCCGAGCTGTTGGGTCGTCGTCACCAGTCCGGTGGCCATCAGGCCGTTCTGCGTGAGGCCGGTGGTCGGCGACGAGACCGCGAATACCGCCGGTATGGTCGACCGCTTGGAGGCGTTGGGCTTGGTGCGCGGGGAAGTTCACCTCACCGATGGCCGCGCGCGTCTGCTGACCCTGACCGCTCGTGGGAAGAGCTTCGGGAAGCCCTGGATCGAGAGGTCTTCGGCAGCGTTCCCGCGCTGGCCGTGCTGGACGAGCCGGAGCGCAGGCAACTGTACGGGCTGCTGCGACGAGTGGCATCGGCCTGAGCGGCGACCGAGGCCTGCGAGGCAGGCTCGATCGGACGGTTAGCCGGAAGTGCGCCATGGCCGAGAATCCAAAGGCGTCGGCCGACGATGAATCGCGATGTTCCTTCGGCCGCAATGGTGGGAATCGGTTCTGGAAGCTGCATGGCTCTTTTGGCGGGAGTCGTGCGGGAATGCGGCGGTATCGCAAGCGGTATCGCTGCTGTGTTTCTCTTGTTTCGTTGGCGGTCAGGAAATGGAAACCCGGCGCGGATTGTCTGCCGTGGACGAGGCGGGAGTCGCCGGCGATCAGACGGAGTGCTCTGGTGAATATTCCCGGAGTCGCCGGGTGATGCGGACCGCTTCGAGTTCGCGTTCTCGGAAGTGGCGCTGTTTCGCGTACGGCCGACGCCGAGTTCCGGCGAAACCGATCCCACTGGCGCGCTGCGAACGATCTTGCAACTGTACTTACATTCGGCTCGGCGGATTGCCGTGCCGAGCACCGCGTCCCCCGGTGGGTACGCAAAACAGTGGCCCAGCCTTGGCTAGAGGCTGGGCCACGTCGAGCTCGGGTTCAGCTTGCGGTAGCAGGTACCCACCGGACCGCGGGTGCGGCCGGACGGTTCCGCATGGCAGCGAAACTGTGCCGCGCGGGACTGATGAACGCGGTGAACCAAGAGCGACGGTGCTCCGCGAGCGCCGCCGCGACAGCAGGGATCTGAATGCAGTGCACTCGCCCCGCCATGCCCAGGCGGTGGCGACCCGTCTGGTTGATTCTGGTGCCCAATGGTGTTCCTTTGCTTCGCTGGTGTCGGCCTGGATCGCCACGGCGAAGATTAGCGGAACGAAACTGCTCGGCAGAGTATTTTGCCCGAGTAATTGCCTCGGCGTGTCGGAAAGTTGCCGCCGACGAACCGTAAACATCCGAAATTGTTGCGAATCGGTCTCGGCGCTGTCACGGAACGGGCAAATGGCTTCCCGGGCGGTGGAATACGCGAGCGCATCGGGTAATCGGCCGGATTGCCCGGCGCCGGCCGCGGCGGCCGGTCGGGTCGGCCTGCGACGCGCTCGGGGCGGCGCGGGCCCGCGGGCGGCGCGGATGCGAGACTGGGCGAATGTTACGAATCGGCCTCACCGGAGGCATGGGAGCGGGGAAGTCGACGGTGGCTCGGGCCCTGGCCGACCTGGGCGCGGTGGTCATCGATTCCGACCTCATCGCCAGGGAGGTGGTCGAGCCGGGCACCGAAGGGCTGGCCGCGCTGGTGGAGGCGTTCGGCGCCGACATCCTCGCCGCGGACGGCAGCCTCGACCGGCCCGCCCTCGCGGCCAAGGCCTTCGGCGACGACGCGGCGCGCGCGAAGCTCAATTCGATCACCCACCCGCTCGTCGGAAAACGCACCGCGGAATTGATCGCCGCGGCGCCCGCGGACGCGATTGTGGTGCAGGATATTCCGCTTCTGGTGGAAAACGGCCTGGCGCCGTTGATGAATCTCGTGCTGATCGTCGACGTGGACGCCGAAACGCGCATTCGCCGTTTGGTGGAATTTCGCGGCGTCGCGGAAGCGGATGCGCGGGCGCGTATCTCGGCGCAGGCGACCGACGCCCAGCGCCGAGCCGTCGCCGATGTGTTGCTGGACAACAGTGGAGCGCCGGGTGCGGTGGAAGCGGAGGTGCGTAGGCTGTGGACAGAGCGTCTGGTGCCGTTCGAGCGCAACCTGCGTGCGGGCACCCCCGCCCGCCGCGGTGACATCCGGCTGGTGCCCGCGGATCCCGAGTGGTCCGCGCAGGCGCAGCGGCTGATCGCCCGGCTGTGGGTGGCCTGCGGCGCCGCCGCCGCGCGGATCGACCACGTCGGTTCCACCTCTGTGCCGGGGCTGCCCGCCAAGGATGTGATCGATCTGCAGATCACGGTCGCCGACCTCGCCGCCGCCGACGGCTTGCGCGATGCCATCGCCGCCGCCGGGTTCCCGGCGCGGCCGGAGGCCACCCAGGACAACCCCAAGCCGACGCCGCAGGACCCGGCCGGCGTGAACACCGCGCTGTGGAGCAAGCGCTTCCACCAGAGCGCCGACCCCGGGCGGTTGGCCAACGTGCACGTGCGCGTCGATGGCTCCCCCGGCCAGCAGTACGCGCTGCTGCTGCGCGACTGGCTGCGCGCCGACGCCGGAGCCCGCGCGGAGTACCTCGCCGTCAAGCGCGAGGGTGAGGCCAAGGCGGCGGGGCTGACGGGCGCGGAGGCGACCGTGGCCTATCTCGGCGTCAAGGAACCCTGGTTCGATGCCGCGTATCCACGGGCGCTCGCCTGGCGGGAATCCTCGGCCGGCTAGCCGGCCGTCCTCCGCGCCGACCCGGCCCGGTGCGCGCCGATGCGGACTACAGCCACGTCAAGGTGATGTCCATCGTCTCGAGCCAGCCCTCGAAGGTGTGGCCGTTGGCGGCGATGCCGTCGATGGCGGCCGTCGCGTGCTGCACGGCCGCCTCGGCGTCGGCGAGACCGATCAGGCCCGCGGCATGCGCGGCGATCAGCTCGTCGACGTCGAGCAGCTGGGTCTCGCGTGCGGAGCGCACCACGATGTCGAGGTAGTGATCGACGGACTTCCACTTCTTCGGTGCGACCGGTGTGAAATCACCGATGTCGAGGTAGTAGTCCTGGTCGCGCCGATGCGCGGGCAGGTAGTGGAAGATGGTCGCGCGCAGGTGCAGCTTCGGCAGCAACCAGGACTCGATGTAGTGGAACTGCGGGTGATCCGAGGTGCGCGCCATGTACAGACCCCACGGCTCGACGTGGTACTTCTCGACCGGGCGCACGAAACCCTTCGGATCGGTGTTCGTCAGATCCGCGAGGTTGAAGTACTCGACTTTGGGCCGGTGCACGTCGACGATGGGTGCCTGCGTCATGCATCAAGAATCTACCGCCGTCGCCGACGCGTCGAGCCGGAGGCAGTAATCCGCGGGCTACATCCAGGTGAGGATGATGCCGTTGGCGGCGAGCCAGCTCTCCACGCGGTGATCGTGGGCGGCCAGCCCGTCCAGCACGGCCGTGGCCCGTTCGAACGCGCGGTGCGCCTGCGCCGTGTCGACCAGTCCCGCGGCATGTGCCGCGAGCAGCTCGTCGACGCCGAGGAGTTCGGCGGTGCCGCCGCGGCGCACGGCGATGGACAGATACTGGTCCACCGCCTTCCAGCGCTTCTGGCCGACCCGGGTGAACTCGCCGACGTCGAGCCGGTAGACCGGTTCCCTGTGGTGTGCCGGGTTGGTCCTCGCCAGCGTCGCGCGCAACGAGAGTCCGGGCAGCAACCAGGATTCGAGGTAGTGCGAATCCGGTCCGCCGACCCGGCGTGCCATGTAGAGGCCCCACGGCTCGACGTGGAAGCGTTCGACCGGGCGGACGAAGCCCTTGGCGTCGGTGTTGCTGAGTTCGGCCAGATTGAAGAACTCCACTCTCGGCCGGTGCGGCGCCGGTCTACCGAGCGCGGCGATCGGCCCGGGTGGGGCGGCCGTGGCGGCGCCCGCGACGGAGGGAACCGCCGCGCGGATGTCCCTGGCGACGTACCCGGCGAGGCCGGTCACGGCAGGCACGGCGACGAGTAATGGAATCAGACCGCTCATGGCTCTTGTCCTTCACGTCCGAACAACCAGATCAGGGTACACCTGGGTCCGGGCGCTCGCGCGGTTCGCGATAAGCTGTTCGCCGACACGAAACCTGTTGCCGCAACGGACATTTCGGACATGTAACCGTTCGCGCCGAGCGGGCGTGACGCGACTGTGAGGACCCGGTTGCGCGTGGGCGGGCCGCCGAACTCCCTGCCGCCGAGAGCGATCGGAGCCGGCTCGGGCCGTTTGGGTCGAAAGCGATTGCGAAGGCTCGCATTCGGTGTACCCACCGAGCGGCGTCGCCTATCCCATGCCTTCTCGAAGACGTACTGGTTGCTCGTCATCTCCGGGCGGTTTCGCGTCGGCGTGAACTGCTGGCGCTCGATGACCGATCGGTAGCGGACCGTCCGTGCTGTGATCGGTTTCACATAGCTGATGTGGGTGGCATCGGCCTGCTCGTACGGGCCCGTCGTCCCCGCCGAACCTGTCGGTGGGTGGGCCTACGCTGGTGAGCATGGCATTCGCAACCGAGATTCCGGCGGAGGGCTTCGAGGACCGGGCCGCCGAGCAGCCGCTCGCGCACTCGGAGTTCCGCCCGGTCGGCGAGATCGAGCGCGTCGGCGGTCGGTTCGAGGTGGTCAGCGAGCACAAGCCCGCGGGCGACCAGCCCGCCGCGATCGCCGAGCTGGAGCGCAGGATCAAAGCGGGGGAGCGCGACGTGGTGCTGCTCGGCGCCACCGGTACGGGCAAGTCGGCCACCACGGCCTGGCTGATCGAGCGGTTGCAGCGGCCGACGCTGGTGATGGCGCCGAACAAGACGCTCGCCGCCCAGCTGGCCAACGAACTGCGCGAGATGCTGCCGAACAACGCCGTCGAGTACTTCGTCTCCTACTACGACTACTACCAACCCGAGGCGTACATCGCGCAGACCGACACCTACATCGAGAAGGACAGCTCGATCAACGACGACGTCGAGCGGTTGCGCCATTCGGCGACCTCGAGCCTGCTGTCCCGGCGCGACGTGGTGGTGGTCGCGTCGGTGTCGTGCATCTACGGCCTCGGCACGCCGCAGTCGTACCTCGATCGGTCGGTGCAGCTGCAGGTCGGCACCGAGATAGATCGGGACGCGCTGCTGCGGCTGCTGGTCGACGTGCAATACACCCGCAACGACATGGCGTTCACCCGCGGTTCGTTCCGGGTGCGCGGCGACACCGTGGAGATCATCCCGTCCTACGAGGAACTCGCCGTCCGCATCGAGTTCTTCGGCGACGAGATCGAGGCGCTGTACTACCTGCACCCGCTCACCGGCGACGTGGTCCGCCAAGTGGACATGCTGCGCATCTTCCCCGCGACTCACTACGTGGCGGGTCCGGAGCGGATGGAGCGCGCGGTGCGCGACATCGAGGCCGAGCTGGAGGAGCGGCTCGCCGAGCTGGAGCGCCAGGGCAAGTTGCTCGAGGCGCAACGGCTGCGCATGCGCACCCAGTACGACCTGGAGATGATCCGTCAGGTCGGGTTCTGCTCCGGCATCGAGAACTACTCGCGCCACATCGACGGCCGCCCGCCCGGTTCGGCGCCCGCGACGCTGCTGGACTACTTCCCGGAGGACTTCCTGCTCGTCATCGACGAGTCGCACAACACCGTGCCGCAGATCGGCGGCATGTACGAGGGCGACATGTCGCGCAAGCGCAACCTGGTGGAATACGGCTTCCGGTTGCCGTCCGCGGTGGACAACCGGCCGCTGACCTGGGAGGAATTCGCCGACCGGATCGGGCAGACGGTGTACCTGTCGGCCACCCCGGGTCCGTACGAACTCGGGCAGACCGGCGGCGAGGTGGTCGAGCAGGTCATCCGGCCGACCGGCTTGGTCGACCCGAAGGTCGTGGTGAAGCCGACGAAGGGGCAGATCGACGATCTGATCCACGAGATCAGGCAGCGCACCGAGCGCGACGAGCGGGTGCTGGTCACCACGCTGACGAAGAAGATGGCCGAGGACCTCACCGACTACCTGCTCGGGCTCGGCGTCCGGGTGCGCTACCTGCACTCAGAGATCGACACCTTGCGCCGCGTCGAGCTGCTGCGGCAGCTGCGGCTCGGCGAATACGACGTTCTGGTGGGCATCAACCTGCTGCGTGAGGGTCTCGACCTGCCCGAAGTCTCGCTGGTGGCGATCCTGGACGCGGACAAGGAAGGCTTCCTCCGCAGCACCACCGCGCTGATCCAGACGATCGGCCGCGCGGCGCGCAACGTCTCCGGCGAAGTGCACATGTACGCGGACAAGATCACCGACTCGATGCAGTTCGCCATCGACGAGACCGAGCGCCGCCGCGCGAAGCAGATCGCCTACAACGAGGAAATGGGCATCGATCCCAAGCCGCTGCGCAAGAAGATCGCCGACATCCTCGATCAGGTGTACCGCGAGGCCGACGAGACCGAGGTGGAGGTCGGCGGCTCCGGTCGCAACGCCAGCCGCGGCAGGCGCGCGCAAGGCGAGCCGGGACGGGCGGTGAGCGCGGGTGTGTACGAGGGCCGCGACGTCAAGTCGATGCCGCGCGCCGAACTCGCCGATCTGGTCAAAGAACTCACCGCGCAGATGATGAACGCGGCGCGGGAATTGCAGTTCGAGCTCGCCGGTCGGTTGCGCGACGAGATCGCGGATCTGAAGAAGGAACTGCGCGGCATGGACGCCGCCGGGTTGAGTTGACCCGGCGCGCGGCGCCACCGCCTCCGCGGGCCGTTGCTCGAACGGCCGCGGAGGCAGCCGGGCCGTCAGGCTTGGGTGGCCAGCCATTCGTTCACCCGGCGCTCGGCCTCTTCGCGCGAGACGTCCTCCACCTTGGTGAGCACCGCCCAGCGGTGACCGAAGGGATCGATGACCACGCCGAACCGGTCGCCGGTCACGAAAGTCTGCGGCTGTTCGACCTTGCGGGCGCCGTGCTCGACCGCGCGCCGCACCACCGCGTCGACGTCGGGGCAGTAGTGCACGATGGAGGTGTGCACCCACTCGCCGTTCGGCGCCAGCACGCCGTTGTCCGGGATGGGCATCCCCAACTGCAGGGTGGAGTCGCCGATCTTCAGTTCGGCGTGCGCGGGCTGGCCGTCGGGCAGGTCGTTGCGAGTGATCACCTCGGCCTCGAAAACGGCGGTGTAGAAATCGATGGCTTTGTTGCCGTCGCCGACCGCGAGGAAACAGGTGATCGAGTGGTAGCCGTCGGCGATGGGATTCACTGTGTTCGTCATGGCCACCACTTTCGCCGGTTCATGCCGCTGGGTCTTGTAAGAAAGCGACACCGTGCCCAGTAGCGCCGAACCATCCGCCGAGCCGCCGCAGGCCCGCAATCCGCCCGCGCCCGCGGACACGAAGGGCATCCTGCACCCGGACGAGCAGGCGCGGCATCGCTGGCTGGTCCGGTTACCGCCGGGCCCCGCGGTCGACCGCTACGTCGAGTGGTACTGGGCGGTGGGCTGGGATCTGCGCGGCAGGCGGCCGTACCGGGCGGAGGTCCTGTCCTATCCGAGTGTGAACGTCACCTTCGAGCGATCCGAGACGCGCACCGGCGGCTTCGTCAACGGCGTGACCACCACGAAATTCATCCGCGAACTCAGCGGCCTCGGCGAGACGTTCGGCATCCGCTTCCGCGCGGGCGGGTTCGGCGCGTTCACCGGCCTCGATGTCGGCTCGTTCCGCGATCGCGCCGTACCCGTCGCCGAGGTGCTGCCCGGCGCGGAAAGCTTGACCGAACGGGTGCTGGACGCGCCGACCGTCGAGGAGCGGCGCCGCGTCGTCGAGGAGTACCTCGCGGATCGTCCCGCGGTCGAGGACCCGACCTATCGGCTGGTGCTGCGCGTCATCGACGCGATGGCCGCCGACCAGGAACTCACCAGAGTCGACCAGATCGCCGAGCGGTTCGACGTGCCCGCCCGCACGCTGCAGCGCATGTTCCGCCGCTACGTCGGAGCCGGGCCGAAATGGGTGCTGCGGCGTTATCGGTTGCAGGACGGCGCCGATCTGCTCGCGAAAGGCCGCACCGAGGATCTCGCCGCGCTGGCCGCGGAACTGGGCTATTTCGACCAAGCCCACTTCTCCCGTGAGTTCACCGCGGAAGTGGGTATGGCACCCCTGGAATACGCCAAGAATTCGCTACGTCTCCGGAACGAGGTCACCGCCAAGGTCATCCCGACGCGGGCGTAGTTGCCGGACAGCCGACAAGGAGCTGGACATGGACGTCGTGGTGTTGATCGGACGGGTGTTGTTCGCGCTGCTGTTCCTGACTTCCGCGCTGGGGCATTTCACCCAGACCGCGGCGATGGCGGGGTATGCGCAGAGCAAAGGCGTCCCGATGGCGAAGGCCGCCGTGTTCGGATCGGGTGTGCTGTTTCTTTTGGGCGGCCTGAGCGTGCTGCTGGGCATCTGGGCCGACCTCGGTTCGCTGCTGCTGGTCGTCGCGCTGTTGCCGACCGCGCTCGTGATGCACCGGTTCTGGCAGGAGTCCGACCCGCAGACCAGGCAGGGCGAGATGATCCATTTCAACAAGGACGTCGCCCTTGCGGGCGCCGCGCTGATGCTGTTCGCGTTCTTCGCGCACGTCGACGAACTCGGATTGACCATCACCGGGCCGCTTTTCGACCTCTAGTCCGCACCTCGCGAGCTGATATTGCGCGGCCCTTTTCACCGCGGGAAGAAGAAGCCGGCGACATCGTCGGAGGGATTCTCGGCATATTCTGGGCAAACGATCGGCAGTGGCCTCGGCCGGACGGTGGGCCGGGCCCGATCGTGGCGTTCCCGCCGTGCGATTCCCGCCCCGGGCAGGGCGATCCGCGTGTGACGGACCTGGCGCTGTGATGAATATCCCAGGGCGGCAAAGCGGTTGAATGCCGTTGTGGCACATCACAGGTTTAGTTCTCCGGAATTGCGTATGCCCTGGTTGGTCCGGCCCTTTCCGGCATTCCTCGGCGAATCCGCCGCGGGAATGGTCGCAGGCCCCGAGTGTGATGTCTTGCGATTTCTGAAATTTCCACACCGATTGCCGCTATGGTCGAGCGCAGTCGCCGCGCCGACGCCCGGCCGAACCCGGACCGACCCGCCCGCGGCACCCGACCTACCGCATAGTTGGAGGAGAGCATGACCGCCTACCGGACCATTGTCGTCGGTACCGATGGCTCGGACTCGTCGTATGTCGCCGTCGAGAAGGCAGGGGCCCTTGCCGGTGTGTCCGGCGCGACCCTGGTCGTGGCCTGCGCGTACTACCCGACCGACGACCGCGACGTCGCCGCCGCGGCCGACGTACTCAAGGAGGAGGCCTACCAGGTGCGCGGTTCCGCGCCGACCAACGAGATCCTGCGCATCGCCAGGGACAAGGCGATCGCGGCAGGCGCGGCCGACATCGTCGAGCGCGCCATCGTGGGCGAGCCGGTGGAATCGCTGCTGTCGCTGGTCAAGGAGGTCGACGCCGACCTGCTGGTCGTCGGTAACCGGGGCCTGAACACCCTGGCCGGACGCCTGCTCGGCTCGGTGCCCTCCGATGTGGCGCGCAAGTCGCGCTCCGACGTGCTGATCGTGCACACCGTGCGCTGACCCCGCCTCGGCCGAAAGGCTCCGTGCCGCATCGCGAATCGCGCTGTCGCACGGAGCCTTTCGTCGTTCGATGCCTCCGCTTCTCAGCGCAGCCGGGAGAGCACGCCCGGCAGATCCGCGCTGTGCACGACGCCGAGCCGCTGGGTGGCGCGGGTCAGCGCGACGTACAGATCGTTGAGTCCGCGTGGCGATTCGTCGAGGATGCCCTGCGGTTCCACCAGGTACACCGCGTCGAACTCCAAGCCCTTCACCTCGTGCACGGTCAGCACCCGCACCGATTCCCCGGCGAGGTCGGCCAGCTGGGCCACCAGCGCCTGCGGCGCGATCACCGCTGTGGTGCCCGGTCCGGTCTCGGCGGCGACCAGCCGGGCGACCTCCGCGTGCACGGCGCCGGGCTCGACCCGGTGCGCGCGCGGCGCGACGCCGGTCTCGCGGACCGAGCGCGGCGCGGTCGCCGCCGGATCGATGGCGGCGAGGACGTCGGCGGCGATGTCCATGATCTCCGCGGGGGTGCGGTAGTTGACGGTGAGCTCGGTCAGCTTCCAGCGGGCGGCGACATAGGGCTCCAGCATCCGCTGCCACGACGACGTGCCCGCCGGGTCGCCGGTCTGCGCCACGTCGCCGACCACGGTGACCCACCGGTTCGGGATGCGCCGCATCACCATCCGCCAGGCCATCTCCGACAGTTCCTGCGCCTCATCCACGATCACGTGGCCGTAGGTCCAGGTGCGATCGCCCGCGGCGCGCTCCGCGGTGGTCTGGCGGGCGCGGAAGTCCTGGCGTTCGGCCAGCTGGCTGGCGTCGATCAGGTCGTAGGCCATCAGGATCTCGGGATCGAGGTCGTCCTCCAGATCCTGGGGCGCGGAGCCGGTGAGGATGTCGAGGGCGTCCTGCGCCTCGGCGATCTGGGCGCGCCAGCGGCGCCGGGCGCGTTCGCGTTCCTCGGTGTCGTCAACGCCGAGCAGTTCGGCCAGCTCGTCCAGCAGTGGCGCGTCCGCCGGACTGAACCGGCCGTCGTCCGGCCGGAGCAGTTCGGCGCGGTCGGCCGGGTCGAGCGAACTCGCGGCCCGGTCCAGCCGTTTCGGGTCGGCGAGCAGGTCGGCCAAGACCTCCTGCGGGGACAGGATCGGCCACAGTTTCGCGATCGCGGCCTGGATCTGCGGGTCGGCGCGCATCTCGTCGCGGATCTCGGTCAAATCGGCCGAACTGAGCAGACTCGGCCCGCCGGAGAGGTCGGCGCCCATGGTCGCGGCGAGCTGATCGGTCAGCGCATCGATCACCGAGGCGGCGAAGATCGGGCGGGCCAGATTGTGCGGGCGGCGCGAGGAGCGCGCGCGGCCGCGGGCCTTGGTGGCGATCTTGCGATCCAACGTCACCGGATACCCGTCGAAGCTCAACCGGATCGGTTCGGCGGGCACCTCCTGACGGTCGCGCACTGCCTGCTTGAGCACCTCGAGGATGGTCAGCGCCCCCTTGATCTCACCCGCGCGCAGCGAGTCCTCGCGGGCGGCCCGCACACCGGGATAGAGATCGCCGATGGTGGACAGCAGCACGCCGGTCTCGCCGAGTGACGGCAGCACCTGCCCGATGTAGTCGAGGAAGGTGGCGTTCGGGCCGATGATCAGCACGCCGCTCTTGGCCAGCTGCTGCCGGTAGGTGTAGAGCAGATACGCCGCGCGGTGCAGCGCCACGGCGGTCTTGCCGGTGCCTGGCCCGCCCTGCACCACGAGCACGCTCTTGTGCTCGGAGCGGATGATCGCGTCCTGCTCGTGCTGGATGGTCTCGACGATGTCGTTCATGTGGCCGGTGCGCGCGGCGTTGAGCGCGGACAGCAGCGCGCTCTCGCTGCCGACACCGCCGTCGGCGTCGGTGACGCCCGCCCGGCGCGCGGCGTCGAGATCGAGATACTCGTCGTTGATCGCGGTGACCTTGCGGTTGCGCGAGCGGATGTGCCTGCGCCGGGTCACCCCGTCCGGCGCGGCGGTGGTGGCCAGGTAGAACGGCCGCGCCAGCGGGGCCCGCCAGTCCAGCAGCAGGCTCTCGTAGTCGTCCTTCTCGTCGAGGATGCCGAGCCTGCCGATGTAGCGGTACTCGTCCTGCTCCCCGTCGAGGTCGATGCGTCCGAAACACAGTCCGTGCTCCGCGGCGTCGTACTTCGCCAGGTCCTCGGAGTAGAGCTGGGTGAACGACTCGCGTTCGCTGCGGGCCTGCGGGGTGCCGCCGGTTTCCAGCAGCACGGTGCGCAGCCGGTTGCGCGCGTAGTCGCGCATCTCGTCGAGCCGCTCGTACAGTACCGACAGGTAGGCCTGCTCCTGCTCGGTTTCGCGGGTCCGCTCGGGGGCGCCGCCGCCTGCGGCACGGTCCTGAGTGAGGTCGGGCAAACTGAACTCCTTGTCACCGCGAACAGGCGCGAGCACGCCGCCGGGACCGGGCGGGTGCACGCATGGAAAGCAGAGTTGTCGAGTCTACTGGGGTTGCGACGGGCTCGCCGTAACCGCAGGTGAGGCCCCCGGCTCCGGGGTGGGGACTCGGTCGGCGGGCGGGGTGAGCTGCACCGGTGCGAAGTGCTCGACCACCGGGAACGGGTCGTAGAAGTGGTGCAGCAGGTCCTTCCAGCGCTGATATTCCGGCGAGCCGCGGAATCCGACGACGTGATCGTCGAGCTTCTCCCATTCCACGCGCAGCAGATAGCGGCCAGGCGACTCGACACCGCGCGCCAGCGACAGCGATCGGAAGCCGGGCATGCCCGCGATGAGCGGCCGCGCCGCGGCGAAGGCGGCTTCGAAATCGGCGGCGAGTTCGGGGCGAACCGGCAGCAGTACGTGCTCGATGATCACGGCGGGCTCAGGACGCGTGGGTGCTGTTGGGCCTGCGGCCCTTGGTGACGGTGCCTTCCCGCCGCCCCGGCGGCTTCGCCCGGTACATCGCCAGGTCCGCGTCGTGCAGCACCGCTTCCGGGCTGCGCCGATCGCCCACCTCGAGTTCGGTGACGCCGATCGAGGCGTTCACCTCGATCCGGTGCCCGCGCGCGATGATCGGCTCGGCCATGGTGGAGCGCAGTCGGTTCACCAGCGCCTCGATGTCGACGCGGCGGGTGCGGCCGGACAGCAGGACCAGGAACTCGTCGCCGCCGAGCCTGCCGACGATGTCGTCGCCGCGCAACGCGCGCTGCAAGCGCTGGGCGACGATCTGCAGCACGGTGTCGCCGATGGCGTGCCCGAGCGTGTCGTTGATCGCCTTGAACCCGTCCAGGTCGATGAACAGCACGGTGGACACCGGCAGCAGTTCCTCGGTGCTGGCCAGCGCGGCGGCCAGCTGGGACAGGATCAGCGAGCGATTGGCCAGGCCGGTGAGCGAGTCGTGCGTGGCCTGATATTCCAATTGCCTTCTGCTGGCGCGGAATTCGGTGATGTCGGCGAACGAGGACACCGCCGACGAGCGCGGGTCGCCCGGATTCAGCAGGCGGCTGCTGCCCGACAGCCAGCGCCGCTGGCCGTCCACCCGGTCGACGCCGAAGACATAGCCGGTGATGGTCTCGCCCGTGGCCAGCGTGCGCGCCACCGGATGGCGGCTCGGCGGCAGCGGCTGGGCGTTCGCGTCCAGCAGCACCAGCGGCAGCGACTGGATCGTGCGCCCGATGACCATGCCGTCGGGTCCCTCGGTGCCGAAGATGCGCTTGGCCGCCGGGTTCATCGACTCGATCCGGCCCTCCGGATCGATCACCACGACGCCCTCCTCCAGCTGGGACACCACCGTGGTGAAGTAGTGCTCGGCCCTGCGCTGCGCGGCCTCGGCGTGGCGCTGGGCGGTGAGGTCGTGGATGACCACCTGATAGGCGAGGTGGTCGTGCCAGGCGGTCAGCACCGACACCGTCTCCACCGGGACGGTGCCGCCGTCCACCCGCATCAAGGTCATCTCGGTCGGCACCGAGGCCGCGCCTGCGGTGGTGAGGGTGCTGATGCGGTCGAGCATCGCGGGCACGGAGGCGGGATGGACGAAGTCGGTCAGCGGACGGCCGATGATCTCCTCGGCGTCCTCCGCGGCGAGCATCCGGACGGTGGCCGGGTTGACGTAGACCACCCGGCCGCGCTCGTGCACGCAGATCCCGTCCGGAGTGTGCTCGACCAGAGAGCGGTAGCGCGCGGCCAGCTGTTCGGCGGCGTCGACCGCGGCGGCCAGCTTGTCGTCACCCACTCGAACCCCCGATCATCGACCCCATTATGGCCATTGGAACACGGGATTATTCTGGTATCGACGTGGACAAGATCACATCCTCCACGCTATTGCTTCGATCACAGTACTGGCACGTTCTCGGGCCGGATCCGGCGATCATGGCAGAAACCGGTTTCTGCGTCGAGGCGGGGCAGACGGTCCCGCCCGGCCGGTGAGCCGGTGAAGGAGAGCGATACATGCCGGGGCCCGACCCGAACACCGCCACGCGGTTCCGCGCCGATCCGCGGCGGTCCCCAGATCACATGACCATCGCCGGGATCGGCGCGATCACCGGCTACGGATGGGGACGTGAACGACTGTGGGACGGCTTGCTCAGCGGCAAGTCGGCGGCGGCGCTGCAACCCGGCTACGGGCCCGGCCGCGACGAGGACGCGTGGATCGCGCTGGTTCCCGACGGCGGGGACGCCGAGTTGAGCGCGAGCCGGTACGGCCGGGCCGTGCACGAGGCGGCGCGAGAAGCGGTCGCCGACGCCCGCGAGCGGGGCTGGCGACCCGGCCGCACCGTCGGCCTGCTGCACGCCATCGTGCTCGGCGACGTGGCGGACTGGCGCGACTTCTATCTCGTCGACGGGGGTCGCCGCCGGTCGAGGGACTACCTGCGGTTGTTGCCGTCCACGCCGGTCTCGATGCTGATGCAGGAATTCGGCTTCCACGGCCCGGCGATGAACATCTCCGCCGCCTGCAGCTCCGCCAATGTCGCGCTCGTCACGGCGAAACTCTGGCTGGACGCGGGCATGGCCGACGACGTGCTCTTCGTGGCGACCGACCTGTCCGCGACGCCGGACATGCTGGACAGTTTCGTGCGGCTCGGCGCCGCGGTCGCCGACGCCGAACCGCTGGACGCCTGCAGGCCCTTCCAGGAGGGCAGCCGCGGGTTCAGCATGGGCGAGGCCTCGGTGGCGTTCGTGCTGACCCGTTCGGCGGATCGGCCCTATGCCGCGGTGCTCGGCGGCGCCATGTCCAACGACGCCTATCACGTGGTGTCGGTCGACCCGACGCACGAGCAGATCATCGATTGCGCTCGCCGCGCGCTCGCCGCCGCGCAGGTCACCGCCGCGGACGTGCGCTATTTCAACGCGCACGGCACCGGAACCCGCCAGTGCGACGTGGCCGAACACCATCTGCTCGAGCACGTGTTCGACGACCGCCCGCACATCTACGCGCTGAAGCCGCTGGCGGGCCACTGCCAGGGCGCGGCGGCCGCCGTCGAGATCGCGGCCGCCGCGCTGGGCTACGAGCGTGGCATCGTGCCCGCGGCCCCGATCGTCGCGCCCGCGCATCCGCGGTTGCTGGACGGCCCCGCGCCGTTCGAGGGCGGCATCACCGTGAAGCTGTCCCTCGGCATGGGCGGCAACAATTCCGCGGTGGTGCTCGCCGCCGCGTGATCGTGGCCGCGATGCCTTCGCGTTCGGTCCCGGCCGCGTCCGAATCCGGCGTGTTTCCAGTGTTTTTCGCGCGATGGGGACTTTCGGCCCTGTTCGCGGCAGCGCCCCGGTGCTGGCATGGGAGGGGACGAATCGATCTGGAAGGCGGGGCAATGCAGATGGTTTCATCGGGGCTGCGATTCGCGTCGGACGAGTGGACGACGGCCGCGGGACCGGAGGTGGCGGTCACGACGCGAGGGGAAGTGTCCGCCATGGACGTCACGCGGGCGGTGCGCGCCGTCACCCGGGTCCTGCGCAGGCATCATCTGGACGCCCCCGCCCGGGTGCGGCTCGGCGCGCCGCCCGATCCGGAGGCGCCGATGGTGGTGCAGGTCGACGTCCACCACCTGGAGTCGGTCACCCGCGTGCAGGTCACCGGGCCGCGCGGGTTCGCGGTGACCTTCGCCGCCGAGCGGCTCGACCGCCGATTGGCCCGCCTGGCCGCGGGCGAGACTCGGAGCTGGCCCGATCCGGCCCGCCCTCCGCTCGCGCGCGCCGGCGAGCCGCGTCCGATCGTTCGCCGCAAGCGGTGCGTCCTGTCCGCGTGCACGCCCGCCGAGGCGGTCGCGGTGCTGGACGCCATGGATTACGACGCTCACCTGTTCACCGACGCCGAGACCGGTGAGGACGCGGTGGTGCACTGGGCGGAGACGGGCGTGCGGCTCATCCGCCAGCGGGCGACCTGTCCGCCGATCCGGTCGCCGGAACGGGCGCGCGGCAATCCGCCGATCGTGATCGACGCGGATTCCGCGGCCTGCCTGGCCCCGGGTGATGCCGCGCACATCCTGTGCCGCAGGGGATTGCCGTTCCTGTTCTGTACCGATCCCGGCAGCGGGCGCGGTGCGCTGCTGTACCGGCGCCACGACGGCGACCTGGCGATCGTGGTGCCCGCCTGACCGTCAGGCCAGCGGTGCCGACCAGTGCACCCTGGTGCCGCCGCTCGCGGCCCGCTCCACCGTGCAGCGGCCGTCGGACATGCTCGCGCGCTGCGCGAGGTTGGCCAGGCCGCTCGGTGTCACCTGCGCGGGCAGCCCCGCGCCGTTGTCCTCGACGAGCACGGTCAGCTCGTCGCCGACGGTGATCTCGACGGCGAGCCGGTTCCCGCCGGAATGACGCACCGCGTTGCTGACCGATTCGCGCACCACGGCTTCGGCGTGGTCGGCCAGCGCCGCGCCGACCACCGACAGCGGTCCGGAGAACCGCACGCTGGTCCGGAACGCGCCGTCGGCGGTCTGCTGGCGGATCGCGTCCTCGAGCCGTCTGCGCAGCGGGTCGCCGCCGTGCAGGTCGAAGATCGACGTGCGGATCTCGTGCACGACCTCATGCAGACCGTCCATCTCCGCCGAAAGCCGTTGCTGCACTTCGGGATCTGTGGTGCGCGCCGCGGTGGCCCGCAACCCGAGCCCCACCGCGAACAGCCGCTGCACGACATGGTCGTGCAGGTCGCGCGCGATGCGGTCGCGGTCGGCGAGCACGTCGAGTTCGCGCATCCTGCGCTGGGTCTCGGCCAGTTGCATGGCCAGCGCCGCCTGATCGGTGAACGCGGCGGTCAGTTCCACCAGTTCGCCGGGGTACGGGGCAGACGCGGGCGGCCGCACCAGGATCAGCACGCCGAGGGCCAGATCCGCGGTCCGCAGCGGAAGCACGAGCGCGGGCCCCGCCGCGCCGACCGCGGCGCCGAGATCGACCGCTCCGGCGTCGGGCACCGGCACCGGAGCGTGCCGGGTGAACGCCGTGCCGGTGGCGGTACCGGCGATACGCACCCGCCGCGGCCCCGGTCCAGGACCGAACCAATGCGCCACGACGAGTTCGGTGGCCTCATCGGGCGGGGTCGCCGACGGCACCACGGCCAGCAGCGCCTGCTGCGAACCGGTCAGCGCGCGGGCGCGGGCCACCACCTGCGCGAGCACCAGGTCCGGCGCCGTGCCCGCGAGGAACTCCGTCGCGATGTCGCGCGTCGCCTCGATCCACGCCTGCCTGGTCCGCGCGGCTTCGTACAGCCTGGCGTTCTCGATGGCGATGCCTGCCGCGGCGGCCATGGCGAGCACGATGGCCTCGTCGTCCTCGGTGAACGGCTGTCCTCCCGTCTTCTCGGTGAGGTAGAGATTGCCGAAGATCTCCTCGCCGACCCGCACCGGGACGCCGAGGAAACTGCCCATCGGCGGATGGCCGGCGGGAAAGCCGACGGCGGCCGGATGTTCCGACAGATCGTCCAGCCGGATCGGGTGCGGGTGCGCGAGCAGCAACCCGAGGACGCCGTGTCCTTCGGGGGAGCGCCCGATGTGGGCGGGCATCGCGTCGTCGACGCCCTGGAAGAGGAATTCGACCAGCCGGTCGTCGTGTCCGCGGACGCCGAGCGCGCCGTAGCGGGCGGCGACCAGGTGGGTGGCGGTCCGCAGCAGGGCGCGCAGGGTGTCGAGCACCGTTGCCGGGAGGTGCGAGGCGAGGGGCGTCATAGGAGAGTGGGGGAGGCCGGTGGGTGGCGCACAGCGGGCTCAGTGTAGACGCGGGCCGGTGCGCGCGTGGCCCACTTGCGCCGAGCGGTCGCCCGGCCGGCGGTGGCGTTCCGGTGTGCTGTGCTGTGACGGCGGAGATCAGGGGAATGCCGGTTGACGTCGTGCTGTTGACCAGTGGTGCCGGGAGGGCGATGCTACGGAGGCGTCCTGGCCTGTTTCCCGGCTCATCCGTAACGTCCTGCCGCCGGGGTTCCCGTCATTCGTCCAGGTGACGGGCGGTCCGCGAAACTTGTCGGTGCCCATGCCTAGCATGGCGGCCGGGGGTATGTCTGGACGTCGAACACGAAGGAGAAGGGACGGCCTGTGGCGGAACGCCTCACTGTGCGCGGAGCTCGGGAGCACAACCTGAAGGGGGTCGATCTCGACCTGCCCCGCGACAGCCTCATCGTGTTCACCGGCCTGTCCGGCTCCGGCAAGTCCAGCCTGGCCTTCGACACGATCTTCGCGGAGGGGCAGCGGCGCTACGTCGAGTCGCTGTCGGCGTACGCGCGGCAGTTCCTCGGTCAGATGGACAAGCCCGACGTCGACTTCATCGAGGGCTTGTCGCCCGCGGTGTCCATCGACCAGAAATCGACCAACCGCAATCCGCGCTCGACCGTCGGCACCATCACCGAGGTCTACGACTATCTGCGGCTGCTCTACGCGCGAGCGGGCACGCCGCACTGCCCGGTCTGCGGCGAACTCATCGCCAAGCAGACGCCGCAGCAGATCGTCGATCAGGTGCTGGCCATGGAGGAGGGCATCCGCTTCCAGGTGCTCGCGCCGGTGGTGCGCACCCGCAAGGGCGAGTTCGTCGACCTTTTCGACCAGCTCAACACCCAGGGCTACTCCCGCGTGCGGGTGGACGGCGTGGTGTATCCGCTCACCGATCCGCCGAAGCTGAAGAAGCAGGAGAAGCACGACGTCGAGGTCGTCGTCGACCGGCTGGCGGTCAAGCCGAGTTCCAAGCAGCGCCTGACCGATTCGATCGAGACCGCGCTGCGGCTGGCCGACGGCATCGTTGTGCTCGACTTCGTCGATCGCGACGAGCACGCGCACGACCGGGAGCGCCGCTTCTCCGAGCGCCTGGCCTGCCCGAACGGCCACCCGCTCGACATCGAGGATCTGGAACCGCGCTCGTTCTCGTTCAACTCGCCCTACGGCGCCTGCCCCGACTGCACCGGCCTCGGCATCCGCAAGGAGGTCGACCCGGAGCTGGTGGTGCCCGACCCGGCGCTGAGCCTGAACGACGGCGCCATCGCGCCGTGGTCGCGCGGCCAGACCGCCGAGTACTTCACCAGGCTGCTGTCCGGCCTCGCCGATGCCATCGGCTTCTCCATGGACACCCCGTGGCAGGATCTGCCGCTCAAGGCGCGCAAGGCCGTGCTGGAGGGCAGCGCCGACCAGGTGCACGTCTCCTACACCAACCGCTACGGCCGTAAGCGCTCGTACTACGCGGACTTCGAGGGCGTGATGCCGTTCCTGCAGCGGCGCATGGAGAACACCGAGTCCGAGCAGATGAAAGAGCACTACGACGGGTACATGCGCGACATTCCGTGCCCGGTGTGCAACGGCGCCCGGCTGCGCCCGGAGATCCTCGCCGTCACCATCGCCGCGAATGGCGACAAGAAGTCCATCGCCGACGTCAGCGACCTGTCCATCGGCGAGTGCTCGGCGTTCCTGAACTCGCTCACCCTGGGCGAGCGCGAGGCGGCGATCGCCGGGCAGGTGCTGAAGGAGGTGCAGGCGCGGCTGGGCTTCCTGCTCGACGTCGGCCTGGAGTACCTCACGCTGTCGCGCGCGGCCGCCACCCTCTCCGGCGGTGAGGCGCAGCGCATCCGGCTCGCAACCCAGATCGGATCCGGCCTGGTCGGCGTGCTCTACGTGCTCGACGAGCCGTCCATCGGCCTGCACCAGCGGGACAATCGCAGGCTCATCGAAACCCTCACCCGGCTGCGCAACCTGGGCAACACGCTCATCGTGGTCGAGCACGACGAGGACACCATCCGCGCCTCGGACTGGGTGGTCGACATCGGCCCGTTCGCCGGCGAGCACGGCGGCACGGTGGTGCACAGCGGGCCCTACGAAGAATTGCTCACCGATCCGAACTCGCTCACCGGGGCGTATCTGTCGGGCCGCGAGCGCATCGAGGTGCCGCTGGTGCGCCGCCCGGTCACCAAGAAACGGCAGCTCACCGTCGTTGGAGCCAGCGAGCACAACCTCAAGGGCATCGACGTCGCCTTCCCGCTCGGGGTGCTCACCTCGGTGACCGGCGTCTCCGGGTCCGGCAAGTCGACCCTGGTCAACGACATCCTGGCGACGGTGCTGGCGAACCGGCTCAACGGCGCGCGGCAGGTGCCGGGCAGGCACACCCGGGTCAACGGGCTCGACCATCTGGACAAATTGGTGCAGGTGGACCAATCGCCGATCGGCCGCACGCCGCGGTCGAACCCGGCCACCTACACCGGCGTGTTCGACAAGATCCGCACGCTGTTCGCGGCCACCACCGAGGCGAAGGTGCGCGGGTACCAGCCGGGCCGGTTCTCGTTCAACGTCAAGGGCGGTCGCTGTGAGGCCTGCTCCGGCGACGGCACGCTGAAGATCGAGATGAACTTCCTGCCGGACGTCTACGTGCCCTGCGAGGTGTGCCACGGCGCCCGCTACAACCGCGAAACCCTCGAGGTGCACTACAAGGGCAAGACCATCGCCGAGGTGCTGGACATGTCCATCGAGGAGGCGGCCGAGTTCTTCGAACCGGTCACCTCGATCCACCGCTACCTCAAGACACTGGTCGACGTCGGGCTCGGTTACGTGCGCCTCGGTCAGAGCGCTCCCACCCTGTCCGGTGGCGAGGCCCAGCGGGTGAAGCTCGCCGCCGAGCTGCAGAAGCGGTCCACCGGCCGCACGGTCTACATCCTCGACGAACCGACCACCGGTCTGCATTTCGAGGACATCCGCAAGCTGCTCAACGTCATCAACGGCTTGGTGGACAAGGGCAACACCGTGATCGTCATCGAGCACAACCTGGACGTCATCAAGACCTCCGACTGGGTGATCGACATGGGGCCCGAGGGCGGCTCCGGCGGCGGTACCGTGGTGGCGGAGGGCACGCCGGAGGAGGTCGCGGCCGTCGCGCACAGCTACACCGGCCAGTTCCTCAAGGAAGTGCTCGACCAGCCGCCCGCGCCGCAGAGTCCCGCGAAGAAGGCTCCGGCGAAGAAAGCCGCGGCCAAGGCCGCAAAGCGGCCGGCGAAGAAGGCCGCGGCGGTCGGCTGATCCTTTTCGTCCGAAGCGGCGTGGTCCCAAGGACCGCGCCGCTTCGTGCTCAGCGGTTGGCGATGGTGTGGATCAGTTCGGCCAGTTCCTTCGGCTTGGACCACATCGGCCAGTGCCCGGTCGGCAGGTCGACGTACTCCGCGTCGATGCGGGCCAGTTCGGCGAAGATAGGGGCTTCACCGTTGTCGCGCAGCTTCTTGACCAGATCGGCGGTCATGCTGCTGCAGATGACGGTGGCCGGGACCGAGAGGCGCGCGTCCGAATCGCTCAGCCGCAGCGGGGCAGCCGCGACGGACGCGGGCTCCGGCACGGCCCGCTTCCGGAATCGTGCCAAGGCCGCCTCGTCCAGGCCCGCCAAGCTGTTGCCCGCTGCCTCCAGTTCCGGCCATTGCGGCAGGGTCCACTCGCGCGCGGCCACGTCGAGGGCCGAGTTGATGACGAAGCCGTTGGGCAGCGGCGCGCTGTCGACGTAGATCGCCCGGCGGAACAGCTCGGGCGCGCGGTCGATGGCCAGATAGGCGGGCGCCGCGCCGCCGGAGTGCGCGACGAGCACCACCGTCTCGCCCGGCGGCACGGCGTCGATGACGGCTTGCGCCTGCGTCTCCAGAGTGGCCGACAACCGGTCCGGATCGGTTTCGTCGAGACCGGGCAGCGTGAGCGCCACCACCTCGTTGCCGCGCCGCCGCAGATCGGGTGCGACCTCGTCCCACGCCCACGCACCGAGCCAGAATCCGGGAGCGAGAAGAATCCGAGTAGCCATGGGCTCACTGTGCCCTACCCGTTGGGAAATTTCCTAAACTTCGCTGTCTCCGAAGGTGTTTCGCTCACAATTCCGGACGCGCTTCGGAATTTTCTGAAGCGCTGGTCGCGTGGGTCGCCGCGAGCTGCCCGAGCGAGCCGCTCAGCAGTCCGGCGCGGCGCGCTGTTCCGCGTGCCACGGCCGACCGCGTGCGGCGGCGAATCAGTAGACCGGACCGGTGTACTTCTCGCCCGGTCCCTTGCCCGGCTCGTCGGGATGCGCGGAGGACTCACGGAAGGCGCGTTGCAGCGACTGCAAGCCCTCGCGGATCGGTCCGGCGTGCGGACCCAGGTACTCCACCGAGGCGGTCACGAGTCCGGCCAGTGCGGTGATCACCCGGCGCGCCTCGTCCAGATCGCGGCGCGGGCTGGTGTCGGGGTCCTCGTCGGCGAGCCCGAGTTTCTCCGCCGCCGAACTCATCAGCATCACGGCGGCGCGGCTGATCACCTCGACCGCGGGGATGTCGGCCAGTTCGCGTACGGAGGCGTCGAGCTCGTCAGTCATGCCTTCAGGCTAGCGACGCCGCCCGGAGCATCCGGAGGTGGCCGATCTCCGCGATGTTCTTCGTCAGCTCCGTGTTCACCCAGCCCGCCAGATGGGCGATGGTCAACCCAGCGTCGGCGGGCCACGGATAGGCGGAGGGCCGATCCAGATCGGCCTCGTCGAGCCCGTCGAGGACCCGCTCCCATTCGATGTGCAGCTCCCGCAGGCAGGCGACGGCCGCGGAGCCGTCACCGGGCCAGTGCACGTCCTCTCGTGCGGGCGGGGTGACACCCTCGACGTGGTCGATGGCCGTGCCCCACCACCAGCCGATGTGCCAGGTCAGCCACCCGATCGTCGGTACAGGGATCGGGTGGGGCTCAACGTCGGCCCAGTCCGGCCGCCATACGCCGTCGGCGTCTGGGCGTACCGTCCAGGTGGGCTGGGCGGGTTCCCAGAGGAAATCCTCCGGTGTGAGCGTGTCGAGGTGGATCCCGGCGAGTGACCAGGTCAGGTCGAACTGCCATCGCAGCAGGTCGCGGCGTGGTGTGAGCACCGGGGGAGCGTGGCACGCCGAAGATGACCGGGCAAGGGATTTTCGACCCGATTCGGCGATAGCCGAACGGAATGTTAGACTCTCCGCTGACGACCGCCCCGGGCTTGCCCCGGGGCTGATAAGTGGAGCCCGACTCCCACCGTTGCCGACGAGTCATCGTACGGCCCAACGGTCCGGTCGCCCGCCCGTGAGGGCGGGTTTCTCGTGCCGGGGTTCTCATCGAGAACCTTTCGCGCGAGAGTCGACGCGAGTTCGCTCGTGGTCGGAGACCGGTCGACATCGGGCCCCGTCGCGGAATACCGCACCGGGGCCTTCGTGTTGAACAGGGGTTGCAGTTATTGCGCGCGGTCGTCTGACGACACCGCTTGACCTAGGAGGCCCCATCAGCACTGAGACCCGCATCAACGATCGCATCCGTGTTCCCGAGGTCCGGCTCATCGGACCTGGAGGTGAGCAGGTTGGGATCGTGCGTGTTGAAGATGCACTACGCGTCGCCCTCGAAGCCGACCTCGATCTGGTCGAGGTGGCACCGGATGCCCGTCCGCCGGTCTGCAAGATCATGGACTACGGCAAGTTCAAGTACGAGACGGCGCAGAAGGCGCGCGAGTCTCGGAAGAACCAGCAGCAGACGGTGATCAAGGAGCAGAAGCTCCGCCCGAAGATCGACGACCACGACTACGAGACCAAGAAGCGCAACGTCGTGCGCTTCCTCGAGGCCGGGTCCAAGGTCAAGGTGACGATCATGTTCCGGGGACGCGAGCAGTCCCGCCCCGAACTCGGTTTCCGGCTGCTGCAGCGGCTGGCGTCCGACGTCGCCGACCTCGGTTTCGTGGAAACCTCGGCCAAGCAGGACGGTCGCAACATGACCATGGTCCTCGCCCCCCACAAGGGCGCGAAGACCCGGGTGAAGGCGCAGCAGGAGTCGGCCCCGCGCCCGGCCCCCAGCGCCGCCCCGGCCGGTCAGCCCGTCGCGGAGCAGGCCGAGACGGCCGGCCCGCAGTAACACCGATCAGAACACCGGCGGTCCGCCCCGACCGCCGGGACGACAGATATGAGGAATCCATGCCGAAGATGAAGACGCACAGCGGCGCCTCGAAGCGATTCAAGGTGTCCGGTAAAGGCAAGCTGCTGCGCCAGCAGGCGAACCGTCGCCACCTGTTCGAGCACAAGCCCTCCCGCCGCACTCGTCGTCTGGACGGCGTGGAGGTCGTCGCCGCCGCCGACGTCCGTCGCGTGAAGAAGCTGCTCGGTCTCTGATCGCGCCTTCGCGCAGACCGGCACGCACCCGCGACCGGAGCATCTCCGTCGCCACCCCCGACCCATTTCCGGGCGCCGCCCCGCGCCCCCAGATCGAACAGGACTGACCAGTGGCACGCGTCAAAAGGGCCGTCAACGCTCAGAAGAAGCGCCGTTCCATCCTCGAGGCCTCCAAGGGCTACCGCGGCCAGCGCTCGCGGCTGTACCGCAAGGCCAAGGAGCAGCAGCTGCACTCGCTCACCTACGCCTACCGGGACCGCCGGGCGCGCAAGGGTGACTTCCGCAAGCTGTGGATCGCGCGCATCAACGCCGCCGCGCGGATCAACGACATCACCTACAACCGCTTCATCCAGGGCCTGAAGGCCGCCGGTGTGGAGGTGGACCGCAAGATCCTCGCCGAGCTCGCGGTATCGGACGCCGAGGCGTTCGCCGGTCTCGTCGCGGTCGCCAAGGCCGCCCTGCCGCAGGATGTCAACGCGCCGGCCGCCTGAGTCGCGTTCGTTGACGACCGAAAGACTTCCGGAACGACCCGTGGAAGCGCTCAGTGAGCGCAATCCGCGGGTCGTTTCCGCTGTCAAGCTCCAGCGCGGAGCGCAGCGCCGGAAGGCGGGACGATTCCTCGCCGAAGGGGCCAACGCCGTCGCCGCGGCCTTGGAGACCGCGCGCGTCCACGAGCTGTTCTATTCGCAGGCGGCCGCCGAACGCGATCACGCGCTGATCGCGGGGGCCGCCGCGGCGGGGGTGCGCACCACGCTGGTCAGTGATCGGGCGGCGCAGCATCTCGCCGAGACGGTCACGGCGCCGGGCTTGGTGGCGGTCTGCGATCTGCTCGACGTGCCACTGACCCGGATTCTCGACGCCGGACCCCGAATGCTCGCCGTTCCGGTGGAGATGGCCGAGCCGGGGAACGCGGGCACGGTCATCCGGGTCGCCGACGCCGTCGGGGCCGACGGTGTGGTGCTGGCGGGCGACACGGTCGACCCGCACAACGGCAAGTGCGTGCGAGCCAGCGCGGGCAGCATCTTCCACGTGCCGATCGCCCGGCACCGCGATGTCGCCGAGACGCTGGATTCGATCGCCGCGGCGGGCATCACGATCCTGGCGACCGCGGCGAACGGCGAAGTCGACCTCGACGACGCCGACGAACTGTTCACCCGACCGGTGGCCTGGCTGTTCGGCAACGAGGCGCACGGCCTGGACCCGGCCGTCGCGCGCCGCGCCGACCACCGCATCCGCATCCCCATCCGCGGCCGCGCCGAAAGCCTGAATCTCGCGACGGCCGCCGCGATCTGCCTCTACGCCAACTCGCGGGTGCGGTATTGATTTGCCGCGCCTTCGGCGCGGCGTGTTCGCGGCCCCTTTGTGGCTCGCGTTCGAGCGGCCGCCGCTTGCTCCTTCGTCGCGTACGCGGCGGCCGCTCGAACGCGAGCCGGGCCGCGAACGGAACAGGCTCGGTCTCGCTTCGCTCGAAACCGGTGGTTGTGGTGGGCTGGGCGCGTCGGTTTTGGGGCTCGGCTTCTGTTGTGCGGTTCGTCGAGGCCGGGCGCGGGCGGCCAGGTATCACGGTCTCGCTATCGGGCCGTGTCGCGCCGCGGAGTAGCCGGAGGTCGTCAGTCGCCTTCGGTGGCGAGGTCCGCGAGGATTTCCGTTGCCCATGTCGCGGGCACCGCGTCCGGGCCCGCCACTCGCATCGCGCTCATCACGGTGAGCAGCATTCCGGTGGCGAGGAAGCGGCGCGTCTCGGTTTCCGGCGCTCCGGTCAGGTCGCGGATGAGGCGGTAGATATCGCCGAAACGAGACCTGACCTGGTCGCCGATCTCCGGGTCCGCGCTGGCCGCGAAGCCGTGCAGCAGCAGTTGGAGCAGTTCGCGTTCGGCGAGGAACACCGAATAGCCGCTGGCGAGGGCGGCGAGGGCTTCCTCCGGCGGCGCGTCGGGAGCCGCCTCGGCGCGCGCGGCACGGAAGATCTCCTCGATCCGGTCGCACACGCGATGCAACGCGGCGCGGAACAGGTTCTGCTTGGTGCCGAACAACCGGATCACGTAGGGCTGTGACACGCCCGATCGGCGGGCGATCTCGTCGGTGCGGGTGGCGGCGTAACCGGCTTCGGCGAACGCGGAGACCGCCGCGCCCAGCACCTGCTCGCCCCGCTCGGCGGCTGTCATCCTGTTCGTTGTCGCCATGGTGCTCCGTTTTCGCTGGTCCACGCTTGCCTTGACATGTTATCAGTCGATGCATACTGTTCGAGACATTAGTTATCAGTCGATTACAACTAAGGCTGGAAATGACCGAGACACTCCCCTCCACCGCGCCTGCCGCCGTGCCGGAATCCCTCGGCGCGGGCAGGCTCGCCGCCGTGCTCGCGGCGGTCGGTATCCCGATGTTCATGGTCACGCTGGACAACCTGGTCGTGACCAACGCGCTGCCGGTGATCCGCACCGAGCTGGGCGCTTCGCTGGCCGACCTGCAATGGTTCGTCAACGCCTACACGCTGTCGTTCGCCTCTTTGCTGCTCACCGCCTCCGCCCTCGGTGACCGGCTCGGCAGGCGGCGGATCTTCCTGCTCGGCATCGCGGTGTTCACGCTGGCTTCCGCGGTCTGCGCGCTGGCGGCCGGACCGGGCATGCTCATCGCGGCGCGGGCGGTACAGGGCTTCGGGGCCGCCGGCGTCATGCCGCTGTCGCTGACGCTGTTGTCGGCCGCGGTGCCGGAGAAGATGCGCAGCGCCGCCATCGGCATCTGGGGCGGGATCGCCGGCCTCGGCGTCGCGCTGGGCCCGCTCATCGGCGGCGCCGTCGTCGAGGGACTGAGCTGGCAGTGGATCTTCTGGGTCAACGTGCCGATCGGCCTGGTCGTGCTGCCGTTCGCGCTGAGGGTGCTGACGGAGTCGTGGGGCGGCAGCAGGCGGGTCGACCTGCTGGGGCTGCTGCTGTCGGCGGGCGGCGTGCTCGCCGTGGTGTGGGGCGTGATCCACGGCGCCGAGGACGGCTGGACGTCTCCTGGCGTGCTGTCCGCGCTGGTCGGCGGCGCGGTGCTGCTCGGCTGCCTGATCGTCTGGGAGCTGCGCGCGCCGGAGCCGATGCTGCCGCTGCGTTTGTTCCGCTCCCGCGCGTTCCGGGTGAGCAACGTGACCGGCTTCACCTTCTCGATGGGCGTCTTCGGCTCGATCTTCCTGCTCGCCCAGTACTTCCAGATCGTGCAGGGCTACGGTCCGCTGCAATCCGGTATCCGGACCATGCCGTGGACGATGGCGCCGATGGTCGTCGCTCCGCTGGCGGGTCTGATCGTCGACAAGGTCGGCGCCCGTGCCTTGCTCACCACCGGGCAGATGGCGCTCGCCGTCGCGCTGGCCTGGATGGCCGCGGTCACCTCCGTCGACGCGAGTTATCTGTCGTTCGTGGGTCCGTTCGTGCTCGGCGGCATCGGCATGGGCCTGACCTTCGCGCCGAGCGCCACCGTGGTGATGGCCGCGGCCGCGGAGCAGGACCGCGCGATCGCCTCGGGAACCAACAACACCCTGCGGGAAATCGGTGTCGCCATGGGCGTCGCGGTGCTGGCGTCGGTGTTCGCGGCGCGGGGCTCCTACCTGGACCCGCAGAGCTATGTCGACGGACTGGTGCCCGCGGTGTGGGTCGGCGCCGCGATCGTCGCGGTCGGCGCACTGGTGTCGCGGTTGCTGCCAGCCCACGTCACCGCCGCGCGCTGACCGCCGAACTGTCGCGCGACGCCCGGCCGCAGGCTACCGCCCTGGCCGGGCGTTCCGGGGCAGCCGCCGGAACTGCTCGCTCTCGACCCGCCGCCTGCGAGGTGGTGGCGGTCTGTGCCGTTCGGGACGGGTGACGGTGCGGGACATCGTTCCCCGCCGGGGCCTGGCACGTCCGGGTGTGTGACAGCCGAGCTACCACACGGCTCGCGCGGCGCGGTGGGTAATCCGCGTGAATCCGTCAATGCCCATCGAATACGATTGCGACCAGCAGCAATGCGGGCAGGCGAGCAGCGGCGCCCGCGAATTGATCCCCAGGGGAGAGACGGAGCATCGTGGCCGACGACATCGACGCAGGCGAGCAGAACGCAGCGCTGACCGAGGAGGCACTGGCCGCGGCAGCGGCGGCCGCCGAGAAGGCGTTCGCCGCTGCCGCCGACCTGGATGCGCTCGCGGTCGCGAAAACCGAGCACCTCGGCGGCAAGGCGCCGCTGGCGCTGGCGCAACGCGCGCTGGGCAGCCTGCCCAAATCGGAGAAGGCCGACGCGGGCAAACGGGTCAACGTCGCCAGGTCCAGGGTGTCGGAGGCGTTCGAGTCCCGCCGCGCCGCGTTGCTGGCCGAGCGCGACGCCGCCGTGCTGGTCGCCGAGACCATCGACGTGACGCTGCCCGCGCGCAGGGCGGCCGTCGGCGCGCGGCATCCGATCACCGTCATCTCCGAGCAGATCGCCGACGTGTTCGTCGCCATGGGCTGGGAGGTCGCCGAAGGTCCCGAGGTGGAGACCGAGCACTTCAACTTCGACGCGCTCAACTTCCTGCCCGACCATCCGGCCCGCACCATGCAGGACACCTTCCACATCGCGCCGGAGGGCTCGCGCCAGGTGCTGCGCACGCACACCTCGCCGGTGCAGGTGCGCTCGATGCTGGAACGCGAGCTGCCGATCTATGTGGTCTGCCCCGGACGCACCTTCCGCACCGACGAACTGGACGCCACGCACACCCCGGTGTTCTCCCAGGTCGAGGGTCTGGCGGTGGACAAGGGCCTGACCATGGCGCATCTGCGCGGCACGCTGGACGCGTTCGCCCGCGCGCTGTTCGGGCCGCAGACCCGTACGCGCATGCGTCCCAACTACTTTCCGTTCACCGAGCCCTCCGCCGAGGTCGACGTGTGGTTCCCGGACAAGAAGGGCGGTGCGGGCTGGGTCGAATGGGGCGGCTGCGGCATGGTGAACCCGAAGGTGCTGATCGCCAGCGGGATCGATCCCGAGGTGTACAGCGGGTTCGCGTTCGGCATGGGCCTGGAGCGCACGCTGCAGTTCCGCAACGGCATCCCGGACATGCGCGACATCGTCGAGGGCGACGTGCGTTTCACGCTGCCCTTCGGCATCCGGTCCTGACCCCACCCTTCGATCGAGAGAGCGAAACGTCAAGTGCGAGTAGCGCAGTCCTGGCTGACCGACATCATCCAGCGCACCAACCCGGAGTGGTCGGTGACGCCGGAGGAGCTCGACGCGGGATTCGTCCGGGTCGGGCTGGAAGTCGAAGAGCTCGACAAGCTGGAGCGGATCACGGGCACGGAGGAGGGCGGCGCGCCGCTGGTGGTCGGCCGCGTCGCCGAGATCACCGAACTGACCGAGTTCAAGAAGCCGATCCGCTTCTGCAAGGTGGACATCGGCAAGCCCGAGTTGCAGGAGATCATCTGCGGCGCGCGGAATTTCCGGGTCGGTGACCTGGTGGTGGTGGTGTTGCCCGGCGGCGTGCTGCCCGGCGGATTCCGGATCACCTCGCGCAAGACCTACGGCCACGTCTCCAACGGGATGATCTGCTCGGTCGCCGAACTGGGCATCGGCAAGGACCATTCCGGCATCCTGGTGCTGGAACCGGGCACCGCGGAGCCGGGCGCGGACGCCAACGCGCTGCTCGGTCTGGACGACACGGTCGTCGAGCTGAACATCACGCCCGATCGCGGCTACTGCTTCTCGGTTCGCGGCCTGGCGCGCGAGCTGGCCTGCGGCTTCGATCTCGAGTACGCCGATCCGGCGGTGCGCACCCTGCCCGACCACGAGCAGCAAGCCTGGTCGATCCGGGTCGAGCCGGACTCCCGGTGCACCCGTTTCGCGGCACGGCGGGTCACCGGCGTAGACCCGAACGCGGTGAGTCCCTGGTGGTTGCAGCGCAGGCTGTTGCTGTCGGGCGTGCGCCCGATCTCGCCCGCGGTGGACGTCACCAACTACGTGATGCTGGAGCTGGGGCAGCCGCTGCACGCCTTCGACGCGAGCAAGGTCTCCGGTGGTCTGGTGGTCCGCTCCGCGCACCGAGGCGAGACGCTGCGCACCCTGGACGACGTGGAGCGCACGCTCGACGCCGAGGACGTGGTGATCGCCGACGATTCCGGCGTCATCTCGCTGGCCGGGGTGATGGGCGGCGCGAGCACCGAGGTCGGCGCGGAGAGCACCGACATCCTGCTCGAGGCGGCCACCTGGAACCCGTTGCTGATCTACCGCACCGCGCGCAGGCACAAGCTGGTGTCGGAGGCGGGTAAGCGGTACGAGCGGGTCGTCGATCCGGAGATCAACGTGGCCGCGCTCGATCGGGCGGCCACGCTGCTCGCCGAGATCGCCGGCGGCACGATCGAACCCGTGTTGACCGACATCCGCGTCCCGGTCCCGGCTCCCGAGCCCATCCGGATGGACATCGATCTGGCCGACCGCGTCGCGGGCGTCACCTACCCGACCGGGACATCGGCGCGCCGCCTGGCCCAGATCGGCTGCACGGTCGAGGTGGGCGTCAGCGAAGCCGGGCACGGTCAGCTGGTGGTGACCCCGCCGAGCTGGCGTCCCGACCTGGCCCAGCCCGCCGACCTGGTGGAGGAGGTGCTGCGGCTGGAGGGTCTCGAGCAGATCCCGTCCGTGCTGCCCACCGCACCGGCCGGGCGCGGGCTCACGCCGACCCAGCGCCGTCGCCGCGCCGTCAGCCGCGCGCTGGCGTTCGCCGGGGCCGTGGAGGTCCCGCCGCCGGTGTTCCTGCCCGCCGGAGTGTTCGACACCTGGGGTCTGGACGCCGACGACCCGCGCCGCGCCACCACGAAGGTGCTGAACCCGCTCGACGTGGAACGTGCCGAGCTGGCCACCACCCTGCTGCCCGGCCTGCTGGAGGTGGCCGTCCGCAACATCTCGCGCGGCGCGCGTGACCTGGCGATCTACGGCATCGCGCAAGTCGTGCTGCCGGGGGCGAACACCAGGCCGGTCGATCCGCTGCCGGTGGACCGGCGTCCCACCGACGAGGAGATCGCCGAGCTGCTGGAATCGCTGCCCGAGCAGCCGGTGCACGTGGCCGCCGTCCTGACCGGCCGCCGCGAGCCGCGCGGGCCGTGGGGGCCGGGTCGTCCGGCCGAAGCCGCCGACACGTTCGCCCTCGCCGACGCCGTCGGTGACGCGGCCGGCGTGACCATCGAGCGCCGTCCGGCGGCTCATCTGCCCTGGCATCCCGGTCGCTGCGCCGAGCTGGTGGTGGACGGAACGGTCGTCGGCCACGCGGGTGAGCTGCATCCCGCCGTGCTGGAACGCTCCGGTCTGCCGCCGCGCACCTGTGCCGTCGAACTCGACTTGGACGCGCTGCCGCTGCGAGAATCCCGGCCGGTCCCGATCGTGTCGCCGTTCCCCGCGGTGCTCCAAGACGTCTCGGTGAGCGTCGAGAAGGCGATCCCGGCGGCCTCCGTCGAGTCCGCGCTGCGCACCGGCGGTGGCGAACTGCTGGAGGACATCGCGCTGTTCGACGTGTACGAGGGCGCTCAGGCGGGTGAGGGGCGCAAGTCGCTCACCTACGCCCTGCGTTTCCGGGCCACCGACCGGACGCTCACCGAGGACGAGGCCAGTGCCGCGCGCGACGCGGCGGTCGCGGCGGCGGCTGACGCGGTAGGCGCGGTGCTGCGGGGCTGACGTGCGACACCCGGCCCGTCCGATCCTCAACGCGCTGACCTATCTGCCGGAGCGGACAGTGCTGCAGACTCCGGCGGTACTCGGCATGGAGTACACCGACCTGTCGCTGCCCACCTCGGACGGTGAGACGGTGCACGCGTGGTGGATGCCTGCCCGCGATCCGGTCGGGCACATCCTGTTCGCGCACGGCAACGCGGGCAATCTCGGCGACCGGGTGCCGATCTTCGCGCTGCTCACCGAGGCCGGTTTCGACGTGCTGGCCTTCGACTACCGCGGATACGGGCGCAGCACCGGGAAACCGACCGAGCACGGTACCTACCTGGACGCGCGGGCGGCGCGCAGCGCGTTGCTGGCGCAACCCGGTGTCGATCCGAATCGCGTGCTGTACCTGGGCAAGTCCCTCGGCGGCGGTGTCGTGCTCGAACTGGCGCAGCACCATCCGCCTGCCGGAGTGATGCTGATGTCCACGTTCAGCGGCCTGCGGGACGCGGCGCGCTCGGTGTATCCGTTCCTGCCCGCGCCGCTGGTGCCGAACGCCTATCCGAACGAACGCCGCATTCGCGCGCTGCGCTCCCCGGTGCTGATCATGCACGGCGATCAGGACGAATTGCTGCCGCTGCGGCACGCGCGGCGGCTCTACGCCGCGGCGCGCGAGCCGAAACGGCTGGTCGTCTTCCCTGGTGCCGGGCACAACGATCTGATCGTCGTCGGCGGCTCGGCCTGGTACGACCTGGTGCGCGAGTGGGCGGGCGCGCGCGTGCGGTCGTGAACGGCCGTTGGCGGTCGAGCGTGCGTAGCCTGGCGGTATGAGCGACAACAGCGATATCGCGAGCCGGCTGGCCGGACTGTCCGACGCGGAGCTGGCCGGTGTGCTGCTGGCCGCCACCGCGGGGCGTTCCGGGTTCGCGGCGGTCCACGCGGCGCTGGTCGGCCTGCTGGAAACCGGCGATGCGGCAGGGGGCGGCGATGTGACTCCTACCACCCCACCCGGCGAGCCCGTGCTCGCACCGCCGACGCCGGATGCGTCGGGCCAGGTGGGCGGCAGTTCCACGGTACCGGCGGTACCGGTACCGCCGCCGGGTATGCCGGAGTCCGCCGGCGGCGGCGGATATTCGGCCTCCGGTGTTCCTACTTTCGAGTCAGTTCGCGATAAGGTCGAGCATCGCTACGGGGCCGCGCAGGGGATGGGCGAACTCGACCGGCAGACTCCGGCGGGCCGCAGCGTTGACGAACAATGGCAGGCACGTGAGCAGGCCGCGCGTGAGCGCCTGGACCGGATCCGGAAGTCGTTGCACGGCAACGACCCCGACCCGCACCAGTCGTGATCCGCGCCGGGCGCGCCGGACGATGGGTGGAATTCGATGAGCGAGCCGCGTGAGATCGCCGAACGGTTACTGGACGCCCAGGTGGCGTTCTTGCTCGCCGAGGTGACCGGCGAGCGTTTCGCGGAGGTGGTCGCGCGCGACACCGAGGCGGTGCTCGGTGTCGCCGACACGCTCGTCCTCCGCGACGTCGTGGAGCTCGGGCAGGCCAAGCAGACCGTCCGCACCGTAGTCGAGTTGATCGGCGGCAGTCCGGTTTTCGCCGACATGGTCGGGGTGTTCGCCGACTCGATCTACGACCACATCGCCGCCAACAACGACTACACGCTCGGCGAGGTGGTCGAGCGCGAGCCGGTGGAGGCGCTGCTGGAGAAGATCTTCGGCATGCACCAGGCCCAGGAGCGCATCCTGGACCGGCTCACCGAGAGCCCGCTGGTGGCCACCGTCGCCTCGAAGTTCGTGGACAAGCTGATCAACGATTTCATGCAGGCCAACCGGGAGCGCGCGGAGAAGATCCCCGGTGTGTCCTCGCTGATGTCGCTGGGCCAGTCCGCGGCCAATCGAGCGAAGAAGGCCGCCGACGGCACGTTCGTCGGCGACCTTGCGGGCAAGGGCGCGCTGTTCGCGCTCAAGCGCACCAACAACGCCATCCGCGAGATGCTGCGCGACGCTCCGGTGCACGCCGCCGCGATGGAGTTCTGGGATCTGCACGCCGACGAACCGGTCAGCGGCCTGCGCGACTACCTCAGCCAGAAGGACCTCAACGAGCTGGTGCTGCTGTGCTACGAGATCGCCGTCACCACCAGGGAGAAGGAGTACTTCGGTCTGCTGCTCGACGAGTGCGTGGAGGTGTTCTTCACCAAGTACGGCGATTACACCGTGGCGGCCATGCTGCCCGAACTCGGCCTGACCGGCGACGACATCGTCAAGGAGATCCTGCGGTACGGACCGGCGGTCATCGAGGGCGCGAAGCGCGACGGCGTTCTCGCCGGGCTGATCCGCGAGCGCCTCGCACCCTTCTACACCTCCGACGAGGTGCTGGGCATCCTGGCTGGTAGCTGACCGCTACTTCGGCAGGGCCGGGACGATCGCCTGGCCGATGGTGGCGAGGCGATCGCAGGGGTTCTGGTCCGCGGTCTTGTTGACCAAGGTCAGTTGCAGCAGGCCCTGCCGGGCGGGGAACAGCACGTCGCACATCTGGTCTTTGGCGGCGTCGTCGACGCGGAACTGGCGTCCCGGCCGTCCGGCGATGGTGACGTCCTGGAAGTCGACATTGCCCGGCTTCCGCTCGAACTCGGCCACGGACATGCCGTTGGAGAACACGCCGAGGGTGAAGTCGGCACCCTTCCATCCGCAGATCTCCCAGCCGGGCTGCTTCACACCGCCGACGCCGACCTGTTTGCTGGCCGGGTCGAGTCCGGCGCTCGTCAGCGCGGCGTCGGGGATGCCGGTGCAGGGATCGAAGAGCTGCGTGGCTGTGCTCGCGGCTTGCGTCGTGGTCGCCGCGGGCGAACCGCCGGACTCGTCGCCGCAGGCGGCCAATCCCAACGCGAGTGCGATCGTCAAGGGAACCAACGTAATTCGGTGCGCCATCCAGCCCTCTTGCCCTTCGGGTGTGTCGCGCCGGACTGTATCAGAGCCGGCCCGGGAGGTTTCGCGGCGGGCGAAGGCGGGTATGAGGCAACGGAACTGGGCTTCCGCTCGCGTGCTGCGGATGCCGGTTTTGTCATGCTCGTAACCCCTCGTTGCCAGTGTGTTTAGAAGTCCGCACAGTGTCCGTTTTGCCCGATTCTCGCGTTGACGAAGGGTGGGGCCTGTGACAGTTTCCCCTTGATTTCCGCGTGCTCGCTGCGGCGCAGGCGTGGCGGCTGATCGGAGGAGCAAGGGTGGAGCGGTCACCTGGACGACCGGAGAATTCCGGCGGCACACCGGCTGTCGCGCTCCGCACCCTCGACGGTGAACGCCAAGTGTCCGGCAGCGCGATAGTGCGTCCGCGAACCATCCGCGGGCAGCTGGCCCGCATCCTCATGGTGTCGCTCGTTCTGGTACTCGCGTTGCTGGGCGGGATGGTGGCGAGCGAGCTGGACGCCTACCGGAAGAGCGAGAACACGGTGGCGGGGGTGGCGCTGGCGCTGACGGTGCAGGATCTGGTGCACGAGACACAGCGCGAGCGCGGCCTGACCAATGGTCTGCTCGGCGGCGACCAACGCCTGCGGCAGCCGGTGGACGATCAGCGCGGCGCGGTCGACCGCGCCATGCAGGCCCTGCGGCAGGCGGTGGCGGACGGACCGCCCGGCGCGGAGCGGGTGCGAGCCGCCACACGGCCGCTCACCGATCTGGACGCGACGAGGTCCAGGATCGACGAGCGCCGCACGTCCCGGCAGGCGGCGTTCCAGTACTACACCGACGCCATCGACGCGCTGAACCACCTGTTCCTCGGTCTCGACCAGGCCGCAGACCCGGTGGTCCGGCACGGGCTGCAAGCGCTGTACGCGCTGGGTGAGGCGAAGGAGCAGACGGCGCGCGAGCGCGGCTTCCTGAACGGCGTCTTCGCCGCCGACGCCTTCGGTCCTGGCGAGTACGTGCAGTTCCTCGACATCCGCGCGGCCAAGCTGGCCGGTCTGTCCGCGTTCGCCCGCGACGCGACCGGGGCACAGCAGGCGCGCCTGGACGCCGTGCTGGACGGCGCCGACGCGGTCGCGGCCGCTGAGGCGGAGAACATCGCGATCGCCTCCAGCGCCGGGCCGCTGGCGCGCCCGGTCGATCCGATCGCCTGGTGGGCACGGATGACCGCGGTCATCGACGAGCAGCGCACGGTGCAGCAGTCGGTCGGCGCCGACGTGCGGCAGCGCGCGGAAGTGTTGCTCCGCGCCGCCGCCGTGACCCTCGGCGCGTTCGTGCTGGCCGCGCTGGCGGCGATCGCGGTGGAGGTGGCTCTCGTCGTCGCCGCGGTGCGCGCGATCGTCCGGCCGCTGGCCACGCTGGCCGCGGATGCCGACGACGTGTCCGGTCGGCGGCTGCCCGAGGTGATCTCGGCCTGGCGCACCGGCGACGACACCCGGCCGCCGGACCCACCCGCCCCGGTGCGAACGCCGCACGGTGCGAGCGTCGAGATCGCGGCCGTGGCCCGCGCGCTGGATCGGGTGCAGTCCACCGCCTTCGACCTCGCGTCGGAGCAGGCGCTGGTGCGCCGCAACACCACCGAGTCGATGGTCAGCCTGGCTCGCCGCAATCAGAATCTCGTCCGCCGCCAGCTCGGCCTGATCAGCGAATTCGAGCGCGAGGAGCTCGATCCCAAGGCGCTGTCGAACCTGTTCGAGCTCGACCATCTGGCCACCAGGATGCGCCGCAACGCCGAGAGCCTGCTCGTGCTGGTCGGCGAGGCGGGCCCGCGCCGCTGGGCCGAACCGATCCCGCTGAGCGACGTGATCCGCGCGGGGCTGTCCGAGGTCGACGACTACCGCAGGGTGGCGCTGCGGCGGATGGACGAGGTGCTCATCACCGGCGCGGCGGCCAGCGAGCTGGCCCACATGCTCGCGGAGTTGATCGAGAACGGGCTCGCGTTCTCGCCACCGGATGTCGAGGTGGAGATCTACGGCCGCGCCGGGCCGAACGGGTACCTGCTCGCGGTGGTCGACCACGGCGTCGGCATGCCCGCCGAGCACTTGGCCCAGGCCAACGCGCGGTTGCGCGGCGAGCAGGACTTCGTCGTCGCGCCCACCCGTCATCTCGGCCACTACGTGGTCGGCAGGCTCGCCGAGCGGCTCGGCATCGGCGTGGAACTCAGCGTCTCCCCGGTCAGCGGCATCGTCGCGCGCCTGACCCTGCCGCCCGGCATGCTCGACACCGAGCCGCAACTCCGCGACGAGTCCATCGGACAAGCCCCCTGCGGGCGGGCCACCGAATCCGCCTCCCGAACCGCCACGGAGCGCGATTCCGCTGCGATGGGTTCAAGTGCGCCGCGGCCCGGTACGGCCACCGCGGCCACCGCGTCGGCCACTGCGGCCACCGCGGCTGATGGGTCGATCGCCGGGGCTGATGGGTGGACCGCCGGGGCTGATGGGTGGACCGCCGGGGCTGATGGGCGGACCACCGCGGCTGACGGGCCGATCGCCGGGGCTGATGGGCGGACCACCGCGGCTGACGGGCGGACCACCGGGGCTGATGGGCGGACCACCGGGGCTGATGGGCGGACCACCGGGGCTGACGGGCGGACCACCGCGGCTGACGGGCCGATCGCCGGGGCTGATGGGCCGATCGCCGGATCGGCGCCCTACACCCAGCTCGTCGTGTCGCGATCCGGGCCGGCGGCGAGCGCAGGACTCGTCGAATCCCGCCGCGCGGGAGGACGATCCGATCCAGCGCCGGACCAACCCGCGGCGCGGCACACCAAGAACGGCTTGGTGAAACGAAACAAGAAGGCCCGGGCAGCGTCGGCTCGCGTGCGGCCCGACGCGGAGCCCCGGCCGGAGCAGGCGCCCGTGGTCGAGCGCTCGCCCGAGGAGATCCGCGGCATGCTGTCCGCCTTCCGGGCGGGACATCAGCGCGGCGCGCCCGCACGACACGCCGCTCCCGCGCGGAACGACCGCATCCACGCCGCCGCCGCGGCGTCCGAATTCCAGCCCGCGACCATGACAGAGGAGATCCGGTGACCACCCCCATATCGAGCGCCGACCCGCACACGTTCAATTGGATGCTGGCCAACTTCGTTCGCGCGACCGACGGTGTGCGCGAGGCGGTCGCGGTGTCCTCCGACGGCCTGCTCATCGCCATGTCCGACGGCTTGGACCGCGCCTCCGCCGACCGGCTCGCCGCGATGGTGTCCGGGCTGGCCGGGCTGGCCCGCAGCGCCTCGCGCAGTTACTCCTTCGACGGCCTGAAGCTGATCATGATCGAGATGAAACGCGGGTTCCTGCTGGTCTCCGCCATGGGGGACGGCAGCTGTCTGGGCGTGATCGCCGACAGCGGTTGCGACGTCGGCCTGGTCGGCTACGAGATGGCGGTGCTCGCCGAGCGCGCGGGCGCGCTGCTCGACCCCGCGCTCATCGCCGAACTGCGCGGGTCGCTGCGGCGATGAGACACGAGCCCGCTTTCGGAGCAGACCGTTTCGTGCGCCCCTTCGTGGTCACCGCCGGGCGCACCACACCGCTGCTGGACGGACTGCGCATCGAGACGATGGTGTGGGCCGATCCGGCCGCGCTGTCCGCGCCGCTGCGCTTCGAGCAGCGCACTCTCGTGCGGCTGTGCCAGCGGCCGCATTCCATCGCCGAGATCGGCGTCGCGCTCGGCGTCCCGATCGGCGTCGCCAAGGTCGTGGTCAGCGATCTCGCCGCCACCGGGTACGTCTCCGTGCGCTCCGCCGACCAGCTCACCGCCGCCGCCATCGAGAGGATCAGGGACCTTGTCCGGGCACTCTGACATGCGAACCCCGACCATGCCGTCCTCGGTGAAAATCGTGGTCAGCGGCGGTTTCGGGGTAGGGAAGACGACGTTCATCGGAGCCATCTCCGAAATCGAGCCGCTGGTGACCGAGGCGGCGATGACCGAGATGGCCGTCGGCGTGGACGACGCGGGACATCGGGTCGACAAGACGCAGACCACCGTCGCCCTGGATTTCGGGCGCATCACCCTGGACAGCTCGCTGCTGCTGTACCTGTTCGGCACGCCGGGCCAGGACCGTTTCGTCTTCCTGTGGGACGACTTGGTCGACGGTGCGCTCGGCGCGGTGATCGTGGTGGACACCGGCCGCGTCGACGACTGCTACCCGGTGCTGGACTACTTCGAAGGGCGCGGCACGCCTTTCGTCGTCGCGGTCAACCGCTTCGACGGCGGCACCCGCTTCGACCTCGCCGAGGTGCGCGAGGCGCTCGAACTCGACGACTGGATCCCGGTGCTGGAATGCGATGCCAGGCAACGTGATTCGGTCAAGGAGGTACTGGTCTCGCTGCTCGAACAGGTGCTGTCGCACCGAGCGGATCACCTCACGGCCCTGGACGCGGGCTGAGTCGTCGGCCGGTGCCGTGCCCTGGCGCGCACCCGCCGGAAGGCGCGCGCGCGTCACCTCGCCGGATGCGGCGTTCGTCGCCGACCCGCGCGACGGATGGCGGCAGTGCGCCGAGCGCCGATGAATTCGCCGCGCGCGCCTCGTCTGTACTGTCGCCCGGCCCTGACGAAGAAAAGGAGCATCATCATGAGCAACGGCGCGGACCTCGCCCTCACCCACATCGGCGTGCTGGTCGCCGACCAGGACAAGGCCCTGGAGTTCTACCGTGACGTCATCGGCCTCGAAGTGCGTGCGGACCTGCCGTTCGCCGGGGGCCGCTGGCTGACCGTCGGCCCGGCGAAGCAGCCCGGCATCGAGTTCATCCTGGAGACCCCCGAGATGGTGCCGGACGAGGCGGCCGGTGCCGCCGCGCGGGCGCGGCTGGCCAGCGGCGCGCAGGGCACGTTGATCTTCACCACCGATGCCGTCGACGCCACGTTCGCCCGGCTGCGCGACGCAGGCGTCGAGGTGACGCAGGAGCCGATCACGCAGCCGTACGGCGTCCGTGACTGCGGATTCCGCGACCCGTGGGGCAACCACCTGCGCTTCTCCGAACTGCCCGGCTGAGCCGGGCGCGGCCGGTGTGGGCCGCGTCGCATTCCCCGGCGGGCCGGAGGGCAATACTGTCTGATCATGGGTGAAACGATGAGCGAGACCCAGCAGGACGCCATCCGGCCGCTGCGCGACGACATCCGGTTTCTCGGTGGCGTGCTCGGTGACACCATTCGCGACCACGAGGGGCCGGAGGTCTTCGACCTCATCGAACGGGTGCGCATCGAGGCGTTCCGGGTGCGTCGCGAGGAGGTCGGGCGCAGCGCCGTCGCGCAGATGCTGGACGGCGTGGACATCGCGGTGGCCCTTCCGCTCATCCGCGCCTTCAGCTACTTCGTGCTGCTGGCCAATCTGGCCGAGGACATCCAGCGCGACCGCCGCCGCGTCGCGCACGAGACGGCGGGCGAACCGCCGCAGGACTCGTCGCTGGCGGCCACCTACCGCAAGCTGGACGCCGCGGCGCTGGACGGAACCCGCGTCGCGGACCTGCTGTCGGACGCGCTGGTGTCGCCGGTGATCACCGCGCACCCGACCGAGACGCGCCGCCGCACCGTCTTCGACGCGCAGGCCCGGATCACCGAGTTGATGCGCCTGCGCCAGCGCTACGCCGAGAACGAGCGCGAGCGGGCCGATCTGGAGCGGCGCATCCGCCGCCAGGTGCTGAGCCTGTGGCGTACCGCGCTCATCCGCTTGGCCCGCCTGCGTATCCAGGACGAGATCTCGGTGGGTCTGCGCTACTACGACCTGACCCTGCTCGACGTGATCCCGGCGATCAACGCCGAGGTGCGCGCCGCGCTGCGCTCCCGCTGGCCGGGAGTCGAGCTGCTGCCGCGCCCGATGCTGCGTCCCGGCTCCTGGATCGGCGGCGACCGCGACGGCAACCCGTTCGTCACGGCCGAGGTGGTGCGGCAGGCCGCCTACCGCGCCGCGGGCGTCGCGTTCGAGCGCTACCTGCGCGACCTGGTGGAACTGGAGAAGACACTGTCGTTGTCGGCCCGGCTGGTGGCCGTGACGCCCGAGGTCGCCGCGCTCGCCGAGAGCGGTTACCCCGATCCGGCCACGCACGCCGACGAGCCGTATCGCCGCGCGCTGCACCACATCCGGGCCAGGCTGACCGCCACCGCGCTGGCCGCGCTCGGGGAGGCGCCGCCGAACGGACTGGACGAAGGGGCGCGGCCCTACCCGGCTCCGCAGGCCGTGCTGGACGACCTCGACGCGATCGATGCCTCGCTGCGGCGCAGCGGCGACGGCCTGCTCGCCGACGACCGGCTCGCCGCGCTGCGGCACGCCGTGGAGACGTTCGGCTTCCATTTGCAGAGCCTGGATCTGCGCCAGAACTCCGAGGTGCACGAACAGGTCGTCGCCGAACTGCTGGCCTGGGCGGGGGTGCATGCCGACTACGCGAGCCTGCCGGAGCCGGATCGGGTGGAACTGCTCGCCGCCGAACTGCGCACCCGCCGCCCGCTGCTCGGCCCGCACGCCCGGTTGAGCGAACTGGCCGACAAGGAACTCGGCATCGTCAGCGCCGCCCGCGAGGTGGTGGACACCCTCGGCCCGGAGGCCGTGCCGAACTACATCATCAGCATGTGCACGTCGGTCAGCGATCTGCTCGAGGCCGCCCTGTTGCTGAAGGAAGGCGGACTGCTAGACCCGGGGGAGCCGGACGGGCCGCCGAGCTGCCCGGTGGGCATCGTCCCGCTGTTCGAGACCATCGAGGACCTCGGCGCTGGCGCGGCCACACTGTCGGCGGCGCTGGAGGTGCCGGTCTATCGCGATCTGGTGGCCGCGCGGGGAATGCGCCAAGAAGTGATGCTCGGCTACTCCGACTCCAACAAGGACGGCGGGTATCTGGCGGCGAACTGGGCGCTGTACCGGGCCGAGCTGGATCTGGTCGAGGTCGCCCGCAAGACCGGCATCCGGTTGCGGCTGTTCCACGGCCGCGGCGGCACCGTCGGTCGCGGCGGCGGCCGCAGCTACGACGCGATCCTCGCCCAGCCCGCCGGGGCGGTGCGCGGCTCGCTGCGGCTCACCGAGCAGGGCGAGGTGATCGCCGCGAAGTACGCCGAACCCGGTGCGGCGCACCGCAATCTGGAGTCGCTGATCGCGGGCACCTTGGAGTCGACGCTGCTGGACGTGGAGGGCCTGGGCGCCGACGCCGAGCCGTCCTACGGCATCATGGACGACTTGGCCGCCCGCGCCCGCGCCGCGTACGCGCGGCTGGTGCACGAGACCCCCGGATTCGTCGACTACTTCCGGCAGTCGACGCCGGTCGCCGAAGTGGGTGATCTGAACATCGGCAGCAGACCCGCCTCTCGCAAGCCGACGAATTCGGTCGCGGACCTGCGCGCCATCCCCTGGGTGATGTCGTGGAGCCAGTCGCGGGTGATGCTGCCGGGCTGGTACGGCACCGGCTCCGCACTGGAGGAGTGGATCGGCGGCGACCCGGAGCGGCTGGCGACTCTGGCCGATCTGTACCGCCGCTGGCCGTTCTTCCGCACCGTGCTGTCCAACCTGGCGCAGGTGATGGCCAAGAGCGATCTGGACATCGCCGCCCGCTACGCCGAACTCGTGGAGGATGTGGCCCTGCGGGAGCACATCTTCGGCATGATCCGCGACGAACACGCCAGAACCGTCCGCATGCACGCCGCGATCACCGGCAACGACCACCTGCTGGCCGACAACCCGTCGCTGGCCGAGTCCATCCACAACCGCTTCCCCTACCTGGAGCCGCTGAACCAGATGCAGGTGGAACTGCTGCGCAGGCTGCGCGCCGGGGACGATTCCGAACTGGTCAAACGCGGCATCCTGCTCACCATGAACGGCCTGGCCACCGCCCTGCGCAACTCGGGTTAGCCCCCCGAGGGGCGCGGTCGGGTAGGAAGAACGTCGTGTCGATCGACGAAGCAGCCGTGGCGGCGCTGGCGGACCGCAGGATCGGTCCCGAGCACAAGGGCATGCCACCCGCGTTCTGGGGCCGGACCGTGCGGGAGATCCGCGCCGCCGCGCCGGTGCTCGACCAGTTGGAGACGCCGGTGCTCACCGTCGACCGCGCTGCCCTGGCCGAGAACATCGCGGTGATGGCCGAGTGGGTGCGCGCGGCAGGCGTGCGGCTGGCGCCGCACGGCAAGACCACGATGGCGCCGCAGGTGTGGGCGGATCAGCTGGCCGCAGGGTCATGGGGCATCACTCTGGCCACCGTCTGGCAGACGCAGGTGGCGCGGTCCTTCGGTGTCGCGCGGGTGCTGCTGGCCAACGCGCTGGTCGATCCGGTCGGATTGCGGTGGGTCGCGGCGGAATCGGCGCGCGATTCGTCTTTCGAGTTCTACTGCTGGGCCGACAGCGTCGAAACGGTCGCGCTGATGGACGCGCATCTGCGCGGCGCACCGGAGGCGCCGCGGATCCGGGTGCTCGTGGAACTCGGTGGCCCGCACGGCAGAACCGGCGCGCGCACGGTGGAACAGGCGCATGCGGTGGCGCGCGCGATCGAGGGGGCGTCGCGGCTGACGCTCGCCGGTGTGGGCGGCTACGAGGGTGCCCTCGCGCACGACCGCACCGCGACCGGCATCCGCGCGGTGCGCGACTACCTCGGCGAACTCGCCCGGCTGCACCGGGAACTCGCCGCGGCCGGGCGATATCGCGGTCCGGCCGTCGTCACCGCGGGCGGCAGCGCCTACCCGGAACTCGCGCTCGAATACCTCGCCCCGCTGTCCGACGAGCATGGCGGCCGGGGCGTGGCGACGACGGTCGTGCTGCGCTCGGGCGCGTATGTCATCCACGACGACGGCTTCTACGCGAGCATGTCACCGCTGGCGGGTCCAGGGTCTGCGCGGCCGCTGCGTTCGGCGATGCACGGCTGGGCCCGTACCCTCTCGCGCCCGGAACCCGGCCTCGCTCTGCTGGACGCGGGCAAACGCGATCTCCCTTTCGACGAAGGGATGCCGATTCCGCAACGCATCGCCGGATCTGGAGGCGGTGTGCTCGACGCGGACGCGACGGTCTCGGCGCTCAACGACCAGCACGCCTTCCTCCGCCTGCCGGGCGGCTCGGCCACCGAGTTGCCCATCGGCGCGGTCGTGCGGCTCGGTCTGTCCCATCCGTGCACCGCCTTCGACAAATGGCGGCTCATCCCGGTGATCGATGACGCCGACGCTCCCACGCCGCGAGTGGTGGATCTGCTGCACACGTTCTTCTGACGAGCGGCGCCGCGCCCATCGCCACGGATCGGGTGACGCTGATCGCACGCGAATCGCGCGACCACGGCGCTAGTCGTTCGAAGCGATGAGTGCGCGCACCAACCGGTCCAGCACGGGGCGCGGATCGAAATCCGGTGTCGGATCGACCAATTGGTGCAAAATGATGCCCTCGAGCTGGCCTACCAAGATCTGTGTCGTCGCCCGATCCCCGCCGACGCTCGCCAGCAGGCTCGCGGCCCATTCGCCCAGCCTGCGGTGGCCGCGTCGCACCGTCTCGTGCAATGCGGGCGAGGTCTGTGCTTCCAGGAACAGCGCGTAGCGCGCCAGTGTCCGCGTGCGGTCGGTCCGCACCGCGTGGACGACGTAAGCGGCCGTGCCGTCGATGAGTTCTTCGACGGTGCCGGGGCCCGGTTGCCGGGTGAGCGCCTCCCAATCCGCGTAGTCGCGTGCCTCGAGGCGCTCGGCGATGCCGGCCAGCAGCGCCGCACGGGTGCGGAAGTAATTGGACGCCGATCCGGCGGGCATGCCCGCGACCTCGTCGACCGCGCGGTGGGTCACGGCGCGGATGCCGCGGGAGCCGAGCAGGTCGATCGCGGCGTCCAAGACGAGTTCGCGCTTGCTGGACATCCAGTGATACTACAGCAGTAGTGATATGGGTTACAGTACGGCGCCACGACACTACATCGGTAGTAGCGTTCGGGTGAGCTGCTCGCCGAGCGGTCCGGAGAAAGGGGAAGCGATGTCCGAGGCGGTCATCGTGGGCGGTGGCATCGGTGGTCTGGCGACCGCGGTGGCTTTCCTGCGGCAGGGCTGGCGCGTCGAAGTGCTGGAGCGGGCCGCCGAGATCGCCGCGGTCGGCGCGGGATTGTCCCTGTGGCCCAACGCTCTTCGCGCTCTCGACGCGCTCGGCCTCGGCGACCGGGTGCGCGCTCGGGCCGTCGAGGAGGGCGCTGCGGCCATTCGCGACCGCGCGGGACGCCGGCTGGCCGGGATCGACGCCGAGAAGCTCCGCGCCACCTACGGCAGCCCGATCATGCTGCACCGCGCCGACCTGGTGGACATCCTGCGGTCCGCCATCCCGGCGGAGGCAGTGCGCACCGGTGTGACCGTGACCGAAGCGCAGGCCGGCGGCACGGTGGTGCACTCGGCCGGGACATCCAGCGGGGACGTGGTCGTCGGCGCCGACGGCATTCGGAGCGCGGTGCGTCGCGCCGTGTGCGGTGAGATACGGCCCCGCTATGGCGGTTACACCGCCTGGCGTGTGGTCGTCACGCCCCATGATCCGGTCACCGATATGGGTGAAAGTTGGGGCCGCGGTGAGCGTTTCGGCTACGCGCCGCTCGCGGACGGACGGGTCTACTGCTACGCCACCGCGAACGTGCCCGCGGGTGCGGCGGGCGGGACTGCCGAACTGCGCGCGCGGTTCGGGGGATGGCACGAGCCGATCCCCGCCCTGCTCGCCGCGGCCGAGGACACCGAGGTGCTGCGGCACGACCTCTACGATCTGCCCGCGCTGAAAACCTTCGTGACCGGCCGGATCGCGCTGGTCGGCGACGCGGCGCACGCGATGATGCCCAACCTCGGGCAGGGCGCCTGCCAGGCGCTGGAGGACGCCGTCGTGCTGGCCGAGGTGGCGACCAGCGGTGGCGGTGACCTGAGCGCATACGACCGCGAACGCAGGCCGCGCACCCGGATGATCGCGTCCCGCTCGCGCCGGATCGGCACGGTGGCGCAGCTGTCGTTCCCGCCCTTGGTCGCGGTACGGGACGCGGTGCTGCGGGCGACCCCCGACTCGGTGCAACTCAGGTCGTTCGCGCCGGTCCTGGATTGGCGCTGCTAGCTCGCTACGGTGCGAAGTCGCGTACCGCGCGCTCGCAGCGGGCGGCCTGGGCGCGGAGCGCGTCGATGAGTTCCGGTGGGCCGGCGAGCACGGTGAAGTCGAGATCGACCGAGGTGATCATCCAGACCAGTTGTTCGGGCGTCTCGCTGCCGACGTGCAGGCGGCAGCTGTGCTCGTCGACGGCTTCCACGACGCCCGCACCGGGCCAGACGCGTCCGGCGGCGTCGTCGGCCGATCGGTGCAGCAGCACCGTCGCCTGATACGGCCACGAGTGGGCCGACAGCCGCATCGAAAGATATGCCAGGACATCGCCTTCCGGCGGCTCCCGGGGCGTGAAGCGCGGCCCGGTCGGAATCCGCGGGGTCATCCGGTCCACCCGGAACGTGCGCCAGTCGGCGCGGTCGACATCCCAGGCGACCAGGTACCAATGCCTGCTGAAGTGCACGAGGGTGTGCGGCTCGACGGTGCGCGGGCCGAGGGCGCCGCTGTGGGCGCGATAGTCGAACCGGAGCCGTTCGTGGCGCTGGCACGTTTCGGCGATGGCCATGAGCGTGTCCGGCTGGACCTCCGAGGCGGGCCCGTCGACCCGCAGGGTCGCGCCGCGCAGGGTGCGGATACGGTGCCGCAGGCGCGGCGGCAGCACCTGCTCCAATTTGGTGAGCGCGCGCAGCGACGCCTCCTCCAACCCGGTCACGGTGCCGCCGCGAAGCCCGACCGCCACCGCCACCGCTTCGTCGTCGTCGAGCAACAGCGGCGGCAGCGCTGCTCCCGCGCCGAGTCGGTACCCCGCGGCGCCGCGGACGGCATGGATCGGATAACCGAGTTCACGCAGCCGATCGATGTCCCTGCGCACCGTGCGCCCGGTGACGCCGAGCCGTTCGGCGAGTTCGGCACCCGTCCGGTCCGGACGGGTTTGCAGCAGAGTCAGCAGTTGAAGCAGGCGGGCCGACGTTTCCAGCATGTCCGCCAGCATGCCCGGAAGTTAGGAACGATCCCGTCCTAAGCGCTTCCTACGGTGGCCGCTATGACAACCGAACACGACATTCGTCCTTTCCGCATCGACATCCCGCAGGAGCGGATCGATGATCTGCACAGGCGCCTCGCCGATACCATGTGGCCGAGCGACCTGCCCGGCGCCGGATGGAGCAAGGGCATGCGCGTGTCCTACTTGCGACCGCTGGCCGAATACTGGCGTAGCGAATTCGACTGGCACGCCGTGGAAGCGGAGCTGAACGAGCTGCCGCAGTTCGTCACCGGCATCGCTGGACAACAGGTGCATTTCCTGCACGTCCGCTCGCCGGAACCGGATGCGCTGCCGCTGGTGCTCGGTCACGGCTGGCCCGCGTCGTTCACCGAGTTCTCGAAGGTGCTCGGACCGCTGAGCGATCCCCGCGCGCACGGCGGCGATCCGGCCGACGCGTTCCACCTGGTTGTTCCCTCGCTGCCGGGTTTCGCGTTCTCCGGGGTCTCGCCCGAGCCTGGCGCGGGCTCGACCGAGCGGTTCGCGGAGGTGGTCGCGGCACTCATGGCGCGTCTGGGCTACGACCGATACGGCGTCCAGGGCGGCGACGCGGGGTATTTCGTCGCCGCTCACCTCGGCCATATCGACCGCGAGCACTTGGTGGGCCTGCACGTGAACGGCCCGATCACGATTCCATCCTGGGACGGCGACGCCGAAAACTCCGGCGCCACGGACGAAGACCTGGCTCAGGCGGAATGGTCCGCGGCGGATCAGGCGAAGCTGGACACGATGACCGGTCCGGACAGCTATGCCCGCTACGACTACGCGACCGTGCAGGCGAACCGCCCGCAGACGCTGGCGATCGGCATCCAGGACTCACCCGCCGGGCTGCTGGCTTGGATCGCCGACCTGTTCCGGCAGTACACCAACCCGGCGATCGAGTTGCCCGACGACGCGGTGGGCCGGGACGCGCTGCTGACCAACGTCAGCCTGTACTGGTTCACCGGAACCTTCGCCTCCTCGCTGCGGCTCTACAGCGAATCCGCGGTATGGGGCGCGCCGATGCGGAAGTCCGATGTGCCGACCGCGGCGGCGATCTTCCCCGGCGACATGTCCGTCCGCAAACTCGCCGAAGACGCGCACAACATCGTCCGGTGGACCGAGTTCGACCGCGGTGGGCATTTCGCGGCGATGGAGGCGCCGGACCTGCTGATCGCGGACGTGCGCGAGTTCTTCCGCACACTGCGCTGACGGGCGCCCCGCCTCCTACGGTGATCTACTTCCGGGAGTAGCGCGCGTGCATGGCGGCGGCGGTCGCCGCGAGCCGCGCGCGCAGCTCGGGTGGTTCCAGCACCTCGACGTGCTCGCCGAGCGGCAGCAGGCCGTGGGCGAGCACGTCGTAGGACTCCGACGGAACGACCACCTCGACCCACCCCTCGGCATCGGGCGGTCCGGCCGAGGCCAGTGCCTCCGCGACCGCCGCCGGATCGTTCGTCAGCCGCAGCAATCGCAGGTGGGTGGCGGCGATCCGGCAGCGCGCCCGCACCCGCAGCATCGAGCGCGCGAAGTCGTCGGCGGCTTCGGACCAATGCGCTCTTAGATCGAATCCCACTGGGCGGGTGAAGGTTTCGCCGGTCGGTTCGGCGGCGACGATCCGGCCGACCCGGTAGGAGCGCGGTGTGCTCCCGCTGCGCGCGACCAGGTACCAGGTGCCCGCCTTGAGCACCAGACCGAGTGGGTCGAGTACGCGCTCGACCACCTTGTCGGTGCGGCGGTAGCGCACCAGTAGCCTGCGGTCGTGCCAGAGCGCGTCGGCGATGGTCGCGAGCATCGGCGTCTCGTCCGGCTGGTGGAACCAGCCCGGCACGTCGACGAGCACCCGCTCGGCGATGCGCGTCGCCCGCCCGCGCAGTTCCGGCGGCAGCGCGGCGAGCACCTTCAACTGCGCGGTGGCCAGCACGGTGCCCAGCCCGAGATCGGCGGCGGCGCCGGGCAGACCGGTCAGCAGCACCGCGTCGGCCTCGTCGGTGGTGAGGCCGGTCAGGCGGGTGCGGAAGCCGTCCACCAAGCGCACACCGCCGGCCCGGCCCGGCTCGGTGTAGACCGGGACACCAGCCGCCGAGAGGGCCTCGACATCGCGATAGACGGTGCGCACCGACACCTCCAGTTCCCTGGCCAGTTCGGGCGCCGTGAGCCCGCCCCTGGTCTGCAACAGCAACAGCAGTTGCACCAATCGACTCGCCCGCACGCAGGCGACACTAGCCGGAAACGTGGACAGAAGATGTCAGGTTCGGGCCGTACCGTCCTCGCCATGACCACTTGGAGCCGATTCACCGACGAAGCGCCGCACATCGCCGAGATCTTCGTGCGCAGGCACCGCGCGGCGGGCAATCTCTGCATGCTCGGCACCATCCGTTCCGACGGATCGCCGCGGATCAGTCCGATCGAGCCGCGCGTCTTCGAGGGGTCGCTGGTGATCGCGGGGATGCCGGGCACGACCAAGTTCCGCGATCTGGCCCGCGATCCGCGTTTCTGCCTGCACACCGCCACGGTGGACACGAACGTGTCCGACGGCGACGCCAAACTCTTCGGCGCCGTCGTCGACCTTCCCGACCGTGACGTGCACGTCCGCTTCGCCCAGCACCTGTTCGACGAGACCGGCTTCGACATCAGGGGCCGGGAGTTCGACCACTTCTACGTCGCCGATCTGACCGGAGCGTCCACGGTGGAGGTCGCGGGCGACCACCTCGACATCACCATCTGGAAGCCGGGCGAGGGCGAGCGCGTGGTCCGCAAGCACTGACCCGGCCCCTCCGGCGGCACGGCGACGATCTCCTCGCTGCCGTGTCGTCACTCGCCGCGGCACGGCTTCCGTTCGCCGAGTCCGGCGCGGCGCCGGGTCAGGAAATCCCGTTCGGCGGCGTTCTCGGTGCGCGCGATGGCGGCGTCGTAGGCTGCGACGGCTTCCTCGGTGCGCCCCAACCGGGCCAGCAGGTCGGCGCGAATGGCGTGGAACAAGTGGTAGCCAGCCAGCGGCAGGGCGTCCACCAGCGCCAACGCCGTCGCCGGGCCGTGCACTTCGGCGACCGCCACCGCGCGGTTGAGTGCGACGACCGGACTCGGCGTCAGGGCGGCGAGCTGGTCGTAGAGCCGCAGGATCTGGGTCCAGTCGGTAGCCGCGGCGGAGGGCGCGTCGGCGTGCACCGCGTTGATCGCCGCCTGCACCTGATACGGCCCCGGCCGGTCGCGGCGCAGGCACTGCCGGACGAGCGCGTGCCCTTCGGCGATGAGGCCGCGGTCCCACCGGCCGCGATCCTGTTCCGCGAGCGGGACGAAAGAGCCGTCGGCACCCGTGCGGGCGGCCCGGCGCGACTCGCTCAGCAACATGAGCGCGAGCAAGCCGGTCACCTCGGGTTCGTCCGGCATCAGTTCCGCCAGTAAGCGACCGAGCCGGATCGCCTCGGCACACAAGTCGGCCCGGATCAGCCGCGCGCCGGACGAGGCCGTGTGCCCCTCGGTGAAGATCAGGTACACCACGGCCAGCACCGCGCGCAGCCGGGCGGGCAGCTCGGCGTCGGCGGGCACCCGGTAGGGAATGCGGGCGTCGCGGATCTTGCCTTTGGCGCGCGTCAAGCGCTGCGCCATGGTCTTTTCCGGGACCAAGAAGACGCGGGCGATTTCGGCGGTGGCGAGCCCGCCGAGCAATCGGAGGGTCAGTGCCACCTGCGCCTGCTGTGCGAGCGCCGGGTGGCAGCAGGTGAAGATCAACCGGAGACGGTCGTCGCGCACGGCGCTCACGGGCTGCTCCGGTTCGTCCTGGGCGTGCAGGAGCGCCGCTTGCGCGTGCCGGTCCGCGCGAGAGGCCTCGCGGCGCAGGCGGTCGATCGCCCGGTTGCGCGCGGTGGTGATGATCCAGCCGGGCGGGCTCGGCGGCAGACCGTCGGCGGGCCAGCGCTGGACGGCGGCGGTGAACGCGTCCTGCACCGCGTCCTCGGCGACGCCGATGTCGCCGAAGACGCGGACCAGGCTCGCGACCGCACGGCCGTAGTGCTCGACGAACACCGCTTCGATCGCGCGTCCGGTCACCGGCTCGCTCATCTACGCGTCTTGGATCGGACGGACCTCGATCGGCAGGGTGACCACCGCGGCGAGCCTGCGGCCCCACTCCAGCGCCTCGTCCAGGTCGGCGGCGCGGATGACGGTGAACCCGCCGATGTGCTCCTTGCCCTCGACGTACGGGCCGTCGGTGATCAGCAGGTCGTCGCCTTCGGCGCGCAGCACGGTGGCGGTGCTCGGCGCGTGCAGGCCCGCGGCGAACACCCAGGCTCCGGCCGCGCGCATCTCGTCGTTCAGCGCCGCGAGATCCCGCATGATCTCGTCGAGGTCGTCCGGTACGCCTTCGTCGGGCTGGTAGATGCTGAGCAGGTAGTGCTTCACCGCGTCGTCCTTTCTCCATCGCGCCGGTAGGTGGTGATGACCACACCGGTACCGGTCACCACGGTCTCGACCGACCGCAGGCCGACCGGCTCCACCCCGTCGAACAGGCGGCGGCCGGTGCCGAGCACCAGTGGGTGGATCAGCAAGAGGTACTCGTCGATCAGATCGTGGCGCAGCAGCGAGCGCACCAGCTCGCCGCTGCCGAGCACCACCAGGTTCCGGTCCGGCTGTCGTCGCCGCAATTCCGGCACCGCCGTCGCCGCGTCGCCGCCGAGCCAGGTCGAGTTCTGCCAGGCCAGCGGCCCGCTGCCGGTACGGGATGCGACGATCTTCTCGGTCTTGTCCAGCGCTTCGGCCATCGGATCGCCGGTCTGCCGCGGCCAGTATCCCGCGAAATCCTCATAGGTGCGCCTGCCGAGCAGCAGCGCGCCCCGATTGGCCGCCATGTGCCTGCCCATGACCTGCGCCTGCTCCGGGTCGGCGTGCCGGTGCGCCCAGCCGCCGTGGGGGAATCCGTCCCTGGTGTCCTCGTCCGCCCGGCCCGGCGCCTGCATGACGCCGTCCAAGGTCAAGTGCTCCACCGCGATGATCCTGCTCATCTCCGCTCCTTCCGCGACCGGCGCGGCGCCGGTCTCACCACCTACACGAACGGGCCGGCGGTGAATCGACAGCGGCACGGGAAATTCCTCCGGTGATTTCCGGGGTGGTCAGGAGCGGATAGGCGCGGGCAGAAGACGTTGGACGTCGGAATAGCCGATGATGCCCGGCGCGACGGGCGCGTCGTTCCGCACGGCCCGGGCGACGTCCACGGCGGCCGACAGCGCCGCACGGTAGAGCAGCGACCCGGTGCTGATCCGGCGCACACCCAGGTCGGCCAGTGCCGCGACGCCGGGGCCGCCGGCCGAGTAGAGGACGTTGACCGGCAACTCGGTGGCCGCCACGACCCGCTCGATGCGCGCCGGGTCCGTCAGGCCGGGCACGAAGACGCCGTCGGCCCCGGCCGCGGAGTACCGTCGCACGCGCTCGTGCGTGGAGCCGTGCTCGAGACCAAGCCAGTAAGTGTCGACGCGGGCGTTGACGAACAGCTCCGGGGTGCGGTCCTTGATCGCGCCGATCAGCGCGGCTTGGCGCTGCGGGTCGGCCAGCGCGGAACCGGCACGGCTGTCCTCGAGATTGACGCCCGCGATCCCGCAGGCGGCGAGTTGCGCGGCGAGATCGGCGACCGCCTCGGACCGCTCGTCGAACCCGCCCTCGATGTCGACGGTGACCGGGATGGGCAGCCGCGCCAGGCGACGGGCCGCGGCGAACGTCTCCGCCTTCGTGGCTCCCGCGCCGTCGGCGAGCCCGGCAGCGGCGGCCACGCCCAGGCTGGTGGTCCCGATCGCCGGGAAACCCTCGTTGGCGAGCAGTGCCGCCGAGGCGAAATCCCAGGCGTTCGGCAGCACGAGGGGAAGGTCGCGGTGATGCAGGTCGCGGAAGATCCGGCATTTGGCCGGCGACGAAGACGAAGTCATGGCCGCGACCATAGCCACGGGACGTTTCGGCGCCCGCCGAAACGTCGGCGGACCATGATGAGGTCATGTCCGACCGAGGAGCCGAACTGGCGGCTCTGGCCGCTTTGCTCGCCGACCGCACCCGCGCCGGGATCTGCCTGGCGCTGGTGGACGGACGCGCCTGGACCGCGGGCGAGCTCGCGCGCCACACCGGTGTCGCGCCGTCCACCGCGACCGAGCACCTGGACCGACTGCGCGACGGCGGGCTGGTGGTCGAGCACCGGCAGGGCAGGCACCGCTATGTGCGGCTGGCCGGGCCGCAGGTCGCGGACCTGCTCGAGGCCATGGTCGCCCACCTCGGCCCGCAGGTTGCCCCGGTCACCGGGCTGCGCACCGCGACCGTCGCCGCCGCGCTGGCGTGGCCGCACCTGCTACGACCATCTCGCGGGCCGGTTGGGTGTGGCGGTCACCGATGCCATGAACGCGCGCGGCCTGTTGCGCGCCGAGGACGGCTTCGCGCTGACCGAGTCCGGTTCTGCCTGGCTCACCGAATCGATGGGCATCGACCCGGTGGCGCTGCGGGCCACACGGCGGGCGATCGTCCGGCCGTGTCTGGACTGGACTGAACGCCGTGTCCATCTGGGCGGCGCGGCGGGCGCGCAGCTCTGCCGCCGCATGATCGAGCTGGCGTGGCTGGAGCGCGTCGGCAGCGGACGCGCCGTCCGGGTGACGGCTTCGGGGGAGGCCGGGCTGTCCGACGCTCTCGGCATCGACGCCGACCTGCTGCGCTGACCTGCGGCGGGCCCTCGCCGCGCAGCATGCGCGACCGATACAGCGAGTCCGCCGTTTCGGGTGACGACGCGGCGGGTATCTGCTGGTCGTGACCGCGCCCGGCGACCAGGCTGTGAATGAGCTTGCATAGTCATGCATAATCATCACATGGTTGATTCCTCGGGCGGGCCCGTCGTGCGGGTCGCGGTAGCCGGTGCCAGCGGGTACGCGGGCGGCGAAGTGTTGCGTCTGCTGCTGGGGCATCCGGCCTACCGAACCGGGCGCCTCGTCATCGGGGCGCTGACCGCGGGCTCCAACGCGGGCACCACGCTGGGGGAGTTGCAGCCGCATCTGCTGCCGCTGGCCGATCGGGTGCTCGCGCCGACCACGGCCGCCGAACTGGCCGGGCACGACGTGGTCTTCCTCGGGCTGCCCCACGGTCAGTCCGCGGCCATCGCCGCCGAGTTGCCCGAGTCCACCGTGATCATCGACTGCGGCGCCGACTTCCGGCTCACCGACCCTCAGGCCTGGGAGAAATACTACGGCAGCCCGCACGCGGGCAGCTGGCCCTATGGTTTGCCGGAGCTGCCCGGCGGCCGGGAGAAGCTGCGCGCGGCGACGCGGATCGCGGTTCCGGGCTGCTATCCCACCGTCGCCAGCCTCGCACTGGCTCCCGCCGTGGCCGCGGGCATCGTGGAGCCCACCGTGCACGTGGTCGCGGTGAGCGGCACCTCGGGTGCGGGTCGCAAGCCGGACATCGGTCTGCTGGGCTCGGAGGTGATGGGTTCGGCGCGTGCCTACGGCATCGCGGGCGCGCACCGGCACACGCCGGAGATCGCGCAGAACCTCACGGCGGCAGGCGGCACGGACGTCACGGTGTCGTTCACGCCGGTCCTCGCGCCCATGCCGCGCGGCATCCTCGCCACCTGCACCGCGCCCACCCGCGTCGACGCGGCCCAGGCGCGCGCGGTCTACGAAAAGGCCTACGCCGACGAGCCTTTCGTGCATCTGCTGCCGGAAGGCGCGCTGCCGCAGACCGGTACGGTGCTCGGCTCCAACGCGGTCACCCTGCAGGTGGCCGTCGACGCCGACGCGGGCCTGCTCGTGGTGATCGGCGCGATCGACAACTTGACCAAGGGCACCGCGGGCGCCGCGGTGCAATCGATGAACCTGGCCCTCGGTCTCGAGGAGACCGCAGGACTTTCCACCGTAGGAGTGGCACCGTGACATCGACCGACATCGCCAGCGGCAAGCTGGTCCGCACCCAGGGCGTGACCGCGCCGCTCGGGTTCCGCGCGGCCGGCATCGCCGCGGGCATCAAGGCCAGCGGCAAGCCCGACCTGGCGCTGGTGTTCAACGAGGGGCCGGAATACCCGGCCGCGGGCGTGTTCACCCGCAACAAGGTGAAGGCGGCTCCGGTGCTGTGGTCGCAGCAGGTGCTGACCGGCAAGCGGCTGCGCGCGGTGATCCTCAACTCCGGCGGCGCCAACGCCTGCACCGGTCCGGGCGGATTCCAGGACACGCACAAGACCGCCGAAGAACTCGCCGCCGCGCTGAGCAATTGGGGCACCGAGACGGGGGCGGGGGAGATCGCGGTCTGCTCCACCGGCCTGATCGGCGACCGGCTTCCGATGGACAAGCTGATCCCCGCCGTCACCGAGATCGTGCACGAGATGGGCGGCGGCCTGTCCGGCGGCTCGGACGCCGCGTGGGCCATCATGACCACCGACACCGTGCCCAAGGAGGCGGCGTTCCACCACCGCGACAAGTGGAACGTCGGCGGCATGGCGAAGGGCGCGGGCATGCTGGCCCCGTCGCTGGCGACCATGCTGGTGGTGCTCACCACCGACGCGGCGGTGACCGCCGATCAGCTCGACCACGCGCTGCGCAACGCCACCGCGCGCACCTTCGACCGGCTCGACGTGGACGGCTCCTGCTCCACCAACGACACCGTGCTGCTGCTGGCCAACGGCGCCAGCGAGGTCAGCCCGAGCCAGGAGGAACTGGACGCCGCCGTGCTCGCGGTCTGCGACGATCTGGCCGCGCAGCTGATGGCCGACGCCGAGGGCGTCACCAAGCGGGTGCTGGTCACCGTCGCCGGCGCGGCCACCGAGGACGAGGCCGTCGCCGCGGCGCGCACCGTCGCCCGCGACAGCCTGGTCAAGACGGCGCTGTTCGGCTCCGATCCGAACTGGGGCCGGGTGCTCGCGGCGGTCGGCATGGCGCCGGTGACGCTGGACCCGAACCGGATCTCGGTGTCGTTCAACGGCAAACCGGTGTGCATCGATGGCGTCGGCGCGCCCGGCGCGCGCGAGGTCGATCTGTCCGGCGCCGACATCGAGGTGCTGATCGACCTGAACGTCGGCTCCGCGCGAGCGACCATCCGCACCACCGACCTCTCGCACGGTTACGTCGAAGAGAACTCGGCCTACAGCTCATGACCAGCGAGGTGCTGCACGCGCTTTCGGCGCTGGACAAGGCGCACGTCCTGGCCGGCGCCCTGCCGTGGTTGCAGAAGTTCCGGGACAAGATCGTCGTCGTGAAGTACGGCGGCAACGCCATGATCGATGACGACCTCAAGCAGGCCTTCGCCGCCGACATGGCGTTCCTGCGCACGGTCGGCGTGCACCCGGTGGTGGTGCACGGCGGCGGCCCGCAGATCAGCGCGATGCTGAAGAAGCTGGGCCTGCAAGGGGAATTCCGCGGCGGCTTCCGGGTGACCACGCCCGAGGTGATGGACGTGGTGCGGATGGTGCTGTTCGGCCAGGTCGGCCGCGAGCTCGTCGGCCTGATCAACTCGCACGGCCCGTACGCGGTCGGCATCTCCGGCGAGGACGCCGGGCTGTTCACCGCCACCCGCCGCACCGTGGAGGTGGACGGCGAACCCACCGACATCGGCTTGGTCGGCGACGTCACCGAGGTGAATCCGGACGCCGTGCTGGACCTGATCGGCGCGGGCCGCATCCCCGTGGTGTCGACCATCGCGCCCGACGCCGAGGGCGTGGTGCACAACATCAACGCCGACACCGCAGCCGCCGCGCTCGCCGAGGGCATCGGCGCCGAGAAACTGGTGATGCTCACCGACGTCGAGGGCCTGTACACGAACTGGCCGGACCGGTCGTCGCTCACCTCGAGCATCGATACGACGGCACTGGCCGAGTTGCTCCCGCGCCTCGATGCGGGCATGGTGCCCAAGATGGAAGCCTGCCTGCGCGCCGTGACGGCCGGGGTGCCCACCGCGCATGTCATCGACGGCCGGGTCCCGCACGCCGTCCTGCTGGAACTGTTCACCGGAGAAGGAATCGGAACGATGGTGACGGCCGCCCCGGTCGTCTCGAACGGGTCCGGCGCATCGAACGGAACGAAACAATGAGCACAGCTGAACTGCAGCAGCGGTGGTCCGCCGCGCTGATGAACAACTACGGAACGCCGAAGGTCGCGCTGGTCCGCGGCGCGGGGGCCGTGGTCTACGACGCGGACGGCAAGCGCTACGTCGATTTCCTCGGCGGCATCGCGGTCAACAGCCTCGGCCACGCCCATCCGGCGATCCTGGAGGCGGTCACCCAGCAGCTCGGCACGCTCGGGCACGTGTCGAATCTGTATGCCAGCGAGCCGGTCATCGAGCTGGCCGAGCGGTTGCTCGCGCATTTCGGCGACGGCGAGGGCCGAGCGTTCTTCTGCAACTCAGGCACCGAGGCCGTCGAGGCGGCGTTCAAGATCGCCCGCCTCACCGGGCGGCCCAAGATCGTCGCCTGCGAGGAGGCGTTCCACGGCCGCACCATGGGCGCGCTCGCCCTCACCGGGCAGCCGTCCAAGCGGACCCCGTTCGAGCCGATGCCGCCCGGCGTCGTGCACGTGCCCTACGGTGACGCCGCGGCGCTGGATGCCGCGGTGGACGAGGACACCGCCGCGGTCTTCCTCGAACCGATGATGGGCGAGAGCGGTGTGGTGGTGCCGCCGTTCGACTACCTGGCCAAGGCGCGGGAGATCACCGCGCGCAAGGGTGCGCTGCTGGTGCTGGACGAAGTGCAGACCGGCATCGGCCGCACCGGGAAGTTCTACGCCCACCAGGCCGTCGGCATCGTGCCGGACGTGATCACCCTGGCCAAGGGTCTCGGCGGCGGGTTGCCGATCGGCGCGGTGCTCGCCACCGGCCGGGCGGCCGATCTGCTCACCCCCGGCATGCACGGCACCACCTTCGGCGGCAATCCGGTGTGCGCCGCGGCGGCGCTCGCGGTGCTGCGCACTATCGACGAGACCGATCTGCTCTCGCACGTCGAGTCGGTCGGCAAGCGGCTCAGCGACGGTATCGAACTGCTCGAGCACCCGCTGATCGATCGGGTGCGCGGTGCGGGCCTGCTGCTGGGCATCGTGCTCACCGACGACGTGTCCGCCCGTGTCGAGACGCGGGCGCGGGAGGCGGGCTATCTGGTCAACCCGGCCAAGCCCGACGTGATCCGGCTGGCGCCGCCGCTGGTGCTCACCGAGACCCAAGCCGACAATTTCGTCGCCGATCTGCCCGGCATCCTCGACGCGGCGCTCGCGGACGTGAAAGGGGCTGCGGCACAATGACTTCGGTACGGCATTTCCTGCGTGACGACGACGTCAGCCCGGCCGAGCAGGCCGAGATCCTCGCCCTCGCGGCCGAATTGAAGAAGTCGCCGTTCGCGCGGCGCCCGCTGGAGGGCCCGCGCGGCGTCGGCGTGATCTTCGAGAAGAACTCCACCCGCACCCGGTTCTCCTTCGAGATGGGCATCGCCCAGCTCGGCGGGCACGCGGTGGTCGTAGACGGTCGCGACACCCAATTGGGCCGGGAGGAGACCCTCGGCGACACCGGCCGGGTGCTGTCGCGGTACGTGGACGCGATCGTGTGGCGCACCTTCGAGCAGTCCCGGCTCGACGAGATGGCCGCCACCGCGACGGTGCCGGTGGTCAACGCGCTGTCCGACGAGTTCCACCCCTGCCAGGTGCTGGCCGACCTGCAAACCCTCGCCGAGCACAAGGGCGAGCTGACCGGCCGGGAACTGGCCTACTTCGGCGACGGCGCCAACAACATGGCGCACTCGCTGCTGCTCGGCGGCGTCACGGCGGGTCTGAACGTGACCATCGCCGCGCCCGCCGGTTTCGAGCCGCAGCCGTGGGTGGTGGAGGCCGCGCGCAAACGCGCCGCCGAGACCGGCGCCACCGTCACGGTGACCGGCGACCCGGTCGCCGCCGCGTGGGGCGCCGACGCGCTGGTCACCGACACCTGGACGTCCATGGGGCAGGAGAACGACGGTCTGGACCGGGTGGGCCCGTTCCGCCCGTTCCAGCTCAACGCCGAACTGCTCGCCCACGCCAAGCCGGACGCGGTGGTGCTGCACTGCCTGCCCGCGCACCGCGGCGAAGAGGTCACCGACGAGGTGCTCGACGGGCCGCACAGCGTGGTGTGGGACGAGGCGGAGAACCGTCTGCACGCGCAGAAGGCGCTGCTGGTCTGGCTGCTGGAGCGACGATTCGGGGGAGGGGCGTGACCGAGGTCAGAAGCGGTCCCGCCATCGCACGCACCCGCGCCGGGCGGCAGTCGCGCATCGTCGAACTGTTGTCGGCGCACGCGGTCCGCAGCCAGACCGAACTGGCGGCGCTGCTGGCGGCCGAGGGCATCGAGACCACGCAGGCGACGCTCTCGCGCGACCTGGACGAACTGGGCGCGGTGAAACTGCGCGCCGCCGACGGCGGCGCGGGCGTCTACGTCGTCCCCGAGGACGGCAGCCCCGTCCGCGGCGTCACCGGCGGCACCGACCGCCTGTCCAAACTGCTCGGCGACCTATTGGTCTCCACCGACGCCAGCGGCAACATCGCCGTGCTGCGCACCCCCCCCGGCGCGGCCCACTACCTGGCCAGCGCCCTCGACCGCGCCGCCCTCCCGTACATCGTCGGCACCATCGCCGGCGACGACACCATCGCCGTCATCGCGCGAGAGCCGCTGACCGGAGCGGAAGTGGCCGCGAAGATCGAACAACTCGCCTGAGTGCGCAGTGCCCGTGATCGGGGGTGAGCTACGTCTCTGGACGGGGTACTGGAACCACGGTGAGCACGGCATCGGTCCCCTGGAAGTCATCCGGGTTCGTTGTGAACAGTGGCAGCCGGTTGGCGGCTGCCACCGCCGCGATCATCAGGTCGGCTTCCCGACGCCGTGGCTCGCGCCCCATGGCGATGACGCCCGCCGCAATCAGACCGTACTGACGCGCTGCGGCAGCATCGAACGGTAGAGGGTCGAACGTGGCCTCGACCCGTTGCAGACGCGCGATTCGACGTCCCCGCTCGACGGCATCATCCGTTTGATGAACACCGGCAGACAGCTCGGCAAGAGTCACCGCACTCGTCAGAAGCTCACCAGGAAGTGTTTCTCGGGATAGTTGCCCGAGGTGAATCAGGATGTTCGTGTCACCGAGACCGCGCAGATACCGCGAGGTCATTCCGATTCCTCGGCGCGGTGCGGTCGAAGATAAGCATCGAAGTGAGCCGTATCGTCGATGTGCTCGGCTTGATCGGCCCGGAATCGTTGGATATCCATCGGCGGCAGGTCCGCGAACGCCTCGAGCAACTCGTCCACCGGTACGGCTCGCCGCCGCGCGGGTGTGGGCGCTTGATTCACATACGAATCGATCGCGGCCAAGGCGACCTGCTGCATCGACCGGTGCTCGACCTCTGCCCTGCGGCGGAGGGCCTCGGTCTGTTCGTCGGTCAAGCGCAGGGTCATGGCCATACACCTGATGACCGCGCGGTATCACCCGACCGCCACCGTCGAATCCTACTCTCGGTGTGTCAGGTCGACGCCGGTGTGGCTCACTGCGAAGCAGCGGAGTCGAGGGGTGCGGACGCGACCCCAATTATGAATGGGCTTGCATCGTCGTGCATAATCATTTGCAGAACGACGCGGGCCCGCCCAGGCTGGTCGCGAGGCGTCGGGGCCGGGCCGTTCCCACTGCTCGGACACCCGCCATACTGCTGATACACCTACCGAACCATCGAGGAGCACACAGAACATGTCCGAGCGCGTCGTACTCGCCTACTCCGGTGGGCTGGACACCTCCGTCGCGATCAGCTGGATCGGCAAGGAGACCGGCGCCGAAGTGGTGGCGGTGGCCATCGACCTCGGCCAGGGCGGCGAGGACATGAACGTGGTGCGCCAGCGCGCGCTGGACTGCGGCGCCGTCGAGGCGATCGTGATCGACGCCCGCGACGAGTTCGCCGACCAGTACTGCCTGCCCACCATCCAGGCCAACGCGCTGTACATGGGCCAGTACCCGCTGGTGTCGGCGATCAGCCGGCCGCTGATCGTCAAGCACCTGGTGGAGGCCGCCAAGTTCCACGGCGCCAGCACCGTCGCGCACGGCTGCACCGGCAAGGGCAACGACCAGGTCCGCTTCGAGGTCGGCATCGGCGCGCTCGCGCCCGACCTGAACGTGATCGCCCCGGTGCGTGACTACGCGTGGACCCGGGAGAAGGCCATCGCCTTCGCCGAGGAGAACTCGCTGCCGATCAACGTCACCAAGAAGTCGCCGTTCTCCATCGACCAGAACGTGTGGGGCCGCGCGGTGGAGACCGGGTTCCTCGAGGACCTGTGGAACGCCCCGACCAAGGACGTCTACGACTACACCTCCGACCCGACCGTCAACTTCGAGGCTCCGGACGAACTGATCGTCACCTTCGACAAGGGTGTGCCGGTCGCCATCGACGGCCGCCAGGTCAGCGTGCTGGAGGCGATCGTCGAGCTGAACCACCGCGCGGGCCGCCAGGGCATCGGCCGGCTGGACATGGTCGAGGACCGCCTGGTCGGCATCAAGAGCCGGGAGATCTACGAGGCGCCCGGCGCCATCGCCCTGATCACCGCGCATCAGGCCCTCGAGCACGTCACCATCGAGCGCGAGCTGGGCCGCTACAAGCGGCAGGTCGAGCAGCGCTGGGGCGAGCTGGCCTACGACGGCCTGTGGTTCTCCCCGCTCAAGCGCGCGCTGGACGCCTTCATCACCGACACCCAGCAGCACGTCTCCGGCGACATCAGGATGGTGCTGCACGGCGGCTCCGCCGTGGTGAACGGCCGCCGCTCGGAGCAGTCGCTCTACGACTTCAACCTGGCCACCTACGACGAGGGCGACACCTTCGACCAGTCCCTGGCCAAGGGCTTCGTCCAGATCCACGGCCTGTCCTCCAAGGTCGCCGCCCGCCGCGACCTGAACCAGAAGTAGGCACTCGGCGTGCCGGTGCCGAACTAGCACCGGCACGCCGGCAGCTCCCGCGAGGGGCCCCGAACCAGAATTCGCGCTGCACGCCTCGACTTCGGCGGCGGTCGGGTAGGCAGGAGCATGGCTTCCCGTAGTCTCGAATCGGCGTTCTGAGGGTGCTGACAGGGCAGCAGTGCACCCCGAAAGCAACCTGCGAACGCCTTCGCCCCGCGCGCGAGGCCGCTCTCGGCAGATGGTGTCGAGCAACCATCGAACGGCCCAGCTGCGTCGAGCAGGAACTGCTCCATCTCGCGCGCCGCCGCTCACTGGTTCCTCGCGCCGACGGAACGACTGAGTCGCAACCCGACACACCAATTGATCCCGCACACCACGTACAACTGATCTCGCGAATCAACGGACCACCCGATCTCGGGATCAACGCGCCAATTGATCTCGCGGATCAACGCACCAACTGATTTCGCAAGAACATGGGTAACTCACCGGGTACGCCCAAAACCCGACCGACACCCAACGCAGGACCTGAACGTAAATCGACCCCGTCCCCGACTTGTACGGCCTGAAGGCCCGGAGAGGCGGGGGAGCCTGAATACTCGGAGAGGCGGACAAGCATGAGCACGAACCAAGGTGCGCTCTGGGGCGGGCGATTCGCCTCCGGACCGGCCGAGGCCATGGCCGCGCTGAGCAAGTCGACCCACTTCGACTGGGCGTTGGCCCCCTACGACATCCGCGCGTCGAAGGCGCACGCGCGGGTGCTGCACAAGGCCGGGCTGCTGTCCGACGCCGATCTGTCGGGCATGCTGGACGGCCTGGATCGACTCGCGGCAGACGTGGCGTCCGGCGCGTTCGGTCCCGCCGAGTCGGACGAGGACGTGCACGGCGCGCTGGAACGCGGTCTGATCGAACGGGTCGGCGCGGAGCTCGGTGGCCGGTTGCGGGCGGGACGTTCGCGCAACGACCAGGTGGCCACGCTGTTCCGGATGTGGCTGCGTGACGGTGTGCGCCGGGTGGCCGCGGGCGTGCTGGCGGTGGTCGACGCGCTGGTGGAGCAGGCCGCCGCGCATCCGGACGCGGTGATGCCGGGCAAGACCCACCTGCAGGCGGCGCAGCCGGTGTTGCTGGCCCATCATCTGCTCGCGCACGCACACCCGCTGCTGCGCGATATCGACCGGCTGCGCGATTTCGATCGCCGCGCGGCGGTGTCGCCCTACGGTTCCGGCGCGCTGGCGGGCTCCTCGCTCGGACTCGATCCGGAGGCCATCGCCGCGGAGCTGGAGTTCGACGCGGCCGCCGCCAACTCGATCGACGCCACCTCGGCGCGCGACTTCGCCGCCGAGGCCGCGTTCGTACTTGCCATGATCGGTGTGGATCTGAGCCGGATGGCCGAAGAGGTGATCATCTGGAGCACACCGGAATTCGGCTATGTGACGCTGGCCGACGCGTGGTCCACCGGTTCGTCGATCATGCCGCAGAAGAAGAACCCGGACGTCTCCGAGCTGACCCGCGGCAAGGCGGGCAGGCTGATCGGCAACCTCACCGGCCTGCTGGCAACGCTCAAGGCGCAACCGCTGGCCTACAACCGCGATCTGCAAGAGGACAAGGAACCGCTGTTCGATTCGGTCGCGCAACTGGAATTGCTGCTCCCGGCCATCGCGGGCCTGGTCTCGACATTGACGTTCCACACCGATCGCATGGCCGAACTCGCGCCCGCCGGTTTCACGCTGGCCACGGATATCGCCGAATGGCTTGTGCGCCAGGGTGTTCCGTTCCGGGTCGCGCACGAGGCGGCGGGCGCGTGCGTGCGCGCCGCCGAATCGCGCGGCGTCGGCCTGGACGAACTCACCGACGAGGAATTCGCCGCCATCGACCCGGCGCTGACCGGGAAGGTGCGCGAGGTGCTCACCGTGCAGGGGTCCATCGCGTCCCGCAATGCCCGCGGCGGCACGGCCGGCGTCCAGGTCGCGGCGCAGCTCGCGGAGGTGCGCGAGGCGGCGGCCGCGGCGCGGGCCTGGCTGGACTGAACCTCGCGCTGCGCCGCGACCGGCCTATCCGGCGACGGTGATGTCGGCGCCGCTGAACAGCAGATCGCTGCGGCGTCGGCTGCCCGGTTCCGAAACTGTTCCGGCCTCCGGCATCAGCTCGCGCAATTGCCGGAGAAACACCTCAACGGCCAGCGTGGCCATGCTTTTACCGGGACAGACATGTCTGCCGAACCCGAAGGTCAACGGCAGCTTGCCGGCGCCGTCCAGTGCCAGGCAGTCGGGGAACGCCTCCGGGTCGCGATTCGCCGCGGCGAACAAGACGAGCAACGGTCCCGCGGGCAGGCGCGTGCCGCTGGACAGCACGACCGGTGTCCTGGCCCGGCGCTTCCACGCCACCAGCCCCGGGTCGAGTTGCAGGATCTTCGCCGCGACCCGGGCGCCGCCCTCCGGCTCGGCGAGCAGATCCCACCAGACGCGCTGCGGGTCGCCGAGCAGGCGCTGCACGCCTTGCTGGACGCTGCCGCTCACCGTGTGCACTCCGGCGGCCAGCGAATTCGCCATGGCCGACACCGCGATCCGATGGGAGAGCCCGGCGTCGCGAAGCCTGCGGGCGAACCCGGTCGCTTCGCTGCCCCGGCCCGCCCGCACCGCCGCGCCGCTCACGGTGAACAACCAGCCGAGCGCGCTCACCGCGTCGGCCAGTTCGCGGCCCCGCATCACCCGGCCGAGCAGTCCCGATTGCGCTCCGCTCCATGCGGCCACGTTCGGCCAGTCCGCCGCGGGCAACCCGACCGCAGCGCCGACGGTCCTGGCGGCGTAACCGATCGACAACGCGGTCACGTCCAACGGTGATCCGCGCCGGAAACCAAGGTCGTGCAGTGCCGCATGGAAGTGCTCGGCCATCTCGGCGGTCCGGGCGGGACGATCGGAGGGGGAGATGGTGAAATGGCCGGAAGGCCCCGCCATGGTGTTCCATACCCGCTTGTGCAGCAGATCGTCGGACAGGTTGGCGGTCGCTTTCGCAGGCGGCGGAACCAGGTGCCGGACGAAAGGCGGGATGGCGCGTGGCGTCGCCGCGATACGCGCGTAACCGACCAGCGGATCCAGCGAATTCGCGTTGGAGATACCCGGCTTCGTCGCGTCCAGCACCTCGCGCACGTCGTCGTACTTCCAGATCATCCGCAGCCCGGACCGGTGCGCGTAACTTGTTTCCGGCCACTCGTGCAACCGCCGGTACCGCTCGTCGCGCTCGGCATACGGCAACTCGTTACAAGTCACTTCCTCGAACGGGAAGCCGGTTACCGCAACATCCGAGCTACGCATCGGCCGATCGTATCGACGCCTCGGCCCCGGCCGGGGCCGCGCATCCCCGCCGCTGGGAGCACCCGTGCCCGCCGCAGGGCCGGTGCCGCGCCCCGGCGGTGACTAGGCTGCGAAGATGACCTTGTTGCTGCTCGCCTTGGCCATCGCCTCCGAGGTGACCGCGACCGTTTCACTGAAACTGTCCGACGGATTCGCCAAACTCGTCCCCTCGATCGTGGTGGTCGTCGGCTATTGCGCGGCGTTCTTCTTCCTGGCCCAGGCATTGAAACGTGGGATGCCGATCGGGGTGGCCTACGGCATCTGGTCGGCGGTCGGCGTGGCCGCGATCGCGCTGATCGGCGTGCTGTTCCTGAACGAGCGGCTGACGCTGGTGCAGGTAGGCGGCATCGGACTGGTAATCCTCGGCGTACTCGCCCTGGAACTCGGCGGCGCGCACTAACCTCCTCGCACGAGTGGCACATGGTCGTGGCATTTCGCGAGTAGGTCCCGCGGTGGTGTGCCACTCGACGAAGTTCCGAGAACGGCCTCCGGTCAATCCGAGTCGCGCACCGCGTATCCCGCGTTCGCGAGGGCGGCGAGCACGTCGTCGCGATGGCCGGACCCTCGTGTCTCGAGGGTGAGCGCCACTTCGACCTCGTCCACCGCCAGCCACGTGCCGGTGCGGGAATGCGCCACGTCGACCACACTGGCGCCCGTCTCGCCCACCACCGCGAGCAACGCTCCCAGCGCACCGGGGCGATCGGAAATCGTCACCCGCACGGCGAGATAGCGACCTGCCGCGCTCAGCCCGTGCCCGATCACCCGGGTCAGCAGCAACGGGTCGATATTGCCGCCGGAGAGGATCGCGCAGACCGGTCCGCGCAGGCCGAGTTCCTCCGGCACGTGACTCATCAGGGCGGCCACGGCCGCGGCCCCCGCGGGCTCGACGATCAGCTTCGCGCGTTCCAGGCACAGCAGCAGCGCCTGCGACAGCGCTTCCTCGTCCACCGTCACGATCCGCGAAACATGCTGGGCCACATAGTCGAACGGCACCACACCGGGCTGTCCGACCGCGATGCCGTCGGCCATCGTCGACATCCGCTCGACCCGGATCGGGTGGCCCGCCGCCAGCGAGTCCGGCCAAGCGGCCGCTTCCGCCGCCTGCACCCCGATGACGCGCACGTCCGGCGCCAGCTGCCGCAGCGCGATGGCGACGCCCGCCAGAAGCCCGCCGCCGCCGGTGGGCACGAGCACCGTGCCGACCTCAGGCGACTGCTCGGCGATCTCCACGCCGACAGTGGCCTGACCGGCCACGATATCGGGATGGTCGAACGGATGGATCAGCGTCGCACCGAACCGGTCGGCGAAATCCAGCGCGGCGTCCAGCGACTCGTCGATGGTCTCGCCGACCTGGCGGACTCGCGCGCCGTAGGCCTTGGTCGCCGTCACTTTGGGCAGCGCGGCGCCGATCGGCATGAACACCGTCGACGCGATGCCGAGCGAGGCCGCCGACCACGCGACGCCTTGCGCGTGGTTGCCCGCGCTCGCGGCCACGACGCCGCGCTCCCGGGCCTCGGGCGGCAGATTCGCGATCCGGTTGTAGGCTCCGCGCGGCTTGAACGACCCGGTGCGCTGCAGGTTCTCGCACTTCAGCCACACTTGCGCGCCGACGCGCTCGGACAACACCCGCGAGGCCAGCAGTGGCGTGCGCCGGATCACCGGATCCAGCAGCCGCGCGGCCGCCGCGATCCGCGGCAGGTCGACCGTCTCCATAGCGTCATGCTGCCACTTGGTCAGCCGAGTTCAGGCGGCTCTGGCGAGGTTGTGGGCCAACGCGCCCAATCGCGACAGTCGCGCGTCGCCCAGCGGGGTGATCCGGCTGCCGAGGCGATTGGTGACGAAGCCGAGCGACATCCCGGTCGCGGGGTCGGCGAAACCACCGGAGCCGCCGAGGCCGAAATGGCCGAAGGCGGAGATGGGTTCGGCTTTCGACGGCTTCATCGGCACGCCGTGGTAACCGAGCGCCCAGGGGATGCGGAAGGCCAGTACATAATCGGGAGTGAAGACCTGCCGCCGGGTGATCTGCTCGATGGTTTCCTGGCGCAGCAGCTGGTAACCGTCCAGCTGTCCGCCGTTGGCGAGCGCGCCGTACACCCGCGCCAGCGCGCGGGCGGAGAAGACGCCGTTGAGGCCGGGCATCACCGAGTCGTGCAGGCGCGGATCGGCCACCAACTCGGCGAACCCCACCGGGGTCGTGTCGGCGGCGGCCGCGAAACGGGTACGGGCGAGCAGCCGCGAGCTACGTTCCCAGCTCATGCCCGCGACCGTCAGGCGCGGAAAATTCGTGGCGATACGCCCCCGTTCGGATTCCGGGACCCGGAACCAGAGTTCGTCGGCGGCGAGCGGTCCTGCGATCTCGGCGCGCAGCGCATCGGTGAATCCCGCTCCGGTCACCCGCCGCACCAGCTCCGCGGCGAGGTGCCCGTAGGTGATGCCGTGGTAGCCGCTGGTCACCTTGTGCCGCGGGTCGGGCGCGGCGGCCGCGAGCGCCGCGGTGACCGCGGCATCGTCGAAGAATCGCTCGACCGGCCCCGGCAGCAGCCCGCGCAAACGATGCAACCCGGCTCGGTGGGTCAGCATGGCCCGCACGCTGATGTGTTCCTTGCCCGCCGCCGCGAACTCCGGCCAGTAGGTCGCCAGCGGCTCGTCGTAGTCGATCAGGCCGCGCTCCGCCAGACGATGCACCAGCGTGCTGGCGATCCCCTTGCCGGTGGAGAACGCCATCGCGACGGTGTCGTGCGCCCACGCGACGTCGGGATGCGCGTATCCGGCCCAGACGTCGACCACCGGCTCGCCGTGCAAGTAGACCGCCAGCGCGCCGCCGCCGTCGGACGGACGCCGGAACAACCGGTCGAACTCCGCCACCAAGCGCACGAAGCGGCGATCTACGTACTGTTCTGCCGAAACTGTCATCGGAACCCCCGTGTCTGTCTCTCAGCGCCTACGGCGTCGCGAACAATCCAATGCTAGGTCCGGTCTGCCTCTAGACCGGTGGCCGGGACTGCTCCCACCACGCGACCGGTCGGTTCTGTGAGAAGACGTTTCCTGGCCGTCACACAGTGGACCGGAAACGCAACACGCTTCTCCTAGCGTGTTGTCATGCCCCCGAGACGACGTTCGGCGCTGCTCGCGAGGTTGGTCGTCGACTCACCCGGTCGCCCACAGATCATCCTCGGCGAATTACGCCGGGTGATCCTCGACGGAGCGGTGCCGCCCCGCACCGTGATCCCGCTGCGCGAGGTGGCGGAACTGTTCGGGGTGAGTCACATTCCGGTGCGCGAGGCGCTCAAGACGCTGATCGGGGAAGGGCTGGTGACGCACGAGCCGCACGCCGGATACACGGTGGCGCAACTGACCGCCGCCGAATTGCGCGAAATGTACATCGTGCGCGAGACCTTGGAGACGGCGTCGCTCGCCGCGGCCGCCATGAACCACTCCGCCGCCGACCGGGCGGCGCTGCTGGAGGTGAACGCGAGCCTGGAGGAGGCGATTCGCGAGGACGACCCCGCCGCCTACCATCGCAGGTCGCGAACCTTCCATGTGGCGCTGACCCGCCCGTCGCGCATGTTCCGGCTGCTGCACATGCTCGAATCGGCATGGAACGTCACCGAGCCCGTGCAGTCGATGGTGCACATCGGCCGGGCCGACCGGGTGCGGCTGCACACCGATCACGCGTTGATGCTGGACGCTTTCCTGGCCCGGGACGTCGAGCGCCTGCTGCTCGTCGCCGAACAGCACCATCGCAGGCTGGAATCGGTGATCGCGACCTTGCCCACGGATACCGGGCTGCTCGCGCCGGAAGATATATCTGCCGCGCAATAGCCGGGCAATAACCGCGCAATGGACGGGCAATAGCCGATTCCTACCGTCGTTTCGATCACAGTTTCGCCCTTCGGATGGGAAACGCCATGACCGAAACCATCGCCGCACCCGCGCCCGTGCGGACCACCGCCGTTGTCGATTACGACCCGCGACTCACCAACGACGACCTCGCGCCGCTGCGCAAACAGAACTGGGGCTCCTACAACATCTTCGCCTTCTGGATGTCCGACGTGCACAGCGTCGGCGGCTATGTCACCGCGGGCAGCCTGTTCGCGCTCGGTCTGGCCGGCTGGCAGGTGCTGGTGGCCCTGCTGATCGGCATCACCCTGGTCTATTTCTTCTGCAATCTGGTCGCCAAGCCCAGTCAGATGACCGGCGTGCCGTATCCGGTCATCTGCCGCAGCGCGTTCGGCGTGCTGGGGGCCAACATCCCGGCGATCATCCGCGGGCTGATCGCGGTGGCCTGGTACGGCATTCAGACGTTCCTCGCCTCGGCGGCACTGGATGTCGTACTGGTGAAGTTGTTCCCGTCGCTCGCGCCCTACGCGGTGGCGAGCGATTACGGATTCCTCGGCCTGTCGCTGCTCGGCTGGGGTAGCTATCTGACGCTGTGGGTGGTGCAAGCCTGCGTCTTCTGGCGGGGAATGGAGTCCATCCGCCGATTCATCGACTTCTGCGGACCCGCGGTGTACGTGGTGATGTTCGTGCTGTGCGGTTACCTCATCGCGAAAGCCGGTTGGGACGCCATAGATCTGAACCTCAGCGCCGTGCGATACACCGGATGGGACTCGGTGCCGGTGATGCTCGGCGCCATCGCACTCGTGGTGTCCTACTTCTCCGGGCCGATGCTGAACTTCGGGGACTTCTCCCGGTACGGCAAGTCCTTCGCCGCGGTGCGCCGGGGCAACCTGCTCGGTCTCCCGCTGAACTTCCTGTTGTTCTCGTTGCTGGTGGTGATCACCGCCTCGCTGACCGTGCCGGTCTACGGTGAGCTGATCACCGATCCGGTCGCCACGGTGGCGCGGATCGACAGCACCTTCGCGATCGTGCTCGGCGCGCTCACCTTCACCGTAGCCACCATCGGCATCAACATCGTCGCCAACTTCATCTCGCCCGCCTTCGACTTCTCGCACGTGAGTCCGCAGCGCATCAGCTGGCGCGCAGGCGGCATGATCGCCGCGGTGGGCTCGGTGCTGATCACGCCGTGGAACCTCTACAACAACCCGGAGGTCATCCACTACACGCTGGAGGTGCTCGGCGCCTTCATCGGCCCGCTGTTCGGCGTGCTCATCGCCGACTACTACCTGGTGCGCAAGCAGCGCGTGGCGGTGGACGAGCTGTTCACCATGTCCAGCGGCGGACGCTATTGGTACCGCGGGGGATACAACCCGGCGGCGGTGATCGCGACGGCGATCGGTGCGCTGGTCGCCGTCGTGCCGGTGCTGGCGAAGGACGTCACCGGGATGTACACGGCGGCGCAGTACAGCTGGTTCATCGGCTGCGGTCTCGGCTTCGCGGCGTACTACCCGCTGGCCACCCGCCGGGCGGTGCGAGAGAGCGCGGCCTGATGCACATCCGTGTGGTCAATCCGAACACCACCCCGGCGATGACCGACACGATCGAGCAGTGTGCCAGGGCCGTCGCGGGTCCTGACACCCTGCTCGACGCGGTGACCTCGGAGATGGGACCGGCTTCGATCGAGAGCCACTACGACGAAGCGCTGAGCGTCCCCGGCCTGCTCGCCGCGATCCGGCGAGGCGAGGCCGATGGGGTCGACGGCTACGTGCTGGCCTGCTTCGGCGACCCCGGTCTGGACGCCGCGCGCGAACTGGCCGGGGGGCCGGTGATCGGGATCGCCGAGGCCGCCATGCATACCGCCGCCCACGTCGGTCGCGGGTTCAGCGTGGTCACCACGCTGGCCCGGACCGTCGGCCGCGCGGTCGATCTGGCGGAGCGCTACGGGATGCGGCGCTTCTGCCGTGGCATCCATGCCTGCGAGATCCCGGTACTGGCTCTCGACACCGATCCGGACGCACGCAAGATCGTCATCGAAGCGTGCCGGGAAGCGGTCGAGGCGGACGGGTCCGACGTGATCGTGCTGGGCTGCGCGGGGATGGCCGATCTGTGTGCCCAGGTGCGCGCCGAGGTCGGCGTGCCGGTGGTGGACGGTGTGGCAGCGGCGACGTTGACCGTCCAATCGCTGCTCACGCTGGGTTTACGCAAGTCGGGTCGGGGCGAATTCGCCGCACCGCCGCCCAAGCCGTACACCGGCGCGCTGCGGTCCTTCGGCGCGTGAACGCAGGTCAGGCGGCCACGGCGGTGACGAGCTTGCGCAACTCGGTGTCGGGATCCGCCACGTCGACCACGAGCCGTGTGACATCGGCGCCCGCCAAGTCGATACGAATGGCGTGTCCGTCGAATCGGGTGTCCCAGAATTCCTTACGGCCCTTGCCGCGGAACGTTCCCGCCGCGATCACGCCGGGGAAGAACGTGCCGGGCGCGCGCACCCACGGCGGGCGGCGGTCGACCCCGGCGAGGCCGAGCGCGGTGATGTCGGACAGATCGAAGGTCAGGTGGTCGCGCAGCGCCAGCAGTTGATGCGCGCCGAGCACGTGCACCGTCACCGTCGTTCCGGTGACCTCGAATTCGACCATCACGCACCTCACTTCACGCGAACTCGTACCTCTTCAACCATGCAGAACGGTCCTGGTCGCAGCCTGTGCCGTTCCTATGAGTTCTCTCAGTTTCGGTCCATGTCGTTACAGGGATATGCGCATCTATCGATGTAATCGACCCTGTCGCGACGAGCGGTCACGTGTCGAGCTATGACCTCGGGCGGGAAAGCCGACATCGTGAGCTGGATCGAGGCAGCCGCGTCGTCGCATAGTCGACGGATGCGTTCGGCTGCCTCGGCCCAGGAGAAGTGGATCAGTCCGCCGAGGTTCCCGTTACGCGCGCGCGTTCCGCGACGTCGAGGACTCCGGCCAGCCATGGGGTGTAGGCCTCGGGGTTGTCGGCCAGCGCGTCGCGTAGGGCGTCCGGTTGAATCCAGGCGAAGTCGGCGACCTCGGCCGGGTCCGGCCGAGGCGCGCCGATGTCGAGCTGCCCGATCAGCACGTGATCCCATTCGGACTCGACCCGACCGGTGCGCAGGTCCGCCGCGTGGTAGCGGTAGATCCCGGCCTCGGTCAGCGCGATCGTCAGGCCCATCTCCTCGGCCAGCCGCAACCCCGCCGCGGTAGCGACCGGTTCGCTGGGGGCGGGGTGGCCGCAGCAGGTGTTGGCCCACAGCGACGGGAACCTCGTCTTGACCGCCGCACGCTGCTGCAAGAGCACCCGGCCCGCCGAGTCGAACAGCAAGACGGAGAACGCGCGGTGCAGTCGTCCCGGGGCCAGGTGTGCCTCCGCGACCGTGCACGCGCCGACCGCGCGGCCTGCGTCGTCGACGAGCTCGACGGGCAGGGCCTCGCGGTCGGTGTACGGCTGGGCGAGGGTGTCGGTCACCTGCCCACCTTATCGGCGGCAATGAGCAGGTAGTGGAAGCTCCCCTCCCGGTACGCGGTCAGGAACGGCTTCTCGACCCCCGTGGCGAGCTCGGATTTCGTGCGCAGCTCCCAGTACGGAATGGTCGCCGCGGTGAGTTCGGTCACGGCGATCGGCACCAGGTTGTTCTCGGCCATGGCGCGGAAGTACTCGCCGCGCGGATGAATCATGCAGCCGTAGTGCGCATCGATCCAGCTGACCGAGGACGAGCGGCCGCCGGTGACGTCGTTGGAGCAGCCGGTGATGCACACGTAGCGTCCGCCCGGCTCGAGCAGGCGGGAGAATTCGCTGAACAGATCGAACAGGTCCACGTACATCGTGGTCTCGTTGGTCCAGATGCCGCGCATGGAACCGCTCTCGAAGCCGGTGTCGAGCATATTGCGGAAGTGGAACCGCACCTTGTCCGCGACGCCGCGGTGCACGGCCTGGTCGTTGGCGAAGCCGACCTGGTACTCGGAGATGGTGACGCCGTCGACCTGGCAGCCGAAGCGCTGATTGGCCATGAAGCTGGTGCCGCCGCGGCCGGAGCCGCCGTCCATCAGCCGGTCGCCGGGCCGGACGTCGCCGAGATGGTCGAGCAGGAAATCCGCCTGCGCGGTCTCCAGCCGGTGCAGTTCGGCGACGATGCGTTCCTCGCGGGTGTCCTCCGGGCCGGTCAGCACGGACAGGTCCGGCTCGCCGATGCCGTAGTGGTGGTGGTAGAGCCCGTCGACCTCACCGAGTTTGGTGTTGACCCGGTCGTCGTTCGGGTTGTTGTTCCAGTACGCGGCGACGGACTTCTGGTAGCTGGTACGCAGAACGGTCCCGGTCTCCGGGTTGAGCATGGTCATGCGTGATCATCCTCTCTCGGTGCGGTACTGCTTCAGTGCTCTCTTACGGGTGGCTTCAGTGCGGGTCGCGATAGCGTTTGCTGTCGGCGTGCCAGGCGCGGTTGCCTCCCATCCAGGCCCATAGGCCGGCGAGGAAGCGGCGTAGTTCGGGCGAGCCCGTGGCGGCCAGGGGAGCCGCTTCCCGTTCGAACCGGTGCACGAGCTCGTCGTGCACCTCGGCGGTGCGCAGCACGGCTTCGCGGCGCGAGCAGCGCTCCTCGGCGGCGAGGACGGTCGGCAGATTGAACTCCCTGCCGTTGGAAAGGTCCTCGCGCGCCATCGAGTACAGGTCGTTCACCATCTGGCTGGCCAGCGCCGCCGTGGTGACCACACGACGCACCGCGGGGTCGGTGTACTCGGCGGCCCCCAGCTCGTAGCCGCCCACCACATCGGTCGGCGCCATGCACGGCAGGAAGCTGTGCGGTTGCCGGTTGGTGAGGTACTCCCATACCGGCGGCATCCGTCCCGCCGCGCGCCAGCCCGCCTCCGCCCCCAGCGCGATGAACCAGCCCGCGATCTCGGTGCGCAGCCGGGCCAGTTGCGCCGGACGCGCATAGCGTGCCAGGTGCTCGAAGGAGGTGCGAAACGCGCGCAGGATCGGATCGGCTTCCAGGGCCGCCTCGAGTTGGGCGACGTAGCGCGCGGGAAGGTGGACCGGATCCATGGCGGCGGCCGCCAATTCGAGCCGGGGACCCAGCTCCGCTTCGGCGCTGGAGGGGGTGCCGTCGGGAGCCCGGTCGTCGGCATCCTCCTCGCAGTAGTAGTCGTCCACGGACCATTCCGAGACCGCGCACTTCGCCGCCGCCAGCAGCAGATCGGCATCGTCGCAGTCCGGGTGGGCGAGCATGATCAACCGGCCGAAATCGGCGTCGCGCAACTCGTCCAGCCTGCCCTCGTACAACCCGATGTCCCTGGCCCAGTCGACGATTCCGGTATTGACGGCCTCGGCGAGGGCCGGATCGTCACGCACCGGCGGCGGGCAATACAGCGGCGGAATCGGATCCTGCCCATCGCGGCCCGCCGCGGCGGTGTCGTATCCGGTGGCCCCCCGGGGCACCCGCGCGGGACCTGGGGCGCCCGAGCCGATTCTCGAGTGCGCCGGGCGCGGTGGCGCCGCGAGACCGCGTATTCCGAGCAATGCCGATGCCGTGCCGAGCCCGGTGGGCACGGAGGGAATGCAGGGTGCCTCGGGCAGCGATGTTCGTCCCGTCATCGGGGACGACTCGGGTGCGTTGGCTGGTGCCGTTGCCTCGAGGGCGGTCTGCGGAGTGCTGGTGCGGACAGCGGCGGAGGAGGCCGCCGCCCCCGTGGCAGGGCCCGCGCCGGAACGGGGGAGCAACAGCGCGGCGGCGCCCAAGCCGGATGGCCCGAGCAGCGTGCGCGGAGCGGCACCCGCCTGTCCCGCTATGGGCGAAACGTCCTGCGCTTCAGTAATTTCCGTCGACAACAGGTCGGCCGGAGCGGTCGTCCGGGTATTGGTGAGAAGCGCGACGACGGTGGCGGCCACCTCATCGGTGGCGTGCGCCGCCGCGGCGCGGGAGAGCACCGACATGCCCATCACCCCGGTCAGTCGGCTTGCCGGGCGACCGAGACGTTGTCGAGCACGCCGAGGGCGTCGGGCACCAGCACGGCCGCCGAGTAATAGCAGCTGATCAGGTAGGAGATGATCGACTGGTCATCGATGCCCTTGAAACGCACGTTGAGGCTCGGCTCGTATTCGTCCGGGATCCCGGTCTGATGCAGGCCGATCACACCCTGGTCCTTCTCCCCGGTGCGCATGGCCAGGATAGAAGTGGTCTGGGTGTCGCTGATCGGGATCTTGCCGCACGGGAGAATCGGAACCCCGCGCCACGCCGGAACACGATGTCCGTCCATTTCGACCGGGTCCGGATAAAGCCCGCGCTTGGTGCATTCGCGTCCGAACGCGGCGATCGCCTTCGGATGCGCCAGGAAGAACTTCGTGCTGCGGCGCATGCTGAGCAGTTCGTCGAAGTCGTCCGGGGTGGGCGCGCCGGACTCGGAGTAGATGCGCTGTTTGAGATCGCAGTTGTGCAGCAAGCCGAAGTCGGGATTGTTGACCAGGTCGTATTCGCGGCGCTCGTAGAGCGCTTCGATGGTCAGGCGCAGCTGCTGCTCGACCTGATTCATCGGGTCGTTGAACAGGTCGGCGACCCGGGTGTGCACCCGCAGCACGCTCTGCGCCAGGCTGAGTTCGTATTGGCGCGGCGCAGCGTCGTAGTCGACGAACGTGCCTTCCAGCAGGGGCTCTCCCGCATGGCCCGAGGCGATCGTGATATCCGCTTCGCCTTTGTTGTTCTGCGGACGAGTGGGCGCGGAAGCCACGCGCGAGAGTTGCTCGCGCAACGCGGGAGTCCGGTCGATGAATTCGGTCAGCGTTCGGCGGGGAAGGGCCAACACGGTCGTTCGCGTGACCGTCTTGATGGTGACCGGCCAGATCGCCGACGGCTCGGTCAGTAACGTGTCGCCGAAGAAGTCGCCGCCGCCGAGGATGCCGAGCTTGGTCTGCTCGCCGTACTCACCGGAACCGATTTTGCTCAATTTGCCGTGCACGATGAGCAGAACCTGATCCATCGGATTGCCGAATTCCGCTACCACAATGCCGGGTTCGAGATCGCGCTGTTCGAATCGGTCCGCGAGGGCGCGCAGCACCTCTTCGTCGTCGAAGCCGCGCAGTGCCGGAAGCTCCTGCAACTCCAAGGGAATGACGCGTGCGGTGGAACCGTCGACGACGAATTCCACTTCGCCGTTGCCCACGGTGTGGGTCAGGCGGCGGTTCACCCGGTACACACCGCCGTTGACCTGTGTCCACGGCAGGGCGCGAGTGAGCCATCGCGAGCTGATGCCCTGCATCTGCGGTTCGGATTTGGTGGTGTGCGCGAGCAGGCCCGCCGTGCTGGTGCTCAAGCTCTTGCGCACGTTGTTTTCCGTTTGGACTGGCATTTCAATGGTCATGCGTTGTCCTCACCTCGAGACGGCCACCGAGACGTGGTGACGGGTTTGGGGCAGGGGAATGCAGGGTCGTCGATAGTTCAGAGTCGCCGGGTGTTCACATCAAAACAGCAGCGGGCGTGCCCGCGGGGAGCTCATCGAACGAATTTGCCTACGCGCCACGGCGTTCCAGACGAGATCGATGGTAGACGCCGAAAGCGGCTGTGCGCAGAAAAATTTCGAAGATCGTTCCGCCGCCCGCCGGATGGTCACGACACGCGGTCGATTCCGGTAACGGCGGGTTGCGCGATCCGGACGAGTCCGAATGCGTTCTGATAGCGGAGAATTAGCTATCTGGTAGCCGCGTGTCGTGTCCGGCGGTGGCGCGGACGGGGTGGATCGGTAACCGGGAGCGAACGTGGCCGACCGCGCATCCGGCCGGGCGACGTTCGTAGCCGGTGTGCTCGCCGGATGGAAGACTGCCCCGGCGGGCGCGTGCGTGCTGCCGGGACCCGGTCGCGATCTTTCGACCGCTGGGTGCCGGCCTCCCGGAGTGGCGTGACAGCCGGTCGGCGGGCACGCCGATGGCGCTGAACTACCTGCGCCTGCGGCCGGGCCGCCGCCATGGGTGCCCGGAGTCGATACGTGACCGCCGGAGAGCCGACCGCGGCAACCTGGCATGGGACGTGTCACAGCGGACACATAATGGACAGGTGGTGTGGGAAGCTCGTCTGAACACGTCGCGGTATGTGATGCGGGTCACGTTCTAGGGTAGGCCAGGAGCGATGGTGAAGTTGAATGCGAAGGTTGTGGTGGGCTCGGTACAGCGATTGATGGCGACCGCGCAGAACGGCCTGGAGGTCATCCGCTTCGGCGGGCTGACTCCCGACGTCGCGTCCTCGCCGTTCGAGGTCGTGGAACGCAGGCGCATGTACCGGCTGCGGCATTACTTCCCCGACGACACGACCCCGGGCCGCCCGGTGGCCGTGCTGGTGCCGCCGCTCATGGTGAACGCCGACATCTGGGATGTGAACGCCGAGGAGGGCGCCGTCGGCATCCTGCACCGCGGCGGCGTCGACTGCTGGGTGGTCGACTTCGGCTCGCCCGCCAGCGAGGAGGGCGGCTGGCAGCGCGACCTCGCCGACCACGTGCTGGCGGTCAACAGCGCGATCGACACCGTCAACGAGGCCACCGGCAGCGGCGTGCACCTGATGGGCTACTCCCAAGGCGGCATGTTCGCCTACCAGACCGCCGCCTACCGGGACGGCAAGGGCGTGGACAGCATCGTGACCTTCGGCAGCCCGGTCGACATCGTCGCGGGCATGCCGTTCGGGTTGCCCTACGGCATGGTCTCCGACGTCGCCGACTTCCTGGCCGATCACGTGGTCACCCGGCTGCCGATCACCGACTCCATGGTGCGTATCGGCTTCCAGCTGCTCGATCCGGTGAAGACGGCCAAGTCGAGGATCGATTTCCTCCGCCAGCTGCACGACCGCGAGGCGCTGCTGCCGAAGGAGCGCCAGCGCCGCTTCCTCAACAGCGAAGGCTGGGTCGGCTACGCGGGCCCGGCGGCGGCGGATCTGCTCAAGCAGTTCGTCGCGCACAACCGGCTGATGCTCGGCGGCTTCGTCATCCGTGATCACCCGATCTCGCTGGCCGAACTGAAGTGCCCGATCCTGGCGTTCGTCGGCGAGGTCGACGACATCGGACAGCCCGCCGCGGTGCGTGGCATCGTGCGGGCCGCGCCGAACGCGGAGGTCTACGAGGCGACGCTGGTCGCCGGCCACTTCGGCCTGGTGGCCGGAAGCATGGCCAGCAAGCACACCTGGCCGCTGGTGCGGCAGTGGGTGGAATGGATGGACGGCGACAAGCCCCTGCCGCCGGAGATCGTGCCGATGACCGAGCACGTGCCCAGCAATCGCCCCCGCTCGGCGGCCACCCGGGTGGTGCACACCGCCGCGACGCTGGCCGAGGCGGGCACCGGGGTCGGCAAGGCCTTGGAAGGCATCGCGAACAACACGGTGCGCGGATCGATCGAACTGGCGGGCGAGGCGGCGCGGGCGCTGCCGAGGCTGACCCGCCTCGGCATGATCCAGCCGCACACCCGGATCTCGCTCGGCCGGTTGCTGGCCGAGCAGGCGCGGCGCGCGCCGCAGCGGGACCTGTTCCTGTTCGACGATCGCGTGCACACCAACGCGGCGGTCAACGAGCGCATCGACAACGTGGTGCGCGGCCTCATCTCGGTGGGCGTGCGCCCTGCCATGCGGGTCGGCGTGGTGATGGAGACCAGGCCAAGCGCCCTGGCCTCGGTCGCGGCGCTGTCCCGGCTCGGCGCGGTGGCGGTGCTGCTGGCCCCCAACAGCGAACTGCGTCGCGCAATCGAGCTCACCGGCGTGGAGACCCTGATCTGCGATCCGGAGAATCTACGCCAGGCCGCCGCGACCGGCGCCAGGGTGCTGGTGCTCGGCGGCGGTACCACGCGCGAGCTGTCGCTGCCGACATCCGACCGCCTGATCGACCTGGAGCAGATCGACCCGGCGCGGGTGCGGGTGCCTGCCTGGTACCGGCCCGACCCCGGCCTGGCCCGTGAGCTGGCCTTCGTGCTCGTCACCGGCACCGGCGAGCGGCTGGAGACGAAGTACATCACCAACCACCGCTGGGCGCTGTCGGCGTTCGGCACCGCGACCACGGCCGATCTCAATCGCAGGGACACGGTGTACTGCCTGGCGCCGCTGCACCATTCGTCCGGGCTGCTGGTCAGTCTCGGCGGTGCGGTCGCGGGCGGAAGCCGGGTCGCGCTGGCCCGCTCGCTGGACCCGGAGCGCTTCGCCGGGGAGGTGCACCGCTACGGCGTCACCGTGGTCACCTACACCTGGACCATGCTGCGCGACATCCTCGACGCGGAGGTGTTCCCGGACGGCCACAGCCACCCGATCCGCTTGTTCATCGGCTCCGGCATGCCCGCCGGGCTGTGGCGGCGCACCGTGGAGCAATTCGAACCCGCCCGGGTACTCGAGTTCTACGCCTCGATCGAGGGCGATGTGGTGCTGGCCAACGTGGCCGGGGTGAAGCGCGGATGCAAGGGCAGGCCGGTTCCCGGCACCGCGAAGGTGGAACTGGTCGCCTACGATCCGCTCACCCAGCGCATCCTGGTAGACGGATCCGGCTTCGCCCGCCGGTGCGCGGACAACGAGGTGGGCCTGCTGATCGGCAGGGCGTCCGACGGCGTCGACATCTCCGCGGGCGGACTGCGCGGGGTGTTCACGGCGGGCGACTCCTGGATGCCGACGGAGAATCTGTTCCGCCGCGACGGCGACGGCGACTACTGGCTGATGGACCGCACGGACACGGTGATCCATACCCGGCGCGGACCGGTCTTCGGCCAGCCGATCGTCGACGTGCTCAACGACATCACCGCCGTGGACATGGAGGTCACCTACGGCCTCAACGTCGACTCCCACTGCATCGCGGTGGCCGCGGTGAGCGTGCGCGAAGGCTTCCGTCTCGACCCCGAGGACGTCACCGAGGCGTTGCGGGTGCTCGACCCCGACCAGCGACCCGACCTGGTCTACGTGGTGGACGACATCCCGCGCAGCCCGTCGTATCGTCCGTCCGCCCGCGCGGTGCAGGCGGCGGGCAGGCCGGAGCCGGGACCGGACACCTGGTGGTACAACCGGGCCTCGGACGCCTACGAGATCCTCACCGAGGACCAGGCGCGCACGCTGCTGGGCGGCTGACGCGATACATGTTGCCGAAGAGCCGGATTCACCGACCGATGGCATAGTGAGTGCCTGTGGGAACGAGCCTCATTTACCGCAGCGGGACCGTCTACGAGGTCCTGATGCGCGGGTTGTACGGCAAGCACTACACGGCTCGGTATCGCGCTATCGCCGAACTCGTCCCGCAGGGGGCGAGCGTGGTCGACCTGTGCTGCGGCCCCGCGACGCTCTACACCCGCTACCTGCGCCACAAGTCGGTCGACTACACCGGGCTCGATCTCAACGAGCGCTTCGTGGCGCGGGTGAACGAGGCGGGCGGGCGGGGCAAAGTGTGGAACCTGCGTTCCGGTGACGCGTTGCCCACGGCCGACTACGTCATCATGCAGGCCAGCCTCTACCACTTCCTGCCCGAGCCGCGCCCGCTGCTCGACCGGATGCTCGCGGCCGCCACCGAGCGGGTGATCGTCGCCGAACCGGTCCGCAACTTGGCGACCAGCGACAACCCGTTCCTCGCCACCATCGGCAAACGGTTCACCGACGCGGGCGACGGCGAGCAGGCGCACCGCTTCACCGAGCGGACGCTCGACGAGTTCTTCACCGCCTACCGACCGCGCGTGGCCAAGGAGACCCTCATCGCGGGCGGGCGGGAGAAGCTCTATGTGCTCACCGCGTGAGGCCGTGAACCGGCGTCGCGGGCCGGTTCACACGGTGAACGCGGTGACCGCGTCCACGACGCGGGCCACCTGCGCGTCGGTGAGATCCGGCCAGAGCGGCAGGCGCACCACGGTCGCGGAGAACTCCGCGCTGCGGACGCAGGCGCGCGGCGTGCGGCCCAGCTTGAATCCGGCCGGGCTGGAATCCAGCGGGATGTAATGGAACGGCGCGGAGATCCCTCGCGCGGCGAGGTGGGCGATCAGGTCGTCGCGGCGGCGCTCGTTCGGGGTCCGCAGGTAGTACAGGTGCGCGGTGTGCTCGCGATCCGCGGGCACGGACATCAGGCGCACGTCGTTGCGCGCGGCCCAATCCGGCAGCGCGGCGGCGTAGGCGTCCCACACCCGGTGGCGTCCGGCCTGGATGGTGTCGAACTCGTCCAGTTGCGCGTCGAGCACGGCCGCGTTCAGCTCGCTGGGCAAGTAGCTGGAGCCGATGTCCTGCCAGGAGTACTTGTCCACGGCGCCGCGCAGGAACCGGGCCCGGTCGGTGCCCTTCTCCCGGATGATCTCGGCGCGCGCCATCAGGATCTCGTCGGTGAGCAGCAGCGCGCCGCCCTCGCCGCAGTGCACGTTCTTGGTGTCGTGGAAGCTGAGCGTGCCCATCGTGCCGATGGTCCCGAGCTTGCGGCCGCGCCAGGCGCCGCCGAGCCCGTGCGCGTTGTCCTCGACGACGGCGAAACCGTGGGTGTTCGCCAGGTCGAGCAGTCCGGCCATGTCGGCGGCGACGCCACCGTAGTGGATGACCACCACGGCCTTCGTCCGCTCGGTGACCACGGCGGCCACCGATTCCGGGTCCAGATTGCCGGTGGCCGGATCGATGTCGGCGAACACGCAGGTGGCGCCGCGCAGCGCCATCGAGGTGGCGGTGGAGGTGAAGGCGAAACTGGGCACGATCACTTCGTCGTCCGGGCCCAGTTCCAGCAGCAGGCCCGCCATCTCCAGCGCGGACGTGCACGAGGTGGTGAGCAGGGCGTGCGGCGCGCCCGTGATCGCCTTCAGCTTCGCGGTGGCCGACGCGGTGAACTGCCCGTCACCGTGGCTGTGGTCGGAGGCGAGCACGGCCTCCAGATTCGCAAGTTCCCGGCGCGCCCGGTACGGACGGCTGAAGATGACGCGGTCAGTGCTCAACCCGGTCGGTCCCCCTGCTGGCGGTGGTCGCGGTCAGTTCCGAAGCTTCCGCCGGACGCGGCGTCGGCGTCTCGACGGTGAGATAGAGGGGTTTGCCCACCAAGATGTGCAGGGCCACGCCCAGATACTCGGCGATGAGCCCGAGTGAGAACAGGATGGCGCCGGAGCACAGCAGCAGCACCACGATGGTGGATGCCCAGCCTTCCGGCGCCCAGCCGTCGGTGGTCAGCGCCTCGAACACCACCACGGCGGCCATCACGCCGCCGGCCAGCGCCAAGGTGACGCCGAGCAGGCTGACCAGCCGCAGCCCGCGGGTTCCGCTGCACAGCACCATCTTCCAGAACAGCGAGAACAGCCTGCGGTAGTTGTAGCCGGATTCCTCCCTGCCCTCGGCGCGCAGCACCACCGGCGCCTGCGCGACGGCGCCGACCACCCAGGTCAGCGCGACGTCGAGGTAGACGCCGTTGGACGCGACCTCGGCCAGTTGCCTGCCGATGTCCCCGCGGATCAGCCGGTAGCTTTCGAACCGGGTGGAATCCGGGAACGCGAACAGCGTCGCGAGCACCAGCTTGGCTCCGCGCGAGGTCAGATTGCGCAGGAATCCGTGCGGCCTGGTGTTGCTCGGCTTGGAGTAGACCAGATCGGCGCGCTGCGCCAGCGCCGTGTCCAGGAACGTGCTGATGAAGCGGGGATCGTGCTGGCCGTCCTCGTCCATGGTGACGATCCAGTCACCGGCGGCGGCCGACATCCCCGCGATCGTCGCGGCATCCTGGCCGAAGTTGCGGCTGAGCCAGACGGTGCGCACGGTGGGATAGGTCTGTTGCAGTTCCTGCAGTACCACGTCGGAGCGGTCCGGGCCGTGGTCGTGCACCAGGATGATCTCGGAGACGGTGAACGTGGTGCCGCCCGCGGTCTCGGTGGCGCGGGTGAGCTCGTGCAGCTCGGCGACCAGACCGGCGATCGTGTCCTCGCCGCGGTACACCGGCACGACCACCGACACCGTGTGCGGCCGGTCCACGCCGGGCCGTGCCGGGTCACCGTTCGTCGCCGGGGCGCCGGAACGGAGTGTGCGGGCGGGGGTGATCGGCATCAGCTGGATCGACTTTCGATGACGGTGCGTGCCGGTACTCGTGGCAGAACTGCGGAGCCCGAACCGGTGTGGACTCTAGCACGGTGGGCGCGGCGGCCACCGGAGCAGCTGATCATGCCCTCATCTTGGCGGCGTCCGCGACCGATGCCAAGCCGGGAGCCGCCCTGTAGGGTTTGGAACTCGTGACGGACAGTGCAGTGCTCGACTCGCCGCCGGATGCCTATTCGCGGCGAGATGTCTACCGGTGGGGGGTCATCACCGCGCTCGGAGTGGTCGCGGGTTACCTCGCTGTCCTGCTCGCCAACGCCAGGCATTTCTTCACCGACGACACCGAGTCCCAGTACACCTCGCTGTGGGTCGGCTTGGGCCGTGCGCTGCGCGCGGGCGATTTCCCGGTCATGGTCCCCGAGCACTGGATGGCCGGCAACAACACCATGGACGACGCGGGCCTGTTCAACCCGCCGCAGCTGCTGATCGATCTGATCGCGCCCTCGGTGGACAACGTCGCGTTGTACGCCACCGTCGTGAAGCTGATCTTCTCGATCATCGCCGCGCTCGGCGTGTACCGGATCTGCCTCGTCTACGGCGGGCGGCCGGCGTGGTCGGCGGTGGCGGGTGTCGCGCTGCCGCTGTCGGGCTTCTTCCTGTTCTTCGACGAAGCCAGCTGGATGACCGCGCTCACCGGCACGGCGTGGATGGTGCACGCCTGGGCGGCATCGGTGCGCTACACGCGAGGTCTCGGCGGGCCCGTTCCGGTCTTCGTCTACCTGTATCTGACGATTTCGACGCAGTACATCTTCCCCGCGGTCGAAGCGGTGCTGATGCTGCTGGCCGTGGCCGTGGGCGAGCTGGTGTACCAGCGCAAATGGCAGCCGGTGCTGCGGCTGGCGCTCGCGGCCGGCTGCGCCGGGCTCGCGGGCCTGCTGACCTTCCTGCCCTCGATGCTGTCGGCGAAGGTGACCTGGCGCGGCACCGCGCAGATCAACAACGACCAGTTCCTCACGGTGCCGTGGTCGGAGTCGCTCAACGCCAGCCTGCCCAGCTCGCTGCCCGCCTTCACCTCGTGGTGGGGCTACGTGCAGCCGCTACCGGTCACCTATATCGCCTGGTTCCTGATCCCCGCCCTGGCGTTCGTGGACTGGCGGCGGGCCAAGGAAGCATGGCGGGAGCTGAGCGCGATCGCGATCTTCGCGATCATGATGCTGATGTGGACCGCGGGTCCCGGTTCCGTCGGACCGCTGCGCTGGCCCGCACGCGTGCTGCCGATGCTGGCCATCGGCCTGCTCGTGCTGGTGTGCGTGCTGCTGGGCCGTTACGGAACGTTCCGCGATCCGAAGAACCGCGGCATCGCGGCGGGCGTGCTGATCCTGCTGCTGTGGGTGCGTTCGTTCTCCGCCGACCCGCACGACGCGATCTGGCACGTGATCGCGGCGCTGGCGCTGGCGGCGCTGGTTGCGGCGGCGGTGTGGCTCGGGCGCACCAAGGGCACCGCGGCGGCGTGCGCCTTGACCATCGTCGCGATGTTCCCGATCGCCTATTTCCAGGTCGACGCCGCGCAACCCACGCCGATGTCGTGGAACCTGCCGGTGAAGCGTTCGGTGGCGAAGGACGCGTTCCCCGACTTCGCGGGAAACACCATCCAGCTGGGCGACCGCGGACTGCTGCAACCGCAGGACAAGAGCATCGAGGCCGCCTACGGCTCGCTCGTCTTCGGCAACTACGCCCGTGGACTGGAACTGAACTACGTCAACGGCTACACCCCCAGCGGCCACTTCTACTTCGGTGAGCTGCTGTGCATGCGCTGGGACGGCAGCGTCTGCCCGGACGCCTACCGCCGCATGTTCGCGCCGGAGCCGGCCACCGGACGGCCGCTGGTCGACCTGATGAACCTCGACCGCGTCGTGCTGCAGCGGGCGCTGTTCCCGGACGCGCCCGGCCAGCCCGCGCCCGAGGGCTGGCAGTGGGTCGACTACCCGGGCCACGAGCGCTACATCGCCGTGCTGGAACGCGTGGGCGGGCCGATCTCGACCACGAACGGCCGCGTGACGGCGACCAAGAACGTGAGCGCGACCTCGATCTCCGAGACCGACACCACCAGCAGGGTGCGCGTCTCCTCGGCCGAGGGCGGCAAGGTGGTGTTCGCGCGGCTGGGCTGGCCGGGATATCGGGTCACACTGAACGGCAAGTCGCTTCCGATCACCACGGTCGCCAAGTCCTTCATCGCCGTCGATGTTCCCGCGGGCGCCCAGAACGCCGAGCTGGTGCTGACCTGGCGTCCGCCGGGCTGGAAGATCGGCATCGCCACGGCGGTGGCGGGGGTGCTCGGCATCTGCGTCCTGCAATGGCTGTACGTCCGTTCCCGGCGCCGCGATGAGCCGCAGGACAGCGCCGACCCCGCGCCCACCGAGCCGGATCGCGAACTGGCGGACGCCGTTTCGTGAAGACGAACACCCCTCCGGTGGCCATGGGTCCCGACGCGGTGGGCGACGGTCCCGCGGCGGGACTGCTGATGCGAGTGGTCCGGCGGCAGGAGGTCGCCTTCGCGCTGGTCGGCGCGTGCAACACCCTGCTCGGCATCGGGCTGACCGTGGCGTGGCTCGCGGTGCTCGGTGACGCGTGGCCGCCCGCCGTCGCGGTCGTGCTGGCCTACGCCGTCGGCATCGTCGTCGCTTTCGTCCTGCACCGGACGCTCGTGTTCCGGGTTCGCGGCCGGGTGCTGCGCGACTTCGCCGCCTTCGTCGTGGTGAATTCCGGTGGCTTGCTGATGAATACGGTGCTGCTGTCGCTGGCGGTCTCGGTGCTTGGCCTGCCGCGGATTCCCTCGGCCGTCGTGGTGATGGGCCTGGTCGCGGTCGCGAGTTTCTTCGGCCATCGTTACATCTCGTTCCGCCGTAACCCGCAGGCGCCGACCGAGAACGCGGCCGGATGACCCGTTCCGGACGTCATCGGCGGCACTGGCTTGCCGGAGCCGCATCGCGGTGACGGTAGGGTCTGGGACTCGTGGCCGAACGTAGCACTCATCCTTCGCGCGAAGTCCGCACATGGGGCGTCATCACGGCGCTCGGGGTGATCGCGGGTTACGGTGCGGTGCTACTCGCCAACGCCCGGCATTTCTACACCGACGACACCGAATCGCAGTACGCCCCGCTGTGGGTGATGCTCGGCCGGTACCTGCGCGAGGGACGATTGCCCGCGATGATCCCCGAGCATTGGATGGCGGGCAACTACACCATCGAAGAGGCCGGGCTGCTCAATCCGCCGCAACTGCTGATCGATCTGATCGCGCCCTCGGTCGACAACCTCGCGCTGTACGCCAGCGTGGTGAAACTGATCTTCGCGATCGTCCTCGCGCTCGGTGTGTACCGGATCTGCCTGGCCTACGGGGCGAAAGCGCCGTGGGCGGCGGTGGCGGGCGCGGCGATTCCGTTCACCGGATGGCTGCTGTTCTTCGACGAGTCCAGTTGGATGACCGCGTTCACCGGCACCGCGTGGCTGGCCCATGCCTGGGCGTCCGGGGTGCGCTATGCCCGCGGGCGCAGCGGGCCGATCCCGACCTTCGTGTTCCTGTATCTGGCCATCTCGGTGCAGTACATCTTCCCCGCGGTGGAGGCCGGTCTGATGGTGGGCGCCGTCGCCATCGGCGAACTGGTGTACCAGAAGGCGTGGCGGCCGTCGGCGCGCCTGCTCATCGTCGCCGCCGCCGCGGCGCTGGCCGGACTGGCGACCTACCTGCCGAGCATGCTGTCGGCGAAGGTGACCTGGCGCGGCACCGCGCAGATCAACAACGACCAGTTCCTCACGGTGCCGTGGTCGGAGTCGCTCAACGCCAGCCTGCCCAGCACGCTGCCCGCGTTCAGTTCCTGGTGGGGTTACGTGCAGCCGATGCCGGTGGTCTACATCGCCTGGTTCCTGGTTCCGGCGCTGGCCTTCGTCGACTGGCGCAAGGCGCTCGGCGCGGCGCGTGAGCTCGTCGCGCCCGCGCTGTTCGCGGTGATGGCACTGATGTGGACGGCCGGTCCCGGCGCGGTCGGACCGTTGCGCTGGCCCGCGCGGGTGCTGCCGATGGTCGCGCTCGGCCTGCTGGTGCTGGTGTGCGTGCTGCTCGGACGTTTCGCCACCGTCGAGGACTGGCGGCGGCGCGGCATCGCCGCCACGGTGCTGATCGGTCTGCTGTGGGTGCGCACGTTCTCCGCCGCGCCGCACGAAGTGATCCCGCACATCGTCGCGGCGCTCGGCGTGGCCGCGCTCGGCGCCGCCGCGGTGTGGCTCGGGCGCCGCCGCGGTGCGGTCGCCGCGTGCGCGTTGATCGTCGTCTCCGTCTTCCCCATCGCCTACCTCCAGGTGTGGGGTGCGCAACCGACCCCGATGGGCTGGAATCTGCCGGAGAATCGGTCGGAGATGAAGGCCGCGTTCCCCGATTTCCCCGGCACCACACTGCAACTCGGCGACCGGATGCTCATCCCGCCGCAGGAGCGGAATCTGCCCGGCGCGTACGGATCGCTGGTCTTCGGCAACTACGCCAAGAATCTGGAGCTGACCTACGTCAGCGGATACACCCCCAACGGGCACTACTGGTTCGGCGAGACGTTGTGCATGCGCTGGGACACCAGCGTCTGTCCCGATGCCTACCGGCGCGCGTTCGCCACCGAGCCGACCACCGGCCGCACCATCGTCGACCTGATGAAGGTCGATCGGGTGGTGCTGCATCGCGCCTTGTATCCGGACGCGCGCGACCAGCCCGCGCCGCCCGGCTGGCGATGGGTCGACTACCCCGGGCACGAGAAGTACATCTCGGTGCTGGAGCGCACCGACGGGCTGATCTCGGTGCGGGACGGCCGGATCGCGGCCACGCAGGGGGCGACGGCCACGTCGGTCGGTGAGTCGGACACGACCAGCCGGGTGCGGGTCAGTTCGCCGGAGGGCGGGCGAATCGTCTTCGCGCGGCTGGGCTGGCCCGGTTACCGGGTGACGCTGGACGGGCGCGAACTTCCTTCCACGCTGGTGGCCAAAACATTTGTCGCCGTGGATGTCCCGGCCGGCAGCTCGGGTGAGCTCGTGGTGTCGTGGCAGCCGCCGGGCTGGCGGATCGGCGTCGCGGCGGCTCTGCTCGGCCTGCTCGTCGTCGGGCTGTCGCAGTGGGCGTACCTGCGGGGCAGGCGGCGGCCGGACGCGGCGGCCGGAGCCGGGTCGTCCCCGCCCGACGCGGGCGTGCCCGCGGAAACCGACCTGGCCGACGCCGCCCGATGAGCGCGGGTGCGGCGGACGGCGTCGGCGCACCGGAATCGGATGCGCGGCGTTTCGATGCCGCGGGCGCGACGACGGGCCCGGGACCCGGCGTGACGCCCGCCGCCGACCCCGGCCCCCTGCTGCGCCTGGTGCGTCGCCAGGAGATCGCCTTCGCCGTCGTCGGCATGGTGAACACGGGACTCGGCATGGCGCTGACGGTGCTGTGGCTGGCGGTGCTCGGCGACCGGGCGCCCGCCGCGCTCGCGCCCGCCCTGGCCTACTCGGTGAGCGTGGTCGTGGCGTTCGTCCTGCACCGGACCCTGGTGTTCCGGGTCCGGGGGCGCGCGGCGCGGGATTTCGTCGCGTTCGTCGCGGTGAACTCCGGCGGACTGGTGCTGAACATGGTGCTGCTGCAACTGGGCGTCTCGGTGCTGCATCTGCCGAGCATCCCGTCGGCGGTCGGGGTGATGGCGCTGGTGGCGGGGGCCAGCTTCTTCGGCCATCGCCACATCTCGTTCCGCCGGACATCCGCTGCCGGTGCGGACGGTTCTCGCTCCGGCCCGGCCGGAAGGTAGGTTCCTGGTATGCCTGAGCACACCACCCTGGACGCCACACTGCTGAGTCTGCTGGCCTGCCCGCAGGACAAGGGCCCGCTGCGGCTGGTTCGCGCCGCCGACGGCAGCGAGTCGCTCTACAACCCGCGCCTGCGCCGGGCATACCCGATCGAGAACGGCATCCCGGTGCTGCTCGTCGACGAAGCCAGGGACGTCACCGACGCCGAGCACGAAGCGTTCATCGCCCAGGGCGACGCCTGACCCTCTCCGCACCGACATTCCCTTCCGCTCACGACTCGCCCGCCGTGCGGCAACGGATGCGTCACGGTCGTTTTGCGTCCATTGACCGTTCTGAGCCGGGTCCGCCATGATCATTTGCACTTCGAGACGGTCAACTCGCTCCAGTCAAGGGGCGTTGCGGCCGACCTGATCAGCGCACCGGTGGCGTATGAGAGAGAGGTCGGGAACGTCATGAGCGATTCGCGTTTACGGAACTGGACGGCTCGATGCGCGATCGCCTGCGCGGTGGCTGCGGCGGGATTCGCCGCGGCGCCGGCGCAGGCCGAGCCACTGTGGCCGGGCGGCCCGGATATCCCCGGTATGCCAGCGCTTATTCCACCCCCGCCGCCCGCGCCGGTCGTGGCGCCGTGTTCGACAGCGGCCCGTGCGTGCATGCGGTTGTCGACGAATGAAGCCTGGCTGATGGACGGGGGCAAGGTGGTCTACGGCCCGACGCCGATTTCGCACGGGATGCCGGGATACGAGACGCCGCCGGGAGTCTTCCACGTCTCGTTCAAGAAGGAGTTCCACTGGAGCACCATGCACAACGCTCCCATGGAGTACGCGACCTTCTTCAACGGTGACATCGCCTTCCATGTGGGCCCGATCGAGAAGCAGTCGCACGGCTGCGTCCGGATGACCTACGAGGGGGCCAAGGCGTTCTACGAGTACTTGTGGCCGGGTGACGTCGTCGAAGTCGTGGAGTGACGGCCCCGGTGTCCGGCGGTGATCGTCGCGGTCACCCGGACGCCGGGCCCGGCCCGATTTCTCCGGTCAGATAGCGCTGCAGCGTCGGGCCCACCGCGGCGACCAGATCATCCGCGGGCATCGAGGCAAGCGGTTCCACTCCGACGATCTTGCGGCCCACCAGCACGCCGATCATCTGCGAGGCGACCAGACCGATCCGGACGCGTCCGTCGTCCTCCGGAGTGGCGATCCGCTTGCGCACGCGTTCCAGCACGACTTCCAAGAGGAACGCCCTGGCCAGCGACAGATCGTGGCTGCCGGCCAGGATGCTGCGCACCATCGCGACCACGCCGGCACCCGCGGGAGAATCCCAGACGGCGACCACCGTGCGGAGAATGGTCTCGCCCAACCGGTCCAGCGGTGCGGCCTCGATGACGCGCAGGGTCGTCTCCGGGTCGACCGGCAGTTCCACCACCGCGGCGAAAAGCTGTTGTTTGGTGCCGAAATAGTGGTGCACCAGGGCCGGATCGACCCCGGCGTCGGTGGCCACGGCGCGCACCGAGGTCTTGTCGAACCCCGCGTCGGCGAATCGGGTGCGGGCGGCCGCGAGGATGGCCTCGCGGGCGCCCGACTGCCCCGGTCGGCGGCCGGTGCGAGCGGGTCGCTCGGTGCCGCCGGAGCCGTTGGCTGCCGTCATGCGGTCCGCCGTCGTAGCGTGGCCGCGCCCAGGCACAGGGCGACGATCGCGAACCCGGCCACGATGGCCAGATCGCGCCACATCGCGCCGGTGACCTCGGGATGCGTCGAAACCTGTTGCAGCGCGTCGACCGCGTAGCTCAACGGCATCACGTTGCTGATCACCTCCAGCCAATCCGGCAGCTGGCCGCGGGGAACGAGCAAGCCGCACAAGAAGATCTGCGGGGCGACCACGACCGGCATGAACTGTACGGCCTGGAATTCGGTGCGGGCGAACGCGCTGGCCAGCAGACCGAGTGCCACTCCGCACACCGCGTCCACCACCGCGATCAGCACCACCCACGCCGGGCTGCCCGCCGACCCGAGCCCGAGCAAACCGAAGGAGACCAGGCAGGCGACGGTCGCCTGCGCGGCGGCGGCCAGCGAGAACGCGGTGCCGTATCCGGCGAGCAGATCGAGTTTCGTCAGCGGCGTCGACAGCAGCCGCTCCAGCGTGCCCGAGGTGCGTTCGCGCTGCATGGCGATCGCCGTGATCAGGAACATCACGATGAACGGCAGGATGCCGAGCATGCTGATGCCGACGCGGTCGAACAGCGAGACGGGGTCGAGCGGGTTGGTCGGAGTGTCCTTGTAGATGAAATACAGCAGCGCCATCAGCAGGGCGGGCACCACCAGGATCATGGCGACGGTGCGGTGGTCGTTGCGCAGCTGCCGCAGGATGCGGCCGGTGGTCGCGGCGTAGGGGCGCAGTGTCGGCGTCCGCCGGGGTGCGGCTCGGGATACGGCGGTCATGCGTTCTGTCCCATCGTGATGAGGGTGAGGAAGGCGGTCTCCAGGTTCTGCTCACCGGTCCGCGTGCGCAGTTCGTCGGGACTGAGCTGGGCGAGCAGCTGCCCCTCGCGCATCAGCAGCAGCCGGTCGCAGTGCTCGGCCTCGTCCATGACGTGGCTGGACACCAGCAGCGTCGTCCCGTTCGCGGCCAGTTCGTGGAACTGCTTCCACAGCTCGACGCGCAGTACGGGATCCAGGCCGACCGTCGGCTCGTCCAGCACCAGTAGGCGGGGCTGGGCGACCAGCGCGCAGGCGAGCGAGGCCCGCGTCTTCTGGCCTCCGGACAGCTCGTCGCCGCGCTGGTGGGCGTGGTCGGCCAAGCCGACCGCCGTGATCGCGTCGTCCACGTCGGCCCGGTCGCGGCCGTAGAGCGCGGCGAAGTACGCGACGTTCTCCCGGACGCTGATGTCGTTGTAGATGCTCGGCGCCTGCGTGACGTACCCGATGAGGTGGCGCAGCGCGGGCGAGCCCGCCGGGTGGCCGAGCGCGGTGACCTCACCTGATTCGACGATCTGTGTGCCGACGATGCTGCGCATCAGCGTCGTCTTGCCGCACCCGGACGGACCGAGCAGCCCGGTGATCGTGCCGCGCGGGATGGTCAACGAGACGTCGTGCAGGACTTCGCGGCCGCCGCGGTGCACCCGCAGGTCTCTGACCTCGACGGCGGGGGAGGGGATGGCTTGCGACACGGTCGCCTCAATTCATCGAGTGTTGAATTCACTATGTGATGAATTTAGCGCGGCCGCGCGGCGCCGGCAAGAGCGCCGGGCGACATCAGTGACCGTGGTGCCTCGGCGGCGTCCCTGCCGTCCGGCCCGGTTCCACGACGACGAACTGGCCCATCATTCCGAGGTCTTCGTGCCAGAGCAGGTGGCAGTGGAACATGTACGGCGCGTCCGGATCGGCCGGTCCGTCGAAGCGCATGGCCAGCCTTGCCGTGCTGCCGGGCGGCAGGAAGACGGTGTCCTTCGGGCCGTCCGAAGCCGCGGGCGCGGGGGCGTCGTCCACCGCGAGCACCCGGAATCGCACGTCGTGGACGTGGAAGTTGTGCGGCATGCCGTCGTTGTTGCGTACCACCCAGGTCTCGGCGGTGCCGCGGGTGACCGCGAAATCGATCCGGTCCATGGCCATCGGCGTGCCGTTGATCCCGGCGAGGTTCAGATCGAAATGCCGTTCCCGCACCGAGTCGCCGCCGTCCGGGGTGGTGGGAGGGGCCAGTACGGCGGGAAGTTCCGGCGCACGCCGCAAGGTCTCGGCCGCGCGCAGTTCGAGAATGTCGAAGGTGTCGTCGCCGCCGGAGAAGCGCTGGGTCCAGAAATCGAGCCCGGCGTCGAGTTTCCCGCCGCGCAGTACGGCGCGCTCGCCCGGCCGCATCCGCACCACGATCTCGGCCCGCTCGCCCGGCGACAGCCGCAGCCGGTCCACGGTGCTCGGCCGCTCCGTCAGGCCGCCGTCGGTGGCGACGAGTGAGAACGGCCGTCCGTCGGCGAAGACGAAGGTGTAGATCCGTGCGGTCGAGGCGTTGAGCAGGCGCAACCGGACCAGTTCGTCGCCGACGTCGCGGTACGGCGCGAGCGTGCCGTTGACCATCGTCCGGTCGCCGAGGAATCCGACATCGCGGAACATCGCGTGCGTCGAGCCGAACGCCGCGCCGTCGAACCGCACGTCTTGGACGATCAGCGGCAGGTCGTTGACGCCGTAGTCGGAGGGCAGGGACGCGGCGGCGGACACCTCGTCGTCGAGCAGGAACATCCCTGCCAGCCCCCGGCGTACGTGAGCTTCGGTCGCGCCGTGCGGATGGGGGTGATACCAGAGCGTCGCGGCCGGTTGATCGATGGTCCATCGGGGCGTCCACGCCGCGCCGGGCGCCACCATCTGGTGCGGGCCGCCATCCATCTCGGCGGGCAGGTGCATGCCGTGCCAGTGCACCGTGGAGGCCTCGGGCAACGCGTTGCGCACGGTGACCGCCACTTTCTCCCCGCGTCGCGCCCGCAGGGTCGGCCCGAGGTAATCGCCGTTGAAACCCCACGTCTGCGTAGCCCGGCCGGGACGGAATTCCCTCTGACCTGTCCGCATTTCGAGTTCGAACGTCCGTATGCCGTCGGCGCTCAGCCGTGACGGCGCCAGCGGAGGAATGGCGAGTTCGTTCCGGAATTCCGTTTTCCCGGCGGCGGACACCTCCGCCCGGGCGTAGACCCACGCGACGCCACCGACGACGAGAACCGGCAATGCCGCGACGCAGACCAGAACGATGAGCAACCACCGCCGCTTGCGCGGCCGGAAATCCGAAGACATGGACCGACGGTAGAAATTGCGAGCGTGCCAACACATCCGGGACCGTCCCTATTTCGTCCCCGGTCCGGCCCTGATCTGCGTGGCACGGATATTCAGGGTGCCGGCTGACGCGCCGCCCATCTCGTGTGACCCAGAACACATATTGTGGTGTCACGTTCGAGCACGGTCAGTTGTCCCATGGTCGTCACCATCCGCCATTCCTGCCCCGGTGACCCGACCTTTGGAGCACTGCCATGAACACCGAACATCGGATCGTCGTCCTGGGCGGCGGCTACACCGGCATGCTCGCCGCCGTGCGGCTGGCCCGGCGCACCCGTGCGCTCGACGTCCGGATCACGCTGGTCAACCCCTCGCCCCGCTTCACAGAGCGGCTGCGCATGCACCAGGTGGCCGCCGGCCAGGAGCTCGCCGACCACCGGATTCCCGCGCTGCTGGAGGGCACCGGTATCACCTTCGTCCAGGGCTGGGCCACGGCCATCGATCCGCGGAATCAAGAGGTGACCGTCGACGATACGACGCGCCTGCCCTATGACGAATTGATCTACGCGCTGGGCAGCACCGCCGACACGAGCATCGTGCCCGGCGCCGCCGACCACGCGTTGACCCTCGACAACCCCGCCACCGCGCACCGGTTCGCCGAGCGCCTCGCCGAGGTGGCGGCGCGTGGCGGCGACATCGCGGTCTGCGGCGGCGGCCTGACCGGCATCGAGGCGGCGGCGGAGATCGCCGAGAGCCATCCCGGCGCGCGCGTCACCCTGATCAGCACCGGCGAGCCAGGGGCCATGATGGGGCCGAAAGCCCGCGCCTATCTGCACCGGGCGCTCGACCGCCTCGGCGTCACTCGCGAGACCGGCCGGGCCGTGGTCAAGGTGCTGCCCGACGCGGTCGAACTGGCCGGCGGCGAACTCGTGCACACCGACCTGACGCTGTGGACGGCGGGCGTTCGCGTGTCGCCGCTGGCCGCCAGGGCCGGCATCGAGACCGACGCGCACGGGCTGATCGTGGTCGACCCGACCCTGAGGTCGGTGTCGCACCCGGCCGTGCACGCCGTCGGCGACGCCGCCGCGGTCCGCCAAGCCTGGGGGCAGATCCACGGCACCTGCCAGAGCGGGATGCCGACCGCCGCCTACACCGCGGATCTCATCGCGCGGCAACTGCGCGGCAAGCGCGTGCGCCCGTTCCGTTTCGGGTACTTCCACCAGCCGGTCAGCCTCGGTCGCAAGGACGCGGTCATCCAGTTCACCAAGGCAGACGACAGCCCGCGCCGCGGCTACCTGACCGGCCGCGCCGCGGTCTTCTACAAGGAAACCGTCAGCAGCAGCCCGATTCCGGTCTTCGCGCTGAGCAAGCGGATGACGGTGTCGGTCACCCTGTCGAAGGGTGGCCGCGCCACCAGGAGAATTCAGCCATGATCGACCGCGCAACCGGGCAGGACCCGTTTCTCCAGCATCGGCGTCTGCTGTTCGCCACCGCGTACCGGATGCTGGGCACCGTCACCGACGCCGAAGACGTCCTGCAGGACGCCTGGCTGAAGTGGAACGACACCGACCGGTCGACGGTGCGGCAGCCGAAGTCCTACCTCGTGCGCACGGTCACCAACCTGTCGCTCAACCGGCTCACCTCGGCCAGGGCCACCCGCGAGAACTACGTGGGGCCCTGGCTGCCCGAGCCGTTGCTCACCTCACCCGACATCGCCGAGGAGACCGACTTGGCCGACACCGTCTCCACCGCGATGCTGGTGGTGCTCGAAACGCTCAGTCCCGTCGAACGCGCGGTTTTCCTGCTGCGCGAGGTCTTCGGCTATACGCACGCCGAGATCGCCGAGACCCTGGACCGGCCGGAACCGGCGATCCGGCAGATCGCCCACCGCGCCAAACGTCACGTGCACTCGCGCAGGCCGCGTTTCGACACCGACAAGGCGCAGCGCGACCACATCACCGCCCGATTCATGGCCGCGTGCTCCGGCGGCGATCTCAACGCGCTGATGGACCTGCTCGCTCCGGACGTCACATCGTGGTCGGACGGCGGCGGCGTGGTGACCGCGGCGCGCCGCCCGCTGTACGGACCCGATCACGTGGCCCGCTGGATTCTCGGCGTGCTGGCCAAGCCGATCGTCGCCGGGTTCGTATTCGAATCCGCCTGCATCAACGGTGAACTCGGCGCGCTGGTATCCATCGGCGGCACCCCGGTGGCCGCGTTCACCTACGACATCGCCGACGGACGAATCCAGAATCTGCGGTTCCAGGTCAACCCGGACAAGCTGAAGGGCCTGTCCATGGGCACCGACGCGCTCGGATGACGCCCTGCCGTTCTAGGCTCCAGCCGTGACCAACCAGAGTGCCCTGTCCGCCGATGGCGGGCAGGTGCGGGCTTCGACGCTCGAGCTGTTCTTCGATCTCGTCTTCGTTCTCACCATCACCCAGCTGTCGCATGTCTACACGCACCATCCCGGCTGGCCCGCGCTCGCGCAGGTGGCGCTGCTGTTCGGGGTGATCTGGTGGATGTACTCCGGCTACGTGTGGCTCACCAACGAGGTCGCGCCGAACAGCTCCGCCCGCCGGACCTGGCTGCTGGTAGGCATGTTCGCCTTCTTCGTCCTCGCGTTGGCGATCCCCGACGCCTTCCACGGCACCGGTATCGCCTTCGGGTTCGGGTACGTCCTGGTCACCGCTGTGCACACCGCGCTGTTCGCCTCGGCGGGCGGCGCATCGGCGGCGATCGCGATCCGGCGGATCGGTCCGCTCAACGCCTTGGCCGCCGCGCTCGTGCTCGCGGGCGGCTTCGTGCACGACTGGGCGCAATACGCCTGCTGGGCAGCCGCGTTCGCGGTGCAGGTGATCAGTCCCTACCTGGTCGATACGGGGGACTTCGTGGTGCGAGCCAGTCATTTCTGCGAGCGGCACGGGCTGGTCGTGATCGTCGCGATCGGCGAATCCATCGTCGCGATCGGCGCCGGGCTCGCCGGCGAGCGGATCACGCCGGGATTGATCGCCACCGTCGGCCTCGGCCTCTGCCTGGCCTATGTGCTGTGGTGGGCGTACTTCGGCGTCGACGACGAGCGCGGTGAGCACGCGCTGGCCGCGGTGCCGGACCGGGAACGGTCCCGGCCTGCCGTGCTGGCCTACGGCTACGCCCTGTATCCGCTGCTGGTCGGAGTCATCGTGGCGGCGGCCGGGATCCAGATGAGCATCGCCCGCGGCGGCGAAGCGAGTCCGGTCGCCGTGGCCGCCGCGCTCTCCGGCGGCGTCACGCTGTATTTCCTCGGCCAGTTCTTCTTCCGCCTGGCCCTGCGGCTGCCGCGACCCCGAGCGCGCCTGCTCGCTGCGCTCGCCGTGGCCGCCACCACTCCGATCGGCGTCTACTGGGTCGCTTGGGCGCAATTGGCCGCGATCGTGGTCGTCGGCTACGCCGCGGTGATCGCCGACGACTTGCTCACACTGCGGTCCGGCGAGCACAGCGCGTATTTCTGAATGCGCCACGGCCGGTGGTCCGATCGGCCTGGCCGGCGATTTCCGCCGGTCGTCGCGGGTTTCGGCAGGCGCGTGAGCATCGGCGAGCGCCTCACCTGCCACTCCGCCACGTCGTCGGCTGCGATCGCTCGCGCGGACGGTACGGCCGCCGGGCAACTGGGTGAACCCGGCCGTCGTCATCCCCGTCGAGGACAATGGCGGCTGTGTGTGCCCAGTCTGTCGAGGAACTCGCCATCGAACCCCCCGCCGCCGCCCGCCGTCTGCTCGGGGCGACCTTGTGGTCCGGCCCGGTCGGTGTACGCATCGTCGAAGTCGAGGCCTATGGGGGAGATCCGGCCGGACCGTGGCCCGATCCTGCGTCGCATTCCGGTCGCGGCCGCACCAAGCGCAACGACGTGATGTTCGGCCCGGCCGGTGTGCTGTACGTCTACCTGAGCTACGGCATGCACACCTGCATCAACGTGACGAGCGGACCGGACGGCGTCGCGAGCGCCGCGCTGATCCGCTCCGGTGAGGTCGTCGCGGGACTGCAGACGGCACGTGAGCGGCGTCCCAGCGCTCGATCCGACCTCGACCTGGCCCGTGGGCCGGGCAATCTCGGCAGCGCGCTGGGAATCACCCTGAGCGACTACGGAACTCCGCTGCTCGATCCGTCGTCGCCGATCCGGCTGGAGCTGAACAGCCCCGTCGCCGACGCCGCGATCGCCACCGGCCCGAGGGTCGGCGTCAGCAGCGCGGCGGATGTGCCGTGGCGTTTCTGGCTGCCGGATTCCCGCGCGGTATCGGTGTACCGGCGCAGTCCGCGCGCTCCACTGCCCACGACGCGGTCGGCCTGACGGATCACCGAAAGGCCTTCGCCGCGGCGCCGTGGATTCGCGACCGACCACTCACCACGAAGCGCCGCGCGCCCGGACCGCGACGGCCTCCTCGCGATGCAGGTTTCGCCGGCCGACAACCAGGCCGTGCTTCGCCGGTGGTCGTTCACCGAACGACGCGAGACTCGGGCCGCGGTCCGAGTCGCGCACGATTCGGGGGGACACCTCGACCGGGTGAACCGAATTCGTTCGACGCGCACCGTCGCACGCCAGGACACCGAGGTGCACACGTGGGCCGGAACTCCGTGCGGAAAGATAGGACATCGTGAGCGGCGACATCATCGACGAACTGACCTGGCGCGGTCTGATCGCGCAGTCCACCGACCTGGATGCCTTGCGTGCGGCGGCGGCCGCCGGGCCGCTGACCCTGTATGCCGGCTTCGACCCCACCGCCGCCAGCCTGCACGCGGGCCACTTGGTGCCGTTGCTCGCGCTGAAGCGTTTCCAGCGTGCAGGACATCGCCCGATCGTGCTGGCCGGCGGCGCCACCGGACTGATCGGTGACCCGCGCGACGTCGGCGAGCGGACCATGAACTCCACCGACACCGTCGCGAACTGGGCCGAGCGGATCCGCTCCCAGCTGGAGCGCTTCGTCGACTTGAACGACTCGCCGACCGGAGCCGTCATCGTCGACAACATGGACTGGACCGGCCAGTTGACCGCCGTCGACTTCCTGCGCGACATCGGCAAGCACTTCTCGGTGAACGTGATGCTGGCGCGCGACACCATCAAACGGCGCCTGGACGGCGAAGGAATCTCCTACACCGAGTTCAGCTACATGCTCCTGCAGGCCAACGACTACCTGCAGCTGCGCCGCGACTACGGCTGCACGCTGCAGGTGGGCGGCTCCGACCAGTGGGGCAACATCATCGCGGGCGTCGAACTCAACCGCCGGGTGGACGGCGCGGCCGTGCACGCCTTGACCGTTCCCCTGGTGACCTCCGCGGACGGCAAGAAGTTCGGCAAGTCCACCGGCGGCGGCAGCCTGTGGCTCGATCCCGAGATGACCAGCCCTTACGCCTGGTACCAGTACTTCGTGAACACGGCCGACGCCGACGTGGTGCGCTACCTGCGCTGGTTCACCTTCCTGTCCCGTGAGGAACTCGACGAACTCGAGCGGGCGACCGCCGAACGTCCGCACGCCAGGGAGGCGCAGCGCAGGCTGGCCGCGGAGATGACCAGCTTGGTGCACGGCGAGGACCACACCCGCGCGGTGCAGCTGGCCAGCCAGGCCCTCTTCGGCCGGGGCGAACTGCGCGATCTCGACGAGGCGACCCTCGGCGCGGCCCTGCGCGAAGCCGCTGTCGACGGCGAAGTCGCGCAGATCGAGGCGGGCGAGCCGAACACCATCGTGGACCTGCTGGTCGCGACCGGGCTGTGCGAGAGCCGCGGCGCCGCCCGGCGTGCGGTGAACGAGGGCGGCGCCGCCGTCAACAACACGAAGGTCTCCGATATCGAATGGACCCCCGCCGAGACCGACTACCTGCACGGACGCTGGCTCGTGCTGCGGCGTGGCAAGAAGAACCTGGCGGGAGTACTGCGGGCAGGGGCATGACGATCGCGGTGGCTTGAATCACATCCGTGTGATTCAGGCCGCCGATCACACCGATCGCACGCCATCGACCTGCGGAAACGCCAAGTTGTCCAGGCGATTTGACGTAGCGTTTTCCGCCGCGTAACTTAGTCCAAGTCAGAGCGACACGGACACCAACCCGGAGCCGAAGCGAAGCGGAAACGCCGAGCGGGACCGGGAAACGAGGTAGGACGAGGAGCGCCTGTCAGCCCAGTATGACGCAGATCGACCGCGAGTCTTGACTTCGGTTGGTTGCTTGGTTAGGCTGGGAAAGTTGCCTCACAGAAGGTCCGGTCGAGTCTGGCCCGGATGTGTGTGCGTGTGTTCTTTGAGAACTCAATAGTGTGTCGATGAATGTCAGTGCCAATTATTTTTGGTTTCGGCTCTTCATACCCCCGTGTGGAGGGTCGGACATTTTTAGTCAGCTAATTTCCGGCTGGCGATTGTTTTGCTGGGTTTTCGGACT
>NZ_JBIRYN010000010.1:0-201790 GCF_044389845.1 Nocardia sp. NPDC019323
GGGCGCGGGCGTATCGGACGGGTGGTTCGCCGACGCCGGTGCGGGTGTCGCCGGATCTGGTGGCGCCGGGGTCGTTGCCGCCGGTGGGGCCTGGCGCCGACATGACCGCGGTGCGCACCACCACCCCGGCCACCGAGCCGGCCGAACAGTACCGGGCGCCGCGGCCGCGACCGCAGCCCACGCAGGTGATGATCACGCTGCCCGGTCTGCCGCCGATCCCGTGCGGGATCTTCTGCCCGGCTCCGCCGCAGGTGAATCCGTGTGCGGGGCAATCTGTTCCAGCACCGATGCCGTTCCCGGACCTACCCGGGACCGCCCGCGTACCGCTGGCGCCACAGCAGTCCTACGGCGCGGCGCCGGCCGAGCCGCGTAACTCCGATCCCGCCCTGGCGGGCAAGCCCGCGGAGCCCGGCGTCGCGGCACAACCCGGCGCCGCCGGACAGCCGGGCACCCAAGACCAGCTCGCCGCCGGATGCGGACAGCCCGACACCACGCTCGCCACCGCGGAGCCCACTCCCCTCCCGGCGGACCTACCTGCCCCCGGCGACGAATCCCGCCCCGAATCCGAAGTCGCTACCACCACACCGCCCGCACCCGAGCCCGAAACGGCCCCCGCCGCCGAGCCCACACCCACGCCGCCGCCCGGCATCACCTTGCCCTTCGGCATCGTCATCCCCCTTCCCGCGCCACCGGCCGCGCCCCAGCAGTGATTCAAACCTTGCATCAGATCACGAAGCAGTAACAAAAAGATCTCGGATGCGGTACCCTTCCCTTGGTTCCATAACAAAGGGCTCACAGCGAGTCATGGGAGGGTCACCACACCGTGGGGCGTCATCGAAAACAACCGCCTGCCACCGTCCGACGGAGTTCCGTCATCGCGTTGACCGGATTGGTTCCCGCAGGGCTGGTATCCGTCACGGCCGCCTCCGAGGTGGGCGACACCGCGCCGCTCGCGACCGCCGTACACATCCCGGAGGACGACGTCCAAGGCGCCGCGCAAGCGCTCGCCGAGCCCGTCGCCGGGGCAGAATTCGCCGCGCACGCCATGGCCAAGGCCGCGCCCACGGCGACGCCCGTGGTGAAAACCGTTGCCCTGCCGAGCGGCCGGCAGGCCGCCGCGATGCCGGCCGGGCCGCTCGGCATCCCCGGCGTCGCCGTCGCGGCGTACGAGAACGCCGAACGGATCCTCGCGGCCGAGAATCCGGTGTGCGGCATGCCGTGGTCGCTGCTGGCCGGTATCGGCCGGGTCGAGTCCACCCACGCGTACGGCGGCAAAGCCGACGCCGACGGCAACCCGCTCAGCCCCGTCTACGGCCCCGTGCTGGACGGCTCGCTCACGGGCAACCACGTCGTCCGCGATTCCGACGACGGCGCGCTGGACGGCCTGGACGGCTACGACCGCGCGATCGGCCCGATGCAGTTCCTGCCCGACACCTGGAAGCGCTACGCGGCCGACGGCAACGGCGACGGCATCGCCGATCCGCAGAACCTCTTCGACGCCGCGCTGACGGCGGGACGCTACCTCTGCGACGGCGGCCTGAACATGCGTGACCTGGCCCAACAGTCCAAGGCGATCCTCCGCTACAACCACTCGATGGCCTACGTCGCGAACGTCATGGCATGGGAGACCTCCTACAGCACGGGGGTCGCACCCCGGGCCGGAGACCTGCCGAAAATCTGACACGCCTAAAATTCCTGCCATGCCAGTGGTTACGGAATCGGATGTGCGGGGTGCCCTCGCGAAGGTCGACGACCCGGAGATCCGCAAGCCGATCACCGAGCTGGGCATGGTGAAAAGCGTCGTCATCGGCGCCGACAGCGATGTCCACGTGGAGATCTATCTGACGACGGCGGGCTGCCCCCTGCGCACCGAGATCACGCAGCGGGTGAGCAAGGCCATCGCCGACGTGCCCGGTGTGGGCGCGATCACCGTCGACCTCGACGTGATGGACGACGAGCAACGCACCGCACTGCGCAAGCAGCTGCGCGGCGACTCCGCCGATCCGGTCATCCCCTTCGCCCAGCCCGGCTCGCTCACCCGCGTCTACGCCGTCGCCTCCGGAAAGGGCGGTGTCGGCAAGTCCAGCGTCACGGTGAACCTGGCCGCCGCCATGGCCGCGCGCGGCCTGTCCGTCGGAGTGCTGGACGCGGACATCTACGGTCATTCCATCCCCCGCATGCTCGGCACCGACGCCAGGCCGACGCAGGTGGAGCGGATGATCATGCCGCCGATCGCGCACGACGTGAAGATGATCTCGATCGCGCAGTTCACCCAGGGCAACACCCCCGTGGTCTGGCGCGGCCCGATGCTGCACCGGGCGCTGCAACAGTTCCTCGCCGACGTGTTCTGGGGTGACCTGGACATCCTGCTGCTCGATCTGCCGCCCGGCACCGGCGACGTCGCGATCTCCATCGCCCAGCTGATCCCGAACGCCGAGATCCTGGTCGTCACCACACCGCAGCCCGCCGCCGCCGAGGTGGCCGAGCGGGCGGGCGCGATCGCGCTGCAGACCCGGCAGCGCATCGCGGGCGTGGTGGAGAACATGTCCTGGCTGGACCTGCCGGACGGCACCAGGATGGACCTGTACGGCTCCGGCGGCGGGCAGGCCGTCGCCGACCGGCTCACCCGCGCGGTGGGCGCGACCGTGCCGCTGCTCGGCCAGATCCCCATCGAACAGGCGCTGCGCGAAGCGGGCGACGAGGGCACCCCGATCGTGCTGCGCGACCCCGAGAACCCCGCCGCCAAGGCTTTGGCCGAGGTCGCCGACAAACTCGCCGTCCGCCGCCGCGGCCTCGCCGGCATGTCACTCGGCATCGACACCACCCGGCACTTGTAACGCCGCACCGGAACCAAGTAGAGGCCGCACCGGACCCAAGTCGGGTAAGTCACCCACATCGAAGTGCCGCCGTCCAACGCCGACGCGCCCAGCTCACCTCAACCCCGTCTTTCGAGCGAAGCGAGACCGAGCATCCGCCGTTCGCGGCCCGGCTCGCGTCCGAGTGGCCGCCGCGTCCGCGACGAAGTCGCTAGCGGCGGTCGCTCGGACGCGAGCCATAAGGGGGCCGCGAACACCCAGCGCCGCAGGCGCTGGAAAACAAACACAGCACGCACTAATAAGCTCGTGCCATGCTCACCATGCTGTTGTACGTGCTGATCGTCGGCTTGGTCGCCGCGGTCCTGTTCCTACTGGCCAGTGCGGTGTTCGGGCGGTCGGAGGAGTTGGGGCCGCTGCCGGAGGGCACGACGGCCACCGTGTTGCCGGTGGAAGGGATCACCGGGGCGGACGTGCGCGCGTTGCGATTCCAGCAGGTGGTGCGCGGCTACAAAGCCGGGGAAGTGGATTGGGCGCTGGCCCGGCTGGCCGCGCGGATCGATGAGCTCCAGCACCAGCTGGCCGAGGCTCGCGCGGCCCACTGGCAGACGCCGATCGCGCCGGAGTCGAAGTGAGCGCCATCGCCGACGACGGGCTGGTCCGCTGCGCGTGGCCGCTGGATTCTCAGCTCTACCGCGACTATCACGACAACGAGTGGGGCAAGCCCCTGCACGGCGACGACGCCTTGTTCGAGCGACTCTGCCTGGAGGCGTTCCAATCCGGGCTGTCCTGGCTGACCATCCTGCGCAAACGCCCCGCCTTCCGCGCCGCGTTCGCCGATTTCTCGATCGCGCGAGTCGCGGAGTTCGATGACGACGACGTCGCCCGGCTGATGGCCGACGCGGGCATCGTCCGCAACCGCAGCAAGATCGACGCGGCCATCGCCAACGCCCGCGTCGCCCGTGACCTCGACGTCGGCCTGGACGAGTTGCTCTGGTCGTTCGCCCCGCCGCCGCGCCCGCGCCCGCGCTCCGGCGCCGAGGTACCGGCCACCACACCCGAATCCATCGCTATGGCAAAAGAATTGAAGCGCCGTGGCTTCCGGTTCGTCGGGCCGACCACGGCCTACGCCCTGATGCAGGCGACCGGAATGGTCGATGATCATGTGGCCGACTGCTGGGTGGGCAGCGCCCGGCCCGACACGAGCCGACCGGTCACTTTTTGAACTCAGCTATCCGTCCACATCGGCGATAGGGAAGAATGGGACGGGTGTAGCTCGCCAAACGCCGGCGAGCTCACTGGTTGGTGACAACTGGAGTTCCAAGAAAGTGCGCAAAGGACCGCGCAGATCTGGAGGGAGCAGAGGATGGCGGCCATGAAGCCCCGCACCGGGGACGGTCCCCTCGAGGCAACCAAAGAAGGGCGTGGAATCGTCATGCGGGTTCCACTCGAGGGTGGCGGGCGTCTGGTCGTCGAACTCACGCCGGACGAAGCAGCGGCGCTCGGTGACGAACTGAAGAGCGTCACGAGCTGAGTGGCCCCGGCTGACCCCTCGGCGCTCGCCGCCGCGGCCGGCGTCCTGGCCTGCCCGGAATGTTCGCGGGCGCACCGGGACGCCGCGCCGCTCGCGCTCGAGCCGCGGGATCGAGCACTGCGCTGCGGTCGCGGGCACAGCTTCGACGTCGCCAGACAGGGCTACGTCAGCCTGCTGACCGGTGCGTCGACCAAGATGACCGGGGACACCGCGGCCATGCTCGACGCCCGCGCCGCTTTTCAGAGCGAAGGCCACTTCGCGCCGATCGCCGACGCGGTGACGCGCGCCGCCACCGCGCGCGGGACCGACGGCCCGGTACTGGAGATCGGCGCGGGCACCGGCTACTACCTCGCCCGGACACTCGACGCCGCTCCCCCGGCCGTCGGCATCGGGCTGGACGTGGCCAAACCCGCCGTCCGCCGGTGCGCCCGCGCGCACCCGCGCGCCGCGGCCGTGCTCGCCGACGCATGGCGCGGGTTACCGATCCGCGACGGCGCGCTGGCCTGCGTACTTTCCGTCTTCGCCCCGCGCAACCCCGGCGAGATCGCCCGGGTGCTCGCCGAGGACGGTCGCTTCGTGGTCGCCACACCCACCGCGGGCCACTTGCGCGAGCTGATCGAGCCGCTGGACATGGTGCGCGTCGACCCCGACAAGAACAGCAGGCTCGACGCGGCGATGGCGGGACATCTCGAGCCCGTCGACCGGACGCTGGTCGAGTATCCGATGACGCTCGCCAGGACCGACGTCGGCCATGTGGTCGGCATGGGTCCGTCCGCGCATCACGCCGCCGCCGGAGCGCAGCGGCTGGCGCTGCTGCCGGAGACGGTCGAGGTGACCGCGTCGGTCGTCGTCGGCACCTACCGCCGGGCGGCGTGATCGCGCGGCTCAGCCCTTCCTGACCTCGTCGTAGACCGCGACGGTGCGGGCCGCGATGCGCGCCCAGTCGAACTCGGAGACGGCGCGCTCGCGCCCCGCTGCGCCCAGCCGGGCGGCCAGCTCCGGGTTACCGGCCACCTCGTTCACGGCGGCGGCGAGCCCGCGCTCGTAGTCGGCGGCGGCGCCCGCGTCGTAGTGCACCAGTCGTCCGTTGCGGTCGTCGACCACCTCGGGGATGCCGCCGACGTCGGAGGCGACCACCGCGGTCGCGCAGGCCATCGCCTCCAGGTTCACGATGCCCAGCGGTTCGTACACCGACGGGCACACGAACAGCGACGCGGCGGCGAGGATCTGCCTGATCCGCTCGGTGGGCAGCATCTCGCGCACCCAGAACACGCCGCCGCGCCGGCGTCGCAGCTCCTGGACCGCCGCGGCCACCTCCTGCGCCAGCTCGGGCGTGTCCGGCGCGCCCGCGCACAACACGAGCTGGATGTCGGGGTCGAAGTCGCGGGCCGCGGCCAGCAGATGGCCGACGCCCTTCTGGCGCGTGATGCGGCCGACGAAGGCGACGATGGGAAGGTCGGTCCGCACACCGAGTTCAGCCAGCACCGGCGGTTCGTCACCTGCCGGTGGGCCGGGATGCCAGACCGCGCCGTCGATGCCGTTGTGCACCACGTGCACGCGGTCCGGGTCCACCGAGGGATAGGCGTCGAGCACGTCGTGGCGCATGCCTTCGCTCACCGCGATGACGGCGTCGGCGTGTTCCACGGCGTTGCGCTCCGACCAGGACGAGAGCCGGTAGCCGCCGCCGAGCTGCTCGGCCTTCCACGGCCTGCGCGGTTCCAGGGAATGAGCGGTCAGCACGTGCGGGACGCCGTAGAGGGCCGCGGCCAGATGACCGGCCAAGCCGCTGTACCAGGTGTGCGAGTGCACCACGTCCACCTCACCCACCGCGTCGGCCATCCGCAGCTGGGCCGACATCATCTGCAGCGCGGCGTTGGCGGCGTAGAGCGCGGAATCCGGTTGATGGACCACGGCGTCGGCGCGCTCGACTCCCATGCAGTGCACGGTCACCTCGCACAGGTGACGCAAATGCGCCGTCAGTTGGGTGACGTGCACGCCCGCTCCGCCGTACACCTCGGGGGGATACTCGCGGGTCAGCATCGCGACGCGAAGCCGGTCCCGCTCGCCGGAATCCACCGCCGAGTGCCCGCCGTTCGTGCCGAAACTCACCGATCCAAACTAGACGTTCGGCTCCGCGGCGGCCACTCACAGACGCTTCACCCGGTAGTTTGGCAGGTGTGAGGAGCCAGCCGCACGTACTCGGAATCGTGCTCGCCGGTGGTGAGGGCAAGCGACTCTTTCCACTCACGGCCGACCGCGCCAAGCCCGCCGTCCCGTTCGGCGGCGCCTACCGTCTCATCGATTTCGTCCTCAGCAACCTGGTCAACGCGGGTTTCCTGCGGCTGTGCGTGCTCACCCAGTACAAGTCGCATTCGCTGGACCGGCACATCTCCCAGACCTGGCGGTTGTCCGGTTTCGCGGGCGAGTACATCACCCCCGTGCCCGCACAGCAGCGGCTCGGACCGCGCTGGTACACCGGCAGCGCGGACGCGATCCTGCAATCGCTGAACCTGATCTACGACGAGGACCCGGAATACATCGCGGTTTTCGGCGCCGATCACGTCTACCGGATGGACCCGGAGCAGATGGTGCGCCATCACATCGAATCCGGCGCAGGCGTGACCGTGGCCGGCATCCGGGTGCCGCGCAGCCAGGCGAGCGCGTTCGGATGCATCGACAGCGACGAGTCCGGCCGCATCACCCAGTTCCTGGAGAAGCCCGCGCATCCGCCCGGCACCCCGGACGACCCCAATGTCACGTTCGCGTCGATGGGCAACTACGTTTTCACGACCAAAGTGCTCGTCGACTCGATCCGGGCGGACGCGGACGACTCCGATTCCGACCACGACATGGGCGGTGACATCATCCCGGCCCTGGTGGCGGCGGGGCAGGCGGGTGTCTACGACTTCGCCGACAACGACGTGCCAGGAGCCACCGATCGCGACCGCGGCTATTGGCGCGATGTCGGCACCATCGACGCGTTCTACGACGCGCATATGGACCTGGTCTCGGTGCATCCGGTGTTCAACCTCTACAACCGCCACTGGCCGATCCGCGGGGCGGCCGAGAACCTGCCTCCCGCGAAGTTCGCCCAGGGCGGCCTGGCGCAGGAATGCATCGTCGGCGCGGGCAGCATCCTGTCGGCCGCCACCGTCCGCAACTCGGTGCTCAGCGCCAACGTCATGGTCGACGACGGCGCCACCGTCGAAGGGTGCGTGCTCATGCCGGGCGTGCGGATCGGGCGCGGCGCGGTGGTGCGGCGCGCCATCCTGGACAAGAATGTCGTCGTGGGCGAGGGCGAGATCATCGGGGTGGACCTTGCGCGTGATCGCAGCCGCTTCGCCGTCAGCAACGGGGGCGTCGTCACGGTGGGCAAGGGCGTCTGGGTGTGACAGTCCCGGACCGTTCCTAGGGCGTGCCCGGCTGCGGCGCGGGCGAATTGATGCAGAACGGCGCGCAAGGGCCCGGCGTGCGCGGCACGGTGGATTTCGAAGCGCCGCCGAAATCGGCGGTACTCACCAAATAGACCACCAGCACGGCGAACAGCAGCACCCCGGCGAACGCGATCATGGTCCGGCCCCAATGGATGGGCTTGGGACGACGCTCGTCTTCATCCCAGAGAAACATCATCATGACCATGCCGCACCCGCTTCCCGATCCATTCGGAACGTGACCTTTACCAGTATCGGCGATCTTTCGGATTTCGCGGCATCATGCGCCGAACCGTGGCGCCAGGGTGGGCTTTTCGCGAACGCCGCCGGTCACCGGCGGGTGGCGCCATCGCGATGAGAAGCTGGCGCGCGGCCCGGAAGTCCGGAAATACTTCGGCGGCGGGCCTATTCGGCCGGAGGGGCGCTGCCGACGGCGGGATTACTGTGCGGGCGGGGCGACGTTCTGGGTGCAGAACGGCTCGCACGATCCGGGGGGCGGAGTGGTTTTCTCGGGGCCGGTGTCGAAATCGGTGTTGCTCACCACGATCATGACCGCCACCGCTCCCAGAATCACGAGCAGCAGGGCCAACATCGTCGGCCGCAGCCAACTCGTTCGCCGTTCGGTCACGACGTCCCCCATCGCCGCTACTTCGAGGGGAGTTAGTTCACGCATAACAGTTTTCCTCACTGAGTTCTTTCTCAGCGCATACCCCGGATTCCGGGATGAAATCAGAACGCCCGCGAACCGCTATCCTCGTGCGGCGCAGAGCAACCCGTCGCCGACCGGGATCAGCACACAGGTGAGTTCCGGATTCTCCGCGATGGCGCGGGTCGCGGCGCGCACCGCCTGCGTGGCCGGATCGCGTTGCGCCGGATCGGGGACGCGCCCACCCAGCAGCGCGTTGTGCAGCAGGATGGCGCCGCCCTCGCGCAGCAGACGCACCGCTTGGGCGACGTACTCCGGATGCTCCAGCGGCGCGGCGTCGATGAAGACCAGGTCGTAGGCGCCGTCGGCCAGCCGGGGCAGCACGTCCAGCGCGCGCCCGTTGATCATGCGGGTGCGCGCGGGCGGGATGTCGGCGGCGCGGAACGCCTCCTTGGCCGCGCGCTGATGCTCCGGCTCGGAATCGATCGTGGTCAGCGTGCCGTCCTCGCGCATGCCGTCGAGCAGCCACAGCCCGCTGATCCCCGCGCCGGTACCGACCTCGACCACCGCCCGCGCACCGAGCAACTGCGCGTACATGCTCAGCAGCGCGCCCACCGAGGGCGGCACCGGCACCGCGCCGAGTTCGGTGGCCCGTTCCCGCGCGCTGACGAGGATTTCGTCTTCCACGACGGATTCCTCCACATAGGCGAGATTCCGCTCCAGATTCGATGCCACGGGTATGAGGCTAACGCCGGGCGGGTGATCTCGGCGTTCCGGACAACACGCGCCGCCCGCCATTTCCGCCGCCGGTTTTCTCAGGCGACCCTCAGGATCTCCATAACCCGGCCATATCAGGACCAGAAAGAGTATGGGCAACGCAAGACCACCGACCGTGTTTACACGGGACGCGGGAACAACGACATACCGGTTGTCGGTTGTATCCGTACGTGACGGACCGTAGACCCGGTCCGGAGCGAGTTCCCTACGTTTGCGGTCCCTAGTAGGAGGTAGCCCCATCCACATGGTCGATGCGGCGCGCGAATACGCCACCCTGCCCGAGCAGATCCTGCCGGTCGAGGCCGAGTCCGCCGAGGACGCGGTCGAGCTGAGCGGGACTGCTGCCTTCGATGCCACCGGTGACCGGTCGGCGATGCCCACGTGGGACGAACTCGTCCGCGAGCACGCGGACCGGGTCTATCGCCTGGCCTACCGTCTCTCCGGCGACGCACAGGACGCGGAGGACCTCACCCAGGAGACGTTCATCCGGGTGTTCCGTTCGCTGTCGAACTATCAACCCGGCACCTTCGAGGGATGGCTGCACCGCATCACCACCAACCTGTTCCTGGACATGGTGCGCCGCCGCAACCGGATCAGGATGGAAGCGCTGCCGGAGGACTACGACCGGGTGCCCGCCGACGGCCCCGGGCCGGAGCAGGCCTACCACGACGCCCGACTGGATCCCGACCTGCAATCGGCCCTGGATTCGCTCGCGCCGGAGTTCCGCGCCGCGGTGGTCCTGTGTGACATCGAGGGGCTGTCCTACGAGGAGATCGGCGCTACGCTCGGCGTGAAACTGGGCACCGTGCGCAGTCGGATCCACCGTGGACGCCAGGCCCTGCGCGACTACCTTGCGCATAATGGAAGTGAGCAGCGGTTCGCCGCTGAAGCGAACATAGGGTGATTCGTCGGAAGCCGGCATCGCCCGAACATCGGTCGATGTCGGTTGGAAGGGTGAGCACCGAATGAGTGGCGACTTCAGCACGTCCGGTCGTCGTCCGCCCCGTTTTCGCCCCACCGAGCATCTGGCGAGTGAGGCGATCGCGGCGTACGTGGACGGTGAGTTGCGGATGAACGCCTACCTGCGCGCCGCTCAGCACCTCTCGCTGTGTCCGGAGTGCGCGGCGGAGGTCGACGCCCAGCAGCAGGCGCGCATCGCGCTGCGGCACGCGGGTCAGGTCGCGATCCCGACCGGGCTGCACGACAGCTTGACCAGGATCCCCCTCGCGGAGCTGCCAGGCGGCGCGTCCAGTGGCCGCACGCCGTCCTCGGCATCCGGTCAGTCCGGGCGCAACGACGCGGTTTTCGGTTTTCTGACCGATTCGTTCACCGCGACCCGGTGGACCACATGGTGGCGCAAGTAGAGTTTCCCGAGTGACCACCGAATCGACGAATTCCGGATCGGCCGATACCTCGGATTCGGCGGCCAACCGCGGGAATCTCCGTCCGCCGGACGCACCCGTGCTCGGTCCGCGCCCGGTCTACCGGCCCCATGTCGACACGCACACCGCGCGGGCCTTCCGCAGACCGTCCGGCCTGTCCGGTTCGTTCGCCGATCCACTGCCGCTGCGCAAGGCGGGGCCCGCGCCGCAGTCGGGTCCCGAACCGCAGAACCGGCCGCCCGACGCGGTGCTGGCCGAGGCCTTCGGCCGCCCCGAAGGCTCCACCGAACTCCTGCAGCGCGATCCCGACGCGGCCGGTGGCCAGGCTCCCGTCGCGGGACCGGCCGATCCGTGGCGTGATCCGGAGGCCGTCGCGCGCCTCGGCGCTCCCGCGGTGCCGACGCCGAAGCCGGAGGCGCTGCCGCGGGCCGAGAAGCTCAGCGCCCGCGAAGTGCTGTTCGGCTCCAGGGTCGCGCCGAAGGCGCTGGCGCTGCTCGCCCTGGTCGCGCTCGTCATCGGCCTGCTCGGCGGGCTGGTCGGGCGCCTGACCGCGGACACCGCATCGACCCTCACCTCGCGCAAGGTGACGCTCGAGCAGGGCGGCGACGGCAACCGTCCGCACGGGCTGATCGCCCAGGTCGCCAACGCCGTGCTGCCGTCGGTCGTGTCCATCCGGGTGACCGTCGGCGAGAACGGCGCCACCGGTTCCGGCGTGGTGATCGACGGCGGCGGCTACGTGGTCACCAACAACCACGTCGTTTCGATGGCCGCGCAGGACAAGACCAACCGCTCCGCGATCCAGGTGCAGTTCTCCGACGGCACCCGGGTGCCCGCCCAGATCGTCGGCCGCGACCCGAAGACGGACCTGGCCGTGCTGAAGGTCGATGTGAAGAATCTCACCGTCGCCCAGCTCGGCAAGTCCGGCAACGTCCAGGTCGGCGACGATGTGCTGGCCATCGGTTCGCCGCTCGGCCTGAGCAAGACGGTGACCTCGGGCATCGTCAGCGCGCTGCACCGGCCCGTGAAGCTGGAGGGCGAGGGCAGCGACACGAAGGCCGTGATCGACGCCGTGCAGACCGACGCGTCGATCAACCCGGGTAACTCCGGTGGCGCGCTGGTGGACATGGACGGCCGGGTCATCGGCATCAACACCGCCATCCGCAGCGAGACCGGCGGCTCGGTCGGCCTCGGCTTCGCGATCCCGGTGGACAAGATGACCGAGGTCGCGCAGACCTTGATCCGCGACGGCGTGGTGCACCACCCGACCATGGGCCTGTCCGCTCGCAGCAAGACGGTCGCCAACGACGTCATGAGCGGAGCCGCCGTGGCCGACGTCTCACCGAACGGTCCGGCCGCGCGGGCGGGCATCGTGGAAGGCGATGTCATCGTGCGGGTCGGCGATCGGGAGGTCACCAGTTCCGATGAGTTCACGGTGGCCGAACAGTCCAACAAGATCGGACAGACCGTGGTGGTCCAGCTCATCCGCGAAGGCCGCCGTGTCGACGTCCCGGTGACCCTGGAATCCGACTAGCCGTTCGCCGCGGCAGCGAATATCGCCGAACCCCCTGATTTTCGCTGGATCCCGTAAAACCGCATCGGATAGAGTCACGCTGTCGAAATCGAGCAGCATGGGGGGTTCAATGCGTCATCTCGCCATTTTCGTTCTCGGATCCACTATGGCGGCGGTCACCACCATGGGGCTTTCCGGAGCCTCGGCCGGCGCTACCACGAACGACACGTACGTCGACTGGTTCGACTGCCGCCCCGGTGGGGGACATACCGCGGTGGCGACGGACGGCGTGGAGTACTGCTACGGCGGAATACACAACGGCAAGATTGTGATCTACCCCACATAGATCATTGTCTGGTGTGCGCGGTGGGTGTTTGCGGGGCCTGGAAAAGCCCGAACAACACCCACCGTTCATTTCCCGGTCGGCTATCAATGGACGGCCTGCCGAGCTGGCCAGGTAGCCTGGATACGTGTTCAGCAACATCGGCTGGAGCGAGATGGTCATCCTGCTCGTCGCCGCCCTCGTGATTCTCGGCCCGGAGCGTTTGCCCGGCGCCGTGCGCTGGACCACGCGCAGCTTGCGGCAGGTGCGCGATTACGCGAGCGGCGCCACCTCGCAACTGAAAGAGGAGCTGGGGCCGGAGTTCGAGGATCTGCGCAAGCCGCTGGCCGACCTGAATCAGCTGCGCGGTATGACGCCGCGGGCGATGGTGACCAAACATCTTCTCAACGGCGACGATTCACTGTTCCGGGATTTCGACAGCGCGCTGCCCGATCCCAAGGACCTCTACAGCACGAACAGCGGGATGCCGGACTATCCGATGCCCAAGTTGGATAAGCCTCTGGAGCGCAACGAGCGTCCCCCGATCGACACCGACGCCACCTGAGTCGTCAAGCAGACTAGACGCATTGAGCTGTTCAGCTGTCTAGACTTCGCACATGTCGGCCGATGACGTGGCGCGCGTGTTCGCGATCGAGGACAAGGTCGAGCGACTGAAGGCGGCCACCGACGGGGTGGCGGCGGCCCAGCAGACCATCAACGAACTGACCAGGATTCGGCGTGCCGTGATCCGGGAGCTCCATGCCGAAGGCTGGACGTTCGCCAGAATCGGTGCGGCGGCCGGACTTTCCCGGGCCCGCATCCACCAGGTGAGTACGCAGGGGCCCGCGCCGGAAGGGCTGTTCTTCGGGCACGGTTCGCTCACCGTGCTCGTCCCCGAGGTGCGGGCCGGGCGGGTGATCGGCGCGCCGGATCCCGCGGCGCCGCAACGGTTGGCCGAGCTGCTACGCGAACTCGGGTTCAACGTGGCGGTCGAGCATTTCCTACCGGGCCGTCCGATCGACCTGCGGCGCGACGGCCTGATCGTGCTGGGCGGGCCGGAGCTTTCCCCGAGTCTGCGTCAGTTGGTCGCCGCCGACCCGCGATTGCGCCGCGCGGTGGCCAGAATGGGCGACGCGCGCCGGGGCATCGAGGATCGGGCGGCGCGGCGGGTGTACCGGCCGGGTGGACCCGAACCGCACGACATCGCCTACCTGGGCAGGCTTCCCAGGCCCGATGGGCGGGGCAGCGTGCTCATGATCGATGGCATGCATCCGCCCGGTTCGCTCGGCGCGATCCGGCTGCTCGCCACCCGGCTGGCCACCCTGCACGAGCGGGCGGGCAACCACCTGTTCTCGGTGCTGATCGCCTGCCGTTTCGACCGCGCCACCGGCGAACCGCTGGAGGCCGAACTGCTCACGCCGGTCTACCGCCACGATCCGGAGAACAGATCGCCCGCAACGGGTCTGCGCCGCTGAGCCGCGACCCGGGCGGAAACCCGCCGATCCGCGATCGGCTCGGCTTCGCGCGGAGCACGGGTGCGCCAGCCGAACAATCGACGTTCCCGTCCGGCCGGACGCTGCGGCGCCGCATCTCGCGTCCCCTTGCACCGACCGCCGGATGTTCGATCTCGTTATCGGCAAGTGGAAGAGACCGAGTCCGCGTGTCGAGATTTCCCGCGCGTGTCCGACCCACTGACGCAATAACTTTCAGCAAATATCTGGTCACCGCATGCGAGCGCAGGACCGCACCAACGGTCGAAGTCCCCAATCCACCAACAAACGCAGCGCACCCGTTCGCTACCTGGCAGATGCAACTCTGACAGCCTCCACAAGCCCGACCTACTCGATGTGGCGCCGGTCACCAGCCCTGCCCCCACCGAGTTTATACACGGATGATTGAATAGCTGGACGATAACCACTCTCCGCGAAACGGACATGTGAGCGTCCGGCTAGGAGGAAATCGTGAATCCGCTATTGCTGATCGGCGGGGCCGTCCTGGCGGTGGGCATGGTCGGCCTGATCATCAGCGTGCTGCTGCGGCCGGCCGGGTCGAAGGCGCGCGTCACCGTCGCCGATCTCCAGGCCCGGCTCGAGCGGGAGCAGTCGGCCATGCCGCCCGAGACGGAGGGCCCGGTGGACGACGAACCGCGATCCGACGAACCGCGATCCGCCGACGCCGAGTCGGCCGACGCCGAGTCGGCCGATGCCGGGCTCGAGGAACGCGAGCAATCGCCTGCCGCTGATGAACCCCGCGACGCGACCGCGGATCCGGCCCACGGCGAAGCGGCGGACCAGGTGCTGCTGCCGGATCACCTTCGCCACGACAAGTAGCCTGAGGTTAACCGTACGCGCGGCGCTGCGGAAGATGCGACGATCACACCAAGCCCGACGCACCGCGGCCAGCCCACCTCCCGGACGGGCCGTTTCCGCGCCCGCAACACTCGGACATCTGCTCACCCCCCGGCTAAGCGAAGCCGGTGACAGCGACTTCACCCCGCTTCAGCTGCGGAGAACGCCGACCATCGCCAAAGTTGCGCCCACGCGGCGGATTGGTCCGCCAGCCGACGGGCATACCCGCGACAGAGCCGAGACCGGCCCCCCGCGCCTCCCGATTCCACTTGCATGGCGAGCCCGCTCGGCCCACACTTGATTTGCTACAAGTTAACTGCATGTAGGTGACGGTGCGTTGCGCTTCGGCCCCGCCACGTTCTGCCCGGCCCGCCCCACCGAGAGGAGAATGCGCCGTGACCGCCACCCAGATCGCCGTCCTCTGCTCGCTCGTCGGCGCAGCGAGCCTGGTCGCCACCATTGTGTTGCTGCACGGACCGGCGACTCGAAGGCGCCGGGTCGGCGTCGCCGAGCACGCGATCGCGGAACAACTGCCCGTCCCCGCCTTGCCGACCTGTCCGATCGGCAGGCCGCAGCGAGCACTGGTCGAGCCGTTGACCGTGGCGGAAGCTCACGAGATCATGCAGCGCCACCGGATCTGTGAACCCGCCGCGTGCGTCTACAAGTACGCGGCCTTCCGCACCCTGATCGAGGCCGGATACATGCGCGATCCGCATGCGGAAGGGGTCTGACCGCACCCACGTACGGCGTGAGAACGAGTCAGGCCGCGGCGCAGGCGGGCCGGAGGGTGTTCATCGGCGGCCGGTCCAGCAGGGAGACCTCGGTGCGATGCGCGGTGAACTCGTCCCCGATCAGCGGGAACTGGGTCAGCGCGGCGCCGGAGTCCTGGATGCCGCTGCGACCGAGCACGGTGCCGAGGATCTGGCGGCTCATCACGCCCAGGTCGGCCAGCGGCCGGTTGCGATGCGTGCGCACACCGAGGTTGACCTGGCCGATCGCGGACATGCCCAGCCGGTCGTAAGTGTCGAGCAGCAGCCCGATCTCCACCCCGTAGCCCGGTGCGAACGGCACCGAGGTGAGCAGTTCGCGCGTGCCCGCGTATTCACCGCCGAGCGGCTGCAATACCTGCGAGAGCTCCGGTCGCAGCGCCGCGAGCAGGGGCCGGGCGACCAGCTCGGTGACGCGGCCGCCGCCGTGCGCGTCCACCGCGCCGCCCTGCCGCAACGGCCTGCGGTAATACGCCTTGGCCAGGTGCAGGTCATCGACCGTGAGCAGCGGGCCGAGCAGTTTCGGCACGAAGGCGGGATCGGGATCGATGAGGTCGGAGTCGACGAAGGCGATCAGATCGCCGCTGGTCACCGCCAGGGAGCGCCACAGCACCTCGCCCTTGCCCGCGACCGGCTCCAGCTCCGGCACCGCCTGCTCGCGGCTGATCACCTCGGCGCCCGCGGCGCGGGCCCGCTCTGCGGTGGCGTCGGTCGAACCGGAGTCGAGCACGATCAGCTCGTCCACCAGCGTGCCGAGCAGCGGCCGGATGCTGGCCACCACGTCGGCCACGGTGCGTTCTTCGTTCAGCGCGGGCAGCACCACCGACACGGTGCGCCCGGCCTTCGCGCAGACGAGCTCGTCCACGCGCCAGTTCGGGGTGTCCCAGGTATTGGTCGTCGCCCAAGCGGGCTCACGGTGTTGAAATGTCATGCCAGACCTCGCAAGGTTCGTGCGGGGGGCCGGATGCCCTGGATAGCGGCGATCATGTCCACGACCCGCCGGGTCGCGGCGACTTCGTGGACACGAAAGACTCTGGCGCCTGCCGCCGCCGACCACGCTGTCGCCGCCAATGTGCCCTCCAGCCGTTCGGAAAGACCGACACCTAGAGTCTCCCCGATGAAATCCTTGTTGCTCAGCGCCATCAAGACTGGCCATCCGGTTTTTACAAGAACGTCGACTCGGCGCAACAGTTCGAGACCGTGGTAGGTGTTCTTGCCGAAATCGTGCGTCGGATCGATCAGGATCGAATCCCGGCGCACCCCCGCCGCGAGCGCGTTCTCCGCGGCCCGCACCACCGTGTCGGTGACCTCGCCCACCACGTCGGCGTAGCGCACCCGGTGCGGCCTGGTGCGCGGCACCGCGCCACCGGTATGACTGCACACCACACCCGCGCCGTGCGCGGCGGCCACCGGAATCAGGTCGGGATCGGCACCGGCCCAGGTGTCGTTGATCAGGTCCGCTCCCTCGCCCACCGCGGCCGCCGCCACCTCGGCGCGCCAGGTGTCGACGCTGATCAGCAGCTCGGGGTACTTCGCGCGGATGGCCGCCACGAACGGCACCACCCGGCGCGTTTCCTCGGCGGCGTCCACCGAATCACCCGGCCCGGCTTTCACTCCGCCGATGTCGACGAGGTCGGCGCCCTCGTCCACCGCGCGTGCCACGGCATCCATGGCCGCCGCGTCGGTGAAGGTGGCGCCGCGGTCGTAGAACGAGTCCGGGGTGCGGTTCACGATCGCCATCACCAGCGCTCGATCCGTCGCCACCGGCCGTCCGCACAGCGTGGGAAGCGGCGCCGCGGTCGAGCTGAACATGTCGCTGTCCCGCCTCTCCGCGAATCAGGCCGTACAAATCAGGAAACAGGATCGCGGTCGAGTCGTGCGGCGGGTCCGGGGGTACCCGACGGGTGACCAAGTGTTCGCGAAACCGGTCGTCTCCTAATTCCCAGACCGTACCAGTCGAGTGCCACAAGATCAGCGCGCAGTCCTGCGGCACCGCGGTGGCGACCACCGCCACCAGGCTGTTTCCGCGGGTGACCGTCAGCTCTTCGGGACGCGCCCCGCCGCTACATCGGCGGCGTAATCGGCGTAGGCGGGGATGTAGCCCTCGGTGCGGCCAGCGAGGACGTACAGCGTGCTGTCGGGGTCATCGGCGTAGCCCTGCTTGCGCAGTTCTACCTTGCGGCTCTTGAACGTCGAGGTCTGCTCCAGCTCGTGCACGATCCGGACGAACAGCGGAACGGCATACCCGGGCAATCGCTCGTAGGCCAGCTTCGCCACCGCCGCGCCGTCGAATTCGGCGCCGGGCCGCAGCGTCACCGCGGCCATGCCCGCCTTACCGTCGGCGCCGGGGATGTCCACGCCGTAGACCACCGCCTGCTCGATCGACTCCGCCTTGCTCAGCGCGCCCTCCACCTCGGTGGTCGCCACGTTCTCCCCCTTCCAGCGGAACGTGTCGCCGAGCCGGTCCACGAACGCGATGTGGTGCCAGCCCTGGTCGCGCACCAGATCGCCGGTGTCGAACCAGACGTCCCCCGCTTCGAAGCCGTCGCGCACCAGCTTGGCCTCGGAGGCGTCCTTGTCGGTGTAACCGTCGAACGGGGAGCGGTCGGTCACCTTCGCCAGCAGCAGGCCGACGCCACCGGCGCCGACACGGCGCAGGCGGCCCTTCTTGTCGCGCTTGGGCTTTCCGGTCTCCTCGTCGTATTCGACGACCGCATACGGCAGCGGGCCGAAACCCGCCGTTCGGTCCACGCCGAAGGCGTTGACGAAGGCGATGTTCGCCTCGCTGGCGCCGTAGAACTCCACGATGCGGTCGATGCCGAACCGGGACTTGAACTCGTCCCACAATTCCGGACGCAATCCGTTGCCGACGGCGAGCCGGATCGAATGCTGCCGGTCGGTCGGCTTGGCGGGCTGATTGACCAGGTAGCGGCACAGCTCGCCGATGTAGATGAACGCCGTGGCCTGTTCGCGGATCACCTCGTCCCAGAACCGGGACGCGGAGAAACTCCGGCCGAGCGCGAACGTGCCGCCGGAGGCGAGCACCGCGGACAACGCGACGGTGAGGGCGTTGTTGTGGTACAGCGGCAGGCAGCAGTACATGGTGTCGTTGCCGTGCAGGCGGATACCGAGGCCACCCAGTCCGGCCATGCTCTTGGTCCAGCGCAGATGGGTCATCACGCTGGCCTTCGGCAGTCCGGTGGTACCGGAGGTGAAGATGAGGAACGCCCGCTCGCGCGCGGTGACTTCCGCACAGCTCGGCGGGTCGCCGTCGTCGGCGTCGCGGGCGGCCGCGCGGAGTTCGTCGGCCGCGAGGACGTTGGCGGGCGGTTCGGGCAGCGAGTCGATCGCATCGGCACATTCCGCGCCGACCACGTTCAGCACGCTGTCGAGCAGGCCGATGCTGTGCGCCAGCACCTGGTCACGCTGGTGATGGTTGAGCAGTCCCACGGTGGCCCCGAGCTTGACCGTGGCCAGCACGACGAACAGCGTCTCCGGCCGGTTGGTCATCAGCACGCCCACCACGTCGCCGCGCCGCACCCCTCGCGCAGCGAGCACGCTCGCATACCGGTTGACCTCCGCGTTGGCCGCGCCGTAGGTGTAGACCGCGCCCTCGAACCGCAGGAACGGGCGGTCGGGATGCCGGTGGGCGTTGCGCTGGAAGTACAGGCCCACCGACGACTTGGAATCCGGTGTCACGAGCATGTTGAGCGCGTTGCGCAGCATGCCAGGCGCGTCCATGGCCATCGCGGGGAGATGCCGGGCGAGGTCGGCCAAACTCACCGTCGAGCGGGCAGCGGTGCTCACGTCTTCAGTTCTCCTCACGGGGTAGGCGCGCCTCCAGCGCCGCGAAGGCGGACGGGAGATCGGTCACCACGGTAATCCGGGACAGTGCTGTCTGGGGCACGAACTTCCGCTCGTACAGCTCGTCCAGCCAGGAGAACAAACCGTCGAAGAATCCATTGGGATTAAGCACAACAACGGGTTTCCCGTGCTGTCCCAGATAGCCGCCGGTCCAGGTCTCGAAGAACTCCTCCAGCGTGCCGATCCCGCCGGGCAGGGTGAGGAAGGCGTCGGCGCGGTCCTCCATCACCTGCTTGCGCTGGCGCATGGTGTCGGTGACGACGAGTTCGTCGGCGTCGACATCGGCGACCTCACGATGCACCAGGTGCTTGGGGATCACGCCGATCGTGTTCGCCCCGCCGGCGCGCGCCGCGGTGGCGACCGCGCCCATCATCGAGACGTGCCCGCCACCGGACACCAATTGCCAACCGCGCCGGGCGATCTCGGTGCCCACCCGGGCGGCAAGCGACAGGTGGTCCTGGTCGGTCGTGCTCGCCGAGCAATAGACACAGACGGCGAAAGGCCGCTCGCTCACCACTGATCCTCCGTCCCGATCGCGTCCTCGGCGCCGCCTGCTATCGCGGCGGCCTGAATGATGTCCACGACCTCGTCGACGCTGTCGGTCACGTGCAGCAGTCCGAGGTCGCCCGGGGAGATCTTGCCTGAGCCGCCCAGCGAATCGCGCAACCAATCGACCAGCCCGGACCAATACCTGGTGCCGAACAGGATGATCGGGAACCGGGTGATCTTGTGGGTCTGCACCAGCGTCAGCGCCTCGAACAACTCGTCGAGCGTGCCGAAGCCGCCGGGCAGGCAGATGAACGCCTGCGAGTACTTCACGAACATCGTCTTGCGGACGAAGAAGTACCGGAAATTGATGCCCAGATCGACCCAGTCGTTGAGGCTCTGCTCGAACGGCAGCTCGATGCCGAGGCCGATCGAGTAGCCGCCCGCCTCGCAGGCGCCGCGGTTGGCGGCCTCCATCGCGCCGGGACCGCCGCCGGTGATCACCGCGAAACCCGCACGCGCCAGCGCGGCGCCGATGGCCAGCCCGGCCTGGTACTCCGGATGGTCGGCGGAGGTGCGCGCGGAGCCGAAGACGGTCACCGCTCGGGGGACCTCGGCGAGAGCGCCGAAGCCCTCGACGAACTCGGCTTGGATACGCAGCACCCGCCAGGGATCGGTGTGCACCCAGTCCGTATCGCCGCGCTTGTCCAGCAAGTTCCGGTCGGCGGTGCTGACACCGTCGGCCCGGTCGCGGCGGAACATGATCGGCCCGCGGAACTTCGGTGTCGACTTCGGTTTGTTGGTGACCTCACGGTCCGCGGCGTCGGTGGACATGCGTTCCACGCTACCGCCCGGCAAGGGGGTCTCCCGGGCTGGACGGGAGAAGTCGTCCGATGTTCAGCCGGACGCAGGCGGGGTGAGACGCGGTCGCAATCTCATCGCTCGGTGCGCATGTCATTGCGCTGATCACCGGTTGCGGTGACCGTGCCGCGCGGTCGCGCGCGATCTCGGGGGTGTCGTCGGTGCCACGCGACGGACACCGGTCCGAGCCGCGTCGGAGTGCGGGGGCGCCAACCACGAACGACGCCGCAGCGGGTCAGTCCGGTGTGCCGCTCAGGTAGCTGCGCAGCATCGCGGTGACGGCGGTGATCTGGTCGACCGGCACGTGCTCGTCGCGCTTGTGCGCGAGGTTGGGATCGCCGGGGCCGAAGTTGACGGCGGGGATGCCGCGGGCCGCGAAACGCGAGACGTCGGTCCAGCCGTACTTCGCGCGCACACCGCCACCGCCGTGGCGCTGCACCGAGGCGATGAGGTCCTTGGCGGCCGTGGCCGTCAGCCCCGGCAGCGCGCCCGGCGCCGCGTCGATCACCTCGAAGGACAGCTCGAGCCCGGCGAAGACCTCGCGCACGTGCTCGACGGCTTGGTCGATGGTGCGGTCGGGCGCGAAACGGAAGTTGACCTCCAGCTCGGCGGCATCCGGCACGACGTTGCCCGCTACTCCGGCCTCGACCCGCACCGCGGACAGGCCCTCGCGATAGACGCAGCCGTCGATGTCCACTTCCCTGGCGCGGTAGTCGGCCAGCCGCCCCAGTATCGGAGCCAGCCGATGAATCGCGTTGTCGCCCAGCCAGGCCCGCGCCGCGTGCGCGCGCACGCCGGAGGTGCGCAGCCCGATACGCATCGCGCCCTGGCAACCGGCCTCGATCCAGCCGCCGGACGGTTCGCCGAGCACGGCGAGGTCGCCGGTGAGCCACTCGGGCAGGTCGCGTTCGATGTGGCCCAGGCCGTTGAACTCGGCGGCGATCTCCTCGCCGTCGTAGAAGATCAGGGTCAGGTCGTGTACCGGGTCGGCGACGGTGGCGGCCAGGTGCAGGAAGACCGCGTCGCCGGATTTCATGTCCACCGAGCCGCAGCCGTAGAGGACTCGCTCGCCCGCCTCGTTCACCGCGAACCGGCCTGGCACGTTGTCGGCGATCGGCACGGTGTCCAGGTGCCCGGCCAGGATCACCCGGGTGGGCAGCCCGCGATGGGTGCGCGCCAGCACCACGTTCCCGTGCCGGAGGATCTCGAACCCCGTGGTCTGCTCCCGCAGCGCGCGCTCCACCACATCGGTGACGGCCGCCTCGTCGCGCGAGACGCTCGGGATGTCTACGAGCGCGGCGGTCAAGGTGATCGGGTCGGCATGCAGGTCGATGGTCACGCGCTTCACCCTACGACCGGTCCCCCACCACGGCCGCCGGTACCGGCCGGTGTGCCGCCCCTCGCCCGGGATAGCCGTCCGCGCGGACGACGTCGGCAACCACCGGGTCGGCGATATATCAGCGGCATGGTCGGAATCTGCCGCTACGCGGACGGCGCGGCCCGGTGGGCGGACCGACACGTGCGCAGCAGCAGGTCCCCACCAGGACACTCGGCCCACCGGTCCGGCAGCCGGACGTGTATCGAGCCTGGTGATCGGGGTCGCCGGAGCAGCCGCACCATTGCCCGGCACGGGTCGGTAACCTCTAGGCCGTGAGTATCCAGGGAGCAGCAGCCATCGGTATCGCCAACGTGACCGCGGACGGGACCGTGCTGGACACGTGGTACCCGAACCCGCAGCTGGGCGAGTTCGCCGAGACCGGCACCAAGCGGCTGGACGAGGCGCCCGCCGAGTACGCGGCGCTGCTCGGCTTCGACGACGCGCGCGGGGTGGACGTGATCGCGGTGCGCACCACGATCGCCGACCTGTCCGCGGCCCCGGTCGACGCGCACGACGTCTACCTGCGCCTGCACCTGCTCTCGCACCGCCTGGTCAAGCCGCACGAGGTGAGCTTGGACGGCCAGTTCGGCCTGCTGACCAACGTGGTGTGGACCAACCACGGCCCTGCGGCGGTCGATGGCTTCGAGGCCACCCGCGCGAAGCTGCGCGCCCGCGGGCCGGTCACGGTGTACAGCGTGGACAAGTTCCCGCGCATGGTCGACTACGTGCTGCCTTCCGGCGTCCGCATCGGCGACGCCGACCGGGTCCGCCTCGGCGCGCACCTGGCCTCCGGCACCACTGTCATGCACGAGGGCTTCGTGAACTTCAACGCGGGCACCCTCGGCGCGTCCATGGTCGAGGGCCGCATCTCCGCAGGCGTCGTGGTCGGCGACGGCTCCGACATCGGCGGCGGCGCGTCCACCATGGGCACCCTGTCCGGCGGCGGGACCACGGTCATCTCCATCGGCGAACGGTCCCTGCTCGGCGCGAACTCCGGCCTCGGCATCCCCCTCGGCAACGACTGCGTCGTGGAGGCGGGCCTCTACCTCACCGCGGGCACCAAGGTCACCACCCCCGACGGCACCCTGATCAAGGCCGCCGAACTGGCCGGCCGCGACAACCTCCTGTTCCGCCGCAACTCCACCACCGGCGCCGTCGAAGTGGTCCCCCGCAAGGGCACCGGCATCGAACTCAACGCCGACCTCCACGCCAACGACTGAACCACTTCCGCGAGTGGCACATGGTGGAGAGGTCTTCTCGCAACCGTGTGCCACTCACGAAGCTCTCATCAGGCGGGAGCCTGGGCCGGGAGGCCGAAGGCGATGATCCGGTGCGGGTGGATGCGGATCATTTCGCGGGAGACGCCGGGGATGTAGGGGTCGACGTCGGTGAGGGGTTCGGCGGTGCCGCGGATCTCGAGGCAGCGGACTCGCCATGGTTGGACCGACGCCACGTCGTCGACGACGAACGCGACGCGGTCGTTGGTGGCGAGGTTGCGGAACTTCCACGAGGCGCCCATGTTCCAGCCCGCGATGTCGATGGTGCCGAGGTCGGCGTTGTAGCGGAAGCCGACCGGGTTGTTCTGCGGGGAGCCGTCGGGGCGGACGGTGGCCAGGCGGCCCAGCCGCTGGGTGCTCAGGTATTCGATCTGTTCGGGAGTCAGGGTCGCAGTCATGCGCCGACCGTAGAACCTCTACCTAGCTCGAGGTCAATCGTTCGCGGTCAGCCCAGCTGCTTCTTCTGCACCTTTCCCATGGCATTGCGCGGCAGCGCGTCGACCACGCGGATCTCACGCGGGCGTTTGTGCACCGAAAGTTCCCCGGCCACATGGTCGATCAGCTCGCGTTCGGTCGCGGCGTCGCGCAGCACGACGAACGCGGTGATGCGCTGGCCGAGGTCGTCGTCGGGCAGGCCGACCACCGCGGCCTCCGCCACCGAGGGATGGCCGAGCAGCACCGTCTCCACCTCGCCCGCGCCGACCCGGTAACCGCCGGACTTGATCAAATCCACCGATTCCCGGCCGACGATGCGATGAAAGCCATCCGGGTCGATGGCGGCGACGTCGCCGGTCCGGAACCAGCCGTCCTCGGTCCAGCTCTGCGCGGTCGCCTCCGGGCGGTTGAGGTAGCCGTCGAACAGCATGGGCCCGGAGACTTCCAGACCGCCGATGCTCTCGCCGTCGTGCGGCACCGGAGACCCGGACTCGTCCCTGATCCTGGTGCGCACGCCGCGCACCGGCGTGCCGACCCAGCCCGGCCTGCGCTCACCGTCGGCCCGGGTGGACAGCGTGATCATGGTTTCGCTCATGCCGTAGCGCTCGACCGGCGCGTGCCCGGTCAGCTCGCGCAGCCGCTCGAACACCGGCACCGGCAGCGGCGCGCTACCGGAGACCAGCAGCCGCGCGCCGGCCAATCGCTTCGCCGCGTCGGGATCCTCCACCACGCGCGACCACACGGTGGGCACCCCGAAATACAGCGAACCCTCGGCCGCCGCGTACGCCTGCGGCGTCGGCTTGCCGGTGTGGATCAGCGGGCTGCCCACCCGCAGCGGTCCGAGCAGGCCGAGGATCAACCCGTGCACATGGAACAACGGAAGCCCGTGCACCAGCGTGTCGTTCGCGGTCCACGCCCATGCTTCGGCGAGGGCGTCCAGACCAGCGGCGATCGCGCCGCGGCTGAGTATCACCCCTTTGGGCAGCCCGGTGGTCCCCGATGTGTAGAGGACGAAAGCCGTGGCGCCCGCATCGGGTTCGGGATAGGTGTGCCAGGACCTGGCGTGCCGCCGCACCGGCACCACGGGCAGCTCGGCGCCATCGGGCGCTTTCCCCAACCACGCCTGAGCACCCGAATCGGCGAGGATGTGCGCCCGCTCGGCGGTTCCCGAGTCCGGGGGCACCGGCACCACCGTGACGCCCGCGATGAGGCAACCCACCACCGCGAGCACGGTCTGCACGGTCGGTTCGGCCAGCACCGCCACCCGTTCCGCGCGCGCGACGCGCTCGGCCACCGATGTGGCCGCGCCGAGCAGATCACTGCGTGAGAGGGTGGTCCCGTCGATGGTGACGGCGTCGGGGATGTCCGCTCCGCCTGCGACGGCGAGCGGGTTCAGGGAGCTGAGCAGCGGCGGACCGAACGGCATTCGCTCACGCTACTTCGCCGAATGCACGCCGGCGTCGCGGCATCCCGCCTGAACCGACGTCGAACGTGACGGTTGACACTCACGCTGACGTGGTGAGAACGTTGTCGTACAGCTTTCTCAGCACTGCGAGGTCGACGATGACCAGGCCACTTCCCGCGACGCATCGTCCCGAACCGCCGGATTCCTTCGACATCGGGCAATACATCGACGGCGTGGCGGGCCTGTTCGGCGGCGTCGCGAACGTCGTCATGCAGCTGAGCAACCCTCCGGTCGGCTACGGCGTCGTGGAGAGCACTGTCGACAGCGGGAATGTGATGCTGCATCCGATCAAACGGCTGCGCACCACGCTGACCTACCTCGCCGTGGCGACGCTCGGGACCGACGAGGAACGCGCCGCCTACCGCGAGGCGGTCGACGTCTCGCATCGTCCGGTGCACTCCACCGACGCGAGTCCGGTGCGCTACAACGCCTTCGATCCCACGCTGCAACTGTGGGTCGCGGCCTGCCTGCACTGGGGAGCGCAGGATCTGTACGAGCGCATGCACGGGCCGATGGACCAGGCGACCGCCGACGCGTTCCACCGTCTCGGCGCCCGGCTCGGCACCACTCTCCAGATGCCCGAGGCGATGTGGCCCGCCGACCGCCGCGCCTTCGCCGAGTATTGGGCCGCGCATCTCGCCGAGACCAGCATCGACCCGACGGTCCGGGCCTACTTCGACGACCTCATCGACCTGCGCATGCTGCCCCGGCTCGCACAGGTGGCCCTCGGCCGCCTGCACCGCTTCTTCGTGACCGGCTTGCTGCCTCAGCATCTGCGCGACGAGATGGGGATGACCTGGACCGACCGCGACGAGCGCGTACTCGGTCACATCCTGCGCACTGTCGGGGCCACCCAGTCCCGGCTTCCGCGACCGGTCCGCATGTTCCCGCTCAACGCCTATCTGCTGGATATGCGCATCCGGCGCCGCCTCGGGCTCCGGCTGGTCTGAACCGTCCGTCGTTTCACCACAGTTATCACTGGGCAATCGCATCTCGTACTGCTGATCGCGCCCGCGACGCGATCCGGCGCCACCGGCCAGGAGGAGACGATGGGCTACCGAACGACGTTGACCGGGCTGATCGCCTTCGCGTTCCTGGCGCTGTCCGCACCGGTCGCCGGTGCGGAGGACTCGGCCGAAACCGAGGTCGCCGCAGTGCCGCCGCGCACGGCGATCTCCGTGCGCACCGCGATCGGCATCGGCTGGGGTACACCGAACGAGCACGAGTCCCGTTCGAGCCTGTCGCTGGCCAAACTCTTCCTCACCGACTACGCCCTGCGCCACGGCGACGGCTCACCCGAAGACCGTGCGCTAGGTGAGCGAATGATCCGCTACTCCGATGACGGAGCCGCGACCGCGATGGAGGCCAAGTATCCCCAGGCCATCGCGGCCGTCGCCGCCGAATACGGACTCACCGAGACCGTGCCCGGCCCCGGCTGGGGCGCTGGGGCGACCAGCGTCGCGAATGTGTCCGACTTCCTGGCCGTGAAACTGCGCACCGATCCAGGATCGCCGATCTTCGAATGGATGGCCGCCGCCGGATCGACGGCGCAAGACGGCACCGAACAGGACTGGGGCACCGCCCGGTGGCCGTTCGTCCAGGGCACCAAGTGGGGCTGGTCGGATCTGGGTGAGCCGGAGGTCGCCTCGACGTCCTTCGGTCCGGGTTTCGCGGTGACCGCGCACACCCGCGGCACCGCGGCCGAGCAGACCGCGGACGTCATGGCCGCGCTCGGAGCCATGCTGTTCGGCCTGCCGCAGCACCGCTGAGTCAGCGCACGCGGAAGGACACCACCACGTGATCGCGCGCGAACTGCCGGATCGCCGCGTCGTCGCCGAGCGGGATGACGGTCTGCGGCGTGAGCGCCAGTGACAGCGCGGTGCGCGCGATCATCTCGGCCAACGGCGCCGGATCGTAGTCGGGCAGCTTGCCTTCGCGCTGCAAACGCGTGACGAACTCCGCGACGTAATCCCGGCCGAGTTCGATGACCGGCGCCCCCTGGGTGGTGAGGTAGGGCAGCACGAGTTCGGGTTCGGTGGCCAGCAGCCGGTGGATCAGCTGATTGCCGCGCAGGCCGTTGATGAACGCGGCGAACAGTTCGACGATCTGTTCCTCCGCGCCGGCGTCCCGGTCGACCTGACGCTGGAGCGCGGCGTCGACCTCCTCGATGAACTCGCGCGTCTGCCGCAGCCCGACGGCCCTGATCAGATCGGACTTGCTCGCGAAGCGGCGGTAGAGCGTGGCCAGGGACAGGCCGCCGCGACGGGCCACTTCCACCATGCTGGTCCGCTTGATGCCGAAGTCGAGGAACGCCAGCAGCGCCGCGTCGAGCACCCGCGCCTGGTTGCGATCCTCGGGGGCAGCGCTGCGCACCAACGGCAGCAGTCTGGTCAGCCTGGCCATACCTCAACCCTATCCGCAACGGCGACACGATGACACTTTCAGCATCGCACACCGTCACCACCGCCTCGCGGCGATTGACAGGCTTCCGAGTCGATGAGATGGTTAGGGCATAATCTTCTCATCGACCGATCCGCTGGGATCGGGCGGACACGAAAGACGAGGTCGACGATGACCGCGCCGCTGCGCACCGCCGAGCAGGAACCGGATCCGAGCCAGACCCTCACCCCAGAGACGGCCGCGCAGTACGTGGACGGCATCGCCGCCTTCCTCGGCGGCGCCGCCAACGTCATCATGCAGCTGAGCCTGCGCCCGGTCGGCCGGGGCGTCCTGGAGAGCACCGTCGACAGCGGCAAGGTCACCCTGCATCCGATCAAGCGGCTGCGCACCACCCTGACCTACATCGCCGTGGCGCTGCTCGGGTCGGACGAGGAACGCGACGCCTACCGCGAGGCCGTCAACGTGTCGCACCGGTCGGTGCGCTCCACCGCCGCGAGCCCGGTCAAATACAACGCCTTCGACCCGAATCTCCAGCTGTGGGTCGCGGCGTGCCTGTACTGGGGCATCGATGACCTCTACACCCGGATGCACGGCCCGATGGACGACGCGGCCGCCGACGCCTTCTACGCCTACGCCGCGCGCCTGGGCACCACCCTCCAGATGCGGCCGGAGATGTGGCCGGCGAATCGCGCCGAGTTCCAGCGGTACTGGGAGGAGAACCTGAAACTGCGCGGCATCGAGCCGGAGCTGCGGGACTACTTCAACGGCCTGATCGACCTGAAGATGATGCCGCGACCGGTGCAGGTGGGCTTCGCCGGGTTGCAGCGTTTCGTCGTCACCGGCCTGCTTCCGCAGCACCTGCGCAACGAGATGGGCATGACCTGGACCGACCGCGACCAGCGGCGGCTGGACCGGCTGCTGCGGGTCATCGGAGCCGTGCACGGACGGCTGCCGCGCGCGGCGCGCATGTTCCCGCTCAACGCCTATCTGTTCGACCTGCGCAGGCGCCTGCGACAGGGAAAGCCGCTGGTCTGATCACCTGTCCATGTGCGGATAGCGGAAGTCGACGGGCGGCACGAACGTCTCCTTGATCGTCCGCGGCGCTACCCAGCGCAGCAGGTTCAACGGCGAGCCCGCCTTGTCGTCGGTGCCGGAGGCGCGTGCTCCGCCGAACGGCTGCTGCCCCACCACCGCGCCCGTCGGCTTGTCGTTGACGTAGAAGTTGCCCGCCGCGAAACGCAATGCGGCGTCGGCCTGTTCGATCGCGTACCGGTCCTGCGCGAACACCGCGCCGGTCAGCGCGTAGGGCGCCGCCGACTCGACTTCGGCGAGTATCGCGCTGTAGGCGCCGGGCTGGGTGTCGTCGTAGACGTACACCGAGAGGATCGGCCCGAAGTACTCGGTGGCGAACGATTCGTCGCGCGGGTTGTCGGTCAGGAAAACCGTCGGCCGCACGAACCAGCCTTCGCTGTCGTCGTAGGTTCCACCGACCGGGATGGCGACGCCCGCGTCGGCGGCGCGCCGGACGGCCGCCACGTTCTTGTCGTAGGCGCGCCGATCGATCAGCGCCCCACCGAAATTCGACAGATCCGCCACGTCGCCGTAGGTGAGCCCGTCGGCGTCGTGCAAGAACTCATCGCCCATCGCGCGCCAGACCGACCGCGCGATGTAGGCCCGCGAGGCCGCCGAGCATTTCTGGCCCTGGTATTCGTAGGCGCCCCGAATCAGAGCGGTGCGCAGCGCGCCGGGGTCTGCCGAGGAGTGCGCGACGATGAAGTCCTTGCCTCCGGTCTCCCCCACCAGGCGCGGATAGCCGTGATAGCGACCGATATTCGCGCCGACCTGCTGCCAGAGATACTGGAACGTCTTGGTGGAGCCGGTGAAATGGATACCGGCCAGCCGCGGATCGGCCAAGGCCACCTCCGACAGTTGCGCCCCGTCACCGGTGACCATGTTGATCACGCCGGGCGGCAGGCCCGCCGCCTCCAGCAGCCGCATCGTGTGGAAGGCCGACAACGTCTGCGTCGGCGAGGGCTTCCACACCACCGTGTTGCCCATCAGCGCCGGCGCGGTCGGCAGATTCCCGGCGATGGCGGTGAAGTTGAACGGCGTGATGGCGTAGACGAATCCTTCCAGCGGCCGATAGTCCATCCGGTTCCACACCCCGGCGCTGGAGCGGGGCTGCTGCTCCAGGATCTCGCGCGCGAACGCGACGTTGAACCGCCAGAAGTCGACCAGTTCACACGGCGCGTCGATCTCGGCCTGCTGGGCGGATTTCGATTGCCCGAGCATGGTGGCCGCCGCGATCGTCTCCCGCCACGGCCCGGCCAGCAGGTCCGCGGCGCGCAGCAGCACCGCGGCGCGCTCCTCGAACGGCAGCGCTCGCCAGCCCGGGGCGGCGGCCGTCGCGGCGTCGATGGCCGCGTGCGCTTCCGAATGCGTCGTCTGGGTGTAGGTCCCCAGCACGTGCCGATGCCGGTGCGGGGCGACGATATCGTGCCGTTCGCCGAGACCGGGCCGATGCTTGCCGCCGATCACCAGCGGCACGTCGACGGACTCGGCGGACAGCTCGGCGAGCTTGCCGAGCAGTAGCTCCCGTTCCGGACTTCCGGGCGCGTAGGAGTGCACCGGTTCATTGGCGGGCGTAGGGACAACCGTGACAGCGTCCATACCTCAGGCTAGCTCGCCGGACAGAGCCGACGCGGACGCCGACACGCCGCTGCACAAGGTGGTGCGGCGACCAGACCCCTGAGCGTTTGCTGCGCTCGCCGGAGCCGGGCGATGCCGGCGTCAGCCCGCGGCCAGCCGTTCGGCCGCCGCCGTGATCCGCTCGTCGGTCGCGGTCAGCGCGATCCGCACGTGCTCGCTCGCGCCGGGGCCGTAGAAGTCGCCGGGAGCGGCGAGGATGCCTCGATCGGCGAGCCATTCCAGCGTGGTCCGGCACGGCTCGCCGCGCGTCGACCACAGATACAGGCCCGCCTCGGAGTGATCGATCCGGAAACCCGCGGCCTCCAGCGCTGTGCGCAACACTTCGCGGCGGGCGCGGTAGCGCTCCCGCTGGCGCGCCTCGTGCGCGTCGTCGCTGAGCGCGGCGGTCATCGCGGCCTGGATCGGGAACGGCACCATCATGCCCGCGTGCTTGCGCACTTCGAGCAGTTCCGCGATCAGCTCCGAGTCGCCGGTCACGAATCCGGCGCGGTAGCTGGCCAGATTGGAGGTCTTGGACAGCGAATGCACGGCCAGCAGGTTGGTGTGGTCGCCGTCGCACACCTCGGGGTCGAGCAAGGAGACGCCGCGCCCTTCCCAGGTCAGGCCCAGGTAGCACTCGTCGGAGGCGACGATGACATCGCGCTCCCTGGCGAAGGCGACCACCTTGCGCAGATGGTCGACGCCGAGCACCCGGCCGGTGGGATTGGACGGCGAGTTCACGTAGATCAGCGCGGGCGTCTGCGGACCGAGCCGGGTGAGTCCGTCCGCGCGCAGCACCTGCGCACCCGCCAGCAGCGCGCCGACCTCGTAGGTGGGATAGGCGACCTCGGGGATGACGACCAAGTCGCCCGCGCCGAGTCCCAGCAGCCGGGGCAGCCCCGCGATCAGCTCTTTGGTGCCGATCGCGGGCAGCACGGCCGCCGGCTCCAGTCCGGTGATCCCGTAGCGCCGCTTCAGCGCGTCGACCGCGGCCGCGCGGAGCTCGGGGGTGCCGTGCGTGGTCGGGTAACCGGGGACCGCGGCGACGGAGTTCAGCGCCGTCCGGATCAGCGGGTCGACCGGGTCGACCGGAGTGCCGACGGACAGATCGACGATCCCGCCGGGGTGGGCGGCCGCCCGAGCCTTCACCGAAGCGATGGTGTCCCAGGGAAAATCGGGCAGCAGACTGCTGACCCGGCCACGCGGTGACACGTCAGATCTCACTCACTCGCCATCGGGGGCAGTTCCTTGATGAACGGCGGGTCGTAGTCGACCTTGCCGACCTTGGTCGCGCCGCCGGGCGAGCCCAGCTCGTCGAAGAAATCGACGTTGGCGTTCACGTATCCGCTCCACTGGTCCGGGGTGTCGTCTTCGTAGAAGATCGCCTCCACCGGGCACACCGGCTCACATGCACCACAGTCCACGCACTCGTCGGGATGGATGTACAGCATGCGACCGCCCTCGTAGATGCAGTCCACGGGGCATTCCTCGATGCATGCCTTGTCCTTCACGTCAACGCACGGTTCAGCGATGATGTACGGCACTGCCGCTCTCCTAGTCTGTCCTCGCCTGCGGGATAGTCCGCCCGGCGAAACCCTATCCCGGCACCCCACGTTACTACTGGTCAGCCTGCCCTAACTTCGGGCCCGGCGCACGCCGACGCGAGGCACGATTCGGACTCCGCCACCCGCCGTGCGCGCCGGGGACCACGTTGCGGGAGGTAGCGCCGGAGCGCGCGGCGGCGGGGCCGGAATTGCGCCGGTCCCGGCCGCCCGCACCCTCGAGCTGGAACCTCTTGTTGTCGCCGGAACCCGAAGCGATCGGCGTATCAGTCGACCAGTACCGCCTGCAGCCCCGGGGAGACGGACGATCCCCTGTGCTTCGGGACGCCATAGGTCGTCGTCCGCTCTCGGGCCGGCCGTCCGATGCCGGAGGCGATCTCCACCAGCTCGGCGACCGTCTTGGCCGAGCCGTGCTGCGAGCCCGCCATCCGGGAGATCGTCTCCTCCATCAACGTGCCGCCCAGATCGTTGGCTCCGCTGTTGAGCATCACCCGGGTGCCGGTGATGCCGAGCTTGACCCAGCTGGTCTGGATGTTGTGGATCCGGCCGTGCAGCATGATCCTGGCCAGGGCGTGCGCGGCGCGGTTGTCCCGGTTGGTCGGCCCCGGCCGCGCGGCGCCGGCCAGATACAGCGGCGCGCTCTGATGCACGAACGGCAGCAGCACGAATTCGGTGAAACCGCCGGTCTCGTCCTGGATGCCGCGCAGCACCCGCAGGTGCCCGACCCAGTGCTTCGGGTTGTCCACGTGGCCGTACATCATGGTCGAACTGGACCGGATGCCGACCCGGTGCGCCGTGGTGATCACGTCGATCCACGCCGAGGTGGGCAGTTTGCCCTTGGTGAGCACCCAGCGCACCTCGTCGTCCAGGATCTCCGCGGCGGTGCCGGGGATGGTGTCCAGCCCCGCCTCCTTCAGCGCGACCAGCCAGTCCCGCACGCTCTGACCGCCGCGCGAGGCGCCGTTCACGATCTCCATCGGGCTGAACGCGTGCACATGCATCGACGGCACCCGCTGCTTGACCGCCCGCACCAGGTCCGCGTACCCGGTGACCGGCAGGTCGGGGTCGATGCCGCCCTGCATGCAGACTTCGGTGGCGCCGTCGACATGCGCCTCCCAGGCCCGGTCGGCGACCTCTTCCGTGCTCAGGGTGAACGCGTCCGCGTCGCCCTTGCGCTGGGCGAACGCGCAGAACCGGCACCCGGTGTAGCAGATGTTGGTGAAGTTGATGTTCCGGTTCACCACGTAGGTGACATCGTCGCCAACGGTGTCGCGGCGCAGCTGATCGGCCAGCGCGGCGACCGCGTCCAGTTCCGCGCCGTCGGCCGTGGCCAGCGCGAGGTACTCGGCGTCGCTGAGCCCGGCCGGATCGCGTTCGGCGGCGCGCAGCGCGGCGAGCACGTCGGAGTCCAGCCGCTGCGCGGGGGCGACGGCGAGGTCGCGAGCCTGTTCGCGAATGGTGTCCCAGTCACCGAAGGCGCCGACGATGTCCTGCCCGAGCGCGGCATCGCTGCGGGCCTCGGTGTTGCGGCCCTCGGTGTCGATGGCGGTGTTGAGGTCGACGCGTCCGGCCGACTCCCAGGACTCGTCCGGCTCCTGCCAAGGCAGGCCGACCGGGATCGCGTCCGGATTCGCCAGCCCTGTGGCGGGGTCGGTGAGCGCGGCGACGTGCGCGCCGATTCGCGGATCGACCCACGGGTTGCCCGCGCGCACGTACTTCGGGTGCGCGGAGGTCCGCTCGACCAACTGATAGCCCGCCGCCTCCGTGATCTCCCGCAAAGTGTCCAGGTTCGGCCACGGCCGCTCGGGGTTCACGTGGTCGGGCGTCACCGGCGAGACGCCGCCCCAGTCGTCGATGCCCGCATGGATCAGCGCGCGGCACTCGGCGTGCGAGACCAGGTTGGGCGGCGCCTGCACCGGCACGTCCGGCCCGAGCAGGATGCGGGTGACGGCGATGGTGGCGAGGAATTCCTCCAGGCCCGCGTCCGGCACGTCCCGCATGGCGGTGTCGTCCTTGGCGCGGAAGTTCTGCACGATGACTTCCTGGATGTGCCCGAAAGCCTTGTGCTGCTTGCGAATCGCCATGATCGACTCGGCCCGCTCCGCCATCGTCTCACCGATGCCGACCAGGATGCCGGTGGTGTAGGGCACCGAGAGCCGTCCGGCGTCGGTGATGGCCCGCAGCCGCACGGCCGGGTCCTTGTCGGGGCTGCCGTAATGGCAGTTGCCCTTCTCGGTGAACAGCCGCGTCGAGGTGGTCTCCAGCATCATGCCCATGGACTGCGCCACCGGCTTGAGCCGCGCGATCTCCTCCCACGACATCACGCCCGGGTTCAGGTGCGGCAGCAGGCCGGTCTCTTCCAGCACCATGATCGACACGGCGCGCAGGTAGTCCAGCGTGGAGTCGTATCCGCGCTCGTCCAGCCACTGCGCGGCCTCCGGCCAGCGGTCCTCGGGCCGGTCGCCCAGCGTGAACAGCGCCTCTTTGCACCCCAGTGCCGCGCCCTTGCGGGCGATGTCGAGCACCTCGTCGGGCTCGAGGAACATGCCTTTGCCCTCGGCGCGCAACTTGCCGGGCACCGTCACGAAGGTGCAGTAATGGCACTTGTCCCGGCACAGCCGGGTCAGCGGGATGAAGACGTTGCGGGAATAGCTGATCGTCTTCGGACGCCCGGCTGAGGCCAGCCCGGCGTCGCGCACCCGCGCGGCGCTGCGGCAGAGATCGGCCAGGTCGTCGCCGGTGGCGTGCAGCAGCACGGCGGCCTCGTCCACGTTCAACGTGACACCGTCGCGGGCCCTGCGCAGCGCCCGGCGCATGGCCGAAGGACTGGGCGGCGCGGATGGGACGCTCGGGTTCGGTAGGTCGGTCACGCCCTCGATCATGCGCTACACATCCGGAACTGTCTCCCTCCAGTGCTGGTTGCGGCGAAGCGGGCCGGCCACGGCTCCGCTCGCCACGGAGCCCACGCGGGGACGCGGAGCGCCGTCGAGCGTTGACAACTGCGCGGTAGCCGAGGCTATTCCGTGCCGCCGCCCCGCGCTCGGTCCGCGACGGTGGGAGCCGATCCCGCCCGGACGACGCGGTCTCCTGTCGCGCCGCGAACCGACGACGGAGTCATGCTCGATCGGGTTGGCGCGCAGTCGATGTCGTCCAGCAAGGGGAAGCACCCGGCCACCCACCTGCGCGGGCGGCGGTGTCAGCATGAGCCGCCCATCGTCGACTGCGACAGCGACCCTGTCTTCGTGCAACTATTGGCAGCATGTCGCAGCCGCGCACGATCATGGCCGATCCGGCCTGGCGCCCCAGTCCGAAGGCGAAGCTCCTGTGGACCGTGCAGGCCGCCATCGCGTGGGTGATCCCGTTCGCGGCCCTGCTGGTGTGGGCGGTGCTCGACTCCGCGCATCGCGGGTGGCAGCTCGGATTCTTCCTGGTCGCGCTCGTGCCCGCCGCGCTGAACATCGGTGTCGCGCCGTGGTGGCGGTACGCGGTGCACCGCTGGGAGGTCACCGACGAAGCCGTGTACACCCGGGTCGGCTGGCTCACCCAGGAAAGCCGTGTGGCGCCGATCTCGCGGGTGCAGACCGTCGACACCGAACGCGGACCGCTCGAACGCCTGCTCGGGCTGGCGACGGTCACCGTGACCACCGCGTCCTCCGCAGGCGCGGTGCAGATCAGCGCGCTGGACCTGCCGGTCGCCGAACAGACCGTGACGCGGCTGACCCGGATCGCCGCCCAGCACCGCGGAGACGCGACATGAGCGCCGACGCGACCGACGCCGGGCAGCCCTGGCAGCGGCTGGACAAGCGGATGCTGCTGGTGCACCCGATCACCGAGGTGGTGAAGTTCATCCCCGTGCTGATCGGTTCGGTGATCCTCGGGACCAGCAGCGGCAACCACGTGTGGAGCGTCATCCCGCTCGCGTTGATCGTCGGGTTCGCGCTGACCCGCTGGTTCACCACCACGTATCGGGTCGGGCCGACGCACGTCGAGCTGCGCACCGGGCTGCTGGAACGCAAGAAACTGTCGGTGCCCCGGTCGCGGATCCGCTCGGTGGACATCGAAGCCGACCTGCTGCACCGGGCCCTCGGGCTGGCGGTGCTGGCGATCGGCACCGGCCAGCAGGCGGATTCGGGTGAGAAGTTCAAGCTCGACGCGCTGGACGCCCGCGTCGTCCCGCCGTTGCGCGCCACGCTGCTCGCCCATACGGCGGACCGCGGCGCTGCGGAGGAGGCCCGAAAACAGCCGCAGCACAACGAATCCGGCGGTTTCACCGCAGCGCGCACCCGGGCGCGCGAGATCGGGCACTGGCGTCCGGCGTGGGTGCGCTACGCCCCGCTGTCGCTGACCGGCTTCGCGATCATCGCGCCGATCGTCGGCTTCGCGCTGCAATACGGGCTCGGTGAGATCGTCTTCCGGTCCGACGCGGTGCACGACGTGGAAGACGGCGGCGTGCTCGTCCTCGCGCTCGCCGGGGTCGCGCTGCTCGGCGTCATCGTCGTCGTGGTCAGCGCTGCCGCGTGCGCGCACTACCTGTCCACGTATTTCGGACTGCGCGTCCGAGACGACGGCAAGACCTTGCAGCTGCGCCACGGCTTGTTCACCACCCGCCAGATCACCCTCGACCGGGCCCGGTTGCGCGGAGCGACGGTGTCCGAGCCGCTGCTGCTGCGCTTGGCGGGCGGCGCCGAGCTCGAGGCGATCATGACCGGCGAGAACCCCCGGCAGCGGATCCTTCCGCAGTCCCCGCGCGGCGCCGTTGAGCACACCCTCGGCCATCTGCTCGCCCCGGAACAATTGCGCGACAACGACATTCCCGTCCGTCCGGACGCGCTGCCCACCGGTGCCGGCGCGGCGGACGCGCACACCGTCCCTGCGCCCGGCAGCGCCCCGCTGATCGCGCACGGCGCGGCCGCCCGGCGACGCAGACATACCCGCGCACTCGCGCCGGTCGTGCTCATCGCCGCCGCGCTGGCCGTCATCTCGCTTGCGGGGCAGCACTATTCGCCGTGGTGGTGGCTGCTGCCCGGCTTGGCGCTGCCGCTCGCGCTCGCCCTCGCCGAGGATCGTTACCGCGGCCTCGGGCACGCGGTGCTGCCCCGCACCACCGACAACCCCGCCTGGCTGATCACGCGGGCCGGATCGCTCGACCGCGACCGCGACTGCCTGGAGGCCCCCGGCGTGATCGGCTGGACCGTGCGCCAGACCTTCTTCCAACGCCGCGCCGGAGTCGCCACCGTCATCGCGGCCACCGCCGCGGGCAAGAAACGCTACGCGGTGGTCGACCTTCCCGCCGACCGCGCGTGGGAACTCGTCGAAGCCGTCACACCGGGACTGTCCGGCGCGCGCTGAAGCCACCCGGCAAGTGTCGCTGATCGGTTGCCGATCGACGGCAGAGTTCAATGGACGCCGTGGTGACCAAGACCGAGCCGCACCATGCGGAGCCACGGATCGCCGACCGCAGGCTCCGGCAGATGCAGCGGGCGGACAAGTTCCGGCTGACCGCGGTGGGCGGGCTCGCCGCGCTCTCGCTGGACGCGTTGTCCAGCGTGGCCTACGGGCCGGAGGCGATCGTGCTGGTGCTGATGGCGGCGGGAGCGGCGGCCGTCTCCTGGACGCTACCGGTGGCCTGCGCGATCGCCGCGCTGTTGCTGGTGCTGGTGCTCTCCTATCGGCAGGTGATCGCGGTGCACCCGGACGGCGGCGGCGCGTACGCGGTCGCCAAGAAACAGCTCGGCAGGCCCGCCGCCCTGCTCGCGGCCGCGAGCCTGGTCGTGGACTACGTGCTGACCGTCGCGGTCAGCCTCGCCGCGGGCGCGGCCAGCTTGGCCAGCGCGTTCCCCGCCCTGGCCGACGAACTGCTGCCGATGACGCTGATCGGGCTCGCGGCGCTGACCGTGATCAACCTGATCGGGGTGGCGGAATCGGCGCGGGTGCTGATGGGGCCCGCGATCCTGTTCGTCCTCCTCATCGGCGGCGTCATCGTCGTAGGACTGCTGCGGCCGGAGCCGGTCGCGCTGATCGGCGGCGACCCCGGCCCGATCGAGCCGGTCGAGGCGCTCGGAATCGTCCTGCTGCTCAAAGCCTTCGCGGCGGGATGCTCATCGCTGACCGGTGTGGAGGCGATCGCCAACGCCGTGCCCGCATTCCGCACCCCCGCCGTGCGCCGCGCGCAGCACACCGAGGTGGCGCTGGGCATCCTGCTCGGCGCGATGCTGCTCGGGCTGGCCGTGCTGATCCGCGCGCACCACGTGACGCCGCGCCCGGACGTGACCATCCTGGCCCAGCTGGCGGCAGGGGCGTTCGGCACCGGCTGGCTGTTCTACCTCGCCAACCTGGCGGTCACCGCCGTGCTGTTGCTCGCGGCGAACACCAGTTTCGGCGGGCTTCCGGTCCTGCTCGCACTGCTGGCCAAGGACCGAAGGGCGCCGTCGCTGTTCGCGCTGCGGTCCGAACGTCCGGTCTTCCGATACGGTGTCAGCGCCCTTGCCTTGCTCGCGGGGCTGGTGCTGCTCGCGGTCGACGCCGAAACCCACCGGCTGCTACCGGTTTTCGCGATCGGCGTCTTCATCGGGTTCACCATCAGCCAGAGCGGCCTGGTGCTGCACTGGTGGCGCGCACGTGAGCGCGGGTGGTTGCCGCGCGCGCTGCTGAACGGATTCGGCGCGACGCTAACCGCCGTCGCGGGCGTCGTGCTGCTGGCGGAGAAGTTCACCGAGGGCGCGTGGCTGCTGCTGCTCATCGTTCCCGCGCTGGTAACCCTCTTCTTTCGGATCGAGAACTACTACGGCGAGGTCGCCGGCCAGCTGCGGCTGCGCGAGATCCCGCCGAAGCCGCGCCCCGCGCCGGAGGCGAAGGAACTGGTCGTCGTCCCGGTGGTCACCATGAGCGAGGTGACCTATCGCGCCGTGGAAGCCGCCTTGCGCATGCGGGGGGAGATCGTCGCGGTGGCCGCCGACATCGATCCCGCCACGACCAAACGGCTCAGCGCCCAGTGGAAACAGTGGAACCCGGGCGTGCCGCTCGCGGTGCTCCCGTGCCCGCATCGCAGCCTGGTGGCCACCCTCGTCGGCTACGTCCGCAAGCAGACCGACGCCGGGCTCGGCGTCACCGTGCTGCTCGCGCACGTCGAAGCCAGGCACTGGTGGCAACGGCCGCTGCACAATCCGCGCGGACCGGTGCTCACCGCCGCGTTGCGCGTTCGCACCGAAGCCGTGATCGCGACCCTGGCGGTCCGGCTCGCGTGAGTCAGCTTCGGCCGAAGACGCGCGCGTTCGCCTGGATATAGAGATAGGCCAGCGGCGGCAACAGCCCGGCGAACAGCAACAGCGCCGTCCGCCAATCACTGCCGAGCAGAACGTCACCGCCCGGTCCGGCGCTGGCGCACACCAGGAAGCCGAATGCCCAGGCGACGACCGGAAGGCCGAGCAGCGCGGGACGCCGCGTGACCGATCGCGCGCCCATGACGAGCAGGACGTTCACCACTCCGGCCAGCACGGCGGAGACCGGGAACGCGACCGAGCCCAGATAGGTCGGCAGATACAGCACCTCGAGCGCCAAAGTGAGCAGGGCATCCACGATCAGTACGACGAGGATCAGCGGGCCGAGCAAGCCGACGGTGAGTCGGGTGGCGCCGGATGCCACGGAAGCGCGATCGCCTGCGGGGTCGTCGACCGTGGTCGTCACGGCACCGGCGGGTAGCCGAGGAGGGTCAACAGGTGACTCTGCATGTCGGCGAACGCGTACAGCACCGTCATATACAGGTCGTGCTGCTCCTGCCAGTGCGGCCGCATGCTGTCGACGAACGCCGCGATCGCGTTCTGGACCTCCCAGTTGTACATACTGCCGAGTCTATTCCGGCTCGACCGGGCGCATGATCAATTCTCCTGGTCGGCAGGCACGGCGGCGACCACGCAGGATTCGCCGGTGGAGCCGCCACGCTCCGCGGCGATGGCCAGCACCCGCTTACGCGCGGCGAACCAGCCGACGATCAGCGCGGGGACGATCAGGGCGATGGTCGCGACCGTCCAGGTCCCCACCGGATAGTCGAAACCGGTCAGCACGACGACGAAGAACAGGAACACCAGCGTGAGCAGACCGGTGTACGGCGCGCCGAACATGCGGAACGCGGGCCGCTGGACGCGTCCGCGCACCGACCAGCGCCACAACTGCAACTGGCACAACACGATGGTGGCCCAAGAGGCGACGATGCCGAGCGAGGCCATGTTGAGCACGATCTCGAACGCCTGATCCGGGACGAGGCCGTTGAGCGCGATGCCGACCAGCGCGATCAGGCTGGTGAGCAGGATGCCGCCATAGGGAACGCCGTTGCCGCCCATCACCCCGGTGAATCCCGGGGCGCTGCCGTTCATCGACATCGAGCGCAGGATGCGGCCGGTCGAGTACAGACCGGCGTTCAGGCTGGAGAACGCCGCGGTCAGCACCACCAGATTCATCACGCTGCCGATGCCGGGGACGCCGAGCATGGTGAAGAAGGTGACGAACGGACTCTCGTCGGCGGTGTAGTGCGTGTAGGGCAGCAACAGCCCGAGCAGAATCAGCGAGCCGACGTAGAAGACGGCGATCCGCAGGATCACCGAATTGATCGCCCGGGGCATGATCTTCTCCGGGCGCTCCGTCTCACCCGCGGCGGTGCCGACCAGTTCCACGGCGGCGTAGGCGAACACGACACCGGACACCACCACGACCAACGGCATGACGCCGGTCGGGAACAGGCCGCCGTGATCGGTGACGACGCTGGGCCCGGTCGCGGCGCCCTGCACGGTGAAGCGGCCGAGCAGGAAGATCGTGCCGACGATCAGGAACGCGCTGAGCGCGAACACCTTCACCAGCGCGGCCCAGAACTCCATCTCACCGAACCACTTCACCGACACCAGGTTGATGCCGAGCACGATGACCAGCGCGGCCAGCGCCAGCAGCCACTGCGGAACGGCGGAGAACCCCGACCAGTAGTGGAAGTACTGCGCGATCGCGGTGGTGTCGGCGATGCCGGTCATCGACCAGTTCAGGAAGTACATCCAGCCTGCGACGAACGCCGCCTTCTCACCGAAGAACTCGCGCGCGTAGGACACGAACGACCCGGACGACGGCCGGTGCAGAACCAGTTCGCCGAGCGCGCGCAGGATGAGGAACGCGAAGAACCCGCACACGCCGTAGACCAGGAACAATCCCGGTCCGGCACTGGCCAGTCTGCCACCGGCGCCGAGGAACAGGCCGGTGCCGATGGCGCCGCCGATCGCGATCATCTGCAGTTGCCGCGGCTTCAGACTCTTGTGGTACCCGTGGTCCTCGATGCCGAGGTGGGCGTTGTCGCCGGGCGCTGTCATGAACCGACGGATCCTCCGTTTCGATGTCGCGAGATCACGCCGAACGGTACCCGCCGTTTCGATGCGGCCCACTGCCAGCCCTGGGGGTACAGGACCACGCTGCCCGGACAAGTTCCGGAACAGACGGGCGAATTATGTGAAATGTCCGAAATCGTGCACGGCGCCCGCGTCGGCACCGCTTGATTTCGTCACTCGAGTCCGGCGAACAGATCGTGCTCCCGCCCGTCCGGCCCGAGCGGACCGCGCCGGCCCCGCACCAGAATGAAATGCTCCTCCGGAAGCACCGGCTGAGCGACGTTGTTCGACAGGGCGAATTCCCGGCCCGACGGCGCGAGGGTGATCTGGGTGGCGTGCGCCCGCAGCGCGGAGCGCTTGGCCGCCAGCACCTCGGAAACGTCGATCGTGGTGGTCACCGCGTCGCTGGGCACGCTCGCGAGTTCCCCTTCGGCCGGCAGCCGCCATCCGGGCGGCAACGCGCCCGGCAGGCCTGCGGCCGTGCGCCTGGCCAGCGCGGCGGTGTGCAGACGCAGCATGTCGGCGTCGGTGACCGTCCAGTAGTACTTCGGGACGTCCCAGCCCTCGCCTGCGGCGGCGTGCACCGCGGCCGCGGTGATCTCGTGCGCCCGGATGTGGTCCGGGTGGCCGTAGCCGCCGTTCGGGTCGTAGCCGACCACCACGCGGGGTCGCAGGCGAAGCACCACGTCCGTGAGCGCCCGTACCGCCTCGTCGCCGGAGCGCGCGAACGTGCGTGGCTTGTTCGCGGCGGGCGTGCCCGCCATCCCGGAGTCGCGCCAGCGTCCCGCGCCTCCGAGGAACTGCGGCGGCCCGGCGTCCAGCGCAGCCAGTGCGCGGGTCAGTTCGAGAACGCGATACCCGCCGAGCTGGTCGGCGTGGTCCGCGACGAGCAGCGCCCACTCGTCGCCGATCACCTCGCCCTCCTCACCGAGGGTGCAGGTCACCACCGTGACCGGCACCCCGCGACGGCGGTAGTGCGCGATCGTGCCGCCGGTGGTGATGGACTCGTCGTCCGGGTGGGCGTGGACCAGCAGCAGCCCACCGGTCGCCGCGGTCACGGGATCCTGCGCCACATGGACGCGTCGCCGAAGATGCCGACCTGGATCGCGCCGCTGAGCGAGGCGCCGTCCAGCCGGGGACCGGACGCGGCGACGGCGTTGTCCTGCACGATCGGCAGCACCGTCGCCATGGCCCACAGCTTGGGCTCCGCTTCGGCGAGCACCCGTCCCACGTCGCCGCCCCGCAGCGCGTCATCGATCGCGGGTTGCAGGGTCGGATCGCATACGCCGGACAGGTTGCTCGGCGCTCGCTGCGCCGCCTCGGCGATGGCCTGCGCCGGGCCGGTGACGCCGGGCAGCGCGGGCGGCGGGCATCCGTATCGGGACGCCAGCACGGTCGCCGGATCGGAACCGGCCACCTCCCAGCCGACGATCGCGTCGACCGTGCCCTCCAGCAATTCCTTGCCGTACAGCTCGTCGGCGGGGACGCTGCGCACCGTCGCGTCGATGCCCGCGCTGCGCAACTGGTCGGCGGCGGTATTGGCCACGGCCAGCGCGGTGGCGTCCCGATCGACCGCGCCGATGCGGATGGTCAGCGGCTTGCCGTCCTTGCCGACGGTGCGCGGCTGCGGGGCGGGCGAGGTCGGGGATGCGACGGGCGGCGGCTCGGGCGCCCGGCCGTACCCCGCGGCGGCGAGCAGCGCGAACGCCTCCTCCGCCGACGGCCGCGGCGGAGCGGTCGGGGCATATCCGGGATCGGACGGGGCGAGCACCTGCGCGCGAGCGGGTTCCACCCAATTGCCGGTCTGCGCGCCGACCGTGGCCAGCAGGGCCGGATCCAGCAGGGCGAGCACACCCGAGCGGACCCTGGGGTCGCTCAGATCGCCCTTGCGCCCGTTGAGCGCCATGTGCAGCACCCGGGACTGCGGCATGATCGCGGTCCGCACCGACGGGATCGCCCCCAGTTGCGCCTGGGTCGCCACGCCCCCGTGCACCAGCGCCATCTGCACGTCGCCGGTGCGCAGCGAGCCCGCCAGCTGCGCGGGCGTGCCGCCGCGGCGCAGCAGGATCTGACCCGGCATCGCCGGTGTGCCCCAGAAGCGGTCGTTGCGTTCCAGCAGCATCTCGTCGCGGCCGGGATCCGCCGAGCGGATGCCGAACGGCCCTCCGGACACTCGGACGCCGTTGACCTGACCGTTCATTCCCCTGGCGAACCCGCCGGGGGCGTCCTTGAGCAGATGCGACGGCAGCAGATCGGTGAACAGCTCGCGCCAGCCCGGGTAGGGCTGCGTCATCACGACGGTGACCGTCTTGCCGCCCGCAGAGGAATTGACGTCCGAGATCATCCGGTAGCCCGCCGGGTCGACGACCCCGGGCTCGGAGATCATCTCCTGCCACAGGTAGCGGAAGTCCTCGGCCGCGATCGGCGCACCGTCCGACCAGGACGCTTCGTTGCGCAGCTTGTAGGTGATCGTGAACGGTTCCTGCGCGGTGACTTCGGCGGAGACCAGCAACGACGAATCCGGCACCCAGGCCGTCGCCCCCGGCCGGGCCGGATCGAGCACCGGCCGGAACGGGCTCGGCAGCACCAGCGACGCGATCGCCGAGGTCGCGGCGGACTGGTCCGAGCGCAGGTGGGGGTTGAACGCGGTGCCGATGGTGTCCAACGCGACGACCACGGTCGTCTCCGCGGGTTTGACCGGGGTGGTCTTCGGGCTGTCGGTGCTCTCGATGGGCGGCGGCGGATTCGCCGCACAGCTGCTGATCAACGTCAGCACTGCCACGGCCGGCAACAACGTGCGCCACGCTGCGCGTTTTCCTGCGCCCACTTTCACGCTCGGGAACTCTACCGCACGCTCGAGTCCGTTCCCAGATTCCTGTGCCGGGCAGGGAAACAACGCGGTCGCGCGGATATCGCGGAGCGGAAACACAACAGCGCCACGGGGTCGGCATGGATCGTCCGTACCGTCCGGAACCCCGGCAAATTCCGGGCATACCTTGCCGATGCAATAGCAGGCCGTGCCGGTGCGCAAGCGGTTCGGCAATTCGATACGCATCGGGCTCGTTCGTGCGACGTCGAGCGATATGGACTTCGAGCTGGAAGTGAACAGTCACGCCGACACGCTGAACACAAGGCGACCGCGATTCGCCGGCACACCATCCGGCGGGTACGGCGGACGACCACGCCTTCTACCTGGTCCGACCACAGCTAGTCGTCCGTCGGCGGAGAAAGCTCGCGGCGGAGACTACCCGGGACGAACGAGGCGCGATAAGCAAAGCGCCCACCCTTTTATCTCGATCGAACCGCGCAAGACATCAATGCAAGCCGCGGTAAAGAATTCCAGAATATTTCCGACCGGTCGAGCGTATCCGGGAACCAATTCGTGCGCAGGCGCCGATTCCGCATCGGAACACCGAACTGATCAAAAATATGCACAGAGCAACCGGAACTTTTCGATGACGCCGCACCCCGCTTCACCGCAACACATCACGGCAACGTAATTCTTCCGATCGCCACCGCGACGCCTCCTGATCGCGATGTATTCCGGCGGCATCCGGATGCGCACGAATCGAAAGCAAGCCCGCGGCTCACCACGGGCGCGCACGGCCGCGACCTGCGGTTCCGCCCGGTATTCGGTGCCACTCGCCGCGACACCGAATACCCTGCGGCGAAAGCGATTACAGCGCGGCGCGGTCGCGTGCCTTGCGCCGCGACAGTTCCCGTGCGCGCTCGTTCTGCGCGAGGATCACCTTGCGCACCCGCACCACCTCCGGGGTGACCTCGACGCACTCGTCGGCGGCGCAGAACTCCATGGCGCCTTCGAGATCCAGCTGCAACGGCTTGGCCAGGGTCTCGATCACGTCGGCGGTGGAGCTGCGCATGTTGGTCAGCTTCTTCTCGCGGGTGACGTTGATGTCCAGGTCCTCCGCGCGCGGGTTGACGCCGACGACGTGCCCCTCGTAGGTGTCCGCGCCCGGCTCGACGAAGAACTGGCCGCGGTCGGCGAGCTGGATCATGGCGAACGGCGTCACCGTGCCCGCCCGGTCGGAAACCAGCGAGCCGGTGTGCCTGGCCCGGATCTCGCCCGCCCACGGCGCGTAACCGTGCGACACGGCGTTGGCGATGCCGGTGCCTCGGGTCTCGGTGAGGAAGTCGGTGCGGAAGCCGATCAGGCCACGCGAGGGAACGATGAACTCCATCCGCACCCAGCCCGCGGCGTGGTTGCTCATCTGCACCATCTTGCCCTTGCGCGCGGCCAGCAACTGGGTGATCGCGCCGAGGTACTCCTCCGGGCAGTCGATGGTCAGCTCCTCGTACGGCTCGTGCACCTTGCCGTCGACCTGCTTGGTGACCACCTGCGGCTTGCCCACGGTCAGCTCGAAGCCCTCGCGGCGCATGGTCTCCACCAGGATGGCCAGCGCCAGCTCGCCGCGGCCCTGCACCTCCCAGGCGTCGGGGCGCCCGATGTCCAGCACGCGCAGCGACACGTTGCCGACCAGTTCCTGGTCCAGGCGCGCCTTCACCATGCGGGCGGTCAGCTTGTGCCCCTGCACCCGGCCGACCAGCGGCGAGGTGTTGGTGCCGATGGTGACCGAGATGGCGGGCTCGTCGACGGTGATGCGCGGCAAGGCGACCGGGTTGTCGATATCGGCGAGCGTATCGCCGATCATGATCTCCGGGATGCCCGCGATGGCGACGATGTCGCCCGCGACGGCCAGCTCACCCGGCTTGCGCTCCACGCCGACGGTCTGCAGCAGTTCGGTGATCTTCACCTGCTTCACGCCGTCGGCGTGCATCCACGCGACGTTCTGCCCCTTGCGCAGTTCGCCGTTGTGGATGCGCACCAGCGCGAGGCGGCCGAGGAACGCCGAGGCGTCGAGGTTGGTGACGTGCGCCTGCAGCGGCGCGGACGGATCGCCCTTCGGCGCGGGGATGTGCTCGAGCAGCACGTCGAACAGCGCGTCCAGGTTCTCCGCGTCCGGAGCGTTGCCGTTGTCCGGACGCTCCTTGGACGCCTTGCCTTCGCGCCCGGAGGCGTACAGCACCGGAAGATCCAGCGCGAGTTCGGCGGCCTCGGCGGCGGCGTCGTCCAGATCGGAGGCCAGGTCGAGCAGCAGGTCGTGGCTCTCCTCGACGACTTCCTCGATGCGGGCGTCGGGACGGTCGGTCTTGTTCACGACCAGGATCACCGGCAGCGACGCGGCCAGCGCCTTGCGCAGCACGAACCGGGTCTGCGGCAGCGGCCCCTCGGACGCGTCCACCAGCAGCACCACGCCGTCCACCATGGACAGCCCGCGCTCGACCTCGCCACCGAAGTCGGCGTGGCCGGGGGTGTCGATGACGTTGATCACGGTGACCGAGCCGTCCGGGTGGTGCCGGTGCACCGCCGTGTTCTTGGCGAGAATGGTGATGCCCTTCTCGCGTTCCAGGTCGCCGGAGTCCATCACGCGATCGACGGGCTCGGCCCGCTCGGCGAAGGCGCCCGACTGGCGCAGCATGGCGTCGACCAGGGTCGTCTTGCCGTGGTCGACGTGGGCCACGATGGCGACGTTGCGAAAATCGCGTGCAGACGACACGCCTGAATCCTCCTGCTGTTCGGTGTTGGAGCCGACGGTGCTCGGTGTCCGGCGCGCACGGACTCTCCGTGGTTACGCAGGCTGCCGCCTCCGGGGCCTGACGCACGCGCCGGGCTCCCTGCAGAACAGGGGAGAATCGAAACTCACCAGGCATCGCGGCGAACTACACCCTACCGGCAGTCCACTCGTGGCACCGTTTCAGCCTTTGTACTAAGGGTATGCTAACCGCCGTGGGCAAGGTCAAAGCCAAGAAGGTTTCGAGCCTGAAACCGAAGAAGAAGTGCTGTCGGAAGAAGACGCGCTGCCTGAAGTGCCCCGTGGTCATCATGCGGATGAAGAAGTGCGAAGCGGCCGGTGTGACCGGCAAGGATCTGAAGAAGGCACTCAAGCAGGCGCGCGCTGCCTGACCCCCGCCGCCACCCTTTCCGGGGCGGCCCGAGGCGAGTAGTAAGGAGTGTTATGGCGCAGCAGACACTGCTCTCCGATACCGAAATCGCCGAAGCGCTCACCGAATTGCCGGAGTGGTCCAGATCAGGGGACGCCCTGATCCGCACCGTCGAAGCGGCCACCTTCCCCGCGGGCATCGAGCTGGTGCGCCGGGTCGCCGAAGTCGCGGAGGAGGCCAACCATCATCCCGACATCGATATCCGCTGGCGCAAGGTCACCTTCAGCTTGTCCACCCACTCCGCGGGCGGCCTCACCGCCTTGGACGTCGCGCTGGCACACGAAATAGATCGACTGTGTTGAATTTGCAGCGCCTGCGGCGCTGCGTGTTCGCGGCCCCTTGTGGCTCGCGTCCGAGTGACCGCCGCTTGCTCCTTCGTCGCGGACACGGCGGTCACTCGGACGCGAGCCGGGCCGCGAACGGCGGATGCTCGGTCTCGCTTCGCTCGAAACCTGTGGTTACGGTGCGCTGGGCACGTCGGTGTCAATGCCCGCGATCAGGCGTACGCGGTTCGTAGGGGCTGATTGTCGGCTGGGCCGACCATCCGCTCGCTGCCTTCGTCGCCTACGCGGTGGCCACGCGCACGCGAGCCGGGCCGCGAACGGCGGATGCTCGGTCTCGCTTCACTCGAAAGACTTGGTCGGGGTGAGCTGGGCGCGACAATATGGGATCTGCGGCATTTGAGTGCACCTGCGGTCGAAGATCCACACGGGCGGTGACTTTCCGGGCACGGCGAGCGACACCTATGCGGCGCGCGCGGTGCCCTCGGTCGGCACGGGAGTTCCTTCGTCCGCGGCCGGGCGCGCGTAGCGAGTTCCGAAGCGGATCACCCAGAGGTAGAGCACCACGACGCCGAGCGCGTCGACGGCGCCGAGCCAGGCCAGCACGCCAGGGCGCGAGATGGTCCAGATCGAATCCTGGAAGAACGACAGCACCCACGGCGCCCCGACGAGCATGGTCACCAGCCAGTACCCGGCGATGATCCGCGCGCCGGGCGCCCGGCGCAGCGGCCCGTACACCAGCCACAGCACCGTCGGCAGCAGCCACACCCAGTGATGCGACCACGAGATGGGCGAGACCATCAGCCCGAACAGTTGCACCACGATCAACGTGCCGAGCCGGTCGTCCCGGCCGAGCGCGCGCCAAGCCAGGAACGCCAGCGCCGCGACCACCAGCACGGCCGCGATCCACCACGGGCCCGATTGCACGTCGTAGCCGAGGATCCGGCTCAGCGTGCCGCGCAGCGATTGGTTCCACACCGACCCCACGGGGCCGATCCGGTCGGCGTCGCCGAGCAGTGTGCCGAAATACTGGCGCGCTTCCGCCGGTGCGATCAAGAAACTCAGCCCGACCGTCGCACCGAAGACCACGGCCGACCACACCACCGTCGCCCAGCGCCTGCGCGCGACGAAATACAACCCCGTGATCGCGGGCGTCAGCTTGATGCCCGCGACTATCCCGACCAGTCCGCCGGAGAGCCACCACCGGGAACTGCGCACCGCCAGCATCCCGCCGAGCACCAGGAAGACATTGACCTGGCCGTAATCCATCGTGGTTCGCACCGGCTCCAGCCACAGCCCCAGCGCGGTCCAGCCGACGGTGGCGGCCCGCCAGCGCGGCGTGCGCAAGCGCTGCGCCCCGAACAGCAGTTCCAGACTGATGTGCACCACCGCGTACAGCGCCGCGGCGATGGCCAGCAACCAAGCGACGGCGACCAGGGTGAACGGCAGATAGTGCAACGGGAAGAAGACCACTGCCGCGAAAGGCGGATAGGTGAACGGCAACGGGAAGTCCGGGGTCTTCTCCGCATACGTGAAGTCGTAGAGATGATCGGTCAGCAGCGCGGCCGATCCGCCGACGTAGACGTGCAGGTCGACGAGGTTCATCCCGTTCGGGGACAGCAGCATCCACAGCAGCCGGGCCAGCACGGACAGGCCGAGCACCGACACGGCCCATCGGAGATGACGATTCAAATCGCTGGCTTTCGGCTCGAGTGCGGTGCGTCGGTTCGGCACGCCCGGACTTGGATGTTCTGGCGACAGCGCGGACGGCACCGATTAGATTAACCGCAGCTCGAATCCGGTCGGTTCCCCCCTCGAACCACCGATAACATTTGCATCAACTTTCACACCAGTAACATCAGGGCGCGGTATCTTCTGCTGACACTGTTCGTCCACGGCGGCTTCCGGACCCCGCGGCTGTACACATAGCCGCAATGTCCCTAGAGTGACCCCGGAAACGATGGCTTTTAGCAATCGAACCCTGATGTACCCGAGGTAAGGACGGCCAGACCAGTGCTTCGCACCCGAGGATCGCGGATCGCATTGTCCGCACTCGTCATCGCGGCGAGTGCCACGCTCGCCGCGCCGACGACAGCAATCGCGGCCCCCGCCACCGCCCACGCGGCGGCTACGAACAGCGTTCCCATGGTTCCCGAAGGTGTTCCGGTGGACGCGCTGGCCGCGCTCGCCCCAGCCATCGTCGGCGCCATCGCGGGCCCCGCTGATATCGCGAGCCCCGCGGGCATCGCGGGACCGCAGTCGGCCATCCTCGATCAGGCGCGCAGGCTGCTGGCCACCTTGAACCTTCCCCCGCAGATCAAGTCCACGCTCGAACGGATCATCACCTTCCTGGACGGCAGCGGCGGCGGAGGCCCCGAGGTGCCGCAGGACGGCCCGGTGATCGCCCAGTTCCTGTACCCGAGCATCGGCAAGGGCTGCATCGGCCCGTCCGCCGACTCGGTGGGCACCGCCCTGGCCGTGCCGGGCCCCGCCACGCTGCCTCCGCCCGGCCCGCAGGCGGGTCAGACCGGTTTCGTCTTCACCGCGCTCGGCACCAAGGGGCCGACGCCCGTGCAGGATCCGCCGATGACGGTGCAGTGGCTGAACCTCGACACCCGTCAGTCCGGCGTCCTGCCGCTGACCGACGAGGCCAAGATCAACCCGGACGGCCCCGCCACGCTGTCCGCGATCGCCGACACGGGCAGCGGCCGCGTCGTCGCGGTGGTCTCCGGCTCGCTGACCACCAAGGCCGCTGACGCGGAGGCGCGGACCTGCTCGTTCCTGCCGACGCTCGGATTCTTCACCGTAGGCTGAGCCTCCGGCCGAGGGCGGCGACTCCATCGGGGTCGCCGCCTTCGTCGTTTTCGGGAATTCCGCGAATACCGCTACGGATCTGCCGCACCGCCACACGAGGGGGCGGGACTGTGGTAGACCGCTATCTATGGCGACCACCGATTGCGCGATACCCACGGACTGGTCGAGCCGGCCGGGTCATTCGATCCGCAGCAGGCGCTCGCACCGTTCCATTCTGTCGATCCGCTCGGAGGGGTCGATCCTCTCGATCGGCTCGGCCTATTCGATCCTGTCCATCGGCAGCGTGGGATCGGTGCTGTCGATCGGATCGGTAGGGTCGTTCGGGTCGGCGATCTCCTCGTTCTCTTTCGCCAGCCTCGGTTCCGCGTTCTCCGGCCTGTCCAGGTGGTCGCTGTTCTCGTGGCTCGGCGACCACGAGGCCCCGGACAGCCGCCCTTCCCTGCGGGTGGTCCCCGACGACGAGCCCGACCTGCGCGTCACCCCGATCAGCCACTGCCAGACGTAGCTGTGTTCGTTTTTCCAGCTGTGTTTGTTCGGCCGCGACTGCGTCGCGGCGTGTTCGCGGCTGCTCGGTCTCGCTTCGCTCGAAAGACGTGGTTGCGGTGAGCCGGGCCGTTAGGCACCGATCTCACCATCGGGGTGCACCGTTCCGGGACGCTGGCATGCTGGGCCTAGCAACACGCTCCAAAGGCGTCCATCGGGCAGCCACCGGGAGCCATCTTCGTGGCGCCGCCGGGTAGCCGAACGCGATAGACACCGAGCCGCATTCCTGACCTCTCAGGTCATACAGCTGGGGCGTTAGCCGGGACAAGCGGGCGTGGCCGCTGTACAGAGCGTCGAGCGGTCGGCCCGCCGAAAAGGATGAGGATAGCGATGCGGCGCGTTCTCACCACTGCCCATATTGGGGGGTGAGCACGTTGTTCACATCGATCCCCACCCCGTCGATGGATTGCTTGTCGATCTCGAACTGGTGCAGGTTGGCGGCAGGGTGCACGAAACCTTTGGGCGTGCCCCAGTTGTGCTGCCAGTACCAGGAGCCCAAGCCTGCGGCACTGGCCAGTTCGATGGTCGGGGTGTTCGCGTAGACGCCGGTGTTCTGCGGGCCGAGCACGGACTGCCAGCCCAGCAGGTACGGGGCGATCATGGTGGCGAAGTCGACCGGAGACGGGTTGTCGTCGATGGACGCGTAGATCGGTACGTTGTCCGGGCCGCCGGCGGCGCGGTGCAACGCGAGCCCGCGCTCGGCGTGCCGCTTGCCCGCTTCCAGCCCGCCGCGCCAGTCCGCCGTCGGCCCCTTGCCGAACTGGTAACAGGACACGATCTGCAGACCGGCCGCTTTGAGGTCATCGACCTCCGCTGATCGCAAGGGTTTGCCCGCCATCCATTCGGCGCCGGGCCTGCGATCGGACACGTAGCGGATCACGCCGATATGTCCCGCGTCGCGAATCGCCGCGGCGGAGGGAACACCACCGGCGTAGTCGATGAGAGTGCCGAGCGCCGGCCGAGCGGAGGCGGGAGCCGCGGCGCTCAGGCCCACCACGGCCGCCGCGGCCGCGTAGGCGAACAGATCACGCCGGGATACCGAATTGGAACGCATCGTCGACTCCTTCGCGCAACCCGACATGGATGGCAGCGTGCCCGGCGCACCTTCCCCAAACCACCGCGCGCCGGGAGCCTCGAACGTGAACTCATTTCACCACATTCACATTGGAACCGCTAGACCCAGGAGAATCACATTTCACTTTCGCCACATGGGCTCAGTGCCGCGGCCGGCTCACACGATGCCGTCGATGCGCGCGGCGACATCGATGGTGCGCATCGCTGGGTCGGCCAGTTCTTTGCGGACAACCGCAGCCACCTGGGCCACGACCTGCTTCTTTATCCCGGCGAGCGCGCCGAGGGCGGCGGCGCGGGCGCCGTGGGCGGTGAACTCTATCCGGATGTCGGCCGGGTCCGGCGGCGGCACGTCGATCACCACACGCAAGGGATCGGCGGCGCGGGCGGTGAGCACCAACGGCACCTCGAGGTCGGCGCGATAGCGGTTGGCTTTCAGCACGTCGACCGTGATGTCCAGGCCCACCGGCAACGTCAGGTCGAACGCGACCGGATTTGCCGACCGATCCGCCAGCCGCGGCATCCGCACCTGCCCCCGGACGGTCACGACAGCGCCTGCCCGCGGGCCCGTCCGTAGCGGCCCGACCTCGATCGGCCGGCCCGCCAGCCGTTCCACCACGTCACATACCCGTTCCCGCGTCACGATGCGGGAGAAGAACCGATGCCCGAACTCGTCGTAGCCGATCCAGTCGAACGCGAGCCGGTCCCGATGCGGCGAGCGCTCGCGCGCCACCATGGCCTCGACGTCGAACACCAGTCCCCGGCGGGTCTGCGGATCGGCCAGCATGGCGTTCACCCTGGAGGCGACCTCGCGCTGCACCACACCCGCGATCGGGTCGAGCAGCCATTCCCACGCCGAGTCCACCGCTTGGGCGCGTAGGACGAAGCTGATGTCGCGCTGGGTGATCGGCGGGATGTCGATGACGATGAGCACGGGTTCGGCGGTGCGGGCGTGCAGGATCAGATCGATTTCCACCCTGGCCTCCAGCCGCAGTTTCCGGCCGCCGAGCAGCACCTTCAAGGTGAGCGATACGGGGACGGTCACCTCGAAGGTCACCTTCGGGCCGCTGCGCAGGACGCGCGGGGCGCCGACCTTTCCCTCGGCGACGAAGCCTGCGAGTCCGGCCGGGCCGATCGAGACGGGGCCGATGGTCATGCCGCGGCCCGTCATGCCGGAGATGGCGGACTCGATACGAGCGGCGTTCACGGCGTGCGTGACGAAACGCTCGCCGAACTCGGCGTAATCGATCCAGCCGGGCGCACTGCTCGGTTCGTCGGTCGGATGCATCGCTAGTTCCGCAACCCTCACCTCTCGATGGACACCCGACACGGTACGCGACCGATCTCGTCCCACCCCGGAACGCACTGCTGTGCGCCCGAGATCCCCGTCCTGCCGATGAGGGGGAAGCAGGGCGGGGACCGGCGGCGGCGCTGCCGGGCGCCGCCGCCTCCATCGTAGGACTTTCCGGCACGCCGTTTCACCCGCATATCCGCCGAATCCCGCCAGATGGGGTGATCTTCACAATCGCCCGAAACCGACGACCCCCGCTATGTCGTCCAGCACGAAGCGGTGGATCCGGACCTCGCCGTACTCGTTGCCGCCGATCGTGGTCACCCGGCCGCCATCGGTCCGCAGGACGATGTTGGTGTGCTGCCCGAACGGACTGGACTCCCGGTACAGCAGCACGTCACCGGTCCGCGGGCGATAGCCCGAGCCGACCGGGACGAACCGGCCGACGCTCTCGTAGTACTCCTGCAAGGTGTAGACGCCGGGAATCCGCCAGGAGCCCGAATTCGGATTGGCCAGCGGCGCACCGGCCTCGCGCAGCACCCAGCTGACGAAATCGGCGCACCACGCCTCCTGCGCTCCTTCCGCGTATTTCGGGCCCGCGCCGGGATCGGCGAACTCGCGCTCGGCGACCGCGACGATTCCGGCTTGGGTGGCGTCCAGCGCCGAACGATCCAGCGCGGGGAACTCGGTGAGGCGCTCGCCCGCGATCGCACGGTGGTCGGCTCGGTTCTGCCACCACAGACCACCGGCGATGCCCGCGGCGGCCACACCGAGCACCACCAACGCGAGCGCGATCCACCGCCCCGATCGCGATCCCGGCTGTCGAGTCATGGTTCCCCCGCTTCGTCCGTGTGATGCTGTTGTCCGCCTTATGGATTTCGACGCGCGAAGACGCCGAATGGTTCCCTGCGCCGTCACCGGGTTCGGCGACTGAGCGGACAGCCCGGCCCGGCGGAGCCGAAATCATGGACGGCACCGGGAAAACCACGCTAGTCTCCGGAGAGACCAGCCGATGGGGAGGTACGGCCCTGGACACGCTGTGGACATTCATCGTGCACCGGCGGCACCAGTTGCTGGTCGACTCATACCTGCACGTCTCGGCCGTGGTGCAATCCGTGCTGCTGGCTACGGTGATCTCGGTGCTGATCGCGATCCTGGTCTACCGCAGTCCGTTCGGCTCGTCGGTCGCCTCCGCGCTGGCGGGCGCGGTGCTCACCGTTCCGTCGTTCGCGCTGCTCGGCTTGCTCATCCCGGTGCTCGGCCTCGGTGTCGCGCCGACGATCACCGCGCTGGTGGTGTATGCGCTGCTGCCGATCATGCGAAACACGATCATCGGACTCGCCTCGGTGGACCCGGCCGTGACCGACGCGGCCCGCGGCGTCGGGATGAACCGGCTGCGGGTGCTCGCCCGGATCGAACTGCCGCTGGCCTGGCCCGCGATCCTGGCCGGCATGCGGGTGAGCACCCAGCTGATCATGGGGATTCTCGCCCTCGCCGCGTACGCCAAGGGTCCGGGGCTCGGGAACCTGATCTTCTCCGGACTCGCGCGCCTCGGCAGCCCGAACGCGGTGCCGCAGGCGCTGGTCGGCACGATCCTCGTCGTCGTCCTCGCACTCGTCCTCGACGGGATCTACGTCCTGATCGGACGGCTCACCACCTCCAGGGGAATTCGTGACTGAAACCGAAACCAGTGGCGGCCGCGCGGCATCCGTCGTCTCCGGCGTCGAGATCGTGCTGGACGCGGTGACCAAACACTATCCGGGTCAGCGCGATCCGGCCGTGGATCGCGTCTCGCTGACCATGCCGGCCGGTGAGATCGTGGTGCTGGTCGGACCGTCCGGCTGCGGCAAGACAACCACCATGCGGATGATCAACCGGCTGATCGAGCCCAGTTCCGGGACCATCACGATCGACGGCCGCGACGCGGCCACGATCCAGCCCGACCGGTTGCGCCGCGGCATCGGCTATTCGATCCAGCAGGCCGGGCTGTTCCCGCACCTGACCGTCGCGAAGAACGTCGCGACCGTGCCCGGGCTGATCGGGTGGAACCGGCGGCGGGTCGCGGAACGGGTGGACGAGATGCTCGAGTTGGTCGGTCTAGATCCCGGCACCTTCCGCGACCGCTATCCCCGCCAGCTGTCCGGCGGCCAGCAGCAGCGCGTCGGCGTGGCGAGGGCGCTGGCGGCCGACCCGCCCGTGCTGCTGATGGACGAGCCGTTCGGCGCGGTCGATCCGATCACCCGGGGGTTGCTGCAGGACGAGTTGCTGCGGCTGCAAGGCGAACTCGGCAAGACGATCGTCTTCGTCACCCACGATTTCAGCGAGGCGGTCAAGCTCGGCGACCGCATCGCCGTGCTCGGCGACCGTTCCCGGATCCTGCAATACGACACGCCCGCGGCCATCCTGGCCGATCCGGCGGACGAGACGGTCGCCGGTTTCGTCGGTGCGGACGCCTCGCTCAAACAGCTCACCCTGACCCGAGTCGGGGACGTCGATCTCGGCGACTGCCCCACCGCCACCGAAGAGGATCCCGTCGGCGAGTTGCGCGCGGCGCTCGCGGACCGGGACTGGCCGTGGGCGCTGGTGCTGGACGCACAGGGCAGGCCACGCCGCTGGGTGTCGGCGGACCAATTGGCCCATGCCGATTCGCTGCGCGACCTCGGAACGGCGGTGCCGCAGACGTTGTCGCTGAGATCGACCCTTCAGGACGCCCTGGAAGCCTTGTTGACCCATCAGAGCGCGACCGCGGTGGTGACCGGTGCGCACGGCGAGTACGCGGGGCTGATCACCATCGACACCCTGGTCGGCCACCTGTCGGCCTTGCGCGCCGAGCACGGAGCAGGCCGTGCCGCGACGGACGGCGCGGCATGACCACCGCCGCGTCGCCCGCCGCCCAGCGCAGGGCCGAGCGCATCCGGTTGGTCGTGCAGCCGCTGGTCGTCCTCCTGCTCACCGCGGGCGTGCTGATGTGGGCGTTCGCCCGCGACCTCACCGTCACCCAGCAGGCGAGCCTGAACGCAGGCAACGTCGCGACCGTCACCTGGCAGCATGTCCGGATCACCGGGACGGTCGTGCTGATCGTCGTCGCGGTGGCCGTTCCGCTCGGAACCTTGCTCACCAGGCCGGGATTCCGCCGTCTGACACCGTTTTTCGTCGGTATCGCGAATATCGGCGCCGCCGCACCGGCCATCGGCCTGATCGTGCTGTTCTACCTGGTCACCCGCACCACCGGCTTCTGGATCGGCGTGGCGCCGATCGCGTTCTATTCGTTGCTCCCGGTGCTGCGCAACACCATCTTGGGCTATCAGCAGGTGGACCGGACGCTCATCGATGCGGGGCGCGGCCAGGGCATGTCGGCCGTCACCGTGTTGCGCCGCATCGAATTCCCGCTCGCGGTGCCCTACATCCTCGCCGGGCTGCGCACCTCCCTGGTGCTCGCGGTCGGCACCGCGACGCTGTCGTTCCTGGTGAGCGCGGGCGGCCTCGGCATTCTGATCGACACCGGCTACAAGCTGCGCGACAACGTCACCCTGGTGGTCGGCGCGGTGCTCGCGGTGGCGCTGGCGCTGCTGGTGGACTGGCTCGGCGCGCTCGCCGAAGCGTTCCTGGGGCCGAGGGGGCTGAAATGATCCGGGCGTGGCGCGCGCTGGCCCTCGGGGTGGGTGTGGCGTTGGTGGCGGCCTGCGGACTGCAATCCGGCAGTTCGGTGCCGCTGCCGGTGGGTCCCGGCAGCATCCGGCCCGTTCCGGAATTGGACGGTGTGCAGGTCACGGTGGGGTCCAAGGATTTCACCGAGCAGAACATCCTCGGTTATCTGATCGAGTTCGCGCTGACGGCGGCGGGCGCGCAGGTGCGCGACCTGACCAATATCCAGGGCTCCAACAGCGTGCGCGACGCCCAGCTGCACGGGCAGATCGACCTCGCCTACGACTACACCGGCACCGGGTGGATCAACTACCTCGGCAACGAGACACCGGTGCCGGACGAAATCGGCCAGTTCGAGGCGGTACGCGACGCCGACCTCGCCGCGCACGGCATGCTCTGGACGGCGCTCGCGCCGATGAACAACACCTACGCGCTGGTCATGAGCGCGCGCACCGCCCAGGAGACCGGTGTGCGCACGCTGTCGGACTACGCGAGGCTGGCCGCCGCCGATCCGGCGGCCGCGGCCATCTGCGTCGGCACCGAGTTCAACGTCCGCCAGGACGGATTTCCCGGGCTGGCCCGCAAATACGAGATCGACACGAGCAAGGTGCGCAAGCAGATCGTGCAGGACGCGGTGGTCTACCAGGCGACCGCCGACGGCGGGCAGTGCCGATTCGGCTCGGTCGCCGCCACCGACGGACGCATTCCGGCGCTGAATCTCGTTCTGCTGCAAGATGATCGTGGGTTCTTCCCGAAGTACAACGCGGCGCTCGTGCTGCGCGAGAGTTTCGCCGCGGCGCATCCACAGGTGATCGCGGTGATGACGCCGATCTCGCAGCGCCTCACCAACGAGGCCATCACCGAGCTCAACCGTCAGGTGGACGTGGAAGGACGCGAGCCCGCGGAGGTCGCCAGGGACTGGATGGTCGCCCAAGGGTTCGTCACCGCGCGCTGAGTCGACGCCTGCGGAGCGCCGCCTTGCCGGTCGGACAGACGCTTCGATGACGCCCACCCGCTGCATCGCCCGCGGGGCCCGGTCGGCGAGCCCCGCGTCGGGCCGGGCGCTCAGCGCGGATCGCGGCCCAGGTAGCGCAGCAGTTCTCCGACGGCTCCATCGGCCGAACCGTCGACGATCGCGGCGTAAGCCCCCCACTGGCGCAGCGGCTCGATGATCTCGGCCGTCTCGCCGCTGCCGGGCGCGGGATGACCCGCCCGCGCGGCGGTGAGCAGGTGTGCGGCGAGTTCGTCGGTCAACGGCGACGGCTGGCCGGTCGCGATCGCGACGTCCCAGGCGTGGACCGCGGCATCCAGCGCGCACATGACCGCGGCGACCGGGGTGGCGAGCGCGCCGTGCGGCAGCGGCGTCGGCACGGTCTCGGCGGCGTCGTCGACCGTGGTCCAGGCGAAGGCGGTCTGCTCGACCGCCGTACGCACCAGGTCGGCGGGGGCGCCGTCGATCATGCCGGACGGCGCGAACGGGTTGTACGCCGGTCCGTTGCCGATGCCCAGGGACGCCGCGTAGGCCAGCTGGTCGCCGGCGGCGTGCTGCACGACCTGCGTCACATCCCAGTCGGAGCACGGGGTGGGCAGGTGCCACTGATCCGCTCGCACTCCGGCGACGACGCTTTCCAGCGCGCGGTGGGAATCGGCGAGCACGTCCCGCCAAACGGGGAGCAGAGTCGCGGTGGCGGTGGCGTTCATCTCGGAGCCTTTCGGTCGTTCTCGCTGATGACACCAGCCTATTCGGACATTAGGCTACTTTTATTCCTAATAACCCAGGAGGGCGAAAGTGGCGTCGACCACACCGCGTCTGCTGCGGTTGCTCGCGCTGCTGCAGGACCGCACGTACACCGGCCGGGAGCTGGCCGAGCGCCTCGGCGTCACCGATCGGACGCTGCGGCAAGACATTCAGCGGCTGCGGGAGCTCGGCTACCCGGTGCATGCCGGGCGCGGCGCGATCGGCGGCTACCGGCTCGGCCGCGGCGCGACCATGCCGCCCCTGCTGCTGGACGACGACGAAGCGGTGGCCGTCGCGGTCGCGGTCGGCCTCGCCGAGGACGGCTCCACCGGCATCGCGGACATCGCCGAGCACGTCACGAAGGCGCTGGGCAAACTGGACCAGATCCTGCCGAAACGATTGCAGCGCAAGGTGTCCGCGCTGCGCGACGCCACGGCCATCGGCCCGGCCACGACGGGATCGCGCGAGCCGGACGCACCGGTACCCGCGGCGGTGCTCACCACCCTCGCCGCAGCCATTCGCGACGGCGCGACCATCCGTATCTCCGAAGCCGAGGCCGCGTCCTGCGCCGAGATCGAGCCGTACCGGCTGATCAACTGGCAGCGCCGCTGGTACCTGGTGGCCTACAGCCTGGAGGACCACTCCTGGCGTGCGATCCCGGTCGCTCGCGTGCTGCGCGCGGAGACGAGTTCACGCCGCTTCGCCGCGCGTGCGCTTCCCGACGGCGACTTGGTCGCCTTCGTCATGCGCCACATCGCCACCACGGGGTGGCGGGTGCGGGCCGAGGTCACCGTGCTCGCGCCCGCCGAGACGGTCATCGCCAGGATCAATCCCGCCGTCGGCGTGGTCGAGCCGGTGGACCAGGACACCTGCGTGCTCTACACGGGCGCGGACGCGCTGGAGACGATCGCCATCTACCTGTCCATGCTGATGATGGACTTCCGCGTCGACGGCCCGCCGGAACTCGTCGCCCACATCCGCACCCTTGGCCGCCGGTACACCGAGGCCGTCGCCGACGTGTGAACCGAGCCGAACGCGTCAGGAGTGCCCGGTGGTGGTCGCCGCGTCGGCGGTCTTGCGCATCGGGATCAACGCGGTCAGGCCGATCGCGACCAGCGCCGCCGCCATCGCGATGAGGAAGGTGGTGTGGAAACCGTCGCGCGAGGGCAGCAGGTGCGGGCCGAGTTTCATGGTCATGTGCGCCAGCACCACGCTCATCACCGCCGCCGAGGTCGAGGTGCCGATCGAGCGCATCAGCGAGTTGAGGCCGTTGGCCGCGGCGGTCTCGGTGATCGGCACCGCGCCCATGATCAGCGCGGGCATCGCCGCGTACGCCAGGCCGACGCCGCCCGCGACGATCACCGAGGCGAGCATGATCTCCCAGACGCTGTTCATCAGCACCACCGCGCACAGATAACCGACCGCGATCACCGCGGATCCCAGCGCGAGGGTGACTTTGGGCCCGCGGCTGGCCGACAGCCGCGCCGACACCGGTGACAGCAGCATCATGACGAAGCCGGTCGGGGCGAGCGCCAAGCCCGCGGTGATCATGGACAACCCGAAGCCGTATCCGGTTTGCTCCGGCGCCATCAGCAACTGCGGGAAGGTCAGCGACATGCCGTAGAGGGAGAATCCGACGGCTATCGAGGCCGCGTTGGTGAACAGCACCCTCGGCCGCGCCGAGACCCGCAGGTCCACCAGCGGTGACCGCTGCCGCAGTTCGAAAGCGCCCCAGCCGAGGAACACCACCGCCGACACCGCGAACAGAGTCAGGATTCGGGCGCTGGCCCACCCCCAGTCCGCGCCTTTCGTGATCGCGACGAGCAGCGCGAGCAGCGCCACCGACAATCCGATGGCGCCGCCGAAGTCGAACCGTGCGGGCGTGCGCACCGGCGATTCCGGGACGAACACGAAGACCAGGACGGCACACAGGACGCCGAGCGCGGCGGAAGTCCAGAACAGCATGTGCCAATCGGCGTTCTGCGCGATGGCCGCCGCGACCGGCAGGCCGATCGCGCCGCCGACGCCGAGCGTGGCGCTCATGATCGCCATCGCCGAACCCACTCGCTCGGCGGGCAACTCGTCGCGCATGATGCTGATGCCGAGCGGAATCGCGCCGACCGCGGCCCCTTGCAGCGAGCGCCCGACGATCTCGGGCACCAGGGTGGCGAACGACGCGCAGACCACCGAACCGGCCACCAGCAGAAGCAGATTCGCGAACAAGACCCGCCGCTTGCCGAACATGTCGCCCAGCCGCCCGCTGATCGGGGTCGCCACCGCGCCCGCCAGCAGCGTGGCCGTCACCACCCAGGAGGCGTTGGACGCGGAGGTGTGCAACAGCGTGGGCAGCGACGGAATGATCGGGATGACCAGCGTCTGCATGAGCGAGACGACCACTCCGACCATGCCCAGCGTCGCGATGAGCAGTGCCGACGAGGGACGGCGCCGGTCGCCGGAATCAGAGACGGTCGAGGACGCGTCGGCAGCTACAGTCACATGTGCACGGTACATATGGTGTGTATGCTGCACAATTTGGCGAGTACGTGATCCGCGCGACATAGTGAGCTATGTCCGATTCCGGTCCCGGCGACAAGGCGGCGCTGAACCGCCTCACCTTCGAACTGTCGCTGCTGTCGAGGCACTTCCCCGCCGCGTTGCTCCGGCGTCCCGGCTTTCAGCTCGACCGCTCGGCATATCTGATCCTGACCAGGCTGGAACTGGACCACCCGCTGAGCTTGCGCGAGCTGTCCGAGGCATTCCAATTGGACGTTTCCACGATCAACCGACAGGTCGGGGCCATGCGTAAGCAAGGGTTGGTCGAGAGGGTGCCCGACCCCGACGGCGGTATCGCCCGCAAGATCCGAGCCAGCGCCAAGGGACTGGAATTGCTTGCCGCCGACCGCAAGCAGAGCCGCCAAGGCATCGGCGCGGTGGTGGCCGAGTGGACCGAGGCCGACATCGATCTGTTCAGCAGGCTCATCGCACGCTTCAATCAGTCGGTCGAGGACAAGGAGGCCAACCCCTGGCCTCGTCCGGCCGAGCTGGACTGATGCAGGCCGTGCGGTGTGACTGCTATCCCGGCCGCCGATCAGACCTCCAGATCTTCTTCGATGCCCCTCAGGCGGTGGCGGGCGAGCGCCAGATTCGCCCGGCCCCGGTCCAGAGCGAGGTAGAGGAACAGGCCCTTGGACTTGCGGCCGGTCATCGGCCGGATGATGTGGTACTGCCCGGACAGCGTGATGAGGATGTCCTCGATCTCTTCCTTGAGCCCCAGCTGATCCATGGTGCGCAACTTGGCGCGCACCACCTCGGTGTTGCCCGCGCCCGCGACCTGGAGGTCGAGGGACTTGGAGCTGCCGAGCATGCCCAGCGCCATGCCGCTGTTGTAGTCGACCACGGCGGCGCCGATCGCGCCGTCGATCACCATCATGTCTTTGAGTGCCAGATCCATATTGGACATATGTGTTCCTTTCAGTGGGTTTTCGTTGCTTGTTCGCTTCCTGCGCCTGCGGTCACCGACGTCAGCAACTCGGCGATCGCTCGGGCCGCCGGACGGGATTCCAGGTGCAGCCGGCCGATGTTCACCTCGGGTGCGGCCAAGACGGTCAGCGAGGTCCAGCCCGCGGCGTAGATGACCACGTGCCCGCCGGTGCCGTGCACCACGACCTCGCTGAAGCCGCCGCCGTGCGCGGTGGTGGCCAGCCGATGCGACAGCGACAGCTGCGAAGCGGCCATGGCGGCCATCCCGTTCGGCTCGATCTGCGGGGGCAGATCGTGGGCGACGAGCAGCCCGTCGTTCGACGCGACCAGCGCGCCGGTCAGCCGTGGAACCCGATCGCGCAGCGCCTTCAGCTCGTCGAGCACCGCCGCGTTCGGTTCGGGTCCGGACATCGCCACCTTCGTCAACCTTCTTCCCATCCAATCGCCGAGCAGTTTCTTCCGCGCGGTCACGCGAGCTCCTCCAAAGCCGCTTGCAGGCGGACGAGCAGGTCTCGATCCGGCGGCTCCAACGGATCGGTGACCGGGGCGGGTGGCGCCGAATGCCTGCCGCGACGGCGGGGAAGCCGCCCCGGCTCGGCGAGCACGGGCGCGGGCTCGCTGCGCACCGGCTCGGGCGCGACCGGCCCGGCCGCCACGGGGACCCGCGCCGCGACGGGCGGCTCGATCAGACCCGCCGCGGTCAGATCCCGCACCGCCATCAGGCATCCGTAGGTGGTGCGACCGAGTTCCCGCCCGATGCCGGCGACGCTGCGCCTGCCATCGGCGGCGGCCAGCACCTCGGCCTGTCCCCCGGTGAGTACCAGGCGCCTGCGCCGCACCCGCCGCACCGGCACGACCGGAACGCGATCGACCAGGTCGGCGGGCCATGGTCCGGTGCCGGGATCGCCGCGCCGCGCGCACTCCTGCACGAGAGCACGGGGCGTGATGTGGCAGACCGGGGCCAGCCAGTGCGGCGGGGCCGGGCGGAACTCAGGGACGGCGGGCGAGGCGAGCAGGAAATAGGCGGCATCGAACACCGAGAGCATTGCGAGGGTCTCCAGCCGTGGCCGCCCCAGCACACGGCCGGGATCGCCCGCGTCGGCGCGCCGCCAGTCCTCGGCGGTCGCCACGCCCGCTTCGACGACCAGCCGGTCCAACCCGGTGGTGCGGCGGCAGTCGGCGGAAACGATCGCGCCCTCGGCGAGATGGAACGCACCGTCGCCCGCGCGCAGCACCCCCGTCCGTCCTTCCTGCTCCAGCCGCCGCAATTCGACCGCGAGTTCAGGGCTCATGAGCGTCCTCGGCCGATTCGTCGAGAATTCCGCGCAGTTGGTATCGCGCCATCGCGAGATTTCCGGCGTCCGCGTCGAACAGCACGTGCACGAAAAGCCGTCCGTCGAAATCGCCGTTCACCAGGTTCAACAGGTGATATCCCCGAGTGCCGCAGACGATGATCTCGGTGACGTCGTCGCCGTCGGTCGACAATGCCGGGCAGGCGAGCACCGCGCGCACCACATCCGTTGTGGCCGCGGCGTCTTCGTGCTCGTCAACCAGGTCGTGCCTGCCGTCCGCCGCGATCGCCAGACCGCTCGCTCCGTCAACCAGCGTCACGCTGCGCGCACCGGGAATATCCATGATGCGTTTCAGACAGCCGTCGATTCCGTTCACACGCCACCACTTGTCATGGGAGGGGTTTACGGGTTCCAGACGCTACACACGGGCACCGCGCGCTGTACAGCAAATCGGTGAGAAATTTCCGGTAAAAAACATCGCCCCTGGAAATACGTGATAAATACCTTTCGGTATTCAATACCTATTGGTATTCAATACCCTTCGGTTTTCGTTCGGGACACGCCGAGCCGGACACAATAAATCCTCGATACGCCCGCTCGACTGCCGCCGTGCCACTTCCACGACACGCCTGCGACCGCGCACGCACGAACGTGCACGACCGCAACGGCACGGCCGCAGGAGGTCTCCCGCCGTACCCTGCGCCCGACGGCAGGAGCGGTTCGGAACGATGGACAGGCCAGCAGTGATCTCGCAGCAATTACAAGATCGACCCGGCGAGGCGCGACATCAGCGCCTGCCGCGCAGGTAGTCGCTGACCACGGCGGCGCCCAAGCCGTCGAGGTCGGGCGCCACCACGCGGCCGCCGCTGCGGCGGGCCATCAGATCGACGAAGGCGGCCAGGCGCGGGTCCTCGCCGAGCATGAACACCGTCACCGACGCACCCAATTCGGCCAAGGCGTGGACCTGCGCCATCGTCACGGCCAGCGTGCGTTGCGCTGGGGGCCAGTTGAAGTAGGTCTCCCCGTCCGGCTCGAGGTGGGCGGTCGGTTCACCGTCGGTGACGACGAGCACGACCGGCACCGCGTCGGGGTGCCTGCGCAGGTGCGCCGCGGCCAGCAGCAGTGCGTGATGCAGGTTGGTGCCCTGCTCCCACACCCCTTCCAGCGCCGTGAGTTCGCCGATGTCCACGGTCGTCGCGTGCCTGCCGAAGGTGATCACGCTCAGCGCGTCGGAGCGGAACCGGGTGCCGATCAGATGGTGCAGCGCGAGCGCGGTGCGCTTCATCGGCACCCATCTGCCGTCCTGCACCATCGACCATGAGGTGTCCACACACAGCGCGACGGCGGCCCTGGAGCGCTGCTCGGTCTCCATGATCTCGACGTCGGACACGTCCAGCCGCACCCGCCGATCCCCCGTCGACGCCGACCGCAGCACGGCGTTGCGCACGGTCCGCGAGACGTCCCACGGCTCGGTGTCGCCGAAGCGCCAGGCCCTGGAGCCACCGGTCGGCTCACCCGCGGCCCCGGCCAGGGCCGTGTCCCGCTCTCCGCGCCGGGAACGCAAGCGCCCGACGACATCTCGCAGCGCCGTCTCGCCCAGCCTGCGCAGAGCCTTCGGCGTCAACCGCAACGACCCGTCCTGCGCGCGCTCGAAGATGCCTTGCCTGCGCAATTCACGTTCCAGCTCGGCCAGCCGCGCGGCGTCCACGCTCGCGTCCGCGCCGAGGTGGCGCTCCAGCGCGTCCAAGTCGATGTCCTCCAGCCGCGCGCCCGCGTAGGACTGGCCGAGTTGCTCGGCGAGCGCGTCGAGTTCGGCGAGATCCTGCAGCGCTTGCGCGCCCGCGCCCAGGCCGAGCGGGTCCTCGCCGCGGAAGCGCCGCGCGGAGTTCCAATCCTCGCCAGGACGCAGCGCACGCAGGTTCGCGTCCAGCGCGGCGACCTGCTGCGCGATCGCCGGATCACCGAACGCCTGGCCGATCAGCTCGGACAACTCCGCACGCTGCTGCTCGGACATCGAGTTCATCATGCGCTGCGCGGCGGCGGCGCGGGCGGCGAGCGCGTCGATCAATTCCTCGGTGTCGCGCGGGTTCTCCGGGAAGAACTCGCCGTGCTCGGCCATGAACTCGGCGAACCGCTGCTCGGTGTCCTCGCCTCTGGCGTGGGCGGCGAGCAGGTCGTTGAGATCGGACATCATCCGCCTGACCCGCTCGACGTCCTGCGGGGTGGTGTTCCGCAAGGCCTCTTTCATGCCCTGGAAGCGCGACTCCAGTAGTTCGCGGCCGAGCAGGTCGCGAATCTTCTGGTAGTTCTCCCGGCCGGTCTCCGATCGCCAGGGGTAGTCGGCGAGTTCGGTGACGGCGGCGGCGGTGCTCGACGGCAGGGCGTCCAGTTGCGCTTCGGCGAACCTGGCGTCGTCGGAGGGGTCGGGGAACAGCGCGCCGCGCTCGGCTTCCAGCGCCTCTTCCAACAAGGCCCGGACCTGCTGCAGCGTGCCGTCGAGGCGGTGGCTGCGGGCGATCTCGGCGCGGCGCTGCCACAACCGGCGAGTCAGCTCCTCCAGTCCTGGCATGGTGCGGGTGCCGCGCCGCAGGAGCTCTTGCATGGCGTTGCGCGGGGAGCTGCCCTCCATCACGTCGCGCCCGATCCGGTCCAGCGCTTCCCGCAGGTCGAGCGGAGGCGCCAACGGGTCCGGTCCGTCGTGATACGGGCCGTAGGAGTAGCGATCGGGGGTGGTCACGATGCCTCGCCGGGAACAGCGGCGGTCATCGGCCGTACACCGCCGACCCGTCGTCGGAATCCTTCGCGATCTGCCGGGCCAGGTAGAGCGCCTCCAACGCGAACTCGACGGCCGAGGCGATCCGCGGCGGCGGATCGGCCGCGTCGACGCCGAGCCGTCCGGCGACTTCGTGCAGGACGGGCAGCTCGGGCAGCGCCGAGAGGACCTGCGCACCCGGCACGCGTTCCCCGGTGGTGACCAGGTGCCCGTCGCCGACCGCGTCGGCCAGCGGCCGCAGGTTCAGTCCGCCGAGCAGCGCACGCGCCGTCTCGGAGAACGACCGGCGCAGCAGGTGGGTGAGATGTTCCTGCTCGCGCCCCTCCTCGCCGGACTCGAACTCCAGCTTGCCGCGCAATACCGCGGGAACGGATTCCAGATCGACCGGACGCGCGACGGCGGGGCTCTCCCCCGTCACCGCGGATCTGCGCAAGGCCGCCGCGGCGACCGTCTCGGCGGCGGCCACGGCGAAACGCGCGGATACGCCGGACCGCTGGTCGATCGCGGGCGACTCGCGCAATTGCCGCACGAACCGCGCGAGCACCTCGATCAGCGGATCGCCCACCTCGGCCACCAGCTCCGCCTCCTGGCGCACCAGCGCCACCTCCGCTTCCACGCTGAGCGGGTAGTGGGTGCGGATCTCCGCGCCGAAACGGTCTTTCAGCGGCGTGATGATCCGGCCGCGGTTGGTGTAGTCCTCCGGGTTGGCGGTGGCGACGAGCAGCACGTCCAGCGGCAGCCGCAGGGTGTAGCCGCGGACCTGGATATCGCGCTCCTCCATGACGTTCAGCAGCGCGACCTGGATGCGTTCGGCGAGGTCGGGCAGCTCGTTGATCGCCACGATGCCGCGATGCGCGCGCGGAACGAGTCCGAAGTGGATGGTCTCCGGGTCGCCGAGGCTGCGGCCCTCGGCCACCTTCACCGGATCGACGTCGCCGATCAGGTCGCCGACGGAGGTGTCCGGCGTGGCGAGCTTCTCGGCGTACCGCTGCGACCGATGCCGCCACGCGACGGGCAGATCGTCGCCGAGTTCGGCGGCCAGCCTGCGCCCGGCCGGGCTGATCGGGTCGAGCGGATGCTCGCCCAGCTCGGCCCCCGCGATCACGGGCGTCCATTCGTCCAGCAGGCCGGCCAGGGTACGCAGCAGCCGGGTCTTGCCCTGGCCGCGCTCGCCGAGCAGCACGACGTCGTGTCCCGCCAGCAGGGCGCGTTCCAGCTGCGGCACGACCGTCCGGTCGAACCCGACGATGCCGGGCCACGGGTCGCCGCCGGAACTCAGCAGCGCCAAGAGGTTCTCGCGGATCTCGGTCTTCACGCCACGCGGCAGATAGCCGGCCGAACGTAGTTCGCCCGCGGTCGTGGGCAGGTGTTCGGGAACTTTCACGAATTCGACGCTACGTCCATTCCGCCATCGGGTCGACCGAAACAAACCGGATGCACGCTAGCTTGCTAGCATGCTAGCATCGCCGCGTGGGTGACGAGGAAGTGAAGCAGTTCAACGTGTACTTGCCGATCGGTCTGATCAAGCAGGTGAAATTTCGCGCCATCGAGTCGGGCACGTCCCTGTCCGCGCTGGTCGCGGACGCGTTGCGCGCCTATCTCGACGACACCACCGACAACTGAAGCAACCGAAGGAGAGCGATATGACGACCAAGGGCATCGAGGGCGTGCACGTCGAGACGCACAACTGGGGCAAGACGGCGAGATTCTTCCAAGCCCTCGGCTACGAGCCGGAATTCACCACCGACCACAGCTCCGGGTTGTTCCGCAACGGCGACGGACCCTACGTCTTCATCGCGGAGATCCCGAACAATCAGACGCCGCGCACCCAACTGGTCCTCACCGTCACCGACGCCGACGCGTTCCGTCCGAACGAAGACATCGACGTGGTGGCGCCGTTCGAGGCGACCCATTACGGCACAAAGGAAATGACGGTGCGCGATCCCGACGGACGCACCTGGAGCCTGCAGGCGCAGGGCTGAGGGCCCGCCACGCCGAGGCACCGCGCCCGGTACGCCGGACCGCGCCTCGATGTTCGCACTCGAGCGGGCCGTCCGTGCTCAGGTAGACGCACCGGGGCACGGCAGCCCCGCGCGACCGCTGGTGCGCGAATTCGCCACGGCGGATGACCGGTGACTCGCTGCGCCCAGCGACAATCCGACGCCGCTCCGCTCACCGAGTGGTGAGCTGAGGTTCGTCGGCCGCGCGGTATGGCAGCGTCCTCCCGCGCCTGCGCAATCGGAGCGGGACATGCGAACCAGCGCATCGAGCCGCGTTCCGCTGAACAGGCTGTGGTCGAACCGAATCGCCGTGCCGCTCCGCTCACCGAGTGGTGAGCTGAGGTTCGTTGGCCGCGTGCGGTGCGGCGGCGTCCGCCGCCTGGATCGGAGCCGAGTGCACGGCGGCGATCGGTGCCACGTGTTCCATCCGCGGCGCTTGATCGTTGCCCGCGGCGCCGGGCCCATAGTGCTGGGCCATGGCACCGAGCGGTTCCAGCGCGGCGCCATTCGATTCCGGATGCAGCTCGGCGGCCTCCGCGCGCACGGCGTGCTCGGTGACCCCAGCCATCACGTCACGATCGTCGGGCTGGGGGTTCGCCTCGGCGGCCTGGAAACGCGGGTCGTGCTCGACGACCGTGCCGTCAGCCGTCGGCGCGGGACCCGTCCGATGGGCCTCGCCGCGCGCGTCATGCCCGTCGGCAACCTCCGCGACTGCGGGTGCACTCGGCTGGGGCGCGGCCGGAGGCTGCACCGGCTGCTCGCCCGGCTCGGGCTGCTTGACCGACCGGATCCGGTTGAGCGTCTGTCGCACCGCCGCAGCAAGACGCGCGTCGAGGACGGCCTCGTCCGGACTGGCTTCCACGGGCGCTTCGGGACCGCCGGCAGCAACCCGTTCGACCGCGGGCAGCGGCGTCGTAGCGAACCACAGCTCGGTAAGTTCGGGCGCGGGAACAGGGGGCGCGGCGACTTCGGCCGCAGGGGCGGGCTGCTCCGACGCGGCGTGCTGTTCGGTCTGCGGTCCGGCCGCACCCTCCGCGCCGGGCGCGGGCGCTTCGGCGCTCGCGGGTTCGCTCTCGCGGCGAGCCGTCGCCGTCGGCTCCATGAGGATGCTCGGCAGAATCTGGTTCCCCGCGCCACCGACCTGGGTGAGCGCCGCCAGCCGTTCCTGGAGATCCTCATGGTCGGGCACGGCGGCGGTCGCTTGCTCGATCGCGCGCCCGTAGCGCTCGGCGACGAGCCGGTGGGTGACGAGCGCGACGCCGATCATGATCGGCGCGATCGCGTGGATGCCGATGCCTGCCATGTCGCCCGACCGGAAGTACGGGAACGTGTTCAACGCGATACTCGCCGTCAGCAAGACGCCCTCGACGGTGTAGACCTGCCACAACCGATCGATCACGCCCCATTCGGCGGTGTCACCCGTGGACAGCATCAGCGCGACCAGCACCGCGCTGATCAGCGCCTCCAAGCCGTAGGACAGCCAGAACATCGGATTGGTCGCGCCTCCGGTCGGCGCGATGTTCTGCTGCACCGTGACCGCGGAGAACAGCATCGAGAACGCTACGACTCCGGCCAGCAGGCCCAGCACCCGCGGCTTGCGCTGATGCAAGCGAGCGACTTTCGCGTGCGGGCTGCTGCTGTGGCGCTGCTCACCGATCGCCTGCGCGGCGCGCAGCAGGTCGGCGGCTTCCCGTTCGGCCAGTTCGGCGGCCGTGCGACGCACCCGCTCCGCGGCGTCGGCGGCCGCCTGGATGCGCGCGCGTTTCTCGTGGCGTTCATAGTCACGCACGAGCTCGGCCAACTCGCGGGAGGCGGCGAGCTCACGCTCCGATAGTGCTTCGAGCAGCGCCGGATCGTCCTGGTGGGCCAACCGCTCGTGCGCGATCTGCACCCGGTCCGGCAGCGCGCCTGCCACCAGATCATCCACCGGCGGCGCCCCGGCGGGCGCGTTGGTCGTGAAACGACGGAACATCAGCAAAGAACCTTTCCGACGGTCGAGTGTTCCAGACGCAACGCGCCATAGCTGCTTCGGCCGCGCCGAACCGGACGACCGACTCGGCCGAGAACGAAAAGATAACTCGTCATCGAAATCCGTTCGACCCGACGAGCAATCATGGCTGCTCGGGGGCAGCGGGACGAATCACCCGAGACAGAACCCTGGCCGCCGTGCGGACAGTCGTTTCCGACCGGCACTCAGTAGCCTTCCGGCGAACCGTTCGGCGCCGCTTGCTGCACCGTCGCCCGCAGGTCGTGGCCGGAGACGCCGTGCCGTCCAGGCGGATGTTCGAACCGGCGGCGCCCGTCGGGAATGCAAGCGGCGGTCCCGTCACCCGGCAGGGAAAGGCACTCGGAGACGGCCGGGTAAGTCCCCTGGACGCGGTCTCCGGCGGAAGCGTCAGATCCTCGCGCGGCGGGCGCCGCGGCGCCGCGGACGCAGCTGATACAGGCGATACCAGGCCAGCGCCAGGAATATCGCTCCCAAACCGGCGACGACGCCCATATCGAGCAGCCAGGTGCCGATGGTGTGCTTCCACAGCGGGTCGGGCCCGCCGTCATGCGGCGCGAGAGTGTCGAGGTCGAGAGTCGCGGCTCCCGCGCCGAACCCCCAGCGGGCCGGTGCTATGTATGCCAGCTGCTCCAGAACGGGAGTGCCCGGCAGCCGTACCAGCCCGCCCGTGAGCACCAGTTGCGCCATGGACAGGACGATCAGCAGCGGCAGCGTCTTCTCCGACGTGTTCACGGTGACCGACACCAGCAGCCCCAGTGCCAGCGACGCGATGCCGAGCAGCGCCATCGCCACGATCAGCTCCAACTCGACCGAGGTGAACAGCCCTTTGGGCGGCATACTCACGCCGATGGTGCCGATCAACACCAACACCGCCGCCTGCAGTGTGGTGATCACGCCCAGCACCAGCAGTTTCGACATCAGGTAGACCCCCGCCGACAACCCTGCCGCGCGTTCTCTGCGATAGATCGTCTGTTCCTTGACGATCTCGCGGATCGAGTTGCCGGTGCCGACGAAGCACGCGGCGAAGGCCAGGACCATGAGCTTGGTCGGGGCATCGACGTTCGTGCCCGGCGGCCCGGTGAATCCCGCGCCCGAAGGCACCGCGGCGATCAAGCCGCCCAGCAGCAGCGGCAGCACGCCGAGCAACGCCAGATAGCTCCGGTCCGACGCGATCACCGCCAGGTAGCGCCGGCACAGCGTGCTGAGCTGGCTGAGTTCGGACTGCGGCGCAGGCGGTGGCGCCGGGGTGTGCACTTGCGCCGGGCCGACGTCATCGGTGAGACCGACCGCCACGTAGCGCTCGAAGCGTGGCGACGCCTCGAACTCACCGGCCCAGTCCCGGTCGTGCTCGCGATCGAACGCCTGGAACACCTCGGCCCAGTTCCCCGCGGCGAACTGCTGCAATCCTTCCGCTGGCGGCCCGTAGTAGGCCAGCCTGCCACCGGGCACCAGGACCAGCAGACGGTCGCAGGCGTCGAGATTCGCCACGCTGTGGGTGACGACGATGACCGTCCTCCCGTCGTGCGCCAGCTCCGACAGCATCTCCATGACCGTCTTGTCCAGGCCCGGATCGAGGCCGGAGGTCGGCTCGTCGAGGAACAACAGCGACGGTTTGGTCAGCAACTCCAGCGCGACGCTCACGCGTTTGCGCTGGCCACCCGAGAGCTGATCGATGCGAGTGTCGGCATGCCGCGCCAAACCGAGTTCCTCAAGCACCTCGTCGACCCGCTGTTCGCGCTCTTCCGGGCGCGTGTCACCGGGGAAGCGCAGCTCCGCCGCGTAGAGCAGGGCGCGCCGGGTGGGAAGCTGGTTGTGCAGGATGTCCTCCTGCGGGACCAACCCGATGCGATGGCGCAACTCGTCGTAATTCGCGTACAGGTCGCGGCCGTCGTAGCGGACCGTCCCCTCCGTGGCGGGCCGCAATCCCGTCACCGCGCCGAGCAGCGTCGACTTACCCGCGCCGCTCGGTCCGATGACGCCGACGAGCGAGCGCTCCGGGATGGGGAAGCCCACACCGTCGAGCAGCACTTTGCCCTCCGGTGTCCGCACGGTGAGGTTCTGCACCGAGACCGATACGTCACCGGTGTCGACGAACTCGCGCAGTTCGTCGCCGACCAGCCGGAAGGTCGTATGCCCCATCCCGATCAAGTCGTTCTCGGACAGATCGGCGGTATCGACACGGGCGCCGTTGACGTAGGTGCCGTTGTGGCTGTCGAGGTCGACGATCCGGTATCTGCCCGCGCCGATCGTCCGCAACTCGGCGTGCCGGCGGGAGACCATCAGATCGTGCGCGACGATGTCGTTGTCGGCGGAGCGTCCGATCCGCAGCGTCGGCGACGTTATCCGGACCACCGCGCTGGGGTGGTGCGCCGGGGGCGCGGAGCGCGACACCCGCCGCGACAGGCGCGGGTCGAACTTCGTAACCGTGGCTTCGTCGTCGAGGTCGTAGCCGGGATTCGGCACGATCATCGTGTCGCCGCCGGCATCGCCATCGGGCTCTTGGCCGGGTGGCGTCTCCACCGAACAGGCCAATTTCTCGCCGTCGACGGCGTGCCCGAGCTGGAACGTTTCGTCGTGATCGATCACCATTCGATCGACGCGGTGACCGTCGAAGAATGTGCCGTTGAGACTGTGCGCGTCCTCAATTTTCCAACCGTCCGCGCCACGCTCCAGAACGGCGTGCAAGGAGGAGACCCGCGGATCCGAGACGACGATATCGGCCGCCGGATCGCGACCGACGTTATATGCGCCCCCGGCGCGGAGCCGATAGACGCGTTCTCGCGTCTGCACCACGAGAACCGGCTCGGGGACTTCGGTGGAGGAAGAACCATCCGCCATAAAGGGAGTATACGACCGCGCGGCACGGTCACCGCAATAGTCGCGCGCACCTCGATCTTCCGCGCTGCGCGCCCTACCATCCCGAAAATGCCGCGTGACCAGCGCGAACAGGTGCGGGCGACAGAAGGCTGACCAGGCATTCCCCCAGCGGCCCCGCCTTGTCGTACGCAGAAAAGTGCCGAATCCGGGATTTGGATACGGAGCTTGCCGATGCGACCACCGAACCGGTGTACGCGAGGTCTCACTCCGTCTGGTTCTGATATTCCGTGTTCGATGCCGAGGTAGCGGTCCGCCGATCGGAGATTCAACATGCCGAATTCGACGGTATTCCAATTGATTCACAACACGCTCCCGCAATGCTCGACTGCCGCAATACGATTCGTTCCACAACGAAATGAATGTCTCGACGGGCAGTAGACGACTGGGCGAGCGCGCTCGCGCGCCACGGTGCGGCAGAGCGTCGTCGCACCATGCCTGTCGCAGCGATCCAGGCGACATGCCGTGGGAACAAACGGAAGCTATTGCGTGTTGTGCCTGATGCCGCTACTGTTGATGCGGTCTTCATCTTGTGGATGTAGGTGACACTTCCCTCCCGCAAGAGTCCACATTCGCCACGGCGATCTCGTAACCACAGCATGTGCGCACCGGATGGCTCCAGCACACCTCTGCGCATGCACCGAGCGCCATTCCCAGCAGGCGGCATTCCACGGCGACCCGCCACATCCATAACTTTCCCAGGAGAAACCCCATGCAGCGCAACACGAATCACACCGAAGACAACCCAACCAGGGCGAACCGCACAACGCCGGTCACCGGCATCCTCGACATCAACCACAACCACGCCACACTGCACGTCGACGGATATCTGCCCGGCCCGCACGACGCTCATGTGCCGACGCGACTGGTCCGCGAGTACGGCCTGCGTCGCGGCGATACCGTCACCGGCGTAGTCGGACCCAAACGTGAGGGCGCCGAACTCGCACCGCTGGTCCGAGTCGACCAGATCAACGGCCTGCCACCGCGCAATGCCGAGGCGCGACCGCACTTCGCCGACTTGGTTCCCATCTATCCGCAGGACCGGCTACGGCTGGAGACCGAGCCGCACGAACTCACCACGCGCGTCACCGATCTGGTCATGCCGATCGGCAAAGGCCAGCGCGCCTTGGTCGTCGCACCGCCCAAGGCGGGTAAAACCTCCGTGCTGCAATCCATTGCGCACGCCATCGCCAAGAACCATCCCGAATGCCAGCTCATGCTGGTACTGGTCGGGGAACGCCCGGAAGAGGTGACCGATCTGTCCCGCGCGGTGCCTGCCGAGGTCGCCGCCGCGACGTTCGACCAGCCCGCCCACGAGCACATCGCGCTCGCCGAACTGGCCATCGAGCACGCCAAACGCCTCGTCGAAATGGGCCATGACGTCGTTGTTCTGCTGGACTCGCTGACCCGGCTCGCCCGCGCCTACAACCTGGCCGCCGCCGGGTCCGGCCGCATCCTCTCCGGTGGTGTCGACGCCGGGGCGCTCGCGCCACCGAAGAAATTCCTCGGCGCCGCCCGCAATATCGAGCACGGCGGCTCACTCACGATCATCGCCACCGCCCTGGTCGAGACCGGCTCACTCGCCGACACCGTGATCTTCGAGGAATACAAGGGCACCGGAAACGCCGAACTGAAGCTCGATCGGCACCTGGCCGACCGGCGCCTGTTCCCCGCGATCGACATCGGCCGCTCGAGCACGCGCAAGGAGGAATTGCTGCTCACCGCCGACGAGCTCACCGCCACGCGATCCCTGCGCAAGACCCTCGCGGGCCGCGACCCGCAGCAAGCGCTCGAACTGCTGTTGACCGGTCTCCGGCAGACCGGAACGAACCCGGAATTCCTGACCCAGATCCGCAACGCGGGCTGAGAACGACGGCCGAGTTACCGTCCGCGCTCGGCCGAGCTGCCGCCAGTGCTCGATGACCTTCCGCACGATCGAGAGGGGCGGCGAATTGCTGTGGATCGTCTCGGAAGAGCTGAGACTCGGCCCGGCGCAGTCATCACTCCTGCGCCTGATCGAGCATGGTGAGGTAGGCGTCGAGCTGGGCCGCACCGGCGAGAAGGTTGCGGCTGCGCGCGGTCAACCGAGACTGCCAGGAGTCCAGAAAAGTGCGCAACGGGTCCGCGCCGCCCGCCTCGCGCAGTGCCTCGATGAATCGCGCGACCTGGGAGAGCCGGTAGCCGCCTCGGCGCAACTGACGTGCGATCTCGGCATCGCGAACGCAGTCCGGTCCGTATTGGCGGTAACCCGTCGCCCGATCGCGTTCGGGGCGCAGGATCCGATGGGTCTCCCACGTGCGCAAGGTCGCCGGGTGCACGCGGATGCGGCGCGCGAGTTCGCCCACGGTCAGCGGCCGACCCTGGAGAGGAGCCGGTGTCGCGGTGGACAGGCTGCCCAGCGCCTGCGCGACCTCGGTGCGGGTGTCACGTTCGGCGAGCAATGCGACGTGCGCGGCGTCGATCAGCCGGTAGACCGACTCGGTGTCGCCGCGGTTGGCCGCGCGCATGATTTCCATCGCCTGCTGGTGCCCGTGTCCGCCGCGCAACGCGAGAAAGGCCCGTAAGGCCTGGGCGTGCAGAAGGGTGTAGCGCCGGTAGCCGGCCTCGCTGCGTTCGGTCGGCGGAAGGATGCCCGCGTCGTCGTAATTGCGGATCGCCTGTGCCGACAGCCCGTGTTCCCGGGCGAGGTCGATGGGACGCAGCTTGCACCTCCGATTGAGGATCTATCTCTTGCACGTATTGGTCGAGCCAACCACCCGCCGCAGCCTGTTCCCGGCACCGGCCATACGCGCCGTGCTACCGCCGATCGGCGATCTCCCAGACCACATCCCGGCTTATCCCGGCCGACTCGAACGGCGACGCGGTGTCCTCATCGCCGACACAGCGACTGCACATCGCAGCGTGCAGCCCGTGACGCCTACTCTCCGGTGACCTGACGACCGCGAGATACCTCGCGAACGCCAGCAGGACAGCCACCGTCGAGTGCTCACTAAGGGGTGTGGTCGGCGAGATAGTGTGCGGCGAGGATGTCACCGAGACGGATGGTCTGATCGATGAGACCGGGAATATCGATCGCGACTGCGCCCGCCCGCCACGCGCTCGTCAGTTCCACGAACCCGCCGACAGCCATCAATGCCGTGCGATGGAACTCCTCGCGGTCGACACCGGCGCGCAGATACGGCTCGAGGCCCGTCGCCAGCAAGTCGGCAGCGAGTAGTACCAGGTCGTGGCGGCGACGTTCGAGTATCGCGCTGCCTGCGTGATCACCGAACAGAACCTGGCTTCGCCGAGGATCCTCGGCGAAGCGCAGCACCACCGCCTCGACCGCGCGATGCAGTATCTCCAGCGGCGGCGAATCGCGGCGGTCGCCGATCGCGGCGGTCAGGGTGTCGGTCGTCTCGTCCCGCACGTGGTCCCAGGCCGCGGCGAGCAATTCCTCCCGATCGGCGAAACTTTCGCGGAAGTACCGATCGTTCAAGCCCGCCCGCGCGCAAACGCTGCGCAGGCTGACCGCGGCCCAGCCACTGTCGGCCCAGATATCGATCGCGGCGTCGATCAGCCGTTCCCGGCGCGCGGCGCGGCGCGCCTCGACGGTCCGGCCGCCCCAGGTCGATGCGCTGGTCATGACTCCATCTTGACAAGCCCGCGCGCGGTGCGCGTCAATTGGTGACAGATCGTCACCAATTGATGGCGAGCCGGATCTCGCGAACCTTCGCAGCGCCGCGAAAGGACACCACATGAACGCAGCACTCCGCCGCAGGTTCGAGCAGTACGCCGCCGACCTGGCGGATCGCTATCCAGCCCGGACGACAGCGCTCGCCGAGCCCCCGCCGGGGAGCGGCCTGCTCGCGGTGCTGGGAGATCCGGGGGCGCCGTTGATCGGACATTCACTGCGCGTCTATAGCGACCCACTCCTGTGGGCGCGCAACGCATTCGAGAAGTACGGCGAGGTGTCCTGGACGAGTATCTACGGCCGTCGCGCGGTCAGTGTGCTCGGCCCCGCCGCGCTGGAGGTGGTCTGGAGCAACAAGGACAAGGTCTTCTCCAGCGAGAAGGGCTGGGAGTACTGGATCGGGCCGTTCTTCCGGCGCGGGATCATGCTGCTCGATTTCGATGAGCACCTGCATCACAGGCGCATCATGCAGCAGGCGTTCACGCGACCGCGGCTGATCAGTTACCTCGACCTGATGCGACCGGGAATCGTGCGGGAACTCGACTCTTGGCGCCCCGGGTCGGCATTCCGCTTGTACGACAACGTGAAACAGATGCTGCTGCATCTCGCGACCGAGGTCTTCGTCGGCGCGAAGCTCGGGCCGGAGGCGCAGCGGTTGGAGCACGCGTTCGAGCGCACCGTGGTCGGCGGGCAGGCCCTGATCCGGACCTCGGCGCCAGGCGGCAAATGGTCACGCGGTCTGCACGGCCGGAAAGTGCTGGAACAGTACTTCCGCGCCCAGCTGCCGGCCAAACGAGCGAGCGAAGGCTCCGATCTGTTCAGCGTGCTGTGCCACGCCACCAGCGACACCGGCGAGACCTTCACCGACGACGACGTGGTCAACCACATGATCTTCGTCCTGATGGCGGCCCACGACACCAGCGCCGTCGCACTGTCCATGCTCACCTATCTGCTCGGCAAGAATCCGCACTGGCAGCAGCGGCTGCGCACGGAGGCGATCGCGCTGGGCAAGGATCACCTCGACTACGAAGACCTGGACCGGCTGCCGTCGCTGGACCTGGCGTTCAAGGAAACGTTGCGCATGTACGCGCCCGCGGGCGTGCTGATGCGCCGCACGCTCGCGGACACCGAAATCCTGGGCCGCTACATTCCGGCCGACACCGACATCATCATCGGCGCATACCCCTCCATGCGGCTGGCCCGCTGGTGGCCCCACCCGGACGAATTCGATCCGGAACGCTTCGCCGAGCACCGGCGCGAGGACCGAGTTCACCGGTACGCCTGGTCGCCCTTCGGCGGCGGCGCGCACAAGTGCATCGGCCTGCACTTCGGAGGCATGACCGTGAAGTCGATCATGCACCGAATGCTGCTGCGGTACGAATGGACCGTCCCCGCCGACTACCACGTACCGCTCACCTGGGGCACCGGCCCCACCCCCGACGACGGCCTGCCGATCGACCTGCGCCCTCGACACGCCCACATCTCGAAGTTCTCGGCAGCATGAAGAACCGGATCGGCGTCGCACCGCTGGGCGGTCACGCGAAATGTGCCGCTTACTGCCCCCGGTGATGGGCGTGGTGGATGCCGATCTCCCCGATCGAGCCGCTCGCTTCGCCGCCGGGCCTCGGGTCCGAAGGCGAAGCGGGTAGCCCGACGCCCCCATGGCATCGACAGGGAACGCTTCACTCCGTGCGGCCAGGCAGGCGCTTGGCTTCCGATCTCAAACAGCACTCGCGGAAGCTGTGACGGAAGCTGCGCGTCAGATCGGACTACGCATCGAGGTCGCCAGCCGGACGGTCCGTAGGTGGGAGTCCGCGAATCCGCCGTGGCCACATCCCGACCACGCGGCGGCACTGGAAGCACTCTTCAAGCGGCCGGTTACCGAGTTGGGGTTCTCACCACCGTGGACGGAAGCGGAAAGCAATTCACGTGCAGGTCAGAGGCTCGCGGAGAGGCACGCACTTCCGTTTGCGCACAGAGGTTTCGGCACAGCCGCATCACTCCTGCCAGCTTCGGTCGCGAAGGAATTCGCCGCGATCACAGCGTCCCATCGCCACCTGTACTGGTCGACCCCAGCGGCCCGCCTGCACCGTCTGGTCGCCGATCATGCTCAGTTCGGCCTCGAACTCTTGCCGCGAATATCGGGCACGGCCAAGACGGTTCTGGGACGGGCCGTCTCGGAATCGAGTCTTCTGGCCGGGCGCTTGGGATTCTTCGATCTACAACAGCCCGAACTCGCGCATCCGAGTCTCGTACTCGCCCTTCAAGCTGCGCACGAAGCCGGAGATTCGCTTCTCGGCGCGGCCGCGCTCGCGCACATGGCATTCGCCCCAGCGTTCTCTGGCGACCAATCTCGCGCCGAGGAGGCTCGGGAACGACTGCGTGCCGCAAGGGCTTTTGCGAGCAGGGGTAACGCGAACTCCGAGACGATGGCTTGGCTGGACGCTGTCGAGGCGGAGGTCGAGACTCGGCTCGGTGATCCACGCCGGGCGCTTGCCCTGATCCATCACGCCGAGAAGATCTACAGCGAACACGACAGCAGCTCAGATCCGTCACCTGAGTGGTTCGACTGGTTTTCTCCAGTCAGGCTCGCAGGCTTCAAAGGAAACACGCTGATCCTCGCCGGCCGAGGCCGTGAAGCTCGCGAGACCCTGGAGGAAGTACTCAGCGCCCTACCCGATGCGGATGCGAAGCAAAGGTCGATCTATCTCGCCGACGCGGCCGCCGCAGCCGTGCTGGAGAAGAACCCCGAGCTGGCGTGCCGATACCTCGAGGAAGCGTTGGATCTACTCGCGAGCAACTGGTATGCGACTGCGCTGGATCGAATCAAGGCCGTGCGTCAAACGCTCACACAGTGGGATTCCTTGCCCTCGGTCCGAGACCTCGATGCCCGATTGTACGACTGGCACACGACCGTCAATTCTCTGGTCGGCTAACCGGCGGAATTCTCTGCCACCACGATATTCGCCAGTTCGTTGAGGTCGCTGATCTGCCAATCGGACAGATCAGCGACTTCCTTCTTGTCGCGGTAGATCCACCCCCAAGGACCCCTCAAGAGGTAGGCCGTCCGCATTCCGGCTCGTTTCGCGGGAGCCACATCGTTGTCGATGCGGTCACCCACGTAGATGATCTCTTCCGCTGGTCGGCCCGCCGCCTCGACGACCTTGGCGAAAAACTCGAGCGAAGGTTTTTGCACACCCCAGTCATCAGAGGTAGCGATGAAGTCGGCGGGCAGGTCCAGCCCCCGGAGCAAAGTCCCCGCGCGCACTGTTTGATTCCCGGCGATCCCAACCAAAACTCCCATCTCGCGCAGCTTCGACAACGCGGGCCGCACATCGGGATAGAGGTCATCCTCACCGAACCACTCAGCCTGCCCCGCGTCAGCTCGTGCTTGCCGTTCCTCGTCCAGATCGAACCCAGGACGGAAGATTTGGAACGTCTCGCGGTAGTCGAGACCGGTTGCGATAACAGCTCCGAACGCCGCCGCGAACGTATGCCTGGGCACGCCAAGCCAGTCCGCCCAGGTTCCATACTCCCGAGTCTCGTCGACCAGAGTCTCTCCGACATCAAAGACAACTGCGGCAATCACCCGCCAACTGTACCTTGCTGTCTCGACCGATTCACGATGCCCTCAAAAACCTCGGGCGAACGCGATGACCAACCACTGCATCTTTCTGCAGAGCACTCTACTGTGGCGGACGAGTAACCGCATTGTGCGCCGCCAACGCCAGACTAATGGACTTATGATTACCTATGAAAACGCAATATCGCTGACGGCACCCCCCACCGTAACAAGATCCTTCTTACCCGGCCAGGCCGGGTACCAACTGGCAGATATTGGACTACAACTATCTAGACCGCGTCGGTCTGCACGAGGTTTGCCCTAGGCGCCAAAACTTACGCTGACCACTAAACTATTACTTGACAGATGCAACTCCGCTCAACACATCCTCAAGAGGAAGCAATCCAGATAAGTCATCATACCTCTTGGCATTCGTGTAAGCGAGAGCGGTTCCTATATGCGTAACTCCAACAAATTTATCCAGAGAATCCCACCAAGAACTTACACGTGCCACCGCAGGAAGTCGATCGACTATATCCGTCTTCATCGTCTCAATACATGCGGCGTCTACATTGTCCAACATGTCGAAATGCTTTTCGATTGCAGGCCACTTCCCTTCATCTAACGGCAAATCTGCTGCGGCGAAGAATTTTCGGATATGTTCTATTGCCTGCGCTTTTGACTGGAAATCATAGCGATAGTATCCATCCTTATATGAATGCGGGATTATCAGACTCGCATCTACGCCAACACCAATCAGGGCCGCAAGCTTCTGTGAATCTTCGGCAATCTCATCCTCTGTCATTCCTTGGCACACCCATCCGGGCCGTTGCTTTAATAAAAATTCTAGGAACTCGTGGAACTTCAGAGTGCGATCTTTACGTACAAGATTAAGAGCATCCAAGTGCTCGATCCACCACTCGCCCCCAGGAAGCGAATCAGGAAAGAGGCTTGAATACGATGATTCAAGAGTTTGCAACGCTACATTGGGATTCTTCGAACTCGGAGTAGTAGAACCGATAAACCACAGGGCAGTCAGGCCGCGCAGAGCTATCTCGTCGACAAGGTCCACAATCTCGATGGCTCGAACGATTGCCGCCTTTGCGGCACTGACACCGCTCAAGGCACGCTCCGCAAGAAGATTCGCTAGTATGTCATAGTCGCTCTCCCTGTCGGTCTGAGCCGCGCTTATCTGAGCCTTCTGAAATGCGGATATAAATGACGGCTCGCCAAAGATATCAAGGAGCTCCAGCGCGGTTAATTTTGCAATTATCTTCCGGTCCGCCGATTCGATTCGCCGACTGGCCTTGAGCCGAGCTTCAGCAACAAACTTCTCCCGGACCGCAATCTCGGCCTGAACCCGAGCAATCTCCGTTGCACGCTCTTCTGTAACTCCTACGTACTGATTCTCAATGTACGTTTGACTTGAGTTGTCTCCAGCGCGCTGACTACTCTTACTGGCCATCGTTGGAAACGATATTTCCACTACCAGTCATATTCTGATTTGCATTGTCGCGCGCTTTCTGGCTCTGCCGAATTGTCCGGATACCAACACGGTAACCGACGAAACCGCCCGCGCCACCCCCCAGCAGCATCCCAACGAGTAAAGTTCCGATTCCTTCAAAAACCCAATCCACCCGACACCCTCCGTTTCAGGCAAAATTTTCTGACGATGCAGCCTACCCCACTCTGCATGTCTACCGATGGTAATTCGGCTCTCCGCTCTCCCTTATACGCCAGACGGCATAGCCAAGACCATGCGCTCAATCCGACTAATAGCAGCCGACTGGCCGCACGGCGACTCCTCAGTCCGCACTGACTTGTATTCCGACCGCATCCCAGCCGACGGGATAGCGCAACGGCCATGTGTACTACTTCTTCGCAGAGGGTCAGACATTGAAACGGAACTCGACCACGTCGCCGTCGGCCATGACGTAGTCCTTGCCCTCCATGCGGACCTTGCCCGCGGCCTTGGCGGCGGCCATGGAGCCCGCTTCGACGAGGTCGTCGAAGGCGACGACTTCGGCCTTGATGAAGCCGCGTTCGAAGTCGGTGTGGATGACGCCTGCGGCCTTCGGGGCGGTGTCGCCCTGGTGGATGGTCCAGGCGCGGGCTTCTTTCGGGCCTGCGGTGAGGTAGGTCTGCAGGCCGAGGGTGTGGAAGCCGGCGCGGGCCAAGGCGTGCAGGCCGGGTTCGGTCTGGCCGATGGATTCGAGGAGTTCGGTGGCGGATTCCTCGTCGAGTTCGAGCAGTTCGGCTTCCACCTTGGCATCGAGGAAGACGGCGTCGGCGGGAGCGACGGAGGCTTTCAGCTCGGCGACCTTCGCCTCGTCGGTGAGCACGGACTCGTCGGCGTTGAAGACGTAGAGGAAGGGCTTGGTGGTGAGCAGCGAGAGCTCTTTCAGCAGCTCGGTGTCCACCTTGTCGGCCGCGGCGAACAGGGTGGTGCCGTTGTCGAGGATCTCCTGCGCGGCCTTGGCGGCGTCGGCGACCGGCTTGCGGTCCTTCTTGACCTTGGCTTCCTTCTCCAGCCGCACGACCGCCTTCTCCAGGGTCTGCAGGTCGGCGAGGATGAGTTCGGTCTCGATCACCTCGATGTCGGCGCCAGGGTCGACGCGGCCGTCGACGTGCACCACGTCGTCGTCGGCGAACACCCGCACCACCTGGCAGATGGCGTCGGCCTCGCGGATGTTGGCGAGGAATTTGTTGCCCAGGCCCGCACCCTCGGAGGCGCCCTTCACGATGCCGGCGATGTCGACGAACGACACGGTGGCGGGCACGATCCGCTCGGAGGAGAAGATCTCGGCCAGCTTGTTCAGCCTCGGATCGGGCAGCGGGACAACGCCGACGTTCGGCTCGATGGTCGCGAACGGGTAGTTCGCGGCGAGCACGTCATTCTTCGTCAACGCATTGAACAGCGTCGACTTTCCGACGTTCGGCAGACCGACAATTCCCAAGGTGAGACTCACGAGGAACAGAGTCTACGCGGCACCCAAACCCCGCTCCCCCGCGAGTGGCACATGGTGGAGCGGCTACTCGCACTTCGCCGCAGCCATGTGCCACTCGCGGCCGGTCTCAGGGGATGAGGACGACTTTGCCGAGGTTGGCGTGGGCTTCGATGGTGGCGTGGGCGGTGGCGGCGTCTTCGAGGGGGTACGCGGCGTGCACGGCGGGGCGTAGTTGGCCGGAGGCGAAGTACTGCCAGAGTTCTTGGCGCCAGTGGTCGTAGGTGTCCGGCTGGGTTCTCGCGATGCGGGCCATTTGGAAGCCGATGACGGATTTCGCGCCGGCGAGCAGGTCGTAGGCCTGGATGACGCCGCCGCCGGAGCTGTAGGCGACCAAACGGCCGCCGGGGGCCAGCGCGGCGAGGGCGGGGGAAAGCAAGTCGCCGCCGACGGCGTCGAGCACGTAGTCGACGGGGGCGCCCCAGGATTCCTGGCCGTACTCGACTACCTCGTCGGCGCCGAGTTTCTGCACGAACTCCGCCTTCGCCAGATCCGACACCGCGCCGACCACCCGCGCCGCACCGCGCACCCGCGCCAACTGGACCGCGAGGTGGCCGACGCCACTCGCGGCGGCGGTGATCAGGGCGGATTCGCCTTCCCGCGGGTTTGCGGCACTGAGCGCGCCGAGCGCGACCAGGCCGCTACGCACCAGCGCGACCGCGTCGACGGCCGACGCCCCGTCCGGAATCGGCGACGCCATGGCCGCCGAGAGCAGGGCGTAGTCGGCGTAGCCGTGACCGAACACGAGACCGGTCACGCGATAGCCGGGCGTGTATCGATCGACGCCCTCGCCCACCGCGACCACCTCACCCGCGACCTCGCCGCCCAACGCGATCGGTTCGCGCTGCTCGCGCACCTTCCGCACCACCGGCAGGGTCACCCCGACCGCCTCGACGCGAACCAGGAGCTCACCCGGCCCCGGCGTCGGCACTTCGACCGAGACGAGCTCGAGCACCTCGGGACCACCGCTGCGCTCGTACTGCACCCGCCGCATCACACCTCCAGATTTCCGTCAGAAGGCGCAACGGTATCCGGATCGCGGCAGGTGATCACAGTCAACTACACGCTGTAGTGGTACATCTCACCGCTGCTCGGAACCGGCGGAGAGCTTCCGGGTCGGATTCGGTCCAGCCCCACCGGCGCACCAGGACCAACCCGCACCGATCCGCCGAAGAGTTCGTCACCAGAGGAGAGCCGCGGGAACGAGTTCCGTCCAGCCCCAGCGGCGCACAGGGGGACAGAATTCGACACCGTTCGTCCGGCGCGACACTCGCGCAGCCGACGTGACCACTGGTCCGCGCCGGATCGAAGAAAAATCGGCGGACGCGCCGAGACCACGGAGCGCAACCGCGCCGAGTCAAGTTCGGCCCGCTCCGCAGGCAATCGCACTTCAGCCGGAGACATCATCAGCACACGAGCCGAGACCAGAAATCAACGTCCGCGCCAATCCGCGAGCGAGGTCGTCCGGAGCAGGCGCCGCGCCTGCACCGGACTCGTAGTAGCGCAGAAACGCCTGATGGAAGCAGGTGCCGTCGAGCATGGAGGCCGCCGTCAGCACGTCGGCGTCGGCAGCGACGCGGCCGAGGTCGCGCTCGGCACGCAGATACTCGGCGATGTTCGCGATGGCGTGGCCGGGTCCCGCACCATGGCGGCGCATAGAGTCGCGGTGGGCCGCCATCCGCTGCGGCTGCGCCAGCAAGCCCCCGAGCAATGGGAGGGATTGCTGGTAGAAGCTCAATGCATCGCGGGCCATGGCCGTGAGGTTGTCTTCCACGGTGGACTGTCCTGGCTCGGGCCGCGCCGCCGCCGGATCGGGCATCCGATGCCGGAGGACATTCAGAATGATGTCCTCCTTGTCGCTGAAGTGCTTGTACAACGCCGCCTCCGAGTAGCCGGCGACTTTGGCGATCTCCTTCGTCGTGGCGTGGACGACACCGCGGTCGCGCATGATCTCCGCGGCCGCGTCGAGTATTCGATCGCGCGTTCCCATTCCGGCTCCCGGTTGACAGGTTAGTGATTACTCACCATCCTAAGTTAGTAAGTACTCACCAACTTGGAGAAGCTATGCACCTGACTGTTTTCGGGGCGACGGGCAACACCGGCGCGCGCGTCGTCACGCGGGCACTGGCAGCAGGGCACGAAGTCACGGCGGTGACACGTGGTCCGCAATCACTGCCCGACCACCCCGCACTGCGTGTGGTCGTAGCCGACGTCATGAAGCCAGCCGACATCGTCGCGGCGCTGCACGGCGCGGATGCCGTGATCGACACCATCGGTTCGCGGGAAAAGGGCGCCACTTCCGTCTGCGCCGACGCCGCCCGCTCCATCGCGGACGCTATGGCGACCGCCGGGGTGAAGCGGCTGGTCATCGTCAGCAACAGTGCCCGAATCGCCGGACCCGGCGACGACTGGTTCACCCGTTTCCTGGTGAAGCCACTCATCCTGCGCCCGCTGTTGCGCCACAGCCTGGCCGACATGGCCGCAGCCGAGCGCGTGGTCCGCGACTCGGCGCTGGACTGGACGATCGTGCGCGCACCGCAGCTCACCGACAACGCGGCGAAGGGCTCCTACCGCACCGCGGTGGAACGCAACGTGCTGTTCGGCGTCCGCGTCACCCGCGACGACCTGGCCGCCTGTTTGCTCGACTCGGTCACCGACGGATCAGCGATCCGCAAGCATGTGAACGTCGCGAACTGATCGACGCCGCTTCATCTGTCGGTCCCCCGGCGTAGCGTGACCGCATGGAGCCGACCACGGAGGTGATGACGGCGCGTCCGGCGCCCGCGCTCGCGGGGTTCATCGACCGGTACCTCGGTTATCGCATGGCCGGATTCTCGGCGGGGATCCATCGGGGGCTGCCGTCGCGGCACATGACCTTCATCGTCGCGATCGGGCCGACGATCGACGTGGTCGAACAGACCGATTCGCGTCAGTCGCCGCAGAACTACCGGTGCGTGCTGAGCGGCCTGCAAGCGAGCACGGCACTGATCGCGCACGGCGGTTATCAGGAAGGCGTGGCCGTATCGCTCACGCCGCTCGGTTGCCGCATCTTGTTCGGCATGCCCGCGGCGGCACTGTGGGACACGTCGGTCGAGTTCGCCGACGTGGTGGGACCGGTCGGATCGGAGCTGTGGGAGCGATTGCAGTACGCGCCGAGCTGGCCGGAGCGTTTCGGTGTCTGCGATCGGGTGCTCTCGGCGCTGGCCGACCCGGACCGCGCGGTCGGTCCCGAACTCACCCGGGCGTGGCGTGCGGTGGTCGGTTCCGGCGGCGGGATCGCGGTCGGTTCGCTGGCCGATGAGATCGGCTGGACCAGACAGCATCTGACGCGCCGGTTCCATCGCGAGTTCGGCCTCAGCCCCAAGCTGGCGGCCCGGATCACCCGTTTCGAGCGGGCGCGCCGGATGCTCGCCCACACGCCGTCCTACGTCACCATCGCCCAGGTGGCCGCCGCCTGCGGGTATTACGACCAGGCTCATCTGGATCGCGACTTCGCCGATCTCGCCGGGACGAGCCCGACCGCGTGGCTGGCCGAAGAGGTTACATCCGTCCAAGCCCCGGACGAGTCCGCCGGATGACGATGAACGCATGACGAATCCGACAGAAACCAGCACCCGCACCGCCGTCTGGCCCACGCTCACCTTCCGCGATGCCCGCGCGATGGCCACCTTCCTGGTCGAGGCGTTCGGCTTCCGGGAGGCCGCGATCTACCCTCGCGAGGACGATCCGTCGATCATTGAGCACGCGGAACTGCGCTGGCCCCTGGGCGGCGGAGTGATGTTCGGCTCCGCGGGCAAGGACGACAGCCCGTTCAGCACCCGCCCGACCGGCACCGACTCGGTCTACCTCGTCTGCGAGGACCCCGACGCGCTGTTCGCCCGCGCCACTGCCGCAGGCGCCGAAGTCGTCCGTGGCCTGCGCGACGAAGATTACGGCTCACGCGGCTTCACGGTGCGCGACCCGGAAGGCAACCTCTGGAGCTTCGGCACCTATTGGGGCGCTTGATCGCGGCGGCATCCCCTTGCACCGCGCGGCCGCGGCCTGGCGACGACCTTCGCCCGGCCGCGGCACCGCGCCGATGAGACGTCGTTCGCGACCTCGCGCCTGGACGCAACGAACCGAAGCCACCCGCTCACCGCCCACCGAACCCCGACATCGCGATGCCGCGGATGAACGCGCGCTGGGCTATCGCATAGATCAGCAGCAACGGCAGCAGGATGACGATGGCGGCGGCCATCAGGATCGGCCACTGGGTGTGGTACTGGCCTTGCAGGCGGATCAGGCCCAGTGTCGCGGTGGCGACGTCCTCGCGCTGGATCATGACCAGCGGCCAGAGGAAGTCGTTCCACACGGTGATCCAGGTGAGCACGGCGAGCACCATCAGGGCCGGACGGGTGTGCGGCAACAAGACCCGCCAATAGACCTGCCAGGTGGAGCAGCCGTCGAGGATGGCGGCCTCCTCGAGTTCCTCGGGCAGCGTGCGGAAGAACTGCCGCATCAGATAGGTGCCGAACGCGCTGCCGAACAGGCCGGGCACGATCATCGCCCACGGGGTGTCCACCCAGCCGAATGCCCGCATCAGCAGGAACTGCGGGATCACCGTCACGGTCAACGGCACCATCAGCGTCGCGAGATAGGCGAGGAACAGCACATCGCGCCCGCGAAAACGCAAGCGGGCGAAGGCGTAACCGGCCAGCGAGCAGCAGAAGACCTGCCCCGCCGTCACGCACAACGCGTAGACCGTGGTGTTGAGCAGCATCCGCCCCATCGGCAGCAGTTCGAAGACCTTCCCGTAGTTCGACCACTGCGGCCGGTGCGGAAGGAACGTCGCGTCGGCCATCTCGCCGTCCCGCTTCAGCGAGCCGGACACCGCCCACAGGATCGGCAACAGGGCGCACCACGCGATGCCGACCAGCACCGCGTATATCGTGGTCCCGCGCACGACTCGCCGCACGATCGCCCGATCGACCCGACCGGCCGCGACGGACACCCGGTCGCGCCGCACCGGCAGCGCGCGCCGCACCATCTGGTAGGTGTTCACTGTTCCACCTCCGAACGCCGGGCCATCCGCAGTTGCACCAGTGTCAGCAGGAACAGGATCGCGAAGATCACCCAGGCGAGCGCGGAGGCGTACCCGACCTCGTAGAAGCCGAAGGCGTTCTGGAACAGCATGATCCCCAGCAGGTAGGTGCCCGTCTCCGGTCCTCCGTTGCCGCCGGTCAGCGCGTAGGCCTGGTCGAAGGCCTGCACCGAATTGATGATCGTGATGATGAAGACGAACGACAGCGGCCCACGGATCAGCGGCACGGTGATCGCGAAGAAGCGCCGCAGCGCCCCGGCCCCGTCGATCTTCGCGGCCTCGTAGAGCGTCTCCGGCACGCCCTGCATGGCGGCGAGCAGGATGACCGTCGCGAACGGCACGCTCTTCCACACGGTGACGATGCTGAGCGAGACCAGCGCCCAGTCCGGGTCGGTCAACCAGGGCACCGCGTCGATGCCGATCCAGCCGAGCGCGACGTTCAGCAGCCCGTCATCGGTGAACAGGAACCGCCACACCACGGCCATGGCGACCGCCGAGGCGACCAGCGGCAGGAAAGCGATGGTGCGGAATAGGCCGATACCGGCCAGCTTTCGATTCAGCGCGGCGGCGACCGCGAGTCCGATCACCACCGTTGGCACCAAGGTCAGCAGCGTGAATACGGCCGTGTTACGTAATGCGATGAGAAACAGAGGGTCCGACGTGAACAGCCGCCGGTAGTTGTCCACACCGACAAATCGCATGGCGCCGAACAGGTCCCACGAATGAAAACTCAGATAGAGCGAAAAGGCCAACGGGAACAACAAGAAAACCGCGACGGCCGCCACATTCGGCGCGACGAATGCCCAACCGGCCCGTTCCCGCCGCCGCGCCAATCCGGACGCGACTCCCGCTTTGCCCGGTGTTTGCGATTGCCGCGCTCCTGTCATGGCGTCTCCAGCAGCGCGTCGACGTCGGAGGCGAAACGCCCGTCCAAGGACGCGGCGGTGGCGGCGCCGCGAAGCACTCGGTTGGAACCGCGTTCGAGCAGGGCGGAGACCTTTCCCCAAGCCGGGGTGACCGGCAACGGACGGGAATTGGCCGGACCGGAGGTGAACACCTCGAGATTGCGGATCTCGCGGTGCGCGGCGGCGAAACCTGGGGAGTTCATCGCGGACTGCAGCACCGGGACGAACAGCCCGGACGCGGCGATGATCGCCTGCCCCACTGGTCCGGTCGCGAATTTGACGAACTCCCAAGCCTGTTCGACGCGCGGGCTGTCCGCGGCGATGGCCAGCCCGGTACTGCCGACATCGGTGATGGCGCCTGGACCGCCGTGCGGGCCGACCGGCAGCACGGTGACGTCGATCGGGAGATCGGCGTGCCCGGCGAACTCCGAATACAACCAGTGCCCGCCCAGCGCCATTGCCGCCCGGCCGCGCCGGAACAGGTCGGGGGCCGAGACGGAGATCGTGTCGGCGGCCTTCGGCGCCACGCGATGGCGTACGGCGAGGTCGGCGTAGAACTGGAAGCCTTCGGCGAACCGAGGATCGCCCAGATTGGTCCTGGTCGGGTTCACCGAGGGCGAGAACCATTCGGCGCCGTTGTTCATGCCGAAACAGGCCGCTGAGAAGTACGGCACCCAGGCGTCCGCGAAGCCCCATCGGGTCCGAGCCGAGTCGTGCCTGGTCAACGCCTCGGCCGCGGCCAGGAACTCGTCGAACGACCAGGCGTCGCGCCAGCGCGCGGGCGCGGTGATCCCGGCTTCGTCGAACAGTGCCCGGTTGTAGTACAGGAACACTCCTGACCACTGCTCGGGCAGGGCGTACTGCCCGCCCGCGTACGTGAAGGTGTCGTACAGCGCCGGGTAGCTGTCGGCGCGCAGTTCGGCGGCGTATCGCGGATCGCGGGCGAGCAGCGTGTTCAGATCCAGCAGCACGCCGCGCTCGGCCAGCCCCGCGTAGGTCAGTTCCCACGCCATCAGCACGTCCGGGCATTTGCCGCCCGCGCAGTAGGTGAGCATCTGCTGCAGCGGGTCAGGCCCCGACATGATGGTGCGAATCCTGATGTCGGGGCGGCGCTTCCGGAACTCGTCGATGATCTTCAGCCGCACCCGCGCCTCTTCCGGCCTGGCCTGGAAGAAGAAGGTCAGCGCGTCGTCATCGGAGCCGCAGCCGCCGCAGGCCAGCAGCGGCGCGGCCAGCGCCGAGCCGAGCAGCGTCCGGCGACGGAGCCGGGCGACGGGATTCGCACGCAACACAGCCCTCCTCCGGGGCGGATGTGGAGCTCATCGAACCGCATGGCAGCATACGTTCGGCAATCAGGTGGTGACGGCCGACACATGAACAATATTTCACGGTGCTCGTCCGGCGTCCGGAATCGGCACGACGGCGATCGCCGATCGGTTACGTTGTCACGTGTTTGAGCAAGATCCTGCGCGTTTTACAGGAGAGTAGGCAGATGGCGACAATCGAATATCTGCGGACCGATCCCGATCTGCCGCCCGTCGGCGTGGTCGACAAGTCCCCGATCACACCGGCCAAGAAATTGATCTTCGCGGGGATCGCCGTTCTCGGCGCCATAGCGTGGGCGGTGCTCGCCATCTCGCGCGGCGAATCGGTGAACGCGGTGTGGATCGTGATCGCGGCGGTGTGCACCTACATCATCGCGTATCGGTTCTACGCCAGGTTCATCGAACGCAAGATCGTCAAACCGCGCGACGACCTGGCCACGCCCGCCGAAATCCTGGAGAACGGCAAGGACTACATGCCGATGGACCGGCGGGTGCTCTACGGGCACCACTTCGCCGCCATCGCGGGCGCGGGTCCGCTGGTCGGTCCGGTGCTGGCCGCGCAGATGGGCTACCTGCCGGGGACCATCTGGATCGTGGTCGGCGTGGCGCTGGCCGGCGCCGTGCAGGACTACCTGGTGCTGTGGGTCTCGATGAAGCGGCGCGGGCGCAGCCTGGGTCAGATGGCCCGCGACGAGCTGGGCGTGATCGGCGGCTGGTCGGCCATCGTCGGCGTGCTGGTGATCATGATGATCCTGCTCGCGGTGCTCGCGCTGGTGGTCGTCAACGCGCTCGCGCACAGCCCGTGGGGCGTCTTCTCGATCGGCATGACCATTCCGATCGCCCTGTTCATGGGTGTGTACCTGCGGTTCCTGCGGCCGGGCAAGGTCGGCGAGGTCTCCGTGATCGGGTTCGCCCTGCTGCTGCTGTCCATCGTGGGCGGCGGCTGGGTGTCGGAAACCGAGTGGGGCGCGGACTGGTTCACGCTCTCGCCGGTGACCATCTCCTGGCTGCTGATCGCCTACGGTTTCGTCGCCTCGGTGCTTCCGGTGTGGCTGCTGCTGGCCCCGCGCGACTACCTGTCGACGTTCATGAAGGTCGGCACGATCGTGCTGCTCGCGGTCGGCATCCTGGTCACGCTGCCGGTGCTGCACGCGCCCGCCGTCTCGTCTTTCGCCTCCAGCGGCACGGGGCCGGCCTTCGCGGGTTCGCTGTTCCCGTTCCTGTTCATCACCATCGCTTGCGGCGCGCTGAGCGGCTTCCACGCGCTGGTCTCCTCCGGCACCACCCCGAAGTTGCTGGAGAAGGAATCCCACGCGCGGATGATCGGCTACGGCGGCATGCTGATGGAGTCGTTCGTCGCGGTCATGGCGATCATCACCGCTTCGATCATCGACCAGCACCTGTACTTCGCGATGAACGCGCCGCTCGGTCTCACCGGCGGCACCGCGGAGAAGGCCGCGGCCTACACCAACGGCCTCGGACTCAGCGGTCCTGCGATCACCCCGGCGGAACTGAGCCAGGCCGCGAGCGATGTGGGCGAGTCATCGATCATCTCCCGCACGGGCGGCGCGCCGACGCTGGCGATCGGCATCTCCGAGGTGTTCCACCAGTTCCTGGGCGGCGCGAGCATGAAGTCGTTCTGGTACCACTTCGCGATCATGTTCGAGGCGCTGTTCATCCTCACCACGATCGACGCGGGCACCCGGGTGGCGCGGTTCATGCTCTCCGACGCGCTGGGCAACTTCGGCGGTGCGGCGCGGAAGTTCCGTGATCCGTCCTGGCGGGTTGGCGCGTGGCTGTGCTCGGCCGTCGTGGTCGGCGCGTGGGGCTCGATCCTGCTGATGGGCGTCACCGATCCGCTGGGCGGCATCAACACGCTGTTCCCGCTGTTCGGCATCGCCAACCAGCTGCTCGCGGCCATCGCGTTGACCGTGGTGCTGGTGATCGTGGTGAAGAAGGGCCTCGCGAAATGGGCTTGGATTCCGGCGATCCCGCTGGTCTGGGATCTGCTGGTGACCATGACCGCCTCCTGGCAGAAGATCTTCTCCGCCGACCCGAAGCTGGGCTACTGGAAGCAGCACAGCATCTGCCAGGCCGCGCAGGACGCCGGGAAGCTGTGCCTGACGGCGAAGACCCAGGACGATATGAACGCGATCGTGCGTAACACTTTCATCCAGGGCACGCTGTCGATCGTGTTCGCGGTGCTGGTGCTGATCGTGGCGGTGGTCGGCGCGCTGGTGGCCTTCCGCGCCTGGCGCTCCGGGGAGACGACGACCACCGAGACGCCGGAGGAGCCGTCGAAGATCTTCGCGCCCAGCGGGTTCGTCGCCACCGCCGCGGAGAAGGAAGTCCAGAAGCAGTGGGACGAGTTGATCGCGGCCGGGAAGGTGCGCCCCTCCGGCGCGGCCCACGTCCACGCGCAATGAGCGACTCCGCGCAGCCGGGTGCCGATCGGTCCGCGCGACCGGTCGGCGCGCGGCTGCGCGCCGTGGCCCGCGCCTGCGGCGGCGGTGTCCGCGCGGGCCTCTGGTGGTTCAACTCGATCCTGGGCGGACAGGACTACCAGCGCTACGTCGAGCACCTGCGGCGCAGGCATCCCGGCCGCGCCATCCCGACCGAGCGGGAGTACTGGCGGCAGCGGCATGCCGAGGCGGATCGCAATCCGGCCAACCGGTGCTGCTGAGCGAAAGAATTCTCGGCGCGCGTCGCCGCAGGCCGATTTGGTAGTTGCCACAGCCGCTGCCCGGGCAGCGGCTGTGCGATGTCATACCCGTCGTGCGAGGTCGCGACCACCACCAGCAGTGGTGGCCGATTCCCGCTAGCGCGGGTTCGCCGCAGCTGCCATTGTGGTGGGCGTGACGATCACGGCATTGGATTTCGAACGTTGCTACCGGGCGGTGTCGACCCGGGACTCGCGATTCGACGGGCAATTCTTCACCGCGGTGCGCACCACTGGAATCTATTGCCGCCCTTCGTGTCCGGCGATCACGCCGAAGCGTGCCAACGTGTCGTTCCTGCCGACCGCCGCCGCGGCGCAGCAGGCGGGCTACCGCGCCTGCCGCCGCTGCCTGCCCGACGCCGCGCCCGGCTCGCCGCTGTGGAACACGAGGGCGGATCTGGCCGCGCGGGCGATGCGGCTGATCGGTGACGGCGTGGTCGAGCGGGCCGGCGTCCCGGGGTTGGCCGCCACCCTGGGCTACTCCCAGCGCCAGCTCACCCGGGTGCTGACCACCGAACTGGGCGCTGGACCGCTGGCGCTGGCCAGGGCGCATCGGGCGCACACGGCGCGGCTGCTGATCCAGACCACCGCGATGCCCATGTCCGATATCGCGTTCGCGGCCGGTTTCGCCTCGATCCGCCAGTTCAACGACACGGTGCGTGAGGTGTTCGCGGTCAGCCCCACCACCATGCGCCTCGAAGCGCAGCGCGCGAAGACCGGCGCGCCCGCGCGTTCGGCGCCGCTCGGCAGCGGATCGCTCACCCTGCGGCTGCCCTACCGGGAGCCGCTCGACCGGGCTTGGCTGGAATGGTTCCTGTCCGCGCATGTAGTGGCGGGCATGGAGCTGTGGGAGGACCGCACCTACACCAGGAACTTGCGCACTCCGCACGGGCACGCCACCGCCCGGCTCAGCTTCCAGCGCGACCATGTGCGGGCGGAACTGTCCCTGCACGACATGCGCGACCTCGCGCCGACGGTGACCAGGCTGCGGCACCTGCTCGACCTGGATGCCGACCCCGTCGGGATCGATGAAGCGCTCGGCGTCGGGTCCGCGGCGCCCGGCTCCGTGCTACGGCCGCCGGAACAGGCCGCCGAGTATCTGCCCGACGCGGGAGCGGGGTCGCCGGCCGAGCCCGAAGCGGTGCCCGAGCTGGAGCCGCTCGACGCGGATCGCCCGTCGTTCACCCCCGGTATCCGCGTGCCCGGGTCCGTGGACGGCGCCGAACTGCTGCTGCGCACCATGATCGGGCAGCAGATCTCGGTGTCGGCCGCGGCCACGCACACCGCTCGGCTGGTCGAGGCGCTCGGGGAACGGGTTGACGGACCGATCCCGCTGCTGTTCCCCTCCCCGGAGGTGATCGCCGAGCGTGGCGCCGAGGTCTTGACCGGGCCGGCGCGGCGCATCCGTTCCATCATCGCGGCGGCCGAGGCGCTCGCCTCCGGCGAGCTGGCGCTGCACCAGGGGCGCACCGCCGCCGATCTGCGCCGCGATCTGCTCGCGCTGGACGGCGTCGGGCCGTGGACGGCCGACTACGTCACCATGCGCCTGCTCGCCGATCCGGACGTCCTGCTCAGCACGGATCTGGTCGTCCGCCGCGGCGCGAGCCTGCTCGGCATCGATCCGGCCGATACCGCGCGCTGGGCTCCGTGGCGGTCATACCTGTCCATGCACTTGTGGAAAGCGGCGCTGACCAGCCGCATCACCCCTTCCGACAGCCCAGCGCTCACTACCACGAAAGGCAGTGTCCAATCATGAACGCCAGCATCGCCGTCCGCACCGAGGTCGGCGGCACCCGGACCGCCACAGCGGATTACGCCGTCAGCGAGACACCGCTCGGCCCGTTCACCACCCTCGTCGACTCCGACGGCGCGGTACTGGCCTCCGGTTGGACATCCGACGCGGAGAACCTGCGCGGTTTGATCCACCCCACCCTGCGGCCCGCCGGACTGCGACAGCGGGATGCCTTGGGCGAGGTGACCGCCGCCGTCACCGCCTACCACGAAGGCGATCTCACCGCGATCGACCCGATTCCGGTTCGCCAGCACTCCGGTGAATTCCTCCTGCACGCCTGGGAAGTACTGCGCGCCGTCCCGGCGGGCGGCCCGCTGACCTACACCGAATTCGCCGCCCGCGCCGGCCGCCCCGACGCCACTCGCGCCGCGGCCAACGCCTGCGCCCGCAACGCCGCCGCCCTCTTCGTGCCCTGCCACCGCATCCTCCGCATCGGCGGCGCACTCGGCGGCTTCCGCTGGGGGCTGCCGGTGAAACGGTGGCTGCTCGACCACGAGAGGTGAGCGGAGAAGGCCGCTTGGCGAAACGCGCTCAGGCGATGGTGGCTTGAAGGTGGGAGCCGTCGCGGCCGCGCACGACGTGCAGGCGGCTGGGGATGCGCTGGCGCATCTCGTCCACGTGGCTGACCACGCCGACCACCCGTCCGCCGGTGCGGAGTTCGTCGAGGACGCCCATCACGGCGTCCAGGGTGTCGGCGTCCAGGCCGCCGAATCCTTCGTCGATGAACAGGGTGTCGAGCACCAGACCACCGGATTCGGCGGCGACGGTGTCGGCGAGCCCGAGTGCCAGCGAAAGGGAGGCCATGAAGGTCTCGCCGCCCGACAGCGTCTTGGCCGGGCGGATGGCTCCGGTGTAATCGTCACGGATGTCCAGGCCCAGCCCGCCTCGGCGACCGCGCGGCCCTGCCTTGTCCGAGTGGACGAATTCGTAACGGCCGCCGGACATCCGGCGCAGCCGCAGCGATCCCGCCTGGGCGACTTCTTCCAGGCGAGCGGCCAGGACGTAGGAGTGCAGGGACATGCGGCGGTTGTTCGCACCGCGCCCGGCGACCAGGTCGGCGAGGCCGTCGAGTTCTTCGAACGCTCGTTGCGCCGGTGCGATCCGGTCCACGGCAGCCCAGAGCTGACCGCCCAGCTCCTCGAGCTGGCCTGCTCGCCTGCTCGCCTCGGCATGAGCGGCCACCGCCGTGTTGAGCGCGGTCTGCGCGGCCGTCACCAGCGCGTCGAGCTCGGCCTCATCGCCGGGCTCGCGCTCCGACGCCGCTCGGATCTCCGGTTCGGCCAGCACCGCTTCGGCGGCGGCGCGGGCGCGGTCGGCGGCCACGAGTTCCGCTTCGATCTCGGCCTGCCGCCGGGAGTCGCGCGACGCGGCGTTGACGACTTTCGCGTAGGCGGTCAAGCGTGCGACATCGTCTGCCACCGTGGCGCGAGCGCCGGTGTCGAGCTGCGCCGGTTCCGCCCCGCCGCCGGGAGCCGGAGCGGAGGCGGTCTCGCCGGATTCCGTCGGCTGAGCCGAACCGTCCCTGGACGGAGCCGGACTTTCCCCGGATGAAGCCGAACCTTCCCCGGACCGAGCCGCATTCTCGGTGGCGGCAGACGCGGACCCGAGAACCGACACCGGACCGCCGTACTCACCCTCAGGCACGAAACCCGCTGCGCGCGCCAGATTCTCAACCCGATCGGCGATCAGGGACACCTGTTCACGCGCTGCCATCGCCTCGGCGCGGGCATCGCGCAGCGCGGTCGCCTCGGCGACGAGAGCCACGAGCCTGGCGCGGCGGCGGTCGATGGTCTGGTCGGCGCCTGCGGCGCCGCGCAGCCGGTCGGTGAGTTCGGCGAGACGCTTCTCGGCGGAGGCGGCGGTGGCCGCGACCGCGCTGCGGCGCGCCTCGGATGCGCGCAGCTCGTCGTGCAGGCGCGCCTCGTCGCCGCGCAGGCGTGTGAGTTCGGCTTCCAGCCCGTCGGCGTTGGCGGCCAGCTCCGAGGTGTCCTCGTAGCGGAGGGTCGCGGCGCGCAGAGCCGCGGCGAGTTCGACCCGGTCGGTGTCGCCGCCGCGAGCGACCAGCGCTTCGATCTCGCGCTCCAGGCCGGTGATGCGGGCCAGCGCACGGTCGCGGGTGTCCTCCGCGGCGCGCTCGGCCGCCGCCGCGGTCTCCTCCTCATCCTTGGACACCGCGTCGTCGGTCGGCTGGGCCGGTGCGGGATGCCGCACCGAACCGCAGACCGCGCACGGACTTCCGTCGACCAGCTCGCCTGCCAGTTCGGCGGCCATTCCGCTCAGCCTGCGCTCACGCAGATCAAGCACCAGCTCCTTGGCGTCGAGGTGCGCGGCGCGGGCGGCGTCGAGCTCGACGCGGGCGTGGTCGAGCGCGGTGCGCCGCGCCGCCAGCTCGACCGCGGCCGCGGCGGCGGCCTGCAATCGCTCGGTCTCCGCGGTGATGCCGGGCAGGGCGGCGATCGCTTCGGTGGCCTCGCGCAGCCTGGCCTCGGCCGCGGTGAGCGCGGCGGGCAGTTGGTCGCGTCGCGCGGTGAGTTCGGTGACGCGCCAGGCCAGCGTCGCGTCCTCGGCGCGCAGAGCGTCGAGTTCACCGCCGAGTTCGGTGGCGGTGGCGGCGTCGGCTTGCACTTCGTCCAGTGCGCCGATCTGCGCGCTCCATCGCTGGACCGCGGCGTCGATGTCGGCGTCGTCGCGAATCCGGCTGCCGTCGACCAGTTCCGTTCCGCCGAGTTCGGCGCTGGCCGGTTCCAGCAAGCGGTCCGCCAGCCGCTGCGCCGCCGAGTCCTTTTCGCTGTCGCGCCTGCGCTGGTTCTGCACCGCCGAACGCGCTTCGACGATGGCGGCGGCGACCGGCTCGGCTCGGCGAGCGAGGTCGAGTTCGGCTTGCAATGCCGCGCGTCGATCGGCCCCGGCGGCGTACTCGTCGAGTTGCGCGCGGGCCGCGCTCATGCGGCGGCGCAATTCGTGCAGCCGACGCTGCTGTTCTGCCTGCTCCCGGACCCGGGCCGATTCCGCTTGGCAACGTTCGACTTCCGCAACGGCGGCGGTCAGATCGGCACGCGCGGTGGCCAGCAGATCCTGCGACCATCCGACGCACTCGGCCGTACCGACCGAATCCGTCACTCCCGCGGCCATGCCCACCTGTGTGATCAGCCGCTTGATACCGTCGGTGCGAGCATCCAGATCCGCTTCGGCGGCGCGGCGTTTGTCGGCGAGCCACTGCTCCGCCGTGCCGAAACGCCTGGTGTCGAAGAGTTTTTCGAGCAGTTTCTCGCGGTCTTCGTTGTCCGCTCGCAGGAAACGGGCGAAATCGCCCTGGGGCAGCAGCACCACCTGGAAGAACTGGTCGGCGCTCATCCCGAGCAGGCGCAGCACCTCCTCGCCGATATCCGGTATCCGGGACAGGTTCTCGCCTCTGCCGTCCAGCCAGGTCAGCGTCGCCTTCGGGTTGATGGTGCGCATACCGGTGCCGTCGCGCTTGGGGCGCTGGAACTCGGGGCTCCTGGTCAGGCGCAGCCGCCGCCCGCCCAAGGTGGCCTCCAGCACCACCTGTGGCGGCGTCTGCTCCGGCGCGTGATCGGAGTGCAGCCGCTTGCTCTCCCCGCGCGCGCCGGGAACCCGGCCGTAGAGCGCGAACGCGATGGCGTCCAGCACCGTGGTCTTGCCCGCGCCGGTCTGGCCGTGCAGCAGGAACAACCCGTCGGCGCCGAGCGCGTCGAAATCGACGACCGTGGTGGCGGCGAACGGGCCGAAAGCGGTCATCTCCAGCTTGTGCAGCCTCATGCCGCCGCGCCCACGCCCGGCCTCGGCGACGTGCTCATGCGGTCAGTTCCTCGGCGGCGGCTACGGCCACCTGCTCCGGTTCCGCGACGGCGGCCGACAGCGCCCGCTCCAGCCAGGCCATCTCGCTCGGGCTCGGTGCGCCGCGGACGTCGGTGAGGAAGCTGTGGGCTACTTCGATGTCGCGGCGGCCGTGCACCCGCTCACGGTAGCGCAGTTCCGGGCTGCCCTCGGGCCGCGCCCATTCGACGTGCACCGCGTACGGGAACCGCTCGCGCAGTTTGCGCATGGCGTCGACCGGGCGCGCGACGTCGGTGAGCACGGCGGACACATAGTGCTGTTCGGCCGCGCCGAATTCCGCGCCGCTCAGCAGTTCGTCCAGCGTGCCGGTCAGCTTGCTCAGGCCCCGGACGGTCGGCAGGTCCCTGCGGCGCACGGCATGCAGGCCGGAAGCGTCCAAGTCGACGATCCACACCGCTTTGCGATGCGCGCTCTCGCCGAACGAGTACGGCAGCGGCGAGCCGGAGTAACGCACCGCGTCCGTGAGAGTCTGGGGTGAGTGCAGGTGACCGAGGGCCACGTAATCGATGCCGTCGAAAGCGGCGAGCGGCACCGTCTCCACGCCGCCGACCGAGATGGAGCGCTCCGATCCGGTGGCTTCCCCGCCGACCACGAAGGCGTGCGCCAGCACGACCGTTCGCACCCCCGGCCGCCGCGCGATGTCGGCACGCACCCGGGCCATGGCCGCGTCCAGGATCTCGGCGTGCGAGCGTGCCTGCGGCACTTCCAGTTCGGCGCGGGTGATCTCCGGTTCCAAGTACGGGATGCCGTAGAACGCCACCGGCCCGTGCTCGTCCTCCAGCAGCACGGGCCGGTCGGCGTCGGCCACGGTGGTGCGCAGATGCAGCCCGCCCGCCGCGGCGAAGCTCGCGCCCGCACCCAGCCGGGCGGGCGAATCGTGGTTGCCCGAGGTGGCGACGATCCGGGCCCCCGCGGCGCGGATCGCCTCGAATCCCCGGTTGCACACCGCGATCGCGTCGGCGCTGGGGATCGACCGGTCGTATACGTCACCCGGCAGCACCACCACGTCGACCGATTCCTCGGCCACCAACTCCGCGACGGCGGTCAGTGAACGAGCCTGATCGGCAAGCAGATCGACCCCGTGGAACGTGCGACCGATGTGCCAGTCCGAGGTGTGCAGCATCCGCATGCCGCGAAACCGTAGGGCACGGCACCGACAGACTTCAATCGACCCGCCCGTTGTGCCGGGTTCGCCAGGCCAGGGCCCGGCGTGTCCACCGGCCCGGCGAGTCGGCCGGTCGCCGATCACCGACAGACCGAAACCTCACGCACCTCTTGCCCTCCCGAATCCCACGACGTGGACGACACCGGATGCCAGAACCCGAACAGCTATGCGGAGTCTGCGGCAATGCGCTGGCCGAGCCCCATTTCCGGCACGATGCCGGACAGTTGCCAGATGCGCGTTCTTGTCGGTGTCCTACGGCACTATCAGCGCCATGACCGCACCCGTGCTCGTCGCCCTGCTCTTGGTGTTCGCCGCCGGTTTCGGCCTCGGCTGGCTCGGCCGCGCCGCGCGAACCGGGCATCGCGCTGCGGCGGCCGAGGCGCGGCTGGCGGCGGTCGCGGACAACGAACGACTGTTGCGGCAGTCGCTCACCGCGGCCAACGAGGATGCCGCGCGGAGGCATTCGCACGCCGTCGGCGCGCTGGTGGAACCGCTGCGCGCGGCGGTCGGGGCGCTCGACGAGCACATCCAGCAGGTCGAGCGGCAACGGCTCTCCGCGTATTCCAGCCTGCGCGAGCAGGTCGCGAGCATGCAGCGCACCTCGCACCGGCTCACCGGGCAGACCGGTCAGCTGGTCGCGGCGCTGCGCGCCCCTCAGGTACGCGGCCGATGGGGCGAGATCCAGCTGGAGCGGGTGGTCGAGCTGGCCGGGATGACCAGGCACTGCGATTTCCGGACCCAGGTGAGCCGCACCGGTCGCGGCGCGGACGACCGCACGGTGCGACCCGATCTGGTGGTGCGCCTGGCGGGCGGCAGGCACATCGTGGTGGACGCGAAGGTGCCGTTCGCCGCCTATCTGGACGCCTGCGGCACCGACGACCCCGACGTGCGCGCCGATCTGCTCGCCAGGCACGCCAAACATCTGCGCGCGCATGTCGACCAGCTGTCGGACAAGGCGTACTGGGCCGCCTTCGACCCGGCGCCGGAATTCGTGGTGTTGTTCGTGCCCGGCGATCCGTTCCTGGACGCCGCTCTGACCACCGACTCCGAGCTGCTGGAGTACTCGTTCGGCCGCGATGTGATCCTCGCTACTCCCACCACCTTGATCGCGTTGCTGCGCACCATCGCCTTCGGCTGGCGGCAGGAGGCGCTGTCCAAGGACATGGCCACCGTGCAGCGTCTCGGCCGCGAGCTGTATCAACGTCTCGGCACCACGGGAAGACACCTGGATCGGCTGGGGGCGCAACTCGGCAGAGCTGTAGAGGCTTTCAACGACACGGTGGCCTCGGTGGAGTCGCGGGTGATGGTCACCGCGCGCAAACTGCACGAGCTGGAGATAGCCGAACAGGGAGTGCCCGAGATCGGACGCGTGGATTCCCGGCCGCGCGCGGTGAGCTTCGCCGACGCGGGCGAGTAACCGGGGAGTATGGCCGTGCCGCCACGCCGCCGGGAGCGGCGGCAACTAGTGTGCATATCGTGGCTGCTTCCGAACGTGTGCGATCCCGGGTGCCCGCGCCGCAACGCTCGATCCTGCCGTCGGTGCCGGGGATCCCGGTCGGCGCGGCGATCCTGATCGCGGTTGCCTGCACGTTTCTGGGATTTCTGATCGATGCCAGCGGCGGCGGCGCCGAGCTGACCGGCACGTTCGCCGCGCTGTACGTCGTGGGCTGTGTCGCGGCCGTCGCCGCCGTTCGCTACCGGGGCTTGTTCAGCACGATGGTGCTGCCGCCGCTGCTGCTGTTCGTCGCCGTGCCGCTGGCCTACCAGCAACTCACCGGCCGTGGCGCCACCTCGATGAAGGACATCCTGCTGAACCTGGCGATTCCGCTGGTGAACCGGTTCCCCACGATGATGCTGGCCACGGTGGTCGTGCTGCTGATCGGTGGCGCACGGATCTATCTGCACCGCAAGGAGGAGGGAGCCGACCAGCCGTCGTCGTCACGCAAGCGCGACAGCTGGGGCAAGTCACCGGGGAAGCAGAGCAAGCCCGGCCGTTCGTCCCGCGGGTCCGCGGAGCCGGCGCGCCGCAAAACCCGCCGCCCGAAGGGCGAGCCCGCCGAGCCGGAATCGGCCGACGCGGACCAGCCCGCCGCCCGGCCGGCCCGCCGACCGGCGGCGCAGGTCGCCGACACCCCGCCGCGTGTCGCCCCCTCCCGTCCGCGCGAAGGACGGGCTCCCGCCCGTGGCGCCACTCGCCCGACCGCCGCCATGCCGCGGCCGGAAGGCGAACCACCGCGCGGCGCGGGCCGCCGCCGCGACATGCCGCCGCACCCTCAGCCCAACGTCCGCTACCGCGAATCGGGCCGCCCGGAACGGCGCAGGCCGGAGAATCTGTAGCCGCCCCGCACCATCGGCGTGGGGCCTCAGCGCCTGGCGTCGCGCAGTTCGCGCGGAAGGGCGAAGACGAGGGTCTCGTTGGCCGTGGTGACCGGCTGGACATCGCCGTAGCCGTACTCGGCCAGCCGGTCCAGCACGCCGCGGACCAGGATCTCGGGCACCGAGGCGCCGGAGGTGATGCCGATCGTGCCGACGCCGTCGAGCCAGGCCGGGTCGATCTCGCGAGCGAAGTCGACCAGGTACGCGGCCTTGGCGCCCGCACCGAGCGCGACCTCCACCAGGCGCACCGAGTTCGACGAGTTGCGCGATCCGACCACGATCACCAGATCGCATTCCGGCGCCATCGCCTTCACCGCGACCTGGCGGTTCTGCGTGGCGTAACAGATGTCGTCGCTCGGCGGGTCCTGCAGGGCGGGGAAGCGCTCACGCAGCCGCTGCACCGTCTCCATCGTCTCGTCCACGCTCAACGTGGTCTGCGAGAGCCAGATCACCTTCGACTCGTCGCGCACGCTGACCTGGTCCACCGCGCCGGGCCCGTCGACCAGCTGGACGTGCTCGGGCGCCTCGCCCGCGGTGCCCTCGACCTCCTCGTGGCCCTCGTGACCGATCAGCAGGATGTCGTAGTCGTCGCGGGCGAACCGCTTCGCCTCTTGGTGCACCTTGGTCACCAGCGGGCAGGTGGCATCGATGGTGTGCAGGCCGCGCTCGGCGGCCGACGCGTGCACAGCGGGGGACACGCCGTGCGCGGAGAACACGACGACCGCGCCCTCGGGCACTTGGTCGGTCTCGTCGACGAAGATCACGCCGCGCTCGCGCAGCGTCTCCACGACGTGCCGGTTGTGCACGATCTCCTTGCGCACGTAAATGGGCGCACCGTGCTTCTCCAGCGCCTTCTCGACGGTTTCGACCGCCCGGTCGACGCCGGCGCAGTACCCGCGCGGCTCCGCGAGCAACACGCGTTTTCCGCCGTCGGCGACGGCGCTTCCCGCACCTGCCGATCGGGCGATTCCGACGTTCAAGGGAATGGCCGAAGACATGCCCACAGGATACGTGCGGCCCGGGTTCGCGCCACGTGCGGGAGTTGCCCGTCACACCGGGGCAGCGCAGGCGCCGAGCGGCGGGAAGACGGGCGCGGCTCGCGCCGACGACCGGGTGTCGCGATTGTCTCGGACACTTGGAGCCGGGACCTGGGTCTATTCTCCGCACTATGAGCACACCGCCACGCGATTCCCGCCGATCGGCGGTGCGCCGCGGCCGGCGGACGACCGGACGACGCGCGCCACTTCTTTGCATAACACACCATTTCGGGCAGGCTAGGACCATGTTTCGACCACCCTTTCTGGCCCGGGTCGCCGCAGGCGCGGCCGTATACGCCCTCGAGGAATCCCGTCGGCTACCAACGGCGGCAATGAATTTGCCGATCACGGCCATCAGTCAGGTACTGCAGACGACGATGCACGTCCAGCAGTTCGTCACCAGTCTGGCCCTGAAGGGCGACGCGGTTTTCGACCGTTTGTCCAACCGCCCGGTCGACCAGCCGGAGTGGGCCACCTTCGACGAGGACCTCGCCGACGACCCGAACCCCGGCACGTCGCGCACCAGCCGCTTCGATCTCTACACCGCCGATGATCCCGAGCCGTTCCGAGCGCCCGACCCCTTCGCCGCCGACGACACCGGCTCGACCAACGGTCATGTCGCCTCGGTGACGCCGATCGGCGAGCCACCGGCCGAGGACCCGGACCCGGACGACGACCCGGCGCCGACTGACTCGGACACCGATCCCGATCCCGCCGAAACGACCGCGATCGTCGAACCGGAAGTCGCCGCCCGCTACGACTACGCCAACATGACCCTGGCCCAGCTGCGCGCCCGCCTGCGCCTGCTGACGCTCGACGACCTCACCGCGCTGCTGGAGTACGAGCAGCACACCCGTGCCAGGGCGCCGTTCGTGACCATGCTCACGAACCGGATCGCCACTGTGCAGGCCCAGTGACCGAACCACGGACACCCTCCTCGCCGACGGCTGGCCGGGACACCTCCGGCCAACCCGCCGCCGCACCGGCCAACTCCGCCGAGCACCCCTGGCCGGTGCGTTCGGTCTCCATCAAGGTCGCCCAGTGGATCGACCGGCTCGGCAGCATCTGGGTGGAAGGTCAGATCACCCAGATCAACCTCCGGCCCGGCACCCGCACCGCGTTCCTGGTGCTGCGCGACCCGTCCGCCGACATGTCGCTGTCGGTGACCTGCGATCCCGACCTCATCCGCAAATCGCCCGTCCCCTTGCAAGAGGGCAGCCGGGTGGTCGTCTACGGCAAGCTGTCCTTCTTCACCGGACGCGGCACGATCTCGCTGCGCGTGCTCGAGATCCGGCTCGTCGGTATCGGTGAACTGCTGGCCCGCATCGAACGACTGAAGGCGCTGCTGGACGCCGAAGGCCTGTTCGATCCCCGGCTCAAGCGCCCGATCCCCTTCCTCCCCGGAACCATCGGCCTGATCACCGGCCGCGCGAGCGCCGCGGAGCGCGATGTGCTGAGCGTCGCTCGCAATCGCTGGCCCGCGGTGCGTTTCGAGATCCGCAACACGGCCGTGCAGGGACCGACCGCGGTCTCGCAGATGCTCACCGCGCTGGCCGAACTCGATCGGCATCCGGACGTCGAGGTGATCGTGCTCGCGCGCGGCGGCGGCAGCGTGGAAGACCTGCTGCCGTTCTCCGACGAGGCGCTGTGCCGCGCCATCGTCGCCGCGACCACGCCGATCGTCAGCGCGATCGGCCACGAGCCGGACAATCCACTCAGCGACCTCGTCGCGGACCTGCGTGCGGCAACGCCGACCGACGCCGCCAAACGCATCGTCCCCGACGCCGCCGCCGAACTGGCTTGCATTCGTGAACTGCGCGAACGCACCGCCGCCGCCCTGCGGGGCTGGGTGGACCGCGAGACCAAGGCGCTCGCCCAACTGCGTTCGCGGCCCGTACTGGCCGACCCGCTGCGCGAGATCGAGCGCCGCCGAGAAGAGGTAGAACGCCAGCGCACGGCGGCGCGCCGCTGCGCCGAGCAGTTCATCCGCACCGAAGCCACGGCAACCCGGCATCTGCGCGAGAAACTCACCGCCGTCGGCCCGGCCGCCACGCTGGCCCGTGGCTACGCTGTCGTGCAGCGCGTCACCGGTAAGGAGCGCGAGGTGGTGCGTTCGATCGAGGACGCGCCCGCGGGCAGCCAGTTGCGCATCCGGGTCGCCGACGGGGCCGTCACAGCCGCCGCGCTCGGCGCCCAGGCCCTCGGGGCGAAGAACACCGACACAGGGAGGAACTGACTTGGCCGAGTCCGGCAAGTCCACCGAAACCGGCGCCGACCCGGCCGACGACGCCGCCGAGATCGCCGGTTTCGGCTACGAACGCGCGCGCGACGAACTGGTCAACGTCGTCAAGATCCTCGAGCAAGGCGGCCTGGACCTGGACGAATCCCTCGCCCTCTGGGAGCGCGGCGAGGCGCTGGCCAATCGCTGTGAAGAACACCTGGCCGGCGCGCGCAAACGCGTCGAGGACGCGCTGCACCGCACCGACCTGGAGAAGCAGGAATGACCATCCGCCGCGCCACGCCCGACATCCGCACCACCGACCTGGCCGCCAGCCGCGATTTCTACCGTCTGCTCGGCTTCCAGGAGGCGATGGACCTCGGCTGGGTCGTGACGATGGCCTCGCCGTCCAACCCGACCGCCCAGGTCCTGCTCGTCGGCCCGGACGCCGAGCAGCTCCAGCCGGATATGAGCGTGGAGGTGGACGACGTCGACGCCGTGCACGCGGCGGTGACCGCCGCCGGCGCCGAGGTCGTCTACCCCTTGCGCGACGAGCCGTGGGGGGTACGCCGCTTCTTCGTCCGCGACCCGAGCGGGACCGTCGTCAACGTGGTGAGCCACCGCTGACGACGGCCCGGCTGCGTCAGCGCGACGAGGCTCGGAACCGGGCGACGCCGTCCGCGCTGCTCACCCGCTCGAAACCGGCTTTCTCCAGCACCCGCGCCGACGACGGGTTCGACAGCTCCACCTCGGCGCGCACCGCGCGAACGCCCGCCGCGGTAAACGCGTGCGCAGTCAGCGCGACGGTGGCCTCGGTCGCGTAACCGCGACCCCGCCGCGAGGCGACGATGCCGTACCCGATCTCCAGCTCCCCGTCGGCGGGCGGCCAGAACAGCCCGATCGAGCCGACGACCAGCCCGCTCGAGCGCTCGACGACGAGCCGGTGCCCGAACGGCCCGAGCCAGTCCGGATGCGCCGCGAGCAGGCCCGCGATGACGCGATCGCCGTCGGCCGGGAAATCCGCCGCCCACTCGGCGTCACGGCGGTCGTCGAGCACTGCGGCCGCCGCACCGGCGGTCCACGACCGCAGGATCAGCCGGTCGGTGCGCAGATCGGGGGAATGGGAAACAGACACGTGACACTCCTGGTCATCGAAGAGACCGGTCCGCGTCTGCGGGAGATCAGTGGCGCGCGAACCGGCGAAGGGCATGCGAAATAGGGCTGAGCGCAGCCATATTCATCGACCTCCGAAGACCGGTTCGGCACGTGTCTCGTACCGCGGCGAAACCTAACGGACGCGCGCCGCCGAAGACAAGCGAATTCTCAGGGCTTCAGGGGTTGCGCCGCCGCGATCGCCTGGGCGAGCGTGGTGAACGCCGCGTGGTCGCCCGCGCCGGTGATCAGCACCCGCGACTGGCCGAGGTCGGTGATCCACGCGGTCTCCGAGCCCTGCTCGGCGTAGACGATCCACTTCCGGTCGCCGACCTGCTCGGTGCCGCTGGCGTACCGGGACCCGAGCACGAACCTGGCCAGCGCCTCCTCGGTGGCGTTGCTCTGGGTGAAGCGCATGTAGGTGCCCTGCGGCGTGATGTAGCCGACCGTGCTGACCGGCCCGCCGCCGTTGCCGCCGATGGATTCGCGGCTGCCGGAGTTCGGCGTCCAGTCCGCGGGCAGGTCGGGGTTGCGGATCGGGAACGGCAGCGAACGAGCGTCGGCGGTGAGCGCAGCGCGCGCGTCGAAATGCGGGATCTGACCCTGCGTCGGACCGTTCGCGGCGAAACTGCACTGGCTGGCCAGCCCGGCGAACACCAGCGCGATCAAGACCAACGGGATCAGCGACCAGAACAGATCCCGGTAGTCGTTCAAGATGCGCGGCTTTTGGTACGACACGCTCCCAGTATCCACTCGCGCGGCGACGCCGCCGCCCGCACCCCGGACACCACGAGCAGGGGTGTACGCCCGTGCCACATCGAATGAGACAATTGACCGGTACGTACCGACGCACAGGAGGCACCCCGCAATGACGGCAACTTCCCCCACACCTAGCCGCCGCGAGGCGCCCGACCGCAACCTCGCACTCGAGCTGGTCCGCGTGACCGAGGCAGGGGCGATGGCCGCGGGCCGGTGGGTCGGACGCGGCGACAAGGAAGGGGGCGACGGCGCCGCCGTCGACGCCATGCGGCAGCTGGTCAGCTCGGTGTCCATGCGCGGCATCGTCGTCATCGGCGAGGGCGAGAAGGACGAAGCGCCCATGCTGTACAACGGCGAGGCCGTCGGCGACGGCACCGGCCCGGAAGTCGACTTCGCGGTCGACCCGATCGACGGCACCACGCTGATGTCCAAGGGCGTGCCCGGCGCGATCTCGGTGCTCGCCGTCGCCGAGCGCGGCGCCATGTTCGACCCGTCCGCGGTGTTCTACATGCACAAGATCGCCGTCGGCCCCGACGCCGCCGACGTGATCGATATCTCCGCCCCGATCGCGGAGAACATCAGCCGGGTCGCCAAGGCCAAGAACTCCGCGAAGTCCGACCTGACCGTCTGCATCCTGGACCGCCCCCGGCACGCCGAGCTGATCCAGCAGGTGCGTGACGCGGGCGCGCGCATCCGCCTGATCTCCGACGGCGACGTCGCAGGCGCGATCGCCGCGGCCCGCCCCGACTCCGGCACCGACATCCTGGTCGGCATCGGCGGCACCCCCGAGGGCATCATCGCCGCCGCCGCGATGCGCTGTATGGGCGGTGAGCTCCAGGGCATGCTCGCGCCGAAGGACGACGAGGAACGGCAGAAGGCCATCGACGCGGGCCACGACCTCGACCGCGTCCTGACCACCGAAGACCTGGTCTCCGGTGAGAACGTCTTCTTCTGCGCCACCGGCGTGACCGACGGCGACCTGCTGCGCGGCGTGCGCTACTACGGCGGCGGCGCGTCCACCCAGTCGATCGTGATGCGCTCGAAGTCCGGCACGGTCCGCATGATCGACGCCTACCACCGCCTGACCAAGCTGCGCGAATACTCCTCGGTCGATTTCATCGGCGACGAACACGCGGTCCCGCCGCTGCCGTAATTTTTTTCCAGCGCCTGCGGCGCTGGGTGTTCGCGGCCCCCTCGTGGCTCACGTTTGCGCAACCACCGCTGGCGACTTCGTCGCGAACGCGGCGGCCGCGCAAACGCGAGCCGGGCCGCGAACGGCGGATGCTCGGTCTCGCTTCGCTCGGAACCGGGAGTGGGGGTCGGTGGTTCCGCAGGGGGCAAACCGCCGCACCCGATGTGCGCCGTTCATGGTGCCTCGGTCGCTTTCCACCCACGGCGATCGAATAGGCGGGATTGCCGCCGCACGTCGGCGGCCAGGGTGCGTGACGCTCGCTGATTTCGATTCGGCCGGTACCTCGAGCCAAGGCTCAACGCTCGCGCAGGGCAGGCCGCGGCACCCAGGAAACCTCTTTCCACACCGCTCGATCACGGCCGCGTGTCGCGCGGCCGTCGATCTGTTGTCTCGGTCGCGACGATTCATGCGGCAGCGCGGCACCGGGGACAGTGAGAGTGAGAGAGCGCGGAGGGAACCTGGGTCGAGGCGGGCGCGGCTTCGGCGCACCCGGGCGCGGGCAGTCGGAGAACGGTTCGTATTCCCGGGCGAAGGCCCGCCGAGGTGTGCGAATGACCTCAGGCGTGCCTGCCCCACGGGCCGCTGTCGCGGCATAGGGTCGGGATCATGAGCGAGCAGACGCAGTACCGCATCGAGCACGACACCATGGGCGAGGTCCGGGTTCCGGTGGACGCTTTGTGGCGGGCGCAGACCCAGCGCGCCGTGGAGAACTTCCCGATCAGCGGACGCGGCTTGGAGCGGGCGCAGATTCGCGCGCTCGGCCTGCTCAAGGCCGCGTGTGCGACGGTGAACCGCGACCTGGGGCTGCTCGATCCCGTGAAGGCCGACGCCATCATCGCCGCGGCGAACGAGATCGCGCGCGGCGAACACGACGATCAGTTCCCGATCGATGTCTTCCAGACCGGTTCCGGCACCAGCTCGAACATGAACGCCAACGAGGTGATCGCCTCGCTGGCCAAGGCCAACGGCGTCACCGTCCACCCGAACGACGACGTGAACATGTCCCAGTCGTCCAACGACACCTTCCCCACCGCAACGCATCTCGCGGCCACCGAAGCGGTCATCACCGATCTGGTCCCCGCGCTGGAGCATCTGCGGCTGGCGCTGCTGGACAAGTCGACGGAATGGCGCACCGTGGTGAAGTCCGGTCGCACCCACCTCATGGACGCCGTCCCGGTGACGCTCGGGCAGGAGTTCGGCGGCTACACCCGGCAGGTCGCCGCGGGCATCGACCGCATCATGGCGACGCTGCCGCGGCTCGGCGAGCTGCCCATCGGCGGCACGGCGGTCGGCACCGGGTTGAACGCGCCCGACGGCTTCGGCGCGAAGGTGGTCGCCGAACTGGTGCGGGCCACCGGCATCGACGCGCTGCGCGAGGCCGAGGACCACTTCGAGGCGCAGGCCGCGCGCGACGGCCTGGTGGAGGCGTCCGGCGCGCTGCGCACCATCGCGGTGAGCCTGACCAAGATCGCCAACGACATCCGCTGGATGGGCTCGGGCCCGCTCACCGGCCTGGCCGAGATCCAGCTGCCGGACCTGCAGCCGGGCAGCTCGATCATGCCCGGCAAGGTGAACCCGGTGCTGCCGGAGGCGGTGACCCAGGTCGGCGCGCAGGTGATCGGCAACGACGCCGCGGTGGCGTTCGCGGGCGCGAACGGCGCTTTCGAGCTGAACGTGTACATCCCGGTGATGGCGCGCAACCTGCTGGAGTCGATCCGCCTGCTGGCCAACGTCTCCCGGCTGTTCGCCGACAAGTGCGTGCGCGGCTTGGTCGCCAATGTCGAGCACTTGCGCACCCTCGCCGAGTCCTCCCCTTCCATCGTGACGCCGCTGAACTCGGCGATCGGCTACGAGGAGGCGGCGGCCGTCGCGAAGGAAGCGCTGAAGGAGAAGAAGACCATCCGCCAGACGGTCATCGACCGCGGCCTGCTCGACGAGAAGCTGACCGAGGACGAGCTCGACCGCCGCCTCGACGTGCTGGCCATGGCGAAGGTGAAGAAGCGGGACTGACCGGCGAAACGAACGCCACCCCGGTAGCCGAGGTGGCGTTCGATCGCTGTGCCGGGCCGCGGTTCAGTCGCGCAGGTGCGCGAGTTCCTCGCGCGCCGACTCCCCGGCCGGGCCGAAATCGGTGCGGCCGAAGATATTCCACCGCTTCAGCAGCGGGGCGAACACCAGTTCGCCCTCCTTGGCCCGGTCGTAGATGCCCGCCTCGGCGAGCACCACGTCGCTGCTGCGGCCGTCCGGCAGCGTCACCGTCGGGACCTCGAAGCCGGCGACCCGGTCGGCGATGGCCCGCACGGTCTGGTCCGGCGCCAGATCCAGCGCGGCGGCCACCAGGTCGGCGAAGAACACCGACTGCAGTTCATCGTCCAGCGCAATGCGCTCGGCGATGGCTGTGACCAGTGGGTTCTCCCCGAGCGCCGCGGTGTTGCGATGCCGGACCGCGCTGGCGGCCTCCTCGAACGCGCAGTTGGCCAGTACATCGAGCAAGTGCATCGCAGGGCGGCGGAAGCCCTTGGTCATGTGCTCCATGCGCAGCCGCTCCAGCTCCACCGGATCGACGGACCTGGTCACCATGAGGTAGTTGCGGATGGTGATCTCGTGGCGGTTCTCCTCGGCCGTCCAGCGGCCGACCCAGCGCCACCACGCGCCGGTGCGCAGGTACTTGCCGATCTCGCGGTGATACGAGGGCAAGTTGTCGGCGATCAGCACCGAGACGGTCAACGCCAGTTTGGCGGTCTCGCTGAGTTCGGACTGCTCAGGCGCCCAGTCGGCGCCGCCGAGGAAGGCGAAGTTGCGCCCGTCGTCCCACGGCACGAAGTCGTGCGGCTGCCACCCGTCGGCGACATCCACGTGCTTACGCAGCAGCAGTTCTACGTCCACCGCGAGCGATTCGAGCAATTCGCGATCGGTCAGGAGAGTTTGCACCGAGATAACCTAGCGGCTTGGCCCGCGGAGCGGGGACGGATGGATGGGATTCACAGGCAACCGAGACCGCGCCGCGATCCCGGACGCCGAATATCTGGCTCCTATTTCGGCGTGACGGTGATAGTACCGTTCACCCACGTGATGGTGCCGCCGGAGAAGTCGCTTTGCTTGCCGCCGGGGATGTCCTTCTCGTCGCTGACCGGGTACCCCAGCTGCCCCTGCGCGCCGCCGTTGTCTTCCCATGCCTTGCGGATCTCGCCCCAGACGACGTGCGGTTCGCCGTCCTTGGCCTCGTAGATGGTGCCGCCGGCGAAGTCCTGGTACTCCCCGTCGTCGGGGCCCTGCTCCTCGGCCTGCAGCGGAAGGCCGAGCGTGCCCGTCGGTCCCCCGAGCTGTTCGTACTTCTTGTAGATGTCGCCGTCGACGCTGATCTCGCCACCGGGCGTGGCGATCTTGGTCCCCTCGGCGGCTGCCGCGCCGGAGGTCTTGGTCGCGCTCCCCTCGGTGTGCGTGGCGCTCCCCTCGGCGTGCGTGGTGGTCGCGGCGCCGGGGCTCATCATCGAGGTGACCATGCCGGTCATACTGGCCATACCGGTCTTGGCGCTGTCGCCTTTGTCGTCATTGTCGCCGCAGGCGGCCAAGACCAGTCCTGCCGCGGCGAGCACTGCGGTGAATCCAGCCGTTCGTCGAGCGAAGTGGTGCATGTCCATCCTCTCGCTGGGGGCTGCGGGCGCACCACGACTCCATGACGACGCCGCGCGCAGCCTCGGCCGATTGTCAGGCAATGACCCGGTGACCGACGAGCGGCCACCGGGTCATACTCAACTGCTATCGCGGCGGGTGATACCCACCGGACCTGCGGTGAAACCCGCCGCTGAACGGCGTCGCGAACTCAGGCGTTGGGGCCGTACTCCTCCAGCATCTCGGTGACCAGCGCCGCGATCGGCGAGCGCTCGCTACGGGTCAGCGTGATGTGCGCGAAGAGCGGATGACCTTTGAGTTTCTCGACCACCGCCGCGACCCCGTCGTGCCTGCCGACGCGCAGGTTGTCGCGCTGGGCCACGTCGTGGGTGAGCACCACCCGCGAGCCGGTTCCCAGCCTGCTGAGCACCGTGAGCAGCACGTTCCGCTCCAGCGACTGTGCTTCGTCCACGATGACGAAGGAGTCGTGCAGCGACCGCCCGCGAATGTGGGTCAGCGGCAACACCTCCAGCATGTCGCGGCTGAGCACCTCTTCCATCACCTCACGGCTGGCCAGCCCGTCGAGCGTGTCGAAGACCGCCTGCGCCCACGGGCCCATCTTCTCGCTCTCGGTGCCGGGCAGATAGCCCAGCTCCTGGCCGCCCACCGCGTAGAGCGGACGGAAGACCACCACCTTGCGTTGCGCGCGCCGTTCCAGCACCGCCTCCAGGCCCGCGGTCAACGCGAGCGCCGACTTGCCGGTACCGGCCCGGCCGCCGAGGGAGACGATGCCGACGCTCTCGTCCAGCAGCAGGTCGAGCGCGATGCGCTGCTCGGCGGAACGGCCGTGCAGACCGAACGCCTCGCGCTCGCGCACCAGCTGCACCCGCTTGTCCGGCGTCACGCGCCCCAGCGCGCTGGAGCTGACGCCGAGCAGCCGAACACCGGTGTGGCAGGGCAGCTCTCGCGCTTCGTCCAAGTCGATCACCGACTCGGCGTAGAGCTGATCGATGCGCGCGGTGCTGACATCGAGTTCCACCATGCCGGACCAGCCCGAGGTCACCACGTCCTGGGCGTGATACTCGTCGGCGTGCAAGCCCACCGCGCTGGCCTTGACCCGCAGCGGAATGTCCTTGGACACCAACACCACTTCGCGGCCCTCGGCCGCGAGGTTGAGCGCACAGGCCAGGATCCGGGAGTCGTTGGTGTCGGTGCGGAAGCCGACCGGAAGGACCGCGGGATCGGTGTGGTTCAGTTCCACCTGCAACGTTCCGCCCTCGGTGCCGATCGGCACCTGCTGATCCAGCCTGCCGTGCTGCAGGCGCAGATCGTCGAGGTTGCGCAGAGCTTCTCGCGCGAACCAGCCCAGCTCGTGATGGTGCCGTTTGGCTTCGAGTTCACTGATGACCACCAGGGGTAACACCACGTCGTGTTCGCCGAACCGCGTGAAGGACCAGGGATCCGACAGCAGGACGGACGTATCGATGACGAAGGTTTTGCCGAGTAATTGCGAGGGGCGGGCCCCCTTCGCGGCGGCTCCGCCTTTCGCGGAGCTGGAGTTCGCCGAGGGAGCGGAAACGGAGCGTGCAGCAGTCACGGTGGGCTCCTCTGTGTTCGTGCGGTACTCGCACGAACGATCTCGCTGGACCGGTCCGTCCTGATGGACCCGACGTTGCCGTCAGATGCCACGAGGGCCGGGCGCCGGCCCCCTCGTACTGAGTAGCTCAGTCACGGTCAGGACCTCCCGTACGAGCCACACCGCCGCGGCCCGCACACCCGACGCTACCTCCGATCACGGTGTCCGCGCTCAGGGACCGCGAGGCGTGTCCGTGAATTTGTGGTAAACCCGCACGTCACACGGGTTCACCGGAGCACGTCGAGCAATACCGGAACATGGCTGTGCGCCGGATCCTGTACGGCCGTGAGCAATGTGACCGGACCTTCGGCGGCCAGGGCGCGCAAATCCCGCAAATCTTGCTGAACCTCCGGCGCGGCGAGTTCGGCGCGGTATCGGTCGGCGAATTCCGGGCCGCGCGCGTCGCGATCGGCGTGGAACCAGCGCCGCAATTCGGTGGTCGGAGTGATCGCCTTGGGCCAGCGATCGACCCGCGCTTGCGCTTTGGTGATGCCCCTCGGCCAGAGCCGGTCGACCAGCACCCGGGTGCCGTCGTCGGGGTCGGGGTCGTCGTAGACGCGCTTGATCCGGAAGCCGGGTCCAGGTTGCGGTGTCATAGCAGTCATCGCAGCACGGCGTGCGGGCCGCGACGGACTTCGCCACGCGGTCGCTGTCGCCCGATTCGACGGATAGAGTCGCTGGTATGTCCGGTAACGAGGATTTGGAGAAGCTGTCGTCGAAGGAGCTGCACGACCGGGCGATGAAGCTCGCCGTGCGGCGTGGGGATGTGAAGTTCCTGTGGCGGCTGCTCACGTCGATCCCGGCCGCGGAGGCCGCCGCGGGCAACGTCGGCGAAAGCGAGGCGGACATCAAGTACGTGCTGCCCATGCTCGACGACTACGTCCACGCAGGTGACGGCGCGGTCGCCGAGGTGTTGCGCCCGGTGTATCTGGACTACCTGGCCCAGCACTCCTGAGGCCGGTCAGCGCCGGGCGAGCGCCGCGCGCCAGAGTCCGACAGCCGTGCCGCGCAGGAAGTTCTCCCAGCTGAAGTGGTCGTGCCACAAGATGATTCGGCCGTCACGCAGTTCGAAGGTGCCGGTCACCCAGAAGCCGGTGCGCACCGGGCCGAAGCGCAGATAGTCGGTGCGGTCGGTGAGCACGACGTCGCCGTCGGCGGCGATGTGGTGCAGGTCGACCCCGAAGCCGAGCCAGTCGCGACGCAGGCCGCGCAGCACGCCGCCGACCCGGCGGACGCCCTTCACATCGGGCAGCGAGGTGTTCTTCCAGACGATGTCCGGGTGCAGCAGGTCGATCGCCTCCTCGGCGGCGCCCATCTCCAGCGCGGCGAAGAACTCCCGCACGGTGGTGATCGAGTCCTGTTTCAGATCGGGTTCGTCGGTCATGGTCCGAGCGTAGGCCGCGCCGGTCACCCGCGGCGCGCGATGAGCACGGCCAGTCCGTCGAGAATCCGCTCGATGCCGAATCGCAGCGCGCCCTCGCCGCCCGCCACCGCGCCGCCTTCGGCGAACGCGGCGGCCGCGGCCGGATACCGGTCGGCCGCGGCGGCCACCATTTCGGCGAACTGACCCGCGATCTGCCTTTCGAACGCGTCGGCGTCGGCCACCCGCACCTGCGTGGCCAAACTGCGGGCGTGCCCGGTCAGCAGCACGATCGTGTCCAGCCGTTCGGCCGTGGTGAGCCCGGTTCCGGCGAGCGCGCCGAGTGCGGCCTCCATCCATGCCAGCTCGTTCGGGCCGACCGGCCGCAGACCCACCGACACCTCCAGTGACCACGGGTGGGCGCTGAAGCGCGCGTAGATCGTCTCGCACCACACGCGCAGCGGCTCGCGCCATCCGTCCTCCAGCGCCTCCGCGCTCAGTTCCGGCGGCAGGCCGAGTGCGGTGTCCAGCATCAGCGCGACGAGTTCCGCCTTGCCCGGCACATAGCGGTACAGCGACATCTTCGTGAAACCCAAGCGCTCGGCCAGCCGCTGCATGGACAGGTTCGCCAGCCCTTCCGCGTCGGCCAGCGCGATGGCCTCGGCGACTATCCGCTCCAGCGACAGCGCGGGTTTCGGCCCGCGTTTGGGCCGCGGACCGGTACCCCAGAGCAGTTCCAGTGTGGTCGGTGTCGGCATGCCCGAGATCCTTCCGGAGATCGCCTTGACGTGTAACTGTGTCTACCATACGCTAATCAGCGTCCATCGGATACAGTTTCCGTTGGACGCAGATTTTACGAGGAGAATCTCATGCGCAACACCACCGTTCTCATCTCCGGCGCGAGCATCGCCGGACCCGCGCTGGCCTACTGGCTGCACCGCTACGGCTTCGCGGTCACCGTCGTGGAGCGGGCCGCGGCGCTGCGCCCCGGCGGTCAGGCGATCGACTTCAAGGGCCGCACCCACCGCACGGTGCTGGAACGGATGGGCGTGCTGGCGGACATCGAGCAGCGCAGGACGGGCACCACCGACACCGTCTTCGTGGACGAGCGGGGCGACGAGCTGGCGCTGATGTCGGGTGAGTTCACCGGCGGCGATGTGGAGATCCTGCGCGGCGATCTGTCCGAGATCCTGTACCGGCGCACCGCCGACCGTTGCGACTACCTGTTCGGCGATTCGATCACCGCGCTCACCGAGACCTCGGCCGGCGTCCACGTCGAATTCGAGCACGCCCCCGCCCGCACCTTCGACCTCGTCTTCGGCGCCGACGGCATCCATTCCCGGGTCCGCAGACTCGCCTTCGGTCCCGAGCGCGACTTCGTGAAGCACCTCGGCTACTACTACGCCGTCGCGGGGGCCGGCCCGTGGAGCGGCACCTCCGCCGGGACGCGCGAGCGGGTGGTCGCGTACGGCCACAACGCGCCCGGCCGCCTCGCGATCAGCGGCGGCCCCAAGGCGCAGCAGATGTACATGTTCGCCTCCCCCGAACTGGATTACGCCCGCGACGACAGCGCGGCCCAGCGGCGCATCCTCGCCGAGACCTTCGCCGAGGTCGGTTGGGACGTGCCGCGAATGCTCGCCGAACTGCCCGAATTCGATGATTTCTACATGGATTCGATCGGCCGGGTCCGGATGCCCCACGGGTACACCAAGGGCCGTGTCGCGCTGGTCGGCGACTCCGGCTACGGGAACACCCTCGGCGGCTTCGGCACCGGGCTGGCCGTGGTCGGTGCGTACGTCATCGCGGGTGAGCTGGCCTTGGCCGACGGCGATCACACCGTCGCCTTCGCTCGCTACGACGAGCTCATGAAGCGATACGCGAAGATCGCGGGCAACAGCAATGCCGGCCGCTTCCTGGCCCCGAAGACCGCGCGCGGCATCAAGATGCGCAACTGGTTCCTCGGTTCCCGGATGTTCGCGCTGATGACGAAATACAGCGACAACGCCGCCAACGACATCGACTTGCAGGACTACCCCGCTCTGGTCGCGGCGGCGAATGCGCGCTGAGCGCTCGTCAGCAGCCTTGACAGCGATCGAGGTCGCCGCACCGGTCGCTGCGCGGCACAACATCCCAGGTGAGAGCCGTGCGCGGCCGGCGACGACCGGCGGGACGGGGCGACCGGAGGATTCGGCTGTGTTTCGATGGAACCGGAGCGAGACGGGGCGCGTCTATAAGGTCAGACGGCACTGACGGAAGGGGCGGCGATGGCGGACAGCCCATTTCCCGGGTACATCGAAGCTGCGAAAACCGGGGCGTTGCGAGTGCGGATGGACCCGCAGGCGTTCGTGGAGATCGATCAGGCGTGCCAGGAGTTGATCGACACGCTCGTCGCGGCTCAAACCGACGCGCGCGAACTCGGCGAGCGGCAGCAGTGGGGGCTGGGTGAAGACGATCCGAAGCTGACCTCCGCTGTGGAACTGGTGCGACTGTTCAGAGAGAAAGCATTCGGCGGCCCGAACAACGCCTTCGATACGCTCACCGAGTACATCTCCGTGGCGCAAGAGATCAAATCCATGTTCGCGACCATCCGCGACGGCTACATTCGGACCGATACGGAATTCGCGGCCGCGATGCGGAAGCTCAGCGCATGAAAGCCGGCACAGGCATTCGAACAACCGGATTCGTCGCCGCAGCGGCCGGCCTTGTCCTGCTCTCCGGATGCGGCGGGACGGCACCGAGCGATCCGGCGGTCTCGGCTACCGGCGTGGCCGGTTCCAGCTCGAGCGCATCGTCGCCACAGACGAACCCGCAGTCCGCGTTCGATCCCTGCACCGCCCTGACACCGCAGTTTCTCGCTGAGCACCAGTGGGATTCGAGACCCCCGGAACCCAAACAGGACAGCCAAGGCGGCCTCACCTGGAAGGGGTGCCGGTATGTCGCACGGGCCGGGTACGGATTCGTCGTCGAGACCACCAACGGCACCATCGACCAGATACGCAGCAAATACCCTGCGGCCGTCAACATCCCGGCGGGCGATCGCAAAGCCGTCCGCTACGAAGCACGTCCGGACGTACCCGGCGGCTGCACGATCAACGTCGAGATGCGTTCGGGCTCGCTCTACATCTTGACGAATGTGCCGCAGACATCGACAAACAAACACCTCGTCGCCTGCGATATCGCCACCGATATCGCCACAGCAGTCGCACCGTTGCTGCCCGCGGGCAGCTGACCACCGGGGGAAGCGATCATGAGACAGACCGACGGCCGCGCGATCACCAATCCGGAGAACGCGCAGAGCTTTTCGCACGCTGAGATCAAGCAAGCCGCCGACGCGATGAATCCCGCCGCGCTCGACGGCGCGTTCGCCGCGTGGTCGGCCATCGCCGCGGCGGTGACGAACGCGGGCCAGCGATTCGAGGACGCGATCAAGAACGCGGTAGAACAGCATTGGGAGGGCGCGGCGGCCGACAGCGCGGTCCGCGGCGTGCGAGAGTACGCGGCGCGGGTGGGCGAACTCGGGGAAGCCATCGGCGCGCAGAGTCTGCCGCTGTCGGCGGCGGCCGACGCGGCGGCCAAGTTCAAGATGTCGGTGCCGGAGCTGCTGGACGCCTCGGGTGCGACGGCCGATCCGGCACAGCGCAACTCGCGGGAGGAACAGGCCCGCGACGAGATGAACACCCAGTACATCCAGCCGTACGGGGCCACCGCTCCGGGTATCCCGACGCTGCCACCCCCGGTCGCTCCGGCCGCAGCGGCGCCGACCGGTGTGCAGCCCGGCGTGGGTTCGGGAACCGGCACCAGTTCGGAAACCAATCCCGACCCGGGAACCGGCACGGGCGTGGAAAGCGGCACGAGCGTCGACTCGCAGGCCGTGGCCCTCACCCGCTCCCCGGACAACTCCGCCTCCGGCGAACCATCTGCCACTGCGGACACCGCCTCCCCCGCCGGTTCCGCGGACGACGGCGAGCCGGACAGCGGAGTGCATCCAACCGCTGCGGACACGCCGGAAACTGTCCCTTCGCAAGCGGTTTCCTCGAACCAGGACACCGCGGCGACCACTCCGGCATCCATCACGAGGACGCAGACATCCACACCGTACGCGCCCATCGTCCCCTCCGCACCGCCGCCGCAGACGACACCCACCACCGTCACCCCGACCTCGTTCACCGGCAGACCGACCGGCACGCCGAGCAGGGCGGGCGGCGCCCCCGGCCCGGCCGGCATCCCGACCACCTCGGACAACGAAGCGCGCGCGGGCACCTCTCGGCCCGCCCAGCCCACCGTCCCCGCCGCGGCGAATGGGCAACCCACCGCGCCCGGGCGCCCGGGGGCAACGGGCGCCGCAGGTTATTCGGGCATGGTGCCGCCGGGACTGCGCGGCAGGCGCACGGACGACGACGAGCACGACTCGCCGAAGTACCTGCGCACCGAGGAACACGCGAAAGAACTGCTCGGCGAGGTGAAACCGACGGTGCCGCCCGTGCTCGGTGAGCAATGACCACCCAGTGGTCGCTGTCGGCCGAGCAGTTCGCCGCGGCCTGGTTCGGGACGGGTTTGGACCGCATGCCCTTTCCGTTCCGGTTCACCAGCCGCTTCCCCGGCCGCAACGAGTACCAGGCGTATCAGCGGCAGTTCAACGCCGAGCTGGGACGCGACGAGCGGCTGCCACTGCGCGGCGCGATCACCACGCTGGCCGTTCCGGACTGGCGCATCGAGCTGTTCGGCTACGACAACACGCGCGGAGGCGTCGAACTTCGCGCGGTGGCCTGCGGTACCCGTAGCGGTTCCGGTGTGCTCGCCGCGCAGTCGCCCGCGCCGGACGGCGGACGAGTGCGTTTGCGGCGCTGCCGGATCGATCAGCTCGCCACCGAAGTGGTGCGTCTGCTGCCGGACGCCACGGCGGGAACGGTGGGTGAGAAGAGCTTCCTGCTCGATGATCTCAACGACGATCGCCCCGACGTCTTCGGCAACGCGCCCGCCAGCCAGGCGAAAGAGCGTTACCGGCGCTTCTGGCGGCAGTCGTGCGCCACCCGCGGCACCGCCACCGTGCTGCTCGGCCCGCGCAACGCCGAACCGCTGCGCACCGGCCGGCTCCGCTGGATCGACACGCCCGACGGCCGCTACTGCGAGGTCCCCGCGAACCGCGCCCTGATGATCCGCCCCGGCACCAGCGCCGATATCGCCCGGTACCTGGACGAATCGATTGTGCGAGCGAAGGCGCGGATGGATAGGTAGCTCCCGGATCGCCGTGCCCGTCGGCAAGGACTGTGGATCCAGGAAGCGGCCGCGACGGGCTTCGTGCATCCGGCCGCGCCGGACGCACGAAGCGAACCGGCGTCAGCCCAGCAGGCGCCAGTCCTCCAAGCCGTCGTACAGCGGAACGTCCTTGGCCAGCTTGCTCACCCGGGCGCGCAGCGCGTCCAGGTCGGCGCTACCGGCCAGCGCGCTCGCGATGATGTCGGCGACCTCGGCGAACTCGGTGTCGCCGAAGCCGCGGGTGGCCAGGGCGGCGGTGCCGATGCGCAGGCCGGAGGTGACCATCGGGGGACGCGGATCGAACGGAACGGCGTTGCGGTTCACCGTGATACCGATCTCGTGCAGCAGATCCTCGCCCTGCTGGCCGTCGAGCTCGGAGTTGCGCAGGTCGACCAGCACCAGATGCACATCGGTGCCGCCGGTGAGCACGCTGATGCCCTTGTCCTTGACGTCGGCGGCGGTGAGCCGCTCGGCCAGGATCTTCGCACCGGAGAGGGTGCGCTCCTGGCGATTGCGGAACTCCTCGCTCGCGGCGATCTTGAACGCGACGGCCTTGGCGGCGATGGCGTGCATCAGCGGCCCGCCCTGCTGGCCGGGGAACACCGAGCTGTTCAGCTTCTTGGCGTACTCCTGCTTGGCCAGGATCAGGCCGGAGCGCGGACCGCCGAGGGTCTTGTGCACGGTCGAGGACACGACGTCGGCGTAGGGCACCGGCGAGGGGTGCAGGCCGGCGGCGACCAGACCGGCGAAGTGGGCCATGTCCACCCACAGGTAGGCGCCGACCTCGTCGGCGATCGAGCGGAACGCCGCGAAGTCCTGGTGGCGCGGGTAGGCCGACCACCCCGCCACGATCACCTTCGGACGCGCCTGCAAGGCGATCTCGCGCACCTCGTCCATGTCGACGCGGTGGTCTTCCTTGCTCACTCCGTAGGAGTGCACCTCGTAGAGCTTGCCGGAGAAGTTCAGGCGCATGCCGTGGGTCAGGTGACCGCCGTGCGCGAGGTCGAGACCGAGCAGCTTGTCGCCCGGGTCCATCAGCGACATCAGCACCGCGGCGTTCGCCTGCGCGCCGGAATGCGGCTGGACATTGGCGAATTCGGCGCCGAACAACTCCTTGGCACGGTCGCGGGCCAAGGTCTCCACCACGTCGACGTGCTCGCAACCGCCGTAGTAGCGCCGCCCCGGGTAGCCCTCGGCGTACTTGTTGGTCAACACGCTGCCCTGCGCCTGCAGCACCGCGCGCGGCACGAAGTTCTCCGAGGCGATCATCTCGAGCGTGTCGCGTTCGCGGGCGAGCTCGCCTGCCATCGCGGCAGCGAGCTCCGGATCGAGCTCACCGAGAGACTGGGTATTGACAGAGGCGGTCGTCTGCGTCACGACCCTCAGTCTATGGGCCGCATGCCCGGCCCTCGAGCAGGGGGTTCACCCCTCCTGGTCAGCGGTGGCGCGCCGGGCGATCCGCAGTGACGCGCCGGCCGTCAACTCGATGCGCCGTCTTCCGGCAGATAGGTCTCCAACAGCACCGCCAGATGCCGCTGCGCGTCCTCCAGCGGCTGCGTGGATTTCATGGCCCGCGCCTGGACGATGGCCCCTTCCATCGCGCTGAACACGAAACTGCTGAACGAGCGCGCTTCCTCGGCGTCCAAGCCCGCGGCGGTGAGCGCCGCCCCGAGCCGTTGGTGCCAATCCCCGAAGACCTCGCCCGCGGCCGCCTGCACCCGGGGTTCCGACTCGGCCAGCGCCGCCCCGACGACCGGGCACCCGGCGCGGTAGCCGGTCTTGCGCAACGCGCCGACCCACCAGCCGATGAGCGAATCGAACCACCGGCGCGGCGGCGCGGCGGTGACCTTGTCGATCACCTCGCCGATCCGCACGCCCGCCACGCGCGTCGCGGTCTCGACCAGCTCGCTCTTACCGGAGGGGAAGTGCTGATAGAGCGAGTTGCGCGAGGCGTTGCTCCGCTCCAGCAGCGTCGCGAGCCCCGCGGCGTGCACACCCTGTTCGCGCACCAGTTCGATGGCGGTTTCGATCAGCCTGGTGCGCGGCCCTGTGGTCATGCGGGTTCCTTGCTCGAGGGTTGCGTGAACCGATCGGTCCATGTTGCAATCATGACAGATGTGGACCGATCGGTTCATCGAAAGGATGGGACCCATGTCCGAAGCCACCGTCGATCCGGCTCAGCTGTCCGGCCTCGAGCTCCTGCGCACCGCGATGAGCAGGACGGACCGCCCGCCGTTCATCGGCGACCTGCTCGGCATGGAGGTCGACGAACTCGAGCATGGCAAGGTGGTCTTCGCCCTACGGACCAGGCCCGACTTCGCCAACCCGCTCGGCACCACGCACGGCGGCATCTGCGCCACCCTGCTCGACTCGGTGATGGGCTGCGCGGTGCACACCACGCTGGAGCCAGGCGTGGGATACACGACGCTGGAGCTGAAGATCAACTACATCCGCGCCGTGCCCACCGACGGGCAGCGCCTCACCGCCACCGGCACCACGATCCACGTCGGGCGCAGCACCGCGACCGCGGAGGGGCGGGTGGTCGACGAGCAGGGCCGCCTGGTCGCGCACGCCACCACCACCTGCGCCGTCTTCCGCCCGCATCGAACCTGAGGAGCACTGTCATGGCCGGACGAACACCGAGCGCCGCGGTACGCAAATTCCGGCGCGAACGCCTGATCGGCCGCTACCTGGTCAACCCGGCCGTCGGCCTGCTCGACCGGCTCGGCATCCGATCGTCGCTGATCGCCGAACTGGAGACGGTCGGAGCGAAATCCGGGCAGCCGCGGCGGGTGCCGGTCACCGCGTCGATCGACGAGACCGGCGCGTGGCTGATCTCGCAGCACGGCTATCGCTCCGGCTGGGCCCGCAACATCGCCGCCGACCCGCACGTCCGGCTCCGGCAGGGCAGCCACTGGCGCACCGGCACGGCCGCCTTCGTGCCGCAGGACGATGTGGTGGCACGCTCCCGCACGTTCGCCAAAGGGCGCGTCGCCGCCGCCGTCGCCGAACGCACCATGAAAGTGCTGGAAAGCGACCCGATCTCGGTGCGCATCACTTTCGCGGGCGCGTGACCACCGAACCCAGGAAGGAACGGACATGATCGGCTCGGTCTCGGTGCCCGCCTCTCCGGTCGAGGCGCTGCTGCGCACCCTTTCGTTGCTGCTGTGCAGCCTCTCCGCGGGCGGACAGGGCTGTGCGGTGATCCAGTGATTCTCACACCGCCGCGCGCACCGCGCCCGGCGTGAGCGGCTCGTCGAGCAGCCTGCGGAACCGATCGGCCCGGTCCTCGGCTTCGGCCGCGCGATCGAGCCAGCCACCCAGCAGCCGGTATCCCTCGACGTAGGTGGAGATATAGGCGCGCCACAGCGGCGAGGACAGGAAGCGCAGCGACTGGCGCGCCCGCTCCGGCGTCGTCAGGCTCCAGGTCTGCAAGAACTCCGCCACCTCGTCGTGCGAGCGGCCCCGGTCGTGCAGCAGCAGCGCGGCGTCCTGGCGCACGCCCAGCAGCTTCGCCGAGGCGTTCGAAAGGCGTTCGGCTCGTTCGCCGTCGAAGCGCAGCCCGAGATCCGCGTAGATCTCCTGTGCCCACTTGCCCCAGCCGGGCCCGACGATGGAACGCAACGCCAGATCGGCGAGGCCCTCGGCCATCAGGCACTGCGGGGTGTTGACCAGGAACAGCGTCTGCTCGGCCTGCCCGGCGGCGACCAGCCCGGCTTCCTTGCGGCAGTGCTCGGTGTGGTGGCCCGGGTAGGACTCGTGCGCGATCAGCTGCGGCAGGTGCGCCATGTGCTGCTCGAGGTTGGAGTTGATCGCGACGCGGGAGTGGTAGTTGCCCAGGTAGTAGTTGAACCCGGACCAGGGCTTGTCTCCGACCACCTCGTAGGTGACGTGCTCGTGGTCCGGCAGCGGGTAGCGGGCGCGCACCAGCTCACGCAGCGCACCGGAGAACGCCTCGACGCAGACCGCCAGGCGCTCCGGCGGGATCTCGTCGGCCTTGCGATGAGCGGCCATCCGCTCGGCCAGCGGACCGTCCCCGGCGAGCACCTCGTCCATCTGCCGGTGCGCCTCGCGGTAGTCGTCCACGTCGCCGGGCGTGATGTCGACGTCGAAGTAGGCGCGCACCTCGTCGATGAAGCCGATGTCCTCGCCGGCGAACTTCCGTGCGGAGCACTCCAGCGCGCGCAGGTGCACGTCGAGGAACTCGGCGCGCTGCGGCGTCAGTCCGGCCTCCGGCACCGCGCCGCGCAACTCGGCGGCCCGGCGGGCCAGCTCGCGCGGCTGCGGGGCCGGCGCGGCGCGCACCTCGTTGCGCAGCGCGGGATCACCGGTGTAGGCGTCGACGAATCCTTCCTCCAGCCGGTCGAAGGCGAGGCCGAGCCGCAGGTATTCGGTCACGAGCGGATGCGCTTCCATGCCAGCCGAGATTAGCGGCCCACACCTGGGGCATCGAGCCGGTTACCAACCGGTAGTGGCACCCCGCTCGGCTCATCGTGTCGGCGCGGAGCAGAATTCGCCTATGCGGCGACAGCTAGACCGAATCTCACCGGATCCGCACGGTAACTGTGCGTGTTTGCCGAAACGGAGCGTCGGGTAAATGGCACGAATGAGTGAGCCGAGTCCCTACGTGGAATTCGACCGGAAACAGTGGCGGACCCTGCGTAAATCGACTCCCCTGGTGCTCACCGAGGAAGAACTCATCGGCCTGCGCGGCCTCGGGGAACAGATCGATCTCGAAGAAGTCGCGGAGGTGTATCTCCCGCTCGCTCGTCTCATCCACCTGCAGGTGGCCGCGCGGCAGCGACTGTTCGCCGCGACCGCCACATTTCTCGGCGAAACCCATCCCGACCAGCAGGTGCCGTTCGTGATCGGCGTGGCGGGCAGCGTCGCGGTGGGCAAGTCCACCACCGCGCGCGTACTGCAAGCCCTGCTGGCGCGCTGGGATCACCACCCGCGCGTGGACCTGGTCACCACCGACGGATTCCTCTATCCCACCGCGGAACTCACCCGGCGCGGCATCATGCACCGCAAAGGTTTTCCGGAGAGCTACGACCGCCGCAAGCTGCTGCGATTCGTCACCGAGGTGAAATCAGGCGCGGCCGAGGTCTGCGCGCCGGTGTATTCGCACATCTCCTACGACATCGTGCCGGACAAGCTGCACTGCGTGCGCCAGCCCGACATTCTGATCGTGGAGGGGTTGAACGTGTTGCAGACCGGTCCGCGTCTGATGGTGTCGGATCTGTTCGACTTCTCGATCTACGTGGACGCGCGCATCGAAGACATCGAGAAGTGGTACGTGCAAAGGTTTCTCACCCTGCGCAAGACCGCGTTCGCCGATCCGAACGCGCATTTCCACCACTACTCCGGATTCACCGACGAGCAGGCGACCGCCGCGGCGCAGGAGATCTGGAACAACACCAACCGGCCGAATCTCGTGGAGAACATTCTGCCCACTCGCCCGCGCGCGACCCTGGTGCTGCGCAAGGACGCCGATCACAGCATCAATCGGCTGCGACTGCGGAAATTGTGATTCCGCTTACAATTTCCACGCTTCGTCGAGGCGCTGCGCGACATCGATATCCCGCACCGCGGCGATGTGCGGCTTACGGATCTCGGCGGAGATATAGCGGGCGACGAAACGCCTGATCTCGTGATCGACGCCGGCGAGAGCGCGCAGCATTTGCCCGCGCCTGGTGGCGGCGGCCACGCTGACGCGCACGTCGGCCGGGCGCGGCTCGGCGATATCGATCACCACCCGCAGCGGCGCCGCCGTGTGCACCGTCAGGCGCAGATGCACGGTTCCCTCGACGTGGAACCGGTGCCGGTCGACCGCCAAGTCCAGTAGCAGGTCGACCTCCAGCGGGATGATCAGTTCGAACGCGATGGTCTCGTCGTCGCGACGGCCCAACCGGGACGCGCCGAGCCGCACCTGTGCGGTCACCTTGGCCAGTCGGCCCGGCCCGGCCCCGATCGGGCCGAAATCGAAGGCGCTACCGGTCAGCTGGGCGAACGCGCCCGAGATGCGCGCTTCGGAGGCGGCGTACTCCAGGAAGCGTCTACCGAACTCCGCATAGCTGATCGAGTCGTCCGGTTCGCCCCGCGCGGCTCCGGCGGGCCGGTGATCGAACGAGCTCATGAGACCGCACGGTACGCGAGAAGCGTGGTGATGGCGCCGGATTCACCGGCGCGACCCCGGATCAGACGCCGAAACGGCGATGACGCGCGGCGAAGTCGCGCAGCGCCCGCAGGAAATCCACCCGGCGGAACTCCGGCCAGTACGCCTCGGTGAACCATATCTCCGAGTATGCGCTCTGCCACAGCAGGAACCCGGACAGCCGCTGCTCGCCGGAGGTGCGAATGACCAGGTCTGGGTCCGGCTGACCGGAAGTGTAGAGATGCTGGCCGATGGCGTTCACGGTGATCGACTGCACCAGGTCCTCGCCGGTCTCGCCCGCGGCGATCTCCTGACGGACCAGCGAGCGCACCGCGTCGGCGATCTCCTGCCTGCCGCCGTAGCCGACCGCGACGTTGACGTGCACGCCGTTGCGGCCGTCGGTGCGCTCGGCCGCGGTGCGCATCCGCTTGGCGATCAGCTCGGGGAAGCCGTCGAGCGAGCCGACGATGCGCACGCTCCAGTTCTGCTCCGGCGCCGACAGCTCCTCCACCACGTCGGTGATGACCTCGAACAGCGTCTCCAGCTCGTCCGGATCACGCTGGAGATTCTCGGTGGACAGCAGGTACACGGTCACCATCTCGATGCCCTCGGCCTCGCACCAGCCGACCAGCTCGGCGATCTTCAGCGCGCCGACCCGATGGCCGTGGCTGACGTCGGTGAAACCGTTCTCCCGCGCCCACCGGCGATTGCCGTCACACATCACCGCGACGTGCCGGGGATGCTGCTTGCCGGCCAGCTGCCTGGACAGCCGGGCCTCGTAGATGCGATACGGCAGACCCCGCACCTGACTCGGAAGTTCCACGCGGGCAACCCTACGCCTCGGCGACACGAACGCGGCATCGACCGCGATACGCCGGTACAGTGGCCGGGAGCACGCAAGTTACGGTTGCGTAGGTTACTGACGGGTTCAACTACCGGGTCTGCCCTCGGTCCGGCGTGGTGCCGCGAGCAGACCGGTCCGGCTGTCCCCTTAGGAGGTACTCGTGTCCGAATCGGTCGGCGCCGCCGATGCGGCAGCGGTCACACCGGTTCCCGTCTCGGCGGGCGAAGCGCTCGCCGGGGCACTGGTCAAACCGCGCATGCGGGGCTGGATCCACACCTGGGCCGTCGGCGTCGCCGCGATCGCGGCCGTCGTGCTGATCGCCACCGCCGCCAGGGTCTCCGCGACCGCGGGGTGGTCGACGCTGGTCTACGGGCTCACCGTGTGCGGGCTGTTCGGCGTGAGCGCGGTCTATCACCGGGTGACCTGGCCGACCGCGCGCGCCCGCATCCGGATGAAGCGAGCGGACCACTCGATGATCTTCCTGTTCATCGCGGGCAGCTACACCCCTTTCGCCCTGCTCGGCCTGCCCGGACGCACCGGGCAGACGTTGCTGGCCGTGGTCTGGGCCGGTGCGCTGGCCGGAGTGGCACTGAAACTGCTGTGGCCCACCGCGCCCCGCTGGGTCGGCGTTCCGCTGTATTTGCTGCTGGGCTGGGCCATCGTGCCGGTGGCCGGCCAGCTCAACGGCCAGATCGGCATCGCGCCGCTGATCCTGCTGCTGATCGGCGGCCTGTTCTACAGCGGCGGCGCGATCCTCTACGCCACGAAGTGGCCGAACCCGTGGCCCACCGTCTTCGGGCATCACGAGTTCTTCCACGCGGCCACGGTGCTGGCCGCGTTGACCCACTACGCGGCGGTGTGGCTAGTGGTCCTGCGCTGAGCGCATAGAGTCGACGGGGAGGTCGGACGAGAGGGGCGGCGCAGGCAATGGAACAGCGTGCGTCCGAAAGCCGCGCGGCGATTCGGCATCCGCGCCGCGAGCGCCGGTGCGCGGGCGGGCCGAGGCCCGATCGGGCGGTGATCCACCCCATCGCCTGCTCCGCGCTGCCGGACGACGGACCGACGATGCCGCGGTGCGGCTGGTCGGCGGGCGGGTCCGGGGAGATCACCGGGAAAACTCCTGTGCCGGTCGCCGTGGCTCTATGCTGCTCGTTCGTGTTCTCCGTCGCCGCCTCGTGTGGCATCGCCCTGCCGTTTCCGGCGGTCGCGCGGCGTCTGCCGCCCTCGGGACGGGCGCTCGGTGATCTTCGGTCGGCGGAGTCTCCGGTATCAGCCCGGATCGCGAAGCACCAGCCGCTGCGCTCGGGCAGCTGCGGGAACCCTGCGACCGCCGCCTTCGGAAGGCGGGTCATCACCCCAGCAGGTGCGGAGTCCATGGCGGGCGCGGCACCTACACCGGAGCGGGCCCGCACCGGTCGGGCCTCGGGATCGCGAATCCGATGATCGCGAAACTCGTCCTCTGGGCGCTCAAAGCGCGGGGTGGCCTGGCCGCGCTGGTCACCACGGCGAATCTCAGCGGTCTCGCGGTGATCGTCACCCAGCTGTGGCTCAACGGGTTCCTCGGCAGGCTGGGCACGGATTGGGTGCGGGCGCTCGCCTTCGTCGGCATCTATCCGGCGGTGGGGTTCGTGGCCGGCATCGTCCTGGCCGTGCGCGATCGCAAGTTGTACTTCGGCTGGCTCGACGCAGGGCGCAAACCCACGGAGGTGGAGGCGCGGCGCCTGCTGCTCCTACCCGTCGCGATCAGCATGCGCGCGCTCGCGCTGTGGATTCCCGGCGTGATCGTGGCGACGGTCATCTTCGCGCGATTGAGCCCGGACAACGATCCCGGCGTGACGGCGGCGCTGTTCACGATCGGCGCCTTCGAGTCGGCGGCGGTCACCTTCCTGATCGTGGACCGGTTGATCCGGCCGACGATTCCGGTGGTCGCCGGGGTGCTCGGCTGGACCATGCACTGGAGTTCCTCCGTGCTGGTGCGGGTCGTGCTGACCTGGGCGGTGGCGGCGGCGCTCCCGCTGCTCATGCTGATCGTCGTGCTGGCCGACCCGGTGGCCGCCGCGCCCGACCGGGTGCGCACGGCCATCTACCTGTCCGCGGTCGGGATCGGTGTGGGCGCGCTGGCCACGGCGTTCCTCGCCCGCGCGGTCGCCGCGCCGATGCGCACCCTGCGTCGCGCGCTGGACCGCATCGCGCAGGGCGATCTCGGTGCCCGGGTGCCCATCGGCAGCACCAGCGAGATCGGCCGCTTGGAGCACTCGGTCAACGAGCTGGCGGCGAACCTGCGCGAGCGGGAGCGGATGCGGGAGGTCTTCGGCAGGCACGTCGGCCCCGAGGTGGCCGAGCGCGCCCTGGCCCGCGGGGCGGATCTCAGCGGTGACGTGCGCGAGGTGTCGGCACTGTTCGTCGACGTGACCGGGTCGGTGGAGCTGTCCACCGGGCTGCCGCCGCAGGAGTTCGTCGCCAAGCTCAACCGCCTGCTCGCGATCGTCGTCGCGGCGACCGAGGAGAACAACGGCCTGGTCAACAAGTTCGAGGGCGACGCGGCGCTGTGCGTCTTCGGAGCGCCGATCGCCCTGCGCGACAACGCGACCCCGGCGTTGCGGGCGGCGCGGCGCATCCGGGACGAGGTGCTCGCCACCGGAGAGCTCGACATCGGGATCGGCGTCGCGCGCGGCCCGGTCTTCGCCGGCGACGTCGGCTCCGACACCCGGCTGGAATTCACGGTGATCGGCAACGCCGTCAACGAGGCCGCCCGTCTCACCACGGCGGCCAAGGAGGTGCCGCGGCGAATCCTGGTGAGCCAAGCGGTGATCGAGGCCGGTACGGAAGACGAACGGGCCAAGTGGACGTTCTACGACACCATCGTGCTGCGCGGCATGAAGGACCCGACGTTCTGCTGGACCGACATCGACACCTCCGGCGCTCGAACCGAGCGCGTCGAGACCCGCACCGCGAAACTCGACAGCGCCGACCTGCCCGCCGACACCAACCCGGTCATCGAGATCCACACGGTCGCGGAGCCACCCGACGGCACCGAGCTGCCGGACGCCGAATTCGACGCTCCGCACCGGCGTTAGATCGCCGCGCGCGCCGGGTCCTCGGCCAGGAGAGCCCGCCGAACACGGCATCGCGGTAGTCCTGCGGCCGCCTCGGCAACATGATCGAGCGCTGATGCCGCAGGCTCACCGCATCGACGCCGCTCGATCTGTGCCGAGTTCGTTCCGGCCGACCTCGGTGGCCGGTAGATCGATCAGGTCCGTGCGGTCGCCGTCCCGCCCGCCGTGGCGGGCGGAATCATCGGCGCCTGTGCGCCAACCGTTCGACCGCCACCCGCCGGCGGACGCCTGATCCGCTCGGCGCGCCCAACAATCTCGCGGCGTTCCTGGTCCACGGCGCGCCGCGGGATGACGCTGGATCGCCGAGAGGCGTCTGATGCCGCGCCGGCCGGACTCGAGACCGGGCCGGTGCGGCCGGTCTGGATACCCGGCCGCTAAGTGCGCAGCAGTGCCGTGCGGAGCTGGTCGGGAGTGGAGACCGGGAGGTCGCAGACGGAGCCGCGGCAGACGTACGCGGCGGCGGCGTCGCCGACCAAGGGCCGATCGGCCAGCAACGGGACGGCGTTCGGGGCGGCGGCGAGGACGACGGAACCCCCGGGGGCGGCCGAACGAGCCGTGGCGAGCAGCTCGGCGGAAGGGGCCGCCGCTTCGGTGGCGATGGCGACTTGCAGCGGGCCGCGCAGGGCCGCCTCCGCCACGGTGAGCCACTGGCCCGCCGAGCGCGGCGCGCGCGCCAGCACGATCGCCCCGCGGTCGAGCGTGCGGTCGGCGAGCTCCCGGTAGCGGACGGCCCGTTCCGGGTCGCTCGCGGCCGCGGCGGTGAGCAGCGCTTCGGCCAGTGCGGAGGCGCCGGCGGGGGTGGCGCCGTCGATCGGGTCGCGCGGTCGGGCGACGAGGGTTTCGGCGTCGTCGGCGGTGTCGAACCAGCTGCCCGGTCGGTCGGGGTCGGCGAAGTGCTCGATCGCGATGTCGAGCAAGCGCTGGGCGTCGTCCAGCCAGCCGAGTTCGCCGGTGGCCTGGTGCAGCGCGAGCAGCCCGGTGACCAGCCAGGCGTGGTCCTCCAGGATGCCGGGCGCCGCGCCGGCGACCCCACCGAGCGAGGCGCGCCGCAGCCTGCCGTCCACCACGTGCTCGGCCAGCAGGAAGCGCGCGCACCGGACGGCGGCGGCGGTCCATTCCGGCTCGTCCAGCGCGCCCGCCGCCTCGGCGAGCGCGGTGATCGCCATCCCGTTCCACGCGGTGACCACTTTGTCGTCCCGGTCCGGCTGTGGACGGCGGTCGCGGGCGGCGATCAGCGCCGCGCGGACGTGTTCCAGCCGCGCGGCGTCCTGCGGCGTGGCGGGTTCGGTGTATCTGGTCAGCACCGAGGTGCACTGTTCGAAATTGCCCGCGGTGGTGACGCCGAAGAATTCGGCTGCCCACGCCCCGTCGATCGGACCGAGCACACCGGCCAGTTCGGCGGGCGTCCACACGTACGTCGCGCCTTCGACGCCTGGCTTGCCGGGTTCCAGGTGGGTGTCGGCGTCCAGCGCCGAGGCGAAACCGCCCTGTGCGGTCCCGAGGTCGTCGAGCAGGAACCGCACGGTTTCCCGGGTGACCCGGTGCGACAACGACTCCGGAAGCCGCGATGTGCTGCGCCGGGCCAGGTGCGCGTAGGCGCGCAGCAGCTGGGCGTTGTCGTAGAGCATCTTCTCGAAATGCGGCACCACCCAGGCGGCATCGACCGAGTACCGCGCGAACCCGCCGCGCAGCTGGTCGTAGATGCCGCCGCGGGCCATGGCTTCGGCCGTGCGGGCCACCACGTCGAACACCGCCCGGTCGCCGGTGCGCTCCCAGTGCCGCAGCAGGCCCTCCAACAGCGCCGACGGCGGGAACTTCGGAGCGCCGCCGAACCCCCCGTGTTCGGCATCCTCGTCGCGCAGCACGGCGGCGACGGCGTGGGCGAGCAACTCCGGGGTGATCGTCAGGTCCGCGTCGGGCAGTCCCCCCGCTTGGTCGCGCAGCGCCGCGGCCACCTGCGCGGAGGCCTGGTTCACCTCCTCACGCCGGTGCTGCCAGGTTTCCGTGACCGCGGTGAGCAATTGGGTGAACGACGGCATGCCGCCGCGCGGAAGCTTCGGGTAGTAGGTGCCGCAGTAGAACGGTTCGCCGTCCGGAGTCAGGAAACAGGTCATCGGCCAGCCGCCTTGCCCCGTCATCGCGACCGTGGCGTTCATGTAGACCGCGTCCAGGTCCGGCCGCTCCTCCCGGTCGACCTTCACGCAGACGAAATTCTCGTTCATCTGGTCGGCGGTGGCCTGATCCTCGAACGACTCGTGCGCCATCACGTGGCACCAGTGACAGGACGCGTACCCGACCGACAGCAGGACGGGCACGTCCCGCTCCCGCGCTTCGGCCAGTGCCTCCGCGTCCCACTCCCGCCAGTGCACCGGGTTGTCCGCATGCTGGCGCAGGTACGGGGACGTCGCCTCTCCGAGCCGGTTCATGGCTCCACCGTACGACCCTTCTCGGCGCCGTGCGGGCACCTTGTCCGTGACTCTCCCGTGACCCGGGGACGACGCGGAGGTGCACACGCCGCGCCGCGTACGGGGCGAAGAAGGCCACCGCCGTGCCGAAGGGCTGGTCTCAGTTCCGGCGCGGCCAGCGTCTGGTTGTCGCCGTGCTGCGGCTGGTCGCTCCAGACCGGCACGGTCCACCGGCACTTTCCCTCCAAGGAAGCGCTCTATCTAGCCGTCGCGATCGATCAGCTCGAGCAACTGGTCGCGGAGGCGAAGCAGATCGCCGCCACCGGGACCCCCGACGTGGCTCTGTTGTCGCGGATGATGGCCTCCGGCGCGCGGAACGCGACCGTGAAAACCGCGCTCGCGGCCGCGGATACGACTTGCGAACCGCCGCGCCGGACCTCGCCACCCACCAGGTCGCGGGCCTGCTCGACCGCGCCCAGTCCGTCGGCGCCGCACGCCGAGACGTCACCGTCGAAGAACTGATGGCGCTGCTCGCCGGCGCATTCGCCGCGATCCGCCACGCCGGAGCCGAGACGAGTGAGACACGTTCTGCCCACATAGCCCACATCATCCTCGACGGAGTACGGCCGCGGCGAAATTGAGAATGTTCTCGGCGACAGCTGCCAGACTTTTCAGCTCTCTGGAAACAGCGGGCTACGTGCGGGCCATTACCTCGCGCCCGACATATGCCAGCAACCGGCGATGTGCCGGTTCGTCCTCGGCGACGAGCACCTCCGGACCGAAAATGCCGGGGGCGCGGAAGGAATCGATGCCGCCCATGGTCTGCATGGTGGCGAGCAGTTCGCCACACAGCTGGTCGTCGGCCAGATCCGGCCGATCGATGGCGACCGCGATGTCTATCCCGTGCACCAGAACCTCGGTGAGGTGCACCAGCGCGGCCGTGGGGCCGGGCAGTTCCCCGAGCGAGATGCCCACCGTGCCGTCCAGCGCGTCGGGCCGGTGCCAAGCGGCGCGGTCCACTTCCGCGGCCGCGGCGTACGCACCCTGCGGATCACCGCCGAGCCAGTCGGATTCGTGGTCGGCGCCCGCGTCCGTGCCGCTCAGCGCCGCCGCGAAGAGGTGCATACCGCCCACCGTGTGGTTGAGAACGGCACGGACATCCCAGTCCCGGCACGGCGTCGGCGTCGTCAGGCCCGCTCCCGCCACGGCGGCGACGATCGCTCCGGTCGCATCCAGTGCGCGGTCGATCTGTCCGATCACGTTGTCCATGAGCATCCTTCGGTCGAGCGGTTTGGCTGAATTGGTAACACAGGACACCGACAAGCGCGCGGCAATGCGAACTCCAGCTTGCGCCGAAAATGTTGCCCACAGTGTGCTTCTCGTGACCCCTGGGTTGAATCGGATGCGCGTGCGCTACAACGCGACCCAGAAACGCGCGAACCGGCCCCGGTGCCGACCACGTCTACTTCGGACCCAAAAGTGTCGCCACCTTTTCTCGAACGCCCGACCGGCGAATTCTCCTTTCCACGGGGGAACTGGCGATCCGCGCGTTCACAGCGGCGCGGTAGGGGAACCCGAAAGGCGTGCGCGGGCCGATTCGGTGGCGCCGTCTTCCAGGGTCATCCACAGCGCGGGGTGCCATCGGCGAGGCGGTATCCCGCTGCTGGAAGCGGGCCACGTCGCCGACTGGCCGTTCTGAGCGGCCGGGGCCGAAACCGTTCCGCGGTCTCGGCCCCGCGGTCTGCCGGAGCACGCCGTCGGCCGCCGGACCGACGCGGCCTTCCGGAGCCCTCATGGCTCACCCCAGCACCGGGTAGTTCGCCCGGATGACGCCGTGCGGGTCGCGGGCCCGTTTGATCTCCCGCAGCCGGGTCAGCGTCGCCGAATCGAAAGCGGCCTCGGCCGACTCGCCGGGCGTGAGGAAGGTATACGGCTTGCGGCCGCCGATCTGCCCGCTCACCGCGTCGACGACGGCGGTGCGCCGCGCCTGAACCGCGTCGCGCAGGTGCGGCAGCCCGAGACCGAGGCAGTAGAGCAGGTACGGCTCCGCGATCGGACCCCGCGCGCCACCGTTCGGCCCGGCTTCGGCCAAGGCGCCACCCAGATGGCGGATCTGCACGTTGGCCAGCGGGGCGACCGGTTCCTCGATCAGGGTCTTGACCACGGCGTCGCCCAGATCGGTCAGCTGCTCCGCACGGGACAGCGACGGGCTCGGGTCGGTGGGTTCGGCGGTCACGGAGCCGATGTCGGCGGGCCCGAAAACACCACGCTTGTCGAGAACGGTGTCCCCGATGGCGTCGAACGCGGCCACCAGCGCCCGGCCGCGATCGGGATCACCCAGGTAGACCGCGTCCACGCCGACCATCGGCGGTGCGTCCGGGATCTGCAGACGCTGGAACCACACCGACAGTTCGTCCGGAGCCGCGGCGGTGACCTCCCGGAAGGCGTCGAACACGTCGCGAATCCGCGCTTGCGGCCACAGCATGCGCCCGCCGAACAGTTCCGGCGCGGGGAACAGGTCGAACTCGAGCGCCGTCACCACGGCGAAGTCGCCGCCGCCGCCGCGCAGCGCCCAGAACAGCTCCGGATCGTCCTGGGGCGTGACCCGGCGCTGAGCGCCATCGGCGTCGACGATCTCGAACGCGCGCACCGCGTCGGAAGCCCAGCCGTACTTGCGGCCGAACCAGCCCATGCCGCCGCCGAGGGTGTAACCGGTGACGCCGACGACCGGGTTGCTGCCCGCAAGGCCGGTCAGCCCGTGCCTGGCCGAGGCCGCCTGCACCCGGCCCCACGGCACTCCGGCGCCGACGCGCGCCACCCGACGCGCGGGGTCGATGTCGATGCCGTCCAACAGCCCGGTGCGCAGCAGGATCGCCTCGGGCACCCCGCCGGACGCGCCGTGGCCGGTCGGCTGGGTGACCACCGGCACGCCCACGCGGCTCGCGTACCGGACCACGGCCGCGACGTCACCGGCGTCCCCGGCCCGCACCACGGCGGCCACCGGCTGGTCGACGGTCGTCGTCCACGGCCGCGCCGCGGTCTCGAAGCCCTCGTCACCGGCCACCAGCACGCGGCCGGGCAGCGTGGCGCGCAGTTCGTCGAATGTCATTGCTCTGTCCTGACTCTCAGCGTTCGGAAGCAGACGCGCGCAACGAAATCCGGGTGCCGGCCTCCGGCGGGAGGCCGCGGTTCGCGCCGCGACTACCTCATTGACGAAAGAGAGCGCGGAAAGGTAACAACGAGCAGGTCAAAGGGGTTTCCGGGTCAGTCCGGCCCGGCGCGGCCTTCGGGGTCGGCGCCCTTCGGCTCCTCGGCACGACGGGTGATGCCGTGTTCGGTGCCCTCGTCGGCCTCCTGGTCCGGCTCGGGATGCTCGGGCTCGAAGGTCGCCGGCAGGCCCTTGATGTGCCGGTTCATCGACCGGATCAGCAGGAAGGTGCCCGCGAGCAGGATCAGGACGATGACCAGGCCGAGCGGCGACGCCTTGCCGAACTCGGGGCCGGTCGGCGTCCCGGGTGTCTGGGCGAGCAGGACCAGCGTCACGACCGCTCGTCCTCGATGCCTGCGAACAGGTCGGTCTCCGGCAGCTCGGTGCGCACCCGGGTCTTGGCCAGCTCGAACTCCTCGGTCGGCCACAACCGCTGCTGCATCTCCATCGGGATGGCGAAGAACGCGCCGTTGGGGTCGATCTGCGTCGCGTGCGCGCGCAAGGCGTCGTCGCGCTGCGGGAAGTACTTGGCGCAGTCGATCTGGGTGGTGATCCGGGAGAACACGTCGCCGCGCTCGGCGGCGTACTTGCGCATCCGGTCCAGCCACTCCTGCAGCGGGAACGGCTCGCCGAGCCGCTCGTACTCCGCGGCGAAGATCTCCATCCGCTTCATGCTGAAGCCGTGGTCGTAGTACAGCTTGAGCGGCGTCCACGGCTCACCCGCGTCGGGGAACCGCTCGGGGTCGCCCGCCGCCTCGAACGCCGCCACCGACACCTCGTGGCAGCGGATGTGGTCGGGGTGCGGGTAGCCGCCGGTCTCGTCGTAGGTGGTCATCACGTGCGGCTTGAACTCGCGCACCACCCGCACCAGCGCCTCGGTGGCCTCCTCCAGCGGAACCAGCGCGAAGCTGCCCTCCGGCAGCGGCGGCAGCGGGTCGCCCTCGGGCAGGCCGGAGTCGACGAAACCGAGCCAGTGCTGGCGCACGCCGAGCGCACGGGCGGCGGCGGCCATCTCCTCGCGGCGGATCTCGTGGATCCGCTCCAGCACGCCGGGCGTGTCCATGGCCGGGTTGAGGATGCTTCCGCGCTCTCCGCCGGTCAGCGTCACGACGAGGACGTCGTGTCCTTCGTCGGCGTAACGGGCGGTCGTCGCGGCACCCTTGCTGGATTCGTCGTCTGGGTGGGCGTGCACCGCCATGAGGCGAAGGCCACTCACGTCTCGTTCTCCGTCGCTCTCGGTCGCGGGTGTCGGGGCTTCGTTACCTATAGTTCCATTCGACCCGCTTTTGTTCCGACGTACCCCCCGGGAGCGACCACCATGAGCCAGCCAGCGCCCGACAGCGGCGGTGACGCGAAGGCGGCGGCTGCGAGCGGTCCACCGGCCGACCGGTACGGCGCCGGGCCGCGCAAGCCGCGCCGCTGGATCGTGCCGGTGCTCGGCGTGCTGGTGGTGCTCGCCGGGCTCGGCGTGGCCTACCTGGGCTACCAGAAGTACGGGCCGGAGGACATCGAGGCCGAGCAGCTCGGCTACGTCGTCGTCGACGACTCGACCATGACCATCCGGCTGAAGGTCACCCGCGCCGACCCGCGGCAGCCGGTGGTGTGCTTCGTCCGGGCCATGGCCCGCGACGGTTCCGAACTCGGCCGCCGCGAGGTGCTGATCGAGCCGTCGAGCAGCGGAACGGTCGAGTTGACCACCGTCGTGCGGTCCTCCGCGCGGCCGGTGTCGGGCAGTGTGTACGCGTGCAGCGATCGGGTACCCAGCTATCTGCGAGTTGGCTGATTTCCGCGCATAAACCCGCGATTTAGCCGCGAAATCAACTCCGACCTGCACATTTGTGAATCATGCTAAAATGGCGTGATACACGGTTCCGAAGCTCGGAGCCGTGTTTGCTGCATTGGCGGCCAGCGCTGACGGTTCGGGCTTGCGAGCTCGCCCGAGACCAGGGCCTGTCGGGGTTCGATGAACTTCCCAGGATCGCTCTAGCCGTCGACTGGCGCGTGCCCGCTTTCGGGTGAGCACACGCCGGTGCTCAGGGAATCCCGGCCTGCCGGGAACAACTACTAGGGAGTGATCGAGATGACTGAGACGCAAGTGACCTGGCTGACCCCGGAGTCGCACGACAGGCTCAAGAGCGAACTCGACGCGCTCATCGCCAATCGTCCGGTCATCGCCGCCGAGATCAACGAACGCCGGGAAGAGGGCGACCTCAAGGAGAACGGCGGGTACCACGCGGCGCGCGAGGAGCAGGGTCAGCAGGAGGCGCGCATTCGCCAGCTGCAGGAGCTGCTGAACAACGCCAAGGTCGGCGTCGCGCCGACCAAGTCCGGCGTCGCGCTTCCCGGGTCGGTCGTCAAGGTCTACTACGACGGCGACGAGACGGACACCGAAACCTTCCTGATCGCCACCCGCGAGGAGGGTCTCCGCGATTCCAAGCTGGAGACGTACTCGCCGAACTCCCCGCTCGGCGGCGCGCTCATCGACGCCAAGGTGGGCGAGACCAGGGAATACACCTTGCCCAATGGGAACACGATGAAGGTCACCCTGCTCAGCGCCGAGCCCTACCACAGCTGACGCGCTCGGCCGCGCCGCCACGGCAGGCCGAAACCCCCGCGGACACGAGCGGCCGCGCCCGATCATCGGGTGCGGCCGCTTCCTCATGTCCGTGAACTTAGCTCAATGCCTGCTCGATGTCCGCAAGCAGGTCGCTGACATCCTCGATGCCGACCGAGAGCCGCACCAGATCCGCGGGAACCTCCAGCTCGGAACCCTCGGTGGACGCGTGCGTCATCGCGGCCGGATGCTCGATCAGCGACTCGATGCCACCCAGGGACTCGGCCAGGGTGAACACCTCGGTCCGCGCGCAGAACTTGCGCGCCGCCTCGACGTCGCCGCCCAGACGCACCGAGATCATCCCGCCGAAGCGCCGCATCTGCTTGGCCGCGACCGCATGGCCCGGGTGCTCCGGCAGGCCCGGGTAGATCACCTGGGAGATCGACGGGTGCCCGGACAGGAACTCCGCGATGGTCTCGGCGTTGTCGCAGTGCCGGTCCATGCGCAGGGCGAGGGTCTTGGCGCCGCGCAGGGTGAGGAACGCGTCGAACGGGCCCGGCACCGCGCCCGCGCCGTTCTGCAGGAACGCGAACGCCGCGTCGAGTTCCGGATCGTCGGTGATCAGCGCGCCGCCGATGACGTCGGAGTGTCCGCCGAGGTACTTGGTGGTGGAGTGCACCACGATGTCGGCGCCGAGCAGCAGCGGCTGCTGCAGGTAGGGCGTCGCGAAAGTGTTGTCGACGACGAGCTTCGCGCCCGCCGCGTGCGCGACGTCGGCCAGCGCGGGGATGTCGCCGATGCTCAGCAGCGGGTTGGTCGGGGTTTCGATCCACACCAGCTTGGTGTTCGGCCGGATCGCGGCGCGCATCTCGTCCACGTTGAACACGTGGGCGGGCGAGTGCTCGATGCCCCACTGGCTGAAGACCTTGTCGATCAGCCGGAAGGTGCCGCCGTAGGCGTCGTCGGGGATCACGATGTGATCGCCCGGACGCAACGTGGCCCGCAGCGCGCAGTCGGTCGCGGCCATGCCGGACGCGAACGCCCGGCCGTAGCGGCCCGATTCCAGCGCGGCGAGGTTCGCCTCCAGCACCGACCGCGTCGGGTTGCCGGTGCGGGCGTATTCGAAACCGCCGCGCAACCCGCCCACGCCGTCCTGGGCGAACGTCGAACTCGCGTAGATGGGCACATTCACCGCGCCGGTCTGCGGATCGGGTTCGTATCCGGCGTGCACGGCCCGTGTGGAGAATCCCAGCTCGCTCATGTGGTCAGCCTATCCGGGGCGATTCCCGGGCAACTTCCCGGTGTGTGCATACAGCGGGCGCGCGCGCAGGCGAATCGGGCGAATACGGACAATGGCGTCGGCGTAACGAGATCGAGCCTCTGATTTCGACCGAATTACGTCAAGGGCACTACCAGCTCGGAAATCTTGCGGTCAGGCAAGGGGCGTGAGTTCGGTCTCACTCTTCGGCCGCCCCTTTAGGCTGAGTCCATGGTCACTGTGGAAGAACTGTTCGCCACCGACGCGTTGCTGTCCGACGAGGAGCGCGAGATCCGGGATACCGTCGCCACCTTCGCGGCTCAGCGACTGCGCCCGCATGTCGCGGAGTGGTTCGAGGCGGGCACCTTCCCGGCCCGCGAGCTCGCCCCTGAGCTGGGTGCGTTGGGGCTGCTCGGCATGCATCTGGAGGGATACGGCTGCGCCGGCATGTCGGCGACCACCTACGGCCTGGCCTGTCAGGAGCTGGAGGCGGTGGACTCCGGTATCCGCAGCATGGTCTCGGTCCAGGGTTCGCTGGCGATGACCGCCATCCACAAATACGGCTCGGAGGAACAGAAGCAGCAGTGGCTGCCCGAGCTGGCGGCGGGCCGCGCCATCGGCTGCTTCGGGCTGACCGAGCCCGACTTCGGCTCGAACCCGGGCGGCATGCGCACCAGGGCCAAGCGCGACGGCGCCGATTGGGTGCTGAGCGGCTCGAAGATGTGGATCACCAACGGCTCGGTGAGCGATGTCGCGGTGGTCTGGGCGCAGACCGAAGACGAAGGCAAGCAGGTGATCCGGGGATTTCTGGTCCCGGCCGGAACGCCGGGGTTCACGGCGCGGGAGATGCGCCGCAAACTGTCGCTGCGCGCGTCGATCACCGCGGAGCTGGACCTCGACGACGTCCGCCTGCCCGCCGACGCGGTGCTGCCGGGGTCGCGCGGACTCGGCGCGCCGCTGGCCTGCCTGAGCGAGGCGCGCTTCGGCATCGTCTTCGGCGCGCTCGGCGCCGCGCGAGACTGCCTGGTGGCCACCATCGAGTACGCCAGGACCCGCGAGGTGTTCGACAAGCCGCTGGCCGCCTACCAGCTCACCCAGGCCAAGCTGGCCGACATGGCGCTGGAGTTCGGCAAGGGCCAGCTGCTCGCGCTGCACATCGGACGGCTGAAGGACCGCGGCGTGGTCACGCCGGAGCAGGTGAGCGCGGGCAAGCTGAACAGCACGCGCGAGGCCATAGCCATCGCCCGCGAGTGCCGGACCATCCTGGGCGCCAACGGCATCACGCTCGACTACCCGGTGCTGCGCCACGCGAACAATCTGGAGTCGGTGCTCACCTACGAAGGCACGGCGGAGGTGCACCAGCTCGTGCTCGGCCGGGCACTGACCGACGCCAACGCCTTCCGTTGACAACCGCGGCCGCGTCGCGCGATCCGGCGTCGCGCTGGGGCACCGAGCACGACGCCGGGGTCCCCGGCGAGAAGAGTGCGGATGGATTGCCGGATGCCGCTCGCTGATCGCATCGGCCCGAGTCCGCCCTCTCGGAGCCGGACCACCGTCCCGTAGCCGGTCGGACGCCGGCCCGTCGCGGCGCGGATCACGCTCTGCCGGAACGAGGTTCGGGCCTGCGCGAGACCCGCACGGACACTACTGTCGGTGCATGTCGTCGATCCGCGCCGCCGAGATTCTCGCGGCACTGTCGCTGACCACCGATCTCGCCACCGGGATGCCGTTCGAGAAGGGGCTGGCCACCTGCCTGGTCGCCACCGGCCTGGCCCAGCGGGTCGGGCTGCCGGAAGCCGAGGGCCGTGCGGTCTTCCATGCCGCGCTGCTCGGCGGCCTCGGATGCACCGGCCGCGCTTCGGAGAACGCGCAGGCGTACGCCGACGACATCGCCTTCCAGCGCGCCTGTCATGTGCTGGATCCGGGCGATTCCGTCGTCTTCACCGAGCAGCTGCGCCGGTTCGGCGGCTGGGCGCCCGCTGCCCAGTCGGCGCTGCGCAATCGGTTCGTCGCCCGGTTGCGGTCCGGCTCCCCGCAGGCACTGCGCTCGTCGAGCGAGGTCGTCGAGGCGCTCGGATCGCAGTTGAGTCTGCCGGACGCGGCCGTTCGCGCCTTGACCGAGGTGGAGGAACGCTGGGACGGACTGGGCGCGCCGAACCGGCTGCGCGGGGAATCCATCTCGCTCGCCGGCCGGATCCTGCACGTGGCCGAACAGGCGGTACTCGCGCTCGACTCGGTCGGAGAGGAACGCGCGACCGTCCCCGGCCACCGCGACGCGCAGCCGGTGGACCCGGCCGCCTCGCACGACCGGGCACGCTTCGCTCTCGGCGCCGTGGCGAGACGGCTGGACGTCGTTGTCGACGAGTTGCGGCGACGCGCCGGCGGACATCTCGATCCCGATCTGGTCGCCGTGTGCGACGCCGATGCCATCCGAGCGGTGCTCGACGTCCCCGACCTGCTGGCCGCTGTCCTCGCCGCGGAGCCGGGGACGCCGTCCTCGTTCCCGTCCGCGCGATGGGATCGGCCCGGCTCGGCGCTGGCCATGTTCGTCGATTTGAAAGGGCGGTACCTGCTCGGGCATTCGGCGCACGTGGCGGGGCTCGCCGATGCCGCGGCGGTCCGGATGGGCGTGCCCGCCGGGGAACGGGAGGCCCTGCGCGCCGCCGCCCTGCTGCACGACCTCGGCCGGGCCGCGGTGTCGAGCGCGGTCTGGGACCGACGCGGTCCGCTCGGATCGTGGGATTGGAAACGCGTTCGACTGTGCCGTTTTTGGACCGATCGCATCCTGCGGCGCTGCCCCGGGCTCGCGGCGCTGGCCGATCTCACGGCGGGGCGCCACGAACGACTCGACGGCAGCGGCTGTCCGCGGGGCGAACGCGACCCCGCACCCGGCGCCCGATTACTCGCGGCCGCAGAGGTTTTCGCGGCCTGCACCGAAGCGCGGCCTTATCGTCCCGCCGCCCGGCCCGAGGAAGCCGCCGCTCAGCTGGCGGCCGAGGTCGCGGCGGGCCGCCTGGACGGCGACGCCTGTGCCGCCGTCGTCCGGGCCGCCGCGGACGACGCCCCTCCCTTCCCCGCCGCCCACGGCCTGTCCGAAGCCGAGACCGACGTCCTCCGGCTGCGCGCCCGCGGCCGCTGCGGCCGTGAGATCGCCGCCGAACTGCTGCTGCCCGAACGCGCCGTCACCCAGCACCTGGCCGAAATCCGCGCCAAGACCGGCCACCACACCCGAGCGGGTGCGGCCGTCTTCGCGATGACCCACCACATCCTCCCCGGCTGACTCCCGCGCACCGATATACGTCCGCGCACCCGAAACGGACTGTGCGAAGAGCGTTCTCACCGGGGTGTGGAATCGGCGGCCAGCGCATTGTTACGTCTTGTCATTCAAGTGCCATGTGGGTGTCACCGGTAGGCCAGCGAAAGCGCGCATCATTCAAAGGGACCCGGCATTGGGGCGATGCCTCCACCCCCACACTATCGGAGGTGCACGATGCACAATTCGCCGATCGACCGCGACGCACGGCGGTCCGTTCCGAACGCACTGGGAGCCGGCCATGTTCGTGCGTGACCATCTGCCGCGGCGCCCGCACGGCGTCACACGGCCGCTGCCGGATCAGCGAGAACTGGTCGCCGCTTTCGGGGGCCACCCGAGCGAGTCGGCCGAAGACCACCCCCTGATCGGCTGGGCGAGCACACTGGCCGCGCTGCACCGGCAGCGGCATCGCGATCCGCTGGCCGCCGCCGGAATAGATTGCCGCCGCGCCGAACTGGTGGCCGCGATCGATGCGTGGGTGGTCGACCAGCTGCCGCGCAAGCGGGCAAATGACCATCTGCGCAGCGAGTCCATCGGCGCCACGGTCGACCGCATGGCCGCCGCCCATGTGCACGCCAGCCACCTGCTGCACACCGCGGAGAAGGTGTCCGACGCCCGGGTGCACGCCGCCTGGTACCGGCTGGCGCTGCTGGCCGACGAATGGACCGACCTGATCACCGGCGGCGTGCGCGAAACGGTCCGCGGTAGGAGACCGGCGTAGGCGCGCGGGCGGGACTCGCCGCACCGATCCGTGCGGCACGGCGAACCGGCCTCGGCTACTTCCCGATGTTGCCCGTGCTGAGGAAGCCGAGCAGGTCGTGGCGGGTGATCACGCCGACGGGCTTGCCGTCCTCGACGACCATCAGCGCGTCGGTGTCCGAGAGCGCCTTCGTCGCGGCGGAGATCGGCTCGCCGGAGCCGATCAGCGGGAACGACGGGCTCATGTGCTGGGCCACCGAATCGGTCAGATTGGCCCTGCCCTCGAAGACCGCCGACAGCAGGTCGCGCTCGGACACGCTGCCCGCGACCTCACCCGCCATGACCGGCGGCTCGGCGCCGACCACGGGCATCTGGGAGACGCCGTACTCGCGCAGGATCTCGATGGCGTCGCGCAGGGTTTCCGACGGGTGGGTGTGCACCAGGTCGGGCAGCTCCCCGGACTTGCCGCGCAGCACGTCGCCCACGAGCGGTTCCGCCGTGCCGTCCAGCCGTTCGCGCAGGAAGCCGTAGGAGCTCATCCACTCGTCGTTGAAGATCTTCGACAGGTAGCCGCGTCCGCCGTCGGGCAACAGCACCACGACCACCGCGTCCGGATCGCGCCGCGCCACCTCGACGGCGGCGACCACCGCCATGCCGCAGGAGCCGCCGACCAGCAGGCCTTCCTCGCGGGCCAGCCTGCGGGTCATCTCGAAGGAGTCCGCGTCGGAGACCGCGATGATCTCGTCCGGCACGGCGGGGTCGTAAGCCGACGGCCAGAAGTCCTCGCCGACGCCCTCGACCAGGTACGGCCGCCCGGTGCCGCCGGAGTACACCGAACCCTCCGGGTCGGCGCCGATGATCCGCACCTTCCCGCCGGAGACCTCCTTGAGGTAGCGGCCCGTGCCGGTGATGGTGCCGCCGGTGCCGACGCCCGCCACGAAGTGGGTGACCTTGCCGTCGGTGTCGCGCCAGATCTCCGGGCCGGTGGTCTCGTAGTGGCTTTCCGGGCCGCCCGGGTTGGAGTACTGATCCGGCTTCCACGCGCCGTCGATCTCGCGGACGAGCCGGTCGGAGACGCTGTAGTAGCTGTTCGGGTGGTCCGGCGGCACGGCGGTCGGGCAGACCACCACGTCGGCGCCGTAGGCGCGCAGCACGTTGCGCTTGTCCTCGCTGACCTTGTCCGGGCAGACGAACACGCACTTGTAGCCGCGCTGCTGGGCGACCAGGGCGAGGCCGACGCCGGTGTTGCCGGACGTGGGCTCGACGATGGTGCCGCCGGGCCGCAGCTTCCCGGACCGCTCCGCGGCGTCGATCATCTTCACCGCGATCCGGTCCTTCGAGCTGCCGCCCGGGTTCAGGTATTCGATCTTGGCCGCGACCAGCCCCGCGTTCGGTCCGACGACCGAGTTCAACCGGACCAGCGGCGTGTTGCCGATGAGATCCACGACATGATCCGCGATGCGCATGGCCCCCATAGTTCCAGACGCACTAACTGTGAGTTCGCGCACGCCACGTGCAGCGGGCCGGGACTACCGGCGAACCGGCCGCCGCCGCCTTAGGATCGCTGCCATGAGGCAGCCGAACATTGCCCGCGCCGCAACGCTTCTGGCCGGATCCGCGGTGGCCCTGGTGGTCGGATCCGGCGCGCACGCGGAGGCGGCCACCGTGGAATTCCCGCAGGTGCCGACGCTCGCGCGCGGCGGTCTGTGCTGGACAAGCATCCGCACCTGGGCCGATACCAGCCCGGAATGGCCGGGGCGGGCCATCCTCAACGTCCGGGCGCTCCCCGTGAACGGCATCGGGCCGGGTTCCTACCCGCTGGCGCCGCTGTGTGAGGTCCGCACCACCGTGGCGTGGCGCAACGTCACCACCGGCGCGACGGGCAGCTACGACAACATCGTGGTCACCGGCATCTACGGCAGCATCCAGTACGCGCTGTTCCAGGACACCGGCCCCGGTCTCGTGGAAGTCACCGTCACCACCGATGCGGCGAGCATCCCCGCTCGCGGCACGTTCGTGGTCCCGGGCTGATCCCTGCGGACGGGACGCACGTTCGGACTTCGGCCCGTCGATCCCGTCGAAGCACGGACCCAGGCACGGGTGAGCGATCCTGGCGGCTTCCGGCCACGCTCCCCAGGCGGCGGTGTGGTGTCCGTCGCCGCGTCCGCTGGAGCCGGCACGGGCCGTTGCCGGTCCCGCTCGTTCGCCGCTGGTCGACTCGGTGGATTCTCGTAAAATTCCTGGCGTGAGCGCATCTCGGTTTCCCTGGCGCACGGCCGCGCTGACCGGGGCCGCGGCCGTACTCGCCGGCTCCGGCGCTGGGACCGCTTGGTGGGCGACCTACCGCCTGCTCATGGCGCAGGCGGGTGTAGCGCGTGGAGTGATCGGCAGGGACACTTCGAAGCCACCCGAAGCGGACGGTATCTACACCCCGGGCTGCGCGGAGCCCGAGCCGTGGCGTGCGGGCAAGCAGGCCGATCTGCATCTGATGATCTTCGGCGATTCCACCGCGGCGGGCCTCGGCTGCACCGTGGCCGACGAGGTGCCGGGGGTGCGCCTGGCCCGGGGACTCGCCGATGCGACCGGGCAGCGGATCCGCCTGAGCACGAAAGCGATCTCCGGCGCCACTTCCAAGGGCCTGGCCGGGCAGGTGGACGCGATGTTCGTCGCGGGTCCGCCGCCGGATGCCGCGGTCATCCTCGTCGGCGCCAACGACGTCACCAAGAAGCACTCGATCCGTGCCTCCGCGCGCAGGCTCGCCGCCGCGATGGCCCGTTTGCGCCGTGCGGACGCGGTGGTGGTGGTCGGCACCTGCCCGAATCTGGGCACCGTCGCGGCCATCCCGCAGCCGCTGCGCATCGTGGTGCAGAACTGGAGCGTGCGGCTGGCCAAGGCGCAGGATGTCGCGACGACGGTCGCGGGAGGGCACCCCGTGCGCATGGGCTACCTGCTCGCTCCCGAGTTCCGCGCCGCACCGGAGCTGTTGTTCGCCGCCGACGGTTTCCACCCCTCGGCCGCGGGATACGAGCTGGCCGCCGGGCAATTGCTCCCGGTGCTGCTGGAAGCGCTGGGTGGGACGGGCGCTTCCGGTACTCGGCGACGGGACGTAGATTCGGTAAGAACCCGCGAGTAACAAGGGTTCGCCAGAACCGTCCGACCCAAGGAGTCCTCATGCCTGAGGCCGTCATCGTTTCGACCGCGCGCTCTCCGATCGGCCGGGCCCGTAAGGGTTCGCTGGTCGATATGCGGCCCGACGATCTGACCACGCAGATTGTGCGGGCAGCGCTCGACAAGGTGCCTGCCCTGGACCCCGCCCAGATCGATGACCTGATCCTGGGCTGCGGCTCGCCGGGCGGTGAGCAGGGCTTCAACATCGCCCGCGTCGTCGCCGTGCAGCTCGGTTACGACTTCGTGCCCGGCACCACCGTGCACCGCTACTGCGCCTCCTCCCTGCAGTCCACCCGGATGGCCTTCCACGCGATCAAGGCCGGTGAGGGTGATGTGTTCATCTCCGCCGGTGTGGAGACGGTGTCGCGGTATGTGAACGGGTCGGCCGACAGCTGGCCCAATACGCAGAACCCGCTGTTCGCCGAGGCGCAGGCGCGTACCGCGAAGACCGCAGAGGGCGGCGCGGGTATCTGGCACGATCCGCGTGAGGACGGCCTGATCCCGGATGTCTACATCGCGATGGGCCAGACCGCCGAGAACGTGGCGACCTCCACCGGGATCACCCGCGAGGATCAGGACCGCTGGGGCGTGCGTTCGCAGAACCGCGCCGAGGAAGCGATCAAGAACGGTTTCTTCGAACGCGAGATCACCCCGGTGACGCTGCCGGATGGCACCGTGGTCAGCAAGGACGACGGCCCGCGCACCGGGGTCACCTACGAGGCGGTCTCGGCGCTGAAGCCGGTGTTCCGCCCGGACGGCACCGTCACCGCGGGCAACTGTTGTCCGCTCAACGACGGCGCCGCCGCTTTGGTGATCATGTCCGACACCAAGGCCAAGGAACTCGGTTTGACGCCGCTGGCGCGGATCGTATCCACCGGTGTGTCCGGTCTGTCGCCGGAGATCATGGGCCTGGGCCCGATCGAGGCGTGCAAGCGGGCGCTGGCGCTGGCGGGCAAGACCATCGACGACATCGACCTGGTCGAGATCAACGAAGCGTTCGCGGTGCAGGTGCTCGGCTCGGCGCGGGAGCTGAAGATCGATGAGGACAAGCTGAACGTTTCCGGCGGCGCGATCGCCCTGGGCCACCCGTTCGGCATGACCGGCGCCCGCATCACCACCACGCTGATCAACAACCTGCAGACCCACGACAAGCAGTTCGGTCTGGAGACCATGTGCGTCGGCGGCGGCCAGGGCATGGCGATGGTCATCGAACGTTTGAGCTGACCCACACACGAAGGGGCGGTCGCCGGACATCCCGGCGACCGCCCCTTCGTCGTATGGCTAGTCGTTCTGGAAGTAGCTCAGCAGCCGCAGGATCTCGACGTACAGCCAGACCAGGGTGACGGTGAGGCCGAGGGCGACGCCCCAGGCCGCCCGCTCCGGAGCCTGCGCGCGGATCAGCTGATCGGCGGCGTCGAAGTCGAGCAGGAAGCTGAACGCGGCGATGGCGATGACCACCAGGCTGAACACGATCGCCAGCGGGCCGCCGTCCCGCAGGCCGAGGCCGCCGTCGATGAAGAAGCTGGCGACCAGGTTGCCCAGCATCAGGACCAGGATGCCGATCATGGCGCCGACGATGATCCTGGTGAATCGCGGCGTGACGCGGATGGCGCCGGTCTTGTAGACCACCAGCATGCCCGCGAAGACACCGAAGGTGCCCAGCACCGCCTGGCCGATCAGCGCGCTACCGCCGACCCCGCCGAACTCGATATTGGTGAACATGAACGACAGCGCGCCGAGGAAAAGGCCCTCGGCCACGGCGTAGGACAGCACGATCGCCGGGTTGTCCATCTTGTTCGCGAAGGTCGCGATCAGCACGAGCACCAGGCCGACCAGGCCGCCGCCGATCACGAACAGCGGCGCGAGCGAGGTGTTCGCGTTGGTGAGGCCGTAGGAGACGATGGCGGACAGTGCGAGCACCGCGAGGGTGATGCCCGTCTTCGTCACCACGTCGTCGATGGTCATCGACCTGGTGGTGGGGGGAGCCTGCTGGTAGGGCTGCGGATACTGGCCGTACTGCTGCGGGTACTGGCCGTACTGGTTGCCGAACTGGCCCGCGGAAGTCACGCCGGAACCGAAGCTGGCGTATCCACCGCCCTCCTGCCTTGGCAGGTTCCTGAAAACCGGATTGCTCGTGGTACGCATGTGAACGGCGTCCCTTTCTGGAGTCGTTGCCGCTGTTCATCGAGTGGTTCACTCGATATCCAACTGCCCTGTCCAACGTTTGTCATCCGTCGCGAGTTCCCGGGGAGTCGCACAGAGCCGGACAAATCGGACTCTACCGCTGTCGTGGGTCGTGCAGACCACGCACCGACCGAGTGACGGTGAATTTCCGGTTCCGGCCCATCACATCGGTCCGGCCCACCATCCGTTCGACCACCGCTCGATAGTTCAGATGCGAGTTGTACACCGTCCACAGCTCACCGCCGGGCCGCAACACCCGCCCGGTCTCGGCGAACATCTTGATCGCCGATCCGGTGTGCACCGCGGCGCCGATATGGAACGGCGGATTGCACAGGACGAGATCCGCGCTGTTGTCCGCGGCCGAGGACATGGCGTCGTCGCGCACAACGCACACCCGGTCGGCGACGCCGTTCGCCTCGGTGGTGGCCCGCGCCGAGGCGACCGCGGCGGCGGACTGATCGGTGGCGATCACCTTGATGCCCGGCCGCGCCGTGGCCAGCGCGACGGCGAGGATGCCGGTGCCGCAGCCGAGATCGATGGCGTCGCGCGCGTCCGGCTTCATGAGTTTCAGATGCTCGAGCAGGAACCTGGTGCCGATGTCCAGGCGCGCTCCGGAGAACGCGGCGCCGTGCGCGACTACGTCGAGACCGAGTTCCTCCAGCCGATCACGCACCGGGAACGGCCGTTCGGCGACGGGTTTCGGTCCCGCCACCAGCAAGGTCCGCGACTTCTGCCTGCCACGGCTGGCCCGCACTTCGGAGAACGATTGCGCGAGAACATCGTTCATCGACTTGGTCAGATACTTGTCCCGGCCGCCCGCGAACACCTCCACCGCCGGATCCGCGTAGCGCGCGATGGCGTCGGCGATCTCGGCCAGCCCGGCCAGCATCCGGGGCAGGCGAAGCAGCACCACCCGGGCATCACGCAGCAATCCGGGGCCGAGCGGATGTGCCGTGTAGCGATCCGACAAGCCGGCCGCGCGGGCGTTGTTGGACAGGGCGAGTTCGCCGGTGAGCAAGTCCTGATGCACCCGGACGTCGCGCAGATCGTGCCCCGCGATGGCGCCGAGGGTCAGTGCGCCATAAGCGTCACCGATAATGGCTACTTTCCCGCTATCGGCAGTCGCGAGGGCGTCGGCCGCGACGTCGAGGATCAGCCGGTCAGCGGCGTCCACGGCGTAGAGGTTCAGCGCCTCCACGTCCGGATACCGCCGCAACCGGCCAAGTACGTCCTCGACATTTCCCACACCTCAAGTGTGCTAGATCGTTGCCGAATACTTGCGGCCACCCCGCCCTATCGATCTCGCCGAATTCTCGGCACGGTCGATAGGGCGCGGAAGTACGTCGCGGCAAGGGGTTTCGCGGGCGAATCGAACGACCTCGTGACAACGGGGAAGAATGATTCCGAGTTCGACAACCGAGGTCACAGATATTCGACGGCAGGAGCGCGGCACCGGTCGCGCGGCGCGTGCTTCCGGATTCCCGGAGAGCACCGAAAGTTCGATCGACGCGCTCGGTATACCTGGAGACCTGCCCGGTAGCCACGGGTTCCGCCGCAGCCTGGTGTGTTCCATGCACTGGAGCGGCGGCGGACGGACGTGTGGGCCACACCGCGGCTCTACCGAAGCCTTTGGCTCGCAGAGGGACACAATATTCATCCGAAGCGCCGATCCACTCGCTCTCGGCGGGGGCGACCCCCGCCGATGATCGCTCCACTGGCGACGGTAGGACTTTCACCTGCCATGGCAATCAGTTGGCGATTGACCGGCCTGGACAGCCGATCACTCGAGGTGCACCGGTTCCCGCCCACGCGCGGAGGGCACCGACAATCTTTGGCGAATGCCCCGCAACGCTCTCCGGTTGCGCCGTTCGCGGCCTTCCGCTGAGTAGCATCGGGCCATGCGCAACAGGATGGTGCTCATGGTCGCGGTCGCGACGGCACTGCTCGCGGGCTGCGGGGAGGACGAGTCGGCACCGGGTCTTCCGGCCGCGCCGACCACCGCTACGCCCGCGGAGGTCGCGCAGGCGCCCGCCACCGGGGACGCCGCACCGAAGGAGGGTAAGCCTTCCGGCGACGCCGCGCTCACGGTGACCGACGTCCGCTTGGGGCGTCAGCCCGGCTTCGATCGCGTGGTCTACGAGTTGGGCGGGGTCGGCACGCCCGGCTGGATCGTCCGCTACACCGACCGCGCGGTGCAGGACGCCAGCGGCAATCCCGTGGACGTGGCGGGCCGATCGATCCTGGAAGTACGCATCCTCGGCTCGGCGTACCCCTTCGACAGTGGCGTGACGCCGTACGAGGGCCCCGACCCCGCCGTCGATCCGGCGGTCCCCGGCATCGCGGGCGTCTACCGGACCACGGTCTTCGAGGGCGTGACGCAGTCGTTCATCGGCGTGCAGTCCGACCGGCCCGCCTTCACCGTCACCACCCTCTCCAACCCGACACGGTTGGTCGTCGATATCGCTGACTAAATACCCGTACCGCCAACGGGTATACCCACGGGTAGACTCGGTGCTCGTGGTCGAACGCACCGTACTTCCCGCCGCCGGGCTCGCCCGGGTCCTCGGGATGCTGGCGTTGCTCGCCGGGGTCGTCGCGATGCACTCGGCGGTCTTCGGACTTCCCGGCCACACGGCAGGCGCACACACCGCCCTCGCGCCCACTTCCGTAGCGGCACCCGGCGGACCAACTGTCGCCGCGTCCGCCGCAGGGCATGCGTCCGGCTCACCTCATCGGCACGCGACACTGCCGCCCACGGGCAACGCCGCAATCGACCACAACCCACTCCCACCACACACGGACGACGCCGCGACCGCCCACGACCCACTTCCGCCGCGCAACCCGCCGTCGGCAACGCACAACGCCACAACCGCCCACAACGCGCTGCCACCACACGGCCCACAGGCACCCGCAGGCACCGCTGCGACCGCCCGCGACCCGCTACCGCCGCAGGCTCGGGCGCACCGCGACAACCAGGAAGTCTCCGGCGCGCCGATGGCAACTTCCGGCGACTCGTCTCCGCAAGCCGTCTGGGCGACCGTCACGGCGAAGATCTCCCCCTGCGCGGACGGCGGGTGCGACGGCGCGCACAGCGCACTGCACGGCTGTGTGTTCATCTTGGTTGCTTCGATCGCATCGGCCGCGTTGGTGCTGCTTCTCCGGTTGGCGGTCGATCGTCCCGGTGGTGGCGCGGCGCGCCCGCGGCACTGGCGGGCGCGGCGGGAACGGCCGCCGCCATGGACCGTGCTCACCTTGGCCGAACTGGCGATTCTGCGGATCTGACAGGTCCGCCGCCGCCGTGTGTCCGAACCACGGTGGCGGCGCTGTCCACTCCATCCTCAGACTTCCGCACTTCGCAAGGAGCGACCCATGTTCATCACTCGCACCCGATCGGCCCTCGCGCTCGCCGCCGTGGCCGCGGTGAGCCTCGCCGGATGCGGCGACGCCGACACCGGACACACCACCGAGCACGGTCCATCGACCACCACGTCGGCCGTCACGACCACGCCCGCCCACGCCGAGCACAACGACGCCGACGTGATGTTCCTGCAGATGATGTACCCGCATCACGCTCAAGCCGTGGAAATGGCACGGCTGGTGCCGAGCCATACCGACAATCAGCAGTTGCGGGCGCTCGCCACTCAGATCGAGCAAGCACAGGCGCCGGAGATGCAGCAGATCACCACCCTTTTGCAGAGCTTCGGCCAACCGGCGCCCACCGCGACCGAGGGGCACGGCGGCCATGACATGCCCGGCATGATGTCCGCCGAACAGATGGCGGCGCTGGGCGCGGCTTCGGGTCCCGACTTCGACCGCCAGTGGCTGACCATGATGATCGAGCACCACGCGGGCGCGATCACCATGGCCGAGACCGAGCTGGCCCAGGGTGAGAACGCCGACGCCAAGGCGCTCGCCGAGCGGATCATCGCCGCTCAGCGGGCCGAGATCAACCAGATGCGGGCCATGCTCGGCCAGAGCTGACCCGTGGCTCCGCGCCGATATCGGTTGTCCATCGATATCGGCTCGGGCCCGCGCGGTGAGCCCGCGCGACGTACGGTCGGATCGTCCGGCTCCGTTCATCCGTCCCGGCCGGACTTCCGAGGGGAGCGAGGGACCGATCATGCGACGACTCGAACGCGCGGGCCTGCTGGCGGCCGCGACGGCCGCCGCGGCGGGCGCGCTGACCATCGGCGCCTGCGCACAGCAGATCTCCGGCACGGCGGAGGTCAACCGGACCGATCTGGCCGCCTACGCCTCGGAGGTCACCTCCTCCTCTGCCGCCGCCTCGTCGTCCCGGGCCGCCGCAGCCGAACGCGCCACCGGATCGGCCTGTGACGCTTTCCTGGCCGCGAACGGCAGCTCCGTGCGGGCGTTCAACGACTACATCGATGCCAGCAACACGAAGGGCCGCGGCGACCCCGATACGAACGGCAAAGCCGACACCGCGGTCACCACGCTGCGCAACAACGCGCGCTCGGTGGACCAGAGCGTGACAAGAGAAGTGCCGTCCGTGGTCGCCACCCCGCTGCGCGCCTACCGCGACGACACCAACGCCTTGGCCGACACGCTCGCCCGCCGCGCCGACACCGACACCCTGAACGCGGCGATCGACCGGTTCAACGCCACCAAGAACACCGCCCTGACCGCCTGCCAGGGGCACGGCACCCGCTGATCGGCGCGGGCGGCCGGCACCAGACGCAGGTTGCGAGTCAGGGCCTCGACCGGCGGAGCCCCGATCCCGCGCGGCACGGCCGGCCCGCGGCGTCGATCACCATCACGCCGAGCGGGTCGCCGAACCGATCCGCGACCGGCGCGCCTTCGGTTCGGACCGCCCGGCACGCAGAACCGGGCGCTGACGATATCGAGCGTGGATTTCCCGTCGCCGAGCCACAGGTGCGGCAGTCACGCTTCCGTCGACGACCAGCACGATGCCGGTGCCGGGCAGCTCCAGCACCCACGGCGGCGGGTTCGTACCGACAGCCTGTCGCCGGCGCCGCCCTGCGACCATGCCTGCGCGGGCATCCCTTGCGGCCGGGCTCGAAACCCATTGCGACCGTTGGTGACACGCCCAACAGCGTCGGGCTCGCTGCCGTGCTGGACGGCGTCGCCGTGCACGCCGCCGGTGACCGGAGCGGTATCGCCTTCTCATCGGTGAGGAATCCCGCCGTGCGGCTATAGCATCTGGCCGTTTACTGCCACGCGGAACGGGACGATCACATGACCAGCGGCATCCGGGATACTCGTCCACCCGCCCGGAACGGCCGTCGCCGCAGATCGACGGAGTCGGCCGCACCGACGTTCGCCGCGCTGCTGACCGCCGCCGCGGAGCACAATCCCGACGGCGTCGCGGTGGTCTGCGAGGACGGTGAGATTACCTATCGCGACCTCGACGCCCGGTCGTCCCGGCTGGCCCGCACGCTGATCGCGGCGGATGCGGGGCCCGAAACGGCGGTGGCGGTGGCGGTGGCGCGCTCGCTCGATTCGGTGCTCGCCGTGTGGGCGATCGCGAAGACCGGCGCCGCGTTCGTGCCTATCGATCCGGCACTTCCCTTGTCGCGCATACGTTTCCAGGTCGCCGACAGCGGCGCCGCGCTCGGTCTGACCCGGACCGCACACGCGGCGACGCTGCCGGCCGACGTGCGCTGGTTCGCGCTGGACGACGCCGATTTCATCGCGCAGGTGGCGTCGAACCCCGCGGGTCCGATCGCGTACTTCGAGCGGCCCGCTCGACTTCGCCCCGCCCACACGGCCTACGTGATCTACACATCGGGATCGACCGGACGGCCCAAAGGCGTTGCCGTCACCCATGCCGGGCTCGCCCCGCTGTGCGCCGAACTGGCCGCGCGCCACGCGCTGGACGAAGACGCGCGGGTGCTGCATTTCGCGTCGCCGAGTTTCGACGCCTCGGTGCTGGAGTTGTTGCTCGCGATCTCCCGCGCCGCCACGCTGGTGATCGCCCCGCCGACCCTGTACGGCGGCACGGCGTTGGTGGAATTGCTCGCGCGGCAATCCATCACCCACGCGTTCCTCACCCCGTCCGCGCTGGCCACGATCGAGCCGGACGGATTGCCCGCCCTGCGTTCGGTCATCGTCGGCGGCGAGCCGTGCCCGCCGATGTTGCCCCGGCACTGGGCGGCCGACGACCGGCTGTTTCACAATGCTTACGGCCCAACGGAATCCACCATCGTGGCGACGCTGAGCCCCGCCTTGGGACCGGACGCACCGGTCACGATCGGATCGGCCGTGCCCGGCATGCGCTGCCAGGTCCTCGATCACCGGCTGCGCCCGGTCGGCGTCGGTGTCGTCGGCGAGCTGTATGTGTCCGGGCCGGGAGTGGCCAGGGGTTACCACGGCCGCCCCGGTCTGACCGGGCAGCGGTTTCTCGCCGACCCGTTCGGGCCGCCCGGCTCCCGGATGTACCGCACCGGCGATCTCGTCCGGCGCACGACCTCCGGTGAGCTGGACTATTTCGGCCGCGCCGACGACCAGGTCAAGATCAGGGGCTTCCGGATCGAACTCGGCGAGATCGACGCCATCCTGTCGACCCAGCCCGGCATCCTGCTGGCCGTGACCGTCGACCGCAAGACCGCCACGGGCGAGACCACGCTGGCCTCCTTCGTCCAGCCCGAACCGGGCCATGTCCCTGATCCCGCCACTCTGGCCGACGCGCTGGCCGCGCTGCTGCCGAAATACATGGTGCCCAACACCATCACGGTCGTGGAACGAATCCCGCGCACCCCGACGGGCAAGGCAGATCGGCCCGCCCTGCGCGTGCGCGCCCTGGACGAGCCCGACTATCGGCCCGCCGTCGACCTCGGCGAGGAGACGGTCGCCGAAGTCTTCGCACGCGTGCTGGGCCGGGAGCGGTTCAGCGCCGACGCCGATTTCTTCGCCGCGGGTGGCAACTCGCTGCTGGCGACCCAGGTGGCCGCGCGCCTGAGCGAAACGTGGCGGCTGCGCATCCCGCCCCGGCTGGTGTTCGACCATCCGACGGTCGCAGGCCTGGCCCAAGCCATCCGCTCGCAGCAATTCGACACCGCGCGCCCGGTGCTGCGCGCGCGAACCCGGCCGCAGCGCATCCCGCTCTCGCCCGCCCAACTGCGATTCTGGCTGCGCAACCAGTTCGACACCATGTCCTCGGTGGACAACATCGGCTTCGCGCTGCGACTGTCGGAACTGGACATTCCCGCCTTGCGCGCGGCCTTCGCCGATACCGTCGAGCGGCACGAGGCGCTGCGCACCAAGTATCCGGCCGACGCGACCGGCCCGCGGCAGCTGATTCTCGACACCGAGCACGTGGTCGGTGATTTCGCGGTCGAGGAACTGTCCGACGACGCGGTTCCCGACCGGGTGCGCGCGATCCTGCGCCACGGGTTCGACGTGTCGGCCGAGGTGCCGCTGCGCGTGCGGCTGCTGCGCACCCCCACCGAATACGTCCTGGTCTGCGCGCTGCACCACATCTGCGCCGACGGGTCCTCCTTGGCGCCGCTGGCCCGCGATGTGGCGATGGCCTACGCCGCACGCAGCGCGGGCGCCGCACCGGCCTGGCGGCCACCGGATGTGCAGTACGCCGACTACGCCCTGTGGCAGCAGGATCTGCTCGGTTCCCGCGACGACCCCGATTCCCTGTTGTCTCGGCAGCTGGCGTACTGGACCGGCGAGCTGGCCGGTCTGCCCGACGAACTCGATCTGCCCGCCGACCGGCCGCGCCCGCCGGTGGCCACACTGCGCGGCTCGGCCACCCAGCGGTCGGCGCGGGCGAGTCTGCACCGCGACCTGCTCACCGTCGCGCGCGCCCACCGGTCGACGCTGTTCATGGTGATGCGCTCGGCGCTCGCCGTGCTGCTGGCGCGCCTGTCCGGAAGCCACGACATCGCGATCGGCGTGCCGATGACCAACCGGGCCGAGCCCGCGCTCGCGGACGTCGTCGGCATGTTCGTCAACACCACCGTCTCCCGCACCAGGATCGAGCCCGCGGAGACTTTCACCGAGCTGCTGCGCCGCACCAGGGAACGGGACCTGGTCAACTTCGCGCACTCCGAGGTGCCGTTCGAGCACGTGGTCGACGCGGTCGACCCGACCCGCTCGCCCGGACGCCACCCGCTCTACCAGGTCGGCTTCGCGTTCCAGAACTTCACGCAGGCCACCCTCGACCTGTCGGGGCCGAGCGTGTCGTTCCTCGACGTGGACGCCGACACGGCGAAAACCGATCTGCACATCGGTGTGGTCGACACCCGCGACGACGACGGCGAGCCGGGCGAGATCATCATCCGATTCGGCTACAGCACCGACCTGTTCGACGAGCACACGGTGCAGCGCTTCCTCGACGGTTATATCCGCATCCTGCACCGGGTCGCGGCCGAGCCCGATGCCGTGGTGGGCGACATCGACATCATGGATCCGGTCGAGCACAAGCGGATCCGGTCCTGGGGCACTGGGCCGGAACACAGCGTGCAAGCCGAGCCGCTCACCGCCGCGACGGCGCGGCAAGCCGCGGCGACGCCCGACGCGATCGCCGTGGTCTGCGGGTCCGAGACCATCACCTACGCGCGGCTGGTCGAGCGGTCCGCGCGGCTGGCTCGCTGGCTGATCGAACAGGGCGTCGGCGCGGAGACCGTCGTCGCCGTGGCGATGCGGCGATCGATCCAGCAGGTCGTGGCGCTGCACGCGATCGTGGCGGCGGGCGCGGCCTGGGTGCCGATCGATCCCGGCCATCCGGCCGAGCGCATCCGGCACGTGCTCGAGTCCGCACAGCCGCGGTGCGTGCTGACCACCGCCGAAGACGACTTCACGGCCGTCGCGGCGTACGACGTCGACGCCATGGACCTCGACCGTTTCGGCGCGGAACCCGTGCTCGACGCCGAGCGGCTGACGCCGTGGCACGCCGACCACCCCGCGTATCTCATCTACACCTCCGGCTCGACCGGCCGCCCCAAGGGCGTGGCGATCAGTCATCGGGCGATCGTGCACCAGCTCGCCTGGATGCAGGCGGAATACGGCGTCGACGCCACCGACGTCTATCTGCACAAGACCCCCGCGACCTTCGACGTGTCGTTGTGGGGCTATTTCCTGCCGTTGCGCGCGGGCGCACGGCTGGTGCTGGCCGGGCCGGACGAGCATCGCGATCCGGCGGCGCTCGGGCGGCTGATCGCCGCACACCGGGTGACGCTCACCGATTTCGTTCCCGCGATGCTCACCGTGTTCGCCCAGCAGGCGACCGCGGACGAATTGTCCTCGTTGCGAGCCGTTTTCGTCATCGGTGAGGCGTTGCCCCCGGAGACCGCCCGCGCCTTCGCGACGGTGTCCGGGGCCGAGTTGCACAATCTGTACGGTCCGACCGAAGCCGCGGTGAGCATCACGCGGCACGCCGTCTCGGCCGCCGACCGCACCGCGGCCAGCGTTTCCATCGGTGTGCCGGAATGGAATTCACGCTGCCACGTGCTCGACGACCGTTTGCGGCCGGTCCCGGTGGGCGTGGCGGGCGAGCTGTATCTGGGTGGCGTTCAGCTGGCCCGCGGCTACCACGGCGCCCCCGGGCTGACCGCGGCCCGGTTCATCGCCGATCCGCTGCACCCGGGGGAACGGATGTACCGGACCGGTGACCTGGTGCGATGGAATCGCGCCGGCACCCTGGACTACCTGGGCCGCACGGACTTCCAGGTGAAGGTGCGCGGCCATCGCATCGAACTCGGCGAGATCGAAGCGGCCTTGCTGGCCGACCCGGCGGTGGGCCGGGCCGCGGTGGCGGTCAAGGGCTCCGACGCCGGGGACCGGCTGGTCGGCTATGTCGTCGCCGCGCCGGGGGCCACCGTCGACCCGGACGCGGTGCGGCAGTCGGTCGCGCGGATGCTACCCGGCTACATGGTGCCTTCGGCGGTGCTCGCGCTCGACGCATTCCCGGTGAACACCAGCGGCAAACTCGATCGCGCCGCGCTGCCCCAGCCGGTGTTCGCCGCCCGCACCGGCGCGCGTCCCGGCACCGCGTTGGAGCGCGCGATCGCGGAAGTCTTCGCCGACGTGCTCGCGGTGTGCCCGATCGGGGTGGCCGACGACTTCTTCGAACTCGGCGGGTCGTCGCTGCTCGCCTTCACGTTGCACCAGCGGTTGTCGAAGCGGCTCGGCCGGGACGTGCCGATGTCGGCGATCCTCGCGGCCCCGACCGTCGGCGGCCTCGCGGCCCGGCTGGCAGGCGGGTCCGCGCCCACGGCCGCGACACCGGAACGCGACGCCGTGCTGGAGCCGGAAATCGGCATCGGCGGATGCGAACCGGCGCACACCGGTCCGCCGCAGGAGATCCTGCTGACCGGCGCGACCGGTTTTCTCGGCGTCCACCTGCTGCAAGCGCTGCTGGATCGCACCGAGGCCCGGGTGTGGTGCGTGGTGCGCGCCGCCGACGCCGAGGAGGGCATCGACCGCATCCTGGGCGCGCTGAGCCACTACCGGCTGTCGGGGACCACCGCCGCCGAGCGGATCGTCGTGGTCGCGGGCGATCTCACCGCGCCGCATCTCGGCCTGGACCCCGCCGACTACGAACGCTTGGCCGACAGCATCGACGCGATCTACCACAACGGCGCGCGCGTCAATCACGTCGACCCGTACGCGCGGCTGCGGCAAGCCAACGTCGAGGGCACCCGCGAGTTGTTGCGGCTGGCGACGACGCGGCGGGTCAAGCCGTTCCATCTGGTCTCCACCATGGGCGCGGCCGTCGCCGCGACGCCGGATTCGCCGGTGGTCACCGAGGATGTCCGCCTGCGCGCGGGGCAGGTGCCCGGCAACGGCTACCTCGCGTCCAAATGGGCGGCCGAGGAACTGGTCCGCCAGGCAGGCGAGCGGGGCGTGCCCATCGCCATCTACCGGCCTGGCACCATCTGCGGGTGCCCGGACATCGGCGTGAACAGCCCGCAGGATTCGCTGTGGAACATGGTGCGAGCCGCCGCGATGCTAGGCATGGCGCCCGACGTGGGCGACGCGACCGTCTCCTTGGTGCCGGTGAGCTACGTGGCGGGCGCCATCGCGGAGATCTCCGTTCGCCCGCGCTCGGAAACCGTGTATCACCTGGTCAATCGGGCTCCGGTACCGGTCGGGGAGATTCTCGCGAGTCTGCGCGCGCACGGGTTGCCGGTGGCGACGATGCCGGAGGACGCGGTGCGCGCGGGCCTGGCCAGGGAAGCGCGGCGGCGGGACGCGCTCGGCGACGATTCGCTGGTGCGCGCGGCCATGCTGAGCCACAACTTCGCCGAACTCGCCGGTCATCTCGACTGGGCCGACGAGCACACCCGCGCCGCGCTCGCGGACGCGGGCCTGGACTGCCCCACAGTGGACCGGACGGTGGTGGACACCTTCGTGCGGGAGTTCATCGCGTCGGGCTTCCTGCCCCGGGATTGAGGTTTCTCAGTACCCCGGCGGCACGGTGGCGCGCTCGGCGGGCTGTTCGGTGCGCCTGCGGGCCCGCACCTGCTCCAGCACGATCAAACCCACCCCCACCAGCAGGAAGACGACCGTAATGATCGCGGCGACCACCGAGAGCCGACCGAGTCCCAAGCCCGCGAGGACCGCGGCGGCTATCGCGCCCGCCGCGGCGACCAGCAGCAACCCGTAACCCGGCCAGTTCCTGGCGTCGGCCAACGTCGCTCCCGGCGGCGGCGCGGAGTCGCGCGCGATATCCGGGGCGTCATCGATCGGGGGTATCTCCCATGGGCCCTCGTCCGCTGTCACTGCTGTTCCTCCCGCCGCGATACCGGCCGTCGTTCCGGTTCCTGATGCGGAAGGGATGCCCGGATCGCCTGCGCCGAAACGCGAGCGCGTCCGTGCTTCAGTTGTAGGACTTGGTGACTCCGTCGAGCAAGCGCTCCAGGGTGTCGTAGGTCGGGGTGGCGACGACGTCCAGCAGATCGGGGGCCACCTGGACGTTGTGTTCGGCGACGACCTTCGCGAACTGGGCGCCGTCGTTGGTGCGGAAGCCGTGCTCGGCGGCCAGCCGCTGCAACTCCGGATCGGTGGACAGCAGCCGACCGAGCCGGTCACCCGTCGCGCCGAACGGCACCAGCGTGTGCCGGGACAACACCGTCGGTGACGGGTACAGCAGCGTCATCCCTGGCTTGATCTGGCCGCGCACGGTCGCCTCGACATACTGCGCCTCGTAGATCCAGGCCAACGGCGTGGGACCCATCCCCGTGGCGAGGTAGTTGTTGAACGGACCTTCCGTGGTGTTCTCGGTGTAACCCTGGCCCACGAACAGTCGCGACACGGCGGGCAGGACGGCCTGCTCGGCGTTGGGCCCCTGCACGATCGTGTTGTTGTTCGCGACGTAGCTCGCCGCGGCCAGGTACATGGCGGCGGAGTTGGAGCTGCGCGGGTCGGTGGTGGAGATCAGGATGTTCTTGCGCACCGGGTAGGCGGCGTTGTCGGGCAGTTCGTCCCAGCGGGTGCCGTTGCGAACCAGCTCCAGGTAGCGGCGCAGATCCAGGGTGGGCACCTGGCCGGGGCGCACCGCTCCCGCCCGGGTGAGCAGATCGGTGATCGGGGTGAACGTCGCGATGGCCATCGGCGAGGAGAACGGCGTGTACTTCGCGGTCACGTTGCGCTGCCGTTGAATTCGCTCGGCCGCCTGCTCACTGGACGGGAAGGCGAAATCGAATCTCGTGAGATCGATGGACGTGGCGATCTGCCGCGATCCGGCGGGCTCGGCCTCGACGCGCACACCGTTGCGCGCGAGCGCGTCGACCACTTCGGGATCTTGGAAGAACGGCATCTTCTCCGAGCCGACCACACCGTGGACGACCGTGAGCGGCGCGGCGGGCGCGGCGGCGGGCGTCTCGGGAGTGGGTTGGCGCGTGGCGAAAACCACGGCGAGAACCGTCAGGATGACGACGGCTCCCAGCGCGTACGGAGCGAAACGCTTCTTCGAGGTCCACAACTCGCGGAACTCCGACAGTTTTCCCGGAGTGGAGGCCTGCGGTTCCTGGTCCAGCGGGACCGTGGCGGGTTGCACTTCCGCCTCCGGCGACTTCTCCAATTCCCGCCGCACCACCCGCTCGATCAGAATCGGAACGAATTGCCGCACCGGGCGGCCCGCGAACTTCTGCCGCGCCGCACCGACGGCGCTCTCGATATGCTCGGGAGAATATGTCTCGGTGTAGTTTTCGACCAGCCGCTCCGTCATCTGACGGATCGCCTGTTCCTCACGGACGGTATCGACAACCACCACAATCTCCTCGGCGTCGGGGGTAGCGCGGCAGCGTCTCCGGCCTGCACCGCGCCGGCCAACACTAGCCCCATCGTTCGGCCGCCGACATACGTCCGGATTTCCCACAGGTGAACGATTTCCGCTGCGGCGGTGGGCTTCTCACATCGGGCCCCGAGCCCGTACGCCCAGCTCACGGGCCCGCGAGCCACTCTCGCGCCGCACCCGCGGGAACCTGCCGACGCCCCGTTCGGACTCCAGCCCGCCATGGAGAATTCAATGGGCAATATCCGAGCCGCCACCACGTGTTGTACTCCCGTTTCCCACCGCCGCCGGACCGGGACCCCGCACTCGTCGCGAAGCTCAGGAGTTACTTGCGGGTAGCACAAAGCGGGAACTTGACGATATCGTCAGCATGTTGCCGTCGAAAGGAGCGTTATGTCTCGCGTCGCTGTGGTCACCGGTGCGTCGTCCGGAATCGGGAAGGCCACCGCAGCCGCGCTGGCCGGGCGTGGGTATCGCGTGATCGGCACCAGCCGCAATCCCGATTCCATCGGTTCGGACGCCGTGCTGCCGGGGGTCGAGTACCGGGCGCTGGATCTCACCGATCCGGCGTCGATCGAGACGTTCGCGGCCGGTCTGGACCACGTCGATGTGCTGGTGAACAACGCGGGCGAGAGCCAGGCGGGTCCGCTGGCCGAGCTGCCCACCGACGCCGTCGAGCGACTGTTCCAGCTGAACGTGCTCGGCCCGGTCGCCCTGACCGGAGCGGTGCTGCCCGGCATGCGGGAACGCCGGTACGGCCGCGTCGTCATGGTCGGCTCGATGCTCGCCAGCTTCCCGATGCCCTACCGGTCCTCCTACGTCGCCACCAAGGCGGCACTGCGCGGCTTCGCGGTCGCCGCCCGCTTCGAGGAATCCCCCTTCGGCGTCTGGATCACCGCCGTCGAACCCGGCCAGATCGACACCGGCCTCCGCGAACGCCGCACCAAATACCTCACCGAAGGTTCCCCCCACACCGCCGATTTCACGACCTTCATGGCGAAACTCGATGAGAACCAGTCAAAGGGAATCACCCCCGAAAAGGTAGCCACCACAATCGTCAAGGCGATCGAAGCCGACCGCCCCAAACCCCTCTACGCGGTAGGAAGCAACGCCCCCGCCATGTTCACCCTCCGCCGCCTACTCCCCCGCACCGTCATGGAACGGATCATCGCCCGCGCCCACGGACTTTCGCGTTGAGGGCAGTAGCTACGTCGGATTACCGGAAGGCGGGCCGTCTTCTTCCTCGATGCGCTGGCGAATCGCATCCACGGAGCGGTCCTTAGGAACTTGCTCCGGCCAAAGAATCGCTACAACGAGGACAACCAACGGCAGGCCGATTGCGATAGCGAACCCGACGATGATCCAAGTGTCCGCGCTCATCCTGGCTACCACCTGCCACGGTTGGCCCAATAGGCGCGGCCGCGTGGAGTGATCGACCAGCGCGCTGCATGTGGTGAGGCCATGATCAGTCCGCGCGATTCCAGTTGTCCTATCGCCCGGCGGGCACTCCACGCGGTTAGCTGGGCTTGCTCGGTGATCTGCCCGGCGGTCAACATGCCGCCAGGTGCGAGTACCGCCAGAACAGCCGCCTCCGCAATCGTGTTCCCCATACGTCACCCCTTGTCGTGTGAAGTGCGTCCGACGCCGAGGAAGTCGATCGGTCTCGCGGTGCGTCTCGGGCCGGGGCTCTTCAAGACTCACCGCCGCACAGCCGGGCCGTTATGTCTTCACGGCTACAGCCGTATACGGCTTCGCCTACGATCGAGCCATGCGCGGTAGCGCCAACGAACCGGACCCACAAGCGGCTGTTCTCGGTGCCCGGCTGCGTGCAGCCCGAGAAGCAGCAGGGCTATCGCTATCCGAACTAGCCGCCAAGATTCCGTACAGCAAAGCCGCACTCGGCCACTACGAGACCGGGCGTAGGACCGCTTCGTCCGAGGTCGTCACCTGGTACGAGCGCGCCTGCGGCGGATTCACCGACCCTGTCACCGCGATGTCGGTTCTCGGCAGGGCCGACGTCGATCGTCGCTCGTTCCTGCGTGATTCGGCGTATTCCGCTGCGCTGACCGCCACGGCGCTCACCGCTCTCTCGGACGCGGCGAGACTCGTGCACGTCACCGATGCCACTCGGGTGGGTATGGCCGAGGTCGAAGCCGTACAGGGCGTGACGGACGCCTTTCTCCGATTGGATGAGGTTCGCGGGGGCAATGTGGGACGTTCCGCGGTGGCGGAGTTTTTGGCGACCGACGTAGCCGCACTGCTAAGGTCGCGCTTCGCCAGCGCCGAGGTGCGTGCGCAGGCGTTCAGCGCCGCGTCGGAGTTGGCCTACATGGCGGGCTTCAAGGCCCACGACGCAGGGCAGGACGGACTCGGGCAACGCTACTTCCTGTCCGCCCTTCGTCTGGCCGAAGAATCCGGAACGCCGGGCCAAGACGGATTCGCCTTCCGCATCCTGGCATTGCACGCCAGCGACGTACATCAACCCCAGAACAGTGTCCCGCTCGCGGAACGCGCGGTGCTGAGCGCACGCGGCAAGGTCAGCCCCGACACGATGACCCTGTTCGAGGTCGCCTTGGCACGGTGCTACGCCGAAACGGGCGACAAGGTCCAGGCCGTCAAGGCGCTTCGCCGAGCCGAGCCATGGATCATGCCCGAGGCGACGACGGAGATTCCTCGATGGGCCGCGCTGTTCTGTCCGAACAAAGCGAGCGTGACTCGCCAGACCGCGAAAACATTCCTCGCGATCGGCGACTTGGCCGAAGCCGAGCGCTATCAATACATGAGCGCGACGATCTGGCATCCCAGAACGCACACGCGGATTCACGCGATCAGCCTGGCCGAGACCGGAATCATCCGCTGGCGCATGGGCAACCACGAGGACGCGGCCAAACTCTGGCGCACCGCGCTCCCCACATTGACCTCCGTCGGTTCGGAGCGTGGGTCGAAGCTGCTGCGCCGCATACGCAAAGCCGCCCCCGAATTGGTCGATCACACCTGATCCCCGTTGGTTGAGTAACGACCTGGCCCGGCTGGGATTCGTTTAAACGTTGATCGAGTGCCGATCCCGCGTCCTAACCGGCCCTTTCCGTGTCCACCACCGCGATCCAAAAGGAGCACAGCCGACGATGTCACCGAGCGAGCGCACTACCGATCGTGTCCTGGCCGTGTGGACGCCCCCGGAATTCGTGTCCGACGGCAGCAAGGGAATTCTGAGTTGGGTCGGACCGGCGCTGCGTACGCCCACCGGATTGCGGCTGTCCCTCGCGGCGGAAGCGGTCGGCGAGGCCGCGCCGTCGTTGCTCCACTACCGCGTCGGGGCGTCGGCACTGGTTAACGGTGTGTCCACTGAGGTGGGCTGGGGCAGCATCTCCTCCGACACCCACGCCCATACGAACATCACCTTGCCCGACCTCGCCCCGGATACGACACCGGTCGATATCGAGCTGACCATTGATGACGTCACCACCGACGGTCCCTGGCTGCGGCGGCTGTATTGGCCGAACGACACCGTCTACCCAGCACCGCTGGGCGATCCACGAGGTCGATTGGCCATGCTGACCGATCCGGTTTTCGTCACCGACTATGAAGGCCCGATCGAGGCGTGGATTGGACCGGTCACGCTCAACCCCAGAGGAATCGAGTTCCTCTACACCGCGACCGCGCGTGACGAACACGCACCATCGATCTGGGACTACGACGTCGACGCCGTTCTGCGCGCCAACTTCGGGACCGCAGAGGTGGTGGCCGGTGAATCGACTTCGGCGACGCGAACTACCAGAACCTTCCAGGCTCCGATTCCTGATGACATCGCCGACACACCCTGGGATTTCGAGTTGATCATTACCGACCACACGGCAGGACTGACCTGGTCGACCGAGTTCTCCTGGGCGGGGCCGACGTCCTAGCGTCCGCATGGATCCGCGCAGTTTCCGCGCCGAGCTGCTGACGGCGAGTTCCGAGGCGGTACAGCGGTGCACCTGTGACGTTCGAGAGGCCGCGCCGGTAGGCAGCTGCGTGATCGTGACCTGGACGGGTCGCGGAGGCGATGAACAGCGGCGCGCTGGCCACTGCGGATCCACTCGGACCGAGGGCGTGGACGCGGCCGAACCGGACAGCATGAACACCGATCTACCTGCGGCACCATGAGTGCCCCCAGTCGGACTCGAACCGACACTTGGCGGATTTTAAGTCCGCTGCCTCTGCCAATTGGGCTATAGGGGCGTCCGGGACAGCGTACCGAGTCGTACGGCTGTACCGGAATTCCGACAATTCGCCGGGGTGGCGGGGCGTCGGCCGTGGGCGGGTGCCGAAGGTGCGGTCAAGTGACCGGCGCCGGTGGCGGTTGTTCGTGGCCCGGGGGTGGCAGGCGTCCCAGAGAACTAGATCGTCGGCGGCGGGCTGGTGTTAGCGTCCGCGCGTGTTCTCGGCGTGGCGAATCTGTCAGCGCCGGGGCGGCACGGGGATTCGGGCGAGGTCGGTGGCGATGTGGATCTCGCCGGTGAAGTACTTCGCCGCTTCGGCCATGTGCTCGTCGAGGTCGCGGTAGCGCTGGGAGAAGTGGGTGAGCACCAGGGTCCGCACGCCCGCGTCGGCGGCCACCCGCGCGGCTTGGCCCGCGGTGAGGTGGCCGTATTCGACGGCGAGGTGTTCGTCGGCGTCCAGGAAGGTGGCCTCGATGACGAGCATGTCGACATCGGCGGCGAGCTCCGCGATGCCGGGGCACAGCCGGGTGTCCATCACGAAGGCGAAACTCTGACCGGATCGCGGTTCGCTGATCTCGGCCAAAGTGATCGTCCGCCCCTCGAACTCGACGCTGCCGCGCTGTTGCAGTTCGGAGATGACCGGGCCGCGCAGCCCGAGGGCGCGCAGCCGGTCCGGCAGGATGCGGCGGCCGGGCGGCTCGCTGAGCCGATAGCCGAAAGCCTCCACCGGATGCGAGAGCGCGACCGCCGTCACCGTGAACGGCGCCTCGGGCAGGTCCACGGGGCCTGGTCCGAATATCGGACGGGGGCGCAGCTCGGCGCGGTGATAGTAGGACGTCGCGTTGACCAGACGCTCGTAGTACGCCGCGCCGGACGCCGGGAAGCAGACGTCCACCGGATGCGGCACCCGGTCGAGGTTGATCCGCTGCACCACTCCGGCCAGCCCGAGACTGTGGTCGCCGTGGAAATGGGTGATGGCGATCCGGGTGAGCCCGGTGACGGTCACTCCGGCATAGGTCATCTGCCGTTGCGTGCCCTCACCGGGATCGAACAGGATCGCCTCGTCGTCCCACCGGAGCAGGTACCCGTTGTGGTTTCGCTGTTTCGTCGGCACCTGACTAGCGGTCCCGAGAACAACCAACTCACGCTGCGACACGGCGTCAGGCTATCCGCAGCCGAACTCCGGCCGCGCGACTAGGTGGCGGAAGCCTTCCGGAGCACGGAGTTGCGCCGCGAGTAGGCGAAGTAGACCACGAACCCGATCAGCATCCACACCAGGAATCGCAGCCAGGTCTCCACCGAGAGATTCAGCATCAGCCACAGGCACGACAGCACCGCAAGGACGGGGATCACCGGCACGAGGGGCACCCGGAATCCGCGCGGCAGGTCAGGGCGGGTGCGCCGCAGGATCAGCACGCCCACCGACACCAGCACGAACGCGAACAGCGTGCCGATGTTGACCATCTCCTCCAGCGTGCCGAAGTCCACGAAGCCCGCCAGCAGCGCGCACGCGACGCCGACGATGGCGGTGACCCGCACCGGCGTGCCGTTCTTGCCGGTGTGCGCGAGCTTGCGCGGCATCAGCCCGTCGCGAGACATCGCGAACAGCACCCGGGTCTGCCCGAGGTACATCACCATGACCACCGTGGTGAGCCCGGCGAGGGCGCCGATCGAGATGATGTTCTTCGCCCAGGTCACCCCGTGGATGCCGAACGCCGTGGCCAGCGTCGCGTCGTTACCCGACAACTCGGTGTAGGGCACCATGCCGGTGAGCACCAGCGACACCGCCACGTACAGGACCGTCACGATGAGCAGCGAGCCGAGGATGCCGCGCGGCACCGCCTTCTGCGGATTGCGGGTCTCCTCCGCCGTCGTGGCGACCACGTCGAAGCCGATGAACGCGAAGAACACCAGGCTGGCGGCGGCGAGCAGGCCGTACCAGCCGAAGTTGCTGGCCCCGGCGCCGGTCAGGAAGGAGAACAGCGACTGCCGCAGCCCTTCACCCCGCTCACCGGGCTGCGACGGCGGGATGTAGGGCGTGAGGTTCGAGGACTTGAAATAGGTGAGGCCGACGACCAGCACCAGCGCGATCACACCCAGCTTGATCGCGACGGCCACCGCCGACACCCGCGAGGACACCTTGGTGCCGGTCGCGAGCAGCACGCCGAGCACCGTGATCAGCAGCACCGCGCCCCAGTCGAAGGTCACCGGGCCGAGATGCGCGATCGGGGAGGTGCCGATCACCTCGCCGAGGTACTGCGACCAGCCCTTCGCCACGACGGCGGCGGCGAGCGCGAACTCCAGGATCAGGTCCCAGCCGATGATCCAGGCGACGAGTTCGCCGAAGGTGGCGTAGGAGTAGGTGTAGGCGCTGCCAGCCACCGGCACGGTGGAGGCGAACTCGGCGTAGCACAGCGCGGTCAGCCCGCAGGCGATGGCGGCGAACACGAAGGCGAGCGAGACGGACGGACCCGCGACATTGCCCGCGGTGCGCGCGGTGAGGGTGAAGATGCCCGCGCCGACCACGACGGCCACGCCGAAGATGGTGAGATCCCAGGCGGTCAGGTCCTTGCGTAGTTTCGAGTCGGGTTCGTCGGTGTCGCGGATCGACTGTTCGATGGACTTGGTGCGGAACAGACCGCCCCATCGAGACGAGACATCACCCGCCGAATCGGCTCGTGGCCCGGGGTTGGTCACGCGTTCTCCTTAATCCTTGCTGCTTGCTTGTGTTCTGTACCCACACGGCGAGTGGATGCACGCCGGCCGTGAATTCGCGGAGCCATGGCGCGATGGCGGCGACGATCAGCCCCCGCACACGCCACGGCCGTCTCGGTGATACCGAAGTACGCGAACTCGTGACCTGGGTCATAGAACCGAGCCAAACTACCCGACATCGATGTGCCGAGACCATCCGAGAAAAAATACAGTGCCGTCAACACCGCGCAACCACGGCCGCCGCATTCTGAGCAAACGGTCGGCGACCCAGCCGCCCAGCACGGAGCACAGGCCGCCGCAGGCGCCGATGGCCGTGTCCTCGGCCAAGCCCGCACCGCCCTCGGTCGCCTAGTAGTAGACGAAGCGTCCGAGGCGATGTTTCCGGTTCGACCATGCTCAGAAGATCGCATCTCGGACGACGCCGGGGACGATTCGTTTGTTCTGTTCACGCGCGACGGCGAATCAAATCCCGAGACGTGGTTTGCCCACCCCACCACCGGGCACCCCGCAATCGACAGGCAAACCGCACCCAGAAAGCGTTGAGCTGATGGTCCACGTGGAAATCACCGTGCCGACGACACCGGAACAAGTCTTCGACGTCTTGGCCGACGGATGGCTGTTCGCCGCCTGGGTGGTCGGCGCGACGCACATCCGCGACGTCGACGAAGCGTGGCCGGGCCCGGGCTCCGTGCTGCACTACAGCGCGGGCGTGTGGCCGTTCACCGTCAACGACACCACGCGGGTCGTTTCGGCCGAACCGCCGCACATGCTGGAGCTGGAGGCCAAGCTCTCGCCGCTCGGCGCCGCGTGGATCCGGCTGGAGCTGGTGGAAACCGTGCCGGGCGAAACGCAGATCCGGATGTACGAACACTCCGAACGCGGGTTGGGCACCTTGGTGCCCAACGTGCTGCAGGAACTGCTTCTGGTGCCGCGCAACATGGAATCGCTGTCCCGGCTCGCCGATATCGCCGTCGGCAAGGCGCGCCGAGGGAGGGGCATCGGCATCGGAGACCGCCCTGGAGCCGACGCGCACGCCGAAGTGAAGCTCAACGGCCACGTCCCGCAGAACTGACCGGGCCGGTATCCGTCCAGCGACCGGGCCGGTTCAGGCGATCGACAGCGCGATGCCGTCGAGAATGTCGTGCTCGCTGACGACCAGCTCGGAAATGCCCGCCCGCCGGGACAACTCCTCGGCGAGCACTTCGGTGATGATCGCGCCGCCGCCGATCACGTCCACCCGGCCGGGATGCATCGGACCCAGCGCGGCGCGCTGATCGTGATCCATGGCGATCAGCCGATCGCAGACCTGGTGCACCTGCTCGGAAGTCAATCGGGTGAGATGCACGCGCTGCGAATCGTATTCGGGAAGGTCGAGCGCGACCGCGGCGAGCGTGGTCATCGTGCCCGCCACGCCGACCCAGGTGTGCGCCCCTTCCACCGGCACGTGCGTGAACGCTTCGGCCAACCGCTCGGTGGCGAAGGCGCGGGCGGCGGCGATCTCCTCGGCGGTCGGCGGGTTGCCCGCCAGGCACCGTTCGGTGATCCGCACACAGCCGATATCGGCGGAGAACGCGGCCCGCACCCCCTCGCTGTCCCCGAACACCAGCTCGGTGGAGCCGCCGCCCAGATCGACCACGACGAAAGGACCTGCGGCGCTGGACAATTCGCCGATGGCTCCGGCGAACGACAGGCGCGCCTCCTCGTCGCCGGTGATCACCTCGGCTTCCGCGCCCTCGACCACGGCGCCGAGTTCGGCGCGGGCCATGGCGAAGAAGTCCTCCCGGTTGGCGGCGTCCCTGGTGGCGGACGTGGCCACCATTCGCACCCGGCCGACCCCCGCTTCGCGCATCAGCGCCGCGTAGTCGGCCAAGGCGGCGCGGGTGCGTTCGATCGCCTCCGGCGCCAGCGAGCCGGTCGCGTCGACGCCCTGACCGAGACGGACGATGCGCATCTCGCGGTGCACGTCGGCCAGGCGTCCGTCACCGCGCACGTCGGCGATCAGCAGGCGGATGGAGTTCGTGCCGCAATCGACGGCGGCTACCCGGTCACTCATCACTGTGCTCCAGTCTCTCGAGTCGGCCGGGACGCGGGCCAGTCGGCCGGGATCGCGGTGCCGCGCAGGCCGTGCTCGGCGGCCAGCGCCACGGCCTCGTCGCCGAGCGGATTCACGCCCGGGCCCTTGGCCAGTGCGTGGGCGATCAGCACGTGCAGGCACTTGACCCGCTCCGGCATCCCGCCGCCGGTGAAATCGGTGCCCAGCGATTCGATTTCGTCGCGTTCGGCCAGATAGCTCTCGTGCGCGGCGCGGTAGGCGGCGGCCAGCTCCTGATCGACGGCGAGCCGCTCGGTCATCTCCCGCATCACACCGGCGGATTCCTGCCTGCTCGCCTCCGCGGTGAGACGGGGATCGGTGAGGTAGTAGAGGGTCGGGAAGGGGGTGCCGTCCGGCAACCTGGGCGCGGTCTTCACAACGGCCGGGATCCCGTCCGGGGTGCGGTAGGCGATGGCGAGCACGCCGCGCGGCTCGCGGCCCAGCTGCTCGGCGATGATCGCGAGATCCTGGTCGGTGGGTGCGGTCACCTATGTCCTTCCGGTGCTTGCGGGAGTGGCGCGGCGGCCTCCGGCGTCGGCTGCGGCTCGGCGATGCTGCGCCACAATTCGGTGTACCAGGGCTCGGGTTGCCTGGCTCTGGTGGGAGCGGGCGGCGGCGCGGGCGCCTCGATGCCGGGCACCTGCACGATGTACGGCGTCTCGCCGGGCATCACCAGACGCAGGCGGTCGCGCGCCTCGCTGCGGATGTAGGCCGGATCCTGCTGCTGGGCACGACGATCGCGCAACCGGGCCAGATCCGTCTCGAGCTCTTCGCGCTGCTGCGCCAGCTGCGCGGCCTCCGCGCGCTGGGTGAAATACGTGCGCATCGGCACGGCGAGGGTGAGCGCGAGCCCGCACACCACCATCGCCAGGATCACCGCCTTGCCGGTGGAGAGCCCGAGGAACGTGTGCTCGTGCCGGTCACCGGCCGGACCGGAGGCGTGCTTGCGCGGCTTCGGCTTCTCCGCCGACTCCGATCGCCTGCGACCGCGCTTGGCGGCGGCATCGGCCGGGCGCGATCCGGCGGCACGCGACGTGCGGCGGTCCCCGCGTCCGGCCGGACTGGTCCCACGCGCACGTCGCTCCGTCATCTCACGCCTCGGTCTCTACTTCGCGGCAGTCCCGGCGTTCCGCGTGAGCACGCACGCTACCTCCTCCGGGACCCTTCGCTCGTGCCGCAGCTCAGCCTTCGAACGCGAAGCGGGGAAAAGCGACTTCTCCCGCGTAGCGCGCCGAATCGCCGAGCGCGTCCTCGATGCGCAGCAGCTGGTTGTACTTGGCGACCCGCTCGCTGCGCGCGGGGGCGCCGGTCTTGATCTGGCCGCTGCCCACCGCGACCGCGAGATCGGCGATGGTGGTGTCCTCGGTCTCGCCGGACCGGTGCGACATCATCGTCTTGTAGCCGTTGCGGTGCGCCAGCTCCACCGCGTCCAGGGTCTCGGTGAGCGTGCCGATCTGGTTCACCTTGACCAGCAGCGCGTTGGCGGCGCCCTTGGCGATGCCCTCTTCCAGGCGCTCCGGGTTGGTGACGAACAGGTCGTCGCCGACGAGCTGGATCTTGTCGCCGATCTGGTCGGTCAGGCTCACCCAGCCGTCCCAGTCGTCCTCCGACAGCGGGTCCTCGATGGACACCAGCGGGTAGGCGCCGATCAGTTCGGCGTAGAACTGCGCCATCTCCTCGGCCGAGCGCACCACGCCCTCGAACTTGTAGCCGCTGCCGGTGGTGTAGAACTCGGTGGCCGCCACGTCCAGTGCCAGCGCCACGTCGCTGCCCAGCTTCAGGCCGGTCTTGTCGATGGCCTCGCTGATCAGGTCCAGCGCCGCCTTGGTGCCGGCCACGTCGGGCGCGAAACCGCCTTCGTCACCGAGACCGGTGGCCAGGCCCTTGGCCTTGAGCACCGACTTCAGCGCGTGGTAGACCTCGGCGCCCCAGCGCAGCGACTCCTTGAAGGTGGGCGCTCCGATCGGGGCGACCATGAATTCCTGCACGTCGACGCCGGTGTCGGCGTGCGCGCCGCCGTTGAGGATGTTCATCATCGGGACCGGCAGCACGTGCGCGTTCGGACCGCCGAGATAGCGGAACAGCTCCAGGCCGGAGGACTCGGCGGCGGCGCGGGCCACGGCCAGCGAGACGCCGAGCAGGGCGTTGGCGCCGAGGCGGGACTTGTCCTGGGTGCCGTCCAGGTCGAGCAGCACCTGGTCGACGGTGCGCTGCTCCACGGCGTCGAGGCCGATGACGGCGGGCGCGATCTCGTCGAGCACGCCTTCGACCGCCTTGCGCACGCCCTTGCCGCCGTAGCGCTCGCCGCCGTCACGCAGTTCGACGGCCTCGTGCTCGCCGGTGGACGCGCCGGAGGGCACGGCCGCCCGGGTCAGGGTGCCGTCGTCGAGAGCGATCTCGACCTCGACGGTGGGGTTACCGCGGGAATCCAGGATCTCGCGAGCTCCGACCTGTTCGATGATGGCCACGAAAACGACACTCCTTCGGCTGCTGACACGGTAGGTCTCACGGGATGGGCCGTGCGCTGCGAGCCTATCGTCCCGTCAGCGCGGCGGGTAACCGGCACTCCGGGGACCGGGACATCACACGCGGCGGCCGATGCTGTAGGTCGCGGCCCGGTCGCGCACCGTCAGCAGGTAGCTGTGCGACTGGTTGTAGGTGAGCAGCGCCCGCTGCCAGCCGTGCTCGGAGGTGAGGTCGCCGCCGCTGGCGCACAGGTACCTGGCGGCGGTGAGCGCGGCGTCGTCGATGTTCTGCGGGTCCGCGACGCCGTCTCCGTTGGCGTCGACGCCCCAGCGCTTCCAGGTCTCCGGGATGAATTGGAGCGGGCCGACGGCGCGATCGTGCACCGGGTCGCCGTCGAGCGCGCCGCCGTCGGTGTCATCGACCCGGGCGACGCCGGGTGAGCCGTCCAGCGGGACGCCGATGATCGGCGGGCGGACCGAGCCGTCCTCGCCGACCCGTGCGCCGCGGTGGGTGCCGTGCTTGCTCTCCACGCTCGCGATGCCCGCCAGCGTCGTCCACGCGATGCCGCAGTCGGGGCGAGCCCTGGTCATCACGGCCGCCGCGTAGCCGTAGGCCTCCAGCGCGATCGGCGGGATGCCGAGCCGGTCGGCCTGCTCGTCGGCCCAGCCGTGCAACTGGACGGCCGTGCGGCCGGGAGCGTCCAGGTCGATCACGGGCAGCGGGGTGCCCGGTCCGGGCGGGATGCCCTCCGGGATCGGGGTGCGGTCGCCCCCGCAACCGGCGAGCCCGAGAAACACCAGGACGGCGGCGCAGACGCCGGTCTTTCGCAACACACCTTCCATGATCCAGATGACGGCGCGTGCCCGGGCCGAGCCGGTGACGGAGTCCACTGCGTGTCGGGGGCTGGCATGACCCGCCTGCGGCTGGTCAGACGAGCAGTCGGCTGGTCGCGTTGTGCGCGGGCGCCGCGAGAACCGTGGCGGTATGCCCGGATTCGACGATGCGCCCGTGGTCCAGAACCAGCAGCTTGTGACAGTATTCGGCGACCAGCGCCAGGTCGTGGGTGATGACCAGCAGGGCGGTGCCGCGTTCGATCCGGATCCGGTCCAGCAGCGCCATGATCGCCGCCGCGGTGGTGTGGTCCAGCGCCGAGGTGATCTCGTCGCACAGCAGCACGGCGGGTTCGGCGGCGAGCGCGCGGGCCAGCGCGACCCGCTGGCGCTGTCCGCCGGACAACTCGTGCGGATAGCGGGCGGCCAGATCAGCGGTCAGCTCGACGGCGGCGAGGAGTTCCGCGATCCGCCGCGGAAGGTCCCGGCGTGCGACGCGCCCGATCCGCCGCAGGGGGCGGCCGAGCGTTTGCGCCACGGTGCGGCGCGGGTTGAGCGCGGACCGGGGATTCTGGGTGACCAGTTGAATACCGCCCGCGCCGCGCGGGATGCGCCGGTTCGCGCCGACGGCGATCGGCTCGCCACGCAGCTCGAGCGATCCGGTCGCCGAGTGGTGCAGCCCCGCGATCACGCGCGCCAAGGTGGTCTTGCCCGCGCCCGACGCACCCACCACCGCGAGCGCCGAGCCCGCCGCGAGCGCGAGGTCGATGTCGGCGAGCACCTGGTGTCCGTCGATCGAGGCGGCGATTCCCTCGGCCCGCAGCACGATGTCCCGGGGCCGGTCGTCCGCAGGCTTGTGCCCGCTGCGCGCTCGCGCCGCCGCGGGCTCGTCCCGGTCAGTGGACGCCGGACCGTGGCCCGGCACGGCACGCGCACCTGCGAATCCGTTCCGCGCCGGGTCGATACCGAAGCGGTGCTCCTCGGAATCTCCCGGTTCCTCGCCCGAATCGGCGAACGCCGTGCCGCCGGACGCGACCGGCGAACGCACTGCCGCGCCGAGGGTTCGGTCCGGCTGACTACTCACCCGAACCGGATGCGAGGTCTCCGGGCGGACGGCACCGAGTTCGACGATGTCATCGGCGATGGAATGCACCAGCGCGGTGTCGTGCCCGGACAGCAGGATCGCCGCCGATCGTTCGCGGGCGAGCGCAGCGAGTTGTCCGGCGATGTCGGTGCGCAGCGCCCCGTGCAGCCCGGCGAGCGGTTCGTCGAGCACCAGCACGCCGGTGCGGCGGATCAGCGCCCTGGCCAGGGCGACGCGCCGCTGCTGGCCGCCGGAGAGCTCGCCGGGGCGGCGGCGCAGGTATTCCGGCGACAGGCCGACCAGCGCGAGCGTGTCGGTCAGCGTGGCATCGGACGCGTCCGGCGCGACTTCGCGCAGCAGGGCGCGCACGCGCAGCAGCGGGTTCAGCGCCGAGCCGGGGTCCTGCCCGACGTAGGCGATGTTCCTGCGCCGGAACCGGTGCAGCGCGCAGCGATCCAGCGTGAGCACATCATGTCCGGCGACCGAGGCCGTTCCCGTCGCACGCGCCGCGGCCGACGGCAGCTGTCCGAGCAGCGCGCGCATCACGGTGGTCTTGCCCGACCCGGACGGACCGGTGAGCGCGGTGACCGTGCCCGCCGGTATCCGGAAGGTCGCGGGACCGGCCAATTCGCGCCCGTCCGGACCGAGCACGGTCAAGCCGTCGACCGCGACGAGATCGGCCCGGACCTTTCCGTCCGCTTCGGCCGTCCGGCGCGCGCTCGTGGTGACGTTCGCGTTCATTCCCGCTCCCCTCCGCCGAATGCCGACACCGCCAGGTTCACGCTCACCGCGACGATCGCGATGGCCAGGCTCGGGGCGAGCACGGCCAAAGGGTTGAGCAGCATGCCGGAGGCGTTCTCGCGCACCATGACCGCCCAGTTGCTCGCACCGAGCGTGGTGGGCAGTTGCAGGAACGACGCCGTGCTCACCAGATAGACCGCCGCGACGAAACGCAACCCGAGCTGAGTCGTCGAGACCGCGCGCAGGTTCGGGATCACTTCGCGCAACACCAAGTGCGCGAGCGACTCACCGGCGGCCCGCGCGCTCTCCACGTATCCGGAGGCCGCGACCCCGGCGGCGGCGGCGGTGAAGATCCTGGCGCAATAAGGGACGCCGAACAGCAGCGCGAGAACGATCAGCCCCATGGGGCCCGCGTCCGGCCACGAGGTCAGCACGAGCAGGATGCCCAGCACCGCGGGCAGCAGGATGAACAGGTCGGTGCCGAGTTCGATCCACTCGCCGATCCGCGGGCGCAGCGCCGCCACCGCGCCGAGGACACACGACGAGCCGGTCACCAGCACCGCGATGATCGCGGCCACCAGCAGCAATCCCCAGCCGCCGTAGAGCAATTGGCTGAGCACGTCGCGGCCGAGGCGGTCGGTGCCCAGCGGCGCGCCGGCGCCGGGGTCGCCGAACGGGATGCCGATCGCTTCCTCCGCCGGGTGCGGCGCCAGCGACGGCCCGAGCGCCGCCAGCAGCGTGACCAGCAGGGCGGGCGCGACGGCCAGACGGCCGAGCCGTCGCACCGGCCGGGCGGCCGCGGCGGAGACCTTCATCGCCGCCCCCGTAACGACCAGGCGCGGATGCCGTCGGCGACGGCGAGCACGACCATGATCGACACTCCGGACAACGCCACCACCGCGGCGACCACCGAGGTGTCGCGATCGGCCACCGAACCGGCCAGGACCGCGCCGAGACCGGGATAGTTGAACACGGTCTCCACCACGAGGGCACCGCCGAGCAGCATCCCGACCGTGGTGGCGAAGCTGGCGACGATCGTCGGCAACGCGAACGGCAGCACGTGCCGCGCCAGCACGGCCCGGCCCGCAACACCGTCCAGCACGGCGCTTTCCACGTGGGGAGCGAGCGCGGCGTCGGAGAGGGCGGCGCGCACCACCCTGGTGTTCCACCCGATCTGGGGCAGCGCCAGCGCGAGCACCGGCAGCACCAGCATCTCCGGACCGGCCGGCATCCCCGACCGGCCGGTGACGGTGACCGCGGGCAGCCAGCCCAGCGCCAGCGCGAACACCAGGATCAGCACCGTGGCGATCACGAACTCGGGTACGGCCACCGCAGTGGTCGTCGCCGGCTGGAGCACGCGCGCGGCCACGCTGCCAGGCCGCGTCGCCCACCACGCGCCGAGTGCGAGCGACGCGAGCACGGTCACCGCGAGGGCGAGGCCACCGAGCAGCAGCGTCGGCGGGAATTTGTCGGCGAGCAGGTCGTTCACCGGCCTGCCGCGTGCGGTGCGCCCGAAATCGCCGGTGACCACGCCCGATATCCAGTTCCAGAACCGCACCCACAGCGGCCGGTCCAGTCCGAGTTCGCGTTCCTTGGCCGCGATCTGCTCCGGGGTGGCCTCCCGGCCGAGGACCGCGCGGGCGGAGTCGCCCGGCAGCAGGTCCACGGCGACGAAGACGCAGGCCAGCAGCGTCACCAGCAGGATGACGCGCCGCAGCAGCAATCGCGCGAAGAACATCACCCGGCCAGCCAGGCCTTTTCCAGCTGGACGCGGGCGAAGCCGCCGAGCGTGGGCAGGTCGCGCACCCGGGAGGCGGCGATGTCGACGCCGTCGGCCATGCCCCAGACCAGGTAGCCGCCGCGCTCGTACTGGATGCGCTGCAACTCCTGAGCGGCCTGCCGGTACTCCGCGTCGGTGTGCGCGGCGAGGGCTTTCGCGGTCGCGGCGTCGAATGCCGCGTCTTTGAAGTTCGTTTCGTTGCGGTTCGATCCGCTCGACAGCAATTTGCTCGCGAAGAAGAGCGTGGAATCGTTGGTGCCCCACGAGATGGTGTACAGCGGCGCCTTCAGCCAGGTCTGGTCGTAGAAGGCGTTCGGCTCCTGGGTGACCACGTCGAGCCGGATGCCGATCTCGGCGAGCTGGGTGGCGATCACCTTCGCCGATTCCACTTCACCGGGCGCCTCCGCCTTGGTGACGATCGGGTAGCTGCGCCCGGTGTCGAAATTCGACTCGCGCAACAGCGCTTTCGCCCGTTCGACGTCGCGGGTGCGCTGGGCGAGCGAGGTGTCGTAGAGCGGATCGGCCGTGCCGAGAACATCGTTGGCCACCGTCCCGTATCCGGAATGCACCTGGTTGACCAAGGCTTTGCGGTCGACGCCCAGCCGGACGGCGGTGCGGACCCGCACGTCGGCGAACGGACCGTCGGAGGTGCGCATGGCGACGCCGACCACGGTGTCGTTCGAGCGCCGCACGACCGTCAGGTCACCACGTCCCTCGGCGGTGCGGCCCGCGATCGCGCCGACGTTGGAGGCCAGGTCGATCTGCCCGCCGAGCACCGCGTTGCCCAGCGCGGTCACGCTTTCGAACATGGTGACCTCGATGGCGTCCAGCAGCGGCGGGCCGCCGTGCCACTGCTCGTTGCGCACCAGCCTGGCGTTGCCGCCCTGATAGGACTCCAACCGGAACGGCCCGGTGCCGATGGCCCTGGTGAAGTCGGTGGTGTCCTTCTTCACCGTGAACGTCATCAACCGGACCAGCAGCGGCAGCTGGGTATTCGGTTCCGGCACGGCCAGCACCACTCGATTCGGCCCGTCGGCGGTGATGTCCTCCACGGCCACGGGCATCTTCGACGCGCCGCCGACCGTGCGCAGCCTGCGCAGCGACCACACCACGTCCTCGGAGGTCACCGGGCTTCCGTCGTGGAAGGTCGCGTTCTCGGCCAGGGTGAAGCTCCAGCGCCGCCGGTCCGCGTCCGGCTCCCACCGGGCGGCCAAGCGCGGCAGGACATTCGGGTTGCCGCCCGGCACGGTGAGGGCGTCGTAGACCAGAGAGGTGACGAGGAAGTCGCTGTCGTTGCTGAGGTTGGCATGCGGGTCGCGTTCGATGCGCGCGACGGTGCCGAGCGCGCCGACCCGCAGGGTGCCGCCACGCCGCGCCGGTCCGGACGTGTCGGCGTCATCGGAACAGGCGGCCGCCAGCAGCACCGCCCCCACCCCGAGACTCGACCGCAGCAGGTCCCGTCGATTCAAAACCATTGTGCTGTCCCTCTTCCTGACCGAACCCGCGGCGGTACCGCGCACAGCGCTTCGATCAGGACAGGCTAGCCTAATGCGTTGCGCGACTCACCGATACCGGCATCAAAACGGCAGCGCTAGGGCGCATCTCCCGCAAACCTCGGCTCGGGCAAGCCGAGCCCACCACCCCCGAGCCGAAGTTATACGATTTGGCTATTTTTTCCCCGACTCGCTTAGGTAAGCCTTGCTTCACTACGTGCGAAGGGCTACCTTCCCATACTAATCGTGAACCCTGCTTTTCCCACCGATGCGAAGAAGGGAAGCCCGGTGAAAAGCGTTCTCTCCGAACGTAAGACGCTTCACCCCCAAGATCTCGAACGACGTGAGCTCTCCCCGGAGGCAGGCCGTGCGGTGCGCGCTCTGGCCAGAGAGATCTCCGCCACACTCGATCTCGCGCTCACCGATCCGGCCGCCGCCGCCCGGACCCTCACGGACCCGGCGCTCATCGAACGGATCGATGCCGGCGCCGCGCGTCTGCCCGACGAGGTCCGTCACGCCATGCGCCCGCCCGCCACCGCCGCGGGCGCCGCCGTCGTCGGCCGTCTTCCACTGGCCGACAACGAGTTCGGCCCGACACCGCCGAACTGGCGGGAGGCGGCGCGCTGGAGCGGCGATCCGCGGCGGCGCGCGCATTCGTTCGAACTCGACCTGGTGATGCTGCTGCTGGCGCGCAGTGCGGGCGAGCCGTTCGGCTGGCAGGGCCAGCAGGACGGGCGATTGGTCAACAACATCGTGCCCGCGGCCGGTCACGAGCACGAGCAGTCCGGGGCCAGCAGCAAAGTGCTGCTGAGCCCGCACACCGAGGACGCCTTCCATCCGCGGCGGGCCAACCTGCTGATGCTCGGTTGCCTGCGCAACCCGGATCTGGTCGGCACCACCGTGTCGTCGGTGCGCCGGATCGAGCTGTCCACCGCCCAGCGCGAACTGCTCAGCACTCCCACACTGCCGATCCTGCCGGACGTCTCCTACGGCGACGGCCACGAATTCCACACGGCCACACCGGTTCCGACGCTGTGGAGCGCCGCAGGCCCCGAGCAGCAGACCCTGCGCTACGACCCGGCGTACACCCCGCTCGCCGACGCCGACCCGGAGTTCCGCGCGGCCTACGAACACCTCGCCGCCGAACTCGAACGCGTCTGCGTGACCGCCGCCCTGTCCCCCGGCGAGCTGTTGCTCGTGGACAACGACGTCGCCGTGCACGGCCGGGTGCCGTTCACCGCGCGATACGACGGCACCGACCGGTGGCTCAAGCGAGTGAACATCCGGCTTCCCGAACGGCGGCGGCGCGCCGAGGAAGCCGACGAGAATGGCTACGGGCAACAAACCGTAGCCCCGTTCCGAGCGGCGGTCACCCCGCCGGTCGAGAGCGGCACTCAGGAGCGGGATGCAGTACGACATGATCGAGGACCCCTTGAGCACGCGTGACCGAAGCACACCCCTGCGGGTGTTGAGCCGCAGCGACCTCGCCGACGTGCCGATCACACCGGCCGCGGTGGTGCGCGCGGTGGAAGAGGCGTATCTGGCGCTGGCGGCAGGCGATTCGGACAACCCGCGCAAGCTCAGCGTCGCGAACCCGGACGGCTGGTCGGTTGCCTACGCCATGCTCGGCCGGGACGGCCGCAGGCGCGTGGTGGCGATGAAGACCTCCTACAAGTTCGACCCCGGCCACGATCGCAGCACGAAGCGGTACTACACCACCATCACGCTCTACGACGACAGCACCGGCGCGCCGATCGCGATGATGGACTGCGCGCGGGTCGGCGCGCTGCGCACGCCCGCGGTGTCGGCCCTGCTGGTGCGCGAGACGATCCGGCGCGGCGCGCAGAGCGTGCTGCTGATCGGCACCGGCACCCAGGGGCGCAACGCCCTGCCGCACCTGCTCGCGGCGAACCCGCAGCTGCGCAAGCTGATGGTCTACGGAACGCACCCCGAGGGCTTGGCGGCCGTGCACCGCGGGCTCGCCGAACACCATCCGCACGCGCTGCTCGAGACCGTCACCGATCCACGCGCCGCGGCGGCCACCGCCGATGTCGTGCTCGCGACGGCGGGCCCGGGGACCGAGGTTGCGCTCGAATCCGACGATCTGGCAGCGGGTTCGGTGGCCGTGCTGGTCGGCTACGGGCTCGCGCCGTCGACGCTGATCGACGCCGACCGCGTGATCGCGACCAGCGCCGAGCAGATGGCGCTGACCGGCACCGACATGGCCGGACCCGACGGCACGCTGCGCACGGTCGACGCCGAGCTGCCGCAGATCCTGAATCGCCGCGCGGTCGCGCGCCGCTCCGACGACGAGCGCATTTTCGTCTACAACAGCGGGCTGGTGCTGACCGACATCGCGGTGGCCCACGCGCTGGCGGAGCGGGCGATCGCGGAAGGCCGTGGCACGGAGGTGCCGCTGTGGGACTAGAACACGTGAGTGTCACCGTGGAGCCGGGGAACGAGGCGGCGGAGCGCGATTCGATCAGCGCCGCGCCGATGCCAGCGCATCTCGATCCGTGGGAGCGCCGCCTGCTCGCCGATCCGGATCTGCTCGGCGACCTGGCTTTCGCGCTGGGCGGCCCGTTCCACGTGATGTATCCGGCGCGGGTCGGGCAGAACATCCGGGCGTTTCGCGCCGCGTTCGCGCACGCCGGGGTGCACGGCGCCATCTACTACGGCAAGAAGGCGAACAAGGCCGCGTGCGTCGCGCGGGCGTGCGCGGAACACGGCGCCGGCGTCGACGTCGCCAGCGTCGGTGAATTGACCGCCGCGCTGGCACAGGGCGTGCGCGGTGACGAACTCATGGTGACCGGCCCGGCCAAGGCCGACGAATTGCTGTGGCTGGCCGCCCGGCACGGCGCGCTGATCGCCGTGGACGATCTCGGGGAACTCGAACGGCTCGCCGGGCTGGCGTCCCCCGACGAGCCCGCCCGCGTGCTGATCCGCGTGCTGCCCGCGGCATCGGCCAGCCGGTTCGGCATGACCTCCGGCGAAATCGATGCCGCCGTCGCGCTGTGCGGCGCACACGAGTCGATTCGACTGGAAGGCTTCAGTTTCCACCTGTCCGGCTACGACGCGGTGGCACGCGCGGAACTGGCGGGCGAGCTGATCGCCCGCTGCCTGCACGCGCGCACCCTGGGCCATCCGGCCACCACCGTGTCGATCGGCGGCGGCTTCGGTGTCGACTACGTCCCGGCGGAGGCCGCGATGGAGTTCACCGCGCGAGTGGACAGGCAGTGGTTCCACTCCGGGAAGTCCTTCGATTCGTACTATCCGTACCACTTTCCGGTGCCCGGCGCGGCCATGCTCGCCCAGATCCTCGACCACGCCGATCTCGCCGGGCGGCTGCGCGACAACGCCGTGCGGCTGGCCATCGAGCCGGGACGCGCGCTGCTCGCGCACGCGGGCTGCACCGTCTTCCGCGTCCAGGGCAGCAAGGTCAGGCACGCGCACGGCGAGCCCTACCGCTTGCTCACCGTCGACGGCACCAGCCTCAGTCTCTCGGAGCAATGGTTCGACAGCGAGTACCTGCCCGATCCGGTCCTGTGGCCCGCGCGCCCCGGCGCCGTGACACCGACCAGCGTCGGCGCGGCCACCTGTCTGGATTCCGACATGCTGAGCTGGCGGCGGGTGCCGCTGCCCCGCCCCGCCGAGGTCGGCGATCTGCTGATCTATCCCAATACCGCCGGCTACCAGATGGATTCGAACGAGTCCGCCTTCCATGAACTGCCCATCCCACCGAAAGTCGTCCTGCACGACGCACCCGGCGAGCGTTTCCGCTGGACCCGCGACGGCAACTGACCCGACCACCCGACAGAACCAGGAGACATCAATGCCGCTCGTCACGCGCGTGACGGATCTGATCGGCCGCACGCCGCTGTTCGAGCTCGCGGCCACCGCGACGGGCACTCGCCTGCTACTGAAACTGGAGCAGTTCAACCCGACCGGCGCGGCCAAGATCAGGATGGCGCGCGAGATGGTGCTCGACGCCGAGCGTCGCGGTTTGCTGCGCAGTGGCGGACATATCATCGAGTCCACGTCCGGGAACACCGGGCTGGGCTTGGCGGTAGTCGCGGCGGAACGTGGGTATCGCTTCACCGCAGTGGTCGACCATCACGCATGTAAGGACAAACTGCGCGCGATGCGGGCAATGGGTGCGGAACTGGTGTTCGTCGCCGACGAGGGCGACGACAACCTGGCCACCTCGGCACGGGAGGACCTCGCCGAGGCGATGGCGGCCGAGCGGGACGACGCCTACTTCACCGAGCAGCACAACAACGACGCCAACGCGGTGGGCTACTACCCGGTGGCCGAGGAATTGCTCGAAGACGTCGAGCGCGTCGACATCCTGCTGTCCGCCGTGGGCACCGGAGGCTCGCTGTTCGGCACCGCCACCCGCCTGCGCCAGCTCGGCTGCACGCCGTACGTCATCGGGGTCGAACCGGTCGGCTCGATCGCCTTCGGCGGGCCGGGCGGGCCGTACTGGCAGTCGGGCACCGGCACCCCGCCCGGCGCCACCATCGGCACCGCCGTCGACTATTCGCTGCTGGACGAGGGCGTGAAGGTCACCGACGTGGCGGCCTTCGCGACCGCCCGCGCGGTGGCGGCCGAACTGGGCCTGATGATCGGCGGGTCTGCGGGCGGTTCGGTGTACGCCGCGCTCACCCGGCTCGAGGAGTTCCCACCGGGCTCCACCGTGGTCACCATCGTGTGCGACGGCGGGGAGAAGTACTTGGACACGGTGTTCGACGACGAGTGGATGAACGAGCGCGACCTGCTGGACGCAGGCACCGAACGCGAGGTGGCGCTGCTGCTGCGGCGCTACACGCCCGCCGCCAGGACCACGTTGGTGGAAGCGCGGTGAAGTCCGGTCGGCCGTACGGTGTGACGCTGCCCCCGCGCGGGACAACTCTCCCGCCCTCTGCGAAGGAGAACCGGTGATCGTGACGAGTTTCCGCGGCGACGGCGGGCGGCTCACCGCGCTCGCGACGCCGATCGCGCTGACCCAGCTCGCCCAGATCGCGGTGTCCACCACCAACATCGCGCTGATGGGCACCCTCGGCGTGCGGCAGGTGGCCGCGGGCGGCCTGGCGATCGTGCTGTTCAACCAGATCCGCACCATGTGCGTCGGACTGATCACCGCCAGCGGCAACCAGATCGCCACCGCGGTGAGCGCGGCGGGCAAGCGCGGTGAGTCGCCGGACCCGGAGATCCGCGATCTGCTGCGCTCCAGCTTCGCGATCGCCACGGTCGCCGGTGTGCTCGGCGGCGCGGTGCTGATCGGGCTCGGCTGGGTGCTGCCCTGGCTCGGGCAGGACCCGGGAGTGCTCGCCGACGCCCGTCCGCTGATGGTGGCGCTCGCGCCGGGGCTGCTGCCGTGCCTGTGGTTCCAGGTGCTGCGCCAGTACACGGTCGGCATGCAACGCCCGCAGGCGCTGTTGCTGGTGACCCTCGGCTCGGTGGTGCTGAATCTGGCGCTCGCCCTCGGCTTCATCCACGGCAAGGGCGGACTGCCCGAACTCGGGCTCACCGGTATCGGGGTCTCGACCTCGCTGGTCTTCCTGATCACCTTCGGCGTGTTCTGGGCGATGGTGTGGCGCGACGACGAACTCGGGCGAACGCTGCCCATGACGCCGCTGCCGGTGCGCCTGTCCACCGTGCGCGCCGAGTTGCGACTCGGCACGCCGATCGCGCTCACCTACGGCTCGGAGGCCGGGATGTTCTCGGTGCTCGCGCTGGTCATGGGCAGCATCGGCCCGGCGGCGCTGGCCGCGCACAACGTCGTCTACCAGATCATCTACATCGTGTTCCAGGTGGCGATCGGCCTCTCGCACGGCGCGTCGATCCTGGTCAGCCACGCGGTCGCGCGCGACGAGCACGCGCACGCCCGCGCGCTGGCCTGGCTGGCGCTGCGGCACGCCGCGGTGATCGCCGCGCTGACGGGCGCGGTGTACGTGGTGGCTCCCGACCTGGTGCTGCGCCCCTTCCTGGACTCCTCGGACACCGACACCATCCGCGTGGCGCACACCTTGCTGCTGATCGGCATCGTGCTGCAGTTCTTCGACGCCGCTCAGAACATCGGCACCGGCCTGCTGCGCGGCCTGAAGGCGACCAACGCGGGCTTCCGGCTCTCGCTGATCGGCTACTGGGGCGTCGGCCTGCCCGTCGCCCTGCTCCTGGCCTACCCGGCCGGCCTCGGCGCCGCCGGCGTCTGGTGGGGACTCACCGCGGGCCTGGCCACCACGGCCGTTCTGATGCTGCGCCGCTACTTCGCCCTGCTCGACGAGAAGGAACGCGAACGGCCGCACCTGCTGCCGGAAACATTGACGACCCAGAGCTGAGCAGGTCCTCGCGCTCGCGGGATCGTCGCGGCTGGGGAAGACGTTCCGAGCGCGGCGCGGACCACGCGCTCCGGGCCCGCCGGAAGCGCCGGAGGGCCGAACCCGCACCGGCACCGCAGCACGAAGCGACGCGCCGTGGAGCGCGCGGCGAGTTCCGTCGACCACGGCCGTGGCGACGGAAGCGTCGCGTAGCGTTGAAACGTCGTCGTCGGCCGGGCTCATGACGGTTGCGGCCGGGAGCGGGAGGTGCCGGATGCTCAGCGTGTTCTCCTCACCGGGGCACTACGTGCAGGGCCGGGACGCGACCGCCGCGCTCGGCGCGGAGATGACCCGCCTCGGGATCGGCGGGCCGGTGCTCATCGTGGCCGGTTCCAGCGCCTTCCGGCTGCTCGCGGCCACCTGGGAACGCTCGCTGACGGACGCGAAGATCGCCTATTCGATCCATCTGTCCGGCGGTGAATGCAGCCGGGCGGAGATCGCCCGCATCGCCCACGCCGTCGAGGAATCCGGCAGCACGGTCGTCCTCGGCGCGGGCGGCGGCAAGGTGCTCGACGCGGCGCGCGCGGTCGCCGACGACCTGGATCTGCCGATGATCAGCTGCCCCAGCACCGCCTCCAGCGACGCGCCGTGCAGCGCGCTGTCGGTGATCTACACCGACTCGGGCGAGTTCGAGGCTTATCAGCTGGTGCGGCGCAATCCGGCACTGGTGCTGGTGGACACCTCGGTCGTCGCGCAGGCCCCGCCCCGGCTGCTCGCGGCGGGCATGGGCGACGCGCTGGCGACCTGGTTCGAGGCGCGCACGTGCAGTGCCGCCCAGGTACGCAACATGCGCGGCGGCGCTTCGACGCGCAGCGCCACCGCGTTGGCCGAGCTCTGCTACCGCACCTTGCTCGCCGACGGGGCGCAAGCGCTGGCCGCGGTCCGCACGCACAGCGTCACACCGGCGCTGGAGCGCGTCGTCGAGGCCAACACGTTGCTGTCCGGGCTCGGCTTCGAATCGTCGGGACTGGCCGCGGCCCATGCCGTGCACAACGGCCTCACCGCCGCCGCGGGAACGCGCCCGTTCCTGCACGGCGAGAAGGTCGCCTTCGGCACCCTCACGCAATTGGTGCTGGAGGGTGCGCCCGCGTCCGAGATCGGCACGGTGCTCGGTTTCTGCGCCGAGGTCGGCTTGCCGACCACGCTGGCCGCCCTCGGACTGCCCGACGCCGACGACGAGACGCTGCGGGCCATCGCGCGCCGCGCGACCGCTCCGGGCGAGACGATCCACAACGAACCCTTCACCGTGAACGTCGCGATGGTCGTGGACGCCCTGCGCGCCGCAGATGCCATCGGCCAGTGACCAATCCCACATCTGCCGCGTTCGCCCAGCGTTCGACACCGAAACCTAACCCTCCCGACGGCGAGTCTTCACCGAATGCCGGGAAACCTGTCCGTAACCGGCGCTATCGTGGCGACGGAGTCAAGCCAATGGCGGGCAACCCGCCGGGAGGGATTCGGTCCGGTGTCCATCACCAGAGTCGCGGAGTATCCGCGTCCGGATCACGTGTTGTTCCACTTCAGCGACACACATCTCATCGCGGGCGACGACCCCTTGTACGGCGATGTCGACCCCGACCTGCGATTACGGCAGCTACTCGAACAGGCGGCGGCGAGCCGTATCCGCCCGACCGCGGTGGTGTTCACCGGCGATCTCACCGACCGAGGCGAGCCCGCCGCGTACGCCAAGCTGAAGTCGATCGTCGAGCCGTTCGCTAGAAGTTTGCAGACCTCCCTCGTCTGGGTGACCGGCAACCACGACGACCGCGCCGCTCTGCGCGCCCGCCTGCTCGGCGAGTACCCCACGACTTCCCCGCTGGACCGGGTGCACCTGATCGACGGGCTGCGCATCGTCGCCTTGGACACCTCGGTGCCGGGGCACCACTACGGGGAGATCTCCGACGGCCAGCTGGAATGGCTGCGCTCGGTCCTGGCCGAACCCGCGCCATTCGGCACCATCCTGGCCATGCACCATCCGCCGGTGCCCTGCGTGGTCGACCTGGCCGTCACCGTGGAACTGCGGGATCAGCGCCGCCTGGCCGACGTGCTGGACGGCACCGACGTGCGTGCCATCCTCGCCGGGCACCTGCACTTCTCCACCAACGCCACGTTCGCGGGCATCCCCGTCTCGGTGGCGTCGGCCACCTGCTACAGCCAGGATCTCGGCGTGGCGCAGGGCGGCCTGCGCGGCCGGGACGGCGCGCAGGCCTTCAACTACGTGCACATCTATCCGGACACCGTGGTGCACTCGGTGGTGCCCATCGAGCGCGGTCGCACGGTCGGCGCGCCCGCCACGCCGGAGCAGGCGCGGCAGCGGCTGACGGAGGAAGGCATCGTGATCCCGCCGGCCGCGCGCATTCCGCACGTCATGCGGCGCCCTGCGTCGACTCCGGAAGCGGATGACGAGGCGGTGTGCTGAGCCGTTCCCACGGTCCCGGTTCCGGGTAGTACCTGGCGAGGAACTCCGACACGATCCGCACCCGTTCGGATTCGGCGACCTCGGGGAAACTGCCGTCGTTGAGGCAGAAGAAGTCGACGTCGCGATGACGCGCCAACCCGTCGAGCAGGGCCAGCCCGCCGTAGCTCGTGGTGTCGACGTACCGCACCTTCGCCGCCTCCTGCGGCACCGCGCGCCCGGTGAACAGCGCGTAGTAGTGATACAGCGAATTGGTGACCGAGATGTCGGTGGCCGCGCGGAACCGGCTCGCGCTCGTGCGCGCGAAATCCGCGGCGAACTCCTCTTCCATCTCCATCAGCACGCTGCGCCGCAACGGCACCGGCGTGTGCTCCAGGTGCCGCGTGATGACGTAACCGAAGCGCTCCGCCAGCAGCGCCCGGTTCACCCGCGCGGCGTTCTCGAAACCGCTGCGCCGCTCGTTGTTGCGACCGGGCCCGATCCTCGTGTCCGCTTCGATGAAGCGGCTCACCCCGCCCGGCGTGAAGAACATCGACGGGCGCACCGGACGCGCGAAGAACATGTCGTCGTTGGAGTACAGGAAGTGCTCGCTGAGCCCATCGATGTGCTGCAACTGGCACTCCACCGCGTGCGAGTTGAACACCGGCAAGCCGCTGACGTCGCGGAAGTGGTCCACCGCCCGCACCACGGTCACCTTCGGGTGCGCGGTCAGCCACTCCGGGGGCGTGGAGTCGGTCGCGATGAAGATCCTGCGGATCCACGGCGCGTTCTTGTGCACCGACCGCAGGGCGTACTTCAGTTCGTCGATCTGGCGGATCCTGGCGTCCGCGTCGTCGCCCTCGCCGACCACGACCTGGGCGAGCATCCCGGCGCGGCGGGCGCGGAATTCCGGATCGGAGCCGTCCACCCAGGAGAACACCAGGTCGATGTCGAAGCCGACGTCACCGGTCTGTGGCGCGAACATGTCGGCCAGGGTGGGCCAGGTCCGGTCGAAGAGCCGCACCTGGGTGCGCTGGACGTCGGCGAGGTCGAAAACGGTGCGGGTCAGCGCGTTCGGGCGCGGACAGGTCACCGTGTCGCCGTGGTACTCCCACAGTTCCAGCTCGACGTGATGGGCCGGATCGTGGTCGCGCCCGAGCCGGAAGACGTTCTGCTGCACCTCGGCACAGGAGAATCCCGCCGACACGGCCGTGGCGGTCACCCGGCGCACCATCAGGCGGTGCGCCGCGTCGGCCGCGAGCACCAGCCGGTGCCCGCTGTCGCGCACGAGCAGGAACGGCACCTCCGCCGCGGCCAGCTCCGCGCGCAGATAGGCCAGATCCTCGATCATCGCGGCGGACACGGCGAGATTGCTCGCCATGGGCCGCGTGACCATCTCCACCGCCCCCGAATTCACTGCTCCCCTGTCCATCATGACTGCCTCACTTCCGTCGAACCGCCGGTCTGTCGTTCCGTCCGGGGCACCGCGCCGAGCGGCGATCCGTCGATGCCGTGGCATCGACGTGCGCGGACCGCGCGCCTGGCGCGGTGACATTCAGAAGTGGGGGAGGCTGCCGAAGCGCGGGTACGAATTGATCACCCGGTATGCAGACGACTGGTAGACCATTTCGTTTCACCTCACTCACGGCCGGACGCGCATGGCGTCGTCAATGGAAGCGCTGCACTCGTGCGGGAACGATCGAAGGGCACGGGCGGCAGTCGCACGCCGGACGGTCATCGGCCGGCTGAATTGGTCTGCCCAGGAAACTCCGGGCACCTCTACGAATGATGCAACGCGTTCGACATTCCGTCAATCAGTGCAGCTGTGGCTCCTACCCGGGCGTAGCACACACTCCGCAATGCGGTTAGGATAGCCTCACCAATACAAGAGGAAGGGTTGTGCCGGTGCGCGTCGTCATTCTGTTCGGAACCGAGATGGGCACCGCGGAGTCCGCGGCCGACAGCATCGCCGAGCAACTGCGCGAGGCGCACGACGTCTCGGTGCACGACATGACGGACTTCGACATCGCGGATCTGGACGTCCGCGACTTCCACGTCGTCGTGTGCTCGACCTACGGCGACGGCGAGCTGCCGACCGGCGCCGAACCCTTCGCCGACGCGCTCGACCGCGACACCCCGGATCTCAGCGGCCTGCGCTTCGCCGTCTTCGGGCTCGGCGACATCGTGTACGGCGACACATTCAACCGTGGCGGCGAGATCATCGCCGAGAAGCTGACCGCACGCGGCGCCGTCCAGGTGGGCGAGCACGCGCGACACGACGCGTCGACGGAGGTCCGCGTCCGGGACATGGCCCGAAAATGGGCGGCGGCGCTGGACATTCCCGCCCTGGTCGCGGCCTGACCGGATCCGGGCACGGCCCCACGGGCACCGGAAAGCGGTCCGGACAAAGCGCCCAGCGCCAGCGCACAAGGGGCACAGCGTCTTAGACTGCTATCAAGCGCGGTACAGCCCGCCGCGCTCGACGATCCATGAGGTGACGAAGATGGCAGCCGGAGCGAGCCCCGCCCAACGTCAGCACAACTCGACAGATCATCCCGAGCTGGACGTACTGCCGGAATGGCCGCTGGAGACGATCGGCGTGCTGGTGACCACCGACCCTGCGCCGCACGCGATTCCGGTGTCCTGGCCCGTGCGGGCCGGTGACCGGCGCATCTTGATCAGCCTGAAGCACGACCGCGGCTCGCTGGCGCGGCTGCGCGAGCAGCCCGAGGTGGCGCTGCTGATCCTCGGCGGCGGCAACGTGGCGATGTGCGCCAGGGGCACCGCGCACGTGGTCGCCGAGCGGATGCCCGACGCCGACGACTACGTCGCCGTCCGCATCGACGTCGACGTCATCGATGATCACCGCCAGTCGGCTTTCGCGGTCGTGCAAGGCATCCAGCGCACCGTGCTGGACGACGAGAGCGAACTGCGCGCGCTGCGCGGCCGGGTCGACACCCTGCGTTCCTGGGCAGACCACCAGAACTGAATCGGCCCGGCGTTCCCGGGAGCAGAGAAGAGGCGGCACCGGCCGTGCCGCGCGGAAGGGGATCATGAGCGTCACTCTGGCCAAAGGCGGCAACGTCTCGCTGTCGAAGCAGGCCGCTAATCTCACCAAGGTGTCGGTGGGGCTCGGCTGGGACGTGCGCACCACCACCGGCGCCGACTACGACCTCGACGCCAGCGCGCTCGCCTGCGGACCGAACCTGAAGGTGCTGTCCGATCAGCATTTCGTCTTCTACAACAACCTGCGCTCGCCCGACGGCTCCATCGAGCACACCGGCGACAACCTCACCGGCGCGGGCGAAGGAGACGACGAGGTGATCAACGTCGACCTCACCGCCGCTCCCCCGAGCATCACCAACATCTTCTTCCCGGTGTCCATCCACGACGCCGACGCCCGCGGCCAGTCGTTCGGCCAGATCCGCAACGCCTTCATCCGCGTCGTCGACGCCGCCACCGGCGTAGAACTGGCCCGCTACGATCTCACCGAAGACGCCTCCACCGAAACGGCCATGATCTTCGGCGAGCTCTACCGCCACAACAACGAGTGGAAGTTCCGCGCCATCGGCCAGGGCTACGCCTCCGGCCTCGCGGGCATCGCCAGGGACTACGGCGTCAACGTCTAAGGGTTCGATCCTGTTTCGCCGCACGGGTCTTCCGGCCGGTGACCTATCGGCACCGAGAACCGGAGGACCCGCGCGTAACGTCGAGTGCCTACAACTCTCGGCTATCGCGCGGCAGATCGCCGCTCTCGCGCCTACGACTGAGAAACCTTGCTCGCGATAACTCCAGCGGTAAGCGCGTCCCATCCGGCCGGAAATAAGATCAGCGCCGAGCCGGTGGACCCCTTTGAGTCGTGGGCTCGACACCGCGTCTGCAAGTTCTTCCCGCGCATCCTGGGAGAAGTGTTGCTGCGCGGAAGCTCCACGGCGCTCTCGTCCATCGACCGGCCGAGCTGGTCCATGGCAGTGAGCCGAGCCAGGAGGAGGAACCGCCGCCCTCCCCAGCGGCTGCGTATCGGGACCGTAGGGGAACAATTCGCCGTCGCCTTACCGTACGACGACACCATCTCCGACCTCACCGCTGGCCGACGCCGCTTAACAAGCACTTTTCGCCAGCGTGCCGTGCCGACACACCCAGAAACCAGGTCCGACGCAGGCAGCCAGCCCGACTGCTTGCCGCTTCCGCCAATAGGGCGGTAATGTCTCTCCGCGTGCAAATAGGGGGAGCAGCCGGATTCTCGTACTCGCATCCAATCGGCTGTCGAAGTCGACCGGACGCAGCGACCTTCTGTATCGACGTTCGGCCGGGCGCGCCGGCCTTCGGGGGACATCCTGGACTACCACTCGCGCCGATCCTCATTTTCCCAGAAATGCATGGCCACGGCTACGGCCGCGTTCCGGGACCACCGTACCATCTCGAACGCATATTCAAAGGAGGATCATGGCCCAATATCGAAGTTACGATGGAGATCCCCGGATCGAGCACACAGGAGCATCCGTTACTTACATGCCGACCAAGCCGTCGAGCTTTGTGAAGATACAGGTGGGCGAAGACTGGTTGCCGACCGACTTGAAATTGAGTAATGGCTGGAAAGACGCTTTTGGCGTTTCACAGTACAGCGAATCTATCATGACCGCATATCAGTACTCGGTTTTCGAGCGGTCCGTCCATATAATCGAAGCCGGCGGTCAGGGTTCTCGGACTATACCGTCATTACGAGAAATCTTTCCGACACTTCTTCGCACACGGACGTACTCCGAATGTATGCACACCCTTGAACAGGCTATGGGAGGTGCCACCTACACCGCTCATGGACAGGGATGGAATGAGTTCGATGAGCCAGCGATCACGGTCGAAGCAAACAGTTCCGGACTAATCGGGATATCAATCGATCCCGACTGGTCGATTTCAGCGGACTCTTTCACGATCGCCTACGACATCCTGGACTGCTGTAGACAGATTCGGGCCATGCGCCCCGCGATGTCAGCCGATCCACAGCTCGACCGATACTCTGACGACGAATTAGCCGAGAGATTTGTCAGCCACGTGAAGATACTATTTCGGGACGAGTACCTATGACAGATATAGCGGTAGAAGCAGAACTTCTCGAACGACTTTCCAGAGCTTGGTCCAAGGAAGTCAAGAGCGCACTGAATCAGGCGGCGGGCCGGATAGACAGCCTCAAGTTCTCCAGGCTTCAAGCTGGAATTTTTCAGATCCCGTGGAACAACTACATCCTAACAGCAAATTACCTGCAAGAAAGACTGCGCGAAGGCGCGGCACAAGCTGAGCGGATCGGCGAAGCACTTCACAAAACCGCAGTGAGCTTCGATCAGCAGGACGCCAACCGAGCCGAGGATACGCGGCAGGCGATGCAGCACGGGGAAATGGATTTCTCGATATGACAGAAACGGTTACGAAAGAAAAGCTCGACGACGCTGTCGAAAGGTTCCGGCATCAACTCGACGAGTGGAAGAAGATGCCAGATAAGATAAACGATACTGTCGACAATCTGAAATGGTATCAACCGGCAGTGTGGGCTTTTGTAACCCCTAAGCGCGATGCCGCCCAGGAATGGCTGCAGAAACTTCTGGAAAAGATGGAGGAGGCGCACGAAGGAATCCAAGCACCATTCACCTTCATCGAGTATGCCGCTGAGTGGCAGTCGGTCGCCTCCACCATTCGTGGAGCAGGAAATGAAGAAGGCCGGCCCGAGTTGAGCTTGGACGGCCACTGGACCGGAGTCGCGAAGGACAGATTTGCGGCGTCGAAGTCAAGCCAAGAGAAGGCGATGACGACGGCCGATGACATGGCCAAGAAGGTTCACGATAATCTACTTACCCTCGCCACCTCGGGATGGGAGTTGTACAAAACCATTGCCGACGAACTGACAGGATTCCTCGCGTCACTTATCACCGCGCTGGAGCAGACAGGTTCCGTGGCACTCGCGTATCAAGGTGCCCCCAACCTGGTCGCGGTAACCAATGCGGCATTTGTGCTCGTCGAGAAAACGCTGACGGCCACCGTCGGTCAGGTTCGGACACAAATGATCATCGCCAACGAGTTCAAGGACATTGCCACCAACCCATGGGGATTCCCAGGAGATAGATGGCCGGATTCGGTTTCTGCGACCTTCAACGAGCCCAAGGACTGGAAAGTGGCCGAATGACCAGCGAACGAATCAGGGCCGTGGGAAACCGGACGATGCGGACAGCCGTCGCATCATGTCTGGCCGTTGGGATTCTGACGACTCTTGGTTGCACCGGCCGAGGCGAGCCATCGCAAAGGTCGTCGGGTGGGGCCCCATCGACTGCTGCGACGGCCTGCTACCCGGATGCGCGAATTCCGGACGCGGATCTTGCGGCGATCATGGACGGGTTGCAACTGCCACCGGGCGCACAGGTGGTCACCGGTACGGTCAACCCGTCGAACGCAAGCCCGAACAGGGTCGTTGTCTCCATCCAGCTTTGCGTGCCGAGTTCCGTTGGTTCGGAGGCTCTCCGGCCGTTAGCGACCGACGTTGCGCACGCCTTGAAGAAGACAGAGCTCGGCTCACGTACAGCCGTTTTGTATGTGAGCGATAGGAATCCGAAGTACACCGAGGAAGAAGGAAAGCTCCGTGACGGGGAGTTTCAGGCGCATTCGTGGGATGGGACGCTGCCACGTGATGCTGAACTCGGGACGTGGGAGGCCGTGGGAGGTTGATCTCGGTTATTTCGCTCAACCGCAGCAGAACGGGTCGTTGCAGGGGGCGCCTGCTTCGCTGCCGTAGGCGCTGAAGTGCTGGATCGGGCTCAGGATTCGGCCGGTGGTGGCGGGGTCGAGGGGTGGGGCGGATCGGGGGCTCGGGCGGTCCCAGGTGGATGGGACGTCGTCGATGTCGAAGCGGGGGGCGCCGTCGATGAACAGGGTCCATAGTGGGTGGTCGGGGAAGCCGTTGATTCGCAGGACCCACCATTGGCCGTCTACGTGGGCGGCGACGGGGAATTTGCCGTTGCCGGTTGATTGCCATTGTGGTCGGGCGTTCAGTTCGGGATACGGCATTCTTCCAGTGTCCCCTGGTACGGACGACCGCGCGGATGTGACCGCAGGCGGGTTCCTACTCCCAGAAGGCGCGCCAATCCTCCGCGGTGAGCGGAAGACGTTCGCCGCGTTCCTTTTCCGCGGCATCCTCGGCCGCTCGGATGGCGGCGGCGAAGGTCAGCGTCGCTTTGCGGAGGCGTTCTTCGGCGCTTTCCGGGCCGCCGAGATGGACGACGCGGAGGGCTTCGGGAACCAGGTCGGGTGGGAGGCCCGCTTTGGTGCTGCGGGAGACGACCTTCTCGGCGAGAGCCAAAGCAGGTTGAGCCATGGCTATGCCGTCCAGGCAGGAGCGGCGGGATTTCTCGGCGGATTTGCGCTCTTCCCAAGCACGCTCCTGGGCGGCGATCTTCTCGGCCGCCGAGGCGTCGGGATCGATCGCGGAGTCCACCAGGTGCGGGCTGCGGTTGACCAGCTTGGCGACCAGCGCGGCCGCGACGTCATCGACGGTGAATTCGCCTGCGGCCTCAGCGATCCGGGAGTGGAACAGCACTTGCAGCAGCAGGTCGCCGAGTTCTTCCTTGATCGTCTCGGCATCCTCGTGCTGGATGGCGTCGAGCAGTTCGTAGGTCTCCTCGAGCAGGTAGGGGCGCAGCGAGTCGTGGGTCTGGGTGACCTCCCAGCCGCCGAAATGCCAGAGGCGGTCCATGACCTCGACCGCTCCGGCCAGCCCCGCCGCGACCACCGCCGTGTCGGTGCGCGGCTCCGATTCCCCGTCGTGCGCCGCGCGATGACGGGCAGCCCGCAGGACGGACTCGTCGCGGATCGAACTCATCGCGGCGCCATCTCGGCGGCGACGGTGAGATCGACCGCTCCCTGCGCCTTCCCGTCCAGCGCCAGCAACAGATCAGCGACGAATTGCAGCAGCACGACATCGCGCACGCGCTCCGCCCCGACGCTGTCCTGCACGCGCGGCAGCGGAAGCTGCACCACCCCGGACGCGGCCCGGTAACCCGCGCTCGGATAGAGCCGCTTGAGGCGCAACTGCTTGGAATCGGGCAGGTGCAGCGGCGAGATCTTCAAGGTGGTCCCGGTGACCGCGATCTCGGTGACCTCGTACTCGCGGGCGAGCAGCCGCAACTTGGCCACCGACACCAGGCGGCCCACCTCCACCGGCAACGGGCCGTACCGGTCGACGAGTTCCTCCACGACCTGCGCCAGTGCCGAATCATCCTGCGCGGCGGCGAGTTTGCGGTATGCCTCCAAGCGCAGTCGGTCGCTGGCGATGTAGTCGGGCGGGATATGCGCGTCGACGGGCAGGTCGATGCGCACCTCCTTGACCTCTTCGGTGGTGATCGGCTTGCCGTCCGCCGCGGCGCGATACGCCTCGACGGCCTCCCCGACCAACCGCACGTAGAGGTCGAAACCGACGCCGGCGACGTGACCGGACTGTTCGGCGCCGAGCACGTTGCCCGCGCCGCGGATCTCCAGGTCCTTCATCGCGACCGCCATGCCCGCGCCGAGATCGGAGTTCTGCGAGATGGTGGCCAGCCGGTCGTAGGCGGTCTCGGTGAGCGGCTTCTCCGGCGGATACAGGAAATACGCGTAGCCGCGTTCCCGGCTGCGCCCGACCCGGCCGCGCAGCTGATGCAACTGCGAAAGGCCCAGCGCGTCGGCGCGTTCCACGATCAGGGTGTTGGCGTTGGAGATGTCCAGGCCGGTCTCGATGATCGTGGTGCACACCAGCACGTCGTATTCGCGCTGCCAGAAGCCCTGCACGGTGGACTCCAACGCGTCCTCGTTCATCTGGCCGTGCGCGACCACCACGCGTGCCTCGGGCACCAGATCGCGAATCCGCTTGGCGGCCTTGTCGATCGACGACACCCGGTTGTGCACGTAGAACACCTGGCCGTCGCGCAGCAGTTCGCGCCGGATCGCGGCGGTGACCTGCTTGTCGTTGTAGGCGCCCACGTAGGTGAGCACGGGATGACGCTCCTCCGGCGGGGTGAGGATGGTCGACATCTCGCGGATTCCGGCCAGGCTCATCTCCAGGGTGCGCGGGATCGGGGTGGCCGACATGGTGAGCACGTCGACGTGCGTGCGCAGCGCCTTGATGTGCTCCTTGTGTTCGACGCCGAACCGCTGTTCCTCGTCGACCACGACGAGACCGAGGTCCTTCCAGCGCACGCCGGTCTGCAACAGCCGGTGCGTGCCGACCACGATGTCGACGCTGCCGTCGGCCATGCCTTCCAGCACCGCGCGGGCCTCGGCCGGGTCGGTGAAGCGGGACAGGCCCTTCACGGTGATCGGGAAACCCGCGACGCGCTCGGTGAAGGTCTGCAAGTGCTGCTGGGCGAGCAGCGTGGTCGGCACCAGCACGACGACCTGCTTGCCGTCCTGCACCGCCTTGAAAGCCGCGCGCACCGCGATCTCGGTCTTGCCGTAGCCGACGTCGCCGCAGACCACGCGGTCCATCGGGACCGGCTTCTCCATGTCCGCCTTCACCTCGGCGATGGCGGTCATCTGATCGACGGTCTCGGTGAACGCGAACGCGTCCTCCATCTCCTTCTGCCACGGCGTGTCCGGCCCGAAGGCGTGGCCGGGCGCCGCCTGGCGTGCGGCGTACAGCTGCACGAGCTCGCCCGCGATCTCGCGAACGGCCTTGCGCGCCTTGCGTTTGGTGTTGGCCCAGTCCGAGCCGCCGAGCTTGGACAGGCTGGGCATCTCGCCGCCGACGTAGCGGGACAGCTGGTCCAGCGACTCCATCGGCACGAACAGCCGGTCGCCGGGCTGGCCGCGTTTACTCGGCGCGTACTCGATCACCAGGTACTCGCGGCGCGCGCCGCCGACGGTGCGCTCGATCATCTCCACGAACTTGCCGATGCCGTGCTGGTCGTGCACCACCATGTCACCTGCGCTCAACGCCAGCGGATCGACCTGGTTGCGGCGTTTCGCGGGCATCCGCTTGCCCTCGGTGGGCGCGGTGACGCGGTTGCCGGTGAGGTCGGATTCGGCGACAACCACCAGACCCGCGCCCTCGAAGACCAGGCCGTCGTGCAGCGAACCGCACAGCACGCCCACCACGCCCTCGTTCGGTTCCGCGCCGGCGTCCAGCGCGGCGGCGGGCACTTCCGCCTCCGCCAGCCGTTCCATGATGCGCTGCGCGGTGCCGTGACCGGCGACGACCACCACCGCCTTGCCGCCGGTGAGCACGTGGGCGCGCAACGAGGCGAACATGGTCGCCACCAGTTCGTCGGACCCGCGCGCGGCCGGGCCGGGCAGGACGGGCAGCACGACCTCCGACGCATCCCCTGAAGCGAGCGGGCTCAGCGTCCACCAAGGCAGACTTTGCCGGTCGGCGTCGGCGTGCACCTCGGGCAGCGGGCGGTAAGCCGAGGCGGCCAGGTCGAGCCCATGCCCGCCGAGCGGCGCGGCGCCGCCGAACGAGGCCGCGGTCCAGGAGGCCTCCAGGAATTCTTCGCCGGTGCGCACCAGGTCGGCCGCGCGGGTCCGGATCTTTTCCGGATCGCACAGCAGTATGTGGGTTCCCTCCGGCAGCACCTCGGTGAGCAGGCACAACTGTCCGGGTTGCAGCACAGGCAGCAGCGCTTCCATGCCCTCGACCGGGATGCCCTGCGCCAGCTTCTCCAGCATCTCCACCAGCGCCGCGTCGGCCGCGTTGGCGACGGCGACCTCGGCGGCGCGCTCGCGCACCTCGGGGGTGAGCAGCAGTTCCCGGCACGGCGTGGCGACCACGACGTCCACCGCGACGTCGGGCAGCGAGCGCTGGTCGGCGACGGAGAACGGTCGCAGCTCGGTGATCTCGTCGCCCCAGAACTCCACGCGCACCGGATGGTCGGCGGTGGGCGGGAAGACGTCCAGGATGCCGCCGCGCACCGCGAACTCGCCGCGTTTGCCCACCATGTCGACGCGGGTGTAGGCGAATTCGACCAGTCGCGTGAGCAGTTCGTCGAAGTCCAGCTCGGCGCCGACGCGCAGCACGACCGGCTCGATATCGCCGAGCCCGCCCGCCATCGGCTGCATCAGCGACCGCACCGTGGTCACCACCACGCGCAGCGGCGCGGGGAAATGCGGGTCGTCGGGGTGCGCGATCCGGCGCAGCACTTCGAGCCTGCGTCCCACCGTGTCCGCGCCCGGCGAGAGCCGCTCGTGCGGCAGCGTCTCCCAGGACGGGAACTGCGCGACCGCGGGGCCGAGCATCTCCACCAGCTCGACGGTCAGGTCGTCTGCCTCCCGCCCCGTGGCCGTGACCACCACCAACGGCCGCTCGGCGGCCATACGGGACGCGACGAACGGCCGCACCGCCGACGGCGCGACCAACTCGACCGACGAGGTGCCGATCAGCTCCGCGACGGTCCGCAGCGAGGCATCGGCACCGGCCGCGGCGGCCAGTCCCGCCAACGGGGGGCGGTGGGTGGACATCGACAACTCCTGAGCGCAGGCGACACGTTTCGAGCGGCCAACCGAGTCTAGTGAAGCGCGCATCCCGTTTCTCCAGCGCCCGCGCCGCCGCGAGGAGAGTGCCGCCCCTGCCCTGCGCCGGAGCGACCATCCGCGACCGATTTCGTCGCCGACACGGCCGCCCTCCGGCTCCCGCCGGCGGTAAAGCGAGCCCCCAAGACCTCCCCCGACCCACACTGCGGGGGCCTGCTTCACCAGAGGTGCAGAAAACTCCGGACGTCATCGAGCCCGTCGAGTGCCCGCCCGTCCACGTCCGACGGATCCGCCTCGGCACGTGCCGCCAAGGAGCGCGCCAACGCGACGGACTCATCGCTGAGCCGCCCGAACCGCCGAGCGGTATGTCCCAGGCACAGCCCGGCCAGCCCGAGCAGAGGGCTTCCGGAAACAGCTCGCGTTCCGACCTGCACGCACCAGTGCTCGACGAACTCCCGATCGTCGTCGTTCAAGGCGCTGCCCACCAGAGCATCCGCCGCCTCGCCCTCGTACGCCCGGTCTCCGAGCGCCCGCTCCAATACCGCGATCACCACCTCATGCGGCAGAGCCGGAGGATTGTGGAAGGTCCGATGCAGATGCATGCCGCGAGATTACCCATCCCTCGGGCCCGGCCCCGTGACTCGACAGCCGAACGTTGCCCCGACACGGGCACCAGCGCAACCCACACAAGCCGAACCCTCGGCGTTCGAGCGAAATGAACCAAGCGCCATTCGCGCCCGCCCACATTCCCACGTCCACCGCCCACGCAGAGCGACCACCGACCAACGCGCGCCCTATGCCGAGCTCGGCAACCGTCGCACCCAGCGCACCGCAACCACGTCTTACGAGCGAAGCGCGACCGAGTCTGTTCCGCTCGCGGCCCGGCTCGCGTCCGAGCGGCCGCCGCGCACGCGACACAAGGAGTAAGCGACAGCAAGGCCGACACCAGCCACTACACCGCGCACACCGTGCAGCGAGCCTCGGCACCAACGTACCCAGCGCACCGCCACACCCGGTTTCGAGCGAAGCGAGACCGAGCATCCGCCGTTCGCGGCCCGGCTCGCGTCCGAGCGGCCGCCGCGCACGTGACACAAGGAGTAAGCGACAGCAAGGCCGACACCAGCCACTACACCGCGCACACCGTGCAGCGAGCCTCGGCACCAACGTACCCAGCGCACCGCC
>NZ_JBIRYN010000011.1:0-186581 GCF_044389845.1 Nocardia sp. NPDC019323
CCCGAACCACTCACCACCACACCAGCAACAACCAAAGCCGAGACCGTTATCGGAGCAGATACACGCATTCGGCCACACCCAATCCTCGACGTCGTGGGAGCGGCCGTCCGGGACATCCCCTGCCCAGGCCGCTCTGGACAACGTTGTCCAGGTTACCCACCGGTCAGGTCCTTATTCGGTATTTCCGGTTGATCAGGGCTTATCGACGGTGAAACCCCTGCTGGAGCGGCCTTTCGGCCGGAGCTTTTCTTGCGACCGCCCTTTGCGCCGCTTTCCGCCCTGGCCTCCTGATCCGGGGATTCCGCCGACTCGATTCGGTCCAGAATGCCTTTCAGCTCTTCCAATTCCCGGCGCAGGTAATCGCGGGTGGCCACTTCGCCGACCGCGATGCGCAGCGAGGCGAGTTCGCGGGCCAGGAACTCGGTGTCCGCCTTGGTCTGCGCGGCCCGCACCCGGTCCTCCTCCAAGGCGACCCGGTCCCGGTTGTCCTGCCGGTTCTGCGCCAGCAGGATCAGCGGCGCCGCGTAGGCGGCCTGGGTGGAGAACGCCAGGTTGAGCAGGATGAAGGGATACGGGTCCCAGCGCAGCGCGACCACGAACACGTTCACCGCGATCCAGACCAGCACCACGATCGTCTGCACCGCCAAATACCGACCGGTCCCTAAGAATCGGGCCACCCGTTCGCTGCTGCGGGCCAAAGCCTCGGCGTCCCACTCGAATCGGAACCGGCTTTCCACCGGCGTCTCCAGCCGTTGGCGGGCCCTGCTGGGACCGAGCCGCGCGCCCGGGTCGTTCTCGCTCACGGTGTGTCCTTTCGGGCGGGCGCGGGGCCGTGCGGGCTCACGCTCCGCCCCGCTCGTCGGTCTCTTCCTGGTCGCGCCAGTCCTCGGGCAGCAGGTGGTCCAGGACGTCGTCGACGCTGACCGCGCCGAGCAGGTGGTTCTCCGCGTCCACCACCGGTCCGCAAACCAGGTTGTAGGTCGCGAAGTACCGGGTCACCGCGGCCAAGGGCAGTTCGGGGCGCAGCGGCGACAGATCGGTGTCGAGAATGCCGCCCACCAGATGGGCGGGTGGCTCGCGCAGCAATTGCTGGATGTGCACCGAACCGAGGTAGCGGCCGGTCGGCGTGGCGGTGGGCGGACGGACCACGAACACCATGGAGGCCAGCGCGGGGGTGAGGTCGGGGTTGCGCACCCGCGCCAGCGCTTCGGCCACCGTCGTCGACGGCGTCAGGATGACCGGTTTCGGCGTCATCAGGCCGCCCGCGCTGTAGGGAGAGTGCTCGAGCAGCCTGCGCACCGGCTCGGACTCCTGCGGGTCCATCAGGGCCAGCAGCGATTCGGCCTCGCCCTCGGGCAGTTCGCCCAGCAGGTCGGCGGCGTCGTCGGGGTCCATCGCCTCCAGCACGTCGGCGGCCCTGCGCACCTCGAGGTGGCCGAGCAAGTCGACCTGTTCGTCGTCGGGCAGTTCCTGCACCACGTCGGCCAGGCGTTCGTCGTCCAGCGCGACGGCCACCTCGATGCGCCGCTTCTCCGGCAGCTCGCGCAGCTGCTGCGCCACGTCGGCAGCGCGCATGCCCTCGAAACCTTCGAGTAGTTGTGTGACGTCCTGTCCCGGCCTGCCGATCTCGTACGGCGTCAGACCGGACACCCTGCTCCAGTCCACCACGTGCACCGTGCGCCTGCGGCCGAGCCTGCGGTGCCCGCGCACGGCCACCCTGCTGACCAGCCAGTCCCTGGAACGGGTCTGCTCGATGCCGAGATCGGCCACGTGGACCTCGACGCCGGCGAGGTCGGGCAGGTCCGGGTCGTCGACCCGCACCACCGAGTCGACGATCTGCGCCAGGGCCAGCATCTCGCCCGGTCGCTGGGTGAAACGGCGCAGGCTGACCGTTCCGGTGTTCAGGGTGACCACGCCGGGCTCGATCGCGGTGATCCGCAGGATCGGCACGAAAATACGCCGCCGGGTGGGCAATTCGACGACCAAGCCGTGTACCCGTGGCTGCTGGCGGTCGGATCGGACGGCCACGACGACGTCCCGGATCCGGCCGATAGACTCCCCGTCCGGTCCCAGTACCGCCAAACCGGCCAGCCTGGCGACGTACACCCTGGTAGCTGCCATGCTGCCAAGGCTAGATGTTCGCGGGCGGGTGTTCGCATCCCGCCACGATCGACGGGAGTGATCATGAAGCCGCGCCGTTCGGTGCTCGCCTGCCCCGGCAGCAACACGAAGATGATCGAGAAGGCCAAGACGCTGCCCGTCGACGAGGTGTTCCTCGATCTGGAGGACGCGGTCGCCCCGGTCGCGAAGGCCGAGGCGCGGGCGAACATCGTCGCGGCGCTGAACGACTCCGGGTGGGGAACGCAGCTGCGGGTGGTCCGGGTCAACGACTGGACCACCGAATGGACCTACGCCGACGTCATTTCCGTGGTCGAGGGCGCGGGCGCGCGGCTGGACGCGATCCTGCTGCCGAAGGTGACCGACGCGGGCCAGGTGCGCGCGCTGGATCTGCTGCTGACCCAGCTGGAGAAGACCTGCGGCCTCGAGGTCGGCCGGATCGGCATCGAGCCGCAGATCGAGAACGCGCTCGGGCTGCGCAACATCGACGCGATCGCCACCGCGAGCCCCAGGGTGCAGACCCTGGTCTTCGGCCCGGCGGACTTCATGGCCAGCATCAACATGCGCACCCTGGTGGTCGGCGAGCAGCCGGAGGGCTACGACACCGGCGACGCCTACCACCACATTCTGATGACCATCCTGCTCGCGGCGCGCGCCCACGGCCTCCAGGCGATCGACGGGCCGTACCTGCAGATCCGGGACGTGGAGGGCTTCCGGAGGGCCGCCGCGCGCACGGCCGCGCTCGGCTTCGACGGCAAGTGGGTGCTGCACCCCGGCCAGATCGAGGCGGCCAACGAGATCTTCAGCCCGCGGCAATCGGACTACGACCGGGCCGAGGAGATTCTGGACGCCTACGCCTTCCACACCTCGGCGGCGGGCGGGGCGCGCGGCGCGGTGATGCTCGGCGACGAGATGATCGACGAGGCCAGCGCCAAGATGGCCCAGGTGATCGCGGAGAAGGGCCGCGCGGCGGGCATGACGCGCACCACGCGTTTCACACCACCGCGAGATGCGTCGGAATAGCAGAATGGAACCATGACGAATCCCTTGGGGAACTCGAGCCGCGCGCGACAGGCTCTCCCGACGCCTCCCTCGGGCTGGCCGGTCGGCTCCTACCCGACCTACGCCGAGGCGCAGAAGGCGGTCGACTATCTGGCCGACAACCAGTTCCCGGTGCAGGACGTGACCATCGTCGGTGTCGACCTGATGCAGGTCGAGCGGGTTCTCTATCGGCTGACCTGGGGCAAGGTGATCGGCGGCGGCGTGGTGTCGGGCGCCTGGCTCGGCCTGTTCCTCGGTCTGCTGCTGAGCCTGTTCACCACCAGCGGCGCCCTCGGCCCGCTGGTCGTCGGCTTGGTCGGCGGCATCATCTTCGGCCTGATCTCGACCTCGATCCCGTACGCGGCGACCAGGGGCCAGCGCGATTTCGCGTCCACCATGCAATTGGTGGCGGGCCGCTATGACGTGCTGTGCGATCCGAAGTCGGCCGAGCAGGCACGGGACATGCTCGCGCGGTTGGCGATCTGACGCATGGAAGTGCTGGAGACGGTCCGCACCGAGGTGCTGGGCCATTTCGGCGTGGACGCCGCGAGCGTCGACGCCGCGTCGGTGACGTTTCTCGGCTTGGAGCCGATCGAGATCCTGCGCATCGTCGCGGGCGACCTGGTGCACTACGTGACGCTGGGCGGCAGCAGGCATCCCATGGGCGATCCCACCGAGGTGCACGCCGATCCGCTGCGCGGGCCGCGCGCGGAACTCGTGCTGACGTTGCGGTCGGGGGTGGGCGCAAGCTCCGGCCTGGCCAAATCGCTCGGCGTGCTGGCCGCCGCGCCGGTGGTGGAAGGCGTTGTGCTGCAAGCCGACGCGCTGCTCGACCTGGGCGAGCCGATGTGGCGCGACGCGCCGTTCACCGCGGTCCTGCTCGGCGACAGCGACATTCCCGAGGTGCCGTTGCCCGACCCGGCCGACCCGGTTCGCTACTTCGCGGTGACGCCGGTGACCGCGACGGAGGCGGCGTGGGTCCGCGTGCGTGGCGCGCAGGCGTTGCGGGAGGCGTGGCAGGAGGCGGGCATCGACGTGCGCGACCCGAGGCGCGGCGCCGCCAGCCTGTGATGCCGCCCGGCTACAGCCACTTGTTGCGGCGGAAGGTGAAGAACAGGCCGGTGCAGATGACGAGGATGAGCACCCACACCATGGGGTAACCCCAGACCTGGTGCAGTTCGGGCATGTGGTCGAAGTTCATCCCGTAGATGCCCGCGATCATCGTCGGTACGGCCGCGATCGCCACCCAGGCGGAGATCTTGCGCATGTCGGTGTTCTGCTGCACGCCGATCCTGGCCAGCGCCGCGCTGATCAGCGCGCTGAGCGCCTCGTCGAAATCGTTGATGCGCTCGGCCACGGCGGCGTGATGTTCGGCGACGTCGCGCAGATAGCGCCTGACCTCCTTCGGCACCGGCAGATCCGGCTTGTGGCTGAGCAGTTCCAGCGGCGCTGCCAGCGGGTTCACCGCGCGCCGCAGCTCGACCACCTCCCGTTTGAGCTGGTAGATGGATTCCACCGTGACCTTGCTGCGGGGGGTGAAGATCTCCTCTTCCATCTCGTCGATGTCGTTCTCGACAGACTGGGCCACCTCGATGTAGGAGTCCACGATCCGGTCGGCGATCGCGTGCAGCACCGCGCCCGGTCCGAGCGCCAGCTGCGCGGGATCCTCCTCGAGAGCCTTGCGCACCTCGGCCAGCCCGGAATGCTCACCGTGACGGACGGCGACCACGAAGTCGGGGCCGGTGAACACGATGATTTCGCCGGTCTCCACGATCTCGCTGATGCTGTTCATCTCGTGCGGGACATAGCTGACCGTGCGCAGCACCAGCAGCAGCGAATCGTCGTACCGCTCCAGCTTCGGCCGCTGGTGCCGTTGCAGGGCATGCTCGGTGGCCAGTTGGTGCAGTCCGAACGTCTCGGCGATGTCGTTCATCTGGGTGTCGTCGGGATCGTGCAGGCCCACCCAGACGAATCCGTTGGCCTCCTCGCGGGCGCGCGCGAGGGCCGCCTTGTGGGTGAATCGTCCGGGCAGGCGCTTACCGTCCACGTACACCGCGCAGTCGACGATCGCCTGCGCCGTCGGAACCGGGATGAACCGCTGCCCTTGCTGCGACGGCGTCCGGCCGGATCCACGAAGTGACGAAAGCGGGGAGAAGGACGGCACGCTGACGATGCTACGTCGCCCCGGCCTGGCGGAACTTCGCCTGCGCGTGCGGGACGACCTCGCGGCACTGTAAGACTTGAAGGCGTGCGCATCGACCTGCATACCCATTCGACCGCGTCCGACGGCACCGACACTCCGGCGGAACTCGTGCGGAACGCGGCCGCCGCGGGCCTGGACGTGGTGGCGATCACCGACCACGACACCACCGCCGGATGGGCGGAAGCGGTCGAGGCGCTGCCGAAGGGGGTGACCCTGGTCCGCGGCATGGAGATGTCCTGCGTCGGCCTGGGGGAGGACGGCTGGCCGGTGCCCGTACATTTGCTGGCCTACCTGTTCGATCCGACCCACCGTGGCTTCGCGGAGGAACGCGAGCGGCTGCGCGCCGAACGGGTGGAACGGCTGCGCGCCATGGCCGAGCGGATGGCGGCCGACGGACTGCCCATCGATCCCGACGCCGTGCTGGCCTCGGCCGGGCCGTCGGCCGGGCGCCCGCATCTGGCCCGCGCGCTGGTCGCCGCGGGCGTGGTGGCGAGTGTGGACGCCGCGTTCGACGAACTGCTCGCGCCGCACGGCCCGTACTACGCCGAGAAGGCCGACACCCCGCTGCGTCGCGCGGTGGAGATGATCGCCACCGCTGGCGGTGTCAGCGTGCTCGCGCACACCAGGGCGCGCAAGCGGGGCAGGCTGCTGGCCCTCGACGACATCCGGGAGCTGGCCGCGCTCGGCCTCGGCGGCCTCGAGATCGCGCACCCGGACCACTCCGCGGCCGACCGCGCGTTGCTGACCGATCTCGCCGCGGAATTGGGCCTGCTCACCACCGGTTCGTCGGACTACCACGGGACGAACAAGACCATCCGGCTCGGCGAGTTCACCACCGATCCCGAGCAATTCGAGAAGCTGGCCGGCAAGGCCTCCGGCGTTCCGGTGATCGCCTCGTGAGACTGGTGCGCGGCCTCAGCGGCATCGTCGCCGGCGGCACCGTGGTCGGCATGCTGATCGTGGTCGGCGCCGCGGTCATCGCGCAGCGGCGCGGCTTTCCCGGTCCCGGTGGCGAATCGGTCGCCTGGCATGTGGCGGCCGCGGTGGTCGCCCTCGGGGCGCAGATCTATTCGGATCGGCATCGTGGTTGGGCCGCCTTTGCCGGATCGATGGTCGTTTTTCTGGCTGCTGGACTATTGCTGTGGACGCAATGGTGGAGCTGACCCCCGAGTTTTGGTTGCGGGCCGATGAATTGTGCCCGAACATTTTTCTTTATGACCGAACTCGAGACGGACGTACTGGTAATCGGCGGTGGTCCCGCCGGTGCCTGGGCGGCCGTCTCCGCCGCCGCGGCCGGCGCCGCCGTGGTGCTGGTCGACAAGGCGCGCTGCGGGTCGAGCGGGCCGACGGCGTACGGCGCGATCCCCCTGTGGCACCTTCCGCCCGGCCCGGCGCGGGACGAGGCGGTGCGGCGCGGGCACGCGCACGGCGGCGCGCTGGGTGATCCGGAGTGGATGCACCGGGTGCTCGAGGAGACCCATCAGCGGATCGAGCAATTGGCCCGGTGGGGTTATCGCATCACCGGTGACCCGGCGCGTCCGGCGCGGCGCAGCTATCTGGACGGCGGCCGCTATCTGCGGCGAATGCGCCGCGCGGCCCGGGAAGCCGGGGTGCGCGTATTCGATCATCACCCGGCGCTGCAACTGCTGGCCGACCGCGAGGGTGTGGTGCGCGGCGCCACCGGATTGTGCGCCCAGGACGGGTTCCGGCGCTGGACCGTGCGTGCGGGCGCGGTCGTGGTCGCCACCGGCGGCTGCGCGTTCCTGTCCGGCGCCGCCGGCACCGACGTGGACACCGGCGACGGCTTGCTGTTCGCCGTGGAAGCGGGCGCCGAGCTGTCCGGGATGGAGTTCTCCTGCGCCTACAGCCTGATTCCGCCCGGGAAAGCCGAGCCCGCAGCGCTGCGGAGTCTCGCCTTGCGCTTCGCCCCGCTCTACGACGAATCCGGCGCGGAGCTGTCGGGGCATCGCTCGGCGGCGCTCGCGGCCATCGCTGGAGGTCAGCGGGTGTTCGCCGCCCTGGACGACGTGCCGGTCGCCCTTCGCTCCCGGCTGGCGCGTCACGGCTTCGTCGACCGCGCCGAACGGGTGCCGCTGCGCGCCGTGCTGGAGGGCACCGTGCGCGGCACCGGCGGGTTGCGCGTCACCGGACCGGATTGCGCGACGACCGTCGCCGGCCTGTTCGCCGCGGGCGACGTGGTCAGTCGCGAGCCGGTCACCGGGGCGGTGAGCGGGTTCGGCGGACTGACCGCGGCGTGGGCGATCGCCTCCGGCGTCTGGGCGGGCGCGGGCGCGGCGAAGTTCGCCAGGACAGCTGACCGGCGCGTCCCCGTGCGCGAGGTGCCGGGGGCCGGGCTCAACGCCGTGGCGCGGATCGACCCGAGGGCGGTGATCGGCCTCGTGCAAGAGCACACCTTGCCGTTGCGGCGCAGCTACTGGCGCAGCGCGGGCAGCCTGCGCGACAGCATCGCCGAACTCGACGGCATGTGGCCGGGGGCGGAATTCGACCTCGGCGGCAGCGGCGCCGAGCTGCTGTGGGCCCGGCAGGCCGCCGCGCTGCTTGCGGTGGCGCGCTGGACGAAATACAGCGCGCTGACGCGCACCGAGAGCCGCGGCATGCACCGCAGAACCGATCATCCCGGCGCCTCCGACACCTGGCGGGTGCGGCTGACGTCCGGTGGCGTGTGCAAGGTGTGGGTGCGCCCGCACGCGCCCCGAACCGTGCCGGAGCAAGCCCGCGATATCGTCGCGTGAGGGTGCGCCGCCGCGCGCTCGCACTCACACCGTCGCTGCCCCGAGCGGTGCGATCGCTCACCGCACGCGGCCGCTGAACGGGGAGTTTCCGCTTACCTGAAGGTAATTCCCGGCCCATAACGTTGGGTGATGGAGCGCGACACGGCCCAGGGGGTAACCGGTTTGGCAACTTGCCCACCGGACTGGCAGAATGTGTCGGATTCCTTGCCTCCGCCACCGCCGGGTGAGGGAATCACGGAGGTCTCCGCCTCGCCGACGTACCGTCGCGACCCGGGAGATCACACCGCATGTTCTGTCCGGGCCCACCCGCCCGGTTCTGCTCCGCGGATCAGTGCCGCGCCCGTCATCGAGATATCGGCAAGTCGTGTCCGCTCACCCGCAGCCGCTCGAAACACGCCGGTCAGCGCACCCGATGAGCGTAGTGAAAACACTTATACCCATTACCCGGTGGTAACCGTCCCCCGGTTTAGCCCGACCCGAGCAGGAGTGAAATCGTGTCACCTGTGACTGACGCACCGAATGCCACCGCAAGCCTTTCCGAAATCACCAACGACGAAATTTTCGCGGGACATCTCGGCGGCAAGCTCTCGGTCGAACTCAGTGCTCCCCTGGAGACCCAGCGCGATCTGTCGATCGCCTACACCCCTGGCGTGGCCCAGGTCAGCCGCGCGATCGCGGAGGACGAGGCGCTGGCCAAGCGCTACACCTGGACCGATCGGCTCGTGGTCGTGGTCAGCGACGGCACCGCAGTGCTCGGCCTCGGCGACATCGGCCCGCGCGCCTCGCTGCCGGTGATGGAGGGCAAGGCGGCCCTGTTCAAGAAGTTCGCCGGGCTGGATTCGATCCCGATCGTGTTGGACACCAAGGATGTCGACGAGATCGTCGAGACGCTGATCCGCCTGCGGCCGAGCTTCGGCGCGGTGAACCTGGAGGACATCTCCGCGCCGCGCTGCTTCGAAATCGAGAAGCGCGTCATCGAGGCGCTCGACTGCCCGGTGATGCACGACGACCAGCACGGCACCGCCATCGTGGTGCTCGCGGCGCTCAACGGCGCGGCCAAGGTGCAGGGCCGCGGCATCGAGGGCCTGAAGGTCGTGGTGTCCGGCGCGGGCGCCGCCGGTGTCGCCTGCACGAACATCCTGCTGGCCGCCGGTGTCCGCGACGTGACCGTGCTCGACTCGAAGGGCATCGTCAACGCCGAGCGCGGCGACCTCAACGAGGTGAAGGCCGAGCTGGCCACCCGCACCAACCCGCGCGGCCTCACCGGCGGCGCGGCGGAGGCGCTGGCGGGCGCCGACGTCTTCCTCGGCCTGTCCGCCGGTCTGATCGCCGAAGAGCTCATCGCATCGATGGCGCCGGAGGCGATCGTGTTCGCCATGTCCAACCCGGACCCGGAGATCCACCCCGAGGTGGCGCGCAAGTACGCCGCGATCGTGGCCACCGGCCGTAGCGATTTCCCGAACCAGATCAACAACGTGCTCGCGTTCCCCGGCGTCTTCAAGGGCGCGCTGGACGCGGGCGCCCGCCGGATCACCGAGGGCATGAAGATCGCCGCCGCCGACGCCATCCTCAGCGTCGTCGCCGACGAACTCGGTCCGGACAAGATCGTGCCGAGCCCGCTGGACCCGCGGGTCGCTCCGGCCGTCGCCGAAGCGGTCGCGGCCGCCGCCCGCGCCGAGGGCGTCGCGTAACGGCACCCCGCATCAGCCGAAGGGCGCCCATTCGACCGCGAATGGGCGCCCTTTTCACCTCCCGCGCCCGGCCTGACATCGGCGCCATCGCCGGCTCGAGCGCGCCGGACATCGTCGCGGCACTGCGCGTCACCGATGACTGAACGTTTCGCCGGCTAGCTGCGTACGGTGGCTTCGTCCGCGTCCGGCAGTGGAGCCGCTGATGGACGGGCGGCCCGGTGCACGCGGCGCCATCGGTCCACTCCCGGCGCGCTGGCCCACACCGCGACGGCCAGCAGCCCGTCCAGCAGCATCGCCAGCACCGCCACCAGCAGCGCGCCGACCAGCACCCGGTCGTAGCGGTAGAGGCTGATGCCGTCGAAGATGTACCGGCCGAGGCCGCCGAGGTCGACGTAGGCGGCGATCGTCGCGGTGGCCACCACTTGGAGCGTCGCGCCGCGCAGCCCGGTGAGCAGGATGGGCAGCGCGTTGGGCACCTCCACCCGGAACAGGATCTGCCGTTCGGTCATGCCCATGGCGCGCGAGGCGTCCACGACGTCGGCGGAGACGTTCGCGATTCCGGCGTAGGCGCCCGCGAGCAGCGGGGGGATGCCGACGGTGATCAGCGCCAGCAGCGGCGGTATCAGACCGAGGCCGAGCAGCAGCACCAGGAAGGTCAGCAGGCCGAGGGTCGGCAGCGCGCGCATGGCGTTGGCGAAGCCGACCAGCACCGCCGCTCCACGCCGGGTATGGCCGATGATCAGGCCGAGCGGCACCGCGATCACCGCCGAGACGGCCACGGTGAGGAAGCTGTACCAGAGGTGCTGGACGATACGGGTCCCGATGCCGGAAGGGCCGCTCCAGTTGGCGCCGTCGGTGCAGTAGTGCCAGGCGTCGAGGAAGAGGTTCACGACCCGGCGCCTTTCGTCCTGACGTCCGCGCGCACCCACGGCGTCGACCAGCGGCCCAGCGCGTACACCACCCGGTCGGCGACCAGAGCGAGCGCGAGCGTCACGATGATGCCCGCCACGATCTCGTCCGGGTAATCGCGCTGATAGCCCTGGGTGAACAGTCTGCCGAGCCCACCGACGCCGATCAGCGCGCCGACCGACACCATCGCGATATTGGTCACCACCACCACCCGCAGACTGGACACGAAGACCGGCACGGCCAACGGCAGGTCCACCGTGAGCGTGCGGCGCAGCGGGCCGTAGCCCACCGCGTCGGCCGCGTCGAGCACCGTGGCGGGCACCGAATCGAGCGCCGCGGGGACCGCGATCACCAGCAGCGCCGTGGAATAGATGGTGAGCGCGATGATCACGTTCAGTGGATCGATGGCCGAGAGGCCCGCCAGCGGAGGAATGATCACGAACAGCGCCAGCGACGGGACGGTGTAGGCCAGGCTCGCTACGGTCACCGTGACCCGGCGCAGCCACGCCGCCCGCCGCACCAGCGCGCCGACCGGGATCGCGATCGCCAAGGCAGGAAGTAGCGGCGTCATGGCGAGATAGATGTGGGTCGCGGTGATTCCCATGACCTGCGCGAAGTTCTCGACCAGATACCTCATGCCGCCGCCCGGATTCCGTCGCGCACGGCCGCGTCCGGTTCGTTCACGGCACTCGCTCCTCGAAGAAGTGCCGGTTGCGCTCGGCGTCTTCGTGGGCGCGCTGTCCGGCCAGCTGCTCGAGCACCTCGGCGGCCAGCACCCCGCCGCGCACCGCGCCCGCGCTGTCGACGGCGACGCCGATCCCGGACGGCGAGGAGATCGCGGCGTCCAGCGCCTGGCGCAGGTCGCCGGACGGGGTGAACAGCGAACCGCCCGCCGACATACTGTCGGCGAGTGCGCGGCCGGCCCGGAATCCCTCGACGCCGGTGACGTCCATCCAGCCGATCGGCTTGCCGTCGGCGTCCACCACCAGCACCCACTCGCCCGCCTCCAGCCGCAGCTCGCGCACTTCGTCCGCGACGGCCGTCCGGATGTCGTGCAGCGGAACGTCCTTCGCGGACCGGAAGGACAACCCGCGGTAACCGCGGTCGCGGCCGACGAAGTCGGCGACGAAATCGGTGGCGGGCCGAGCGAGCACGCGCTGCGGCGCGTCGTACTGCTGGAGTACCCCGCCGCGCCCGAACACCGCCACGCGATCGCCGAGCGTGATCGCCTCATCGATGTCGTGGGTGACGAACACGATGGTCTTGTGCAATTCCGCTTGCAGCCTTTGCATCTCGATCTGCAATTCGGCGCGCACCACCGGATCGACGGCGCTGAACGGCTCGTCCATCAGCAGGACCGGAGGGTCGGCGGCGAGCGCGCGTGCCACGCCGACGCGCTGTTGCTGACCGCCCGACAGCTGCGCCGGATACCGCTGGGCCAGCGAGCGGTCCAGGCCGACCCGGTCGAGTACCTCGAGCGCCGCGGCGCGGGCGGCGCGTCGCGAGTCACCGCGCAGCACCGGAACCGTCGCGACATTGTCGACGACCGTCCGGTGCGGCAGCAGGCCGCCGCTCTGGATGACGTACCCGATCCCGCGGCGCAGCCGAACGGGATCGACGGTCGAGACATCCTGTCCGGCCACGGTGATCGTCCCCGAGCTTGGCACGATCATGCGGTTGATCATCCGCATCGAGGTCGTCTTGCCGCAGCCGGAAGGCCCGACGAACACGGTGAACGATCCGGACTCGATGCGCAGATCCAAATCGGTGACGGCGTGCGTGCCGTCCGGATAGGTCTTACTGATACCGGAGAATTCGATATCCGACACCGAATTCCCCTTTCTAGCCCACCGGCTTGTTCAGCCCCTTGGCGGTCACCCAAGCCGCGGCGGCGGCTTTGGGCTCGGTCTTGCCCGCGCCGGAGACCGCCTCGTTGAGCTTGATCAGTTCCGCGGTGGTCAGTTGCGCCGACACCGCGTTCAGCGCCGCGAGCGCCTTGTCGGACTTCTTGCTCGCGTTGAGCAACGGCACCACGTTCTGCGCGGGAAAGTTGTGTTTCGGATCGCCCAGCACCACGAGGTCGTTCTGCGTGATGGCGGGCGAGGTGGTGAAGATATTGGCCGCGGTCACCTGGCCTTCCACCAGCGCCCGCACCGTGGCGGGACCGCCGCCGTCGGCGATCCGCACGAAATTGTTCGCCGCGATATCGAGGTTGTAGTTCTTCTTCAGGCCGGGCAGGCCGCCCGCTCGCTCCTGGAATTCGGCGGGCGCGCCGAATTTCACCTCCGGCGAGTGCGCCGCCAAATCCGCGATGGTGCTCAGGTTCCAGCGCTGCGCGGTGGCCCGGGTGACGACGACGGCGTCGGAGTCCTGCCCGGGCGCGGCCGTGCCGATCGCGAGATCGGAACCGAGCGCCGTGCCGAGCGCACTCTCCACGTCGGCCGCGCTGGTGGCGGTGGCGTTCTTGTCCAGGTACTGCAGCAGATTGCCGGTGTACTCGGGGATCACCGAAATGGCGCACTGCCGCAACGCGGGAATGTAGGCTTCCCTGCTGCCGATACCCAGCTTGGTGTCGACGCTGAAACCGTTGGCGCGCAGCACTTCCGCGTACACCTCGGCGATGGTCTCCGACTCCGGGAAATTCGCGGAACCGACGATCAACCCGTCTCCAGCACAGCTGCCGCCCGCGGCGAGTGGATCGGAATTGCCACAAGCCGACAGGGCCATCGCGACGGCGAGGGCCGTCGCGGCCGCGAGGATGCGGGCCGCGCGCACTGCGACGCGCGCGGCGGGGGTGCGGGTGGATTTCACGAGAGTCCTTCCGACATGACGGCGGGCGCGGTCTCGGCACCGAGCGGCCGCCGGTACATTCTGGGTGTCCATACTGCCCGCTTCCGGGTTTTCCTGTTGGCCGTGTCGAGTCGTCGGAAAGTTGGTGTCGCCGGATGGTGTTGGCCGCGTCACAGCGGGTGCTGGCTCGGTTGCTGGTCGTCGCGTCCGTCGCGCTGGTCGTGTCCTGCGGGAACGACGAGCCGCAGCGGCAGATCACGGTCGGCGCGGGTGACTCGATCGAGTCATCGGTGCTCGCCGAGATCTACGCGGGAGCGCTGGCGCGCACCGGTGCGCGGACCGCGGTGGATCCCGGACTGGGCAGCCGCGCGGATTACCTCGCCGCGCTCGACGCCGACCGGGTCCAAGTGATCGGCGAGCACACCGGCGCGCTGCTGGCCCATCTCGACGAACGCGCCACGGTGCGGCTGCCCAAGGAGGTGGCGAAAGCGGTGAGCGCCGCTTTGCCCGAAGGCTTGGTCGTCTCCGATCTCGCCGACGGCACCGATCTGCGACCGCGGGTATCGGTCACCGCCCAGTCGGCGGCGCGGGACAGGCTGCGCTCGGTCGGCGACCTCACGCCCCGGTGCGGTGGGCTGACCGTCGGCGTGGCGTCCATGCCCGGCCTGCTGCCGTCGGCTGGAAGCGCTCGCGTCGCCGGGTGTGATTTCGCGGCCACCGTCGCCTTCCCGGATCCCGCGGCGCTGCGGAACGCACTGCTGGACGGCAGGGTTCAGGCCGGTCTGTTCGTCGGCCCTCCCGAGCTCGCGCCCGGCGCGACCGACGGATTGGCCGTGCTGTCCGACGGCGAGTACGCCGTGCGCGCCGAGAACGTGCTGCCGCTGTTCCGCGAAGGACTGCTGGATCAGCGGCAGATCAAGAAGCTCAACTACGTCGCCGGCGAACTGACCACGGACGAGCTGGCCGCCATGATCCGCGCTGTCCGCGACGATGGCGCCGCGCCGAGTGAGGTCGCGCGCGCCTGGCTGGACAAACACGCGTTGTAGGGCACACCGCAGCCGAACACCATCCCGCACAGCGCCGGAGAGGGTCGACCTTCGGCGGGCCTGATCGAGAGGCCATCGAGTACAGCAACTCGATGGCCTCTCGTCGTGTATCGGCCCGGACATCGGGAACGCGATACGCGAGGCGGGCAATTGTGTGACCCATCACGGGCGGCAGCGTCTTGTCCACGGGCTGTTCCACGCCGTATATTCCACGTGGAATATTTAGCGTGGAGCATGTCGGGACCGGGCGATAGCGTGCCGGTCGGCGGCGGGCTCGCGTCGGGGCCGAAGGCCCGGGCGAACGAATGACGGAGGTGATCAGGCATGGGGCAAGGGCAGGCGCATCCATCGGTGACGCCGTTGGCCATCGCCGTGCTCGCGCTGCTGGAGGAGCGGCCCATGCATCCGTACGAGATGTTCCAGACGCTGATCGCGCGGCGGGAGGACAAGCTGGTCAAGGTGCGGCCCGGCTCGCTGTACCACACCGTGTCCCGTCTGGCCGACCAGGAATTGGTCCGCGCCGAGGGCGTCGACCGTGCGGGCAACCGGCCCGAGCGCACCACCTACCGGATCACCGCGCGCGGCAGGGAGGCGCTGCGCGACCGGATCGCCGAAATCGTGCGGCGACCCGTTCCGGAGTATCCGGTCTTCCCGCTTGCGCTGGGGGAATTGCACAATCTGCCCAAGGCGGAGGCGCTCACGCTGCTGCGCGAACGAATCGCCGTACTGGAAAACGAACTGGCCGACGCCGACATGTTGAGCGCGTGGGCCGAAGAGCACGTCGTCCCCCGCCGCTACTGGATCTCCCTGCCCTATCTGCGGGCGATGCTCACCGCCGAGCTCGCCTGGGTCAAGGGATTCACCGCCGAATTGGCCAGCGGCGCACTCGAGTGGGAGGACTTCGACCCGGTGACCGGCGCGCGCTCGGGGGGCGAGCCTGCCGCCGACTCCGCGGTGTCGCCGCCGGTGCCTACCAGCGCCGCGGCGAAATCCGCACCCAGATTTTCGGATGATCCGAGTTAGGAACGAATTGATGTCCACCCAACGCAATCCGTGGCTGGCGCTGCTCGCGCTGGTCGTCGGCTTCTTCATGATCCTGCTGGACATGACGATCGTCGCGGTCGCCAATCCCGCCATCATGACCAACTTGCACGCCGACATCTCCCAGGTGATCTGGGTGACCAGCGCCTACCTGCTCACCTACGCGGTGCCGCTGCTGGTCACCGGACGGCTGGGAGATCGATTCGGCCCCAAGAACATCTATCTGATCGGCCTGGCGGTGTTCACCGCGGCGTCGCTGTGGTGCGGCCTGTCCGGCAGCATCGGCATGCTGATCGCCGCGCGCGCCGCCCAGGGTGTCGGCGCCGCGCTGATGACGCCGCAGACCATGGCCGTGATCACCAGGACCTTCCCGCCGGACCGGCGCGGCGCGGCCATGGGTCTGTGGGGCGGCGTCGCGGGACTGGCGACGCTGGTGGGACCCATCCTCGGCGGTGTGCTGGTGGACGGTCTCGGCTGGGAGTGGATCTTCATCGTGAACGTCCCGGTCGGCGTCGTCGCCTTCGCGTTGGCGGTCTGGCTGGTGCCCGCCCTGCCGACGCACGAGCACAAGTTCGACATCCCCGGCGTGCTGCTCAGCGGCGTCGGCATGTTCCTGCTGGTGTTCGGCATCCAGGAGGGCAACACCTACGATTGGTCGCTGCGGATCTGGCTGCTGATCGGCGCGGGCCTGGTGGTGCTGGCGATCTTCCTGGTCAACCAGGCCAGGAACACCGGCGAGCCGCTGCTGCCGCTGAGCCTGTTCCGTGATCGCAACTTCGCGCTGTCGAATGCCGCGATCGCCGCGATGGGCGCGGCGGTGACCTCACTGATGGTGCCGACGTACTTCTATCTGCAGGCCGTGCGGGAGATGTCGCCGACGAAGTCCGCGCTGGTCTTCGCGCCGATGGCGATCGTGACCGGTTTCTCGGCCCCGCTGGTCGGCAAGTTCGCCGACAAGCTGCACCCGCGGATCGTGCCCACCGTCGGCTTCGGCCTGTTCGCACTGTCGGTGTTCTGCTTCTCGATGCTGATGAAGCCGGACTCGTCGCTGGCGTGGTTCCTGGTGGCCGCGGCGCTGGCCGGTTTCGCCAACGCCTGCATCTGGGCTCCGCTGGCGTCCACCGCCACGCACAACCTGCCGGTCCAGCAGGCCGGGGCGGGCGCCGGTGTCTACAACACCACCCGCCAGGTGGGCTCGGTGCTCGGCAGCGCGGCGATCAGCGCCCTGGTGGCGGCGCGGCTGACGGCGAACGGCCTCGGCGGCGGCCAGGTCGCCGAAGGCGGCGCTGGCCAAGGCCCGCTCCCGGAATTCGTCAAGGATTCTTTCAGCACCGCGCTGAGCCAATCCGCACTGCTGCCCGCTGCCGTCCTGCTCATCGGCGTCGCCGCCTCGGTCCTGTTCATCCGCCACGGCGAGTCCGCACAAGCTCAACCTGAGCGGAAATTGGTCAAGGCAGATCTCAGCAGCTGAAGTCCCGCTGATGCCCGCGCGCAAAGCTTCCGGGCGGGCATCAGCGTGCCAGCACGCCCGGCCTCGTCCAGTCGATTTTGATCTCGATCGGCACATCGATCACCGTCTGCGATTCGCTCGGCTCCAGTTTCCTACGCAATCGGTACTGGCTGAGCACTTGGTCGAGTACATAGACCTCGATCGAATCGACGCAATTGTTCGACACCCAGACGATCCAGTACCACGGGATCCCGGCGAGCGCGTACTCCGCGAGCTTGTCGGCCATGTCCACACGCTCGGTGCCCGGCGCACGACCATCCGGCGTATCAACCTACGCTGACCGTGACCGAGGGGTAGCCGGTCGCGCCGTCGGGGATGACGTCGCGGCGCTCGGCGGTTTGGGTTTCGCCGGCGCCGTCGGTGGCGCGGGCGCGCAGGGTGTGCGGGCCGGGGGTGGCGTCCCAGTCGAAGACCCACTGGCGCCAGGTGTCGATGGACTGCTCTTCGGAGAGGCGGGCCTGTTGCCAGGGGCCGTCGTCGATCTGGACTTCCACGGCGCTGATGCCGCGATGCTGCGCCCACGCGACTCCGGCGATGGGGATGGTGCCCGGCTGGAGGCGGCCGCGGGCGCGTGGCGTGTCGATGCGGGCGCCGGTCTTGATCGGGCCTTGCGCCGACCAGCCGCGGCGGGTCCAGTACGCGGTGGCGCGGTCGAAGCGGGTGACTTCCAGTTCGGTCACCCATTTGGTGGCCGAGACGTAGCCGTAGAGACCGGGCACGACCAGCCGGGCCGGGTAACCGTGCTGCACCGGAAGCGGTTCGCCGTTCATGCCGATCGCCAAGAGCGCGTCGCGTCCGTCGGTGAGCACCGCCAGCGGCGTCCCCGCGGTCCAGCCGTCGGCGCTGTGCGAGAGGACCATGTCCGCGTCGGGGTGTGGCCCCGCCTCGGCCAGCAGCTGATCCACGCGGTATCCGAGCCAGCGCGCGTTGCCGATCAGGTCCCCGCCCACCGGATTGGACACGCAGGCCAGCGTGACCAGGTGTTCCTCCACCGGGCGAAGCGCCAGATCCGCCCAGTCGAGCCGAATCTCGCGATCGACCATGCCGTGGATGCGCAGCGACCAGCCGTCCTTGGACACCTGCGGCACGATCAGGGCGGTGTCGATCCGGTAGAAGTCGTCGTTCGCGGTCAGGTACGGCGTCAGCCCTGGGACGCGGAGGTCGACGCCGGGCGGGACCGGCTCGGTGGGCGCCGACGGTTGCGGCAACCGCACCGCGGCTCGCTCGCCGGACACGTCGCTGCGGCGCGCGCCGAGCACCCGCCCGCCGATCCCCGTGACCGCCGCAAGCCCGCCGGCCACCAGCAGTCCCCGCAAGACTTGCCTGCGTTCCGGAGCCGCCGAGCCGGACTCCGATGTTCCGCTGGCCGATGCGGGCGAGGCCGCCTCGGCCTGCCGCTCCCCGGACGCCGCGTCGATGCGACGGGTCAGCGCGCGCAGCGAGTAGATGCCGACGGCGACGCCGACGACGGTCGGCAACGCGGCGGCCAGGCCGGTCCGCGATACCGCGATCCATGCCGTGATCACCCCGAACACGGCGAACAACCACGACCCGGCGGCCCGGGTGGTCCGCTCGATCGCACCGGCCACCCCGGCGACCAGGACGGCAATCACGCCCATGATCACGTACAGCGCGGCCTTGTCGCCGGTGCCGAAGGTGGTGATGGCCCATTCCCGCACCCCATCGGGGGTGTGGTCGACCACGGCCGAACCGAGGACGTGCAGCGGCGCGCTGTCGGGGCCGAGGAAGGCCGCGAGCAATTCGGCGACGCCCAGGGTCAGACCCGCCGAGACGATCCCGGCCACCACGCGCGGTCGCAGATCGGCCATGGCATCGAGACTACTGCCGGTCGTCCGCCGCGCGGGTCGGCCACCGACTACTCCCTGGTGGCGGTCCGTGACACGCGAAAAGCGCTGCCCGCGCACGGACAGCGCCTTTCTGCGATCGGTTCAGTTGTAGATACTCGCCACGTCGTCGGCGTGCTGCTTCATCACGACCGCGCGCTTGAGCGACATCTTGGGGGTGAGCTCGCCGGTCTCCTGGGTCCAGTCGATCGTCAGCAGACGGATCTTCTTGATCTGCTCGGCCTTCGACACCTTCTTGTTCGTCTCGGCCACCGCCGCGTTCACCTCGGCGAGCAGATCCGGGTTCTCGATCAGCTTCTCGATCGGGGTGTCGGCGGGCAGGCTGTTGCGTTCCTTCCAGCCGGGCAGCGACTCCGGGTCCAGCGTGATCAGCGCGCCGATGAACGGCTGACCGTCGCCGACCACCATCACCTGGCTGATCAGCGGGTGCGCCCGCAGCGAGTCCTCCAGCAGCGCGGGGGAGACGTTCTTGCCACCGGCGGTGACGATGATCTCCTTCTTGCGGCCGGTGATGGTGATGAAGCCGTCGGCGTCGATGGCGCCGAGGTCACCGGTCTTGAACCAGCCGTCCTCGAAGGCGTCCTCGGTGGCCTCCGCGTTGCCCCAGTAGCCGCTGAACACGACCGAGCCGCGCAGCAGCAGCTCACCGTCCTCGGCGATCTTGGCGGCGTGGCCCTCGATCGGCCGGCCGACCGAGCCGACCCGGATGTGCTCCGGGGTGTTGACCGAGATGGCCGCGGTGGTCTCGGTGAGGCCGTAACCCTCGTAGATGGTCACGCCGACGCCGCGGAAGAAGTGGCCGAGCCGCGCGCCGAGCGGGCCGCCGCCGGAGACGGCCGCCTCGCACTGGCCGCCCAGGGCCGCCCGCAGTTTGCTGTAGACCAGCTTGTCGAACAGCGCGTGCTTCAGCTTCAGCACCACGCCGGGTCCGCCGTTGTCCAGCGACTCGCTCCACGCGATCGCGGTCTCGGCGGCGGCGTCGAAGATCTTGCCCTTGCCGCCGTCGTGCGCCTTCTGCTTGGCGCTGTTGAACACCTTCTCGAACACCCGGGGCACCGAGAGGATGAAGTGCGGCCGGTAGCTGCCGAACTGCTCGACCAGGGTGGACCAGTCGGCGGTGTGCGCGACGATCACCTTCGCGTCGAACGCGGCCAGCGCGACTGCGCGGGCGAAGACGTGCGCCAGCGGCAGGAACATGAGGGTCTTCTTGCCCTCGGTGACGTACTTGTGCAGCGCGATCCGGTCGGATTTGGACTCCGCGTACAGGTTCGCGTGGGTCAGCATGACGCCCTTCGGGCGGCCCGTGGTGCCCGAGGTGTAGATCAGCGTGGCGGGCGACTTCGCGCCGACCTGCGCGCGGCGGCCGTGCACGATCTGGTCGTCGAGGTCGGCGCCTGCGGCGGTCAGCTCGTCCAGCGCGCCCTTGTCGATCTGCAGGGTCTGGCGCAGGTCGGGCAGCGACCCGGCTTCGATCTCGTCGATCACCTTGCGATGCTTGTCGCTGTCGACGATCAGCAGCTTGGTGGCCGAGTCCTGCAGGATCCACTTGGCCTGCTCGGCGGCGGAGCTGTCGTAGATCGCGACGGTGCAGCCGCCCGCGGCCCAGATGGCGAAATCGAGGACGGCCCACTCGTAGCGGGTGGGGGCCATGATGGCGACGCGATCGCCGAGTTCGAGACCCGAGGCGATCAGGCCTTTCGCCACCCCGGTAACCGTTTTCGCGAATTCCGCGGCGGTGACGTCCCGCCACCCGCCACCGCCGTTCGGCACGTTGAACAGCACCGTGTTCGGCGACTGCTCGGCGTGGCGGAAGACGTTGTCGGAATTGTTCGCGTCATCCGGAATGGTGTAAGAAGCCGGGACTTCGAACTCTCGCATCAGTGCCCTTCCACGTGGGTTTACTCGCCAGTAATCTACGACACCTGCGCCAGGGCCGTGAGGTCGACCACCGCCAATCGCCTCCGTACATCACCGCAGGCTGGGGACCCGCTCGAATTTCATCCTAGTTCGCGCAGGTCCGCCGGTTGAACGGCTTCGCGCAGGAACTCGGCGAGTTCGCGCAGGACGGCCGCGGCGGGCGCCGCAAGCGCGGCCTGCAGTTGAGCGACGTGCCACAGGCCCTCGCTTTCGGTGAAACGCACCTGCACCCCCGCCGCGCGCAGCGCGGCGACCAGCGCGACGCACTGCCGGTGCAGCAGTTCGCTGACGTCCACCTGCACATAGGTCGGCGGCAGGCCGCGCAACTCGCCGGTCAGCGGGGCGTAGACCGGGTCGGCGGCATCGCCGTCGCCGAGATAGGCGGCGGCGCAGGCGCGTGACCAGGGCTTGCTGATCACCAGATCGCGTTCCCGATCCGGGATCTCGTTCGGGTCTGCCCACGGCGCGATCAAACCGAGCGCGGCCGGGGTCTGCCCGTGCCGGGCGATCAGTCGCTGTGCCAGCGCGAGCGACAGCCCGCCGCCCGCGGAGTCACCCGAGACGGCGATCCGGTCCGGCCGCAGACCTGTCGCCACCAGCTCGAGGAACGCCGCCTCGGCGTCGTCCAGTGCCGCCGGTAAGGGGTGCTCCGGCGCCAGCCGGTAGTCCAGCACGTAGACCGGGCAGCCGACGTCCCGCGCCAGCCGCGCCGCCAGCGAGCGATGTGTCGCGAGCGAGCCGACCGCGTAGCCGCCGCCGTGCAGATAGAGAACCGCGCCGTGCTCGCAGGTCTTCGCGAAGTCGATCCGCTCGGCGGGCCTGCCACCGAGGCGCGTGGGTCGTACCACGGCGCCCGCGGGCAGCAACTGCGCCCGCGAACTCACGTCGAGCAGCCTGCGCTGCAGCGTGAACGGCAACCGCTTGTTCAGCGTGGCCCGGAAGATCGGATTCAGTACCGCCCGCGCCAGCGGCAGGGGCAGGTCGATGTCCCGCATTCGTCGTTCCTCGAATCCGCGATCAGGGCAGGAAGCGGCGTTCGACGTTGGCCGCGATCCGCTGATAGCCCGACGCGGTGACCCGCACGAACAGATCCAGCAGCTTGGCCTCCCAGCCGATCAGCACCCGGCCCTGCCCCTTGCGCACGCCCTCGATGATGGTCTGCGCCGCCATCTCCGGGGTGTGGATGGCCAGCTTCCGGTCGAACATCGACGCGGCCGACTTGGCATCGATGCCCTCGGCGTAGGTGGCGTTGCGCGCGACGGCGGTCTTGATGCCGCCGGGATGCACACAGGTGACCTTGACCGGGTGCCGGGCGACCAGCATCTCCTGGCGCAGCGACTCGGTGAAGCCGCGCACCGCGAACTTCGCCGCGTTGTAGGCGCTCTGTCCGGGGATCGCGATGAGGCCGAAGAGGCTGGACACGTTGACGATGTGGCCGTCACCGGACTCGATGACCATCGGCAGGAACGCCTTGGTGCCGTTGACCACGCCCCAGAAATCGACGTCCATCACGCGCTCGAAGTCCTTGTACTCCGAGCGGACGACCTCGCCGTGGTGGGCGATGCCCGCGTTGTTGTAGACCTGATGCACCGTGCCGAAGTGCGCTTTCACCGCGTCGGCGTAGAGAATCACCGCTTCGCGTTCGACCACGTTCAGCCGGTCGGACTTGACCTCGGCGCCGAGCTGCTCGCAGCGGCGCACGGTCTCGGCGAGACCATCGACATCGATGTCCGACAGTGCCAGCTTGGCGCCGCGCCGGGCCAGATTCACCGCCAGCGCGCGGCCGATCCCGGAACCCGCTCCGGTGATCACACATACCTTGTTCTTGAAGTAAGCGTCACTGCTCACGATGCCACTGCTTTCAGGTCTGCCGAGGAAATGGAGATGTCGTACGCCGCCACGTCGAATGTCTTGGTCAGCCGACGGAATTCGAAGGTGAAGTCCGGCCACAGCGTGGTGTTGTTGCCGTGCTTGTCCAGGTACCAGCTCGAGCACCCGCCGGTCAGCCAGACGCTGCTCGCCAGCTTTCTCTGCAGGTCGGCGTTGTAGGCATCCTGCACGTCGCGGCGCACTTCCACGGTACGCAGGTCGAGACGGTCGAAGGTAGCCAGCGCGTCGGCGATGTAATTGATCTGCGATTCGATCATGTACACCATCGAGGTGTGCCCCAGGCCGACGTTCGGGCCGAGCAGGAAGAACATATTGGGGAAATTGGCGATCGCGGAGCCCTTGTATCCCTGCTGCCCGATCTCGTCGAACACCTCCGACAGGGTGCGCCCGTCGCGGCCCGTGATGGTGTTGTAGGTGGGGGAGTCGGTGACGTGGAAGCCGGTCGCCACGATCAGCGCGTCGATCTCGCGCTCGGTGCCGTCCTTCGTGACGATCGAGTTGGCGCGCACCTCGGCGATGCCGTCGGTGACCACGTCGACGTTGGGACGCGAGAGCGCGGGGTAGTAGTCGTTGGAGATCAGCATGCGCTTGCAGCCGATCCGGAAATCCGGCGTCACCTTCGCGCGCAGTTCGGGGTCGCGGATCTCGTAGCGCAGTTTGGCCTTCGCGATCGCCTCGAACAGCTGCATCAGGGCGGGCGCCTTGGCCAAGCCGATCACCTGGGTCTCGCGCGCGGCGTAGATGGCCGCGCGGGACAGTCGCTGCAGGCCCGGCACGTGCTTGAAGGCCAGTCGCTCGGCCGTCGTGTACGGGCGGTCAAGGCGCGGCAGCAGCCACGGCGCGGTGCGTTGGTAGACGTCCAGGTGACCGACCTTCGGGGCGATGGCGGGCACGATCTGGATCGCCGAAGCGCCGGTGCCGATGATGGCGACCCGCTTGCCGGTGAGGTCGGCGTCGTGGTTCCAGCGCGCGGAGTGGAAGATCTCGCCTTCGAACGCGCCGATGCCCTTGATGTCCGGCAGCGCGGGCTCGCACAGCGCGCCGACGGCGGAGATCACGGTGTTGGCGGTGAAGCTGCCCTTGGTGGACTCGATCTCCCACAGCGCGGTCTCGTCGTTCCAGCGGGCGCTGGTCACGTCGCAGTCGAAGATGTGCTTGTCGCGCACGTCGTAGCGCTTCGACACGTCCTGGATGTACTGCTGGATCTCGCCCTGCCGGGAGAACGAGCGCGACCAGTTGGGGTTCAGCGCGAACGAGTACGAGTACAGGTGCGAGGGAACGTCGCAGGCCGCGCCGGGGTAGGTGTTGTCGCGCCAGGTGCCGCCGACGTCGCTGCCGCGCTCCAGCACGAGGAAGTCGTTGCGACCCTGCTGGGTCAGCCGGATGGCCAGACCCAGACCCGCGAACCCGCTGCCGATGATGATCGTCCTCGCGTGGCGCGTGGGTCGGCCGGCGACAGCTTTGTCTGTAACCTTGCGACTCATGTAATCCAGCCTACGGTCCTATTGAGCGCGAGTCAACAGTGTATTGACTGGCGTTCAGTAGGATTGGGCGCGTGACGAGAACCCAGGGAGACGCCCCCAAGCGGACGCGGCTGAGTCCCGACGAGCGCCGCGAGCAGCTGATCACTCTGGGCGCGAAGATGCTCGGCGAGCGTTCCATCGAGGACATCTCGGTCAGCGAGATCGCCGCGGAGGCGGGCATCTCGCGCGGCCTGCTGTTCCACTATTTCCCGACCAAGCAGGACTTTCAGCTGGCGATCGTGCACCACGCCAACGCCGAGTTGCTCGAGCGCGTCGCCCCGGACCGCTCGCTGGGGCTGTTCGAGATGCTGCGCGACTCGATCGAGCGCTACATCGAGTACGTCACGGAGAACCGGACCTCCTACCTCGCGCTGCTGCGCGGCCCTACCAGCGTCAGCCCCGAGCTGGCCCCGCTGGTGGACCAGACTCGCGACGCCATCATCGGGATCATCCTGGCCGAGACCCCCGTGCCGGTCGCCGAAGCCGACCATCCCCGCCTCATGCTCGCCATGCGCGGCTGGATCGCGTTCGTCGAGGAATCCACGCTCACCTGGCTGCGCTCCGAGCCCATCTCCCGCACGGAGCTGATCGACCTGCTGGTCGAATCGCTGATCGCCATAGCGTTCTCGGTGGATCCGGCTTTGGCTGCGGCGCTGAGGGGTTGACGAGTTCCTGCGTGGAATCGGTCGCCGCTGTGGCGCTGCCCACACGCCGCACTTCGCATGCCCTTGTGCTGCCAATACCGTGCTGCTCCAGTGCCTTTCGATTTTGTGTCGGAAATCCCGGCGCATACCGTTGTGTGGTCGATGGTGTGGGACGGCGATGGAGGCCGCCGATGTTGGTCATCAATGAACGAACGACGGCGCCGCGATCCGAACAGCGCGTGCTCGACTGGATGCGGACCTGGACCGGCCAGTACGTCATTGTCGGACTCGCGATCTCGGGGTGTTACCTACCCGACCGTGAGCGCAAGGACGAAACGCAGGAAGCCGATCTGGTGGTGATCACCCCCAGGGCGGCGGTCGTCGTCGAGGTCAAGGGCACCGTCCCGGAGGCGACGAGCGGTGTCCTTTCGGTGCAGGCCAACGGCCGCTGGCGGCTGTCCGGCTACGCGGGCGACCCGATCCACGTGCGCGACCACGACAGCAGTCCGTTCGACCAGGTGACGAACAACGTCTTCAATCTGAAGGCGCTGGTGCGCAAGCACAACGCCGAGGCGTTCGTCGACGGTCTGATCGTGGTGGTGCCGCCGAAGGATTCGAACCTCACGCTGAACATCGAGTCACGCAGGCGCGGTTGCGCGGTGGTGCTCGGAGCCGGGCAGGCCGATCTGCGGGCGTGGTTCCACCGCACCGCGAGCCGCAAACTCCTCTGGACCGCCGAACGCACCCATGCCCTGCTGACCGACTTGAACCTGGGCGATCAGGTCACCGTGGACGACCTGGTGGCGGACGGTTTTCCGCCGGAGCGCAAGTTGCGGGCCGGGACGCTGGCGGCGTTGGACAGCGTCACGCGCAAGGCTCCTGAACTCGACGGTAGGGGGTCCTCCGAGGATTCCGACGCGGGTGACGTGTCGGCTGGTGCGGGAGCGGCGGCCGTGGCAGCTGTGCCGGAGCAGCCCGATGCGGTACCGGAGGCACGGGATACTGTGCCGGAGGTGTCCGATGCGGTACCGGAGGCACGGGATGCTGTGCCGGAGGTGTCCGATGCGGTACCGGAGGCACGGGATGCTGTGCCGGAGGTGCCGAATGCCATTGCGGAGTCGCCGGCTGCCGTTCTGCAGTCGCCGGACGCCGTTGCGGAGGCCGCGAGCCTCAGCGCATCCAGTTCGACGGAAACGTCCGGGAACGGAGGCGAGCGAGAGGTAGATCGGCAGGTCACGGAGTCGGGGCAGTCGCCTGCGTTGCCCGCGCCGAAGGAGACCGCCGTCTCGGAACTCGATACCGAGCATGAGGTGTCGGAGCCTGTGTCTTCGGCGCGGTCCCGTGCCTCGAGCTCGCAAGCCGACCGGTCATCTCGGCAGTCGCTGGAGGACACCGCCCTCCCGGACAGCAGCCAGGCCCCCGCGTCCGAGCCGCATCCCGCGCACGCACCCGTTACGCCTGCACGCGCACCGGCCGCTGAAGTGGACCCTTTCGCACCGGAATTCCTCGCGCCGGAGCCGGTACCGGCGCCTACGTCGGACACGGCAGCTCATTCCGACCGGTACGCCTGGGAAGAAAACCGGCCGGCCTCGCATCTTTCGGATTCGCCCCCGCCCGATTCCGATGTGTGGAAGAACGATCGCCACGAGTCGCCTCGCTTCGAAGGCAGGCTCGCGGCGAGGCCCGAGGCCGAGTCGTATCCAGACGAACCGGAACCGTTCGCGACCGGAGCTGCGGCGTCGGTACGGCGTGCCCCGGCTGAGCCCGACGGGCCTGCGCCGACTGACGCCGAACTCGATTCTGTCGATGCGGAATACGGCCCGGCCGCGCGCCCAGCCGCCGCACCGTCGTCGTTCACCGACAGTTGGTCCTCGTGGATCGATCCCGCCCCCGACCGGCCGCTACGCCCCCGTCCGGTGCAGGCTCCCGTGCCGAGCCGACCCACGTCGTGGTCCACACCCACCCGCGAACCGGAGCCACTGCGCCGCCCCACGCCGACCGCCGTTCTCGAGCGGCGTCCACGGGTGGCGGTGCGCGAGCAGCTGACCGCACTGTCCGCGCGCATCCCGGGGCGCGGCTCCGAGAAATCGAAGTCACGCGGCCACCGCTCGCAACAGATCGCCGCGGTGGCGCTGATCGTGCTCGTCATCGGAACGATCTGGATATTGGCCGCCTCCTGCTCGACACCCGCGGGCGGCGCCGTGCGCCCCACCCAAGCCCCCGTGCTCACCACCGAGGCAGTTCCGCCTCCGCCGACCGTCACCGAAACCCCGGCCCGCATGAACCTGCTGCCGTTGTGCACTCCGTTCACACCCAAGTGCTGACGACGTAGTACGGCACGCGCTCAGAGGCGTCGGCCGCCGGAGCGCTCGGCTGCAAGCGGGGTCTCACGCCCCGGCGTGCAGGTAGGCCGCCCAGAGCGAGGGCGTGGCGGGAAGTGCGTCGCGCACCTGGTGGACGGCTTTGTGCAGTGCGTATGCGGCATCGGTTACGTCGTCCAGCGCGGTGTAGAACGCGTCGGCGATCTGGACAGCGATTTCGTCGTCGATGGTCCATAGCGTGCCGATGACGTGCGGGTATCCGGCGAGCTGGAACGCCGAGGCGAGATGGATGGCTTCGTCCAGGAGCCTGCCGTTGGTGGTCAGGGCGGTTTCGCAGGCCGAAAGGTAGGCCAGCCGTGCGCGGTCCAGTTGGACCGAGGCGAGTTCGGCGACGGTGAGCGGGTCCGTGTCGTGGTCGTGCAGCAGCAGGTGGCTGCGGGACGGGTCGGCCGGATCGTTGGCGCCGTGGCAGGCGAAGTGCACGATGGCGCAGTCCGCCAAGCGATCGAGGACATTGGCCTTGGTCGGGAAGGCTGTGGTAGCGCCAGGTGACGCCGCGATCGCCGAGCCGTCGGTGAGACCGGACTCCGGTTCGGTGAGCGTCGTCGCGGACGGCAGGTGGGCGGCGACCGCGCGGACTTCATCGGGCACGTGGTGCAGGCGCCCCGCGACCCCCGGAGTGGTAGGCATCGCGACGATGAGTGCGCAGCCGCGAGCAGGCTCGGTGCTCGATGAACGCCCGCGCGCGTGGCGAAGGGCGGCGATGGTGGGCGTGTAGGAGGAGACCACCCGGTCCAGCACCGCACGACCTGCGGGACCAGGGGGCTTGGTGTGGTATCCGGCGGCGTGGATGGGCAGCAGCCCCAGCAGACCACCCGGTATCCACCAGACCCGAGGGCCTGCCCCATCCGCGGCGGACCGTTCCCGGTAGCCCAAGGCGTCCAGGACGGGGCCTGCGGCGTTGTCCCACAACCATTCCAGGATCCGGCTGAGTTGTCGCTGGGCCGCTTGCCGCTCCTGCCCGGTGCGGCCTTCGCCTGCGACTCGCAAGGCTTCGTGGAAGGCGAGAACCTGGTCGATCACGGTCTCGAGCGACAGGCCGGGCAGCGGCAGGCAGGTGGTTCCGCCAGGGGTGAGCAGAAGCGCATCGCAGCGATATCCGCTGATATTGAACGCCACCACCGGGCCGTGGCCGGCCTGAGCGATGAGTTCCTCCGCCGATGGGGGCAGAGCGAAGGATGCGAATCCAGGTAGCGCACGAATTCGCGCCAGCACCTCGTTCAGCTCCCGCGCCGATCGTGCCCGGTCCGCGATCGGGTCCGCGGCCGCGTCGGGCGCGGCGGGGGCATCGGTAGGTCGGTCGAGCAGCTTCCGGAGTCGGACGAAGTCGGAGGCCAGCTCGGGGTGCTGCGCTTCGAGGTCGGTGAGGTCACCGCGGACCTGCACTGCTTGGCTCGACAGCACCGCCCGCCCCGCCTCCAGCAGCCGTAACGCCAGAATGGGGCGCTCGTCCGGTGGTGTGCCCGGATCTCGCAGCGCCAGTGCGGCCGCGTCGGAACCGAGTCCGGCGTACTCGCCGAGGACATGCTGTTGATCCGGCCGCGCCAACTCGCGTGGCGCGAGTTCGGGCAGCAATCGGATCGCTTGTCGCAGCAGCTCCGCCGCTCGGCCCGGCTCCGCTGTCGCGGCCAGCTCGGCCGCACTACGAGCTGCCCGTATACGTAGCGAGGGCGCGGCTGTGGCCAGCTCGGCGGCGGCCTGCATGGCGTTCGTCGCCTCCTGCCGATCAGCCGCGCTGCCGGTCCGTTCGGATCGGGCTGCCACAGCTTCGGCGAGGTTGATCCGCACGATGGCGTGTTCGGGATGGTCGGCGGGCATGGCCGCGACTGCCTGCCGGCCGATTCGGATCGCTTCGTCCAAATCGTCCGGCATTCCGGTCTGCTCGAACCGGATATGCAGCGGGAGGGCGAGGTTGGACAACCGGTTGGCGAGGTCGGGGTGGTCTGCGGGTGTCGCCTCGACCGCCTCCCGGCATAGTGCGATCGCTTCGTCCAGATCAGCCGCCGACCCCGTCCGTTCGGACCGCTTCGAAAGGACAGCACCGAGATCCGACAGCGTCTCGGCACGAGCGGGGTGGTCGAGCGGGAGGATGCTCGAGGATTGCCGGAGGGTGACGATGGCTTCGTCCAAAACGGCCGGCGTTCCCGTCCGCTCGAATCGCCTCAGCATGGATGCCGCGAGCTCCGACAGCATGGCGGAAAGATCGGGATGATCGGTTGGCGTGGCCGCGACGGCCTGCCGACCCATTCGGATCGCTTCGTCCAAATCGTCCATCGCACCCGTCCGTTGGAACCGAATCCGCAGGGGGATGGCGAGATTGGACAGGTGGCGGGCTCGGAGAGGGTAGTCGGCCGGTGTGGCCGCCACCGCCATGCGATTCACTCGGATCGCCTCGTCCAGATCGGCCTGCGCACCCGTTCGATCGAACCGCCTCCACAATCCGACACCGAGATTCGACAGCATCGTGACACGCCAGGGATGGTCGGGAGCAAGGATGTCCACGGCTTTCCGGAGGGCGCTGATCGCCTCGTCGAGGTCGGTCGTCAGCCCTGTTCGGTGCGACCGGGCCACCAGGCAGGTGGCCAGATTCGAGCGGGTGACGGCCAGGCCGGGGTGGTCGGCGGGCGTGGCGGCGACCGCATCCCGTCCGATCCGGATCGCCTCGTCCAAGTCGGCCATCTCGCCGCTGCGCTGAAATCGGCTCAGGAGGCAGGTGACGAGATTGGACAGTGTGGTGGCCAGGTCGCGATGGCCGGTGGGCACGGCCGCCACCGCCTGTCGGCCGATCTCGATCGCCTCGTCCAGATCGGGCAGTCCTCCTATCCGCTCGAACCGCTTCAGCAGGGCATTCGCCAGATTGGACGATGTGCTTGCCAGGTCGGGATGATCGGCGGGCGTGACGTCCACGGCTTCCCGAAGCGTGGCGACAGCCTCGTCCAGATCGCTCATGTCGCCGATCCGCTCGAACCGCCGCAACACCGTGGCCCCGTGAGCGGACAGGATGTTGCCCAGGTCCAAGCGGTCGGAGCCGAGTGCCACCGCCTGCCGACCGAAGCGAATCGCTTCGTCCAGGTCGGCCTGTGACCCGGTACTTTCGAACCGGTTCAGCAAAGCGGTCCCGAGCGTGGACAGCGACACGGGGCGGCTGGCGTCGTCGGCGTATTCCGCGGCTTCCCGGAGCAGAGCGATGGCCTCGTCCAGATCGGCCGCCGAGCCGGTTCGCTGGGACCGTAGATGCAGGGCGGTTCCGAGAATGGACGTACTGTCGGCGCGCTCGGGATGATCCGGGGTCGCGGCCGCTACCGCTCGCCGGCCGAATCCGATCGCCTCATCCAGGTCGTGCGATCGCCCTGCCAGCGCGAATCGAGCCACCAGAGCCCGGCCGATGCTGGTCATCCGGCCGGTGCGCTGCGCGTGACCGGGTGGCGTGCCTGCCACCGCCTGCCGACCGATTCGGATCGCTTCGTCCAAGTCGTCCCACGCACCGGTCACCTCACCTCGCATCCGCAGGGAGACGCCGACATCGGACAGAATGCCGACACGCTCGAGGTGGTCCGTGGCCGCCACCGCCTGCCTGCCGACCCGGATCGCCTCGTCCAGATCGGGCAACGCCATCGTCACCGTGAACTGATGCCGCAGGGCGCGACCGAGCGCGCTGATCCTTCCGGCGCGCTCGGGATGGTCGGTGGGCGTGGCCGCGATCATCGACCGCAGCATGAGGACCGACTCGTGCAGATCGGCGATCGTTCCTGTCCGCTCGAACCGGATCCGCATGGCCAACGAGAGAAAACCCAGCAGTCCGGCCACGTCGGGGTCATCAGGCGGCGTGGCGTCCACCGCTCGTCGAGCTGTGCGGATCGCCTCGTCCAAGTCGGCCGACGTCCCGGTGTGCTGGAAACGGGTCCACAGTCCGCCACCTAGTTCGCCCAGGACGACGGCGAGGTTCGGGCTGTCGGCGGGGATGGCGTCGACGGCTTTCCGCAGGGAGTCGATGGCGTCGTCCAGATCGGTCATCGCCTCTGTCTCCTTGAACCGGCGATAGAGAGCGTCCGCGAGGCGGAACAGAAGCAGCGCCCGCGCGGGGTGGTCGGCGGGGGTGGTGGCCAACTTCCGTCGCAGGAGTTTGATCGCGCCCGTGCACAAGGTGGCGTTGACCGTCACACCGCATCGACCCCCACGGTTTGCCCATCGCCTGCCAGCTGATCACCGATCACCTCTGGCACAACGGTTTACGGCGATATGATCGCACGGCACGCGCTCACCGGCAGTGGCTCCGGCGGCAGTGCCTGTCGTATTCACCTGTGCACCTGGGGGTTCGGTTGCCGCCGTCACAAGATGCAGCGCGAGTCACCGCCGGGTTGGCGTATCTCTGTGGTCACCTGCAGGAGATCCGCAGCACCCTCGGCGACGACGAGACGGACGCCTCGACCCCGTTGCGAAAGCTACTCGACGCGGTCCGGTCGGGGTCCGGGGCGGACATCGCGACCACGCTGGATGCGGTGCACGCCGCTCTGCGCACGGTGGGCGACGCGCGCGGAATCTACGGACACCACCGCGGTCTGACGCCGGTCGGCGTGCACAGCATCGAGGTCGTCTACCGCTGCCCACTCGAACGCTGCGACGGCCGTGGGCGCGACGAGGTCGATGCCGACCCACCCCACTGCGCGATCAGTGGTCAGGAACTGCGACGAGAACGGCTCTCATGAGCGGGCTGTGGAGCGAACTGGCGAAAAAGCTCGCCGAGAAGTGGTTCTCGCTGCTCGTTCTGCCCGGCGCGTTCTATCTGGCGCTCGCCGCCACCGCGCGCACGCTCGGCCATGCGCACGCACTGGACGTCGGCCTGCTCACTCGGCGTGTCACCGACCACGCCAAGAACCCGGCAGTCACCAGCACCGGCGGGCAGGTCGTCGTCCTGGCCGCGCTCCTCGCCGCCGCCGCGGCGATCGCTTTCGTCGCCCAATCGCTCGGAACGCTTATCGAGCGAGGTGTACTAGCCGCGGAATGGCAAGCGTGGCCGCTGCCGGGACGGTACCTGGCTCGGCGATCCCTGTCCCGCCGTCAGCGCCGCTGGGACAGCGCCAACGCCGACTATCTCCGGGAATACCAGCAGGCTTTGGCTCCCGATCCGACTGCCCGACCCGATCCGGCGCTGCGACACCGTGCGGCCCGCCGACGAGCGCGCATTTCGGTCGAACGCCCCGAGCGCCCGACCTGGAGCGGCGACCGCATCCACGCCGCCGCGCTCCGGCTCGACCGCGACCACCATCTCGACCTCGCGCCCGCGTGGCCGTCGCTATGGCTGGTCCTGCCGGATCCCGTTCGCGACGAGATCACCACCGCCCGCACCGCGCTTTCGCGAGCCACGACGCTCGCGGCCTGGTCCGTTCTCTACCTCGCCCTGACCATCTGGTGGTGGCCCGCCGCACCCCTCGCCGCCGTCATCGCGGCAACCGCCCATCATCGAATCCGCACGACGACCGACACCTACGCCACCCTTTTGGAAAGCGCCGCCCGTCTGCACGCCACCACCCTCGCCACCCAACTCGGCATCGACCACACCGGTCCACTCAGCCCGCAGCTCGGTCACGCCCTCACGCGTCACCTGCGCCCGTCGACCGCATGACCCTGGCAGGGGCCGCAGCGTAAAGTGTTGGCTGCGTTGCCCATTCGACTCCAAGACGCTGTTTGTGTGCTGAGTGTCGGCGGAATCGTGACGCTGCCAGTAGCACCGATCTCTGGAAGGACGCGTGTTCACCACTACCGAATCCGAGCTGGACGATCTCTACGCGGCCATTGAGAAATCCGCGCGGTTATGGAACGTGCCTTGCACCCGAGAGGCTGTCCAGCCCACTCTGACGGCATACGGCGCGATGCTCACGCGCTCGGTGATCTCTCTCCGAGTTGTCACCGACGCCCGCCGCGCGGGAGATCTCGATTACCGCTTCTTGACGCTGCCCAGCGACGTCGACCCCTACGGCATCGCCCTTTCCAACGGGCTCCTTCCCGAGACCGATCACCCGATCGGCGCTCTGCTGGACCAGGTCCGCGAGCGGTACCCCATCCACAGCTACGGAATAGATATCGGTGTAGTCGGCGGCTTCAAGAAAATCTGGCCGTTCTTTCCTGCCGACGGCATGCAGAAGGTATCCGAACTCGCCGAACTACCGTCCATGCCACCCGGTCTCGCCGACCACGCGCGCATGTTCGCACGTCACGGTTTGGAAGACAAAGTCGGCTTGCTCGGCATCGACTACCACGACAAGACGATGAACGTGTACTTCCCCGGACTGCCGGCCGACTACTTCGAACCCCGCGCCATCGTGTCGCTGCACCGGGATGCCGGACTTCCGGACCCCAGCGATCGCTTCCTCGCGCTCACCGAGAAAGCATTCGATATCTACGCCACCATCAGCTGGGAATCACCCCGCATCGAGCGCCTCTGTTTTCCGGTGATAACACCGGACCCGAGAACGCTTCCGGTTCCGATCGAACCCCGCTTCGCGCACCTCGTCGACGAAGTTCCGATCAGCACGCCCGACCGCCGATTCACCTATGCCGCCACCTCGTCACCCGACGGGGAGTCCTACAAGTTCAGTTGGTTCTATCAGTGGCAACCCCGGATTTTGGACAGGATGAAGACTTCCGATTCATAGAACTGTCGACAGGGCGTGTCAGCTGACGAGTCCCACTCCTGCTGACACGGCCTTTCGATAGCGGTGCCGACCGGGGGAGTTGGACGGCCGCCTCGAACGGCGCCCCTGCTGATGAAGATGTTCGGCGCGTAATCTGCCGGTCCTGGAATCGGTGTACCGGCGGTCGCCTAGGGGATGACAGGGCTGCTGTGACGTGGTCGATCCGCCGCCCGCGGATCAAGCATGTCAAAGGCGTTCCCAACAACAATCCTTCGAAGGGGACCTGGCCCGACACGATTACAGGCGAGGAACTCGATGAGCTGGCCGAAGCGGCTGAGAACTCACCGGCACGCGGACCCAACCACGACGGCAACTTCGAACGCGAGGTCGACGCCGGTAAGGTCATCGGCAGCGTGTCGGAGCAGTTGGGTGGTCACGCCACCAGCCGGTACAAGATCATCACCGACCGATTCGGCGGCATCATCACCATGTATCCGATCCCGTAAAAGCCAGGGAGTTGAATTGGGAATCGACATAGTTGTGCAGTTGTGGCGGGTTAGGCCGCAAACTGTGAGGAGAGAGCCGAGGCTGGCCCGCAGATCGGGCCGGACCGCGTCCCACGGTATATCGGTGCGGAGCCAGTCGACTTTTCGCACCTGCCGGAATTCCTTCGGCTCGTCCTGACGGAATTCATACGAGCCGCTGACTCTGCCGTTCCCCCATTACAGTTCACCGAACCCGGTTCGATTCATACCGGAGATCGCAGGTCTCCGCCTCGATTTCGACAGGGCCAGCGGGTACGGCCGGTTCGAGGCAATGAATACCGGCGGGCCGGTTTGCGACCGCTGAAGATCCGTGAGAAGTACCGCCAAGTTAGTTGCGATTCATCGCATTGATGACCCACACGATGATCCGTATCGGGTGCCCACATTCCGCAAGACAACTGGATCGGCACCACGGAGAAGGCAACGGACGTCGTGTTCGAAGCGCTCGGCTTGCGGAGACCGGAGAAGCGAACACCGTTCACCACTGGCGGAAGTCGAGCTTCACCAGCCCGGAGACTTGTGTAGAGGTTGCCGCGATTCCAGGGGGCGTACTGGTCCGCAACAGCAACGCACCTGAGGCCGGAACATTGGAGTTCACCCGAGCCGAGTTCGCCGCTTGGCTGGAGGGATGCAAAGCGGGAGAGTTCGACGACCTCGCTGTCTGATGCGGTGGGCGGCGTGAGCGCTCCTCGACCTTGTTGCGCCGCACGACCGACCCGACCGCACCGATCGATCGTCTGCCAACGCTACGGCCGCCGAGTTACCGCGGTGCCGTTTTTGTCGCAGGCGGAGTGGGGTCGACGAGTCGCACCTCGAGAGGGGCAACGTTTGCGTCGAGACGTACGGCACGGCTGTAGACGCCGTCGGGAGGAAGATACCCGCGGATGTACGCCGCTCGTTGAACCGCACCGTCTTTTGTGAACACGAGAATGCTGCCACGCTCTGTGAAGATGGGTTCCATCTCGACCGGAGCGCCGACGAACGCCTCGACTTTCGCACGGGTGTCGGCGGTCACGACGTAGACCCTGTCCCAATCACCGCCGGTGAGATCACGGAGCAGAGCTGAGCCGTGCGTGCGGAAGAGTTCGTCCTTCTTCGCCTCCAGATCGGTGTCTTCGATAAGGTGTGGACCTGTCGGTCGAGGCTCCACGAATTCGAGATAACGCGGGTAGCCAGGCGCCCGAAGCTCGACGTCTGCGGTGTAGAGCCCTGAGATCAGTGGCACATCAACCCAAGTCGCATGCTGAACGCCGTTCCCTCGCGCGAAGACCAGCACTGACGCGCCACTTTTGGAGAAGGTGTCCTCCATCTCCACTGGTGCACCGACTTCTCGCTCCACCTGTTCCCGGCCGAGGTATTCCTGCTGGTACACGTAGACGCGGTCCCAGCTTCCGCCGGCAAGGTCGCGCAGCGGCGTGGAGCCGCCCTTCCTCCACAGGTCGTTCAACTGTGCGGACAGGGCCTTGTCCTCACTCAAGTGTGGTTCGAACGGGTCGCCAGCCACATATGCCAGAAGTCCGACCACCGCCAACACCGGCACAGCGACGAGAAGAACGCCCCACAGCACCCTGCGAAGCCACTGTCCCTTAGTAGTAGGTTCCGTTCTTGGGCTCACCGCGCGTCACCTCCGGGTCGTGACCACCTCGCGCCGGGGGCTCTCTGTCGGTAATCCCCGTGTCGCCGAATGGCACCTGGTTGCTGTACTTCAGTTGACCGTCGGGTCCGACGACAACCAATTGGCCGTTTTCTACCGCCTTCTTCACGAGCTCCTTCAGCTCGGTGGGCGACGCATTCGGATGCTCGGCTTGGATTCGACGACCGACCTCGTTGTTGTGCAGGTCCATCGCCTCCGCGCTCGCGTGTGAAGTCGGACCGTCGATCCGCTCGTGCGCAGTCGTGTACGCGTTCGCCCAGTCCTGGCCGAATTCTTTGGACAACAGAGTGTTCCAGTAGGCGTGCCGGAACGCGTCGGCGTGACCGTCGCCCACGCCGCCCGCACGTGGCTTGTCCTCGAAGATCGTCTTCCCCTCTTCCGATGCGGCCTGCTCGATCATGGAGAACGCCAGGACACCATGCAAGTCCAGTTCGGACAGCATCCGGGCCTCACTGGCGGTAACTCGTCTGGGCTCGAATCCGGCGGCTGCCAGAGCTTTGCCGAGTGCGCTCTCCGGGTCGGTAGGGAACATGACCGTCCCGTCCGGATCGGGTGTGACGTTGTATTTGGCCAGCAGACGCTCATGTAGCGTCGCCGGTCCCGCCCCGGCGGGTCTGCCCTTGATCTCGGCTACTTCGGCTGGATCGGTCGTGAAACGATCCGCTGCCGACTGCGGTGCCGACAGTCGAATATCTCCTATGACCTGTGTGATCTGGGGAGCCCACGTCTCCATGGAGGAACCGATGTGCTTGGCTTGCGCCTGCAGGCTGATGGTGTCATTGGTGGCCCGATCCTTGTCACCGCCGTCGGGCGCATGAACCGTCCAGTCCTGCTCAACCGTAAAGCCCTCGGACATGAGCAGCAGCGCTGTGGACGTCAAAAATGAGACGGCGTAGGACATGTCGTTATAGGCGCCGATCGCCAGTTCGCCGAGCCGACCGTGCGCATCGGCGATCCTGCGAACGTACTGGTACTCCTGATCGGCGCGATCTGTCGCGGCGCGGCTCGCGGCGCCCGACCACTCCAGTGCCTGGATCTGCCGGCGCATCGCGTCGGCCGTGGCGTTGAGCCCTTTCTCGACATTCTCTGCACGTTCGCCGAGCGCCTTCAGGGCCGATACGTCCAACGATCGAGACTCCGTACCAGCAGAGATGCTGATGAGGTCGGCGAGCTTCGGAATCCACATCGGTAGGTTCTCGATTCAGTTCAACTCGCCCATGGCGTTCAACTGGTTGGCCAGATCGACGTCCACACCGTGGAACGTTGTGGCCGTGAGATACAGCAGATGGGCCATCCATCGGTACCGTTTCTCGATCACGATCTTGGCCTGCTCGCTCGCGCCATCGGCGTCGCCGAGCGCGGTGGCGATCGGCGAATCACGCAGAGACTTGATGCAGTCAGCGGCATCCAGACGTGGCGTCTTCACTGGATCTTTGACGTCGTCGGCAATGAACTCCAACACGCGCGCTGCGTCTGTCAGCGTCACGGGGTCGATCTGCACTCCAGCCTCCCCCATATCAACGGTCCCGGAGCGTACAGCGTACATAGCGGTGTGATCAGGCTGCCGGGGGTGGGGTTCCGACTCCTATGCTCGTTCCGTGAACCCACCGCCTAGATCGGTTGCCGATAGCTGGGCCGATTCCCGAAATTTCTATGCAGCAGTTCTTTTCGCGGAGGCCCGAACAGTGGCGCTGCCGCCTGGTCAGCCAGTGCTGAGCGGTTGGTACCTGCTTCGATTCCACGATGACAGCTTCTATGTCGGCGAATCTGTGAACCTACGCGGCCGGATGGTTGGGCACCGCGCGAAGTGGGGCGACGAGATCGCCACGGTGCGGTTTCGGCCGGAGATAGCGTCGAAACAGAAACTCAAGCGGCGTGAGCGAACCTTCACCCATGAGTTGGAGACGCTCGGCGTACCGCTACGGAATGTGATCAACGCGAGAGTCACCGCTGGGCGCGACGCCCTCGAGGAATTGTTGCCCGTCGGTGAGCAGGATCGGTGGCTGGCCGACCCGCAGGTCTACAACGCCGCCGATGCGACACCGCTGAAGCCGATGCCGGCGCAGGAGGTCCGATACGCGGCAAACGCGCGTCGGTACCAAGCGAGGCCGGGGGCTGATGAGGTCACCGCGCTGCTTCGCGCCTTTTTGGACTCGTCGGTTCCCGTGCCGCGCGCGACTGAGTTCCAGTATTGGTCGGTCAGCACCGGGACCTATGGCGGCAAGCGCCGTTTCTGTGTGAGCGTCGGTGCGATGGAGGTATTCGTCGTCTCCGACGAGCTGTCGGGCTTTCTCAATGTCCGCCGCAGCCTGCTGGTTCCCACCGCCGAGGCCGAACACGAATTCCTGCGCCGGCATCCTCGGGTGCGGTTGTCGCACGGCCGGTATGCCGACGCGGGAAGTGACGATGTCGCGGTGCAGTGCTGGACTCTGGACAGTCTCCAGCGCCTTGTCGATGACCCGCGCGTCACCACCGCAGCGGCCCGATTAGTCCTCGACATCATGCGTAAGCACTTCTGCATCTACACCCGTTACCACTGTCCGCAACTGGTGCAAGCGGTGTACCCCGAACACCCGCGGCCAGGGTTGCCGAGGGATGCCGCGACGAAAAGCGCCGAAGCCGTGCGGCAGTCGCCCGCATTTCAGGACAGCAGCGAGTCCGTGGACGACGGGGGCATGGGTGTTGCTCAGGCATTCGATGCCGATGGGTTGAGCGGTTCGGTAACTGGTGAAGTGATCACATGAGTTGTGGCTAGTCATCAGCGCGACGGCCGACGTGAGGGGGCTGGTCGCATGTTCCTACCATTGGTAGCATTCAGGGCATGGGTGGTAGTAAGAAGTACTCGATCAGCCTCCCGGAGGAGCTCGCTGAGCAGGCTCGAGCCCATGTCGGTCCGGGCGGCTTCTCCGCCTACGTCGCCGAGGCGTTGGAGCAGCGTGTGGCGATGGACAAGTTGGGGGAGCTGGTGGCCGATTTCGAGAAGGACAACGAGCCGCTGACGCGTGCGGAAATCGATGAGGCGCGGGCGGAGTTGGGCTTCGAACGGCGGCGTCGGGGTTCGCGCGGATCGGCCGCCTGATGCCGGATGTGCTGTTCCTCGACAGCGAGGGTCTGTCCCTGCTGTACCGGAAAGATCGCCGCATGCTTGCGTGGGTGCAGGCTGCCAAAGAGGACGGCGTGCGAGTGGCCACCACGGCTATGACGACGGTGGAAGCGGACTACAGCAAAGTGCATGCTGCCCGGATCGCATGGACACTATCGCAGATCGACGTGCATGCCGTGACTCGAGAGTTGGCTGCGCAGGCCGCTGCACTGTTGCGCGAGCATGGCCTTGGTGGCCACAAGTACGCGATCGACGCCGTTCTGGCTGCGTCGGCCCGCTCCGTTGGTGGGCTGGCGACGGTGGTGACCTCGGACCCCGAGGACATGGCCTTGTTGTGTGGCCCGGAGATCCAGATCGTCAAGGTGTGAGCATGTTGGAGCAGTGAGCAGCGATCAGGGCAACGACGACGCTGTATCGCAGCTCTGACAGCGACCTCGCTCGGTGTCCTGACCGTCATCGTCCGCAGATACGAAACCGGGCTGGATCGCTCAAAGGATTGAGCGATCCGGCCCGGTGTCAGTTCAAGTAGCTAACTGGTCGGCTCGAACGCCTCCGCGATGATCTCCGCCTGTTCCACCGCGTGCACCTTGCTCGAGCCCGAGGACGGGGCCGACATGGCGCGGCGGGAGATGCGGCGCAGGCGGGTGTTGGCGAAGCGGGCGGGGAGGGTTTCGGGGAGGTTGAGGCCGAAGAAGGGCCAGGCGCCCTGGTTGGCCGGTTCCTCCTGGACCCACGCCAGGTCGGTGGCGTTGGGGTAGCCCTCCAGGGCCTCGTTGAGGCGGCGGGTGGGCAGCGGGTAGAGCTGCTCGATCCGCACGATGGCGACGTCTTCGCGCTTCTGCTTGGCCTTTTCGGCGGCGAGTTCGTAGTAGAGCTTGCCGCTGGTCATCAGGATGCGCTTGACCTTGCTGCGGTCGCCGATGCCCTGCTCGTAGGCAGGTTCGTCGAAGACCGAGCGGAACTTGCTCTCGGTGAAGTCCTTCAGGTCGGAGACCACGGCCTTGTTGCGCAGCATCGACTTCGGGGTGAAGACGATCAGCGGGCGGCGGATGCCGTCGAGCGCGTGGCGGCGCAGCAGGTGGAAGTAGTTGGCCGGGGTGGACGGCACCGCGACGGTCATCGAGCCTTCCGCGCACAGCTGGAGGAAGCGCTCGATGCGGCCGGAGGTGTGGTCCGGGCCCTGGCCCTCGTGACCGTGCGGCAGCAGCAGCACGACGTCGGAGAGCTGGCCCCACTTGGCCTCACCGGAGGAGATGAACTCGTCGATGATCGACTGCGCGCCGTTGACGAAGTCACCGAACTGCGCCTCCCACAACACCAGCGCGTTGGGATTGCCCAGCGAGTAGCCGTATTCGAAACCGACGGCGGCGTATTCGCTCAGCGCCGAGTCGTGCACGGCGAACCAGCCCGGGTTCTCGCCGCCGATGTTGTGCAGCGGGGTGTACTCCTCGGCGGTCTTGCGGTCGATGATCACCGCGTGCCGCTGGGTGAACGTGCCGCGGCGGGAGTCCTGACCGGTCAGGCGCACCGCGCGACCCTCGTCGATCAGCGTGCCGAAGGCGAGCAACTCGGCGAAGGCCCAGTCCACCTTGCCCTCGTAGGCCATCTCGCGGCGCTTCTCCAGCACCGGCTTGACGCGCGGGTGCACGTTGAAGCCGTCGGGCACGTTGAGGAACGCGTCACCGATGCGCTGCAGGATGGACTTGTCCACCGCCGTCACGACGCTCGCGGGCACCGGCTGGTCGCCCTCGACCGACTCGCTCGGTCCAGGCGAGTATTTCTCCAGCTCACGGACCTCGTTGAACACCCGCTCCAGCTGGCCCTGGTAGTCGCGCAGCGCGTCCTCGGCCTCTTTCAGCGAGATGTCGCCACGGCCGATCAGGCTCTCGGTGTACGCCTTGCGGACCGAGCGCTTGGTGTCGATGACGTCGTACATGTACGGCTGGGTCATCGACGGGTCGTCGCCCTCGTTGTGGCCGCGACGGCGGTAGCAGATCATGTCGATCACGACGTCTTTGCGGAACTTCTGCCGGAAGTCGACCGCAAGGCGCGCCACCCAGTCGCACGCCTCCGGGTCGTCGCCGTTGACGTGGAAGATCGGCGCGCCGATGAACTTCGCGATGTCGGTGGAGTACTCGGTGGAGCGGCTGTTCTCCGGAGCGGTGGTGAAGCCGATCTGGTTGTTCACCACGATGTGGATGGTGCCGCCGACCCGGTAGCCGCGCAGACCCGACAGGTTCAGCGTCTCGGCGACCACGCCCTGACCGGCGAACGCGGCGTCACCGTGCAGCATGAGCGGCACGACCGAGAAGCCTTCCGCGCCGTCGCCCTTGTCCAGCAGATCCTGCTTGGCGCGCACGAGGCCCTCGAGCACCGGGTCGACCGCCTCCAGGTGCGAGGGGTTCGCGGTGAGCGAGACCTCGATCTCGTTGTCGCCGAACATCTGCAGGTAGGTGCCCTGCGCGCCGAGGTGGTACTTCACGTCGCCGGAGCCGTGCGTGGCGGCCGGGTTCATGTTGCCCTCGAACTCGGTGAAGATCTTCGAGTAGGGCTTGCCCACGATGTTGGCCAGCACGTTGAGCCGACCGCGGTGCGGCATGCCGATGACGACCTCGTCGAGGCTGTGCTCGGCGCACTGGTCGATGACGGCGTCCATCATCGGGATGACGGCCTCGGCGCCCTCCAGCGAGAAGCGCTTCTGCCCGACGTACTTGGTCTGCAGGAAGGTCTCGAAAGCCTCGGCCGCGTTCAGCCGGTTCAGGATGTACTTCTGCTGGGCGACCGTCGGCTTCGCGTGCTTCTGCTCGACCCGGTCCTGGATCCAGCGCAGCTGCTCCACGTCCAGGATGTGGGTGTACTCCACGCCGACGTGGCGGCAGTAGGCGTCGCGCAGGACCGACAGCACGTCGCGCAGCTTCATCCGCTCCTGGCCGTGGAAGCCGGCCACGTTGAACGTGCGGTCCAGGTCCCACAGGGTCAGGCCGTGCTGGGTGACGTCCAGGTCCGGGTGGCTGCGGAACTTGTCCTTGACCAGCCGCAGCGGGTCGGTGTCGGCCATCAGGTGGCCGCGGTTGCGGTAGGCCGCGATCATCTCCAGCACGCGCGCGCTCTTGTCGACGCCGCGTTCGCGGACGTCCTTGCGCCAGCGGACCGGCTCGTACGGCACGCCGAGACCGTGGAAGATCTCGTCGTAGAACTCGTCGGCGATCAGCAGCTGGTGGATGGTGCGCAGGAAGTCACCGGACTCCGCGCCCTGGATGATGCGGTGGTCGTAGGTGGAGGTGAGCGTCATCAGCTTGCCGACGCCCAGATCGGCGATGCGCTCGTCGCTCATGCCCTGGAACTCGGCGGGGTACTCCATCGCGCCCGCGCCGATGATCGCGCCCTGACCGTTCATCAGGCGGGGCACCGAGTGCACGGTGCCGATGGTGCCCGGGTTGGTCAGCGAGATGGTGACGCCGGAGAAGTCCTCGGCGGTGAGCTTGCCGTCGCGGGCGCGGCGGACGATGTCCTCGTAGGCGGTGTGGAACTGCCCGAAGGTCATCGCCTCGCAGCCCTTGATGGCGGCGACGACCAGCGATCGGCTGCCGTCCTTGCCGGGCAGGTCGATGGCGAGGCCGAGGTTGGTGTGCGCGGGGGTGACCGCGTTCGGCTTGCCGTCGATCTCGGCGTAGTGCCGGTTCATGTTCGGGAACGCCTTGACCGCCTGCACGATGGCGTAGCCGAGCAGGTGGGTGAAGGAGATCTTGCCGCCCCTGGTGCGGGCGAGGTGGTTGTTGATGACCAAGCGGTTGTCGATCATCAGCTTGGCCGGGATGGCCCGCACGCTGGTCGCGGTGGGGATGCTCAGCGAGGCGGACATGTTCTTCGCCACAGCGGCGGCCGCGCCGCGCAGCACCTTGGACTCGTCGGCGGCGGTGTCGGCCTGCTTCGGGCCGGAGGTCGGCGCGGCGTTCGACGTCGGCGCCGGGGTGGTCTGCGGTGCGCGCGTGGTCACGGCGGCGGGCTTGGCGGCGGCCGGTGCGGGCTTGGCGGCGGCCGGTGCGGGCGCTTTCGGGGCCGCGGGGGTGGCAGGCTTGGCGTCGTTGCGCGTGGCGGCGGCGGGCTTGGTGGCCGTCGAAGCCGGTGCGGCAGCGGCAGCCTGCGCGGGCGCGGGGGCGGACTGGCTGTTGCCGGAGTCGCCACTCGCGTCAGGCGTGTAGTCGGCCAGGAACTCGTGCCAGCTCTCGTCGACCGATGATGGATCTTGTTTGAACTTCTGATACATCTCGTCGACTAGCCACTGGTTCTGTCCGAACTGGGATGTTGAGCTGCTCACAGCAGGTGTTCGCCTCATTTCGTTCTTCGCGCTGCGACGTTTGTGACGTGCCCGGCACGGGGATCAGCGGATTGCGCGCCGATGCGCCCTATCTGAGGATAGGCCCAGCAGCAAATCGGCGGATTCACTGACCACCCGACACCCCCGACCCTATTGGTGATGACCCGGCGTCATCCGAGAATATTCCCTCCGACGCCCGCGCCGCTGCCCAGAGCCGGGCATACTGCCCGCCCGCCGCGAGCAGCTCCGCGTGCTCGCCGAATTCCACGATCCGCCCATGGTCGACCACCGCGATCCGGTCGGCGCGCGCGGCGGTGCCGAGCCGGTGCGCGACGATCACCGTGGTGCGGTCGCGGCTCAGCGACCGGCTCGCTGCCAGCACCGATGCCTCGGCGTCCGGGTCGAGCGTCGCGGTGGCCTCGTCGAGCAGCAGCAAGTCCGGAGCGACCAGTTCGGCGCGGGCCAGCGCGATCAGCTGCCGTTGGCCGGCCGACAGGCCGCGGCCCCGCTCGCCGACCGGTTGGTTCATCCCGAGCGGCAGGCCGTCGATCATCTCCGTCGCACCTACCGCGGCCGCCGCGGCGGCGATCTCTTCGTCGGTCGCGAATGGTTTCCCGAATGCAATGTTGCTCGCCACGGTCCCGGTGAACAGGTGAGCTTCCTGAGGGACGATGCCCAGCCGCGAGCGGTAGTCGGCGAGGCGGTAGTCGCGGTGGTCGACGCCGTCCACCCGGATCGCGCCGGCAGCGGTTGCCTCGGCGAGTTCACGCGGGTCGGTGCGATCATCCGCGGGCAGGTCGTACAGCCGCGCGAGCAGCTTGACGACGGTCGACTTGCCCGCGCCGGTCGGACCGACCAGGGCCAGGGTGGAACCCGCCGGGACGCGCAGCGAGACGCCGTCCAGCGCCGGAACGCGACTGCCCGGGTAGTGGAAGCGGACGTCGTCGAACGCCACGTCACCGCGCAGCCCGGAACCGATGGGCACCGGGTCGGCCGGGTCGGCGGCGATCGAGGACGGCGTGCGCAGCAGGTCACCGATCCGGCGCAACCCGACCCTGGCCTGCTGGTAATTGTCGAAGACCTGGGACAACTGCAGGATCGGCACGAACAGCAGCTCCAGATACAGCACGAACGCGACCAGGGTGCCCGCGCTGGTCGCCCCGGTGGCGACCTCGCGGGCACCGAAGTACACCACCACCGCCAACGCCACGTCGGCCCAGCCGACGACGAACGCGAAGTACAGCGCGATCGCCCGCTGCGCCCGCAACCGGCTGTTGCGGTAGCGCTGTGAGTACTCGGCGAAGCGACGGGCGGCGCGCGGCTCGTGCCGGTTGGCCTGCACCGCGCGCAAGCCGGTCACGTTCTCCTGGAAGTCGGCGTTGACCGCCGACACATGCTCGCGCGACACGGTGTACGCGGCGGAGGACACCCGCCGGAACAGCACCGTCGCGATCGCCAGGGCGGGCACCGTCGCCAGCACGACCAGAGCCAGCGACGCATCGATGACCAGCAGCGCGACCGTGATGCCGACCAGCGTCAGCAGCCCGACCAGGCTGGTGGCGACGCCGGTCTGCAGGAAGGTCGACAGCGCGTCGACGTCGGTGGTCATCCGCGTCATGATCCGCCCGGACAGCTCGCGCTCGTAGTAGTCGAGGCCGAGCCGTTGCAGGTGCGCGAAACTGCGGACCCGCAGGGCGAACAGCACCCGTTCCCCGGTGCGCGCGGTGAGCAACGTGGTGGCCGCGCCGACCGCCAGGCCGGCCGCGGCCAGCACCGCGCCGAGCACGGTCGCGCGGACCAGCGCCGCGGCGTCGCCGCCGAGCACACCGCCGTCGATGGCGTAGCGCACCAGCGGCGGGAACGCGATGGCGATCGCGGCGTCCGCGGCCAGCAGCGCCATGACGGTGAGCACCAGCCCACGCACCGGGCGCAGCAGGCGGCCGAGCCGGAAGCGCGGATCCGGCTGGCGAATGCGTTCGGAGTCCATGCCCGGCTGCTCGGTGGCGGGCGGCAGCTGCTCGATGGCCCGGCGCAGCTCGGGGGTCTCGCTGATGTCGGCCGCCGCGGCGCCGAAGCGCCGACCGGCGGAACCGGGAGAGATTCGCGTTTCCGGAGCGGACGTGTCCGGCTCGGGAGCGACGTGCCCGGCGGGCGCGGGCAGCCGGATCACGCGATCGGCGTGCGCGAGCGTCGACTCCCGGTGCGCGAGGATCAGCGTGGTGCGCCCGCCGCGGTCGGGCAGCGCGTCGAAGATCGCGGCCTCGGTCACCGCGTCCACCGCGGAGGTGGCGTCGTCGAGCACCAGGATGCGCGGCCGGGTCAGCAGCGTCCTGGCCAGTGCGATTCGCTGGCGCTGGCCGCCGGAGAGGGTGAGACCGCGCTCGCCGACCACCGTGTCGTAGCCGTCGGGCAGCTCGGCGATGAATTCGTCCGCCGCGGCCTGCACTGCCGCCTGCCTGATCTCCTCGTCGGTGGCATCCGGTCGCCCGAGCGCGATATTGGCCGCGATGGTGTCGGAGAACAGGAACGGATCGTCGAAGACGACGCCGATGGCGGCGCGCAGGTCGGCGGCGCGCACGTCGGCGATGTCGACGGTCTCGGCGCGCGCATTCGCCACGTCGACCGAACCGGCGTGCGGCGCGCCGGCTTCGGTGAACAATCGGATCCGGCCCGCGTCGGGCGCGTAGAACCGGGGAAGCAGCAGGGCGAGCGTGGACTTGCCCGAGCCCGCCGGGCCGATGATCGCCACCGTCTCGCCGGGGCGCACCCGCAGGTCGAGTTCGCGCAGCACCGGACGATCCGGATCGAAGCCGAAACGCAGCGCGTCGATCTCGATGCCGAGCGGGCCGTCCGGCAGTTCGACCGGGCGCTCGGGTTCGGCGATCACCGGCGCGGTGTCGATCACCTGGAAGACCCGCTCGGCCGCCGCCCTGGTCAGCTGGGCCATGACGATCACGGAGGAGAGGATGCGCGCGGTGCCGGTCATGACGGCGACGTAGGCGGCGAACGCGACGAAGGTGCCGATGCCGATATCGCCGTGCAGCGCGAGCAGCCCGCCGAGCGCGATGACCGCGACCATCCCGAGCTGGGGAATCGTCGCGACGGTCGGCGCGAACCCGGCATCGATCCGCGCGGCCCGCATCCGCTCGGCGAACAGCTTGCGGCCGTGCCGCTCCAGCTGATCGACCATCCGCGCTTCCTGGCCGAAGCCTTTGACCACCCGCACCCCGGTGACCGTCTCCTCGACGTGCTGGGCCAGGTCGGCGGCGCGTTGCTGCGCGGACCAGGTGGCCGCGTGCAGTCGCGGACGCATGCGGTAGACCACCAGGCCGATCGCGGGCACCACCAGCAACGCGACGGCGGCCAGCGGCGGGGAGAGCCAGATCATGACGGCGGCGGCGAGCCCGAATTCCAGCAGCGCCATGCCGGACAGCGGCACCATGGCCAGCAGCCCCTGGACGATTTGCAAGTCGGTGATCGAGCGCGACACCACTTGCCCGGTGCGCAGGGTGTCCTGCCCCACGCCGTCGAGCCGTTGCAACGCGGCGAGCAGCCGCACCCGCAGCGCGTGCTGCACGTCCAGCGACAGCCGCCCGGCCAGCCAGCGCCGCCCGAACCCGGCCGCGGACCGGCTCACGGCCAGTACCAGGATCAGCCCGGCGACGACGCTGATCGCCGCCGTGTCACCGATCCCGGCCGCGTCGACGGCCCGCTTCGTCAGCAGCGGCCCCGCGGTCTCGACAACCGCCCCGCCGAGCACCGCAGCGGCGAGCCCGCCGAGCACCGCGCGGTGCGGTAGGCATTCGTCCCACAGCCTGCGTATCCACCCCGGACTGCATCCCCCGTCCACGTCTTTCGCTCGCCCCCTTCGTCGTACCGTGTTCGTCATCGACGGTACCGACACCTGCCGACAAGTCGTTGTTCCCTGGGCGGCCGGGGATCACAGGTCGCGGGTGCGCAGGTTCCACCAGCTCGTGGCGCCCAGACCGATGGCCCACAGCAGCAGGACCACCACGGCGGCCGGGGTGGGGGCGAGGAGGTCGCTGTCGGGATAGGAGCCGACCGCGACCGTGCCGACGGTGGCGGAGACGGGCAGCAGGGTGACCACGCCCGGAATACCGAGACCGCGCGCGATCAGCCAGATCAAGGGCTCGGCGAGCACACTCCAGCCGAGCAGCAGCGCCACCGCCCTGGTCGAAGACCGCAGCAGGATGCCCGCGCTCGCGCCGATCAGCGACCAGCAGACCGCGGCGAGCAGCCCCCCGCCGAGCACCGCGAAGAACTCTCCCGTGACGGGGACTTTGCCGCGCCCGACGCCGAACAGCGCGCCGGCCGACACCATTTCCACCGCCACCGCCGCCGCCAGCGCGCAGCATCCGACGACGAGGAACTTCGCGGCGGCGAGCCGATCGCGGTCGGGACTGAACAGCGTGGTCACGGCCATGCTGCGGTACTGGTACTCCGCGCCGGTCGCCACCGCGCCGAAGACCGCCGCCGCCAGCACCACGAAGGCCAGGCCGACGTAGAGGCCGATCGTCGCCGCGCCGGTGGCGGGCTGGCCGCGCGGATCCGGCGGCCCGGCCAGGCTCGCCGACGCGACGCTCGCCAGCAGCGCGACGACCAGCAGTGCGGCCGCGAGCGTCCGGCCGCGCGGCATGGTGAGCACCTTGCGCGCCTCGGAGTTGACGTTCGGCACGAGGTCCGCGGGCAGAGTGACGATCATCGTGGGATTCCGTACGGCGTCGGCGAGGGTGGCTGCGGGGCGAGGCCCGGGTAGTGCGGCGCGGGCGCGGCGGTGGGTCTGGTCAGCGACGCGAGCACGCGGTCGGGGTGGATCGGGTCGGGCACGATGCTATCGATCCGCACCTGCGCCGCGGTGGCCGCCGTCCTGATCTGAGCTTCGTTCGCCTCGGCGACGGCCAGGCGGCCGTCCGGCCGGATCACCGCGTCGGTGAAGCCCTGGGCGGCGAGCATGGTGGCCAGCGCGATGGGGGTGGACGCGGCGACGACCAGCCGGTCCGGATGCCCGCGCCGCAAGCGCGCCGGAGTGCCCTGATACACCACCGCGCCCTCGCTGAGCACGACCAGCTGATCCGCGGCGGGCAGCACGGCGCCGAGGGTCTCGCTGGTCAGCAGGACGCTGCCGCCGCGGCGGGTGTGCTTGCGCAGGAAGTCGTGCAGCCAGCCGCGTTCGGCTGGGTCGAGCCCCTCCATCGGATCGTCCAGCACCAGCAGCGGGGGGTCGCCGAGCAGTGCGGTGGCCAGCGCCAGCCTGGTCTGCTGTCCGGCCGACAGGTTGCGGATCTGCGTCCCGGCGTGCTCGCCCAGCCCGACCAGCTCGAGCACGTCGGTCGCCCGGCTGTCGACGACGTTCGCCGCGGCGGCGTAGATCCACAGGTGGTCGCGTGCGGTGCGGGAAGGATGCAGTCCGCGTGGCGCGAGGACGCCGCCGATCACGCTCGCGGAGCCCGCGCCGTCGCGCCGGGATCCGGGCCCGCCGACCGACACCGTCCCCGAGGTCGGGGCCAGCAGCCCGAGCAGCACGCGCAGGATGGTGGTCTTGCCCGCGCCGCGCGGGCCGACCAGCGCGGCGATGGCGCCGGACGGCACGGTGAAACTGACGTCCGCCACGGCGGTCGCCAGTTCGTACCGCTTGGTCAGTCCCCGGACCGCGAACGCGATCGGCCGCGCCCCGCTCATCGCGGCGTGGCCGGAGGGCGCGGCTTCGCCGGGTCGATCGCGGTGAGCGGATCGGCGTCGACGACCAAGTGGCGGTCGGCGGGCCAGGTGCTGGGCGGCGGCCCGAATGCCTTGCGCGCGTTGGTGATCGTGGCCTTGCCCAAGGCGCGGTTACCCGCGCCGCCGATCACGGCGCCGATACCGGCGGGCAGCACCTTGCCCGCCATCAGCGCGGCGCGCTTGGTGATGAAACGGATGATGAACCGCTTCAGCAGCGAATCGTTCATGCTCGACAATCCGGGGATGCGGTTGGCGAACGCCGTGCCCCAGTTCTTCGCCGACGTGCCGACGCTCTTCTGCACGATCTGCATGCCGCTCTCGCCGAGCACGACCGCCAGCACGAGCGCCCTGCGCTGCTCCTGGTCTTCCGGCGTGATGCCGTGCACCGAGGCCACCGCCAGGGTGAACACCGCCGAGGCCTCCATGAAGAAGGTGGTCTCCGCGCTCACCGCGGCGATGGCCGCGACGGTGCCGACGCCGGGGAAAGCCGCGGTCGCGCCCACCGCGCTGCCGCTGCCGGTCACGGCGAGCAGATACTGCTTCTCCAGCCGGTCGATGATCTGTGCGGGGCTCTCGCCAGGGTGCGAGCGGCGAATGCGGTCCACGTACTTGGCGACCGCGGGGGCCTGCAGGCGGGACCCGGTGTCGAGCAGTTCGACCACCGTCTTCTCGAACGCGCCTTTGAGCATCGGCGGCATCCTCCTCTTCCGGTCTGCTGGGTAGAACTGTATGGCACCGGTTGCCGTCAGCTCGTCATGACAACGAAGTACCCAGCCGCATCGGTTCCACCGGCGGCTGCCTCGCTTTCGACCCGGACGGGTGCGCCTGTTACTCGGGAGGGTGGATCGCGGGCACGCGTTCGCCCGGCGGCGGAGGCGGCGGCGGGGTTCCGTCGCCGAACGGCCTGCCCCCCAGGGCTTCTCGGCCGTGCGGGGTGAGCCAGTTCGCCAGATCGGGGCCTTTGGGGACGATCCCGGTGGGGTTGATGTCCCGGTGCACCACGTAGTAATGCGTCTTGATCTGCTCGAAGTCGATCGTGTCGCCGAAGCCGGGGGTCTGGTACAGATCGCGCGCGTACGCCCACAGCACCGGCATCTCGGTGAGCTTGGACCGGTTGCACTTGAAGTGCCCGTGGTAGACCGCGTCGAAGCGCACCAGCGTGGTGAACAGCCGGACATCGGCCTCGGTGATCGTGTCGCCGACCAGATACCGTTGTGCGGCAAGGCGTTCCGACAGCCAGTCCAGCCGGGCGAAGAGCCGGTCGTAGGCGGCGTCGTAGGCGTCCTGCGCCCCGGCGAACCCACAGCGGTAGACGCCGTTGTTGACGTCGCGGAACACCGCGAGGTTCACCTCGTCGATCTCCGCGCGCAGCGGCTCCGGGTACAGTTGCGGCGCGCCGGGACGGTGGTGCGCGGTCCACTCGGTGGAGAAGTCCAGCGTGATCTGCGCGTAGTCGTTTGTGACCACCTGGCCGGTCGGCACGTCCACGACGGCGGGGACGGTGATGCCGCGCGGGTAGTCCGGGAACCTGGCCAGGTAGGCGTCGCGCAGCCGCGGGATGCCGAGCACCGGGTCGACACCGCCGGCATCCAGATCGAAGGTCCAGCTCAGCTTGTCGTGGGTGGGTCCGCACAACCCGAGCGAGAGCACCGGCTCCAGCCCCAGCAGACGGCGCACGATCAGCGTGCGATTGGCCCACGGGCAGGCACGCGCCGCGACCAAGCGGTAGCGCCCCGGCTCGACCGGGTAACCGTCGCGGCCGTCGGCCGTGATCCGGGTCGTGATGTAGTTCGTGTCGCGTTTGAACTCGCCGGGCTCGACGTAGGAACCGCTTGCACTGGCCGACTTGGTCACATCGACAGTCTTCCAGATCGACCTCGTACGCTGACCGGATGAGTGAAACGAAGGCCACCCGCCTGGAACGAGACGTCACCGAAGGCGGAGCGGAGGTGGCGACCCTCACGCTCGCCCACCCGCCGCTGAACCTCTTCGACCGGGCGATGCTGGACGCCCTGATCGCCGACATCGCCGAGCTGTCGGCGCGGCCGCCGCGTGCGGTGCTGCTGCGCGCCGAGGGCAAAGTGGTCTCCGGCGGCGTCGACGTGCACGTCTTCGACGGCCTGACCCCCGAGCAGGGCGCCGAGTTGTGGCGCACGCTGTTCGCGCAGATCATCCATCCGCTGGAGGCGCTGCCGTGCCCGGTGGTGTTCGCCGCGCACGGGCTGACCCTGACCGCCGCGTTCGAGATCGCGCTCGCCTGCGACATCCTGCTCGCGGCGCCGAAGGCCAAGTTCGGACTGGTGGAGATCGTGGTCGGACTGACCCCGTCGATGGGCGGTCCGCAGCGTCTGGCCGAGCGCGCGGGCTCGGGACGCGCCCGCGAGTTCGTGATGACCGGCGACCTCTACGACGCGGCGACCATGGCCGAGTGGGGCGTGGTCAACGCCGTGCACGAGGACCTCGACGCCGCGGCGCGCGCGCTGACCCACCGGCTGGCCGAGGGCCCGACGAAGGCGAACGCGGCGACCAAGAAGATCATCGAGGCCTGGCGTTCCGGCGGTGTGGCACACGCGGATTCGGTGACACCGGAGGTGTCCGGCGCGCTGTTCGACACCGAGGACCTACAGGGCGGTGTGCGCAGTTTCCTCGAGCAGGGTCCGGGGAAGGCGCGCTACGCGGGCCGGTGACAGCTGGGACACGTTCATCGCCTATTCCAGCGAAGTTGTGACATGCGTCATATAGTCGCAGTGCCTGATAAATCGAGGCACGCGGAGGACGAATGTCGCAGTTGCTCGTCGAATATCCCCTCACCCGCCCGCACGTCTGGGACAACCCGCTGGCCCGGGGCGCCGACGGGGTGCTGCGCTACGGAAACCTCACACCGGCGCTGACCGAACTACTCGACCTGCAAGTGCACGCCTTCGGCAGTCGTGAAGCCGTGGTCGAGGTCGGCGGCCCGCGCCTGACCTACCGGGAGCTGTGGCACTCCGCCTCCCGCATCGCCGGCGGCCTGCAGGAGCACGGCATCGGATACGGCGACCGGGTCGCCGTGCACATGCCCACCGGCGCGCGGTGGGTGCAGGCGTTCCTCGGCGCCCTGCTCAGCGGCGCGGTGCCGGTGCTGGTGCACGACGGGCTTCCGGAGGGGATGGCCGAGCGCGTGATCGCCGACAGCCGTGCGGATTTCGTGCTCGGCGACAAGGCCTGCGCGACCGAGTTGCCCGACGGCGCCGCCTACATCGATGACGGCGCGGCGCTGGGCGACCTCGCGCTGCTGTGCTACACGAGCGGGTCATGCACGCCCAAGGGCGTCGAGCTGACCAACGAGAACCTGCTGTCGGCCGTGCGCTCGGTGGTCGCGGCGCTCGACCTGCCGACCGACGGTCTGCGCAACCTGGTGCTGTTGCCGTTGGCGCACGCCAGCGGCTGTGTCGATCAGCTGTTGCCGACCTTCGCCGTGGGGGGCACCGTGGTGCTCGCCCGGGACACCCGCGGCATGGCCGAAGCCATCACCGCCGAGCGCGTCGACATGGTCTCCGCGACGCCGCGGATCTTCGCGGGCCTGCTGCCCCGGCTCGCCGAACTGCGCGCCGACGGATTGCGCACCGATGGCATCGCGCGGATCAGCAAAGCCGGTCATCGCGCCGAACGCGCCGCGTCTGCGGTCACTTCGGTCGACCTCACGGTCGAATTGCGCGGCGTGTTCCCCGCCGCACGGCAGTGGTCGGTATGGGGCGCGACCGAGACCAGCGGGATCGGTCTGGCGGTGGACGACGCCGAGCGGGCGGACTCGCCCGACACCGCCGCGGTGCTCGGTTTCCCGTTCGGCGGAACGGAATTGGCGCTGTGGGGCCCACGGGCGACCGCCGGGCATGGCGAACTGCTGTGCCGAGGGCCGAATGTCACCCCGCGCTACTGGGACGACCCGACCACGACCGCGGCGCGGTTCACCGGAACCTGGTTCCACACCGGCGATCAGGTGACGATCGACGCCGACGGCTTGGTGCGCAGGCAAGCAGTGCCCGTGGAGTGAGCTCGCCTCACTCCAGCATTCGCTCGCGCAGCCGCCCGAGCAGGTCGGGCGTCAGCCCGATCGTCGCGAGATAGCCGTGCAGATCGCCGTGCAACTCGCGCATCGAGGCGGTGGCGATGTCCAGGTATTCCTCGCGAACGCCGAGCAGGTCGATCGAGAGTTCCTCGCCGCCGAGCAGCTTGTCCGTCATGAGGGCGCGCAGCGCGGGGACGGCACCGTTGCTGAGCAGGTAGTCGGCCTGGACGTCGGCTTCGGTGACGCCGACCGCGCGCAGCAGCGTCGCGACGGCCCACCCGGTGCGGTCCTTGCCCGCCGCGCAGTGCACGAGCACGGCGCCGTCGCCGCGCAGGATGGACTCGGCGAGGGAAGCGATGGCGGCGTGCGCCTCGGGGAGCGCCGGGAACATCCGGTACACCTCGAGCATGTGCGTGTAGGCGGTCCGCGCGGTCGCCTCGTGCGGCGGCGCTTCGGCCATGCGGGAGTCGAACGGCGTGATGGTCAGCCGGACGTCCGCGGGCAGCCGGTCGGCGCCGATGTGGTCGATCTCGCGCTGTCCGCGCAGGTCGTGGACGGCACTGACGCCCAGCTCGCGCAGCGCCGCGTGGCCGGCGTCGTCGAGCCCGCTCAATTGCGCCGAGCGCAGCAGGACTCCGGGGCGGACCTTGGCGCCCTCATCGGTGCGCAGCCCGCCGGTGTCGCGGAAGTTGAACGTGCCGGAGAGGAAGTACTGGTCGGCGGGGGGCGAGAGTGTCACCGATCCAGGCTATCCCCAGCGCGGAACGGAAGGACGCCGGTCGCGGATCGAACCCCCCACGATAAGCTGACCGTTTTGGGCGGTTTCGCTGTGGCATTCGCCACAGGATTTGGGTTGCCCGGCGCCCGGACCGTACCGTTGTCAACGGTCTGTCCAGCGTGCCGGCGGCGCCGAGATCCACCGTCATAGCGCGATTTCCGGGCGACACGGCCTGATCGCATACCGATCCCGGTTGGGTAACAAAACATTCTTTCAGTCCGGAATTACCCATCGAACCCGTTCTCAAACCCCGAAAAATGTCTACCATTGGTGAACGTTGGACCGGGCAGCCAGGTGTTTCCCGAAGTTGCCCGCCCTGTTCAGCGAGTCGCGCCGACGCAGGTGCGTGAGTTCTTTCGCCGAGAGGGAGTCGTCGTTGAGCGCACGTGGAGAAGTGATAACAGAAATCCGGCTACGACCCGCCGTCATCGAGGCGGTCGAGGCGGCGGCGGCCACGCTCGACTACACGGGCCTGCGCGCGCTGCGCGTGCTGCTGCACGCGGGGGTCAGTGCCTACTGGCCGCTGGTCAAGGCCACACCGGAAAAGCAGATCAGGTCGTATGAGATGACCTTGCAGGCGCTGCGCGCCCGCTGGGCGGTCAAGACCGATTGCTTCCCGGATCCGATCGCCACCGACTTCTACCGGGAGAAGGACGCGGAAGTCACCGCCTTCTTGGAGATGTGTGCCGAGTTGTCGGGCACGCAGTGGCTGGAGCCGGTGGAGGCGATCGCCTGCAATGTCGTGTCGATCGTGCAGGGCACGGTGCTGCGCTGGCTGGCCGATTGCAATGACGAGACCATGCTGGTGGTGCTCGACGAGATGGTCAGCGCGCTCGCCACGAAGGCGACGGAGCGCTGACAAATACTGGACGTTTGACCAACTTGGTGGTTGAGTTGTCCTGGTGACCGAGACGTCGCCGATCGCGGGGCTGCACGCGGCCACCGCCGAACTCGACCCGCCGCTGGCCGCCATCGACCTGTCCACCCTGCGCGCGAACGCCGCCGACCTGGTGCGGCGAGCCGGTGGCACGCCGGTGCGGGTGGCCGGCAAATCCGTGCGCTGCCGCGCCGTGCTCGCCGAAGTCCTCGGCGCCGATCTCACCGCGGCGGGCGGCTTCGCGGGCATCATGTCCTACTCGCTGCGCGAGGCGCTGTGGCTCGTGCGCCACGGCGCGCGCGATGTGCTGCTCGGCTATCCGAGCGTGGATCGCGCCGCGCTGGCCGAACTGGCGGCCGACGACACCGCGCTGCGCTCGATCACGCTGATGATCGACGACACCGCGCAACTCGACCTGATCCGCGCCGCCGTCGGCTCCGACCTGGTGCGGCTACGGGTCTGCCTCGACGTGGACGCCTCCCTGCGGATCGGTCCGCTGCATCTGGGTGTGCGACGTTCTCCGGTTCGCACGCCGCGACAGGCGGCCGAGCTCGCGGGCGAGGCGCGGCGGCGTGGCTTCGACGTGGTCGGCGTGATGACCTATGAGGCGCAGATCGCGGGGCTGCCGGACGCGAACGTCGCGGTGCGCTTGGTGAAGCGGGCCTCCGCGGCGGAGATCCGCAAGCGCCGGGCCGAGGTCTTGGACGCGGTCCGGTCTGTGGTCGGCGCGCTCGAGATCGTCAACAGCGGCGGCAGCGGATCCATCGAGGTCAGCGTCGCCGATCCGGACGTCACCGAGGTGACCGCCGGATCCGGGCTGTACGTGCCGACGCTGTTCGACGACTACCGGTCGTTCGAGCCGAGACCGTCGCTGTATTTCGCCCTGCCCGTGCTGCGCAGGCCCGCGTCCGGCATCGCCACCGTCTTCGCGGGCGGCTACATCGCCTCCGGTCCGGCCGGGCGGTCGCGAGTGCCGAAACCGGTGTGGCCGCGCGGATTGAAACTGCTCGGCACCGAGGGGGCGGGCGAAGTGCAGACGCCGCTGTCGGGCGCAGCGGAACTGCGGATCGGGGACCGGGTGTGGTTCCGGCACGCGAAAGCCGGTGAATTGTGCGAGCGGTTCGACACCGTGCACTTGGTCGAGGAGGACGGCTCCCGCGTCGGCGTGCCGACCTATCGGGGCGAGGGCGTCTGCTTCGGCTGACCCGCGCCGGTCAGCCGCAGGAACGCGCCCAGATCGGCGAGTTCGTCGGGGTTCGCGGGCAGATATTCGGTGAGCAGCGGTGAGCGGATGACGATCGCCTTCCACATGGCGCGGCACAGCGCGTGGATCAGGCCGCGCGACAGCAGCGACGGCATGCCGTAGGGGGCGTCGGCGGGGGAAGAGGTGGTCATGGACAGCAGCACCACCGCCGCCTCCCGGCCGCGGAAGCGATCCGGCGTGCCCACCAGGACGTCCTCGATCTTGGCGCGGGCCAGCAGCGTCCGGATGCGTGCTACCTGAGCGGCGTACGGAGCGACCACGAAGATGTCGTGGGGGTGCATCCGGCGTGTGGTCGCGCCGCTGGTCCACGACCTGCCGAGCAGCGCGCGGACGCGGCGCACCACTTCGCGCGCCTCCGCCGGTGACTCGGTGGCGTTGCCGTAGTGGTCCACCAGGACGGTCTCCACGCCGGGGTCCTCGCCGTGCAGTTGCCGGGCCAGGGTGACGGTTTCGTTGGCGCGCAGGCGGCCGTCGTAGTACAGGCGGGAGACCGGTTCGCACACCGCCGGGTGCATCCGCCAAGTGCGGTCAAGGAAGTAGCCGCGCTCGGTGGGTAACGTCTGGCGTCCGTCGGCCAGCCAGCCCAGCACCGATTCGCCGACCGGGGCCGGATGGGCGCCGCGCGCGGACGACGCCACGGGATCGCCGAGCAGCAGCAGATTGCGCGCGCACCCTGCGACGGACACGGTCTCGGCCAGCGGGAAGCGGCCCGCGTCGGCGATCACGAGCAGGTCGAGGCCGGCGCGGGGCACCGACTCCTCGTTCGCGAAATCGGCCGGTTCGCCGCCGAGCACGCAGCCGCTGATCGCGTTGTCCAGGAAACGCCGAGAGCGGGCGGGGTCGATCACCACCCACTCCGGCGCGACGGACGCCGCGTCCTTCTTGGCGACCAGCTCCGGCAGTACGCCCGCCCGCACCACCGCGTCGAGCAGGTTCTCCACGGCGGCGGGCGTTTGCGCGACGATGCCGATCCGCCACTTGTTCCGAGTGATCAGCCGCTCCAGCACCCTGGCCACGGTCGCCGTCTTCCCGGTGCCCGACGGACCCTGCACCGCGACGTAGGAATGGTCGAGAGCGCACAGCGCGGCGGTGATCGCAGCGGCGTAGTCGCCGTGCACCTCGGGCAACCTGGCGTCACCCCGCAGCCGGGGCCTGCGGCGCGCGAGGACGTCGAACACGGCCGTGCGCGGAGTGTCGGGCAAGGTCATCAGCAATTCCTGGGCAGCGAGTTCGATCGCCAGTTCGGCGTTCTCGTCCCAGGCCGGGAGACCGGGCGCGATCGCGGACGGCAGTTCGTCGTAGGGTTCGCAACCCTCGGGCAGCGATTCCTCCAGGCGGACCGCGTCGTCGAATTCGGTGTCCACCGAGCAGCCGAGCACCGTCGCCGTCGCGGTGGCCCGCCGCCCCGCGTCGGTGACCATGCCGTCCGGCATCGGCTGTTCGTAGAAGGTGTAGACAGCGGTGCCGGGGGTGAGCGCGCTCGGGCCAGGGGCGCCGCTGGGACCGGTGCCGATCCGTCCGGTCAGGGTGAGATAGCGCCGCATCGCCGGGCGGTCGGGGCGGCGATGCCATTTGGTGTCGACGGTGCCCCAGTCGGCGACCAGCACGCCCGGCGCGTCCGCCCATTCCTCCACCGGGTGAGTGAGCCGGTCGGCGTGCGCCCACCACAGCGGCTGCCGCTCGCGGCGGTGATAGCCGAGCGTCGCGGCCATCAGCGCGGCGGGATGCAGCGGATCACCTTGCGCGGCGGCGTATTCCGCGAGCGCGGCCTCCAGCGAGGACGGCCGCGACGCCGGTGGCGAAGGGTCGCCGGTGGCGCGCCGTGCGGCCGGTGTCCCGGTCCGGGTGGCGACTGGTTGTTCGGCCGCGCGATCGAGCAACCAGTCGCGCAACCGCAGCACCGTCCGGCAATCATGTTCGTCGGCCGCGCCGGGTCCCGGCAGCAGGCGGCGCAGCCCGTCGAGCCGGTAGGAGGACTCCCCGACGAGCAACGCGCCGCGGACGATCGGATACAGATCGACCAGCACGCCCTCGCGCAGTAGCTCGTCCACCAGTTCCTCGTTGACGCCGTGCCGCCCGGTGCAGCGCAGCAACGCCGTCCGCACCGCCGAGGAGTAGTGGTAGACGTGCAGATCGGGGTCGATCCGGCGGCGTTGGGTCAGGTAATCCAGCACCTGCTCGAGCACGCGGCGTTCGGCGGTCGCGGCACGGCCGGGTTCACTCGAACCGATCGGGCCGCGCAGCGAGAGACGCACGGCGTCGGGGCCGCCGACCTCGACGACGAGCGGGGTGCGCCCGCCGCCCGCGATGGTGAGCGACAGATCGCCGGGGGAGGGCGCGGGCAGCGCCGCGAGCACGGTCGCGTCGAGCACCGCGTAGGTCGGCTCGCCCGAAACTTCGCGCCGCAGCTGGATTGCCGCCTGGTGGCGCAGCGCGGAGACAGTGCGCGGCGGCACGCCGGGAACCGTGATCTCGGTGGTGGCCAGCCGATCGATGGTGTTCACTCCCGCTTCGCGCAGCCGGGCGCGGGCGGCGGGCCGCATGCCGGCCACCAGCAGCAGGTCACGCGCGGCGAAGAGGGCGTCGGCGCAGGTGCGGCAGCGGCCGCAGGCCAGGTAGCGGGGATCGCCCCACTGCACGGGCAGCAGTTCGCCCAGCTTCTCGTCCACGATGCGGTCCACCCGGTCCCTGCGCGCCCGGTACAGCGGGAGCAGTTCGCTCAGCGCCCGGGCGCTGCTCTGCGCGCCGAGATGCAGCCGGACCAGCGGCGCGGTGAGCGCGCCCGAGTGGTCCAGCGCCTCGGCGCAGGCGGCGAGTTCCAGCGCGGCGGCCACCCGGTCGGCGGTCGTGGGCGCGATGCCGTGCACGGTGTAGCGGACCCGATGTTCGGCCCGCACCAGAAAGTCGGCGGAGCAATGGAATCGGCCGTCGAAGAAGGTCGCGCCGTGCACCACGTGTGCGCCGGAGCGCAAGGCGGCGATCGTGTCGGCGTGCGCGGCGGTCAGTGCCGCGACGAGGCGGCTCGGATCGCCCGGTTCGTCCGGCGGCCGGTCGATCTCGACCACCGCGCCGCCGAACCGCGCGCGGTAGTCGTCGAGCAGGCGCCGCCGGACGTCATCGGTTCCGGAGGCGGGCTCGTATCCGGATGCGGTGCCACCGGGGCCGGCCGGGATGGTGCCGAGTTCGGTGTCGAGGGCGCGCAGCAGGGCGAACTCGCAGTGCGCCGCGCGGACGAGATCGACGGCGGTGCAGACGACACGATCACCGAACACGAACAAACGCGGCCCTCCTGTGTCTTCGCGGGACACCCGCTGCCGGCGTGCGCCGAATTACACACGGACCGCAACACTGTAGCTAGCGCGCCTGACCTCGGCCTACCCTGCCCGGCTCAGGAACGCGGCTTACGGCGCTCGGGCCGCTTGCCGCCCTCGCGCTCGCGACGCTGGCCGCGGCTGAACGCGCGATGCTGCGGCGCACCCTGATCCAGTTGCAGCTGGATGAGCACACCACTGATCCGCGTGCGCCGCAACGCTTCCAGCGTTTCCTCCGGCAGTTGCGCGGGCAGTTCCACCAGGCTGTGGTCGGGGCGGATGCTGATGTGCCCGAAGTCGCTGCGGCGCAGGCCGCCTTCGTTGGCGATGGCGCCGACGATCGCGCCGGGCACCACGCGATGCCGTTTGCCGACGCTGATGCGATAGGTCGCCAGCTCGGTCCCGGTGGCGCGGTGGTGGGTGCCACCCTGCCGCTCCTCGTCGAAACGCCGGACGGGCCGCTCGCGCGGCGTGCGGTCGCGCTGCGGGCGCTCCACCGGCTCCGGCTCGGGCTCCATGAAGAAGTTGTCGCCGTCGTAGGAGCCCACCGCCAGCGCCGCGGCGATGTCGGCCAGCGGAATGTTGTGCTCGCGCTCGTAATCCTCGATCAGCTTGCGGAACAGCGGCAGGTTCGACGAGGTGAGGTTCTCGGTGATGGCGTCGCCGAACTTGCTGACGCGCTGGGCGTTGACGTCCTCCACGCTGGGCAGCTGCATCTCGGTGAGCGGGTGCCGGGTGGCCCGCTCGATCGACTTGAGCAGATGCCGCTCGCGCGGTGCGACGAACAGCAGCGCCTCGCCGCTGCGCCCGGCCCGTCCGGTGCGGCCGATGCGGTGCACATAGGACTCGGTGTCGTGCGGGATGTCGTAGTTGACCACGTGCGAGATGCGGTCGACGTCCAGCCCGCGCGCGGCCACGTCGGTGGCGACCAGGATGTCCAGCGCGCCGGACTTGAGCTGTCCGATGGTGCGCTCGCGCTGGTTCTGCGCGATGTCGCCGTTGATCGCCGCGGCGGAGAACCCTCTGGCGCGCAGCTTCTCGGCGAGTTCCTCGGTGGCCTGCTTGGTGCGGACGAAGATGATCATCGCCTCGAACGACTCGACCTCGAGCACCCTGGTGAGCGCGTCCAGCTTGCGCTGGTGCGATACCAGCACCCAGCGCTGGGTGATGTTGGTGGCCGTCGAAGTCTTCGCCTTGACCGTGATCTCCACCGGATCGTGCAGGTACTGCTTGGAGATCTTGCGGATCGCGGCGGGCATGGTCGCGGAGAACAGCGCCACCTGCTTGTCCGACGGAGTGTCGGCGAGGATGCGCTCGACGTCCTCCTGGAAGCCCATCTTCAGCATCTCGTCGGCCTCGTCGAGCACCAGATACTGCAGCTGCGACAGGTCGAGCGTGCCCTTCTCCAGGTGATCGATCACCCGGCCCGGCGTGCCGACCACCACGTGCGCGCCGCGGCGCAAGCCCGACAGCTGCACGCCGTAGCTCTGCCCACCGTAGATGGGCAGTACGTGCAGGCCGGGAATGTGCGCGGCGTAGCGGCCGAACGCCTCGGCGACCTGGATCGCGAGCTCACGGGTCGGCGCGAGCACGAGGGCGCGCGGGGTGCGACCGGTGGCTTCGAGCCCCATCAGGATCGGGATGGCGAAGGCCGCCGTCTTGCCGGTACCGGTCTGCGCGAGACCGACGACGTCGGCGCCGGAGAGCAGCGGAGGAATCGTCGCGGCCTGGATAGGCGACGGCGATTCGTAACCGACGTCGGCGATGGCCGCGAGGATGCGGTCATCGATCCCCAGATCGGCGAAAGACGGGCCGTCGGTGTCCCTGTCGTTGTCGCCAGAAACGCTGTCGACCTGATTGGTGCTCATTGACCAGGAGTTTACTGCCTCGTACTGGTCGTCCCGGCCACCGCCCCAATACGGTGAGACCTATGCAACTGGACAACTCGCCCGCGCATCGCGATGTGACGCCGGATCAGCTGGACGTTGCGGTCGTCCAGTTCGCCCCGTCGACCGACCCCGTGCGCAACCTCGCCATGGTCCGCGACCATGTGCGAACGGCCGGTGAGCGGGGCGCGCGCGTGGTCGTCGCACCGGAGTACTCGATGTTCGCCGTGACCCGGCTCGACGAGCGGGTCGTCGCCGTCGCCGAGCCGCTGACCGGCCCGTTCGTCACCGGCCTCGGCGCGATCGCCCGCGAGTTCGGCGTGTTCCTGGTCGCCGGAACCGTGGAACAGATCGCGCCCGGCGGCGACCGCATCCGCAACACCTTGGTCGTGCTCGGCCCCGACGGCTCGCTCGTCACCCGGTACCGCAAGGTCCACCTCTACGACGCCTTCGGCCACCTCGAATCGGACGTGGTCGAGCCGGGCGTGCTCGAGGCGCCCGCCACCTTCACCGTCGGCGATGTGACATTCGGCATGCAGACCTGTTTCGATCTGCGCTTCCCGGAAGGCGTGCGCCGGGTCGCCGCCGCGGGCGCGCAGGTGCTGCTGCTGCCCGCCCAGTGGATCCCCGGACCGGGCAAGGTCGACCAGTGGACCACGCTGGTGCGGGCGCGGGCGATCGAGAACACGATCTACGTCGCGGCCGCCGACCAAGCCGCTCCCCGGGGCGCGGGCGCGTCGATGATCGTGGATCCCGCCGGTGCGGTGCTCACCGAACTCGGCGACGAGCCGGGCGTGCTGACCGCGGGCATCGACCTGGCGTATCTGAGCAAGGTGCGCACCACCAACCCCAGTCTCGCGTTGCGCCGATTCGCGATCACCGAGCGCACACCGGAGTAGCGTTCGGAATCGATGGTCTACTCCGATCGGACCTCGGCGGGGCACGCGCTGGGTGCGCATCTGGAACACCTACGCGCGGCGGACCCGCTGGTGCTCGGACTGCCCCGCGGTGGAGTCCCGGTGGCCGCCGCTGTCCGCAACGTGATCGGCGGTGACCTCGACATCCTGCTGGTCCGCAAGCTGGGCGTGCCGTGGCAGCCCGAGCTGGCCCTGGGGGCCATCGGCGAGGACGGTGTCCGGGTGCTGAATCAGGACGTGCTGGCGCACACCGGGATAACGCCGAAGAAGGTGGACTCGATCGAGGCGCGGGAGCGCGCCGAACTGGAGCGGCGCAGGCAGGTGCTGCGCGGCGCGGCGCGGCCGATTCCGCTGACGGAGCGCACGGTGGTGATCGTCGACGACGGCATGGCGACCGGCGCCACGGTGGTGGCGGCCTGCCGGGTCGCGCGCTTGCACCGGCCCGCGCGCGTCGTGGCCGCCGTCCCCGTTTCCTCGACGGAGGCGATGCGCCGGGTCGCCGACGAGGCCGACGAGGCGGTCTGCCCGTGGGTGCCACGCTCGCTCGGCGGCGTCGGCGGCGCCTACCGCGATTTCCACCAGCTCGAGGACGCGGAGGTCACCGCGCTGCTGTGCTGATCAGATCTCGCTGATGCCCTTGCGGTGGCGTTGCGCGAGTTCGGCGTAGAAGCCCGGGTTGAGCTGGACCCACATCTGCGCCTGGGTGCCTTCGATCGGCCGCTTCACCTCGGCGGGGGATCCGGCGGCGAGCACGCCGTCGGGGATCTCCGCGCCGGGCGGCACCAGCGAGTGCGCGGCGATCATGCTGCCCGCCCCGATCTTCGCCAGGTCCAGCACCGTGGTCCCGTTGCCCACGATGGCCTCGGCGCCGACGGCCGCGCCGTGGAACACCACGCTGTGCGCGATCGTCGCGCCGGGGCCGATCTCCATCGGCACGTCCGGCGGCACGTGCAGCACCGCGTTGTCCTGGATGTTGGCGCGTTCCCGGATGACGATCGGCGCCAAGTCCGCGCGCAACACCGCGCCGTACCAGATCGAGGCGCCCGCCTCGACCCGGACATCGCCGATCAGAGTCGCCGTCGGCGCGACGAACGCCGTCGGATCGACCTGCGGCCGTTTGCCTTCGAATTCGTAGAGTGGCACTCGTACACCGTAAATGGTTCGCTCGCCCCGACCTGGAGCGGTATGCGGCGCGGCTCGGCGGCGAATCCGATGTCGGCCGAGGTGACGCTGCCCCGTACGTCGTCGCCGGCCGACTCGCATCGGGCCTGCGAATGGTTCAGTGCGCGGCGTACGCCGTAGAGGTGCGCGCGGCCGCTGCCACCAGCGGTCGGAGCTGGGCGGCGAGACGTTCCGCGGTGACGGCGACGACGTCGACGTCCGTTCCGGTGCGCACCGCGTACCGGCCGTCGGCGACTACGTCGATCCAGCACAGCACGCCGAACGGGCGCAGCTCGCCCGCGCCGCGGCGGGCGGAGACGACCATTTGGCCGATGCCTTCGCGCGGCTGCCGCAGCAGCCTGCGGATCCGGGACGGAGTGGATGGACCGGCGACCGGAACGGTGACCAGGTTGCGGCTGTCCTCGCCGACCTGGGAGAGGGGAGCGGTCAGGCGCGGGAGCGTGCCGGGGGCGTTCTCCGGGAGCATCGAGACGATCCGCGGGCACAAGGTCTTCGAGCTGCCCGCGAACAACCGCACGTCGCCGCCGCGGTCGGGTGTCGCGCCGGGGCGCTGCGCGGCGACCACCGCGACGTTCCCGGCGGCGGCGCCGAGGATACGGATCGGCCGGGGTTGCGGCCCGCTGCCCGTCGCAGGCGATCCGCCTTTGTCCCGCTGCGCCGGGTCGGGCGCGTCACGCTGACCGAACACCTCGACCCGCAGGTCCGGTTGGGCGAGGATGCGCAGCGCGGCTTCCAGATCGGCGTCGAGCACCTGATCACACCAGCGATCGAGCGCGGGAAGCTGGGCGGTGCGTTCCGCGGTGTCGCGTGCCGACAGGCGCACGGCGAGTGGATAGGGAATGCGATCCCCGTCGGTGCGTGACCAGGCCAGCGCGAACTGGTCCGGGGTCAGCGTCCAGTTCACTCGTACTCGGTCCATTCGCCGAGCACGGGCGGCGTGGTCGGATCGAGCGACCCGATCAGTTCACCGCCGTCGTCGGAGGGCTCGAGGAAGGTGGGGAGATCGTCGAGGTCGAACTCGTCGTCCTCGTCGTCGATCGGCGCCAGCCGTGCGCTCGCGGCGTTCGCGGCCACGCTCGAACCCGAGCGCGGGGTGTCGGCGGCGGCCACCGCACCGCCCATCAGGCCGCCCACCGCTCCGGCGCCGAGACCGGTGACCGCCGCGTCGGAGCCGTCGTCGTTCTTGCGCCGCTCGTCGCGCTTGCGCTGTTCCTCGGGCGGAACCTGGCCGCCGACTCCGGGCACGGCGGGCACCGTCACGGGCTCGCTCGTCACCGAGGCGGGCGCGGTGGCCGGACCCGGAGCGCCGGCAGCGGGCGCGGTGGGGAGAACGGAGGCAGCCGCGACCGTCGGGAGCGCCGCCGTCGCGGCGGATACGAGTCTTGGTGCGTTCGGAGCCGGTGCGACGTCCGCGACCGTGGCGGCGGTGGTGGTCGGCGCGGCAGCGGCGGCGGGGGACGTGGCGGGTGCCTCGGAGCTGGGCGTCGGATCGGCAGGCGTCGCGAGGACGCCGTGCTCCACCGCGTGGATCGGCTTGGGCGCGTGTGTCCCGGACGAAGTGGACGGGGCTTCCGAGGCGACCGGGATGGTTCCGGCGATCTTGCTCGTCGGTGTGGCGGTGGGCGCCGGGGCGGCCGGTTGGTCCGATTCGTCGGGGAAGGCGGGCACATCGGTGCCGGTCCGCGCGAAGACTCCCGCGTAGATGTCGTTCATCGCGCGCACGACGTCCTGGCGGGCGTGCTCGCTCGCCTTCTGCCCCTCGACATTGCTGGTCGCCCGGGACGGATCCAGCAGCGCCGCTCCCAGATCCGGTGCGCCGGTGGGCGGTTCGTTCACCGCGGCGCGCAGCGCCTCCGCCGCGTCGCTCGCCTGCCCGAGGCGCTGGGAGACGACCGCGAACACGTCGGCCAGATCTTGTCCGCCCTGCTCGAACACGCGCACCACCGCGTCCGCGCTCTTGGCCGCCGAGCCGCGCCAGCCGTCGGCGATGGCCGCGCGAATCTCGGCGTGCGCCTGGAAGACGGCGTCGGCGAGGTTCGCCGCCGCGTCGCTCCATGCCTGCCGTCCGCCCGCGAGCACGGCCGGGTTCAGCAACTGGACCTTGGCGTGGATCTCGTCGTGGGTGAGGTTGTCGAACACTTCGACGTTCGGGGCGTACGCGGGGTCGGTGCGCCGGTGGGTGGCCCGCTCGCCCGCGCGCGGCATCTCACGCATGCGCGGCTCCCGTCGCGTCGATCCGTTCGACCGCCCGCGCGAGCGCCTCGTCGGCCTGCCGGTAGACGGCGGCCGCGGCGCGGAAAGTCTGGGCGAGCTCTCGTGCGGCGGCGGCGTAGTCGCGCAGCCGGGCGATCGCGCCGTCGGCCTTGCGCTCGAAACCGGCGCGCAGCGCGTCACCGGAGGCGAACCCACCGAAGCCGGGCAGTGCGGTGGCGGCACTGAGGACGCTGATCTGCTCCTCGACCCGATCGGCGAGCAACTCGTACTGGCGCGCGCACCGTTCGTGCGCGCCGTCGGCGACCAGCAGGCTGTCGATCCAGAGCGATCCGTCGTCGACCGCACGGTTCAGCGCGGCGATGTCGACGCCGGGGGCGGTGACCTCCGCGGGCGGCTCTCCGCCGTACCCGTTCTCCTGCGATGGCATCTGCGCCGTCCCCCTTCCTCGTCCGAAGTGCGGTTCACGGGTGTCGTGCCAACCCCACGACGACACCCTGCATCCAATCCGCGATGTCGGCAGTGACCCGCGCGTGCACCGGCTCGTGCAGCAGGTCGTGCCCGGCGTCGATGTACTCACGTAAATGTACCGATTCGTGGCGGCTAGTCCAGACCCTGATCGCATCGATCGGCGCGCGCCGATCGTCGACGCCGTGCACGGCGAGTACCGGAAGACCCTGCGGCAGCGGCGTTCCCGGCGCGCCCGGCGCACCGCCGCCGAGCGCGCGTTTCGGAACGCCCGAAAGCACCAGTCCCGCCAACGTTTCCGGGGGCAGGGCGGGACGCAGCGGATAGTTCCGTTCCAGCGCCGCCGGACTCGTCGCGCCTGCCTGCTGCGGCACCGCTGCCCCGAGCATGCCCAGCGCGGTCACCGCGCCGAGCGAGTGGCCCATCAGGATCAGGGGCCGGTCGCCGCGTGCTAGTTCGACCAGCCGCGTCGCGTCCGCCACCAGTTCGGCCAGCGTGCCGGGCTTCTCCGGATCGCCCTCGCTCAACCCGTGCCCGGCGGTGTCGAGGGCCCACACCTCACCGGCGGGGTGCAGGGCGCGCGCGAAGCGGTGGTAGTGGCCGCTGTGCTGGCCGATACCGGGCAACAGGACCACGGTGTAGCGGGGGTGTTCGATCGGCCACCGCCGATAGTGCATCCGGCCGCGGGCGCCGTCGAAAAATGGCATCCACCGATAGTGCCAAAGATCGTGACGCGCATGGGACCGCGCGATTCCGCGCCGGAAACGGCTAAGATCCGCGACGACTCCTACCGACCCGAGCCCGAGGTGCCCGCGTTGCGAACTCTCCGCCGTCGAGGCGTCTTCCTCTCGTCCGCCGCCGCGCTCGCCCTCACCGGGGTGTTCGCGCCGAGCGCGGGCGCCGTGCCGCCGATCGCCGCTTGCGACCCCGCCGGCGCGGTCACGGCCGTCGCGGCACAGGCGCCGGTGCTCGACTGGGCGGAGAACCTGGGCTACGACGCGCAGGGCAACCTGTGGGTCTCGCGGCTCTACCGCAACGAGGTGCAGCGCTACGACGCCGCGGGCGCGCTCACCGCGACCGTTCCGGTGGAATTCCCCGGCGCGGTCCGGCTCGGCCCCGACGGACTGCTGTATGTCGTCTACGGCGACGCGCCGGTCAGCGTCATCCGTCCCGGCGGCGTGGTCCGGTTCGATCCGGCGGCGGCCGTGCCGCAGCCGGAGGTCTTCGTCTCCGGGCTCACCATGCCCAACGGCGCGGCGTTCGACCCGAACGGCAACCTGTACGTCGCGAGCATTTCCGGTGTGGTGAAGGTCCGTCCCGACGCATCCGTCGATACCGCGTGGAGCGCGCCGTCGGCCGGACTGGCCGCCAACGGCGCGGTCGTGCACGACGGCGTGCTCTACGTGACCGCCAACGGCGGCCCGCTCGGCCGTGTCATCCGCATCCCGCTCGACGCGCCCGCGTCCCGCAGCACCGTCGCCGACCTGTCCGCGCGGCTGGCGGGCCTGCCGGATTTCGCCGACGACCTCTTGGCCGATCCGAGCGGCATCCTCTACGTCACCACCCTCACCGGCCAATTGGTCCGCGTCGATCCCGCCACCGGCGCCACCTGCACCGTGCTCAACGGCCAGCCGCTCACCGCGGTGGCCGCCGTCCCCGGCCGTCCCGGAGAAGTGATCGCGAGTACGGAATCCGGGGCTCTGCTTCGAATCAATCTGTCCCGCTGAATCCGAGCCGCGGGCGGGCTAGAACTTCGCGCGGGCAGTATTCGCTGCGGTCGCCCGACGGCTCCGCGTGCTGTCGCTACTCCAGGCGCCATGAACGGCCCGGCAGCGAATCGGGCGAACGGTGGCCCAGCGCCGGGGGTGTGCCGCACGAGTAGGTTCAGGCGCTGCCGCGCGATCCTCAGCGCGCTGACACGTTTTCTCCGGTTCAACAGACACGGCCCGGCGCGTATAACCAGTGCCGTCACCGGGGTAGCGGCGCGTCGAGGTCATCGGGGTGCGTTGCGGGTTGCCCGCTCGGCGCGACCGGCGATGGTGCGCAGGTGGGCGATGAGTTCCGGGGGCTCGTGGACTTCGAAGTCCGTTTTCAGCGCGAGGAGCCGGTGGGCCAGCCATTCCGGCGCGTCGTCGCGCAGGGCATCGATCCGGCAGGTGTCGGCGTCGATCGCGACGACATCGCCGGGGTCATCGCCCAGCCGTCCCGTCACCTGGTCGGCGGAAGCGTGGATGGTCACGCGGAGCCGGAAGGACGGTGTGCCCCAGTCGGCGCGGCGGCCCGCGACGTAGGCGGCGGCATCGGCGGCGGGCAGTGGGCGCGGGGTGAAGCGGGCGGCGGTGGGCTGCGGACGGTCGATCCGGTCGACGCGGTAGACGCGCCAGGCGGCCCGGTCGAGGTCGTAGCCGACCAGATACCAGCGCCGCCGCGCAGGCACGAGGCCGATCGGCTCGGTGTTGCGCTTGGTCTCGGCGCCCGCCTCGTCGCGGTAGGCGAAACGCACTCGCTCCCGGTTGGTCACGGCCGCCGCGAGCGTGGCGAGCACGCCGGGATCGGCGGCCGGTCCGCCGGCGGCGGGCGGGGTCAGCGCGGCGGCGAGAACCCGCACTCTGCGCCGCAGCTTCGCGGGCAGCACCTGCTCGACTTTGGCCAGCGCACGCACCGACGCCTCCTCGATCCCCGCCACAGCGGACCCGGCGGCGGCTCGCAACCCGACCGCTATGGCGACGGCCTCGTCGTCCTCGACCAGTAGCGGCGGCATCGCCGTGCCCGCCGCAAGACGGTAACCGCCCGTCGCGCCGAGCGTGGCCGTCACCGGATAGCCGAGTTCGCGCAGCCGATCGATGTCGCGGCGCACCGTGCGGTCGGTGACGCCGAGTCGTTCGGCCAATTCGCTGCCCGGCCATTCCCGGGGTGTCTGGAGTAGCGACAGCAGGCGCAGCAGTCGGGCGGGAGCGTCGTTCACGACTTCAGAGGATGCCGTAAATCTAGGACTTGTTCGGTCCTAGTTGTTTCCTAACGTCGTCGCCGTACCGCAGCACCGACCGCCGAGGAGGCATACCGATGACCACCGCCATCCGCCCGTTCCGCATCGAGGTCCCGCAAACCGACCTGGACGACCTGCACGAGCGGCTCGCCCGCACGCGCTGGGCCGCCCAACTGCCCGGCGCCGGTTGGGATCGCGGCGTGCCGGTCGACTATCTGCGCGAGCTGGCCGATTACTGGCGCACCGGGTTCGACTGGCGGGCACGTGAGGCGGCGCTCAACGAGTTCCCGCAGTTCAAGACGCGCATCGACGGGCTCGACGTGCACTTCCTGCATGTGCGCTCGCCGGAGCCGGACGCGATGCCGCTGATCCTCACCCACGGCTGGCCGAACACCTTCGCCGAATTCGCGCAGACCATCGGCCCGCTGGCCGATCCCCGCGCGCACGGACTGGATCCCGCGCAGGCGTTCCACGTCGTGGTGCCCTCGGTGCCGGGTTTCGGCTTCTCCGATGGGCCGCGCGAGCTCGGCATGACACCGGCGAAAGTGGCCGCGATGTGGCTGACGCTGCTGGATCGGCTCGGCTACCGGCGCTTCGGCGCGCAGGGCGGCGATCTCGGCGCCTACGTCACGCCCGAACTCGCCGTCGCCGCGCCGGACCGGGTGATCGGCGTGCACCTCGACGGCGGGATCGGAATGCCCACCGAGGCGGACGTGCCCACCATGACGCCGGACGAGCGCGCCGAGTGGGATCTCATGCAGCGATGGATGACCGGTGGGGTGAACCACCACGTCCTGCTGCACGCCGCACCGCAGACCTTCGCCCATGCGTGGACCGACTCCCCGGTGGGTCTGCTCGCCTGGCTGATGCAGAAGTTCACCGAGTTCGCCCCGCTCGCCGACCGGGTGGAGGACGTGATCGATCGCGACCAGTTGCTGACCAACGTCAGCCTGTACTGGTTCACCGGCACCGCGGCCTCGTCGTCATGGCCGATGTACAACGGCCTCGGTGACGGCGGATTCACCTGGCCGAAGGGACAGAAAGCGGTGCCGACCGGCACCTACGGCGGCGGCTCCGCGCTGATGCGGCGGCTCGCCGAACGGGACAACACGATCGTGCACTGGCCGGAGGGCAACACCGGCAACCACTTCATCGCGATGGAACACCCGGACGCGCACGTCGCCGACATCCGCGCGTTCTTCGCCGCCGTCCGGTAGGCAGCGCCTACGGCGTCGGGGTGGGCTCGCCGCCGGAGCCGCTCGGCGCGGGCTGGGCCGGGGCGGGAGCCGGGGCCGAAGGCGGCGGAGCCGGGTTGTCCGGGACCGTGAACAGACCCACGGTGGGAGTCATCACGCAGTGGGCGAACGGGTAGTCGATGATGCCCCACATCGAGGCGAGCACCGTGCCGGGCCCGCTTCTGACCGTCTTGGACAGCGTCGGCATGCGGTACTCGGTCAGGTCGTCGAGCGGGTCGATGCCGCTGGCGCCGGTGTTCACGTTCACCCAGGCGACGACGAGCCCGGAGGCAAGGGGTGCGCCGGAGTGCGAGGGGGTGGCGCTGAACCGCAGCTCGCCGGGGGCGACGTTCAGGTCGCGGCCGTTGCCCGTCCCTTCGGTCGTCGCGGCGGCGATGATCGTGGTGATCGGCCCGTTGCTGCCGCAGCCGAAGGTGGGCGCGGCGTAGGAGAACGGGGTGAACACGCTGGACACCTCGCGCAGGTGCGCGGCGCCGATCAGGCCCGCGTAGCGGGTGAGCGCGGCGACGCCATCCTGGGCGGACGGGTCGGCGCCCGCGATCTCGGTGAGATGGGCCAAGCCGATGTCCACCGGGTCCCGGGGCTGCTCGGCGGTGGCGGGCGCGCAGAAGGTGAGGACCGCGCCGATGCCGAGGGATGCCGCGGCGGCCGCGGCGCGTGCGATGGTCCTGCCGTTCACTCGTTCTCCTCGATACCGAACCCTGTGGGCACCCGGCCCACCTGCAGCAACGTACCAGCTCGCCGCGGTCGCCGTCCCGGGGAGCGGCGCGGAAGACGCCGCAGCAGGCGACGCTGATGTCCCTTCCTTGTGATCCACTCGACAATGGAGGACTACCGGGGGGTAGGTTTGACTCGGACGTACGAGACACGCAGGGAGATGCGTATGAAACTATCCTTGTCCCCCGACGACGTCGCCTTCCGCGACGAACTGCGCAAGTTCTATCGGACCGAGATCCCGGCCGACATCCGTGAGCGCGTCCGGGACGGCCGTGAGCTGTCCCGCGACGACATCGTCACCGCGCACAAGATCCTCAACGACCACGGCCTCGCGGTGCCCAACTGGCCCGTGGAGTGGGGCGGCAAGGATTGGACGCCGATGCAGCGCCACATCTGGCAGGACGAGATGCAGCTGGCCTCGGTGCCGGAGCCGCTGACGTTCAACGCGCAGATGGTCGGCCCGGTGATCGCCCACTTCGGCTCGCAGGAGCTGAAGGAGCGTTTCCTGCCGCCCACCGCGGCGCTGGACATCTGGTGGTGCCAGGGCTTCTCCGAGCCGGACGCGGGTTCGGATCTGGCGTCGCTGCGCACCACGGCGGTCCGCGACGGTGATTCCTACATCGTCAACGGCCAGAAGATCTGGACCACGCTGGCCCAGTACGCCGACTGGATCTTCTGCCTGGTGCGCACCGACCCGAGCGCGGCGAAGAAGCAGGCGGGTATCTCCTTCCTGCTGTTCGACGTGAAGTCGCCCGGCGTCACCATCCGCCCGATCAAGCTGATCGACGGCGGGTACGAGGTGAACGAGGTCTTCTTCGAGAACGTGCGGGTCCCCGCCGACCAGCTCGTCGGCCAGGAGAACATGGGCTGGACCTACGCGAAGTTCCTGCTCGGCAACGAGCGCACCGGCATCACCGGTGTCGGTCGCACCAAGGTCAAGCTCGGCGTCGCGAAGCAGTACGCGGCGAAGACCAAGTCGGGCAACGGCACCCTGCTGGAGGACCCGATCTTCGCGGCGCGGATCGCCGAACTGGAGAACGAGCTGCTCGCGCTGGAGCTCACCCAGCTGCGGGTGGTCTCCAATTCCACCGACGGCAAGCCGAATCCGGCCTCTTCGGTGCTGAAGCTGCGCGGTTCGGAACTCCAGCAGGCCGCCACCGAGCTGCTGCTGGACATCGCCGGGCCGGACGCCATCCCGGTGGGCGCCGACGACATCGCCTCGCCCGGCTGGGCGCAGCGCAGCGGCCCGTCCTACCTGAATTACCGCAAGACAACCATCTACGGAGGCTCCAGCGAGGTGCAGCGCACCATCATCGCCTCCACGATCCTCGGATTGTGAGGCGCCACCATGGATTTCGATCTCACCGATGAACAGGTCATGCTCCGCGACACGGTCCGTGACCTGCTCGCCCGCAACTACGACGCCGAATCACGGCTGAAGGTGGTCGACTCCGAACTGGGCTGGAGCCGCGACGTGTGGCGCCAGCTCGCCGAACTGGGCGTGCTCGGCCTGAGCTTCGCCGAGGAGGACGGTGGCGTCGGCGCAGGTCCCGTGGAGACCATGGTCGTACTCGAGGAAGTGGGCCGCAGGCTCGCGCCGGAGCCGATCCTGGACGCGGTGCTGGTCCCCGGTGGCCTGGTCGCCGCGGCGGGCAGCGCCGAACAGCGGCAGCGGATCCTGCCCGAGGTGGCCTCGGGCGCGAAGCTGCTCGCCTTCGCCCATGCCGAGCCCGGGGTGCGCTGGCCAGCGGCCGAGTTGGCGACCACCGCGACGGCGCAGGGCGGTTCGTACACGCTGACCGGTGTGAAGAACCCAGTCGCGCACGGCGACAGCGCCGACGAGCTGGTGGTCAGCGCCGCGCTGCCCGAGGGCGGGGTCGGCCTGTTCCTGGTCGCGCCGGACGCCGCGGGTGTGGTCCGCAAGTCCTACCGCACGGTGGACGGCCAGCGCGGCGCGCAGCTGGAGCTGACCGACGCGCCCGCCGAGCGGCTCGGCGAAGCGGACGCGACCGGGGCGATCGAGTCGGTGCTCACCCACGCGCAGGCGAGCCTGTGCGCGGAGTCGGTCGGCGCGATGGAGGAAGCGTTGCGGCTGACCACCGACTACCTCAAGCAGCGCAAGCAGTTCGGCGTCACGCTGTCGAAGTTCCAGACGCTCACCCAGCGCGCGGCCAACATGTACGTCTCGCTGGAGCTGGCGCGCAGCATGAGCCTGTACGCCACGGCGTCGCTGGCCGACGGGGCCGGCGATCCGGTGATCGCGTCGCGCGCACGGCTGCAGGTCGGCCGCGCGGCCAGGCACATCGGGCAGGAGGCGATCCAGATGCACGGCGGCATCGGCGTCACCGCGGAGTACCCGGTGAGCCATTACGTGGCCCGGCTGACCGCGATCGAACGCACCCTCGGCAGCGGGCTCGAGCACCTGCGGGTGCTCAGCTCGCGGGTCGGCGAATACGAGCTGCCCGAACTGTGAGAAGTGGCGCGGTGGTGCGTGCCTGCGCACCACCGCGTCTCACTGGTCGTCCCCCGGCCCGCTCCGCAGTTGCGTGGGCGCCTCGTCCGTCGAGTCGCTGCTCGGCGCTCGCGCCGCGGTCGGCCTCGGCTCATCCGGCGGCGACGGCTGTGTGGTGTCCTCGTGCGGATTCCCCGGGGACGGCTCGGCGGTGGTGCTGCTCATGAACCCCGCGAACGGGGTCGGGCGCCGCTGGTCGGCCGGTGCGATCCGCCAGGTGGGCGACGGCGGGATGACGACCTTGGGGGTGGTCGAGCCGGTGGTGTCCTCGTGGACAACGGGTTCGGCGTACTCGCCCGCCTTGAGCGGTGGGGGCGGCACGTAGGTGTCCTGTCGACCGACGCCGCAGGCGCCGATCAGGACGAGTCCGATGGAAACCGCTCCCGCGGCGATCGCCGGACCGGCGATCTTGGCCCTGCTGCTCTCCAACGGTGACGCTCCTCGTGTGTATCGAGTGGACTCACCTTACTCGAGGCCGGTCGGTCGGGCGAGGCGAGTGGGTCGCTGGGGATACGCCGGACGGCGTATTTAAAACAGTTCTGATTCAGATATCGAATTGGTCTCTTCGGCGTGTCGTGGGCACGTGTCGCTATCTTCCGGCGTCCCGGAGTCGTAGCGTGTGTGAGCAAAGTTACGCGTGAGACGCCGGTTCAAGGATGAGAGACACGTTGTGTGAGAACGTGATAGTGGTTCTCTGACCGGCGTCATCGAGGAGTAGATGATGGGAGCTTACTCGACAGCGTCGCGGCGTGGTTCGTCCCGCGCCGCAGAAGATGGCGTGTCGGCAACGGCACAGCATCTCGCGTCGAACCAGCAGGGCCGTTCGCTGTCCACGATCGTGTCGCGGACGCTCGCCTGGCTGATCTTCATCGGCGGACTCGTCGGGGCGGTGCTCGGCATCGCGGGCCTGCACGTCGAAATCACGGTCGCCGGACTCATTCTCGCCTGCACCGCGGGACTGGTTCTGCTCAAACTCCGCGAGGGTGGCGGCGAAGCGGACTGACCGGAAACCGGCCGGTCGCCTGCCGACCGGCTCGGCGTCGAGCGTGAGAAATCAAGGCGCGCAACAGTTCAGGCGCCTACCGTGATCTGTATGAGGATCGAGATCACCACCGACGCCGCCGAGTTCCGCTCGGTCGCGGGGGCGTTCCTGCTCCGCGATCCGCTGCGGCACACCGTGCTCACCACGAGCGTCGCCAACCATGTCACGGGCCTGGATGCCCCGGCCGAGGCATCGCGTTTTCTCTCCGTCCACGGCGAGGACGCCGCGGTGATCGGCGCGGCCATGCGCGTGGCGGGCCGCGACGTGTATCTCGGCGCGCTACCGCCGGACGGGATTCCCGCGGTGGCGCGCGCGCTGGCCGAGGTGGTGCCCGAGAACTCGGGCGTCGAGGGCGTGGTCGCGGACGCCGCCGCTTTCGCCGAGCAGTGGCAGGGTCTGCTCGGGAAGGGCTTTCGCGAGTCCTACCGCGCTCGGCTGCACCGGCTCGGCGCGCTGCGCCTCCCGGACGTGGCCGGAGCGCCGCGCCGCGCCCAAGCCTCCGACGTCGCGCTGTGCGTGGACTGGATGGCGGCCATGGAGCAGGAGTCGGGCGCGGGGCCCCGGCTGGACGAGGCCGCGATCCGGCGCCGGGTGGAGGCCGGCCGCTGGTGGTTGTGGGAACGCGAGGGAGAGCCGGTCAGCCTTGCCGCGCATCAGATTCCGATCCAGGGTTGGTCGCGGATCGGGCCGGTGTACACCCCGCCGGACGCGCGCGGGCACGGTTACGCCTCCGCGGTGACCGCGCACGTCGCGCAGCTGCTGCGAACCGAGAACCTGGACGTGTGCCTGTTCGCCGACCCCGCCAACGCCACGGCCAACCGGATCTACCGAGCGATCGGTTTCCACCCGACCCACGAGTTCGCCCACTACGTGTTCGAATAACCGGCGCCGCTCCCCAGGGGGAACTCAATTCAGCGGCGCGGATTTCCACCAATCCATGAACTCGGCTTCGGTGGCGATGAATCCGGCGCTGTACATCAGCATCGCCGCCCGGCTCGGGTCTGCGGGGAAGGCGGTGACCATTCGCGGGCGCAGGTTCCGGCTGTCGTGCAGGGTGTAGTTGGTGTAACTGCGTCCGCTGTCGTTGGCGGCGGTCGCGCGATCGTTGGCCGGTAAGGCGGCGAGTACAGCCTGCGTGTCGTCGGGGGAGCCGTACAGGTAGAAGTCGAAGGACGCCTTGTTCGGCCCGCCGAAGCAGCTCCACATCATTACCCAAGGGCCGAAATCGGGATCGTCGTGGTCGCGCGTCGTCGCGTCGTCCGGCCCGTGGGCGAAACAACCGGCCTTGTTGTATCCGGTGCCGGAATGCACCAGGCGCTCGGGGGAGGTCTCCGGCAGCATGCCGGGGAACGCGGCGCTCAGCTCCGCCGCGCGTGCGCCGATCGTGGCCCGGTCCGTGGTGGCCGCGCCGCTCGTCGTCGGGCGCTTGGTGGTCGGCGGCGTGGTGGCGTCGGTGCGCTGCGCTGGCACCGTGGTTGCCGGTGCGGCGGAACCGGACGGGGTGTCGCGGAACGAGGCCGCGACGAGCACACCCACCACGCCGAGCGCCATCAGCAGACCGATCCCGGCGCCGATCGAGGCTCTCCGCCGGGGACGCCGTGCCTTACCCGGCGCGAGGACCAGGGGATCCGCGTGGATCGCGGGCGTGGGCCACGGGGCGGCGGGTGCGGCCAGCGCCTGCCATGCGGCGGCCGCGAACTCGGCGCACGAGTCGAACCGATCGGCCGGACGCTTGGCCATCGCCTTGGCCAGCACGCCGTCCAGCGCGTGCGGCAAGCCGGGCCGCAGCCTGCTGACCTCGGGCGGCGGCGCGTTCAGATGCCCCTGGATCACCGCGACCGGATTGGTGGCGTCGAACGGCACCGTGCCGGTCAGCAGCCGGAACAGCGTGCAGGCCAGCGAATACTGGTCGGCGCGGTGATCCAGTGGTGCGCCGGACAGCTGCTCCGGCGCGGCGTAGGCCAGGGTGGCGGTGAAGGCGCCGGTCTGGGTGAGCCGTCCGGTGTCGTCCCGGAACCGAGCTATGCCGAAGTCGGACAGGAACACCCGCTCCTGATCCCCTTCGACGCGCTCGAGCAGGATGTTCGCCGGTTTCACGTCGCGGTGCAGCACCCCTCGGCCGTGCGCGAAGTCCAGCGCCTCGGCTGTCTCGGCGATGATCCGCACCGCTCGCTGCGGCGGCAGCGCCCATGCCTCCAGCGCGGCGGCGTCGATGCCGTCGATGTAGCGCATGCAGATCCACGGCTGGTCACCCTCGACGCCGCGGTCGAACACCGTGACGATGTTCGGGTGATCCAGTCGCGCGACGAGGTCGGCCTCCCGCTCGAAACGGACGCGGGACTCGGTGTCGTCGAACAGGTCCGGGTTCAACAGCTTCATCGCGGTCAACCGGGGCAGCCGCGGATGCCGGGCCAGGTACACCGATCCCATTCCGCCGCGGCCGAGCAGGCGCTCGATGGTGTATCCCGCGAAGACCTCGCCGGTATTCGGCATCGGTCAGTTCAGCGGAGCCGAGCGCCACCAGCGCAGCAGCTCGTTGACGGTGGTGTGGGAGAAGCCGTCGGTGTACATCAGGTACTGGGTCCGATCGGGGTCGCCGGTGAACGCGGTGACCATCTTGGCGCCGTCGTCGACGTACTTGTAGTTGGTGTAGGACTTTCCGCCGTTGGTGTCGGTGGATTTGGCGGCCGACGAGGGCAGGCCCTTCAACACCGCCTGGACGTCGGCCGGGGTCTTGTAGACGTAGATGCGGTAGTACGGATCCTCGTTGTTGCCGCCCTTGAAGCAGCGCCACTGCGCGGCCCAGTCGCCGAAGTCCGGTTCGCCCTTCGACGGTGACGGCGGCGAACTCGGCGAGGCCAGCCAGCACTCGGCGCCGTTGTATCCGACCTCCTCGGTCTTGGAGGCGGGCACCATGCGCGGGAACTCCGCGCTGACCGACTCGGGGGTCGCGTCCACCAGATTCGGCTTCACCGCCGAAGTGGTCGTCGTGCCCGCGTTGTTCGAGCCCGAATCGGAGACGGCGCCGATGATGCCGAGCACCACCACGATCAGCACGACCACACCCACCACCAAACCGATGATCAGGCCGGTGTTCTTCTTGGGCGGCGGCGCGGCCGAGGGATGGACGTGCGCGCCGTGCGGCGGGGCGAAGGTGGAGAAGCCGGTCTGCTGCTGGGGAAACGGGTTGGCGGCCGTCGGCTGCGGCGCGGGACCGGTGTGCGGGCGCGAGTTCACCACCGGCGCGGGCGGCGGAGTCGCCGGCGACGCCGAGGCGAGCGCGTTCGGTCCGCTGGTCTGCGGCGTGTGCACCTGGTGGCCGGGGCCGCTGACGTAATGGCCTTGCGCAGCCGGATATGGGGAACCCGTGGTCGGAATATGCGGCCCGGTCGCCGGGCGCGGCCCCGCCGTCGGGTGCTGCGGGCCGGTCGCCGGGCGGGGACCGCCCACCACCGGCATCGACGGCACGCTGGAACCGGTCAGCGCCTGTGCGGCGGCCGCGGCGAATTCCGCGCAACTGCCGTACCTGTCGTCGGGGCGCTTGGCCATCGCCTTGGCCAGCACGCCGTCCAGCGCGAAGGGCAGGCCCGGCCGGACGCTGCTCAGCGCGGGCGGCGTGCCCTGCAGATGGCCCTGGATGACCGCGGCGGGGTTCGTCGCGGAGAACGGGCCGGTGCCGGTGAACAGCCAGAACAGCGAGCAGGCCAGCGAATACTGGTCGGAACGGTGATCGAGCGACGCGCCGGTGAGCTGTTCGGGCGAGGCGTAGGCCAGCGTCGCGGTGAAAGTGCCGGTCTGGGTGAGATGACCGGTGTCGTCGCGCAGCCGCGCGATGCCGAAGTCGGTGAGATACACCCGTTCACCGCGACCGGCGGTGGAGCGGGCCAGCAAGATGTTCGCGGGTTTCACGTCGCGGTGCAGCACCCCGTTGCCGTGCGCGTAGTCCAGCGCGTCGGCGGTCTCCTTGATGATCTGTACCGCGCGCTGCGGCGGCAGCGACTTCGGTTCCACCGAGGCGGCGTCGATACCGTCGACGTACTGCATCGAGATCCACAGCTGCTCGTCCTCGAGCCCGCGGTCGTAGACCGTGACGATGTTCGGGTGATCGAGCTGGGCGACCAGATCCGCCTCCCGTTCGAACCGCGCCCGCACCTCCTTGTCGAAGAACATCTCCCGATTCAGCAGCTTCAGCGCGGTCATCCGCGGCAGCCGCGGATGTTTCGCCAGATAGACCGAGCCCATGCCACCGCGGCCGAGTTGCCGCTCGATGACATAGCCGGCGAAAACGTCACCGCTGGCCAGCATGACTGCTCCACTTCCCGCCGCCCGCCGGGACCCACCGGCGAACAGGCGTACAGCAAAAGAACGCGTGGCCGGAGATGGGCCCGACCACGGAAAACATCGAAACCATAGCAGTAGTCGCGCCTTGCCTATCGCTCGTCGAGCGTGGTGGCGCGCGGGCGATCGACGCGGGCCGCGCCGTCCGGCGGAGGCCGTGGGTCCGGAGGTTGCTGGTGCGGTCGCACCGCCGAGCCCGGGCGCATGGGAAGGTTGGGCAATTCGATCAGGCCGGGATGCGCCGGGCGGCGCGGCGGCAGAAAACTCGGGCGCGGTGTGGACGGCCGAGGGGTTCCCTGCGGGATCGGCCGGTGCTGCGGCGCGGCCGGGGCCGTGCGGTACGCAGGCGCGGTCGGGTATCCGTCGGAGTGGATGCCGTGCGGCGCGGTCCGAGGCGCAGCATGTTCGGCGAGGGCGTGTTTCGCCGCGGTGGCGAATTCGGCGCAACTGGCGAATCGGTCCTCGGGCCGCTTGGCCATGGCTCGAGCCAGCACCGGATCCAGCGCGGGCGGCAGGCCGGGACGTGCACGGCTGAGCATCGGGATCGGCGCGTACAGATGGCTGTTCACCACCGCCGCCGGGTTGGCTCCCGGATACGGCGGCGCCCCGGTGAGCATCCAGAACAGCGTGCACGCCAGCGAGTACTGGTCGGCGCGGTCGTCCAGCGGCCTGCCGATCAATTGCTCCGGGGCGCCGAAGGCGAGTGTCGCGGTGATCGTGCCGGACGAGCCGATCGTGCTCTCCGCGCCCCGGATGCCCGCGATCCCGAAATCGGTGAGCAGCACCCGTTCCGGTTGCCCGATCGGCGCCTTGGCCAGCAGGATGTTGGCCGGTTTCACGTCGCGGTGCAGCACCTGGTTCGCGTGCGCGAAGTCCAGCGCCGCCGCGGTGTCGGCCACGATCTGCACCGCGCGCCACGGAGCGAGCACATCGACGTCGGCGCAGGAGGCGTCCGCGCCCGGCACGTACTGCATCGAGATCCACAACTGCTGGTCCTCGGCGCCGCGATCGAACACCGTGACGATGTTCGGGTGATCGAGGCGCGCCACCAGATCGGCCTCGCGTTCGAAGCGGCGGCGGATGTCGGTGTCGGCGTAGAGTTCGCGTTTGAGCAGCTTCAGTGCCGTCAGGCGGGGCAGCCGAGGATGCCGGGCCAGGTACACCGTGCCCATACCGCCATGGCCGAGGACGCGTTTGACGACGTAGCCCGCGAAGATCTCGCCGGTCTGCAACACCGTTACACCCCCTTGTCGAGTCGAGCGCGCGGACACTATCCATGTATCTCGATGAGCCATCGCGATGCAACAGTCGCGGCGCGACGTCGATTGTCGTCGGTAGCAGCCAGTACTGTGGCCCGCATGCGCATTGGAGCACACGTCCGGCTCGACAGCGACCCGATCGGCTTCGGGGAGAAACTCGGCGCCGACGTCATCCAGATGTTCGTGGTCGATCCGCAGAGCTGGGACAAACCCACCCCGCATCCGCGGACCGAGGAGATCCTCGCCAGCCCGATCGAGGTCGTGGTGCACTCCTCCTATCAGATCAACGTCGCGAGCCTGAACAACCGGCTGCGCATGCCGTCGCGCAACGCGGTCGCCCAGCAGGCGAAGGCGGCCGCCGACCTGGGCGCGTTCGGTCTGGTGGTGCACGGCGGGCATGTGCGTTCCGACGCCGAACTCGAGACCGGGATCGACAATTGGCGCAAGCTGTTCGAGCGTCAGCAGGACAAGGGCGGTTTCGCGGTGCCGATCCTGATCGAGAACACCGCGGGCGGCAACCACGCCATGGCCAGGCATTTCGATTCCATCGCCCGGCTGTGGGACGCGGTCGGCGATTACGGCGCCGGATTCTGCCTCGACACCTGCCACGCCTGGGCGGGTGGCGAGGAGCTGATCGGCGTCGTCGACCGGATCAGGGCGATCACCGGCCGGATCGACCTGGTCCACCTGAACTCCTCGCGCGACGAATTCGACTCCGGCGCCGACCGGCACGCCAACTTCGCCGACGGCACCATCGACCCGCAACTGCTCGCCGAGGTGTGCCGCACGGCGGACGCGCCGGTGGTCCTGGAGACCCCGGCCGACGGCCTCGCCGAGGACCTGGCTTACCTCCGCGAGCACTGTGGTTGATTTGCTGTGCTGGTTTGGCCAGCGCCTACGGCGCTGGGTGTTCGCGGCCCCGGGAAGTCTCGCGTCCGAGCGACCGAGACTCGCGACTACGTCGCATGCGCTCGGTGCGTGAGCCCGACCGCAAGTCGGTGCCCGGATCGGCTCGCGCTCGGTGGGCCGAAGTGGCGGTTCCTGCGCGCCGTTTGCGATCAGCGCGACGAAAACCCTGGTCAGCGGGGTTGTTCGAGTGGTCTGCTCTCCGGAGCAGTAACCGATCTCGACAGCGAAGGTGATCTCATGACGGTCGCACCCGCCATCCCATCCACGGCCTCGGTGACCAGGCTCGGCGCTCGTATCGGCGCGCGGATCGACAACGTCCGGCTCGGCGGCGATCTGGATCCGGCCACCGTCGACGTGATCCACCGCGCGCTGCTGGAGCACAAGGTCATCTTCTTCCGCGGGCAGGACCACCTCACCGAGGACGGGCAGTACGAGTTCGCGCAGTTGCTCGGCGCGCCGACCACCCCGCACCCGACGGTCACCTCGCACGGCGTGAAGAGCTTGGCGATCGATTCCGAGCACGGCCGCGCCAACAGCTGGCACACCGACGTCTCCTTCGTCGACCGTATCCCGAAGGCGTCCATCCTGCGGGCGGTGCACCTGCCCTCCTACGGCGGCGCCACCACCTGGGCATCCACCGTCGCGGCCTACGAATCGCTGCCGGAGCCGCTCCAGCGGCTCGCCGACTCCTTGCGCGCGGTGCACACCAACGTCTACGACTACGCCCGCGTCGAGGAGACCCCGCGCCCCAACACAGCCGCGTACCGCGCCGAGTTCGAGTCCACCTACTACGAGACCGAGCACCCGGTGGTGCGCGTGCACCCCGAGACCGGGGAGCGGGCGCTGCTGCTCGGCCACTTCGTCAAGCACTTCGTCGGGCTGTCCAGCACGGAGTCGCACGCGCTGTTCCGGCTGTTCCAGGACCGGGTGACCCGCCTGGAGAACACCGCCCGCTGGAACTGGGAGCCGGGCGACGTCGCCATCTGGGACAACCGCGCCACCCAGCACTACGCCATCGACGACTACGACGACCAGCCGCGCAAGCTGACCCGCATCACCCTGGCCGGCGACGTGCCCGTCGGCGTCGACGGCTCGTCCAGCACCATCATCGCGGGCAACGCCGAGCACTACTCGATCATCGAGGACACCCAGCTGCTCGCGTCCTGAAACGAGGACCCCGCATGGTTGTGAGGGGCCATGCGGTATCCCCGTGTCACCGTGCGCGCGCTCTCCCACGGGACGCGAGGGTGGGACATACGCAGCTCTGCCGGGTGCTGCCCCAACATCCTCGGGACGACCCAGCCCAACCCGGCCCCGCCGGGTGCGAGTCTTACGAGCGCCGTTCGCGGCCCGTCTCGCGGCCGGGTGACCGAAGCGCATGCGACGTAGTCGCGAGTCTCGGTCGCTCGGGCGCGAGACTTCTCGGGGCCGCGAACACCCAGCGCCGCAGGCGCTGGCAAAACCAGCACAGCCCATACTGGTTGCCATGAGTATTCGGCCGCTGGACGGGGTGCGCGTCCTGGAACTCGGCAATTACATCGCCGCGCCGACCGCCGGGCGCATTCTCGGCGACTTCGGCGCCGAGGTGATCAAGGTGGAACGCCCGAAGGCGGGCGACGAGCTGCGCAACTGGCGGCTCTACGGCGGTGACACCTCGATGCTCTACCGGACGATCAACCGGAACAAGAAGTCGATCACCCTGGATCTGCGCACCGAGGCGGGGCGCGGGATCGTGCTCGACCTGATCCGGCGCTGCGATGTGCTGCTGGAGAATTTCCGGCCCGGCATGCTGGAGAAATGGGGCCTGGGCCCGGAGGTGCTGAACGAAGCGAATCCGGATCTGGTGATCACCAGGATCTCCGCCTACGGCCAGACCGGGCCCATGTCGGAGCGTCCGGGGTTCGCCGCGGTGGCCGAGGCGGTCGGCGGCCTGCGGGAACTGGTGGGCGATCCGGATCGTCCGCCTGTGCGCACCGGCGTCTCGATCGGTGACTCCATCGCGGGCATCTACGCCGCGTTCGGCACCGTGATGGCGCTGTTCCAGCGCGAGCGCCGCACCGAGGAGGATGGGCCGGTGCCGCTGCGCGAGCGCGTCATCGACGTGGCGCTGAACGAGGCGATCCTGTCGGTGATGGAGTCGCTGGTGCCGGACTATCTGGCCTACGGCATCCAGCGCGAACGCGTCGGGGGCCGGATGGAGGGCATCGCGCCGAGCAACGCCTACCCGTGCGCCGACGGGACCAGCATCATCATCGGCGGCAACGGTGACGCCATCTTCCAGCGCTACATGGCGGTCATCGAACGGCCCGACCTGGCCGCGGATCCGGATCTGCAGGACAACGCGGGCCGCTGGCGCAATCGCGAGCGGCTGGACGCGGCGATCGGGGAGTGGACGGTCAGGCACACCCGCGCCGAGGCGCTGAAACTGCTGGACGCCGCCGCGATTCCGTGCGGTCCGATCTACACCGCGGCCGACATCGTGGCCGACGAGCAGTACCGGGCACGCAATATGATCCAGTCGTTCACCGTGGACGTCGGCGCGCAGGAGCCGAAGGAGGTCGGTTTTCCCGGCATCGTCCCGGTGATCGGCGAGCGATCCCTGCCCATCCGCAGCATCGGGCCCGACCTGGGTGAGCACACCCGGGAGGTGCTGTCCGGTCTGCTCGGCATGAGCGAGGCCGAGATCGACGCGTTGGAGGCGCGATGAGCACGCGGCCGCACGACCGGAGGCGTCCGAAGGGCCGCGATGCGGGAGAGCCGCGCTCGCCGGGCGCCAGCAGGCCCGTGGTCCAGCCGAATCCGACCGGGGCGGGCGAGAAGCCGTGGGGCGGCGTGATGTGCGGCCACCACCGGGCGCGGGAGCAGCGATGACCGCGCCGGTGTTGCGCGATGTCACGTTGCGCGACGGCCTGCAGCTGACCGGAAAATTGCTCCCCGTGCAGCGCAAGGTGGATATCGTGCGGCGCTTGCTCGCGCTGGGGGTGCCCGCGCTGGAGATCGGCTCGATGGCCCGCCCGGACCTGGTCGCGCCGATGGCGAACACGATGGAGCTGGTCGCCGCGTTGACGCCGGAGGAATTGCGCCGTTGCTGGGTGTGGGTGGCGACGCCGCGCCACGTGGAGAAGGCCGCCGCGGCGGGAGTGCGGAATTTCCAGTACTGCTTCTCGGTCTCCGACGCGCACAACCGGGCGAACATCGGACGCGACACCGAGGCCAGCGTCGCCGCCATGCCGGATGCGGTGCGCTTGGCGCAGGAGGTGGGCGGCTCGATCCAGCTCTGCTTGGCGACGGCGTTCACCTGCCCGTTCGACGGCCCGGTCGATCCGGAGCGGGTTTTGGCCATCGCCCAGGACCCACGCACCGAGGGCGCGGACGACATCGTCCTGGCCGACACGCTCGGACAGGCTCACCCCGGCGAGGTGTCCGCGCTGGTGGCGGCGGTGCGGGACCGGACGCCGCCGCGGCGGATCGTCTTCCACGGCCACGACACCTGGGGCATGGGCGTGGCCAACACCCTCGCCGCCGTCGCGGCGGGCGCGGACATGGTCGACGGCGCGCTGGGCGGCCTCGGCGGCTGCCCCTTCGCGCCCGGCGCCAGCGGCAACACCGCCTCCGAGGACATCCTCTTCGCCACCAGACCGGACTGGTTCACCCCCGCCACCTTGGCCGCGCTGGTCGGCCTCTCGGAAGAACTGCTGGCCGAACTCGGCGAACCCAACCGCTCCCGCGCCTCGGAAGGCGCCCGCTCCGAAGCGTCCGCCTTCGAGTGGGTCGTAGGTAGGGCTTGAAACACAGGGTGTTCCCTGATGGCGTGTGACGGCTCGGCCGGTAAGACTGGACGGCATGACTTCGCAAGCTTTGGGTGCCGACACCGCCGAACTGGCGGCCTCGACCGATGTCGCGGCCCACGCTATCGAACTGACCAAGGTCTACGGATCGGGTGATACCCAGGTCAGGGCATTGGACGGGGTGTCGGCCGAGTTCGCGAAGGGCGAGTTCACCGCGATCATGGGTCCGTCCGGATCGGGCAAGTCGACGCTCATGCACTGTCTGGCCGGGCTCGACAGCGCCAGCTCGGGCACCGTCCGCATCGGTGACACCGACCTCACCACGCTGTCGGACAAGCAGATGACGCGCCTGCGCCGGGACCGGATCGGGTTCGTCTTCCAAGCGTTCAACCTGGTGCCGACGCTGACGGCGCTGGAGAACATCACGTTGCCGCTGGACATCGCGGGCCGCGCACCCGATCGCGAATGGCTGGAGACGGTGGTGCGGCGGCTGGGGTTGGTCGGCAGGCTCACCCACCGTCCCAGCGAGCTGTCCGGCGGACAGCAGCAGCGGGTGGCCTGCGCCCGCGCGCTCGTGGGTAAGCCGGACATCATCTTCGGCGACGAACCGACCGGCAATCTGGACTCGCGCTCCTCGTCGGAGGTGCTGTCGATCCTGCGCGCCGCGGTGGACGAGTTCGGGCAGACGGTCGTCATCGTCACCCACGAACCGCACGCGGCCGGGTTCGCCGACCGGGTGGTCTTCCTCGCCGATGGTCGCATCGTCGACGAGATGCGCGATCCGACCGCCGACACCGTGCTCGACCGGATGAAAGCGTTGGAGCAGGCGTGACCGGCGGTTCGCGGAAGATTCGGGGGCGGGCGTGATGGCCGGAAGTCCGATGCGCAAAGTCGCGCTGCGCAATCTCGCCGCCCACAAGGTGCGGCTGGCGCTGACCCTCTTGTCGGTGGTGCTCGGCACCGCGTTCATCGCGGGTTCGTTCGTGTTCACCGACACCTTGCAGAGCACTTTCGACGGGATCTTCGCCAACGAGGCGAAGGGCGTCGACGTCCGGGTGAGCCCGAAAGAACGCCAGGCGCAAGGCGTTCCGAACAACGTGGTGGACGAGCTGGTGAAGTATCCCGGCGTCCGCACGGTCGCGCCCAGCGTGAACGGGCCGGTGGTGCTGCTCGATCCCACCGGCAAGAAATCCGTGCAGACCGGAGGCGCGCCGACGTTCGGCAGGTCGTACCTGCCGCCGGAACAGGCCGTCGCGGAGCCGGAGAAGTTCCTACAGGGCGTGCCGCCCGCCCGGCCCGGTGAGATCGCGATCAACACCGGCGGGGCCGAGCGGGCCGGGCTGAAGATCGGCGACCGCACCAAGATCCTCATCCCGTCCCAGCCAGAGCCGATCGACGTGACGCTCACCGGCGTCTACGAAATACCGTCCGACACGGGCGGTCTCATCGGGGTGCTGTTCGACGACACGCAGGCGCGCAAGCTGTTCACCGACGGCCTGCACGTCGCCTACGTGGATTTGGCGGCCACCGGCATCCCCGGCGACGAGTTGCGCGACAACCTGGCCGAGGCGCTGCCCGGCTACAAGGTGCAGAACGGCGATCAGGTGCGGGCCGACCTGAAGAAGGAAGTCTCCAACGCGCTCAACTTCATCAACTACTTCCTGCTCGCCTTCGGCGCGATCGCGCTGATCGTCGGCACGTTCATCATCTACAACACCTTCTCGATGATCGTCGCGCAGCGCTTGCGGGAGCTGGCGCTGCTGCGCGCGGTCGGCGCGAGCAGGCGGCAGGTCGGCACGTCGGTGGTGGCGGAGGCGTTCGTCATCGGCTTGATCGGCAGTGTGATCGGTCTGGCGGGCGGGGTCGCGCTGGCATTCGGATTGTCGGCGGTGCTCAATGCCTTCGACCTCGGGTTGCCGACCGGATCGATGGCGGTGCGGCCGCGCACCATCGTGGTCGGGCTGCTGGTCGGCCTCGCGGTGACGATGGTGAGCGCCTACGCGCCCGCGCGGCGTGCCTCGCGCATTCCGCCCGTGCAGGCGATGCGCGAGGAGTTCGCCTCCACCGGTGACTCGCTGCGCCTGCGCACGATCCTCGGTGCGGTGCTCGCGGTGATCGGTGCGGCGCTCGTCGTGCTGGGCGCGCAGCGCACCGGCGGCACGGCGGCCGCCACGGTCGGAGTGGGTGCGCTCGGGCTGATCTTCGCCGTGCTGCTCGCCGCGCCCGCGTTGTCGCGGCCGCTGGTCGGCGGGCTCGGGGTGCTGGTGCGCCCGTTCGGGCCGATCGGCCGGATGGCGCGCAACAACGCGGCCCGCAATCCGCGCCGCACCGCCGCGACGGCGTTCGCCCTCACGCTGGGCCTCATGCTGGTCTCGGCGATCGGCATGCTGGGCGCTTCGGCGAAGGAGAGCGTCGGCGTGCTGGTCGACAAGGGCGTGCGGGCCGATTACGTGCTGGCCGGACCGCAACTGCTCGGTGTGCCGTTCGGCGCTGCCGACGCCGCGCGCACCAAGGTGCCGGGTGTGGCGCAGGTGGTGGGAATGCGGGGCGCGCCGTTCAAGCTCGGCGACGATCAGGTGTTCGTCACGTCGCCGGACGGTCCGCTGGGGGGCGTGCTGAACTACGAGATCGTGCGCGGTAGCGACACTCTCGGCGCCAGGGACGTGCTCGTGTCCGAGGACGAAGCGAACGACCGTGGCTGGAAAGTCGGTGAGCAGGTGACCCCCACCAGCGTCGACGGCAAGAAGGTTCCGCTCACCGTCACCGGGGTGTACAAGAAGAACCCGTTGCTGGGCCCGATGGTCGTGTCGCAGACGGTCTATGACGAGGTGGTCCCGCTCAATTTCCGGACCAACTTCCTGGTGCTGATCAAGGCGCAACCGGGCGCGAACATGAGCGCGATGCGCGCCGACCTGGAGAAGGCCACCGAGCAATTCGTCGTGGTGCAGGTGCAGGACCGCGAGGAGTTCAAGGGCGCCCAGGGCAAGCAGATCAACACCCTGCTGGCCATCCTGTACGGCTTGCTCGCCTTGGCGGTGGTGATCGCGATCCTCGGCATCGTCAACACCTTGGCGCTGTCGGTGGTGGAGCGGCGTCGCGAAATCGGCATGCTGCGCGCGGTCGGTATGCAGCGCGCCCAGGTACGCCGCACGATCTATTTGGAGTCGATGCTGATCGCGGTGTTCGGCGCGATCGTCGGCATGGTGCTCGGGCTCGGCCTCGGCGTCGGATTCCTGCGCACGCTGCGCGATCTGGGGCTCGACCAGATCGCCATCCCGTGGAGCCAGCTGGTCCTGGTGCTGATCAGCTCGGCCGTCGTCGGAGTGCTGGCCGCGCTGTGGCCCGCGGTGCGGGCGGCGCGCACGCCACCGTTGGCCGCCATCGCCGATCTGTGACGGTCCGTGCGGCGCGCGATGCTCGTGCGCCGCACGGAAGCGAGCCCTCGCGTGCTCCGTGGGGCCGTGACCCGCCGAGTCGAACAGCGCACCCGGAGGAAACGCCAAGGCGTGACAGGCGGGTCTCGTGGCACGAGCCGGACACCGGGGAGTGCGCCGATCACGGCGGCCCGTCACGAGTCCAGCCCAGAAGCGGCCAGTTCACTGGCGGCGGCGGCGAGTCGCGGTGCCCCACAGGTAGTCTGGCGGCGGAGGGAGGGGCCGCGTCCTGCTCGCGGAACTGGGAAGCAAGCTCAGCACGGCCGAGGCCGACCACTACCGCGCCGTACAGCCCACCGCGGAAGCCCGTCGCGGACTCGCCGTGCTGCCCAGAGAGATTCGCGCCGCGCGCCCGCTGCTGGACCAGCTGGCCAGGGACGTGCCCGCCCTGCTCGGCGACAAGCCGGCCCTGCTGGTGTGGGGGATGCGGGACATGGCGTTCCGTCCGAACGCCTATATCCCGCGAATGCGTGCCACCTTCGCCGATCTCGACATGGTCGAGCTGCCACGCGCGCGGCACTTCATTCAAGAACACGCACCGGACGCGATCACGGCGGCGATCGCCAAGCGTTTTCCGTAAGCACCGTCGACGGAGTTCAAACCGAGCAGGCCGATCACCCGATGCCGAGCCCGGTCGGTTAGCCCGATAGGGGCGAACAGTGGCGCGGCATCGCCACCGGCTACGACCGGCTCGCGATCTTCCGTGGGGATCTCGTCATGGCACCGCATTGTCGAATGGCTCCGGCCGGCATGAGACGTGGGCGCACCGTGACGGGCGGCCGGGTGCTGCGTTCCGCATGTGCGGCAGTGTCGTCGGTAGGCCGCGAAGATCACGAGATCGCCTGTGCTGCAAGCGAACTCGGATCCGTGCGCGGTGCTGTATGCCCCGTCACATCTTGCTGAAGTTGTCCGTTCGTTGGTGCTAGTTTAAACGGAGGTTACCACTCCACTTAACTCTCGGTAAACGGCCTGATTCAACGGGGAAGGAGGCCGAGTGATGGTCGCTGTGGACTTCGGGGGCGCGGGCGCCGGGCTCGGGGTCGCGCCGGGCGGAGTCGCCGAACGGGTGCGAGCGGCCGTGCGCGGGCGCGGCGGCGAGGCCGCCGGGCAGCTCCTCCTCATCACGGTGCTCTACCTCGGCTATCGCGCGGGGCGGCTGATCACCGCCGACGACACCGGGCGCGCCCTGGTCAACGCGCACCGCCTGCTCGGACTCGAGGACCGGCTCGGCCTGACGGACGAGCAGTCGGTGCAGGCGTTGTTCGTCAACCGCGAATTCCTCGCCGTTCCGGCCAATTTCTATTACGCCGGCGCGCATTTCACCGTGGCCGTCGGAGTCCTGCTGTGGTTGTGGACGTTCCGGCCGGAGCACTATCGCTGGACCAGAAATCTCATGGTGGCGCTGACCGGGACGGCGCTCGTGGTGCACATCCTGGTTCCGCTCGCACCGCCCCGCATGCTGCCCGACCAGGGGTTCGTCGATCTCGCCGCGCGATACGGTCAATCCGTCTACGGCGACGCCGATTCCGGCGGTCTGTCCAATCAGTTCGCGGCCATGCCTTCGCTGCACGTCGGCTGGGCGCTGCTGCTCGGCGTGGCGGTGGTCGCCGCCACCCGCACGCCGTGGCGCTGGCTCGCGCTGGCCCATCCGGCGCTGACCACGCTGGTGGTGGTGGGCACCGCCAACCACTACTGGCTGGACACCGTCGTCGCCGTCATGTTGCTGGCGGTGTCGGCCGTACTACATCCCCTCGTGGTGCCCGCGGCGGCGACGGCATGGGGCGTGATGGGTCCCGTTCCACCGAACCCCGTGCCGACCAGCCCCTGACGGCCCGCCACACGCCCGGCGGCGCTGACCGGAAAAGCGCTGCGCCGCGCGTACCATCGCAGAGCCGTCCTAGTTCGCCAGTCCGGACAAGGAGTTGCCATGGAACTGATGACCATCGCGGATTTGCTGTCTTCGCTGGCGATTCAAGTGTTCGCCCTGTTGGGCGGGTTCCCCGGGGGTTATCCCGGCTGACCCGCTCCGGCCGTGGGCTTTCGCGCCGCGCTTCATCGCGGCGAGTGTCTCCCGCATGAGCGCGGACATGTCCCGGCCGGTGAGTGCCGATTCCGATGAACGCAGCGGGCCGCGGTGGGAACCAGTAAGTCCAGGTCACCGCGGCCCCGGCGTTCTGACAGGGAAACACGGAAGGCGCGGCCGCAGCACTGCGGCCCGGTGATCCGCAGATCACGTAGCGGACAGGGGGCGCACCCACGGGTCGACCCCACCCACGCCGAGACGTACTTGTCCCCGCGGCGGTGCGGGCGCAGCGCCGGGCGCGACGGACGCTGGAGACCAGGCCGGAGCGAACTACCGGCGCAGATTGCGGTCGAACAGGGCCAGCAGTTCGCGGTAGTGCCGTTCAGCTGCCTCGGGATCGTAAGCGGAAGTATCGGCTTGGGTGTAGCCGTGTTGCGCCCCCTCGTAGACCTCGGTCCGGTGCCGGACGCCTGCGGCCTCGAGCGCCTTGTCGAACTGAGCGATGTGCTCCGCGGTCATGTGGTGGTCCTCGCCCGCGTGGGCGAAGTACAACTCGCCGGTGATGTTTCCGACGGTCAGGTGCGGACTGTCCGGCGTGTCGGTGACGAGCGGTCCGCCGTGGAATCCGGCCACCGCGGCGACCCGCTCGGGGAACATCGCGGCGGCCAGCACCGCCAGCCGCGCACCCATGCAGTAGCCGGTGAGGCCGATCTTCTTTCCGGCGACCAGCGGCGAGTCCGCCAGCCACGCGAGGTAGGCGGCGACATCGGAACGCAAGAGTTCCGGTGTCAGCTCACGAATCATCGGGAAGACCTGTTGAAAGATCTCCGGCCGCTCCGCTGGATCGATGAAATCCGGCAGCTCGACCACGGGCGCACGCCCGTGCCGGTAGTAAGCGTTCGGCAACAGCACGGTGTAGCCGTGGTCGGCGATACGATCGGCCAACGACCGCAGGCTGGGCCGCAGCCCGAAACCGTCCTGGATCACGAGCACACCCGGATGAGCGGCGCCGTCGTCGGGGTAGGCGACATACGCGTCTGCGACACCATCGGCCGTCTGAATGTCGATCGTCCTACCCTGCACCGCAGTCATCGTTTGAATTCTCCTGTCGCCTGGATCGTTTCGAACGTACCTCGAGCAGCATCGGCCGATTCGACTCGCTACCGGTTGCCGGAGCACCGACCGTGGAGCCCTTTCTGCCCGCCACGCACCGGTAGCGGAGCGGTTCGGCGCGTCACTGTGGAGGCGACGAAGTCCACGTCGTCGGCGTAGCAGGCGATGATGGCATCGAGGTCGCGTGCGTTCCATGCTGCCAGCCAGGCGTCGGCGTGGGCTCGGGCTTCTATCGGCCGCGCTGCCTGCGCTAGTGCTGGGTGGCGTTGGCGTGGGCCCAAGTTTGGACGTCGCCGCGGTCGAGAGCCAGTGCGAGCAGTTCCGGGAACTTGTCGGGGGTGCAGGCGAAGGCCGGGATGCCGAGTGCGGCGAGGGCCGCGGCGTTGTCGTGATCGAAGGCGGGCGCGCCGTCGTCGGAGAGGGCCAGCAGCACGACGACCTGGACGCCGGACTCCTGCAGCGAGCGGACGCGGCGCAGCATCTCGTCGCGGATGCCGCCCTCGTAGAGATCGGAGATCAGGACGAACAGCGTGTCGGCCGGGCGGGTGACCAGGGACTGGCAGTAGGCGATGGCCCGGTTGATGTCGGTGCCGCCGCCGAGTTGCGTGCCGAACAGCACCTCCACCGGGTCGTCGAGTTTGTCGGTGAGGTCGACGATCTCGGTGTCGAAGACCACCAGCGAGGTGCGCAGCGACCGCATCGACGCGAGCACCGCGCCGAACACCGACGCGTACACGACGCTGGCGGCCATCGAACCGGACTGGTCGATGGCAAGCACCACGTCCCGCCGCACCGCCTGGGTCTTGCGGCCGTAGCCGACCAGGCGTTCGGGCACCACGGTGCGATGCTCGGGCAGATAGGTGGCGAGGTTCTTGCGAATCGTGCGGTCCCAGTCGATGTCGCGCAGTTTCGGCCGGGTGACGCGGGCGGCGCGGTTCAGCGCGCCCGAGACCGCGGCGACGGTCTGCGCCGCGATGCGCTGCTCGATCTCCCGCACCACCTTCTCCACCACCATGCGCGCGGTGGCCTTGGTGGTCTCCGGCATCACCCGGTTCAAGCTCAACAGGGTGCCGACCAAGTGCACGTCCGGCTCCACCGCCTCGAGCAGTTCCGGCTCGAGCAGCAATTGGGTGAGATCGAGCCGCTCCACGGCATCGCGCTGCATGACCTCGACGACGGAGGCGGGGAAGTAGCTGCGAATATCACCGAGCCAGCGGGCCACGCGCGGCGCCGAACCCTGCAAACCGCCGGTGCGCTTGCCGGGCGAGGTCTCCTCATCGGTGTTGTACAGCGCCGACAGCGCCCGGTCCATGGCCGCGTCCGTGCCGGAGCCCAGCCCGCCCAGTCCTTCCTCCGCCGCCGCGCCGAGCACCAATCGCCAACGCCGGGACTGCGCTTCGTCGGTCATGCCGCGCCCTTCCGGGTATGAGCGGCGACCTCGCTGCGGTCTCGCCGGACTGCCTGTTCCCTCAATGTGTATCCGATCTCCGCACGGGCGGGGCCCTGCGTGGTCACGCTCCGCTGCCGCATGGCCTGACTGCTCATGCCGCGTCCTTTCCGGCATGCGCGGAGGTCCCATATAGACGCTGAGCTGCCGCCTCCGGTCCTGATCCGCTCACACTGTCCCCGCCTTGCGGTGTGGGCGAAGGCGGCGTAGTAGTGCTGCGCGGTCCTCCGCGGGTCCGCTCGCTCGTTCTGGGTGCGCTTCCGGGGATGGGCGGTCCTTGCGCGGTGGTGCTGCGCTGTCGCCTGCGGGCCTGGGCGGCTCGTGCTCTGTGTGCTTTCGGTATGGACGGCGTGGTGCTGCCGTGAGACCGACCTCCATGCTTGGCCGCTCATACCGTGACCCCCAGAATCTCCGCTGCCGTCCGCACCGCGATTGTGGCGCGATCGGCGTCGATGCCTGCGACGGCCGCCGTGGGGGAGACCGATCCGCCGTCGCGGACCGCCTGCCCGATGGCGCGGCGCTCACCCGATTCGAACGCGCCGAAGGTGCGGCGTAGCAGCGGCAGCGTCTCGACGAACGTGTCGTCGCCGAGGCCGCGCAGCCAGTCGTCGATGAGCCGCAACAGCTCCCGATCGTGCACCAGCAGCAGGCCGCGACCGCCGAGGAAACCGTCGATCCACGCCGCCTTGGCCGCGGCGGTGGCGCCCACCGACAGCGCGGCGGACAGCCTGCGCGCGGATTCGGCGTCATCGATACGGCCCGCGTCGGCGAGCAAGCGGACCGCGCGCCCCACCAGAGCGCCGTGCACGTCGTCGCGGTCGGCGATCCGGCGCAGCGCGGCGAGCCAGGCGCCGGTGGCCCAGCCGTCGTCCCTGGTGTGGATGGCGGTGTGCGCCGCGTCCAGCAGACCGCGCAGCTCGGTGGCGGCGTCGGTGTCCAATCCGGTGACCGCCGCGGGCAGGCCCGCGCAGATGCGCACCAGCAACCCATCGGCCACGTGGGCGAGCGCTTTGGTGTCGGTGCCGCGTACGTCGCCGTAGCGCAGCGTGCGGATCAGGCCGGGCAGCGCGGCCAGCAGGTGGGTGACGTCGTGGTCGAGCGCCGCGGTGGATTCCAGCCGGGCGATCAATCCGTCGGTGGCGCCGCCCAGATCGGCCAGCAGCGCGACTTCCAACGCGGTGGTCAATTCGCCGACCGAGCGGTCGGCGCGGCTCGCGGTGTCGAGGATCTTCGCCTCCGCCGCGGTGCGGATGGTGGTGCCCCAGCGCGAGGCCTCGATGATCGAGATCGCGTACTCGGGATGCCACTGCAGCGTCCAGGTTTCCCGGAAGGTGCCGGTGCTGCGCACGTCGCTGATGGTGAGCGTGCCCCACTCGATGTCGAGCACCCGCAGCCGGTGCAGCAGGCGCGACCGCGCGACCTCGCGTTCCTTGCGCAGATCCAGGTCGACGGTGCGGATCGAGGGCTCCTGCTTCATCCGCAGCGACCGGATGGTGGCGCGCAGGTCCGCGTCCAGCGGCACGGTCGGCGTCTGCTCCGGAACGGCGCCCAGCGCCTCGCCGACGACGAGTTCGCCGATCACCAACCGCAGCATCGTCTCGTCGCCGCCGCACAGCACCGACCGGGTGGCCTCGGTCACCTCCGACAGACCGGCCAGCGGGCGACCGCGCAGCGCGGCGAGCGTGTCGGCGAGCCGGACGGCCTCGATGACATGCGCGCTGGAGACGGGCAGATCGTGGGCGCGCAGCACACCGGCGACCTTGGTCAGCCAGCGGGCGATCGGCTGGGCGGTGGCGGTGAACAGGTGGTGGTACCAGCCCGGCGAGGTGACGCCGGCGCCGTAGCCGGAGGTCGTGGACAGCCGCGAGTGCGTCCACGGCACCCAGGTGAGCTTGGCTTTGGTCTTCGGCAGGCCTTTGAGCAACCGGGCGTCGGGCGCGGCGGGACCGAGCGCGCCGGTGAGCGCGGGCGCGTGCCACGCCCCGCACACCACCGCCAGCCGCCGGACGCCGTCTCTGAGCGCTTTGCGCATCGTCTGGCGCATGTAGGCCTCGCGCCGCAGGGTGTGGGCGTCGACGACGAGGAGTTCCGGTGGTTCTGGCACGAGGGTCGGTTCGGCGACCGCCTCCGCGACCGAATCCAATTCCGGCGCAGTGGCATTCGTGGCTCGATCCGGTCCGGGTCGCACGGTCGAAGGTCGGTCGCTCACGGCGCCACCCGACTCGGCGGATTCCCGCAGCGCGCCCATCGCCTCGGTGATCGCGTCGAACGCGGCCGCGTCCGGCACCGATTCCACGACGGCGTCCCACCAGCGTTCGGCGTCGTCGTAGCCGCCGGCCGCGGCCAGCGTGGCGAGCGGATCGAACCGGTCACCGGGCTCGTCCTCCGTCGCCAGCGTGACGCTCGCGGGCAGATCGCAGAACCGCACGGGCACCTCGTTGTCGGCGGCGTAGCGCAGCGCCTGCCATTCGGGGGAGAACACCGCGTACGGCCAGAACGCGGCCTTGGCGGGGGCGTCGGGAACATACGCCAGCAGCGCGACCGGCGGGGCCATCCCTTCCGCGGCGACGAGGCCGACCAGCGGATCGGCGTCGGCGGGCCCCTCGATCAGGATCATGTCGGGCCGGAACTGCGCCAGGGCCAGCCGCAGCGAGCGCGCCGAGCCGGGACCATGGTGGCGGATGCCGAAAACCCTGGTCACGGGGTCTGCTTCGGAGGTCACCCGGTGACCTCGCGGCAGGCGCGGTAGAAGTCCGCCCAGTCCGGTCGCTCGCGGACGACGGCCTCCAGATACTCCGTCCACACCACGGCGTCGGCTACCGGATCCTTGATCACCGAACCGAGCACCGCGCCCGCGATGTCGGAGGCGCGCAGCACACCGTCGCCGAAGTGCGCCGAGAGCGCGATGCCGTTGGTGATCACCGAGATCGCCTCGGCCGTGGACAGCGTCCCGGACGGCGACTTCAGCTTGGTCCGTCCGTCGGCCGTGCTGCCGGAGCGCAGCTCACGGAAGACCCGCACCACTCGCCGCACCTCTTCGGCCGCCGCGGGCACGGCGGGCAATTCCAGCGCCGAACCGAGTTGCTCGACCCGCCTGCTGACGATGGCGACCTCCTCGTCCTCGCTCGCGGGCAGCGGCAGCACCACCGTGTTGAACCGGCGGCGCAACGCGGAGGACAACTCGTTCACCCCGCGGTCGCGATCGTTGGCGGTGGCGATGACGTTGAAGCCCTTGGCCGCCTGCACCTCCGTGCCGAGTTCCGGCAGGGGCAGGGTCTTCTCGGACAGGATGGTGATCAGCGCGTCCTGCACGTCCGAGGGGATGCGGGTGAGCTCTTCGATCCTGGCGATGGAGCCCGTCCGCATGGCCGTGAGCACCGGCGACGGCACCAGCGCCGCGTCGCTTGGCCCTTCCGCGAGCAACCGCGCGTAGTTCCAGCCGTAGCGGATCGCCTCCTCGGCCGTGCCGGAGGTGCCCTGCACCAGCAATGTCGACGCGCCGCTGATGGCGGCGGAGAGATGTTCCGACACCCACGTTTTGGCGGTGCCGGGCACCCCGAGCAGCAACAGCGCCCGGTCGGTGGCCAGCGTCGCGACCGCCACCTCCATGAGCCTGCGCGGGCCGACGTACTTCGGGGTGATCACGGTGCCGTCGGCCAGGGTGCCGCCGAGCAGGTAGGTGACCACCGCCCAGGGCGACAGCCGCCACGACGGCGGGCGGGGCCGGTCGTCGGCGGCGGCGAGGGCGCGCAGCTCGTCGGCATACGCCTGTTCGGCGTGGGGGCGCAGCAGGCCGGGCGTCGGGTCGGTGGTGGTCACTGCAACTCCTCGAGCATCATCGAGCGGTGAATGAGGTCATGGGCGAGCTGGTCGAAGGCCCGCTCCCAGGCGGGATCGTCGCATTTGCCGGCCACCGCGGACAGCGTGCTCGCTGCGGCGACCGGGAGGTGCACCGAGGCCGCGGCGAGCAGCGACCGGTGCGCGCTCGGTGCCGCGCCGTGCGTCTCGGGACGCCGCGCCGCCGCCCGCGCCCGTTCGAACAGCAGCAGCACCACGTGCTGGGCCAGCGCTTCCGGCCACGGATGGCCCATCGCGGGCAGCAGCGCCTCGATCTCCGACAGCCACGACCCGTCCAGCCGCACCAGGTGCGCGGTCCGGTCCGGCAGCGGAAGCAGCGCGAACAGCTCCCGCCTGCGCAGCATCGCCAGGTCGGTGGGCACGCCCGCTTCGAACAGCGCGCGCGCCCACGCCGAGTCGCGTTGCGCCAGTGCGGCGTCCACCCAGCCGTCGAAGATCGGCTGCCGGAACCGGTCCTCGATCGTGGCGCGCACCGCCTGCCGCGGCGTGCCGAGCACGTCGGCCCAGTGCGCGAGCGGGGTGGCGGCGACCACCTGCCGGAGCCGGGCCGCGGCCACGTCGGGCGCGCCGTTCCAGCGGTAGGCGAATTCGACGGTGCGGTCGGTGATCCCGTCGCGCTGCGCGGCGGCGTCGGGCCGGTCCGGCAGCGTGAGCACCACGTTCGTGTGCAGCATCCGGTGCTCGGCGCGGATCCAGGCGCTCGCCCGCGCCCGCATCCGCTGCGAGAACGCCGAGTCCGGCAGCAGCGCGAGCAGTCCGGCTGCGGTGCGGCGCACATCCGCGCGCCGGTCGTCCAGCGCCGTTTCCAGCAGGGGCTCGTCGTCCGGGCCGAGTGCGTCGGCGAGCACGGCCAGCAGTTCGGCCTTCAGCGGCCCGGATTCCTTCGGCCACGCCGCGGTGAGTTGTTCTCGTGCCGCGCCAGGGTCGGCGCGCCGAAGGCCGGCGAGCCAGTCGCGCCGCTCGGGTGGCCGACCGAAAAGCCAAGTGTCCGAAAAAGTTTCGTCATCGGTGGACGGCAGCCGCACCAGGTCGCGCCAGGCCGGATGCCGGGCCGCCAGCCAGCTGCCGCGAGTGCCGGCGAGGCGCAGCAGCGGCTCGCGCAAGGTGGCATTGATCTTCGCGTGCTCGAGCAGTTGCTCGCACAGCGCGTCCGGCGCTCGATAGTCGTGCGGCCGCGCCGCCTCGAACCATTCGGGCAGGAACGCCGAGCGTTCCCGCAGCATGCGCGCCAGGCGTACGGCGGCGGGGCGCGGCAGCGCCGGACGGGGATCGTCCGCCGCGGGCTCCGGCGCCGCCGCGGTGGCGGGCGCTACGCCGCCGCGAGTGTAGAGGTCTTGCAGCGCGGCGGTTTCGAGCAATCGCGACGCGGGATCATGCGGCAACCGCTCGGCCGCTCGCGCGATCGGGGGCGCCAGCGCCGCGAGGTCCGGTGCACGGCGGGCGGTGCCGAGCAACGCGACGGAGGTGAGACCCGCGCTCCCGGTCGGCGCAGGCTGCGGGTGGGTCGCGTCGGGGACGAATGTCTCGGTGGGTGCCAGATCGATCACCTCACCCGCGGTGAACACCGAGATCGGCTCCAAACCGTCGGCGCTCCACTCGCCGGCCACCGTCACCGGATGACCGCCGGAGACGGCCAGCAGCGTCCACGGTTGCTCACCCGGCCGGATCGGCAGCGCGGTCCCGTCGGATTCGGTGACGTACCAGCCCTGTTCCGTGCGGGTGGGCACCACGTCGGCCAGGAGCATCGGCCACGAGCGCAGCCACGGATCGGCCCCGAGCGCGGACGCGTGCGCGGCCAGCGCGGCGGCGATGGTGGCCGGGCGGTCGCGGTCGGCGGGCAGCGTGGTGAATGGTTCGGCGGCGCTGTGCCGTTCGCCCCACAGCGCGCGCAGCGGCGCGGCGCCGGGATAGAAATGGAGCTGGGCGTCGGCCAGTTGCCCCAGGGCGGGAACGTCGGCGGGGAAGCCGGGGGAGCCGAAGGAATGGTCGACCACCACCGCCCAGCGCCTGCTTTCGCGCCCGTACAACCAGGTGCGCCGGGTGTAGAGGCGCTCGTCCTCGGTGATCCGCGCGCCGAACACCATCCATCGGTCGCGGACCGGTACTTCGGCACGCACCGCCTCTGCCGGATTGGGATAACCGACGTGGGTGCGGATACTGGCGCGCAGCGCGGGCGGCGCCGCGTCGAGCTGCCGGTGCGCGGCGATCAGCAGGTGCATGCGCGCGTACTCGCGCAGCATCACCTCCGGCCAGTCGTTTCTGGTGGCCACGACGGCCGGGAGCCTGCGCAGCGCGGCGGCGAGGCCGGGGGCCTGCGCGTCGACCATCCTGGCGGCCACGGCCTCGAAGGCGCGATAGGAGCGATCGGCCTGCGCGAGGCCGGTGCGCACCTGATCACCGAGCCAGACGTCGAGTTCCTCCAACCCCGCCGTCACCCGCACTCGGCGCTGTTCGGCGGTGGCCGGATTCGGGGTACGTGGCCGGTCGGCGGACGCGGCGGCCCGTGCGGTACGGCCGCCGATCCACGCGGCCGCGTAGTCGGCGGTCTCCGGCGCGACGGCGACCTCGCCCGCGGACCAGCGCAGCAACAACGACAGCGCGTGCTTACAGGGAAACTTCCGGCTCGGGCAGGAGCAGCGGTACGCCGGGCCGGACAGGTCGACGATCGTCTGATAGGGCGTGGCGCCGCTGCCCTGGCACCGGCCCCACAGGGCGGTGCCGTGCTGCCCGCTCTCGCGCCAGCGGCCCACCAGCTTGCGCGCCGCCGACAGCGAATTCGCGTCCGGCGCCAGCGCCGTGACCTGCTCTTCGGTCCACGGCGTCGTCATCGGCCCGCTCCGGCTCGCTGCTGCCTCATCGCCTTCCTTCATTGCTCGGTTGACCGGATTTCTACCCCAGCGCACCGACAAGTGCCGCCACCGGTGCGGCCTCGCGCGCGGAACCGCTTGTCCCGGTTCCGCATTCGCCGTTCGCGTAAATCTTGCGCCGATCGGGCCGCTCTGGCATTCTGTCCTGTTCGGCTCGACCGAGCCACCCGGACCGGGTGTAGACACCATCGAGGCTGCCCGCCGGGGTTGGCGCGAGGGGTGGACATCGAGACGCGGCGCAGGCGTTTCGATGACCATATCCATCCCCGCGGGCAGATTCGCTCGGGCACGATGCGCGATCCGGACGCTATCGGGTAGCGTTTCGCACAGCTTCGACAAGGCGCCGCGCACGGGGTCGGAGGACGTGCTGCGGCTCGATGGTGGAGGGGATTTTTCGCATGCGCCTGGATCCCGACGCTGTCCAGGCCGCCGGTTCCGCGGACGCGCCGCCGCGGCTCTCGGAGGTGGTGGCCAGGCGCCTGGCCGAGGATCCAGCGGTCACGCCGTCGGTCATGCGGACTGTGTTGCGCGCCCTCGGCGCCGCCGAATCAGCCGACGCCGCAACGGCATTCGATCACTCCGGGATCTTCCTCAGCGCCATCCGGGTGTGCGGCTTCCGCGGCATCGGCCCCGAGACCACGTTGCAGCTGCCGCCCGGCCCCGGCCTCACCCTCGTGGTCGGCCGCAACGGCAGCGGCAAATCCAGTTTCGCCGAGGCGGCGGAATTGGCCATGACCGGAGGCAACCGCCGGTGGGACGGTCGATCGGCGGCGTGGCGGGAAGGCTGGCGCAACCTGCACGACGGCACGGCCGCCCGCATCGAGCTGGAGTTGCTCACCGCGGGCGCCACGCCGCGCCTCACCATCGCCAAGGAGTGGGCGGCCGACGCGGACCTGCCGGACGCGCAGTGGACCCAGCGGTATCCGCCCGAGCCGCCGACGGAATTCGACACCGATCGCTGGGCCGCCCAGCTCGAGCTCTACCGCCCCTTCCTGTCCTACAGCGAACTCGGCGCGCTGGTGGACGGGAAGCCGAGCGATCTGTTCGACGCGCTGCACCAGCTGCTCGGCCTCGACGAACTCACCCTGGCGCAGGAACGGATCCGGATGCGCCGGCTCGAGCTGGAACGCGCCGTGCGGGATTCGCGTCAGGAACGCCTGGAACTGCTCGAACTGCTTGCGTCCGTGGCCGACGACCGGGCGGTGCGGGTCGCCGGGCTGCTGCGGCCCGCGCAGCCGGATCTGGCCGCGGTCGGCCGGGAAGTGCTCGGCGCGGTGGACGACCCGGCCGGACCGGACGGTCTGCGCGCGATCGTGCGGCTCGCGCTGCCCGAGGACGCCGAAGTGGAGGCCGTGGCCACCCGCCTGGAGGAATGGGGCGCTGCGCTCGCCGCGGGAACCACCGCCGACGCCGAAGCCGATCTGCGCCTGCTCGACCTGCTGCGCAAGGCGCGGGAACATCAGGCGGCGAGCGGGCCGTGCCCATGCCCCGTGTGCGGCCGCGGCGCACTCGACGCTGCGTGGGCCCGCGAGACCGATGCGGCGATCGAGCGGCTGAGCGCCAGGGTGGACGCGCTCACCACCGCCAGGGTCGAACTCGGCAACGCCGTGCGGGCCGCGCGGGCGCTTCCCGACCTCGTTCCCGCCGAGCTGGATTTCGACCCGCGCAACCCGCCGTCGGTCGACACCACGGCGGTGCGCGAGGCATGGGCCGAGTGGGCCGCGCTGACCACCGCCGAGTACACCGAGGACCTGCCCGCCCGGCTGCGCGCGGCGCACGCGCGCCTGGTGGACGAACTCGACCTGCTGCAACAGGGCACGCGCAAGGAACTCGACCGCCTCGACGAGGTGTGGACGCCGCTGGTGCCGCGGATCGTGGCCTGGCTGGAGGGCGCGCGCGAGGTGGCCGCGCACGCGCCGGAGCTGCGCACCGTGAAGAAGGCCGAGGACTGGCTGAAGTCGGCCACCGCGGGCCTGCGCGGCGAGCGCATGACGCCGCTGGAGACGACGGCCAGGTGGGTGTGGCGCACGCTGCGGCAGCAGAGCAACGTCGAACTGGGCGCGATCCGTCTGCAGGGCAACGCGGGCACCGCGCGCCGCGTGCTGCTCGACGTGACCGTCGACGAGGTGGACGGCGCCGCGCTCGGCGTGATGAGCCAGGGTGAGCTGCACGCGCTGGGCCTCTCGCTGTTCCTGCCGCGCGCCACGGTGGAGCAGAGCCCGTTCCGCTTCGTCATGATCGACGACCCGGTGCAGGCGATGGACCCGGCCAAGGTGGACGGCCTGGCCCAAGTGCTCGCCACGGTCGCCTGGACCAGGCAGGTGGTGGTGTTCACCCACGACGAGCGCCTCGCCGAGGCGGTGCGCCGGATGCAGCTCGACGCGACCGTGCTGGAAGTGCAGCGCCGCGACCGCTCGGTGGTCGAGGTGCGGGTGTCCAGCGACCCGATCCGCCGCTACCTCGACGACGCCCGCGCTCTGGTGCGCACCCCGCAGTTGCCCGCGGCGATCGCCGACGAACTGGTGGCCACGTGCTGCCGTTCCGCGGTGGAAGCGGCCAGTCTGGCCAGGGCGCGGCGCAGCTTGCTCGCCGCGGGCATGGACCACCAAGAGGTGGAACGCCACATCGATGCCGCGCATTCGACCCGGGCGAAGGTGGCGCTCGCGGTCTTCGGGGTCGGCAGTAGGGTCGACGACTTGAACAAGAACCTCATCGCGCGCGAGGGCCGGTGGGTGGTGGACGCGCTGCGCGACGCCACGGCGGGCGCGCACGTGCCGATCGGGCGCGATATGCGCGAGCTGATCGGTGAGACCGAGAAGTTCGTCGCGTGGCTGGCCCGGTGAGGCGCCGGTGACCGGGCGGCGCAGGCCGGTCGGCGCGCGCCGTGGCCCAGGGGGCGGCGGGCGCGCGACCCGGCACGGGCAGCGGGGGCGGAACAACGGCCCGCCCCGTTCGCGCGGGAATCGGCCGTCGGTCGCCGAGCGGCTGGAAACGGTCGATCTGCTGCTGGCGGGATCGGTGACCGCCGCGGGCGGGCTGTGGTCGAGGGCGACGGCCTGGATCCTGCGGATCGCGCTGGAGCAGGCCGTGGACGAACTGTGGTCGCGCCTGGCGCCCGCGCTGGTCCGCTGTCCGATGCGGGCGCAGTTGATCGCGCTGCGCGCCTTCGCGGGACCGGACGTGGCGGCGCGCGTGGCCGTGCTCTGGGCAGCGCTGTCGCGCGCGGCCCACCACCACGATTACGAACTCGCTCCCAGCGTCACCGACCTGCGCCGTTGGCGGGAGCAGACCGTCGCCTTGGCCGCGGACCTCGCGGCGGTGCAGGCGCGCCGGGATTGATTCCGGGTGGACGCCGGGTCGGCAAGACCGGCGGCAAGCGGATCGGCTCGGAAGCGGTGGCGACGTGCCTGCGGCGGGCGCCGTTCAGGCCGGAAGGATGATCATTAGCCGGAGATGGCGGGAAGCGTGTGCCCACGGAGACGCGTGTAGGCCGGACGGGCAAGGCGTGTGCGGATCAGGAGCAGAGATGGCAGTGGGGTTCGGAAAGGACGCGGCATGAATGCGGCGCGGCGATGCCCGTGTGGGCGTGGTGAGGCTTTCGACGACTGTTGCGGTCCGGTGCTGAGCGGCGAGCGTCCCGCTCCCACCGCCGAAGCGCTGATGCGCTCGCGCTACACCGCGTTCGCGGTGGGCGACGCCTGCTATCTGCTGCGTTCCTGGCATCCGCGCACCCGCCCGCGCGAGCTGACCCTCGATCCGGCCCAGCGCTGGTTGTTCCTCGAGATCACCGGGACCGATCGCGGTGGACTGTTCGACGACAGCGGCACGGTGGAGTTCGTCGCGCACTACCGGGACGCCGACGGCCGCGGCTCCCTGCACGAGACCAGCAGGTTCGCCCGGTCCGAGGGCGCGTGGGTCTACCTGGACGGCACGCACGAGGACTGAGCGGTAGCGTCAGCGGGCATGGCACGCGTCGCGATCGAGTACTGCACCCAATGCCGCTGGTTGCTGCGGGCGAGCTGGATGGCACAGGAATTGCTCAGCACGTTCGCCACCGACTTGGACGAAGTCGCGCTCCGGCCCGGTTCGGGCGGGGTCTTCCGGATCACCGTGGACGGCGAACAGATCTGGGAGCGCAAGGCCGACGGCGGATTTCCCGACATCGCGGTGCTGAAGCAGCGGGTGCGCGACCGGGTCGCACCCGAGCGCGACCTCGGTCACGCCGACCGGCGCGACTGACCCCGCGCCGGAATCTCAGCCGCAGCAGCCGCCACCGCAGCAGCCGCCGCCCGCCGGTGGCGCCGCCGGAGCCGGCGCGGGAGCACCGCCTCGGGAGACGGTGGCGAAGGTGGTCAGCAGCTTGACCGTGTCGTCGTGGCCGATCGGGCAGGTCGCCGGCGCCGACGACTGCGCCATCGGGCGGGAGACCTCGAACGTGTCGCCGCAGCTGCGGCACCGATAGCTGTAACTCGGCATCCGCTCAGTTTAGGGCTTGCGCCGCGGGCAGCTCGTCGTTCGGGGGGCGAGTCCTGGAGATGTCCGCGGGCTCGGTGGTGTTGCACGAGGCTCGCCACCGCGGCGGACCCCGATCTCATCGCGGTGGTGGGACCGTTGTCGCAGACCGGCACGCACGCACAGCTGCTGGGCGAGGACGGGCCGTATCGCCGATTGGGGGCCGCGTACGTGGGCGACGAGACGGCGTCGGTCGGCGACCGGGAATCGGAGGCCGCGACCTCACCCCGCTCCACCCGCGCGACGGGAGCACCCTCCTGGCTATCGCAAGTTGCCGTGGGTTCCGGCGGTCGCCGTGACCGATTCGACACCGAGGCCCGTCCGACGGCCTGAACAGCGGATGAATGGGAGTCGACGCGGCAATGTCATGGCATCGCGACGTTGTCGTCCTGATCTTCGACGTACTCTCGAAAAAGAAGTATGAGGAGGTCTGCGATGCGCGCTCAGTTCTCCGAGGCGGTGCCCGGTCCCGACGGTTGCGCCGAGCCCATCGCGCGAACGGCTTACGGCGACGTGCGCGGCGTGCGCGAAGGGTCGGTGTCCGTCTGGCGCAGCATCCCCTACGCGGCGGCCCCCACCGGTCCGGCCAGGTTCGCTCCGCCGCGGCCCCCGCAGCCCTGGGAGGGAGTGCGCGACTGCACCGCGTTCGGGGATATCGCGCCGCAGACGATGGGCACCATGGTTCCCATCGACTCGGGCCTGACCATGGGCGAGGATTGTTTGTGGCTCAACGTCTGGTCACCTCGGCCGGAAACCGGCGAGCCGACCCGTGGCGGGGAAACCGAACCGCGCCCGGTGCTGGTCTGGCTGCACGGCGGCGCGTACTGCCTCGGCACCGCCGCGCAACAGATCTACGACGGGCGCAAGCTGGCCGCGACCGGTGACGTGGTGGTCGTCGGGGTCAACTATCGGCTCGGTGCGCTCGGCTTCTTGGACCTGTCCTCCCTCGGCGCCGACTTCGCGCCGAATCTCGGCCTGCACGACCAGATTTCCGCACTGGAGTGGGTGCGCGACAACATCGCCGGGTTCGGCGGCGATCCAGACAACGTCACGCTGTTCGGCGAGTCGTCCGGAGCGGGTTGCGTCACCGCGCTGCTCACCGCGCCGCGCGCCGCCGGGCTGTTCCACCGGGCGATCGCGCAGAGCCCGCCCGCGACCACCGTGTTCGGGCAGGAACGGGCCGCGAGGGTGGCGCGGCGGTTCCTCGAACTGATCGAGCTGCCCGCGACCAGGGCCGAGGAATTGCTGGACTGCCCGATCGAGCGGATCGTGGCCGCGGCGGGCGTCCTGCTCGACGAGATACCGCTGCGGGAACCGGGCCGGCTGGCCGCCGCGCCCGTGGTCGACGGCGATCTGCTGCCGACCTACCCGATCGACCGGTTCCAGCGCGGACTATCGCACCGGGTGCCGTTGATCATCGGCACCAACAAGGACGAGGCGTCGCTGTTCCGGCTGCTGCGCTCGCCGATCATGCCGGTGACGCCGGACGCGGTGAACGCGATGCTGCGTGACGTCGCGGCCGGTCACCCTGAGCTGTCCGCCGAGCGCATCGCCGAGATCACCTCGGCCTACCCGGACCTGAACAAGGCGCGCGGCGCGCTGGCGATGTCCACCGACGCGGCGTTCCGGATGCCGGCGCACTGGGTGGCCGACGGCCACGCCGAGCACTCGCCCACCTGGATGTACCGCTTCGACTACGCCACCCCCATGCTCAGGGCGGCCCGCGTCGGTGCTGGTCACGCCACCGAATTGCCTTACGTCTTCGGCAATTTCGGCACGCTGAACCTCGACCCCACCTTCTGGCTCGGCGGGCGCAAGGCGGCCATGGAGGTCTCCGGGCGCATGATGCGCCGCTGGCTGGCCTTCGCCGCGCACGGCGTGCCCGCCGCCCTCGACGGCTCCAAGCACTGGCGGCCCTACCGGCTCGGAGCCCGCGCCACGCTGCTCATCGACAGCGTCGATCGGGTGGTCGACGACCCCGACCGCGACCTGCACACCGCCTGGGGGCAGCAAGCCGTGGGATTCTCCTAGCCGCGTGCGGGGTCGGGGCCTCAGACGTCGGTGGAGAAGCGGATGCCGCCGTCGGGAATCTCCACGCCGGGCCAGACGCGGGCGCCGCGCAGCAGTTCGCAGCGTGCGCCGATGTTCGCGCCGTCGCCGATGACGCCGTCGCGGACCAGTGCGCGGGGACCGATGCGCGCCCCGAAGCCGATGATGGTGCGTTCGACGGTGGCGCCGGCCTCGATCACCGCGCCGTCGAAGACGACCGCGCCGTCCAGGCGCGCGCCCGCCCCGATCTCCGCGCCGCGGCCGACGACCGTGCCGCCGATGAGCAGCGCGCCGGGAGCGACGCCTGCGCTGGGATGCACCAGCGATTCACCGCGCTGCCCCGGCAGGGCGGGGGAGGGCGCGATGCCGCGAACCAGGTCGGCGGAGCCGCGGACGAAGTCCTCGGGGGTGCCCATGTCGCGCCAGTAGGAGGCGTCGACGTAGCCCTGGACGCGGGCGCCCTCGGTCAGCAGCGCGGGGAACACCTCGCGCTCCACCGACACCGGGCGCCCGGCCGGGATCTTCTCGATGTACTCGCGGCGGAAGACGTAGCATCCGGCGTTGATCTGATCGGTCGGCGGGTCCTGGGTCTTCTCCAGGAACGCGGTGACCCGGCCGTCCGCGTCGGTGGGCACGCAGCCGAACGCGCGCGGGTCGCTGACCCGGACCAGGTGCAACGTCACATCCGCGCGGGTGGACTCGTGCGTGTCGAGCACCGCGCCGAGGTCGGTGCCGCCGAGCACGTCGCCGTTGAACACCATCACGTTGTCCGCGCGCAACTTGGGCAGCACGTTGCGGATCGCGCCTCCGGTGCCCAGCGGCTCGGTCTCGGTGACGTACTCGATCTCCAGGCCCAGCTCGGAGCCGTCGCCGAAGTGCTCTTCGAACACCTCGGCCTTGAACGACGTGCCCAGCACCACGTGGGTGATCCCGGCCTCGGCGATCCGGGCGAGCAGGTGGGTCAGGAACGGGAGCCCGGCCGTCGGCAGCATCGGCTTGGGCGCCGAGAGGGTCAGCGGCCGCAGCCGCGTTCCCTGCCCGCCGACCAGGATCACCGCGTCGGTGCCTGCATTTCCTGCCATCGAGCTCCCCTGTTCACAAGGTCGTTTCTTGCCGGCGTCGCCGGTCACCCGGCGTCGCGCGCCTGCTGGCGCAGGGCAGATCGAACCGCAATCCGTGAGCGGATCGCAAGTCCGGCCCGCAGCGCCAGCCGCAGCGGAGCCTGCCACCAGTGCGGATGCCGGTCGGCCTGGAACCGGTAGGCGCTGGCGTGGTGGGCGGGCAGCATCTTCTCGGGATGACGTCCCGCCGCGTGACCCTTGGCGTGGGTGACCTCGGCGTCCGGCACGAAAACGTTGTGCCAGCCCGCCTTGCCCATCCGGTCACCGAAGTCGACGTCCTCCATGTACATGAAGTAGCGGGAGTCGAAGCCGTCGATCGAGTCGAACGCCGCGCGCCGCACCAGCAGGCACGAACCCGACAGCCAGCCGACGGCCCGCTCGGAGATCTCCTCGTTCTCCTGCCGGTAGCGGCGGGTCCACGGGTTGGACTTCCACACCGTGCCCAGGATCGCGTGTCCGGCGCCGTCCAGCAGGCCGGGCACCCGGCGGGCCGACGGGTACACGCTGCCGTCCGGCTCGAGCACCAGCGGCCCGAGCGCGCCCGCGCGCGGCCAGCGCTTGGCGGCGGCGAGCAGTTTGTCGATGGAATCGGTGCCCCAGCGGATGTCCGGGTTGGCGATCACGATGAACTCGATCGCCGGATCGATCTCCGCGACCGCCCGGTTGATCGCGCCGCCGTAACCGATGTTGCCGCCGGTGCGCAGCAGCCGCACGTGGGAATTGGCCTCGGCGACCAGCTCCGGCACACCGTCCACCGAGCCGTTGTCGGCGAGGATCACCTGAGGTTTCTCGGCGGTGGCCCCGGCTAGCGTGCTGATGAAGTGCTCGAGGTGTTCACCCGGCGAGTAGGTCACCGTGACGACGGCCAGGCCCGCGGGCGCGGCGGATGCGGAATCACTCACGACAGCCAACCTTAACGGGCGCGGGCGCGAGCCGTCCCCCGATAGTCCGCGCATGGTCGCGGGGATGGCGGACCGCGCCGCGGGCAGGCAGTCGGAAGGCGTGTGCCGATGATTCGCGAGGGCTCCCAGTGGTGTCGGGAGACCTGATGACAGCAGTCGCCGGGCGTGTGCTGATGATTCGCGGTTGGCCGCAGCAGCGGCGGAGGGCTTGATTGAGGAAGGTCGCCTCAATCGGACCGCCGCGCCAGGGCGTCGCTCAGCGCGGCCTGCCAATCCCGCAGCGGCGTGAGCCCCGCGTCGTTCCAGGCGCGCGGCGACAGCACCGAGAACGCCGGGCGCCGTGCGGGTCTGGGGAACGCGGAGGAGTCGCACGGCCGGACGCGTTCGGGATCGGCGCCGACCCCGGCGAACACCGCGCGGGCGAGTTCGAACCGGCTGGCCCGTCCGGCGTTGGTGGCGTGCAGCACCCGTGGCGCGTCCGGTCTGCCCGCCAATTCCAGCAGCGCGGCGGCCAGGTCGGCGGCGTAGGTGGGAGAGCCGACCTCGTCATCGACCACGTCGACGGTGTCGCGTTCGCGCTCCAGCCGCAGCATCGTGGCGACGAAATCGCCGCCGCGCCCGGTGTATACCCACGCCGTGCGCACCACGTGCGCGTCCGGGCAGCGGCTCAGCACCGCCTGTTCGCCCGCGAGCTTGGACGCCCCGTACACGGAGGTCGGTCCGGTCACATCGGCAGTGTCGTACGGCCGATCGTGGGTACCTGGAAAGACGTAATCGGTGGACAGATGGATCAGCCGGGCGCCGACGTCAGCGCAGACGCCTGCGAGCACGGCCGGTCCGGTGGCGTTGCCCGCGTACGCCGCCTCGGCTTCGGTCTCGGCCAGGTCGACGGCGGTATAGGCGGCGCAGTTCAGCACCACGTCGCCGGGCGCGAGTACCGCGCGCACGGCGGCGGGGTCGGTGATGTCGAGTTCGGCGCGCCCGTAGCCGCTGGCGGCCGGAGCGAGACGCCGCAGTTCCCGGCCCACCTGTCCGTTCGCCCCGGTGACGACGAGGCGAGCGGGCACGGTGGACGCGGGCGCGGTGGGGTCGGTCACGGGCGCAAGTCTGGCACGCCGCCACGTTCTCGGTTACGGCCGTTCGCGACCACCTTTCGATAGCCTTGTGCTATCGGGGGATCCCGAAATCGGGCGGGGCGAGCGGTAACCAGGGTGGCGGATCGGTTGCGCACGCGTCGCCGGTACACCGAGTTTCGGCGAGAGGATGCGGACTTGTCGCAGCGGAGGGGCACATCGGCGGCGTCGCGGGCGACCGGGTCCGGCGACCGGGCCTTCGGGCCGTTGCGCTCGCTCGCCGTGGCCGCCGCCGTCACCGTGCTGGTGCTCACCGGTTTCGCCTGGCACAGCGTCGACGGGCTGGTCGCGAACATCGAGCGACTCGGCGATCTCGGCCTGGGCGGCAGTCGCGACGGCGCGGTGGACATCCTGCTGGTCGGTGTGGACAGCCGCACCGACGCGCACGGCAATCCGCTCTCGGACGCCGAGCGCGCGATGCTGCACGCCGGCGACGAGGTGGGCACCAACACCGACACCATCGTCCTGCTGCGCGTGCCCAACGACGGACGCTCGGCCACCGCGATCTCGATTCCGCGCGATTCCTACGTCAACATTCCCGGCCTGGGGATGGGCAAGATCAACTCCGCCTACGGCGCGACGAAGGCGACCCAGTTCCAGAAGCTCCTCGACCAGGGGGCCGCCAACGACGAGGCGGAGCGGCAGTCCACTCAGGCGGGCAGACAGGCGCTGATCAAGACGGTGGCCGGGCTCACCGGCATCACCGTCGACCACTACGCCGAGGTGAGTCTGCTCGGCTTCGCGCTGCTCACCGACGCCGTCGGCGGAGTCGAGGTGTGTCTGAAGAACCCGGTCGACGAGTGGATGTCCGGCGCCAGGTTCCCCGCGGGACGGCAGCGGCTGGACGGCCCGCGGGCACTGAGTTTCGTGCGCCAGCGCCACGACCTGCCGCGCGGCGACATCGATCGCATCGTGCGCCAGCAGGTGTTCATGGCGCAGCTGGTGCAGCAGGTGCTCAGCGCGAAGACGCTGGGCAACCCGGCCAAGCTCCAGCAACTCAGCGAAGCGGTGGGGCGGACGATCGTGCTGGACGAGGACTGGGACGTGCTGGCCTTCCTGCAACGGTTGAAGGACCTGTCCGGCGGTCAGGTGAAATTCGAGACCATTCCGGTCGCCGACCTCAACGGCGAGACCGGCAACGGCGAATCGGTGGTCAAGGTCGAGCCCAAAGCGGTCAAGTCCTACGTCGCCTCGCTGGTCGGCGACAACCCCGCCCCGCGCAATGCCGAGACGGGCTTCGATCCCGCGACGGTGACGGTCAGCGTCTACAACGCGGGCGGCATCGGCGGGCTCGCGGCCGAGGTCGCGCAAGCGTTGAGCGCCAAGGGTTTTCGCCAAGGCACGGTGTCCAACTACACCGGCACTCGCGTCACCGGCAGCCGGGTGCTCGCGGCGGACACCGCGAGCCCGAAGGCGCAGGCGGTGGCCAAGGCGCTCGGCGGGCTGACGGTGCTCGCCGATCCGGCGCTGTCCCCGGATTCGGTGAGTGTCGTGCTGGCGAGCGACTATTCTGGTCCGGGCTCGTCGGCGAGCCGGATGTTCGATCTGTCCGGAACGTCGACCGCGGCCACACCAGTCCCGCCCGCTCCACCGATCGACGCAGGCCAGAACGGACCGAAATGCGTGAACTGAACCATGCGTGACATCGACCAGGCACATACGCTCACCGAAGCGGTACTCGATCCCATCCTCGCCCGCGAACCCGCAGGCCCGCGCGTCACCTACTACGACGACGCCACCGGCGCGCGCATCGAGCTGTCCGGCGCGACGCTGGCGAACTGGGCGGCCAAGACCGCCAATCTGATTCGCGACGAGTTCGGCCTGAGTCCCGGCGCGCGGGTCGCGGTCCTGCTGCCTGCGCACTGGCAGACCGCCGCGGTGTTGCTTGGCTGCTGGTGGGCGGGCACCGAGGTGGTGCTGCAGCCGGACCGGGACGCCGATCTGGCCCTGGTCACCCCCGACCGCCTGGACGAGGCCGACGGAGCGGGCGAGGTCGCCGCGCTGTCGCTGGACGCCATGGGTTCGCCGGTGCGCGACCTGCCGGTCGGCGTCACCGACTTCGCCACCTCGGTGCGCGTGCACGGCGACCAGTTCCTCCCGCGCGGCGCCGGCGTCGCGCTCGACGGCATGCCGGTCAAGGAGGTGCTCGCCGAGGCGCGGAAATCGGCCATGCGCCAGGGCTTCGCCGAAGGGGACCGGGTGCTGTCGAGCACGCCGTGGGACACCCCGGCCGAACTGATCGACGGATATCTCGCGGTGCTGGCCGCGGGCGCGTCGCTGGTGCAGGTGGTCAACCCCGATCCGGCGCTGCGTGAGCGGCGCATCGCTTCGGAGCGGGTGACCGCGCAGCGCGGCTGAGCCGCTCCTACCACGGTATAAGCGCCGGATCCGACCTGAGGACGTTCCACAACCGCGCACGGTTCCGTACGGTGGACTCATCGCCACGACGACGAGGTTGGACTATGAAGCCGCATTATTGGTTCCGCTGGTTGTCCGTGCAGGGCGCGCCTCGTCTCGTCCTGCGCACGCAGGCGCGCCGCGGTGATCCGTTCGCCGAACTGATGGCAGGCCAGGCCGGCTTCGACGACCCCTATCCGCTGATCGAGCGCTTGCGCGGCGAGACAAGGCTGCTGCGCACCCCGATCGCGTTCGCGACCTTCGACCACGAGCTGTGCCGCTCCATCCTGCGCGACAGCCGCTTCGGCGTGCGCACCACGGAGAGCTTCAACATCCCCAAGCCGTTGCGCAAGCTCGCCGAGCGTTTCCCGCTGCCGCCGAATCCGGTGGAGCCGCCGTCGATGCTGGTGATCGACCCGCCGGAACACACCGCGATGCGCAAACCGGTGGCATCGGCGTTCACCCCGCGCGCGATCCGCAGGCTGCGCGACCGCGTCGAGACGGTCACCGAGGAATTGCTGGACGGTCTGCCCTCCCACGGTTCCGCGGACCTGATCCACTCGTTCGCCTCCCAGGTGCCGATCGCCATCATCTCGGAGATGCTCGGCTTCCCGGACGAGGACAAGGCGCTGTTCCTGAACTGGGGCGACCAGATGACGCCCCTGCTCGACGTCGGTATCCCGTGGCGCGCGCACCGGAAGGCGATGCGGGCCATGGAGGTGATGAACGACTATCTCGACCGGCACATCGAGCGGTTGCGCCGCGAGCCGGGCGAGGACATCCTCAGCAGCCTGGTCACCGCGGGTGAGCTGGACTCCTACGCGCTCAAGGCCACCGCGAGCCTGCTCATGGGCGCAGGCTTCGAGACCACGGTCAACCTGATCGGCAACGGTGTCGCGCAGTTGCTGGCCCATCCGGATCAGCTGGAGCTGCTGCGCGAAGAGCCGGAGCTGTGGCCCAACGCCGTCGAGGAGATCCTGCGCTTCGACTCCCCGGTGCAGACCACGGCGCGCACCGCGCTGACCGACGTGGAGATCGACGGCGTCCCGGTGCGCGCGGGCAACACGGTGGTGCTGTCGCTGGCGGGCGCCAATCGCGATCCCGCGGTCTTCGCCGATCCAGGACGGTTCGACGTCGGGCGCGAGAACGCGAAGGATCACCTGTCGTTCAGCAGCGGCGTGCACGTCTGCCTGGGAGCGAGCCTGGCTCGGATGGAAGGCGTGTACGCGCTGCAAGCCCTGTTCGACCGGTTCCCCGACCTGCGCCTGGACGGACCGCTGCGGCGGCGCGCGTTGTTCACCCTGCACGGGTACGAGCGGATGCCGGTGCACCTCGGCCAGCGCGCGCAGGCCCCGGAGCCGGTCTGATCAGCCCGTGGTCTTCCACACGTAGCGGGTCTTCGGACGTCCGGCCCGGCCGTAGTCGGAGCGGCGGACGACCAATCCGTCATCGGCGAGCTTCTCCAGATAGCGCCATGCGGTGATGCGCGAGACCCCGATCGAGGTCGCGGTGTCCGCGGCGGTCACGCCCTCGGCCTCGGCCGCGCGCACGGCGCGGGAGATCTCGTCGAGAGTCTGCGGCGCGACGCCCTTGGGGGTCGTCGCGCGCTGGTCGGTGGTGCGCAGGGCGCTCAACGCCCGGTCGATGTCGTGCTGGGAGATGGCGCTCTCACCGGCCGGCAGCGCGGTGCGGAACTCGCGATAGCGGTCCAGCTTGTCGCGGAAGGCGGCGAAGGTGAACGGCTTCAGCAGATACAGCACGACGCCGTGCGACACCGCCGTGCGCACCATGGCCAGATCCCGCGCGGACGTGATCGCGATGACGTCCGGGCGCGGCGCGAGACCGGTCAGCGCGGCGGCGACGTCCAGGCCGCTGGCGTCAGGGAGACCGATGTCCATCAGCACCAGGTCGATCGGTGTGCCCTCGGCCGCCGCGTCGGCCGCCGCGCGCATCGCCTCGCGCCCGGTGTGGGCGATGCCGACGGGTGTGAATCCGGCGATGCGCTCCACATAGGCGCGGTGAGCCTCGGCGATCAGCGGCTCGTCCTCGACGATCAGCACACGGATCATCGTGCCTCCTTTCGTGGGATCGTCACGGTCACCGCGCTTTCGGGATCCCGTTCGGTGCGAATGCTTCCCCCGTGCCGGGCCACCAGCCGGTGGACCAGCGCGAGACCGAGCCCGTGGTGGTCGGCCTTGGTCGAATAGCCACGCTGGGACGCACGCGCGAACATCTCCGCCGACATCCCCGGACCGCTGTCGGCGACCCGGATGTAGAGCGTGGAACCGTCTCCCGCGTCCGCTCGCTGGTGGCGCAGCGTGACCTCCACCCAGCCGGACGTGCTGTCCGCCGCGGCATCGATCGCGTTGTCGACGAGATTGCCCACCAGCGTGACGGTTTCGTGCGGCGACAGCGGGTCCACCGAGTCGAGCGCGGTGTCGTCGGTGATGGTCAGCTCGATGCCGCGTTCGGCGGCCTGGTTCACCTTGCCGAGCAGCAGCGCGGCCAAGGCGGGCGCGCCCACCGCGGCGAACAGCCGATCGATCAGCGACTGGGACAACTCGAGTTCCGCGGTGGCGAACTCGACGGCCTCGCGGTGGCGGCCCAGCTCGACCATGGTGACCACGGTGTGCAACCGGTTGGCCGACTCGTGCGCCTGCGCCTGCAACGACGCGGCGAAGCTGCGCACCGAGTCGAGTTCGCCCATCACCGCTTGTAACTCGGTGTGATCGCGGATGGTCATCACGGTGCCGATCGCCCGGCCTTCCCATTCCACGGTGTCCTGGTTGACCAGCAGGATCCGGTCGGTGGTCACGTGCATCTCGTCGCGGACGGTGCCCCAGCTCATCCGTTGCAACGACAGCGGCAGGTCGCTGCGGCGCACCTCGCCCGGGGGCAGGTCGAGCAGGCGGCGCGCCTCGTCGTTGACCACTTCGGCGTCCTCGCCCGACGCGCCGAACACCACCAGGCCCTCGTGCACCGAGTGCAGCACGGCGTCGTGGTGCTCGTACATCGCGCGCAACTCGTCGGGCGCCAGGCCGTGCGTTTGCCGACGCAGCCTGCGGCTCAACAGGAACGAACCACCCGCGGCCAGCACCAGCCCGGCCCCAGCGACGCCGAGGATCACCGGGAACTGGGTGGCGACCTGGTCGCCGATCTTCGCGCGGGTCACCCCGGCGGAGACCAGGGCGACGATCCGCCCGTGGTCGTGCACCGGCGTCACCGCCCGGATGGACGGACCGAGCGTGCCGGTGAACGTCTCGGTGAAGGTCTCGCCCGCCAGCGCGCGATCGATGGTGCCGCTGAACGGCAGTCCGATCATCGCGGGGTTGGTGTGCGTGTAGCGGGTCCGGTCGGGCGCCATGACCACGATGAAATCCATGCCGGTCTCGTGCCGGATCTCCTCGGTCACCGGCTGCAGCAGCGCCGTCGGATCCGGACTGCGCAGCGCGTCGATGGTCGAGGGCGCGTCGGCCACGCTCACCGCGACGTCGGTGACCTCCCTGGTGGTGGTGACGTCGCTGTCGTGCCTGGCGTCCAGCACCGCGAGCACAACGCCGATCCCGATCATCAGCGCGAGCACGACCAACTGGAAGACGAACGCCTGCCCGGCGAGGGAGAGCCGACCGCGTCTCACAAGCTCTTCCTCCGCTGAACGTAATGCACCAAACAGTGACCGGGATCACCCGGCCGACCATCATTCTGCCTGGAAGGCGCGAGCCGCCTCGCGCCGGTACCTTTCGAAGGGAAATCCTCGCTATGAGCGACTCGACTCGAACGCGGCACGACCGCACCCATTGGCTGTATCTGGCCGTCATCGTGGCTGTGGTCGCCGGCGTCCTCGTCGGCTGGCTGGCGCCGGGCGTCGCGCAGTCGTTCGCTCCGCTGGGGACCATCTTCGTCAACCTCATCAAGATGATGATCGCTCCGGTCATCTTCTGCACCATCGTGCTCGGGATCGGCTCGGTGCGCGCCGCGGCCACCGTCGGCAAGGTCGGCGGGCTGGCCATCGGCTACTTCCTGGTCATGTCGACCATCGCGCTGGGAATCGGTCTCGTCGTCGGCAACCTGGTGCAACCGGGTACCGGACTGAATATCGCCACGTCGGCCAAAGCGGGTCACACGCTGGCCGATACCGCCCACAGCGCGGGCGGGACCTGGGAATTCATCCAGAACATCGTGCCGTCGACGCTACTGTCCTCGCTCACCACCGGCAACGTGCTGCAGGCGCTGTTCGTCGCGCTGCTGGTCGGATTCGCGGTGCAGGCCATGGGCGCGACGGGCGAGCCGATCCTGCGCGGCGTGGCGCTGCTGCAGAAACTCGTGTTCCGGATCCTGGTGATGATCCTGTGGCTGGCGCCGGTCGGCGCGTTCGGCGCGATCGCCAACGTGGTCGGCAAGACGGGTCTGGATGCCGTGGCGAAGCTGGGGACGCTGATGCTCGCGTTCTACCTCACCTGCGTGGTCTTCGTCTTCGGCGTGCTCGGCACGCTGCTGTGGGCCGTGTCCCGGGTGTCGATCTTCAAGCTGGTGCGCTACCTCGCGCGGGAGTACCTGCTGATCGTCGCGACCTCGTCGTCGGAATCGGCGCTGCCACGGCTGATCGCGAAGATGGACCACATGGGCGTCGAGCGCACCACCGTCGGCGTCGTGGTCCCGACGGGCTATTCATTCAATCTCGACGGCACCGCCATCTACCTGACCATGGCATCGCTGTTCATCGCGGAGGCGATGGGCAAGCCGCTGTCCATCGGGGAGCAACTCGGGCTGCTGGTGTTCATGATCGTCGCGTCCAAGGGCGCCGCCGGCGTCACCGGCGCCGGGCTGGCCACGCTGGCGGGCGGGTTGCAGAGTCATCGGCCCGAGTTGCTCGACGGCGTCGGCTTGATCGTCGGCATCGACCGCTTCATGTCCGAGGCGCGGGCGCTGACCAACTTCTCCGGCAACGCGGTCGCCACGGTGCTGATCGGCACCTGGACCAAGACCGTCGACGTGGACCGGGTGCGCGAGGTGCTCGATCGCGAACTTCCCTTCGACGAGCGGACCATGGTCGACGACGGCCACGGGACGCCGGCGCAGGCGCAGGAATCCGAGACCAAGGATCTGGTCGAGGCGTAGCGCGCGCACGACGAAGGGCTCGCGGGATCCGCGGGCCCTTCGTGATGTCCGGGGTCAGGCCGTCCATTTCTCCGGGTGCAGGTAATGCTGGGTGAGGGCGCTGGCATGGCCGTGCCCGAACCCGTGCTCGGTCTTCAGCCACTCGACCAGCTCCTTGTGCGAGCTCGAGCCGGTCTCGCGCATGGCGGCCTTCCATTCCTCGATGGAGCGGCCGTACTTGGCCTCGATGGAGGGGAAGTAGGACGCGGGGCCGTGCGGCTTGGTCGCCATTGGTCGATCTCCTTGCTCGTCGTGCGTTCGATGGTGCAGACGGGACGGATGCCGCGAAGTCATCGGATTGCCGGGAGAGTGACCGGGATCATGGTCGCCTGGAGTTGCCCGCACGGCCTGGCCACACTGCACCGGAACGGACGGCTGACCACGGAACCGCGAATTCGGCGCCTGACCCGGTGGTGGCGGAATGGCTCGCCGCCGTGGGCGCGGCGCGAGCCTGACGGCCGCGTCGGCGAGCCCGCCGCCGGTAGCGTGGGGGTATGGCTGATGTGGTGGTGGTCGGCTCCGGACCGAACGGCCTCGCCGCCGCGGTGATCCTGGCCCGCGCGGGGCTCGCCGTGGAGGTGTACGAGGCCGAGGCGACGGCAGGCGGTGGATCCCGTACGGCGGAACTGACTTTGCCCGGTTACCGGCACGACGTGTGCGCGGGCGCGCATCCGATGGCGGCGGCCGCGCCGCTGTTCCGCGCGTTCGACCTGACCGCGCACGGCGTGGAGTTGCTGGCCCCCGAGGTCTCCTACGCCCATCCGCTCGACGGCGGGGTGGCCGGGCTGGCCTGGCGAGACCTGGAACGGACGGTCGACGACCTCGGTCCCGACGGTCCGGCATGGCGCGAACTGTTCGCTCCGCTGGTGCGGCACTGGCCGGACGTGGTCGACCTCGCGATGTCGGATCTGCGCCGCATTCCGTCCGGGCTGGCGACCTCGATCCGTTTCGGCCTGCGCACCCTGGAGCAGGGCTCGCCGCTGTGGAACATCAGATTTCGTGACCAGGTCGCACCCGCCTTGCTGACCGGCATCGCCACGCACGCGATCATTCCCCCGCGCGCGATCACGGCCGCGGGCGCGGCGCTGCTGCTCGGCACGCTGGCCCACGTCGGAGGCTGGGTGATTCCGCGCGGCGGCAGTCAGGCGATCCCCGACGCGCTCATCGCCGAACTCGAACGTCTCGGCGGCCGGGTGCACACCGGTCATCGCGTCGACTCCATCGACGAGTTCGCCTGCGCCCGCGCCGTGCTGCTCGACCTCGCCCCGGCCGAACTACTGCGCATCGCCGGGCACCGGTTACCCGCGCGGTACGCGAAGCGGCTGCGGCGTTTCCGGTACGGCGGCGCCGCGTGCAAGATCGACTTCGCGCTCTCCGGGCCGGTGCCGTGGCGGGCCGACGGCTGCGAGCTCGCCGGAACGGTGCACGTGATCGGCACCCGCGCCGAGGCCATGGCCGCCGAGCACGCCGTGGCCATGGGAAAACACGCCGAACGGCCCTACGTGCTGTCCATCCAGCCCGGTGTGGTCGATCCAACGCGCGCGCCGGCGGGCGGCCACACCTTCTACACCTATGCCCACGTGCCCAACGGTTCCACCCGCGACGTGAGTGAGGAGGTGATCGGCCAAGTCGAGCGGTTCGCCCCGGGGTTCCGCGACCTGATCGTCGCGAAGAACGTGATCACAGCGGCGGAAATGCCCGCGCACAACGCCAACTACATCGGCGGCGACATCTCCGCGGGCGCGATGACGCTGCGCCAGTTCGCGTTCCGGCCCGCGCCACGCTGGAACCCCTATGCCACACCGATTCCCGGCGTCTATCTGTGCTCGTCCGCGACGCCGCCGGGTCCGGGAGTCCACGGCATGTGCGGGCTGCACGCCGCCCGGCACGCCCTGCACGACCGCTTCGACGTCCGCACCGACCCGCTCGATCTCCTGCGCGCCCCGGCGGTCCAGCACCGCTGAGCGCTGCCCGCGGTCGCCGGATCGTCAACTCTGGGCGGGCTGGGTGCGGTAGAGATCGGGTTCGAGGTAGATGACGCGCGCTGCGGGCACGGCGGTGCGAACGCGGGATTCGGCGTCGTCGATGGCGCCTGCGATCGCCGCGATGTCGAGGCCGGGAACGACGCCGACCTTCGCGGCCACGAGCAGTTCCTCGGGCCCGAGGTATTGCGTCTTGAGGTGGATCACCCGATCGATGCGGGTCTCGTCGATCAGGTTCGCGCGGATCAACCGGTTCTCCTGCGGCGTGGCGCCCTCGCCGATCAGCAGGCTCTGCATCTCCACGATCAGCACGATCGCGATGACGCCCAGCAGCCCGCCGATGGCCAGCGTGCCGATGCCGTCCCAGACCGGGTCGTCGGTGAGCATGGTCAGGCCGACGCCCGCGAACGCGAAGATCAGGCCGATCAGCGCGCCGGTGTCCTCCAGCAACACCACCGGCAGCTCGGGGCTGCGCGAATTGCGGATGAACCGCCACCAGCTCGCGTCCCCCTTCAGCGGCGCGGACTCGCGTATCGCCGTGGTGAAGCTGTAGGTCTCCAGCGCGATCGCGATCACGAGGATGACGACAGCCACGATCGGCGAACTCAGCTCCTCCGGATGCTGGATCTTGTGGATGCCCTCGTAGATGGCGTAACCCGACCCGAGGGTGAACAGCACCAGCGCCACGATGAACGAATAGAAGTAGCGGTTGCGCGCGTAGCCGAAGGGGTGCAGCTCGTCGGCTTCCTTCGCGGCGCGCCGCTGGCCCAGCAGCAACAGCCCCTGGTTGCCCGTGTCGGCCACGGAGTGCACGGCCTCGGCGAGCATCGACCCCGAGCCCGTGATCGCCGCACCGACGAACTTCGCCGCGGCGATCCCCGCGTTCGCGGTCAACGCCGCGACGATCGCCTTCTTGCCACCGCCAGCCGACATGGAAGCGTGTCCTCTCTGTTTTCGAGATACCAGCGAACAGACTAGGACACCCGGAAACCGGCGTTCCGGATCGGTCAGCCGATCGCGCCGACGGACGCGCAGAACAGCTGGACGGCACCGTCCACCGCCTGCGCGCGAATATCGGTGTCGGCGGCGGAGATCCACGCCGCCGCACCCCGGGTGAGCTCCAGCGACGAGTCGTTCCGCAACAGCCGCACCGTGCCCGCCGTGCACAGTACGATCGCCGGGCCCGCCGGGGTCAGCGGCACCCGCGCGGAACCGGCGACCAGATCGAAGCGGCGCAGCGCGAACTCCGACGTGGGCGTGCGATAGCGCACCGACCCGTCACCGGCGGGCTCGGGCAGCACCGCGGGCAAGTCGATCGGCTCGAAATCCAGCACGCGCAACAATTCCGGCACGTCGACGTGCTTGGGGGTGAGGCCGCCGCGCAGCACATTGTCGGAGTTGGCCATGATCTCCACGCCGACCCCGCGCAGGTAGGCGTGCAGATTCCCGGCCGCGAGGAACAATCCCTGGCCCGGCTCCAGGGTCACCCGGTTCAGCAGCAGCGCCGCAAGCACGCCCGCGTCGCCCGGGTAGGCCTCGGCCAATTCGAGCGTCGTGCGCGCCTCGGCCGTGAACTCGCGGGCGCCCTTGCCCGACAGATACCGCACGCAGCCGTCGAGCACCTCGGGCAGCAGCGTGGCCAGCACCTGCTGCGGCAGCGTGATCCACGTGGTGAACAGGGTGCGCAGGCCGGCCTTGTCCGGTTGCGCGGCAAGCAGTTCGCAGTAGGAGCGCAATCCGTCCACCGCCAGCGCGCGCAGCAACGCGACGGTGCGGTGCGGATCGCGGAAGCCGGCCAGCGCCTCCAGCCGGTCCAGCGCGACGATCAGCTCGGGTTTGTGGTTGTCGTCGCGGTAGTTGCGCAGTGGCGAGTTCAGCGGCACCTTCGCGCGGTTCTCCCGCTCGAAACCGGCCCGCGCCTGCTCCGTGCTCGGGTGGGCCTGCAGCGACAGCGGCTCCTCGGCGGCCAGGATCTTGAGCAGGAACGGCAGCTTCTCGCCGAATCGGGTTGCGACCCAGCCCAGTTCCCGGCTCGGGTCGGCGGCGATCAGTTCCTGCAGCGAGACGGCGTCGGTGCCGGCCTTCACGTACGCCGGATCGGCCGGGTGGGCGCCGAACCACAGTTCGGCCTCCGGATGCGCCGACGGCACCGGCCTGCCGCACAGCTGAGCGAGCGCGGTGCGCGAGCCCCAGGCATACGAGCGCAGCGCACCAACGAGTTCGTGCACTAGTAGCTTCCCCCGTACTGCTCCTGGCTGTCGGCCGGTGCGGTGCGCGAGCCGATCAGCCGCAGATAGGCGGCCGCCATCTCCAGTCGCAACGCGAGCACCGCGAGCTGTTCGAGTTCGGTGCCGTTGGCGGGCACGGCCTCTTCGGCATGGGTCTGCGCGGGCGCGGCCGGGTCGGTCATCTCCGTGTGCAGCAGGTCGACGTCGGCGTTCACCAGATCGGCGTCGACCATGCTCGCCGCCTCGCCGCCGAACACCGCGATGCGCCTGCGCGCGGCCGCCCGATCGCGATCGGCGCTGAGCACGAACACCCGGATGCGTTCCACGGGCGCGGGACCGTCCAGTTCCTCGTCGTGGAACAGCGGGTCGTAGCCGGGCGCGGATTCGCCCGCCGCCTCGGCCATCCTGGTCCGCGCGGCCACGGCTTCGGCCAGATCCACCGCGGTGGCGACCTTGCCCGCGGACTGCAGCAGTACCTCGGCGCCGTGCTCGGCCAGTTCGGCGGCGGCGGGCGAATCGCCCGCGAGCACCACGCCCCGCTGCTGCATCCGGGCGGCCAGCGTCTTGGCGGGGTTGTGGAAGACCTCGTTGTGCGGGCCGTCGCGCAGCGCCTCCGCGTCCAGCACGTCGGCCAGGTCGGCGAGTTCCGGGACCACGGCTCCGGTGCGCTGGGGGTCGACCGCGCGCAGGACCGCGATTCCGGCGGCCAGGAAGCGCAGCAGGCGGTTGTACCCGAGCACCTGCACCCGGGGTTCCAGCACGGCGGCGCGCCCTGCCGCGGCGGCGCGCAGCGGCCCCTCGTGCGGCGCGGCGACGACCACCTCGGCGCCGCGGCGCAGCGCCCGGTCGACGGCGTCGATCAGGCGCGGATCGCCCGCGTCATCGCCGGAGACCAGCACGACGTCCAGCGGCCCCACCCAAGGGGGCAAGGCGGCGGCGGGCACGACGGGCAGACCCGCCCGGTCGCCGAGCGCGGCCACGAGCAGTCCGGCGGCGCGTGCGGCACGCCCGGAACCGGAGACCAGCACCACGCTGCGCGGTCGCAGATCGGCCAATCGGGCCAGCGCGTCCTCACCGACGGCCGCCGCGGTGGCGCGGACCTGGGCGCCGCCGGAAGCGGCCGAGCGAAGGGCGCCGCCTGCGTCGGCGGCCTCGAGTGAAGCGGCATCGTCGAGGTCGAGCACCGGTGTTCCAGCGATCATCGGGCGTCCCACCTCCCCTCATCGCGCTGTGTCTTTTCCGCCCCCGCGCCCACCCGGTCCAGCTGCCACACCGAGACCGAGACGGACGAATCCAAGGCCTGTGATTCCACTATTCCAGTCAGGAGCGAACGATGCCCAGGATCTCGGTCACGAGTGCGTCTACTTCCTCCGCCGATCTGGCTTCGACGTTCAGCCGGAGCAACGGCTCGGTATTCGACGCGCGCAGGTTGAACCAGGCGTTGTCGGCCAATTGCACGGTCACCCCGTCCAGCCGGTCCACCGAATGCGCCCGGTCGGCGAAGGCGTCGACGACGGCCAGCGTCCGCTCCGCGGCGTCGGCCACGGTGGAGTTGATCTCCCCGGAAGCCGCGTAGGTGGCGTAGGACGCCATCAGCTCCGACACCGGCCGGTCCTTCTCACCCAGCGCGGCCAACACGTGCAACGCCGCCAGCATCCCGGAGTCGGCGCCCCAGAAGTCGCGGAAGTAGTAGTGCGCGGAGTGCTCGCCGCCGAACACCGCTCCGGTGGCGGCCATCTCCTGCTTGATGAACGAGTGCCCGACCCGCGTGCGCACCGGCGTTCCACCCAGCTCGTGCACCAGCTCCGGCACGGCGCGGGAGGTGATCAGATTGTGGATGATCACCGCGCCGGGCTCCTTGGCCAGTTCGCGCTCGGCCACCAGGGCGGTGATCGCCGAGGGGGACACCGGGTCGCCGTTCTCGTCCACGACGAAGCAGCGGTCGGCGTCGCCGTCGAACGCGAGGCCGATGTCCGCGCCGGACTCGCGCACCAGCTTCTGCAGGTCCACCAGGTTCGCCGGGTCCAGCGGGTTGGCCTCGTGGTTGGGGAAGGTGCCGTCCAGCTCGAAGTACAGCGGCACGATCGTCACCTGGGGCAGCGCGCCGAGCACCGCGGGCACGGTGTACCCGCCCATGCCGTTGCCCGCGTCCACCGCGATGGTGAGCGGGCGGATGCCGCCGAGATCGACCAGGCCGCGCAGGAAGTCGGCGTACTCGGTCAGCAGGTCGAGTTCGGTCGCGGTGCCGCGCTCGCCCGCGTACGCGGGCACGCCGTCGATCAGTTCGTTCTTGATGGTGGCCAGCCCGGTGTCCTGACCGACCGGAAGGGCCTTGGCGCGGCACAGTTTGATGCCGTTGTAGCGGGCCGGGTTGTGGCTGGCGGTGAACATGGCGCCGGGACAGTCCAGGCGGCCGGAGGCGAAGTACAGCTGGTCGGTCGAGGCCAGGCCGATGTGCACCACGTCGAGGCCCTGGCCGAGCGCGCCGTCGGCGAAGGCGGCCGACAGCTCGGGGGAGGAATCGCGCATGTCGTGCCCGATGACGATCCGGCGGGCGCCTTCGGCGCGCATCAGCCGCGCGAAGGACGCGCCGACGTCCCTGACGAATTCCGCGTCGATTTGGTCACCGACAACACCGCGAACGTCGTAGGCCTTGATCACCGCGTTCACGAATTCGGCAGAGCGGGCGACTGTCATGCCCAACACCCTAGTGGTTGCGCCGGACCGGTCCGACACCGTCCTGGTCCGATCAGGACGGCGGGTCGGGCAGCACGCGCAGATGGCCGCGGCGACCCGTGCGCGTGGTGCGCGGCGGCGGGGGAGCGTAGTCGCGATAGCCGCGCTGCTCGCGCTCGGGAGGGCGGCGGCGCAACCCCGCTTCCCGCACCGCCTCGGCGAGCGCGGTCAGATCATCGTCATCCGGTGTGCTGGAGGAGAACCCGCCTTCGTGGCGAACCAGTTCCCAGCCCTTCGGGGCGGTGATGCGTGAGCCGTGCGTTTCGCAGAGATCCCAGGAGTGCGGTTCGGCGACCGTCGCGAGTGGTCCGACGACTGCCGTCGAGTCGGAGTACACATAGGTGAGCGTCGCGACGGCCGGATTCTTGCAGCCTGGTCGGCAGCAACGACGCATGGGAATCACGCCGATGAGAGTAACCCCCCTGGCGCGTCGATGGGGACAGACACGCTTGAAGAATCTCGGTCCGTGCGTCGCGGAACGAGGGCAGCACGAGGTTCCGCGGGGCCACGACGTGCCCCGCGGTGAATCCGGACGTCACCCGGCGCCACGCGCGGGCGCCGATGTCCGCACGCGCGACGCCAGTGGTCGGTCATGGCATGCGCACCGGAGTACCCAGCCGGTGACCGCCTACACACGCTTGCCCCCAGCGCATTCGGGTGCCGCCGCCGCGCGGATGGGTGCGATTCACTCCGCTTCCGGATCGATCACGTCCGGATCGACGCCGAGGTAGGTCGCGACCTGCTGGACCAGCACTTCGCGCAGCAGATCGACGAGGTCGTCGGGGTCGCTGGCGCGCAACTCGAGCGGCTTGCGGAACAGCACCACCCTGGCCCTGGTCGCCGCGCCGTGCCGGTCGACGCCCGCCGGGATGAGCCGGGAGAGCGGAACCGGGCCGTCGGCGACGACCTCGTCCGGCCAGGTGACCGAATCGGGATGCAGCGGACGGATTTTCGGAACGTCGTCGACCGCGATGTCGAGCTTGGTGAGCCGGTCGTGCCAGCGGGAGTCCAAGGGGGCGAACGCCTCGAGCACCAGCCGGTCGAACTTCTGGCCTCTGGTCCGCCAGGCCGGCACGGTGGGTGGCAGCATCGGTCCGCGCACTCCGCGGCCGCGGCGGATCACCGACCGCGCGGTCGGCGGTCGACGCTTACGGGAACGTGCCATGAGAGAAAATCTAGGCCAGTCGGCTCCGGCCGTCCGCATCGAGGCGGTGGGAGATCTGTCGGCCGTGTCGCGCGTGCCCGGAGCGCCCCGGTGGACGGGCGGCTCCGGGCATCGCGGATGTCTGTCAGCCGATGCCGCGCTTGAGGCGGCGGCGCTCCCGCTCGGAGAGGCCGCCCCAGATGCCGAAGCGCTCATCGTGCGCGAGCGCGTATTCCAGGCACTCGTCGCGGACCTCGCAGCCCATGCAGATCCGCTTGGCCTCGCGGGTGGAGCCGCCCTTCTCGGGGAAGAACGCCTCCGGATCGGTCTGCGCGCACAGGGCGCGCTCCTGCCACTGCTCTTCGATGGATTCGAACATCTCGTCGAAGCCGGTCACGACCAGGCTGAGCCGAGGCGCCGTGACTCCGTCACCCCCCTCTTGGTCCTTCCAGCCGCCGTTATCTGCGCAGACGCCACGTGCTGCGCCTGCTGTGGAATCGGTCGGCGAGACCATCTCGTTGGCCATCGCTCCGCCTCCTCACTGTGTGTTAGCGCAGAATGATTCTTTCCGTCGGACCAACACGCGCACCGACGGCCATACCCCGCGACGTTGTCCCGCGGACGTCCCCGAGCTTGTCACACCGATGCGAACGTCTGTTCGAAAAGTCGTTCGCGCGTTGATCTCTCGCGCGAACCCGGAATGACATGACTGTGATTAGACACGCCGGACGCGTCGATGGTCAAGCCGCCGTCGCTATTCCGTTACTATCCGCAGCCGCATTCCGAGTCCCTCTTGTGATGTGCGATAGCAAATGTATAGCAAATTTGCCGCGAACGGGAGACTTCGCGTCAGCGCATAGGCTGTGCGGATGTGACTGGACAACAAGCGGACGCCACGCCCGCGAACGGACCCCGGATCGCCGTGCTGGTCGGCGGTGTCGGTGGCGCGCGTTTCCTTCAGGGCGTCCGGGAACTGCTGCCCGAGGCGGACGTCTCCGCGATCGTGAACGTCGGCGACGACGTCTGGATGCACGGGCTCAGGATCTGTCCCGACCTCGACACCTGCATGTATACGCTGGGCGGCGGCATAGACACCGAGCGCGGCTGGGGCCGGGTCGGCGAGACCTGGCACGCCAAGGAAGAGCTCGCGAAATATCACGCCCAGCCGGACTGGTTCGGCTTGGGGGACCGTGATATCGCCACGCATCTGATCCGCACCGAAATGTTGCGCGCCGGATACCGGCTCTCCACCGTCACCGAGGCGCTGTGCAACCGGTGGCAGCCCGGCGTGAAACTGATCCCGGCAACCGACGATCGCTGCGAAACGCATGTCGTGGTGTCCGATCCGGACAACCCTGGCGAACGGCGCGCGATCCATTTTCAAGAGTGGTGGGTTCGCTACCGCGCGAACATCGACACCCATGGATTCGCCACAATTGGCGCCGATGAAGCCAAACCTGCCCCAAATGTGATCGATATCATAGAATCCGCCGACGTGGTCCTGCTCGCGCCGTCCAACCCCGTCGTCAGCATCGGCGCCATCCTCGCCGTGCCCGGTATCAGGGGCGCGCTGCGCACCACCCCGGCGAAGGTGATCGGCGTGTCGGGAGTGATCGATGGCAAGCCGCTGCGCGGTATGGCCGACGAGTGCCTGTCGGTGATCGGGGTGGAGACGACGGCCGAGGCGATCGGCCGGTACTACGGCGCCCGCTCGGCCACGGGGATCCTGGACGGCTGGCTGATCCACAGCACCGACGCCGCCGATGTGCCGGGAGTCGAGGTGCGTAGCGTCCCGTTGTTGATGACCGACCCGCCGACCACCGCCGAGATGGTGCGTCAGGCGCTGGATCTCGCTGGAGTCGCCTTGTGAGCACACCGATCGACCACGCGGCAGGAGAACTGCGCATCCTGCCCGTCACCGGGCTGCCCGAATTCCGGCCCGGCGACGACATCGCCGAGCACATCGCCCGCTGCGCGCCCTGGCTGGCCGACGGCGACGTGCTCGTGGTCACCAGCAAGATCGTCGCCAAGGTCGAGGGACGCATCGTGGAAGCGCCGCTGGATCCGCAGGAGCGCGACGCGGTCCGGCGCAGTCTCGTCGACCAGGAGGCGGTGCGGGTGCTCGCGCGCAAGGGCCGCACCCTGATCACCGAGAACAAGCTCGGCATCGTGCAGGCCGCCTCCGGCGTGGACGGCTCGAACGTGGAGCGGGGCGAGCTGGTGCTGCTGCCCACCGACCCGGACGCCAGCGCCAAGGCGCTGCGCGCCGCGCTCGCCGACCGGCTGGGCGTGACGGTCGCGGTGGTCGTCACCGACACGATGGGCCGGGCCTGGCGCAACGGGCAGACCGACGCGGCCATCGGCGCCGCGGGCCTGCGGGTGCTGCACGATTACGCGGGCGCGGTCGACGGTCAGGGCAACGAGCTGTTCGTCACCCAGGTGGCCGTGGCCGACGAGCTGGCCGCCGCCGCGGACCTGGTCAAGGGCAAGCTCGGCGGCGTCCCGGTCGCCGTGGTGCGCGGGCTTCCGATCGTCGACGACGGATCCGGCGCCGCCGATCTGCTGCGCGGCGGCACCGACGACCTGTTCTGGCTCGGCACCGAGGAGGCCATCGAACGCGGGCGCAAGGAGGCCATCCTCCTGCGTCGCTCGGTCCGCCAGTTCTCCGACGCTCCGGTCGATCCCGAGCGGATCCGCTCGGCGGTGTCGGTCGCGCTGACCGCGCCCGCTCCGCACCACACCCGCCCGGTGCGGTTCGTGTGGCTGCGCACGCCGCAGCTGCGCACCCGGCTGCTCGAGGCGATGGCGGACAAGTGGCGCGCCGATCTGGCCGCCGACGGCCTGTCCCCGGAACGGATCGAGCGCCGGGTCGCGCGCGGCCGCATCCTGTTCGACGCGCCCGAGGTGATCATCCCGTTCTGCGTGCCCGACGGTGCGCACGACTATCCGGACGAGCGCAGGCGGGCCGATGAGCGCACCATGTTCACCGTCGCGGTGGGCGCGGCGGTGCAGGGCCTGCTGGTCGCCCTCGCCACCGAGGGCATCGGCAGCTGCTGGATCGGGTCGACGATCTTCGCGCCCGAGGTCACCCGGGACGTGCTCGGCGTGGCCGAGGACTGGAGTCCGCTTGGCGCCGTCGCCATCGGTCATCCGCTCGAGGAGCTGACCCCGCGGCAGCCGGCGAGTGCGGGCTCGGGGCTGGTCGAGCTGTGAAGCGCCGCGATTCGGCGGCGGTGGGGAAGCGGCTCCGGTGAGCGCGGAATCACTGCGCGCTTCGGCCACCGACCTGCTCGAGACGTGGCGCCCGGGCACGGATCCGGAGCGATCGCTGCGTGAGGCGATGCTGGCATTCCTCGGTTCGGCGCCGCGTGGTTGCCTGCGCGAGCACGCGCCGGGCCACATCACCGCCTCCGCGGTCGTGTTCTCCCACGACGGTCGCGAGGTGCTGCTCACTCTGCACCCGCGGGTCGGGCGCTGGATCCAGCTCGGCGGCCACTGCGAAGAGCGGGACGAGACGGTCGCGGACGCCGCGTTGCGCGAGGCCACCGAGGAGTCCGGCATCGCGGGCCTGCGGCTGGAACCGGGACTGTACGGCGCCCAAGCGCATCCCATCACCTGCTCCCTCGGCGTTCCGACCAGACACCTGGACCTCCTGTTCCGCATCACCGCCCCCGCGGGCGCGCTCCCGGTGCGAAGTCACGAATCCACCGACCTGCGCTGGTGGCCGGTGCACGCCTTGCCCGCCGACGCCGACGTGCTGTTGCGCTGAGTCGGCCACCCGACGAGCCCCGGCCGGAGTCCCCTCCGGCCGGGGCTTTCTCGTTCTCTCGCCGCGTGGTTTACAAATTGCCGCATTTGTCTAGACAAGCGACAAATGTCCGTCTATCGTCCACAAGTGAGGTAATGCACGTCACATGTGGCGTGCTCTTCGGGAATGGAGACGACGATGTCGACGCACGCCGACGCGTCCGCCCAGCCGGTCGAGGTACCGGCGTGGCGGGATCGCAAGCGCTATATGTGGCTGTGGGGTCTGTTCGCCCCGGCCGGCCTGTTCCTCATCGGCCTGCCGCTGATCTGGGGACTCAACGAGTTGGGCTGGCATCGCCTCGCGCAGGTGCCGTTCTGGCTCGGGCCGATCCTGGTCTACGTGCTGATCCCGATCGCGGACATCTTCTTCGGCCCGGACGGCGACAACCCGCCCGACGAGGTGATGGAGTACCTGGAGAACGACAAGTACTACCGCTACCTCACCTACCTGTACCTGCCCTTCCAATACGCCACGCTGGTGATGGCGGCCTACCTGATCACCGCCGACGACGTGAGCTGGCTCGGCATCGACGGCGGGCTGCACGTGGTGGACAAGATCGGACTGGCGATCACCGTCGGCATGATCGGCGGCATCGGCATCAACACCGCGCACGAGCTCGGCCACAAGAAGGTGGACCTGGAGCGCTGGCTGTCGCGGATCGCGCTGGCCCAGTCCTGCTACGGGCACTTCTACATCGAGCACAACCGCGGCCATCACGTGCGGGTCGCGACGCCGGAGGACCCGGCGAGTTCCCGTGTGGGCGAGACGTTCTGGGCCTTCTGGCCGCGCACCGTGTGGGGCAGCCTGAAGTCGTCCTGGCAGTTGGAGAAGGTGCGGCTGGACCGGCTCGGCAAGAAGCCGTGGAGCCTGCGCAACGAAGTGCTCAGCGCCTGGCTGATGTCGGCGGTGCTGTTCGCGGTCTTGATCGCGGTGTTCGGCATCGAGCTGCTGCCGTATCTGATCCTGCAGGCCGTGGTGGGCTTCAGCCTGCTGGAGGCGGTCAACTACCTGGAGCACTACGGCCTGGTGCGGCAGCGCACGGCGAGCGGCCGGTACGAGCGCCCCGCCCCGGTGCACAGCTGGAACAGCGACCACATCGTCACCAACATCTTCCTGTACCACCTGCAGCGGCACAGCGACCACCACGCCTACCCGACCCGGCGCTACCAGACGTTGCGCAGCTGGGACGGCGCCCCCAACCTGCCCAGCGGCTACGCCAGCATGATCCTGCTCGCCTACTTCCCGCCGCTGTGGCGTCGCGTCATGGACAAGCGCGTGCTCGCGCACTACGGCGGCGACATCACCCGGGCCAACATCGATCCCGGCAAGCGGGAGAAGGTGCTGGCGCGCTACGGCGCGCGGAAGGCTGCCGAAGGGGACGAGGCATGAGCGCGTATCGCTGCCCCGTCTGCGACTACGTCTTCGACGAGGCGAAAGGCGCTCCGCACGAGGGCTTCCCGCCGGGCACCCGGTGGGAGACGGTGCCGGATGATTGGTGCTGCCCGGATTGCGGCGTGCGGGAGAAGATCGATTTCGAGCCGATAGGGGCAAGGAAATGACCGAGTACAAGCTGTATCAGTGCATCCAGTGCGGCTTCGAATACGACGAAGCCGAGGGCTGGCCGGAGGACGGCATCGCGCCGGGCACCCGCTGGGACGACATCCCCGACGACTGGACCTGTCCGGACTGCGGCGCCGCCAAGGCGGATTTCTACATGGTCGAAATCGAACGGTCGTGAGATTTTGACTGCGGCGGGCGCCCGTGACAGTGTCGCGGGTATGCCGCGCACCGGAACCAGGATTTCCTACCAGGAGGCCGCGCGGGACCTGCTGCGGACGTCGGTGCTGGACGCGATGCGCGAGCTGCTCACCGAGCGGGACTGGTCCAAGATCACCCTCGGTGACGTCGCGGCCAGGGCGGGGGTGAGCAGGCAGACGCTGTACAACGAGTTCGGCTCCCGCGCAGGCCTCACCCAGGCCTACGCCCTGCGCCTGGCCGACTTCCTGGTCGATCATGTGGACGCCGCCATCAACGGCAATGTCGGTGACGTCCGCGCCGCGTTCCGCGACGGTATGGCGAACTTCTTCTTCGACGCGGCGTCCGACCCGCTGGTGCAGTCGTTGGTCGCGGGTGAGGTGAAGCTGGATCTGCTGCGCCTGATCACTCTGGACGCGGGACCGTTGCTGGAGCACGCGACCGAACGTCTCTCGCGCGCCTTCCAGCACAGCTGGGTGGCTTCGACGGCGGCCGAATCGGACGTCATCGCGCACGCGCTGGTGCGGATCGCCCTCAGCTACATCCCTACTCCGCCCGGCCCTGGCCGCGACGCGCCCGCGGAATTGAGCGCGCTGCTGAGTCCCTACGTCGAAGCGATCCTCGCCGCGCGCGTGCAAAGCTGAGCCCGAATGAGCAACCGGCTCGTGACTGGCGCACATGCAGCACATTGAAAACAGACTGTGCGGCTTGTAATAGCGATCACGTCTCAACCCACGGCTTGGTTGTAACAGACAACAAGTCAAGAAGTATTCTCAGGCGACGGTGTTCGGGTCTTCTTCGAGTGGGGCAAAAGTGCAAACGGTTGGCAAATCGATGGGATCGCCCGATCCCAAGCGCCATCTGTGGGTTCTCGGCTTGCTTCCGCCCGCGTCGGCATTGCTGCCGTCGCAGCTGGTGCTGCACACCGGCCTGGACGTCTTCTGGTGGATCGGCCCGATCATCGTGCTGATCGCCATTCCGCTGCTGGACTGGTCGATCGGCGTCGACGGCACCAATCCGAAGGACGAGGACTACGAGCGGCTCTCCAACGACCGGTACTACCGGTGGTGCACCTATCTGATGCTGCCCGTGCAGCTGATCGGCTTGGTGATCGCGAGCTACATGTGGGCCGGCGACGAGCTGAGCGTGGTCGACAAGCTCGGCCTCGCCGCCACCCTCGGATTCGTCAGCGGCATCGGCATCAACGCCGCCCACGAACTCGGGCACCGGGTCGAGCGAATGGAGCGCTGGCTGGCCAAGATCGCGCTCGCGCAGTCCGGTTACGGGCACTTCTTCGTCGAGCACAACCGCGGCCACCACGTGCGGGTGGCGACTCCCGAGGACCCGGCCAGCGCTCGTCTCGGCGAGTCGCTGTGGGAGTTCTTGCCGCGCAGCGTGTCTGGCAGTTTCCGCTCGGCCATCGCCCTGGAGCGGGAGCGCCTCGCGCGCAAGGGCACGGGCTGGTGGAGCGTGCACAACCACATCCTGCAGGCCTGGTCGATGACGCTCGTGCTGTTCGGCGGCCTGGTCGCGGCGTTCGGCTATCAGGTGCTGCCGTGGCTGCTGCTGCAAGCCGTGATCGGTTTCGGTCTGCTGGAGACGGTGAACTACGTCGAGCACTACGGCCTGCTGCGGGCCCGCCGCCCGGACGGCAGGTACGCCCGCTGCTCGCCGCGCGACAGCTGGAACAGCGACCATCTGGTCACCAACATCTTCCTGTTCCACTTGCAGCGGCACAGCGATCACCATGCCAACCCGGGCCGCCGCTACCAGACGCTGCGCACCTCCGAGCAGGCTCCGCAACTGCCCGCAGGCTACGCCGCCATGATCGTGCTCGCCGCCATTCCGCCGCTGTGGCGGCGGGTGATGGACGCCCGCGTCCTCGCCCACTACGGCGGCGACATCACCCTGGCGAACGTCCAGCCGCGGAAGCGGCGCCGCTTGCTGGCGGCTCGCGGCGTCCCGGCGGGAGCCGAGCCGGAGGCCGGTCCGCGTCTGGGAGGGACGGCCGCGTAGACCGGGCCGGGTCGTGAGCGACTAGCCTTGCCTCGGTACTTGCCGAACCAGGAGAGGCTGATGACCACCTCAGAACTTCCCGCACGCACGTCGTTGACCGCCGATGTCCGCAACGGCATCGACTACAAGGTGGCGGATCTGTCGCTGGCCGATTTCGGCCGCAAAGAGATCCGTCTGGCCGAACACGAGATGCCCGGTCTGATGGCGCTGCGCCGTGAGTACGCCGAGGTGCGGCCGCTGCAGGGCGCGCGCATCTCCGGCTCGCTGCACATGACCGTGCAGACCGCGGTGCTGATCGAGACCCTGACCAGCCTCGGCGCCGAGGTTCGCTGGGCCTCCTGCAACATCTTCTCCACCCAGGACCACGCGGCCGCCGCCGTGGTCGTCGGCCCCAACGGCACCGTCGACGAGCCGAATGGCACCCCGGTGTTCGCCTGGAAGGGCGAGACCCTGGAGGAGTACTGGTGGGCCGCCGAGCAGATGCTCACCTGGCCGGGCGAGCCGGCCAACATGATCCTCGACGACGGCGGCGACGCCACCATGCTCGTGCTGCGCGGCGCGCAGTTCGAGAAGGCCGGCGTGGTGCCGCCGGAGGACGAGAACCACTCGGCCGAGTACAAGGTGTTCCTGAACCTGCTGCGCGAGCGCTTCGAGTCCGACCGAGGCAAGTGGACGAAGATCGCCGAATCGGTGCGCGGCGTCACCGAGGAGACCACCACCGGCGTGCTGCGGCTCTACCAGTTCGCGGCGGCGGGCGAGCTGGTGTTCCCGGCGATCAACGTCAACGACTCGGTCACCAAGAGCAAGTTCGACAACAAGTACGGCACCCGCCACTCGCTGATCGACGGCATCAACCGCGGCACCGACGTGCTCATCGGCGGCAAGAAGGTATTGATCTGCGGCTACGGCGATGTCGGCAAGGGCTGCGCGGAATCGCTTGCCGGACAGGGCGCCCGGGTGCAGGTCACCGAGATCGACCCGATCAACGCGCTGCAGGCGCTGATGGACGGCTACGACGTGGTGACCGTGGAGAAGGCGATCGGCGATGCCGACATCGTCATCACCGCGACCGGCAACAAGGACATCATCACCCTCGAGCACATGAGGGCGATGAAGGACCAGGCCATCCTCGGCAACATCGGTCACTTCGACAACGAGATCGACATGGCCGCGCTGGAGCGTTCCGGCGCAACGAAATTGAACATCAAGCCGCAGGTCGACCTGTGGACGTTCAAGGAGACCGGCCGCTCGATCCTGGTGCTGTCGGAGGGTCGTCTGCTCAACCTCGGCAACGCGACCGGCCACCCGTCGTTCGTGATGTCCAACAGCTTCTCCAACCAGGTGATCGCGCAGATCGAGCTGTGGACGAAGCCGGAGGAGTACGACAACGAGGTCTACCGGCTGCCGAAGCACCTGGACGAGAAGGTCGCCCGCATCCACGTCGAGGCGCTCGGCGGCGAGCTGACCAAGCTCACCAAGGACCAGGCCGAGTACATCGGCGTCGATGTCGAGGGCCCGTACAAGCCGGAGCACTACCGCTACTGAGCCCGCGTAACCACCGGGGTCGCCGGCGCCTGAAGGTGTCGGCGACCTCCGGGGTCGCGTGCGGTGCCATGGCCGCCGTACGAGGACCGGCACGCGCGTTCCCGCAGCCCCTGCTCAGCCCGGCATACACGCTGGTGAGGTGGTGTCGGTTCCTGCTGCGAGGCGGGGTATTGTGCCAGGTCATGGGAGTGCTGATAGCGGTCGAGGGGCTCGACGGCGCCGGTAAGCGGACGCTGATCGAGCGGGTGGTCGCGGAGCTGCGCGGTCGCGGGCTGCGGGTCGCGACGATGGCCTTCCCGCGCTACCGCGTCTCGGTGCACGCCGACCTGGCCGCCGAGGCGCTGCGCGGCGCGCACGGCGACCTCGCGGGCTCGGTCAGCGGCATGGCGCTGCTGTTCGCGCTGGACCGCGCGGACGCCGCGGACGAGCTGTCGAAGCTGTTGGCCGACAACGACGTTGTGCTTCTCGACCGTTACGTCGCTTCCAACGCCGCCTATTCGGCCGCCCGCCTCGGGCAGTCGGCGGACGGTGAAATCGTGGACTGGGTGGGCGAATTGGAGTTCGGCAGATTCGCCCTTCCCGCTCCGGCGCTGCAAGTGTTGCTGGACGTTCCCGTCGAACTCGCGGCCGAGCGTGCCCGCAGGCGTGGCGAACTCGACGCCGAACGCGCGCTCGACGTCTACGAGCGCGACGGCGGTCTGCAGCACCGCACCGGCGCGGTGTACCGTGAGCTGGCCGAACGCGACTGGCGCGGACCGTGGTGGACATACCGATCCGAGGACGGTCCGGCTACGCTGGCCGCGCGCATCGCCGAAATCGTTGGTCGATAAGGTTGGCTGTGCCGCGGGTTCGCACCAGTGTTGGCGTGGCGGCCCGATCCTGGCCTGGGAGATGACAACATAGTAGTTATGAAGCCGAAGATTCTGGTCGTCGACGACGATATGGCACTCGCTGAGATGCTCACGATCGTCTTGCGCGGGGAAGGGTTCGACCCGCATGTGGTCGGCGACGGCACACAGGCCCTGGCGGCGGTTCGCGAGATCCGCCCCGATTTGGTGCTGCTGGACCTGATGCTGCCCGGCATGAACGGCATCGACGTGTGCCGTGTGCTGCGGGCCGATTCCGGGGTTCCGATCGTGATGCTCACGGCGAAGACCGACACGGTCGACGTCGTGCTCGGTCTGGAGTCCGGCGCCGACGATTACATCGTCAAGCCCTTCAAGCCGAAGGAGTTGGTGGCCCGGGTGCGGGCCCGCCTGCGCCGCACCGAGGAGGAGCCCGCCGAGCTGTTGTCGATCGCCGATATCGTGATCGATGTGCCCGCGCACAAGGTCAGCCGCGGCGGCGCGCAGATCTCGCTGACGCCGCTGGAGTTCGACCTGCTCGTCGCCCTGGCCCGCAAGCCGCGCCAGGTGTTCACCCGTGAGGTCCTGCTCGAGCAGGTCTGGGGCTACCGGCACGCCGCCGACACCCGCCTGGTGAACGTGCACGTGCAGCGGTTGCGGGCGAAGGTCGAGAAGGATCCGGAGAACCCGGAGATCGTGCTGACCGTCCGCGGTGTCGGTTACAAGGCCGGACCGCCGTGATCCATGGCGTCCTCGCGCGTCTGGAACGATCGCTGGCTCCGGTGGTGGCCTGGTTCCAAGCGGTCGGCATTGCCCTAGGCCACCTGTGGCGTCGTTCGCTGCAATTGCGCGTCATCGTGTCGACGCTGACGTTGTCGCTGATCGTCATCACGATCCTCGGTGTCGTGCTGACCAGCCAGATCACCGACCGGCTGCTGGACGCCAAGATCAACGCTGCGGTCGAGGAGATGGACCGCGCGCGCAACACGGTGGAGAGCCAGCTGGCCGGTGTGCACGACATCGGCGCGCAGCCGCAGCGGCTGGAGGAGGCCCGCAACGCGCTGTCCAACCGCGGCGGCAGCGGGCAGTCCACCGGCGCCGCGGGCAGCTTCGTCTCTGCGCTGAGCGTCATCGGCGGTATGCCGCCGCAGCAGATCCCGCGCGGCCCGATCCAGGAAGTGCCCGACGAGCTGCGCCGGTTCGTGCAGCGCAACCAGGTCAGCTACCAGTTCGCCACCGTCGAGGACGCGGATGGCTACAGCGGTCGCGCGCTGATCATCGGCAGCCCGAGCGCCGAGATCCCGACCCTGGAGATCTACCTGATCTTCCCGCTGGCCAACGAGGAGCGCAGCCTGTCGCTGATGCGCGGCACCATGCTGGTCGGCGGCATCGTGCTGCTGGTGCTGCTCGCCGCGATCACCGCGCTGGTGACCAGACAGGTGGTCCTCCCGATCCGTTCCGCCGCCCGGATCGCGGGCCGGTTCGCCGACGGCAGGCTCAAGGAACGCATGCTGGTGCGCGGCGAGGACGATATGGCCCGGCTGGCCCAGGCGTTCAACGAGATGGCCGAGAGCCTGTCCAACCAGATCACCCAGTTGGAGGAATTCGGCAATCTGCAGCGCCGGTTCACCTCCGACGTCAGCCACGAGTTGCGCACGCCGCTCACCACCGTGCGGATGGCCGCCGACCTGATCCACGGCAGCAGCGACGACCTCGATCCAGCCCTCGCCCGCAGCGCCGAGTTGCTGGTGAACGAACTCGACCGGTTCGAGGGCCTGCTCAACGACCTGCTGGAGATCAGCAGGCACGACGCGGGCGTCGCCGAACTCCAGGTCGAATCGCTGGATGTGCGGATGTGCGCGCGGGCCGCGATCTCGACCGTGCGGCACCTCGCCAAGGACGCCGGTGTCGAGATCGTCAGCGACATGCCGGAGGACCCCTTGGTCGCCGAGGTCGATCCGCGCCGGGTGGAGCGAGTGCTGCGCAATCTGCTCGCCAACGCGATCGACCACAGCGAGGGCAAGCCGGTGCTGATCCGGATGCGCGGCGACGCCGAGAGCAACGCGGTCGCGGTCGTCGTGCGGGACCAGGGCGTCGGCCTTCGGCCCGGCGAGGAGAAGCTGGTCTTCAACCGCTTCTGGCGTTCTGATCCGTCTCGCATGCGCCGCTCCGGCGGCACCGGCCTCGGTCTGTCGATCAGCGTGGAGGACGCGAACCTGCACGAGGGCAGGCTCGAAGCGTGGGGCGAGGTCGGGGTCGGCGCCAGCTTCCGGCTGACGCTGCCGCTGGTGCGTGGCAAGAAGCTCGGCCCGAGTCCGCTTCCGCTGGAGCCCGCGCGCAAATCCATGCATGTGGTGGAGCCGGAACCGCCGGTCGATCGTGAGGCGACCGAATCCGAAACGGCGCGACCGGCCGCCGCCGAGCCGGGTGCCGCGCAGGTGACGAACGCCGTGGGGCAAGGCGCGCAGGCGGACGCTGCCGATCCGGTCGGTGTGCCTCCGGCCGGCGTCGAGACCACCGAGCCGGACCCGGTGCGTTCGGAGATCGGGAGCGAGTCGGCCGGGACGGGCAGCGGTGAGCCGGACGCCGCGGAGGCGGAGGGCGGCGCAGCGGCGGAGCCGAGCGCGAGTAGTCGGCCCGCAGCGGCCGAAAGCACGGTGACGCCCACCGACAACGCGCAGGCCGAACAGCAGCCCGCGTCCGGGTCGAATGGCTCGCCCGCGTCGGAGTCGGCGCAGGCCGGGGGCGGCGGTGCGCGCGAACCGGGGGACGTACAGTCATGAGAATGCGTGTCGGATCTGCGCGGATGCGGCGGCTGACCGTGCTGACAGCGGCGGTTCTCGCGGTCGTGATGCCGCTCACCGCCTGTGCCAGCCTGCCCGAGTCGTCCGCGCCGGAGGCGCTGGGCACCATCAATCGCGAGCCCACGTCCGAGGGCCCGCCGCCCCCGGTCGCCAACCGTGATCCGGATCTGCTGCTGCGCGATTTCCTCCAGGCCACCGCCGATCCGGCCAACCGGCATCTGGCCGCCCGGCAGTACATGACGCCCGCGGCCTCCACCCAGTGGGACGACGCGGCGGGCACCGTCATCGTCGAGAAACCCGACACCCTGCGGGAATCGCGCTCCGGCGACAAGGCCAACTATCTGATCCGCGCGCGCAAGGTCGGCGAGCTGTCCGCGGACGGCGGTTACCGGCCCAACGACGACATCCCGTTCGTCGAGAACAAGATCGAGCTGACCAAGATCGACGGCGAGTGGCGCATCGATGAATTGCCCGACGGTGTGGTCATGGACTCCACCGCGTTCTTCAAGTCCTACCGCCGCTACACGCTGTACTTCATCGATCCGAGCGGCAATATGGCCGTGCCGGATCTGCGCTGGCTCGCGGTGCCCAAAGCGCAGCTGACCCAGCGGTTGATCAGTTCGCTGCTGGAGGGGCCGCAGCCCACGCTGTCGTCGGTGCTGCACAGTGAGTTGACGCCGCCGATCGCGCTGCGCGGGACGATCACCAAGGCCAACGGCGACCCCGACGGCGTCGGCATCGGGCTCGGCGGCGTGCGGATCGACTTCGCCGGCGCGTCGGCGCTGAATCCGCGCGAGCGCGAACTACTGGCCGCGCAGGTGGTGCTCACGTTGTCCAGCGCCGACATCCTCGGGCCGTACATGCTGCTCGCCGACGGCAAGCCGCTGGACGAGCGTTTCGCCGCCAACGGGTGGAACGTGGCGGACGTGCAGCAGTTCAATCCGGCCGCCGCCGCCCGCAACCCCATCGGGCTGCACGCGCTGCGCGGCGGCGGGCTGGTGCAGATCGCCGACAACGGCGGTATCACGCCCACGCCCGGCTACTTCGGCGGAGTGAACAATCTGCAGTCCGCGACGCTGTCTCCGGATGGTCAGTTCGTCGCCGCGGTGGCCGAAGCGGGACGACCGCCGGGCGTGCCGTCGCGGACGCTGATGGTCGGCACCTACGGCGGCAACGCTTTTCCGGTGGCCGAGGGCTTCACCATCACCCGGCCCTCGTGGACCGCGGACGGCAGCGCGGCATGGGCGGTGGTCGACGGTGACCGGGTGATCCGCGCGGTCAACGATCGCGGCACCGGAAACGTTTCGGTACAGAACGTCGACATCTCCGGATTGACGGCGGCCTCATCGGCCACGGCGCCCCGGCTACCGATCACCGAGCTGCGCATCTCCCGGACCGGGGTGCGGGCGGCGATGATCGCCGACGGACGGGTCTACGTGGCGGTCGTCGTGCCGCAGCCGGACGGGAAGCTGGCGCTGACCTCGGCGCTGCCCGTCGGTGTCGGGCTCAGCACGGCCGCGGTGTCGGTGGACTGGCTCGACGCGGACACGATCATCATCGCGCGCGAGGGCAATGTCGACCCGGTGAGCACCGTGTCGGTCGACGGCTCGGAGCCGACCCCGCTGACGTCGCAGAATCTCACGGCGCCGGTGCGCTCGGTGAGCGCGAGCCCGGACCACCAGTACGTCGCCGACTCGCGCGCGGTGCTGGAGCTGACCTCCGCGCCGGATCAAGGGCAGCCCTACTGGCGTGAGGTGCCGGGGCTGGGCGCGAACGCCATCCCCGTCCTGCCCGGCTGAGCGGCGACCGGTCGCGAGTACGAAGGAACTCGTGCTCGGCGCGATCGCACGGGAGGTTGCGGCAGCGGTTCGTGCGCGGCGTAAACGGCTTCGCCGCAAGGTATCAACGCTCTGCTAGGCGCAATGTCGTCTGCCTGATCGAGCGAATCTGTCGGAGCGCGGGCGCACACTCGGTCGATGCGAACCTTGCTCGATCTGGTCTTGCCCGCCGCATGCGCGGGCTGCGGGCGTTCCGGAGCCGATTGGTGCGCCGACTGCGCCGTCACGTTGGCCGGTCCGCCGGTACGCGTGTGGCCGCGCAGTGACCCGGGCGTTCCTTGCTGGGCGCTCGGGCCGTATGCCGGGCCCGCGCGCCGGGCAGTGCTCGCCGCCAAGGAAAGAGGACGGCGGGACCTGGCGCTGCCACTCGGCAAGGCGCTCGCGGGCGCGCTCGCCGAGTTGCGTTCGCCGCGCCTGCCCTTGGTGCTGGTGCCCGCGCCGAGCAGGCGCGTGGCCGCGCGGCGCAGGGGCGGCGACCCGGTGCTGCGCTCGGCCTCGGTAGCTACGCGGTGGCTGCCCAACTGCCGAGTGTTGCCTGTGTTGCGGCTGGGGCGCGGGGTGCGTGATTCGGTGGGCTTGACACCCATCGAGCGCGCTCGCAACCTGGAGGGGCGGGTGACCACGGCGCCCGGTCCCGCCGCGGAGTGGGGAATACCGGCGAATGCCGAGGTGGTGCTGGTCGACGACGTGCTGACCACCGGTGCGACGGCCCGCGAGTCGGTGCGCGCGCTACTGGGCGCCGGATTGCCGACACGTGGCGTTCTGGTTACTTGTGCTGCTTGACTCCGGGAAATTTGCGTGAACACTGGCGATCAGCCCGTCGGCGGACTAGCGTCGCGGACACACACCCGAACCGCAAGTTTGGAGGTGGCGCCTCGGACGTCTAGTGCCGAGCAATCGTCGTTCGGCACGGTTCAATCCCGCCGCACTGGAATCGGTCGGTGCGGCCAGATCCGGGAGGTACGCGTGACGACTTCTTCACGACCTTCAGTGAAAGATCCCGCTGCTTCGATGCTGGAGTCCAGCACCAAGGAAGCACTCGAGCAACCCACAGCGGAACGACCACGGGCGCCACGCGGCGACATCGTGGTGAAGGGTCGCAATGTAGAGGTGCCCGATCATTTTCGTATCTACGTCGCGGAAAAACTCTCCCGATTAGAACGCTTCGACCCGTCGATCTTCCTCTTCGACGTCGAGCTGTTCCACGAACGCAACCGGCGCCAGCGCAAGAACTGTCAGCGCGTCGAAATCACCGCGCGCGGAAAGGGTCCCGTTGTGCGGGCCGAGGCTTGCGCGGACAGCTTCTACGCCGCCTTCGAGTCGGTGACCGCGAAGCTGGAGAGCAGGCTGCGCCGCACCAAGGACCGGCGCCGGGTGCACTACGGCGACAAGACGCCGCTGTCGGTCGCCCAGGCCACTGCCGATCTGGTGGACGACTCCCTGTTCGAGCGGCTCGGTGAGTCGAGCGCCGCGCACGCGCACCAGGAGCAGGAGCGGGAGCCGGAGTACGACGCCGGTCCCGGCCACATCGTGCGCACGAAGGTGCACTCGGCGACGCCCATGACCGTCGACGACGCCCTGTACCAGATGGAACTCGTCGGCCACGATTTCTTCTTGTTCCAGGACAAGGAGACCGACCGGCCGTCGGTGGTCTACCGCCGCCATGCGTTCGACTACGGCCTGATCCGCCTGGCCTGACCACATCGAAACCGCACGTTCCCCCTTCTCCGGGCATTCGGCTCACCTACCGGATGTCCGGAGAATTTCGTCGGGGCGAGGTTACCGCCGCCGGTCGCGGAAGAACGTGCGGTGCAGCAGCGAATCGCGGCGCGGTGGGCGCATGGCGTGCAGCATCACCATGTCGGCGAACGTTTCCGCGTCGCGCTCGCGCATGGTTCCGTAGTCGGTGCGGCCGAGCACGTGGGCGATCGACTCTGGCGAGATCGAGGGCAGCAGGTCGGCGACCGCCGCCACCGTCGGGGTGCTGGTGGTCGGCTCACCGGGCCGGTGCTGCTCCGGGCCGTGCCCGAGCAGCATGTGCCCCAGTTCGTGCACGATGATGTGCTCGGCGTGCCATTCGGTGGTGTCGGCGCCGTAGACGATGACGTCGCTGTCCTGCTTCGCGATCCACAGACCGCTGCCCGTGCCGCAACCGGTGCCCGCCAGTAGGGCGGTGTCGATCGGCCACAGGCTGATGCTGCGACCGCGGTGCTCCGCGACGGCATCGAGATAGGCCTGCAGATTCCATGGGTGGGGTATCGGGAGGTCCCGGGTCAAGCTCCGGAACCGGGCCTGGATGGCCATGTGATCGGTCTCCTACAAAAGCTCAGTGGCCCATGTAGAGAAGCATGCTACCGACTCGGCGGCACCGACCCTTCCGTGCTCTGGATGATCTTGGCGAGCATGGCCCGATCGATGTTCGAACCGCGCAGCGCGATGCTGGCGACGTTCGCGTCGCGCATGGTGGCGAGCAGTTCGAGTTCGCGGTCGATCGCCTCCGCCGCGGGGCCGCGGGTGAGCAGGTAGTCGGCGGCGACGCCGAAGCTGCGCGCCACCGCGCCCAGGATGTCGGCATCCGCCGCGGCGCAGGCGTCGCGGTCGTCGAACTCGCCGTCGCGCAGGCGCGCGAGGTAACCGGGCGGCACCGGGCGGCCGAGGATCTCACCGGCCTGCCGGGCGACGGATTCGGTGCTGCGCTCCGGAGCGTCGCGCGGATGCACGACGGCGAACAACCGGTTGATCTTGCGGCTGAGGGTGAGTTCCGTGGAGTTCGGTCCCTGGTCGGTCATGGTTGCCTCGTCACTCGCCGTTTCCGAACGCGGGCGGGGCCATATTGGCCGCCAGCCAGCGTGCGCGGAACCGAGCTTCGGTCGCCGCATCGATATCCTCCGATCGGCCGGCCAGCCAGCGGCGGTACCGGCGTTCCTGTAGCTCGTCGGGATCGCTGGCCGCCGCGGGGACCGCGAGCAGGTGCGCGAAGGCCATCTCCACCAGCGGGTGCAATTGCCTGCCCGGTCCGCCGTTGCGTTCCAGCATGGCGGTCGCGTACCGCGCCGACAGCTTGGAGACCACTCGGTTGAGCTCCGCGATCGCGGCGACCACCTGAGGGTCGGTGGTGCGACCGTGTTCGACGGCGTCGTTGAGCCTGCCCGACGCCGCGAGCAGCCCGGTCAGGTCGGAGATCTCGAAGCGGATCGCGTCCGGACCGGCCACCACCGAGTCGCCCGCGCCGCGCGCGGCGTTCGCGGGTTCGTCGGCGGCGGGGACGCCGCCGGCATAGGTGCGTGCGGCGCTGCCCGGCAGCCATCGCAGCGGCGCGTCGAGCTTGTTCAGCGTCTGCATGCTGATGGTCGCCTCGCCGTCCTCGATCTTCCGGATGGTCGGCGCCGAAGGTCCCCCGAGGTCGCCGATCTGTAGCTGGGTGAGGCCGAGCTCGTCCCGGCGTTCTTTGATGATTCGCCCGAATCTCTTCTGCCGCGACAGCTCCGAAGGGCTATGCATAGTGGGTTCATGGTAAGCCGATGGGAGGTATCAGGCAAACCAATAGAAACTATTTGGAAAATCGGTCGAAAGTTTGTTACGGTTCTTTCCGTCGGATGACGGAGTGCATGCGACGGTTCCGGGACGGGCAGGGGCGTTCGCCGGGACGGACGTCTCGGTCCGGCGCGCAACGGCGCGCGGCGGACCGGTCAGCGGCGGTGGAGGGGATCGCCGCTGTGTCGGGGGTTCACCGTCGGCGAAGGGGGTCGACGGTGAACTTACTTTGCAGTAAGTTTGGTGGACGTAGGCTTTCGAAAGGAAATCGCATGGCCACCAAAGCCGCTCGCCGTGCCGTGATCGTGTCCGGTGCCCGCACGCCGTTCCTGCGCGCGTTCACCGGATACACCCGAATGGATTCCATCGCGCTCGCCGATGCCGCGGTCCGGGGACTGCTGGAGCGCACCGGGCTGCCCGGCACGCAAGTGGAGGCGATCGTCTGGGGCGGGGTCATCCTGCCCGGCGCGGCGCCGAACATCGCCCGCGAGATCGCGCTCGACCTGCGGCTGGATCCTGGCTGCGAGGGCTACACGGTGACCAGGGCCTGCGCCTCCGGCTTACAGGCCGTCACCTCGGCGGCGGCCGCGATCGAGCGCGGCGAATACGACATCATGATCGCGGGCGGCAGCGATTCCACCTCGAACGCCGAAGTCAAACTGCCGCAGAAGGTGGTACACGCGGCGGCTCCGCTGGCTCTGGGCAAGCCGAAGCCGAAGGACTACCTGTCCGCGGTCGCGCGCCTTGCGCCGTTCACCGACCTGCTGCCGAGCCGGCCCAAGATCGCCGAACGCACCACCGGCGAGGTCATGGGCGAGTCGGCCGAGAAAATGGCTCGCATCCACGGCGTGAGCCGCGCGGATCAGGACGAGTTCGCCGCACGCTCACATCACCGCGCGGCGGCCGCCATCGAGTCCGGCCGGTTCGACGACGAGGTGCTGCGGGTTCGCACCCCCGAAGACGTGGAGATCCTGCGCGACGGCTTGGTGCGCGGCGACACCAGCCTCGCCAAACTGGCCGCGCTGAAGCCGGTTTTCGCCGCCGACGGCAGCGTGACCGCGGGCAACGCCAGCCCCCTCACCGACGGCGCCGCCGCGGTGCTGCTGATGAGCGAGGAGAAAGCGCACGCCCTCGGATACCGGCCGCTGGCGGCGTTCCGGTCGTGGAGCTACGTGAGCGTCGACCCGGCCGATCAGGTGCTGATCGGGCCGGCCATCTCGATGCCACGCGCGCTGGAGAAGGCCGGAATGTCCTTGGGCGACGCCGATCTGGTCGATATCCACGAGGCCTTCGCCGCCCAGACTCTGGCGGTGCTGACCGCGCTGGCCAGCGACGAATGGGCCAAGACCCGGCTGGATCGCGACACGGCCGTCGGCGAGGTGGACATCGACAAGTTGAACGTGCACGGCGGCTCGATCTCGCTCGGCCACCCGTTCGGCGCCACCGGGGCGCGCATGGTGACCACCATGGCCAACGAACTCGCGCGCACGGGAAAGAACACGGCCTTGCTCGGTATCTGCGCCGCGGGCGGCATCGGCGCGTCGGCGGTGCTCGAACGGGTCTGAGGCGGCGCGTGCGCCCCTGTCCCGCCGGGGCCTCGGTCAGGCCTTGCCCCGCCGCTTGCGTCCCTCGTCGGCCAGGATGCGCAGACAGGTCTGGTGCTTGGTCTCGCCGGGGATGCCTTCCCGGCGCAGGCGCAGCGTCGCCTGTGCCAGATCGATGCCCAGCTCGCTCGACAGCCGAACAGCATCGACATTGGCCATTGCACAAACCTCCTGGAACGACGAAACCACGATGAAGAGCACTGCGTCAGAGGCAGTTTCGCCCTTGTCGTACCCAGTGGGGATCCGATTGAACCATGAACGATCCACACAGTTGGGTAACGATGCGCGACCGGGGCCGCCGCGCGGTCAGCCGCGATAGGTCTCGCGGTGCACCGCGTCCGTGAGCGGTCTGCCCGCGCGCCAGCCGAAGCGCTCCAGGTCGGGAACGCGCTGGAACTCGCGCACCGGCCCGACGCACAGCCAGGCCACGGTGCGGACGTTCCGCGGCAGGCCGATCAGATCGGAGAGGAAACCGGGATCGTAGAACGACACCCATCCCACGCCGATGCCTTCCGCGGTGGCGGCCAGCCACAGATTCTGGATGGCGAGAACCGCCGAGTAGACACCGGTTTCGGGCACCGTGGCCCGGCCGAGCACCTGCGGTCCGCCGCGATCGTGGTCATAGCAGACCACCACCCCGGTACCGCTCTCCAGAATGCCCTCGATCTTGATCGGCTCGAAGGTGGCGGCGCGCTCGGGCGGCAGCGCGTCGCGGAACTCGAGGCGCTTGCCTGCCACGTGATCGGCGAACTTGCGCAGCGTCGCCGGATCGCGGACCACCACGAAATCCCATGGCTGCGAATTGCCCACGCTCGGCGCCCGGTGCGCGGCGTCCAGCAGCCGCCACAGTGTCGCGTCCTCGACCAGTTCGCCGGTGAACTCCGCGCGTACGTCGCGGCGGCGCCGGATGGCCTCGTAGACACTCAGAACCTCAGCATGCACCGCCCGAGTCAATCAAACCCGGCGAACTCACCGCGCACGGCGTCGGCCGCGCGGGACGTGGAACTCAGCGCGCCGCGGCCACGCCGCGCCGGGCGAGCCTGCGCCGTCCGTTGGCCAGCGCGGTGCGCAGACCGCGGCGACGGCCGGTCACCGGGTCGATGGTGGCCGTGGTGCGGCCGCCGAACTTGCGCTCGGAGGCGGTCTCCGGCGCGTCGTCGGCGGTGGCCCGCAGGTACTTGTTCGGCAGCGACAGCTTGAGAATGGTGCGCCACGCCTTGAAGTACTGCACCGGCAGCGAGCCGGTGGTGTAGGGCAGGTCGTACTTGTCGGCCAGCTCGCGCACCCGCACGGCGATGTCGGCGTACCGGTTGCTCGGCAGGTCGGGGAACAGGTGGTGTTCGATCTGGTGGCTCAGATTGCCGGTCATGAAGTGCATGACCGGGCCGCCGGAGATGTTCGCGCTGCCGAGCATCTGGCGCAGATACCACTCGCCCTGCGTTTCGCCGTCGATGTCGGCCTTGGTGAACTTCTCCGCGCCGTCGGGGAAGTGCCCGCAGAAGATCACCGCGTTGGACCACACGTTGCGGATGGCGTTCGCGGCCAGGTTGGCCGTCAGCGTGGAGAAGAACGCGCGACCGGTGAGGGCGGGGAAGATCACGTAGTCCTTGAGGACCTGCTTGCCCATCTTGGTGAGCGCTTCGTCACGCCTGCGCTCGAAGTCGGCGCGCTCGGGGGTGCCCGGCTTGTACCGGCCCGCGACCAGCTTGCCCAGCTCCAGGTGCTGGATCGCGACGCCGTATTCGAAGAACAGCTGCAACACCAGGTTGTAGACCGGGTTGCCCAGGTTGAACGGCTTCCAGCGCTGGTCGCGGGTCACCCGCAGCAGGCCGTAGCCGATGTCGTCGTCCATGCCGAGCACATTGGTGTACTTGTGGTGCAGGTAGTTGTGGGTGTGCTTCCAGTGCTTGGCCGCGCCGGTGTTGTCCCATTCCCACGAACTGGAGTGGATCTCCGGATCGTTCATCCAGTCCCACTGCCCGTGCATGACGTTGTGCCCGATCTCCATGTTCTCGATGATCTTGGCGGTGCTGAGCAGGGCGACGCCCGCCAGCCACGCCGGGCGCTTGGGACTGGCGAAGAGCACCGCCCGGCCACCGATCTCGAGAGCGCGCTGCAACCGGATGACGTTGCGGATGTACTTCGCGTCGCGCGCGCCGCGCGAGGCTTCGATTTCCCGCCGGATCGCGTCGAATTCCGCGCCGAGTGCTTCCACGTCGGCCTCGGTGAGATGCGCGTATTCCTTGACATCCGAGATCGCCATACGGGTTACCTTACCGTAAGTTACGACAGCGTAGGTTCCGAGATCTGGCTTGGAGATGTGTCAAATACCCTATTGCGATACCGAGGCTCGACTGGTACGTTAGCGCACCCTTCGCTGGAAGCGAAAACGCCTGTCGCGCTTGGCTTTCTCGCGCAGCGCCGCTTGTTCGTGGCGGGCGCGCTCCTGGAGCGCGAGCTTGGCATCGCGCAGGACCTGCCGCTCGTGTTCGGCCTTCTCCTGCAGGGCCGCTTTGGCCTCGCGGAGCATCTCTTTCTCCTGCCGCGCCTTCTCGCGCAGCACGATCTTCGCCTCGTGCAGCGCCGAACGCAGACCGCGCCGCTTGCCGGTCTCCGGATCGACGCGCAGCCAGTGGGTGGACTCCGTGCCGCGTGACGGCAGCGTGATGCCGGCGAACTTGCGTTCCGACGAGGTCTCCGGCGCGTTGTCGGCGGTGGCCTTGAGGAAGCGGTCCGGCAGCGCCAGCTTGTGGATCGTGCGGAAGGCCAGCAGATACTGCTTGCCCAGCGACCCGGTGGTGTAAGGCAGGTCGTACTTGTCGCACAGCTCGCGCACGCGCACCGCGATCTCCGGATACCGATTGCTCGGCAGATCGGGGAACAGGTGGTGCTCGATCTGGTAGCAGAGGTTGCCGCTCATGAACGCCATGGCGGGCCCGGCCTTGAAGTTCGCGCTGCCGAGCATCTGGCGCAGATACCACTCGCCGCTGGTCTCGTTCTCCAACTGCTCGATGGTGAACTTCTCCGCGCCGTCGGGGAAGTGGCCGCAAAAGATCACCGCGTACGCCCACAGGTTGCGCACCAGGTTCGCCGTCGCGTTGGCCTTCAACGTGTGCTTGAACGCAGGACCGGTGAGCGCGGGGTGGATGAGAAAGTCCTTGGCCACCTGACGGCAGATCTTGCGCGCGAATGCCCTGTTCGGCTCCGAGGTCAGGTGCCAGCGCGGCGTGTTCGACAGCTCCTTCTCGATGCTCCAGTCGTGCAGCGCGATGCCCCACTCGAAGGTCGCGGCCAGCAGCAGATTCGCCAGCGGCTGCACCAGGTGGATCGGCCGCCACTGCTCGTCGCGGGTCATCCGCAGGATGCCGAACCCGAGATCCTCGTCCTTGCCCAGGACGTTGGTATAGGTGTGGTGGGAGTAGTTGTGCGCCCGGCGCCACTGCGCGGAGGGACCCGTCATGTCCCACTCCCAGGAGCTGGAGTGGATCTCCGGGTCGTTCATCCAGTCCCATTGCCCGTGGCTGACGTTGTGCCCGAGCTCCATGTTCTCGATGATCTTGGCCACCGACAGCAACGCGGTGCCGGTCAACCAGGCCCAGCGGTTGCGGCTGCCGAACAGCACTACCCTGGCGGCTACCTCGAGACCGCGTTGCGCTGCGATCGCGCGCCGGATGTATTTCGCGTCGCGCTCGCCACGGGACAGCTCCACCGAACGCCGGATGGAATCGAGTTCCTGGCCCAGTGTCTCGATATCGGTCGCCGTGAGGTGGGCGAAGGTCTTGATGTCGGTGATGGCCACCGGGGTCCTTTCCCTACTCGATACACCTCGAGGGTACCTGGCGGACTACACGTCCAGGGTGCAGTCGCCCGCCGCGGCCGAGATGCAGGTCTGCACCTTGTCGCCTTCGCGGCGCTCCTCACCGTTGCGCAGGTCGCGCGCGTGCCCGGAACTCAAGGTGACCACGCAGGTCTGGCAGATGCCCATCCGGCAGCCGAACGGCATCTGAACGCCCGCCGACTCGCCTGCCTCGAGCAGGCTGGTCGCGCCGTCGGCGGCGACGGTGCGGCCGGTCTTGCCGAAGGTGACCGTGCCGCCTTCGCCGACCGCGGAGCGCTCGATCTCGAACCGCTCCACGTGCAGCCGGTCCGACAGGCCTGCCTCGCGCCAGTGCTGCTCGATCTCGTCGAGCATCCCGGCCGGGCCGCAGGCCCAGGTCTGGCGCTCGCGCCAGTCCGGGAACTCGGTGTCGAGATCGGCGAGGGCGAACTTGCCCCGCTCTGCGGTGAGATGCAGCCGGGTGTCGAAGCCCGCATTGCGCTCGTGCAGCTCGGCCAGTTCCGCACCGAACATCACGTCGTCGGCGGTGCGGGCCGAATGCAGGTGCGCCACGTCGGTGAACACCTCGCGACGGTCCATCGCGCGCAGCATGGACATCACGGGGGTGATGCCGCTGCCCGCGGTGAGGAACAGCACTTTCCGCGGCGGCGGGTACGGCAGCACGAAGCCGCCTTGCGGCGCGGCCAGCCGGACGATGGTGCCGACCGGAACGCCGCTGACCAGATGGCTGGACAGGAAGCCCTCCGGCATCGCCTTCACGGCGATGGAGATCAGCCGCTTGCCGCCGTGGCCGGGGTCGGACCAATCCGGCGGGCAGGTCAGCGAGTACGAGCGCCAATGCCAGCGGCCGTCGACCAGGATGCCGATGCCGATGTACTGGCCGGGCTGGTATTTGAAGTCGAAACCCCAGCCCGGCTGGATCACCAGCGTCGCGGAGTCGGCGGTCTCCTTGCGCACCTCGACGATGCGCCCGCGCAGCTCGCGCGCCGACCACAGCGGGTTGGCCAGGTGCAGGTAGTCGTCGGGCAGCAACGGTGTGGTCACCCGCGCCACGGCGCCGCGCAGCACGTTCAGCTTGCCGCCGCGCTCCGCGACACTCGCGGCAGGCGCCTCCAGCCACGCGCGGACACTTCGCACGGAGAAGCTCCCAATTTTCGAACCCATCGCTGCCGTTGGTCTCCCTGTCGTCGGATGCGCGGGCCGCCGACTCGCCGATCGGAGGCCCTCGCCAGCAAGGTTACGGCATCGTAGGTTACGGCGGTGGGCCAGTGGCGCGCCCACCGTCGCGATTCACAGCAGCTCGAGCAGAAACGGCAGCTCCTGGGCCGCGTACCAGGCCAATTGATGGTCCTCGGCGTCGCCGAGGACGAACTCCGCGTCGGTGTCGCCGAGATCGGCGGCGTCCACCACGTCGACGGCCTTGGCCACCTGAGGTTCGGCGTCGGCCAGGTCGACGTGCACGGAGGCGATCTGCTGGTAGCCGATCGGGCCCGCCAGCCGGACCACCGCGTCGTCGAGGTCGGGTCGCAGCTTCGCGCCGGTCACGTCGGCGGCGATGACCGCACGGCGGTAGACCGGGCTGCCGCCCGCGACCGGCGCGTCCTCGTCGCCGGCCTCCTGCGAGACCGCATCGCGTTCGGCGGCGAGCAGTCGCAGTGAAGCGCGCGCGGCCTCGTTCATGGCGACTTCCCCGAGTTCCTCGTCGTCGCCGGAGGCGTAGGCCTCGCGCAGCGTGGGCGTCACCGCGAACGCGGTCCCGCCGACGGCAGCCAGTTCCCGGTTGTCGACCAGCTCGCGCAGCATCGGCACCGTAGCCGGGATGTAGACCCGCAGCTTCTTCTGATCAGACGCAGGCACCGAGCATCTCCTCCATGGAATCGCGCACCGCCGTGGCGAGCACGCCGATGTCGGCCATCGCGTCGCGGTCGGCGTTGAGACCGTAGAAGACACGTCCGTCGTAGGACGTGATCCCGATGCTCGACGCCTGATTGCGCAGCAGTGGCGACACCGGGTACATCTCCAGCATCCGCGCGCCGCCGATGTACATCGGCGCTTGCGGACCCGGCGCGTTGGTGATCACCAGATTGAACGTGTGTTCTGCGAACGTACTCGCCGCGCGCACACTCATCGCATGCAGGCTGGCCGGAGCGAAACCGGCCAGGTGCACGAGCGTCCGCGCGCGGACGCCGCGCCGCTGACGTCCGTTGAGCTCGGTGGCGTGCGCGATGTGCGACAACCGCATCACCGGGTTCGGTTCGCCGACCGGCAGATCGATCAGGAACGACGACACCTCGCTCGCCGAGTGCGTCTGGTCGCCGTCGTTCCCCTCGACGTACACCGACATCGGCACCACCGCCCGCAGCGTGGTGGACTCGGTCAGCGCTTCCCCGCGCGAGAGCAGCCAGTTGCGCAGCGCGCCGGTGACCACCGCGAGGATGGCGTCGTTGGTCGAGCAATCGAACCGCCTGCGGATCGTGCGGTAGTCCGCCAGGTCGGTGCGCACCACGTCGAAGCGCCGATTTCGCGAGGTACGTGTGTTCAGGGGGCTGGCGGGCGCTCCGGTCGCCGCGGTGCGCACCGCGCCGATGACCGACTCGACCGCCTTGCCCGCCGTCCCGAGCACCGCGAACGCGCCCGCGCTGGCGTCCCTGGCCACCTCGACGGCCTTGCGCGGCTGTGCGGCGAGATGGGCGAGCGCGCCCACCAGCAGTTCCATCTCGCCGGGCTCGCGCGGGGCGATCCAGTCGTCGCAGGCCAGTTCGCGGGGCGCAGGCCCGGCGTCGAGGATCACGTGCCCGATCTCGAGCGCGGTGTCCCCGTCCACCAGGGCGGCATGCGTCTTGGTGAAGATGGCGCAGCGGCCGTCGGACAACCGTTCGATCAGGTACATCTCCCACAGCGGACGGGCTGGATCCAAGGGGTGGGAGACGAGCCGGGCGACCAGATCGTGCAGCTGCTCGTCGGTGCCCGGACCGGGCAGAGCCGAACGCCGGACGTGGTAGGTGATGTCGAACCGGCTGTCCTCGACCCATACCGGCCGCCCGAGCGACAGCGGGATCTCCCGCACTTTGCGCCGGTATCTGGGCACCAGCGAGAGCCTGCTCTCGACCAGATCGACCAGCCGGTCGTAGTCCAGGATCGCCTCGCCCGCGCCGTCGCCGATTTCGGTGTTCCGCACGATCGCGAGAGAGCCGATATGGATCGGATTGCTGCTCGACTCGAGCCGGTAGAAGGCCGTGTCCTGCGGCGATAGTCTCGTGATCACGCTGCCCGGTACTCCTTTTCCCGATGCCGCCCCCGCTTCATTGTGCTGCCGCATCGACCATCGGCCCGGCCGTTGCGCCATTTCTGATGAATTCCGTACACGTTTTTCCGCGCCGGAGTTCCATGACACGCTGGCCCGACTCGAGTTCTGCGAACCGATTCGATCACAGGGCAGACCGAGGCGCAGGGCGAAGATCCGCTCGAGCCCGGCCGCGCTACCGCAAGCGGCCCAGACCCCCGGCCAGCCCGAAGCCGCACCCCACGCCGTGTCTGCCCTACAAGTCGATGGAGCATGCTCGTGTGGGAGCCGCGTGGATGTCATCGCGCTCACACGAAGGCGACAAGCGGCGCCGTTCACACAACTCTCGCCGCGTCCGGACGGTCTACCGGCGTGGACCCCGAGTGATCCACCTCTCGGCCCGGCCCGAACCGAGCGCGTACTTCCGCCGAACCGGCCGTGCCCGCCATGCCGTCGAACTGTCCCGCCCCGACGTCGCCCACGCCGCCGACGCACTCCTGCGAGCCGACCCACTCGGATGTAGCAGCCATCACCGCGGGCAGGTGGCGGACCAGGGTCATCATCAGTCGCGGCGGCGTGATCCCTCCCGCGAAACCGCTCAGCCATACCGCGCACCCACGTCCAGGGTGCCGCATACTCCGAGGTCATGCCGCTGTCAGCACACGCAACCACCCAGCTCGACCACGTCTTTCGAGCGAAGCGAGACCGAGCATCCGCCGTTCGCGGCCCGGCTCGCGTCCGAGTGACCGCCGCGTCCGCGACGAAGTCGCCAGCGGCGGTCACTCGGACGCGAGCCAAGAGGGGGCCGCGAACACGCAGCGCCGCAGGCGCTGCGAATTCAACAGAGCATTACCATGGGGCATGCAGCGGATTCCGCGCAACCGCGTGGGCCGCACCGGCCCGGGGGCCGACGACAGATTTGACACACCGACCAGAGGACTGACGAGACCCGTGCCTGCGCTGACACTGACGAGGTTGCTACGGATTGGTGAGGGTCGCATTGTCAAGCGGCTCTCGCATTTCGCCGACCAAGTCCTCGCCCTCGAACCGGAGTACGAAGACCTCAGCGACGCGGAGCTACGGGCCAAGACCGACGAGTTCCGCGAGCGGTACGCCGAGATGGTCGAGGACGGCGAGCCCGATCCGCTCGGCCAGTTGATGGCCGAGGCGTTCGCGGTCGCACGGGAGGCGTCCTGGCGCGTGCTCAGCCAGAAGCACTACAAGGTGCAGGTCATGGGCGGCGCGGCGCTGCACACCGGCAACATCGCCGAGATGAAGACCGGTGAGGGCAAGACCCTGACCTGTGTGCTGCCCGCGTACCTGAACGCGATCAGCGGTGACGGCGTGCACGTCGTGACGGTGAACGACTACCTGGCCAAGCGCGACGCGGAGTGGATGGGCCGCGTGCACCGCTTCCTCGGCCTCGAGGTCGGCGTCATCCTGTCCGGCATGAGCCCCGCCCAGCGGCGGGTGGCCTACAACGCCGACATCACCTACGGCACGAACAACGAGTTCGGCTTCGACTACCTGCGCGACAACATGACGCACTCGCTGGACGACCTGGTGCAGCGCGGGCACAACTTCGCCATCGTCGACGAGGTCGACTCCATCCTCATCGACGAGGCGCGCACCCCGCTGATCATCTCCGGTCCCGCCGACGCGTCGTCGAAGTGGTACGCCGAGTTCGCGCGCATCGCGCCGCTGCTGAAGAAGGACGTGCACTACGAGGTCGACATCAAGAAGCGCACGATCGGCGTGCACGAGGCCGGCGTCGAGTTCGTCGAAGACCAGCTCGGCATCGACAACCTCTACGAGGCCGCCAACTCGCCGCTGGTGAGCTACCTGAACAACGCCATCAAGGCCAAGGAGCTCTACACCCGCGACAAGGACTACATCGTCCGCGACGGCGAGGTGATCATCGTCGACGAGTTCACCGGCCGCATCCTGGTCGGGCGCCGCTACAACGAGGGCATGCACCAGGCGATCGAGGCCAAGGAAGGGGTGGAGATCCAGCCGGAGAACCAGACCCTGGCCACGATCACCCTGCAGAACTACTTCCGCCTCTACGACAAGCTCTCCGGCATGACCGGCACCGCCGAGACCGAGGCGGCCGAGCTGCACCAGATCTACAACCTCGGCGTGGTCCCGATCCCGACCAACAAGCCGATGATCCGCGCCGACCAGTCCGACCTGATCTACAAGACGGAGGAGGCCAAGTTCTCCGCCGTGGTCGACGACGTCACCGAGCGGCACGAGAAGGGCCAGCCGGTGCTGATCGGCACCACCAGCGTCGAGCGCTCGGAGTACCTGTCCAAGCAGTTCACCAAGCGCGGCATTCCGCACAACGTGCTGAACGCGAAGTTCCACGAGAAGGAAGCCGAGATCATCGCCGAGGCCGGCAGGCCGGGCGCGGTGACCGTCGCCACGAACATGGCCGGCCGCGGTACCGACATCGTGCTCGGCGGCAACCCGGACATCATCGCCGACATCCTGCTGCGCAAGCAGGGTCTGGACCCGGTCGAGACGCCGGAGGAGTACGAGCGCGCCTGGCTGCCGACGCTGGACCAGGTCAAGGCCCAGACCGCCGAGGACGCCGACGCGGTGCGCGACGCCGGCGGCCTCTACGTGCTCGGCACCGAGCGGCACGAGTCGCGCCGCATCGACAACCAGCTGCGCGGCCGTTCCGGCCGTCAGGGCGACCCGGGTGAGTCCCGCTTCTACCTGTCGCTGGGCGACGAGCTGATGCGCCGGTTCAACGGCGCGGCGCTGGAAGCGATCATGACCCGGCTGAATCTGCCCGACGACGTGCCGATCGAGGCGAAGATGGTCTCCAAGGCCATCAAGAGCGCGCAGACGCAGGTCGAGCAGCAGAACTTCGAGATCCGCAAGAACGTGCTCAAGTACGACGAGGTGATGAACCAGCAGCGCACCGTCATCTACGGCGAGCGCAACCGGATCCTGCGCGGCGAGGACATGGAGGGCCAGGTCCAGAGCATGATCACCGACGTGATCACCGCTTACGTGGACGGCGCCACCGCCGAGGGCTACGTCGAGGACTGGGATCTGGACAAGCTGTGGACGGCGCTGAAGACGCTGTACCCGGTGAGCCTGGACTACCGGGACCTGACCGGCGAAACCGACATCGGCGAGGCCGGCGAGCTCACCCGCGAGGAACTGCTGGAGGCGCTGCTGGACGACGCGCACGCCGCCTACGAGCGCCGCGAAGCCGAGATCGACGGTCTCGCGGGCGAGGGCAGCATGCGCAATCTGGAACGGCAGGTGCTGCTGTCGGTGCTCGACCGCAAGTGGCGGGAACATCTCTACGAGATGGACTACCTCAAGGAGGGCATCGGCCTGCGCGCGATGGCCCAGCGTGACCCGCTGGTGGAGTACCAGCGCGAGGGCTTCGACATGTTCACCGCGATGCTCGACGGTCTCAAGGAGGAGTCGGTCGGCTTCCTGTTCAACCTGCAGGTCGAGGTGCAGCAACCGCAGCCGGAAGGCGTCGCCGTCGGTACCGGTCTTCGTTCGCCGGTCGGAGCCATGACCGCCCCGCGTCCGCTGCCCACCGAGGAGGCGCAGGTCGCCAACGGGCACGGCGCGCCGGCGGCGCTGCGCGCCAGGGGTATCGATGACACCGCTCCGCGCGGTTTCAGCTACTCCGGCCCTGACGAGGGCGGCCGCGCCGCGGTGCACAGCGACGCCGAGGAGTACGGCGTGGACGGTGGCCCGCAGCAGACCCGGCGCGAGCGCCGCGAGGCCGCCCGCGCGGAGGCGAAGGGCCGCCGCGGCCCGAAGTCCCGCCGCCGCCACTGATCCGCTGAACTACGAAGGCGCTCAGAGCTTCTCTGGGCGCCTTCGTCGTTCTCGGATGATTCGGAGGGTCAGATGCTGTTCCACGGACAGTACGCATCGATCGCGGCGTCCAAGAAGATGTAGGGATACTCGACGGCGTCGCGAGAACTCTCGGCGAGTGTGATGTGATTGCGGGCCGAATTGCCGTGCGCGTCGAGCCAGTTGCACTCCGAATGCGCCAGCGCTATCGCCGCGTCTTGGACGTCGTAATCGGCTCCGGCGTAATAGCTTTCGCGTAGGAACTTCCGGTCCGCGGCGCTGCGGGCAGGTCCAGAGCTTCCTCCCGCCGATCCGGAACTGCCCGACGCCGATCCGGAACTGCCGGACGCCGAGCCGGAACCGGGTGCGGCGAGGGCGGTCTGGCTGCCGCCGAGCAGCAGTGCGGCCGCCGTGGTGGCGACGAGAAATGTGTTGTACATGGTGGCTTTCGCGCGGGCAGAGCTGTCCATAGGTCCTCGAGACAAGGGATAGGCGGATTGCCTTCGGAGGGCATGGACAACGCTCCGAGCCCTCGGCGGCAGGGCCCGAACGTTAGCGGGACCCGCTGTGCGGTAGAGGCTTTCGACCGATCACGAGGGGTCGTTCGGGAGCTCCGGCTGCTTCCGGTCCGGACGCGCCGGGGCCAGCGCGCATCGAGGCCGGAAACGGCGGCGCGAACCGGGCGGTCCCGCACCGTCGCGGTAGACCGAGACGATCACCAGGGGTCGTTGGACATGAGGGCGACGAGCAGACGGCGGATGGCGACCACCCGGTGTTCCTTGCCCGGCAGCTGGTCCAGCGCGCATTCCGGATCGGCGGGCGGGCCGAGATGGGTGCAGCCCCGCGGGCAGTCCTCGATGGCGTCGGCGAGGTCGGTGAACGCGGCGATCACGTCGTCCGGGGTGATGTGCGCCAGGCCGAACGATCGCACGCCGGGTGTGTCGATGACCCAGCCGCCTCCGGGCAGGGGGAGCGCCACCGACTGGGTGGAGGTGTGCTTGCCCTTGCCAACGCCGGACACCTCGCCCACGGCCCGCTCCGCTTCCGGGACAAGACGATTGACCAGCGTCGACTTGCCGACGCCGGAGTGGCCGATCAGCGCGGTGAGGTGATCGGTGAGCAGGTCGAGGACCGGATCGAGCGGATCGTCGATGCCGCCGTAGACGATGGTGAGATCGAGATCCTCGAACGTGGCCGCGAATTCGGAATCGGCCGCCAGATCGTGCTTGGTCAAGCACAGAACCGGTTGCAGCCCACCGGCATAGGCGGCGACCATGGCGCGCTCCACGAAACCGGTGCGCGGGGGCGGGTCGGCGAGCGCGACCACGATGAACAGCCGCTCCGCGTTGCCGACCACGATGCGCTCGAACGGATCGGTGTCGTCGGCGGTGCGGCGCAGCACCGTCCTGCGGTCGGCGACCCGGACGATACGCGCGAGGGTGTCCGGTCGCCCGGACAGGTCGCCGACCACGTCCACCTGGTCGCCGACCACGATCGGCGTGCGGCCCAGCTCCCTGGCGCGCATCGCGACGATGCGGCGATCCGGATCACCGCCGAGGACGCATCCCCACCGGCCCCGATCGACCGACACCACCATGGCCGACTGGGCGTCGTTGTGCTGCGGCCGGGTCTTCGTGCGGGGACGGGAACTGCGCCCCGGACGAACCCGGACGTCGGATTCGTCGTAGCTGGCCGCTGATCGTCGTCCCCGGTTCAGTGCGCCGCTCCCTCGTCGGATAGCGCGGGCTCGAGCATCTGCTCCCACAAGGCGACGAAATTCGGCAGGGTCTTGGCCGTGGTCCCGATGTCCTCGATCTCCACGCCGGGCACCCGAAGGCCGAGAATGGCTCCCGCCGTGGCCATCCGGTGGTCGGCGTAGGAATGCCATTTGCCGCCGTGCAGGTCGGCGGGCACAATCTCCAGTCCGTCCTCGGTCTCGGTCACCTTGCCGCCGAGGCGGTTGATCTCGGTGGACAGCGCGGCCAGCCGGTCGGTCTCGTGCCCACGCAGATGGGAGATGCCGCGCAGCACGGACGGCGAGTCGGCCAGCGCGGCCAGCGCCGCGACGGTGGGCGTCAGCTCGCCCACGTCGTGCAGGTCGATATCGATGCCCGCGAGCCGGTCGGGGCCGTGCACGGTGAGCACGCCGTCGAAGATCCGCGCTTCCGCGCCCATGCGCACCAGGATCTCGCGGATGACGTCACCCGGCTGGGTGGTCAGCCGCGGCCAGTGCGGGATGCTGACCGTTCCGCCCGTGATCGCGGCCGCGGCCAGGAACGGGGTGGCGTTGGACAGGTCCGGCTCCACCTCCCAGTCCACCGCGCGGATCGGCCCGTGCTCGACGGTCCAGGTCTGCGCCTTGAAGCTGTCCGCGGGCGCCTGCACCCGCACGTCGGCGCGGCGCAGCATCTCCACGGTCATCTCGATGTGCGGCATGGACGGCAGCGCCTTGCCGTCGTGGTGCACCACCAAGCCCTCGTCGAAGCGCGCGGCCGACAGCAGCAGACCCGAGACGAACTGCGACGAGCCGGACGCGTCGATCGTCACGGTGCCGCCGCGCAGCGCGCCGGTGCCGTGCACGGTGAACGGCAAGGCGTCGCCGTCGATATCGGCGCCGAGCGAGCGCAGCGCGTCCAGGATGGTGCGCAGCGGCCGGATCCTGGCCTGCTCGTCACCGTCGAAGGCCACATCGCCCGACGCCAAGGCGGCGACCGGCGGCAAGAAGCGCATCACCGTGCCCGCGAGCCCGCAGTCGACCGTGCCGCCGCCCAGCGGGGCCGGAGTGACGGTCAACGTGTCGCCCTCACCCTCGATGCCGACGCCGAGCGCGCACAGCGCGGCGATCATCAGGTTCGTGTCCCGGCTGCGCAGCGCACCGGTGATGGTGGAGGGACCGTCGGCAAGGGCGGCCAGGATGAGCGCCCGGTTCGTGATCGATTTCGACCCGGGCAGGGTCACGGTCGCGTGTACGGGGACCTCGACATGGGGCGCTGGCCAAAAGTTCACCAGTCCATCATCACACGGTGCTGATTGGCAGCGCCTTCGGCGCTGCGTGTTCGCGGCCCTCTCATGGCTCGCGTTTGCGCGACCGCCGCTTGCTCCTTCGTCGCGTACGCGGCGGCCACGCAAACGCGAGCCGGGCCGCGAACGCGCATGCTTGGTCTCGCTTCGCTCGAAAGACGTGGTTGCGGTGCGCTGGGCGCGTCGGTGTCCGAGCTTGCTATCGAGTGCATGCGGTTTGTGGTGGGCGGTGCCGGATCGGGTCCGACTGCCGTTGTCGTTTGTCGCCTGCGGTGCTGCGTGTTCGCGGCCTCTTGGTGGGCTCGCTGGCCGCGAGCGGGGTGTTCGGTCTCGCTGCGCTCGGAAGGCGTGGTTGCAGTGCGGTGCGTCGGTATCGACCCCTACTGGTGCATGGTTTGTAGTGGTTCGGCTCGGCTGCCGCTTGTTCTTGTCACCACGCGGCGGCGGATGGCGCATGCTCGGTCTCGCTCCGACCCGGCGGGTCGGCCGAAGTTGTTGCGGTGGAAAACACACCGGATCGGGGATGCACGCGAGCTGTGCCGGTCGAGTGCCCCGGTTGTCATCGGGGGCGCGGACGACGCGCGGCCGACTTCGTCCGGTCTCATAGCGCCTCGCAGGCGCGTTCACCTGGCGGATGCTCGGTTGGTCTCACCTATGGCGCGGGGCCGGGCGCTCGATGGGGTCGAGTGCCCGGCCCCGGCCGTCGGGTTCTTACTTGTGCCGTCCGTGCAGGAACGGGACGAGCTTGCGCAGCAGCTTCATCGTGGAGTCGGTGCGGCTGTAGCTCAGCAACGCCATGCCGGGAACGGTGAAGCGCTGCACCGCGATCGAGTGCGGGCGGGTGAACTCGCGCAGGCCCGGTTCGCCGTGGATGCGGCCGATGCCGGAATCGCCGACGCCGCCGAAGGGTAGGCCGGGGATGGCGGCGAAGGCGAGCACGGAGTTCACCGAGGTGGCGCCGACGCGCAGCTTGCGTGCGATGTCCAGGCCGTTCTTCTTCGAGTAGACCGCGGAGGACAGGCCGTACTTGGAGTTGTTGGCCAGTTTCACCGCTTCGTCGACGCTGTCGACGGTGCGGATGGTGATGGTCGGGCCGAAGGTCTCCTCGGCCACCGCCTCGGAGTTCTCGTCCACGTCGACCAGCACGACGGGTTCGATGAACGGCGCCTTGACCGATTCGGGGCCGCCGAGCACCGCGGTGCCGCCGTTCTTCAGCGCGTCATCGATGTGGCGGCGCACGATGTCGATCTGGCTCGGCATGGTCATCGGGCCGTAGGCGGCCTTGTCGTCGGAGCCGGGCTTGATGTCGGTGAGGATGCGCTTGACCTCCGCGACGAACTCCTCGCGCACCGAACGGTCGACGTAGACCCGCTCGACGCCGGCGCAGGTCTGGCCGCTGTTGGCGGTGGCGCCCCAGGCGACCGCGTCGGCCGCGGCCTTGATGTCGGCGTCGGGGGCGACGATCACCGCGTCCTTGCCGCCGCACTCGAGCAGCACGGGGGTGAGCCGCTCGGCGGCGGCGGCCATGATCCGCTTACCGGTGGCGGTGGAGCCGGTGAACGCGATCTTGTCGATGTCCGAGCGGACCAGCGCCGCGCCGGTGGCGCCATACCCGTTGATCGTGATGAAGACGCCCTCTGGCAGTTCGCGATTGGCTTCGGCGAACGCGTCGGCGAGGAAGTTGCCGATGCTCGTGGAGTACTCGCTCGGCTTGAACACGACGGTGTTGCCCGCGGCCAGCGCGTAGGCGATGGAGCCGTTGGGCGTGTAGACCGGGTAGTTCCACGGACCGATCACGCCGACGACGCCGAGCGGGCGCTGCTCGAGCCGGGCGCTGAAGTTCGACATCAACGCGCCGGGGGAGACCTTCTTCGGGCCGAGCACCTTCTTGGCGTTCTTGGCCGCCCAGGAGATGTGCTCGAGGGCGAGCATCAATTCCAGGAAGGCGTCGTCGACCGGCTTGCCGTTCTCGGCGTGGATCAGCGCGCAGAATTCCTCCGATTTCTGCACCAGCCTGCTCGACCAGCGCAGCAGATGCGTGCGCCGCTGGTCGAAACTCAGCGCGCCCCACGTGGCGGCGGCTGCGCGCGCCTTGGCGACCGCGGCGGCGACCGCCGCGTCGTCGGCGATGACGTGCGTGCCGATCACCTCGCCTGTCGCCGGATTGACCGACGTCAGTGCCGTGTCGTGATCGGCGGGTTTGGTGTCGGTGGATGTCACAGTGGTTCTCCTCTTGCCGTCTGCGGTGGACGGTCGATGCGCGGGTCCGAGTGGACGGGCGACCCGTCCTTCCGATGAGAGAATGCTATGCCACAACTCTCAACAGGTCATCAGCTATGCACCAATTCTTCCCGACGCTGTCGGTGGCAAGTGGGACTATCGGGATATGTGCGGACGATATGCGACCACGACCAACCCCGGCAGGCTCGCGGTCGAATTGGATGCGATCGATGAGACCGGCGCGGCCGACCAGGGTTCGTTCACCAATTACAACGTCGCTCCGACCACCCAGGTGCTCACCGTGGTCGAGCGGCACGACCAAGGCCGCGAAGACGATGACCCCAAACTGCGTATCCGGCGCATGCGCTGGGGACTGATCCCGGTGTGGACGAAAGCGGCCGAGCCAGGCGTCCCGGTCAAAGGCAAACCGCTGTTCAACGCCCGCGCCGACAAGGCCGCCACCACGCCTTCCTTCCGTGACGCGGTGAAATACCGGCGCTGCCTGGTGCCGATGGACGGCTGGTACGAGTGGGTCGTCGAGCCGAACGGCGACAAGGGCGGAAAAGGCAAGGTCGCCAAGCACCCGTACTACATGGCCAACGCGGACGGTTCCCGGCTCTACATGGCAGGTCTGTGGTCGGTCTGGCGCGACCGTTCGCAGCCGGAGAGCGCCCCGCTGCTGTCGTGCACCATCCTCACCACCGACGCGGTCGGCGACCTCACCCGCATCCACGACCGTATGCCGCTGCCCATGCCCCGCGAACACTGGGACGCCTGGCTGGACCCCGATCACCCGGCTCCCGCGAGCCTGCTGGAGACCCCTTCCGAGGAGGTCGTCGCCGGAATCGTGCCCCGCCCGGTGCCCGCCCTGGTCAACAGCGTCCGCAACAACGGCCCGGAACTACTCGCCCCAGTGGATGAACAGAAGGAAGCCGAGCAGATCAGCCTGCTGTAAAGGTTCACTGACCAACGCCCGGACTCCCGCGCAACTGCAAACAACGGTCCTGTTCGTGCGGAGTGACGCGCAATCGGATATCGGCCCGACTCGGATCTCCACCGTGAAGACTTGCGTGCGCGATGGGCGATCGAAGGCCGCGCTATGCACCGCGCTCACGTCTCGCAGCGACCGCCCCTGCACAAACGGCATCGACCCAGCTCCGGCCTAGAGATAGCGAGACCGAGCATCCGCCGTTCGCGGCCCGGCTCGCGTTCGACCGGTCGACGCGTAGGCGACGAAGGAGCAAGCGTCGGCCGGTCGAACGCGAGCCATAAGGGGGCCGCGAACACGCAGCGCCGCAGGCGCTGCAAAAATTACAGACTGCACTTCACGCTGGGTGAAGCGATATTCAGCCCGCACTTGATGATTCCGGCGACCAGGTCGATCAGCTTGGTGGTGACAGTGCCGCTCAGCTTCTCGGCTTTCCCGGCCTTGTCGTCACTCTTCGAACCCTGACCGTCGAAGTCGAACACGGAATCGCTGACCTGCGTGACCTGCGGGCTGTCCGGTGCGGCGGCTGCCTCGGGGGCGAGAAGCGTTACCGAACCGAGAGCCACGATGAGAGTTCCGAACAACGCGACGATCACGGTGCGCAAACGCTGCTGCGTAGACATTCGCATCACATCCTCGAGTCGGTTCGATCTGGCCTGTTCAGTAACGCACAGATCGCGGCGATCGTGGCCGAATTACGCGGATGTCACGGGCGCGGTCACCGCGCCGGTCAGCCGGACCAGGTCGGCGGGCGCCAGTTCGATCTCCAGTCCGCGCCGTCCTGCGCTGCACAGCATCCGGTCCCAGGTCAGCGCCGATTCGTCGATCACGGTGGGCAGCCGCTTGCGTTGACCGAGCGGGGAGATGCCGCCGAGGACGTACCCGGTCGTCTTCTCCGCCCGCGTCTTGTCCGCCATGCTCGCCTTGGACGCGCCGAGCGCGGCCGCCGCGGCCTTGAGCGACAACGTGTTCGGCACCGGGAGCACGGCCACCGCGAGCGAGCCGGTGGCGAGTTCGATGACCAAGGTTTTGAAGATCTGCCCGGCCGCGACCCCCAGTTCGGCGCCGAGCGCGTCGACCGCCTCGGTGCCGTAGGAGTCGGAGCGCGGATCGTGCTGGTAGGTGTGCACCCGGTGGGCCACCTTCGCCTGGGTCAACGCGCGGATCGCCGGAGTCGAGCCTGCTGCCATGAGCCACACCCTAACGACGGCCGCAGCCGGGCCCGCAACGGGATTTCGCGCGAATTCGCCGGGCGCCCGCGGGCCGGTGGGAACACCGGACGGCTCGAGCATGTTGTAGCCGGTACACCGCGCTCGGAATGCTTTCCACCGGTGAGCAGGCCCTATGGAGACGACAAGGAGATGCCTGTGCCCGTGCTGCTCGACGACCGTCCGGTGGGGACCGAGGTGTCCCGGACCGACGGCGGATTCTCCTTCGATGTGCCGATGCCGGTAGATTTGGCAGGTACGGCGATCGAAGGGACAGGTGTGACGAGCGACGATGACGTGGCGGCCGACGATGTCGCCGCCGTCGACGATGCCGAGCTGGCACAGCGGTTCGAACGGGACGCGCTCCCGCTGCTCGACCAGCTCTACGGCGCCGCGCTGCGCATGACCAGGAACCCGGCGGATGCCGAGGACCTGGTCCAGGAGACCTACGTGAAGGCCTACCAGGGCTTCAAGTCGTTCCGGGAGGGCACCAACCTGCGTGCCTGGCTGTACCGGATCCTGACCAACACCTACATCAACTCCTACCGCAAGAAGCAGCGCCAGCCCGCGCAGTATCCGACCGACGAGATCACCGACTGGCAGCTGGCCGCGACCGCGGAGCACACCTCGCAGGGCCTGCGGTCGGCCGAGGTCGAGGCGCTGGACGCGTTGCCGGACGACGACATCAAGGCCGCGCTGCAGGAACTTCCGGAGGAGTTCCGCATGGCGGTGTACTACGCCGACGTCGAGGGTTTCCCGTACAAGGAGATCGCCGACATCATGGGCACGCCCATCGGCACGGTGATGTCCCGGCTGCACCGCGGCCGGAAACAGCTCAAGGGTCTGCTCGCCGATGTCGCGCGGGAGCGCGGATTCAACCGTTCGGGGGAACGCCAGGAGGTCAAGCAGTGAGTACCGAGCGGGACCCCGACATGGAACTCGACTGCACGGCGGTGCTCGCCGACGTGTGGTTGATGCTGGATGGGGAGTGCGACGACGCGACTCGGGAACGGTTGCAGCACCACATGGAGCACTGCAGCCCTTGTATCGAGGCCTACGGCATCGAAGAGAAGATCAAGAGCCTGCTCAGCCGCAAGTGCGGCGGCGATCGCGCGCCCGCGTCGCTGCGTGAACGCCTGACCGTCGAGCTGCGCCGGACGTTCGTGACCAAGGAGACTTCGGTCGAGACCTCCGACTAGTCCGATCGGTGAGACACGAGCGGCACGCCTTCCTGCTGGAAGTGCGTGCCGCTTCGTGCTTGCGGGCCGAGCGTCGCTCAGGCGTTGGGCCGCTTGCCGTGGTTGGCTGCGTTCCCCTTGCGGCTACGCTTCTTACGTCCGCGCTTACCCATGAGTAGTCTCCCTTCTGGTTGAAGGCCATTCTTTCACGTGTGGTTGGCTGTACCGTCAGCGGATGCAGGCCAACGAGGATATGGGGTGTCATGGCTGAGGAAGTGCTCGCCGAACTGGTGTCGGTCGTCTACCAGGTGGTCGCCAAGGAGGGCGACGAGGTGAAGGAAGGCGACACCCTGGTGATCCTCGAGTCGATGAAGATGGAGATCCCTGTGGTCGCGGAGTCCAGCGGCACGGTGACCTCGATCGGCGTGAAGGAAGGCGACGCGATCAAGGCGGGCCACCTGATCGCGGTCATCTCCTGATCGATTGCGGCGGTAGATCTGCATGGCGACACTGAGCGAGCTGCTGGCCGAGCACACCGACCTCCCCGGCGTCGCCGTGGATCATCTGCAGCGAGTGGTGGGTGATTGGCAGCTGCTGTCCGATCTGTCCTTCGCCGATCTGCTGCTGTGGGTCGGCGCCGGACCGGTGACCGAGGGCGCGGACATCGTCTGCGTCGCGCAGTGCCGTCCCACCACCGCTCCCACCGTGCACCAGGAGGACCTGGTGGGCACGGTCGCCCTGCGGGCAGACCATCCGCAGGTGTTCGACGCCCTGGTCAGCGGCGAGATCGTGCGATCAGACAGCGAGGTCGAGGCGTCGGGCGTCTACCACCCGCATCCGGTGCACGCGATCCGCGAGGCCATCCCGGTCCGCTGCGGCGACGACGTGATCGCGGTACTGAGCCGGGACACCGACATGCAACGTTCCCGGGTGCGCAGTCAGCTGGAGAGCGCCTACGTGGCGTGCGCCGACGACCTGTGCCAGATGATCGCCGACGGCACCTTCCCGACCACGGAGGATCGCGCCGCCACCCATTCCAGCCCGCGCGCGGGAGACGGGTTCATCCGCCTCGACACCGAGGGCATCGTCGTCTACGCCAGCCCCAACGCCTTGTCGGCCTATCACCGGATGGGTCTGCAAGCCGACCTGGCAGGTCAGGATCTCGCCGTCACCACCCGCTCGCTGATCACCGACCCGTTCGACGCCCAAGAGGTGGTCGGCGACATCCAAGCCGCTCTGGCCGGGCGCACCGGGCGGCGGATGGAGGTCGAGGCGCGCGGAGCCACCGTGCTGCTGCGCACCCTCGTGCTGCGCCCGCACGGTGAGCTGGCAGGCGCCGCGGTGCTGGTGCGCGACGTCACCGAGGTGAAGCGGCGCGATCGCGCGCTGCTGAGCAAGGACGCCACCATCCGGGAGATCCACCACCGGGTCAAGAACAACCTGCAGACCGTCGCCGCGCTGCTGCGCCTGCAAGCCCGCCGCACCGAGAACGAGGAGGCGCAGGTCGCGCTCACCGAATCGGTGCGCAGGGTCACCTCCATCGCCTCGGTGCACGAGATGCTGTCGATGTCGGTGGACGAAGAGGTCGATCTGGACGAGGTCGTCGACCGGCTGCTGCCGATCATGGCCGACGTGGCCACGGTGCACACCGCGCGCATCAAAGTGCGCCGCGCCGGCTCCCTCGGCGTCTTCTCCGCCGAGCGCGCGACCCCGTTGGTGATGGTGCTCACCGAACTGGTGCAGAACGCCATCGAGCACGCCTTCGATTCCGGCGAAAACGGCACGGTGACAATCCGTTCCGAGCGTTCGGCCCGCTGGCTGGACGTGATCATCAGCGACGACGGCCGCGGTCTGCCGCCCGGATTCAGCCTGGAATCCTCCGATCGGCTCGGCCTCCAGATCGTGCGCACCCTGGTGACCGCCGAACTCGGCGGTTCCATCGGCCTGCACCCCGGCGCCGACATCGGCACCGATGCCGTCCTGCGCGTCCCGCTGGGGCGTCGTTCCGGCCGCTGAGCGGCCCGTTCGGTACGCGAGGGGTACAGCGCGGTAGCTCCACGTCGAAAGCGAGCGGCGGCGTTTCCGCCGCCGCGATATCGGTCGCGTCGGCCCTCGCCGCGCGCTGTTGCTCGGATGTCGCGGGCGGGCCGCTACCGAGGTGTCGTTCGCGGCTTGCCGCGCGGTGACTTCGTGAATGTCCGCATCGAGTGGAATGCGAGGTGTCGCATGGATTGGCGACCGTGCGAAGCCGCTTGGAAACCAACCACTTTCCCACAGGTTCCGCTGGATCGCGAGTCGAACCGCGGCGGTGTCGCGCGGTAATCCGCGCTGCCGATATTGCCGTCCGAGGCAACCGCATTGATCGGCTTCCGGATTCGTCGCGAAGCGAGACCGATCATTTCCAGTTCGCGGACGAGCGTACAAAAACAACACAGCCCGGCACCGTCGGGTGCCGGGCTGAAATGCGTTACCGGGCCGGGCTGAATGGCCCGGTAAGGCCGGTCGTCTCTGGTCAGACGACGGTGCGGGTGCGGGTGCGCGCGTTGCGACGCTTGAGCGCCCGGCGCTCGTCTTCGCTCATACCACCCCACACGCCGGCGTCTTGTCCGGACTTCAGGGCCCAGGACAGGCAGTCGGCGGTTACGGGGCAGCGAGCGCAGACCAGCTTGGCATCGGCAATCTGTGCGAGCGCCGGACCACTGTTACCCACGGGGAAAAACAGCTCGGGGTCCTCATCGCGACAGATGGCCTTGTGGCGCCAGTCCATTCCTCTGCTCCTTTGCTGGGCGCCGCGCAGGGCGCCGATGGTTTGTGGATCGTTCACTTGTGCGACTCGAATGTTTCCGCACGGTTGCTTGTGAATGCTTTCACGAACACCGTAGATGTCAATAGGCACGCGGTGCACCGTGGGGAAGCTCACGCTCTGAAGGCCCCCGCGTTGGGAAGCCTGCCCGGTCCTTTGTACTCGCTCTACCGGCTTTTCGCAGCACTACCCGCGATGTTTTTCGCGGTGTTTCGCCCGTCAGCGCGGTCGCGGCGCGACGACGGCGAGCACGTCGGGCACGGCAGTGAAATCCACCACGTTGCGCTTGCCGATGAAGTCGCCATCGATTTGCAGGCCGATCGGTTCTTTGGCCTCGATTCGTACGGCGGGAACGTCGTCTTCGCGAAATAAATTGCGGGACTTGGGATTCCCGTTGGCCGCGAGGAGGTGTCGCGCGAGCAGGAGCGTGGGGAGGACGGCCATCGAGCGCACCGCGAACACTCCGAGCCCGGTTTCGAACCGGGTGCCAGGGTTGGTGTGCACCGGCGTGGCGTTGAGATATGTCCAGGGTGTGGTGTTGGTAACGAAGGCGTAATGCACCCCGTCCACGGGATCGCGGCCGGGAATTTCGACCTGAACGCCGGGTTCCTTCCGTTTCGCGCGGAAGAATTGTCGCACTGTTGTTCGAACATAGCGGCCCGGAGTGGCGGCGCGGCCACGGGCGCGGCTGGCGTCGATCGCCTCGCACACGTCGGCGTCGAGTCCGACGCCGGCGCTGAAGCAGAACCAGCGGTCGTCGGCCAGCCCCAGACCGATCCGGCGATCGGCGTCCAGTGTGAGCAGGTCGATGAGCTGGTTGGTCGCGGTCACCGGGTCGGGGGAGATGCCGAGCGCCCTGGCGAAGACATTGGCCGAGCCGCCAGGGATCACGCCGAGGCGCGGCAACCAGGCTTGACCGTCGTCGAGGACGGGCAGCGGCAGGAAGCCGTTGATGGTCTCGTTGACCGTCCCGTCGCCGCCGTGCACGACGATCAGGTCCATTTCGTTGGTGGCTGCCCATTGGGCCAGTTCGGCGGCGTGGCCGCGGTGCTGGGTGTGCGCAACGGTCAACTGGGTGCGGCTCTCCAACGCGTGCGCCAGGAGGTCCCGGGTCGCCGGTGTGGTCGAGGTGGCATTCGGGTTCACGATCAGCAGCGTCCGCACGGATGGCAGCCTAGTTGGCGGCCGGCCGGCTCCCGAAAAGCGGCGAGCGATGCGCCGGACGCCGCTGCACGGGCGTACGCCGGGACGATGACGCGGACCGGCGGGGTCGTAGGCTTGCCGCGTGAACGAGCGTCAGCAAGGGAAGCGAGGACACCGTGCGCTGCGGCGCGCGACGGAGCCGGATGCGGGCGGGGCGCGATCGTGAGCGACAAGAGCGCGGCCGCGGGGACGGTGCCGACGACGGTGCGGGCGGCCGGGGGACTGGTGACGCTGGAGGGCGTCGTCGCCGTGGGAGTCGCGATCGTGCTGGTGGTGCGGGGGCTGCTCGGGCACGACCAGTCCACGACCAGCGGCTACGGCACCGCGGCCTGGTTCGGCGTCCTCGGCGGCGCGGTGCTGGCCGCGGGTATCGGGCTCCTGCTGGGGAAGCGCTGGGGCCGCGCCATCGCCGTCATCGCGCAGCTGCTGCTGCTCCCGGTCACCTGGTCGCTGCTCACCGACTCGCATCAGCCGGTCTACGGCACGGTGCTCGGGGTGGTCGCGGTCGCCGCGCTGGTGCTGCTGTTCGCGCCGCCGTCCACGCGCTGGATGGCGCAGGACTACGGGGTCGAACCGGATTAGTTCCCCGTCGCCGTGCGCAACGCCGCCCGGCAGAGGTGGTCGGCGTGCCTGGTGGTCTCCGGCAGCCGGTAGCGCGGGGTCAGCGCAAGCACCTGTGCGCAGGCGGTGTCGAGGTCGATGCGATGACCCACGGAGACGAACACCGGCTTGACGCCCGCTCTGGTGCGCAATGCCCGCCCGACCACCGCTCCGTCGATGGTGATGTCGGTGGCCGCACCGCGTTCGGGACCCGGTTCGGCATATTCGCCCCACACGGTCTTCGCCACGCCGATCGTCGGCACGCCGGTGAGCAGGCCGAGGTGGCAGGCGAGGCCGAAGCGGCGCGGATGGGCGAGTCCTTGCCCGTCGCAGACCAGGAGATCGGGTGCGGTGCCGAGCTTTTCGAGCGCGGCGAGCGTGGCCGGGATCTCCCGGAAAGCCAGCAGGCCGGGCACGTACGGGAAGGCGGCGGCGCCGTGCGCGACCGCTGAGGCGACCGGCCGCAGGGTGTCGGCCGCCAGGACGACGACGGCCGCGGTCACAGTCCCGGTGTCGGCGTAGGCCGAATCGAGCCCCGCGACCGTGCGGAATCGCGCACCCGGAGGGGTGACCGGACAGATCAGCGGCCGCAGTTCGTCCTGTAGTGCCGTGGCCTTTTCGGCGGTGGTGGGCCAGGACGTGAGATCGAGCGGCGGGAGCCAGGACATCCGCGCTACCGCGCGTCGGCGGCCAGCTTGCCGAGCGCATCGCCGGCCAGCCGGTAGCCCAGCCATTCGTCCTGGGCGACGGCGCCGATCGATTCGTAGAATTCGATCGAGGGCTTGTTCCAGGTCAGCACCGCCCACGACACGCGACTGTAGCCCTGGTCGACCGCTTCCTTCGCCAGGGCCGTGAGCAGCGCTTTGCCGTAGCCCTTACCCCTGGTCTCCGGCCGAACGTAGAGGTCCTCCAGATAGATGCCGTGCACGCCGTCCCAGGTGGAGAAGTTGAGGAACCAGATGGCGCAGCCGAGCAGACCGGACTCGTCCGCCACCACATGCGCGAACAACTTCGGCTCCGGCCCGAACAGCGCCGAGCGCAACTGCTCGGCGGTGACCGTGCACTCGTGGCGTGCCTTCTCGTATTCGGCCAGGTCGTAGATCAGATCGACCAGTCCGGGCACGTCGGAGGGCACGGCGCGGCGCAGCACGGCGGAGCCGAGGTCGACGGCGGTGGGATCGGTGTCGGGTCGGGTCACTGTGACGCTCCGTTGGGTACCAAGTTGTGCGCGCGGATCGCGCGCGCGTCGTGTTCGTAGCCGAGCACGGTCAGCCCGCCGGTCGACATGGCGAATCGGCGGCCCTCCCTGATCTCGAACTCGGCCCAGCGGGCGATCAGCGCCCGGGAGAAGTGGCCGTGCCCCACCAGCACGATATCCCGCTCCGGCAGCGCGGCTGTCACGCCGGCCAGCACGCGGTCGGCGCGTTCGCGCACCTGCTGTGCGGTCTCGCCGTCCGGGACCGGGCCGGTCCAGATGGTCCACCCCGGCACGGACTCGCGGATCTGCGGCGTGGTCAGGCCCTCGTAGGCGCCGTAGTCCCATTCGGCGAGGTCGTCGTCGACGACGGCTCCGGTGAGCCCGGCCAGCTCCGCGGTGTGCATCGCCCGTAGTCGTGGGCTGGTGCGCACCAACGGATTCCGGAGCTCCAGTGTGGCGAGCAAGCCGCCTGCCGCCCTGGCCTGTTCTTCCCCGCGCTCGGTGAGCGGGAGATCGGTGCGACCGGTGTGCCTTCGCTGCGTGGACCAGCTGGTCTCGCCGTGCCGGAGCAGCACAACGCGGGCATCGTCGAGTGCGGACATGCCTCCATGATGGTCCACGGTTGATCATGCGGCGGCACGGTGGTCTCCCGCGACGGTGACGAAGCGGGCTACGACCCGACCGGCTCCCCGAGTTCCAGCACTACCAGCGGCAGCGGCCGCGAGACCTTGGCCTGGTAGTCGGCGAGCAACGGATTGTTCGCGATCACCCACGCGGCGAACTCGTCGTATTCGGCGCCCTCCAGCGCCCGCGCCGTGCCCCGATAGGTGGTGGGCCCCAGCTCGATGGTGACGCTGGAATGGGCTTTGACGTTGTGATACCAGGCCGGGTATCGGTCCTCGATGAACGAACTCACGTACATCGTTTCGCCGCGGCGCAACAGGCCGAGCGGAACGACGTGCGGTTTGCCGCTCTTGGCGCCGGTGGTCGTGAGCAGCAACAGTTCACCACCCGCGTAGGCGCCGCCGACCTTGCCCGCGTTGTCGCGGAACTCTTCGATCACGCCGTCGTTCCAACGCGCCATCTCCTCCTCGGAGTGCTCCTGGTTCCACGGTGCGTCGGGATCGTCGTAGGCCGTGATGGCAGCGGCGTTTTCCTTTGGGGCGGCCTGGGTTTCGCTCATTGCCTCAGTGTGCTGCAAGGCACCGACAGATTTCGCCGGGCGCCTCAGCCGAAGGCGTGCAGTTCTCCGTCGCGCAGTTCCAGCACGGTGTTCCCGATGACGGTGAGCGAGATCGGACTTCCGGTGTAGCCGGGCCGCTCCACCGGGACGCGTCCCGTTTCGGCTCCCGTGGCCGGGTCGAGGACGGTGAGCGCGCCGGTGGTGGGCAGCAGCAGTTTGCCCGCCATCAGCGCGGGTGAACCGAGCGCGCCGCCCGCCGTCCACAGCGGGTCGAACGTGCTGCCGTTCAAGGCGATCACGCTGTTCCCGGTGAAGACCAGATAGGCCGATCCGATCCGGGTGGTCGTGGCCGTCTGGCTCAGCGGGGCCGAAAGTTGATGCATCACAACGGGGTTGCCGTTCCCGTCGTAGACGGCCAAGCGCGGCGGCAGCGATTCGGCGGCGGGGAAGTAGAGCACGATCCGGCTGTCGGACACCGCCAGCACCCGCGCTTCCGCGGAATCCGTTCCCGGACCGGTCAATACGTGCGAGCCGTACTCCTCCGGCACGGTGTTGTCCTTGGGGGCCGGGTTGAGCACCGTGAGCCGCTCGGCCGGATCGGCGGGGCAGCGCTCCAGCACCGCGAGCCGAGACGAACTGGAACTCGACGACAGCAGCGTGCACCCTTTGCGCGGCTGCGTCTTGACGTTCACCGGAGCGTCGACGAAGCCGTACTCCACCGTGCGCACCAGATCCGAGCGCCACATCTCCAGCCGCTGCGGTCCCTGCGCCAGCAGGTAGGTGCCGTCGACCGACAGCCGCACGTCCTTGTCCATGTAGCTGCTGCGCGCGGTGCGGCGGGCGCCGCTGTCGCCGGCCAGCATGGTGGCCTGGCTGCACCCGCGCTCGTCACGGTAGACCGCGATCACCATGCCGTATTGGCCCTCGACCCCGCACAGCGGCATGTCCCGCCGGTATTTCCAGAGCTGCTCGCCGGTGCGCGGGTCGCGGCCGGTGACCGTGTCGTCGTCGCCGGTCACCGCGACACCGCCGGATACCAGCGCACGCGCGCTCGCGCGGTCGGGCGCGTGCCACAGCTCCCGCAGCGCGGTGGGCAGCTGATCGGCCGCGGCCGGCGTGGGCACCGTGGAGGACGCGGTCACCGATTCGGTGCCGTGCGCGTCTCCGCGCACCCACACCAAGGCCCCGGCGACCGCGACGAGAACCGCGATCGCGACTGCGGAGATGATATCGGCGCGCGTCCGCCGCTCGGGTGCGAGCACGGATGCGAGACTAGCCGATCCGCGCGGTCAGGCCGACGCGGCGGCCGCGGGCTCGGCCGCGCTCCCGGTGTCCTCCGCGGTGAGGTCCCCTTCGCCCGAACGGCGCCGCCTGCGCCTGCGGCGAGCGGGACGGTCGGAGGTCTCGGATTCCTCCGCGCCGCCGTTGTCGTCCGCGGCCTCCGTGCTCGACTCGTCGGTGGCGGTGACGTCGGTGGCGTCTCCGGTCGACTTGCGCCGCCTGCGCCTGCGGCGGGCGGGCTTGTCGGCCGCATCCGCCTCGCCGGCCTGCTCCGCGTCGGCAACGGCGGTGTCGGTGCCGGTGTCGGTCGAATCGGCGGTCTCGGGGGCGTCGTCGATCGGCTTACCGCCGCGGGTGCGCTTACGGTTGCGCTTGCGCGGAGCGCGGGCCGTACGTTCGACCACCACCGCGTCCGGGTCGCGCTCCGGCTTCGGCTTGCGGATCACGCCGGTCACGCCCTCGGGAATACCGAGGTCGGTGTACAGGTGCGGCGAGCGCGAGTACGTCTCGACCGGTTCGGGGATGCCGAGCCCGAGCGCGCTGTCGATCGCCGACCAGCGGTTGAGTTCGTCCCAGTCGATCAGCGTCACCGCCACGCCGGTGCGCCCGGCCCGGCCGGTGCGACCGATCCGGTGCACGTAGGTCTTCTCGTCCTCGGGGCACTGGTAGTTGATGACGTGCGTGACGTCGTCGATGTCGATGCCGCGCGCCGCGACGTCGGTGGCGACCAGTACGTCGATGGCGCCCTTGCGGAACTTGGTCAGCGCCTTCTCGCGGGCGATCTGGCCGAGGTCGCCGTGCACGGCGCCCACCGCGAACCCGCGCTCGGCGAGATCGTCGGCCACCTTCTGCGCCGTGCGCTTGGTGCGCGTGAAGATCATCGTCGCGCCCCGGCTCTCGGCCTGCAGGATGCGCGCGATCAGCTCGCTCTTGTCCAGGGCGTGCGCGCGGTAGACGAACTGCGCGGTGCGGTCGTGCACCGCCGAGTCGTGCGGCTCCTCCGCCCTGATGTGCGTCGGCCGGTTCAGGAAGGTGCGCGCCAGGGTGATGATCGGCCCGGGCATGGTCGCGGAGAACAGCATGGTCTGGCGTTTGTCCGGGACCATGCCGAGGATGCGCTCGATGTCGGGCAGGAAGCCGAGGTCGAGCATCTCGTCGGCCTCGTCCAGCACCAGCACGCCGATCTTGCCGAGGATGAGGTGCTGCTGGTCGGCGAGGTCCAGTAGTCGGCCCGGCGTGCCGACCACCACGTCGACGCCCGCGCGCAGCGCCTCGATCTGCGCCTCGTAGGGGCGGCCACCGTAGATGGAGGCGACGCGCAGCGGCCCCTGGTGGTTGGTGAGGTACTTGCTCGCGTTCTCCAGATCCTTGGTGACCTGGATGCACAGCTCGCGCGTCGGCACGATGACCAGCGCGCGCGGCGTGCCGTCCAGCGGCGTCGTGCCGGATTCCGCGGTGGCGATCCGGTGCAGCAGCGGCACGCCGAATCCGAAGGTTTTGCCCATGCCGGTGCGGGCCTGACCGATGAGATCTTCACCCGCGAGCGCCAGCGGGAGGGTCAGTTCTTGAATGGCGAAAGTACGTTCGATTCCGATCTCGCCGAGTGCGCGGACGATTTCGGCGCGCACGCCCAATTCGGCGAAAGTCGGGGCGGTGTGCGTCGCGTCCAGTTCGGCCGTCAACAGGGTCTCCGCCAGACCTGGTTCCTGATCGACTGTGATCTTGCTCAGGGTTCGTGCCTTCCTCGTAATCACGTCCCGCGCGCACGAGGTGGGGCGGACCGGGCGGTCCACGACGACCACGACTCCGCAGGTGATACTTCACCCGGCCACGCTCCGGATGCCGGGCGCCTGCCGTGAAAAACGGCGGCTACCTCGCAAAACATCGGCGCGGCGCACTGGTGACGCGGATTGGTGCGCGCACATTTTCGGTGTCCAACGAAAACTTCGCACTCGAAACCGGTCGGCGGTCGCAGCGGCGTCCGCGCGGTGTGCGTGAGCGCGACGTCCGGCAACTCTGTCGAGCGAAACTTTTCGTTGTCCGACGCGATTGTAGCGTGATATTGTGCCCCGCTCGAATTGCCAGCGCGGCGCGCTATCGGAAATGCTCCTGACCCGCGGTGTGCTTTCGCCGCGCCGGGGGTCCACGTACGCTGCGCGACATGGGAATTCATCCGGCGCGGCAAATCTGGGCGACGCTCGAACCGCTACACGATGTGGTCTATTTCGGAACCGGCGTCAAGGAGTCGGGCGTCGGGATCGGATTGCGCGGCTACTGGCAGACGTACTTCGCTTTCCGCGCCGCGCCGCTGGGCGCGGTGACGCCCGCCGCCGTGCAGGCGGTCTTCGCCGGATTCCACCCCGGCATGGTGCGTCGCGCGCTGCCGGAAGCGTGGGAGCGCGCCACCCCGCAACGCTGCCTGGCCGCTCGGCTGGAGCTGGCCACCGGCCTGCTGCGCGGCGTCGGCGCGGGCGACGCGGTGTCGGCTCGCGCGGTCGAACTGCTCGCGCCGGTGCAGCGCGCGGCGGATCCGACGGGGCGGGCGCTGTTCGCCGCGAACGCGGCTCTGCCGCTGCCCGCCGACCCGGTGGCCGCGCTGTGGCAGCTGGCCACCTCCCTGCGCGAGCATCGCGGCGACGGCCATGTCGCGGCCCTGGTCACCCACGGCCTCACCGGACGGCAAGCGCTGATCGTGCAGGTAGCCGCGGGCAAGGCGCCGGAATCGGTGATGCGTCCGGCGCGCGGCGTGTCGGAGGCGGAGTGGGCGGAGGACTTCGACGAGCTGCGTGCCCGCGGCCTGGTCGCCGGGGAGCCGGTCACTCCCACCCTCACCGGCGGCGGCGCGGAGTTGCTGGCCGCGGTCGAGGCCGACACCGACGAAGCGGCGTGGACCGGCGCGCTCGCGGTGCTGTCGGCCGACGCGATCACCGAGCTGACCACCTCGCTCGCGCCGCTGGTGCGCAGCGTCCAGGAGTCGGTGGTGCCGCCGCTCAACCCCGTGGGCATGGGGCCGCGGTAGCACGGCGGGGAGTTGCCTGTTACCGACGGTACCGAGTATGAGAATCTCTTCGCTGTGAGCCTTGCCGACACTGTCACCATCGCCGCGCGCAACGCCTGGGCGCTGACCTTCGGCTCCGGCATCGAGGCGCCGGACCCGACCCCCGCGACGATCCTGTGGAACCAGCCGCACCGGCAACTGCGCCGGTTCGAGGGAGCCGACGGCGACGCGGCGCCGGCGGATTCGGCCGTGCTGCTGGTCCCGCCGCTGGCCGCGCCCGCGACCTGTTTCGATCTGCGGCCCGACCAGAGCCTGGCGCGCTTCCTGCTGGAGATCGGCCGCAGCCCGTACGTCGTCGACTACGGCGAGATCACCTTCGCCGACCGGCGCATGGGCTTCGAGGACTGGATCGACGACATCCTGCCCGAGGCGGTGTTGCGCACCAGCGCCGACCGCGACGGAGGCGCGGTGGACCTGGTCGGCTGGTCGCTCGGTGGCACGCTGGCCCTGCTCACCGCCGCGGCGCATCCCGAGTTGCCCATCCGGTCCATCACGGCGGTCGGCTCGCCGCTGGACTACGACCGGATGACCGGCGTGCCGCAGCTGCGCGCCGTCGCGAAGCTCACGGGTGGCCGCGCCACCTCGACCGTCATCCGCGCGGCCGGTGGCGTTCCTGCGACACTGACTCGAATCGGCTACAAGGTCACCGCCTGGGATCGTGAGCTGACCCGGCCCTGGTTCGTCGCGAGCAACATCGCGCGCACCGAGGCGCTGGCGAAGATGGAGACGATCGACCGGTTCATGGCCGAGATGCCCGGCTACCCCGGCCGCTTCTACGGTCAGCTGTGGGGCCGGTTCATCCTGAACAACGACATCGGGCGCGGTGTGGTCCGGCTCGGCGCGCGCCGCATCGAACTGGCGAAGGTGACCGCGCCGGTGCTGCTGGTCGGCGGGCCGTCCGACGTGATCACTCCGGCGGCGGCCGTCGAAGGCGGTGCGCACGTGCTCACCGGAGCGGCCACGGTCCGCTACGAGACCGCTCCAGGCAGCCATCTGGGCATCCTGGCCGCGCCGACCGCGCGTGACACGACATGGAGTTACCTCGAGAAGTTCCTCGCCGAGACCGCCTGATCCGCGGTGAGTATTACGCTGGGGCGCATGGGAGCACAGTCACCTGCCGCGTTAGGTGTTTCGTCGACCGACCCAGCAAGCCTTTCCATCCCCGCGAGCCATCCCGGCGTGACCGACCTGTTCGCGGTGCTCGCCTACGGCGAGATCTCCGCGTTCTACCGGCTGGCCGAGGAGGCCAAGCTGTCGCCGACCCTGCGGGGCAAGGTGGCGGTCGCGACGATGGCCGCGGCCGAGATGGAGCATTTCAAGACACTGGAGTCCGCGTTGGCCGCGCGCGGCGCCGACGTCTTCGACGCGATGGCGCCGTTCGTGCGCGCGCTGGACGACTACCACGCGTCCACCGACCCTTCGACGTGGCTCGAGTCTATGGTGAAGTTCTACGTCGGTGACGGCATCGCCGCGGACTTCTACACCGAGATCGCGGGCGCGCTGACCCCGGACGTCGCCGCGGTGGTCCGCGACGTGCTCGCCGAGACCAGTCACTCCGAGTTCGTCGTCGAGGAGGTGCGCCGGGCGGTCACCGAGAGCCGCTCCGAACGCGACCGGCTCACGCTCTGGGGCAGGCGGCTGCTCGGCGAGGCCATCACGCAGGCGCAGTTCGTCATGGCGCAGCGCGACGAACTCACCGATCTGGTGCTCACCGCCACCGGCGACCTCAACGGCATCGCCGCGCTGATCGAGCGCATGCAGGACAGTCACGCCGAGCGCATGGCGGTCCTCGGGATCTGAGCTATTCGTTCGCCGCGCGGTTGGGCACCAGCCGCAAACCGGGCGCGTGGATGCTCGCCCGGTCGACCAACCAGACGACGACGCTCTGATCCCTGCGGTCGGCTTCCAGCATCTCGAACGGGACCTCGACCGAGCCGTGCACGGGATGGTCGAGGTGCAGTGTGCCGGAGCCGGGTGCGCCCACCCGATGCGGCTTCCAGCGGTCGGCGAAATCGGGGAGCCCGCGCAGCGCTTCGATGGTCTCGAGCAGTGCGTCGTCTCCGGGCCAGTGCAGCTTGGCGCGGCAGAGTGCCGCCGTGAAGGTGTCGGCGGCTTCCTCCCAGTTGCGCAGGACGCGCCGCGCGGCGGGATGCATGAAGATGTACCAGGCGAGATCGGGCTGATCCGGTCCGTCCAGCAGGCCCAGCGGAGCGACGAAATCGGCCCACGCCTGGTTCCAGCCGAGCACGTTCAGCCTCCGGCCGACCACGAACGCCGGCGTCGGCTGCAACGCCCGCAGGATCGTTTCGATCGTCGGAGCCACCTGCTCCTGAGCGGATTCACTTCCGGGGCATCGGGATTCGTTGCCGGATGCCATCGCGAGCATGCCGAAGTACTGACGGTCGTCGCCACGCAGCAGCAGCGCGTCGGCCAGCGCGTCGATCACCGCGAGCGACGGGTTGGTGTCGCGGCCCTGCTCCAGCCGGGCCAGATAGTCGGCGCTGACGCCCGCTCGGACGGCGACCTCCTCGCGCCGCAGCCCCGGCGTCCTACGGCGGCCGCCCTCGGGCAAGCCGACATCCGACGGCCGCAGCTCGGCGCGCCGGGCGATGAGGAACTCCGCGAATCCATTGCTTGCCATGGTTTCCATCGTGCCGGGTCCGGGGACGATCAACCTCGCCCTGTCAGGTCCAGGATAACGGCGGTCTGGCTACCGGACCGCGGTCCGGCCATTGTCGGAGGCATGACTTCTACCTCGGAATCCACCACGCTGAAATCCGGTTCGTGGGCCCTCGACGCCGCGCACTCCTCGGTCGCCTTCACCATTCGCCATCTCGGCATCTCCAAGGTGCGTGGCGGATTCACCCGGTTCGAGACCGAATTCGTGGTCGACGAATCGGGCGCCGCCACCGTCGGCGCGACGATCTACCTGGACTCCTTCGACACCGGCAACCCCGACCGGGACGCGCACATCCGCACCGCCGATTTCCTCGACGTCGCCAATCGCCCCACGCTGACCTTCCGCGCCGACCATCCCGTGGTCGTCGCCGAGACCTTCGAGGTCCGAGGGCAGGCCACGCTCGGCGCGATCACCAAGCCCGTCACACTGGAAGTCGAGTGGGGCGGCGTGCAGGACTTCGGTCCCACCGGCGACCGGCACGCGGGCTTCTCCGCCACCGGCACGATCAAGCGCACCGACTTCGGCGTCGGCGGCCCGCTGCCCGGCATGCTCAGCGACACCGTGAAGATCGAACTCGAGATCCAGCTCGTCGAGCCCAAGTGAGCGCCACCGGCGGCCACCACTAGCCTTGGAATCGACAGCACAGGACTCTCAGGTTCGGAGGTTGGCCGTGGAGGTCAAAATCGGTATTTCGGATAGCCCGCGCGAGCTGGTGATCAGCAGCGCGCAGACCCAGGAAGAGGTCGAGGCGCTGGTGTCCGGTGCGCTCGGCGGCGACGGTGGCGTCTTGACGCTCACCGATGAGAAAGGCCGCAAGTTCCTGATCCAGGCCGCGAAGGTCGCCTACGTCGAGATCGGCTCGACCACCGGCGGCCGCGTCGGTTTCGCCGCCGTCTGACTTCCGCTTCACACGCAGCGAGCCCCTGCCCCGAGCGATCGGGGACAGGGGCTCGTTCGTCGTCGGACCCGCTCAGTCGATCGGGTGCAGCGGCACGTGCTTCAGGCCGCCCCACGCGAGCTGGACGGTGGTGTCGACCGCCTCTTCCTTCGGGATCGGCCGATCGGCCTCCAGCCAGTAGCGCGCGGTGAACTGGCTCGCGCCGACCAAGCCGACGGCCAGGATGCGGGCCCGGTAGGGGTCGAGGCCCGAGTCGTGCGCGACGAGGTCGAAGACCGCGTCCACGCAGGCCTCGGTGGCCTGCTCGACCCGGCGCTGCACCTGCGGCTCGCTGGTCAGGTCGGACTCGAAGACCAGGCGGAAGCCCTGCATCTCGTTGTCCACGAAATCGAAGTACGCCTGCACCGCCGCGCGCACGCGCTGCTTGTTGTCGGTGGTGGAGCGCAGCGCTTGGCGCACACTGGAGACCAGCATGTCGACATAGTTCTGCAGCACCGCGAGGTACAGCTCCAGCTTGCTGCTGAAGTGCTGGTACAGCACCGGCTTGCTCACTCCGGCGCACTGCGAGATCTCGTCCATGCCCGCGGCGTGGTAGCCGCGCTGCACGAAGACTTCGCTTGCCGCCGCGAGTAGCTGTTGACGTCGCTCGTCGCGCGGAAGCCGGGTACCGCGTTTGGCGGGTGCCATGGCCTCGGACGACGATCTACGGGACGTCATCCGGTCCACGAGGTCAGTCATTTCGGCTCTCCCAGTCGATTCCCCGGCAAAGGGGTGTGCACCGGGTTATTTCAAGCACGATACCCGGTTGTCGCCTGCCCGCGGATCGGGGCCGGGCAACTGGTGCCACCCGCGGACACATTGTCGCACCGGAGGAGCCGCCGGTGTGCCCGCAGGTGGGGATTCGCCGCTGTGAGACGCTGGTGAACGTGACCGACCGACCGGACAGACCACCCGCCGGGCGGCGCGGTACACGCGGCCCGGCTGGCTCCGGCGAGCCCGGTTCCGTAGGGTCGGACCACATGGCGAGAACCTGGCCAGAGGCGCGATCCAGTGGGGCGGCTCGGACCGGCGCAGCCAAGCGGTCCGGGGCGGGCGGCGGGTCGTCCGGTCGCGAGAAGAGCGAACGCAAGCGCGGCAAAGCGCCCGAACCTCCCGCGCCGCAACCCGATTCCACCCCGACGCAGGGCGAACAGGATGCTGCCGACGATCCGGTCGGCATGTACTCGCACAAGGCCGAGCGATCCCATCAGCCGCTGCGCGCCCGCTGGGACCCCACCGCTCCCGACGAGGGCAGGACCAGGACGCGCCCCGAGCGGGACGCCAAGAAGCAGAGCGCGCTCGGCCGATTCGTCTCGACCTACGGCTGGCGGGCGTATGCGTTGCCGGTCCTGGTCGTGATCACCGTTCTGGTCGTGGTCGACGCGATCCGCGCCGCCGACGAGATCAACGCCGCGGGCTCCGACCCCGGGCTCGGGCGGCTCAGCCCGGCCACCGCCACCGCGGGCATCATCGGCGCCCCACCCGGTGACGGGCACTTTCCCACCGATCTCCCCACCGGCGCCCTGCCCGAAGGCGGCGCCTTCGCCGAATCCGGCGCGGGCGTCTGGCACGTGGTGCCCGGCACGACCGCCCAGATCGGCACCGGAACCGCGACCGCCTTCCGCTACACCGTGGAGATCGAGAACGGCGTGGACACCTCCGGCTTGGGCGGAGACGAGGCCGTCGCCAAGATGATCGATGCCACGCTGGCCAACCCGAAGAGCTGGACCCACGACCCCAAGTTCGCCTTCCGCCGGGTCGACCAGGGCGACGTGGACTTCCGCGTCTCGCTCACCTCACGAGAAACCAGCCGCAAGGAATGCGGTTTCGATATCCCGATCGATACCTCCTGCTACAACGCCGACGATCGCCGCGTGGTGCTGTCGGAGGTCAGGTGGGTGCGCGGCGCGCTGGCGTTCGAAGGCGATATCGGGTCCTACCGGCAGTACCTGATCAACCACGAGGTCGGCCACGCCATCGGCTACCACCAGCATCAGGCGTGCGAGACCGACGGCGGGCTCGCGCCGGTGATGATGCAGCAGACCTTCGGCACCCGCAACGACGACATCGCCGCGCTGGATCCGCACGGCGTGGTCCCGATGGACGGCAAACGCTGCCGCTTCAACCCCTGGCCCTATCCGAGGGGATGAGGGCGGTTGTCGCGCCGGGCCGGGTATACGGAACGATGGGCGGGAAGAACTGCCCGGTCGTCGGTGTTGCACTGTTGAACCAACCCGCCGCGGGCGTCATACCGCCGCAGCGATCGGCCGAGCGATTCGAGGAGTCCTGGACGTGTCATCACCCAAGTCCCTGCCGCCACTTGTCGAGCCGGCCGCGGAACTGACCAGGGATGAGGTAGCCCGCTACAGCCGACACCTGATCATCCCCGATCTGGGCGTGGACGGGCAGAAACGTCTGAAGAACGCCAAGGTACTGGTGATCGGCGCGGGTGGCCTCGGCTCGCCCGCTCTGCTGTACCTGGCCGCCGCCGGTGTCGGCACGCTGGGCATCGTCGAGTTCGACGAGGTCGACGCGTCGAACCTGCAGCGCCAGATCATCCACGGCGAGTCCGACATCGGCCGCTCCAAGGCCGACAGCGCGCGCGACTCGATCCTGGAGATCAACTCCGGCATCGATGTCCGGTTGCACAAGATCCGGCTGGAGCCGGAGAACGCGGTGCAGCTGTTCGAACAGTACGACCTGATCGTCGACGGCACCGACAACTTCGCCACCCGCTACCTGGTCAACGATGCCGCGGTGCTCGCGCGCAAGCCGTATGTGTGGGGCTCGATCTATCGCTTCGAGGGCCAAGTCTCGGTGTTCTGGGAGGACGCGCCGGACGGGCGCGGTATCAACTACCGCGACCTCTACCCGGAGGCCCCGCCGCCCGGCATGGTCCCCTCCTGCGCGGAGGGCGGCGTGCTCGGTGTGCTGTGCGCGTCCATCGGGTCGGTGATGGTCACCGAGGCGATCAAGCTGATCACCGGCATCGGTGAGCCGCTGCTGGGCCGTCTGATGGTGTACGACGCACTCGACATGAACTACCGCACCATCAAGCTGCGCCGAGATCCGGAGCGTCAGCCGATCACCGAGCTGATCGACTACGAGGCGTTCTGCGGCGTGGTGTCGGATGAGGGCCAAGCGGCCGCGGCCGGGTCTACCATCACCGCACGCGAGCTCGAGGAGCTGCTGGCGTCGGGTAAGGACATCGAGCTGATCGATGTGCGGGAGCCGGTCGAGTGGGACATCGTGCACATCGAGGGCGCGAAGCTCATCCCCAAGGACCGCATCCTGTCCGGCGAGGCGCTGGCCGAACTGCCCCAGAACCGCCCCATCGTGCTGCACTGCAAGACCGGCGTGCGCTCCGCCGAAGCCCTGGCCGCCCTCAAACGCGCGGGCTTCTCCGACGCCACCCACCTGCAAGGCGGCGTGATCGCCTGGGCGAACCAGGTGGACAAGTCACTGCCGGTGTACTGAGCGGGTAGAACGCCTACGCCTCGCCGTCAGCCGGGGTGTAGACGGCGGCTCGCGATCGCGCAACACGATGCCCAGATCCAGGCGGACGAAGTTGAGCGGGCTCTCGTGAACCCGAATCCTCGCGCGCTTGGTGGAATGACGGCAGTCGAATTTCGGGTGCCAAGGGCCGAGTCGCGAGTTGGAATGCCAACGCGCCCGGCTGAGCCCAGCTCCCGGTCTCGAGCGAAGCGAGACCGAGCATGCTGCCAAACAACACGGCGCGCCGGAGGCGCGCCAAAACCGACACCACGTACGGTACGGCCGTGACTTCTGTGGAACCTCCCGAGCATGTGCGTGCCACGTTCGGTCTGCGCGAAGTGACCCCGGTTGCGCTCGGCGACTGGGAAGGCGGCTGGCGCTTGGGCGATGTGGTGCTCAGTCCGGTCACCGATCACGCGCGCGCGGCGTGGTCGGCGAAGGTCCGAGAGGCGTTGCGGGTGGACGGGCTGCGGCTGGCACGTCCGGTGCGGGCGACCGACGGCAGGTACGTGGTGTCGGGCTGGCGCGCGGACACCTATCTGGAGGGTATGCCGGAACCGCGGCATGACGAGGTGGTGTCGGTGTCGCTGCGCCTGCACAAGGCGACGGCGGATCTGGAGCGCCCGCGTTTCCTCGCTCAGCCACCGGTGGTGCCGTGGGTGGACATCGACGTGTTCGTCGCGGCCGATCGCGCCGCCTGGGAGCCGGTGCCGCTGCGCAGCCTGCGCGCGGGCGGCGCGTCGCTGTCGACCTCCCCGGACGGGCGGCGCAGCATCGAACTGATCGGCCAACTGGCCACCCTCCGCAAACCGGTGCAGTCGCCGCCACAGCTGGTGCACGGCGATCTGTTCGGCACCGTGTTGTTCGCGGGCGCGCAAACCCCCGGGCTCACCGACATCACCCCCTACTGGCGGCCGGTGCCGTGGGCGGCGGCGGTGATCGTGGTGGACGCGCTGGCCTGGGGCGGCGCGGACGACGGGTTGCTCGATCGCTGGGCGGACCTGCCGGAATGGCCGCAGATGTTGTTGCGCGCGGTCATGTTCCGGCTCGCGGTGCACGCGCTGCATCCGAGGTCCACTCCGCAGGCGTTTCCCGGCTTGGCGCGCACGGCGGACATGGTGCGCCTCACCCTCTGAATTCGCCGCGGCGCAGTGCGCTTCGCGGGAGCTGGTCGGCGGCACACCGACCCGATGCGGATGGGGCGGACAGTTGCCAATGCCGGGAATGCCCGATACTCGGCATTACAGCTGCGTCTGCCGCCACAGCGTCCGGCGGCATCGGCCGAGTGAGGTACGGATAATGCTCGTTGCGCCTTTTGGCATGTGTGCCTTGGCCGGAGGAAGGGGGTGCACATGACGACCACCCGTGCCGAGCTGATCGGGTTCGTCGAAGGTCTGTACGTTCCCCGTATCGCCAGCGGTGGCCTGAAATCCCTGATCCAAGCGGCGCAGGAATTCATCGAGACCTCGATTCTGCTGTTCGCCTCCGGGCAGGGTTCCCAGCAGCCGGATCTGCTGGCCTGGCTGGACAAGCAGAAGTTGCTCAGTGACGACGGCCTCGAAGAACCTCCGGGCGAGTCGGTGCTGATCGACAACTACAGCGCGCGCAAGGGCGAAATCGACACCAAGAAGAAGGAGATGGATCAGCAGGGTCGCAACGTCAAGGACGCCGCTTTCAAAACCTTCGATTTGACGAATGCCACCTATAAGTCGATCAAGGAACGGGTCGGCGAACTCGATGGCAACCTGCGCAGCATCAGGGAACGCACGGACAAGGAGGGCGCGTACCTGCCGCTGACGGCGGATGAGGAGAGTCGCGCGATGCGATACGTCCTGCAGGCCGTCGACGACGTGCACGACGCGGTGGCGGACACCTACGGGCAGATCCAGAACCAGGCCAACGGCATCGACGCCTCCCGTCCGTACTACCAGAGCCGAACGAGTCACCAACCAGGCCGGACCCTGTCCACTCCGTGGTCGAGGGGTGGTAGCTCGGTGCCCGCGAGCACCGCGACCTATGCGACCGGCGACGGCACCGTGGACGACATCCTGAAGATGGCGCGCAATGAACTGGGCGTGCGGGAGAACGGCACGAACCACGTCGACCGGCCCTACAACATCGACGACGCTTGGTGCGCCTCGTTCGCCACCTGGGTGTGGAAGAAGGCCGGGTATAAAGTCAACTGGACCAACAAGAATCTGGTGTCGGCCATCTGGTCCGATGCGAAGAAGCTTGGACTGCAGCGGTCCACCTCGAAAGCCCAACCCGGCGACATGGTCATCTTCGACTGGAACAACGACGGCAACCCGGACCACGTCGGCATCGTGGAATCCGTCAACGGCAACACGATCACCACCATCGAAGGCAATTCCAGCGACCAGGTGAAGCGCAATCACTACAACATGGGCAACTCGGATCTGGTCGGTGTCGTGCAGACGCCGTCGAAGAAGGCCGTGAGTGTCTAGCGCGCCGCGCACGGATCTTCTGACAGATCCGTGCGCGGCGTGCTCAGCACAGTACGGCGGTCCCGATCAGCTCGACAGATCTTCCACCGACGCGGATTCACTGCCCGACAGCGAGATGCCCAGATTGGCGGCGGTGCGATCCACCTCGTCGTCGCCGTGCTGGAATTCGATGGCCGACCCCGCGGACAGCACTTCGACGTTGAGGCACAGCGACTGGAGTTCCTTGAGCAGGACCTTGAACGATTCCGGAATGCCCGGCGCCGGGATGTTCTCGCCCTTGACGATCGCTTCGTAGACCTTCACGCGACCGACCACGTCGTCGGACTTGATGGTCAGCAGTTCCTGCAGGGTGTAGGCCGCGCCGTAGGCCTGCATGGCCCAGCACTCCATCTCACCGAAACGCTGGCCACCGAACTGCGCCTTACCGCCCAGCGGCTGCTGGGTGATCATCGAGTACGGGCCGGTCGAGCGCGCGTGGATCTTGTCGTCCACCAGGTGGTGCAGCTTCAGGATGTACATGTAACCCACCGCCACCGGGTACGGGAACGGCTCACCCGAACGACCGTCGAACAAGGTCGCTTTACCATCCGCGCCGACCAATACCTCACCGTCGCGGTTGGGCAAGGTCGAGGCGAGCAATCCGGCGAGTTCTTCCTCGCGGGCGCCGTCGAAAACCGGCGCCGCCAAGTTGGTATCCGGTGCCGCCGAGAGCAATTCGTCGGGCAATCGCTTCGCCCAGTCCGGACGAACCCCGTCCGCCAGCTGAATGTTCCAGCCGGCTTTGCCGATCCAGCCCAAATGGGTTTCCAGGATCTGGCCGATGTTCATACGACGCGGCACACCGTGGGTGTTGAGGATGATGTCGACCGGGGTACCGTCCGGCAGGAACGGCATGTCCTCGGTCGGCAGGATCTTGCCGATGACACCCTTGTTGCCGTGACGGCCCGCGAGCTTGTCACCGTCCTGGATCTTGCGCTTCTGCGCCACATACACCCGAACCAGCTCGTTGACACCCGGCGGCAGATCGTCGTCGTCCTCCCGGGAGAACACCCGGATACCGATCACCTTGCCGGACTCACCGTGCGGCACCTTCAACGAGGTGTCACGCACCTCACGGGCCTTCTCCCCGAAGATCGCCCGCAACAGCCGCTCTTCGGGCGTCAGCTCGGTCTCACCCTTCGGCGTGACCTTACC
>NZ_JBIRYN010000012.1:0-165253 GCF_044389845.1 Nocardia sp. NPDC019323
GAGTGGCCGCCGCGTCCGCGACGCAGTCGCCAGCGGCGGTCGCTCGGACGCGAGCCACAAAGGGGCCGCGAACACGCCGCGACGAAGTCGCGGCCAATATCACGGCACGTAGCGCCGCAACCGCCTTGCCGCGAATTCCCGGAAGTACGACAGTTTTTCGGCCGGAACGATGGCCGGGAGCAGGAAGTACCAGGCGCGTTCCATCCGGACCGCCATCTGGTCGATGGATTCGGTGCCGACGGCGATGATGTGCACGCCCGCGGCCATCTCCTGCCACAGCAGGCCGATGACCTCCGCGTCCAGGTCGGCGATCAGGTCGCCCTGGGCGATAGCCCGCTCGGCGAGCAGCCGGTAGGTGTCGCCCCAGTTCTTGGCGATGTTGTCGCCTTGGGCGCCGCGGTAGTCGCCGATCTGGTGGTTGAGCTTCAGCATCGCGCCGACCATCGGGTCGTTCATCGATAGATCGGCGACGACATAGGTGATGCCGATGCACGCCTCCAGCGCGGGCACCCTGGGATCGAAGAAGCCCTGACACGAGCTGGTGAGCCGCTCGTTGCCCTGGTCGACCACGGCGCGCGCCAGCTCTTCCTTGGAGCCGAAGTGAAAATACAAGGCGCCCTTGGTCACGTTGGACTGCGCGATGATCTCGCTCAGGCTCGCGTTCGCATACCCCAAGCGCAGAAAGACATCGGCAGCGCCTGCCAGGACGGAGTCGCGGGTGATCTCCGCGCGCGCTTGCCTAGCCATCAGATCCGCCTGTCATCCCAAAAACCAGCCATCCTGAAGTAGACCGACATCCCGAAGTTGACCGACTTACCGCCCGAACAGCACCCAAAGGATGGGTGAACCGTACCACCAGGCGCGCGCCCGGCAGCCAATTCGAGCATTCGGCGAGACCCGCCGCGCAATTTGCTGGTTAACAATCCGGGTCACTCACCGGCGCCCGCGCGCCATTCCGAACTCAGCTGCGGATCGGCCTCGAGATGGCTCAGCCCGTTCCAGCACAGGTTCACCAAGTGGGCCGCCACAACCTCTTTCGACGGTTTGCGCTCGTCCAGCCACCAGGTCGCGGCGGTGGCGACCTGCCCGACGAGCGCCTGCGCGTACAAGGTCGACAGACTGGTGTCGAACCCGCGCCGCTCGAAATCCCCGGCCAGGATGTGCGCCACCTGATTGGTCGCCTCGTTGAGCAAACTGGAGTACCTGCCCTCGGCGGCGGCGGCGGGCTGATCGCGCACAAGAATTCGAAACCCGTCAGTACGTTCTTCGATATAGGTCAGCAGCGCCAGCGCGACCTGTTCGAGCCGGATGCGCGAGCGGTTGCGGGTGAGCGAGGAGGTGATCATGTCCAGCAGCATGGACATCTCCCGATCGACGACGACCGCGTACAGCCCTTCTTTGCCGCCGAAGTGTTCGTACACCACGGGTTTGGAGACCTGGGCGCGTTGCGCGATCTCCTCGATGGAGGTCGCGTCGTAACCGCGTTCGGCGAACAGCGCGCGCCCGATCTCGATCAGCTGCTGACGCCGCTGGGTGCCGGTCATCCGCGGCCGGGACACTCGATGCGACTCACCCGAAGACACCCCTGCTCCTCCGCCCTTCCCGCGTTGTTGCCGGTTGTGAGTGCCGCGACGGTCCCTCCGAGCCGACAGTCGCAGCCGGGGCCCGGCGGATTGCCCTCGTGCGTGCCGAGTCAGCCGTCGCATCGGCTCCGACGCACGACACCGACATTCGGATACCACTGTCCCAGACCGGTCGGCGGTCCGCCTCTCCGGGGCTCGCGCAGATCGCCTCTGCGCGCAGACCGCCTCTCCGTGTATTCCGGCAGACCGCCTCGCCGCGTATTGCGGGCCGTACCAGGTGGCGAGCGCGCGATTCGCGTGCAGGCCCTGCGTGAGGTGCCGCTCGGCTTTCGGACGTTCCGGTGAGTTACCCATGTCCGAGCGGAATCAGGGGGTCACCTGACGGATCGGTTGATTGCCGGAATCCAGCCGTCGAGCGCCCGGCTGTGGTCGCCGCAAGCAGTGCTCGGCGGGCAGCGCTCGGCCGGCGGCTGCGGCGACCGACCAGCGTGGGGCGAGCTCCGCCGGAGTCGGCGGTCTCCGGCGATCCGCGATCCGAGCTGCCCGGTCGGAGGACGCCGGCGCTCCTCCGCTGGTCGGGCGCGAATACCAGATGCGACGCGGAGAACAATTCGCGGGGAGGCGGCCGAGTATGCGAGGATTCATCCCGTGCCGTGGCACACCGGCGGGGGTTTCGCCAACCGCCGATGTGGCAATCCGCCGTGGTGTAATGGCAGCACATCTGATTTTGGTTCAGAGAGTTCAGGTTCGAGTCCTGGCGGCGGAGCTCGAGAGCACGATGACTTATCGTTGGCCCGCACATCGCTGACCAAGCACGACGACGCCCAGCACGAGGACAGGCAGCCGAGGGAGATCCATGCCACAGCAGACCGCCGTCGTCGTTCTCGCAGCCGGTGCCGGGACACGAATGCGGTCGAAGACCCCCAAGGTCCTGCATTCGCTGGCCGGACGGAGCATGCTCGCGCACGCGCTGCATGCGGCGAACGAGATCGACCCCGCGTACCTCATCACCGTGGTGGGGCACGATCGCGAACAGGTCGGCGCGGCGGTGGCCGCGGTGGCCGACGACCTCGCCAGGGAGATCACCCCGGCGATCCAGGAACAGCAGCTCGGCACGGGTCACGCGGTGCAGTGCGCGCTGGCCGCCCTTCCGGTGGGCTTCACCGGCGACGTGCTGGTCACCTCCGCCGACGTGCCGCTGCTGGACGGGCACACCTTGGCCGCGCTGCTCGACGAGCACCGCAGCTACGCCGAACGCCCCGCGGTCACCGTGCTGACCTTCGTGCCGCCGGACCCCAACGGCTACGGCCGCATCGTCCGCGACGCGGAAGGCCAGCTCGCCGAGATCGTCGAGCACGCCGACGCCACCCCGGAACAGGCCGCGATCACCGAGGTCAATTCCGGCGTGTACGCGTTCGACGCCGCGGTGCTGCGCACCATGATCAGCCGCCTTTCCACCGCCAACGCCCAGCACGAGCTGTACCTGACCGACGTGCTGCGCCTGGCCAGGGAAGCCGGTCACCCCGTGCACGGCGCGCGCTTGGTCGACGCGGCCAAGGTCACCGGGGTCAACGACCGGGTGCAGCTGGCCTCGGCGGCACGCACGCTCAACCGCTACATCCTGGAACGTCACATGCGCGCGGGCATCACGATCATGGATCCGGCTTCCACCTGGGTGGACGCCAGCGTGCGCATCGGAAGGGACGCGGTGATCCGGCCCGGCGTGCAGCTGCTCGGCAACACGGTTGTCGGCGAGGACGCGGAGGTCGGGCCGGACAGCACGCTCACCGACGTGATCGTCGGCGACGGGGCGAAGGTCGTCCGCACCCACGGCGAGGGCGCCACCATCGGCCCGAAGGCCACCATCGGCCCGTTCGCCTACCTGCGTCCCGGCACCATCGTGGGCGACGCGGGCAAGCTCGGCGCGTTCGTCGAGACCAAGAACGCCTCGATCGGCGCGCATTCGAAGGTCCCGCACCTGACCTACGTCGGCGACGCCACCATCGGCGAGTACAGCAACATCGGCGCGTCCAGCGTCTTCGTCAACTACGACGGCGTCAGCAAGCACCACACCGTAGTCGGGTCGCACGTGCGCACCGGCAGCGACACCATGTTCGTCGCGCCGGTGACGGTGGGTGACGGGGCCTATACGGCGGCGGGTACTGTACTGCGCAGAAACGTTCCGCCCGGAGCTCTCGCGGTGTCCGGTGGACCGCAGAAGAACATCGAGGGCTGGGTGCAGCGACACCGTCCAGGGACGGACGCGGCGCGCGCGGCGGCGGAAGCCATCGCGGCCAAGGAGATGTCGGGTCAGGCAATAGAGCAAAAGGATGGCAATCAGCAGTGACCGCGTCATGGATCGACAACCAGAAGAACCTGATGCTCTTCTCGGGACGCGCCCATCCTGAGCTGGCCGAGCAGGTCGCCAAGGAACTCGACGTCCACGTCACCCCGCAGGTCGCGCGAGACTTCGCCAACGGCGAGATCTTCGTCCGGTTCGAGGAGTCGGTGCGCGGCTCCGACGCCTTCGTCCTGCAGAGCTTCCCCGCTCCGCTGAACCAGTGGCTGATGGAACAGCTCATCATGATCGACGCGCTCAAGCGCGGCTCGGCCAAGCGGATCACCGCGGTGCTGCCGTTCTACCCGTACGCCCGCCAGGACAAGAAGCACCGCGGCCGCGAACCCATCTCGGCCCGACTGGTCGCCGACCTGCTGAAGACCGCGGGCGCCAACCGGATCATCACCGTCGACCTGCACACCGACCAGATCCAGGGCTTCTTCGACGGCCCGGTCGACCACATGCACGCGCAGGTGCAGCTGGCGGAGTACGTCCGCACCAACTACAGCCTCGAGCACATCACCGTCGTCTCCCCCGACTCCGGCCGGGTGCGCGTCGCCGAGAAGTGGGCCGACTCGCTGGGCGGCTCGCCGCTGGCCTTCATCCACAAGACCCGCGACCCGCTGGTGCCCAACCAGGTCAAGTCCAACCGCGTGGTCGGCGAGGTCGAGGGCCGCACCTGCATCCTGATCGACGACATGATCGACACCGGCGGCACCATCGCGGGCGCGGTCAAGGTGCTCAAGGACGCGGGCGCGGGTGACGTGGTCATCGCCGCGACCCACGGCGTGCTGAGCGAGCCGGCCGCCGAGCGCCTCGCCAACTGCGGCGCCAAGGAGGTCGTGGTGACCAACACCCTGCCGCTGACCGAGGAGAAGAAGTTCCCGCAGCTGACCGTGCTCTCCATCGCGCCGCTGCTGGCCCGCACCATCCGCGAGGTCTTCGAAAACGGCTCGGTGACCGGTCTTTTCAACGGCAACGCATAGGACTCCTAGCGCGCGAACGGCGGCTCCGGCTTCGGCCGGGGCCGCCGTTTTCGTGGCCGCGTTAGCCCAGGCGAGCAATGGGGATACCGAGGGTATGAACCGTGACCCGTTGGAGACCGACATGGGCGACGACGACCAGGACGACGAGATCCGCGAGTACCGGCGCAACATCGAGGATCCGCCCGACGACCTGCGCATTCGCTACCACGAGGACGAGGACGACGGCGCGATCGGCATCGAGGATGAGCTGGATCAGGAGTGGACGGCCCGTGACACGCGCGCCGAGGACCAAGCGGACGACCGGTCCGCCGAGGTGGCCGCGATCGAGATCGTCGACGACGATGACCTCTGAGCCTGCTCCGTTCCCGACGCGCCTGTAGCAATCGGCTATGGCCGGGCGTTCGCCGTGGTAGGCATAGGTTGCGTGACCGGGACGACACGAGGAGGGTGCGATGAGCACGCCGAAGGATCCGGACCACACCGACGACGAGCAGCGGCCGCCGGCGTCGTCATCGGAGCCGACCAGGGAGACCTCCGGTGACAAGCCCGCCGAGCCCGCGACCGGCGCCGGGCAGCCCACCGAGCACGATCCCGCCGCCGCGCGACCGCAGGAGCACGAGCCGGGCGCGGCCGATCAATGGTGGCAGTCCGGCGGCCCGGCGTCCACCGGACCGCTGGGCGGCCAGTGGGGCGCCGAGCCCAGCGGCCAACCCGCCGAACCCCGCCCGTGGGGCGCCAACGGCGGTGGTGAACAGCAGTCGTGGGGCGCCGAGCCCGCCGCGCCCGGGACGCCCTCGTCGGCTTTCGAGCCGCAGTCGCCGGCCGACGAACCGACGAACCGGTTCACGCCGGACGAGCACGCGGAGTACGGGTCGGGCGGACAACCGCCCTATCCGCCGACCGGGCAGCCCGGCGAGTTCCAGCAGCAGTATCCCTATCAGCAGCCGTATCCACCGACCGGGCAGCCGCAGTACCCGCCGGGTGGTGGCTACGGCTATCCGGCGTCCGGCCCACAGCAGCCGCAGTACGGGTACCCGCCCTATCCGCCGCAGGGATACGAGCCCTACGGCACCCCGCCGAAGCAGCCGGGCAGCCAGGTGTACTCGATCATCGGATTCGTCTGCGCGATCACCGCGGTGCTGTTCTGCCCGATCCTGTTCGGTCCGGTCGGGATAATCCTCGGGTTGATCGGACGCAACAAGGGCGAATCGCTCGGCAAATGGGCAGCGATCGCGGCGGCCGTCGGGATGGTGATCGGCCTCATCGTGGGATTCGCGGTGTTCGGCGGAGACATCACCACGTAGGTTTTCGGTATGCGTCAATCGGGTGACATCAGCGCGGCGGGTGTGCGGGCATGACCGGATTCGCGGGTTTTCCGCTGGCTGGGCTGGACTTCTACGAGGACCTGGAAGCCGACAACTCCAAGGCGTTCTGGACCGCGCACAAGAAGATCTACGACGAATCGGTGCTCGCGCCCATGAAGGCGCTCGTCGCGGAGCTGGAGCAGGACTTCGGGACGGCCAAGGTCTTCCGGCCCTACCGCGACGTGCGCTTCGCCAAGGACAAATCCCCGTACAAGACCGCGCAGGGCGCCGTGGTGCGCGCCGCGGCGGGAGTCGGCTGGTACGTCCAGATCAACGCCGCGGGCCTGTTCGTCGGCGGCGGCTTCTACCAGGGCTCGCCCGAGCAACTCGCGCAGCTGCGCGCCACCATCGATGACGAGGTGCGCGGACCCGAGCTGGCGGCGATCCTGGCGGACCTCACCGACGCGGGCTTCACGATCGGCGGCGAGAAGCTGAAGACCAAACCCAAGGGATACGACGCCGACCACCCCCGCATCGACCTGCTGCGGCACAAGTCCATCACGTGCGGCCGGGAATTCGGCGCGCCCGCCTGGCTGGACACGCCGCGCACCGCGAAGGAGGTGCGCGCCGCCTGGGAGACGATGCGGCCGCTGGTCGAGTGGCTCGGCGCGGTGGTCGGCGGCGCTCCATCGTGGTGAGCGCCGCCGGGAGGTCCGCGGTCAGCGCCGCCCGGCGAGCAGCAGTGCGAAGCGATCGTCCGGATCGGTCCACACGTGTCCGGTGGCGAAGCCAGCGGCGGCGAGTTCGGCCGCGAGGCCGTCGACCCGGAACTTGGCGGAGATCTCGGTGCGCATCTGTTCGCCGCGGCCGAAGCGCACGGTGAGGCCGAGTTCGCCGACCGTGACGGTCATGTCCTCGCCCGCCTCCAGCCGCATTTCGATCCACTCCCGTTCGGCGTCCCAGACCGCGACATGCCGGAATTTCTCCGGCGCGAAGTCGGCGCGCAGGCGAGCGTTCAGCACATGCAGCACGTTCCGGTTGAACTCGGCCGTGACGCCAGCGGCGTCGTCGTAGGCGGGAACGAGTACCGCCGGGTCGGTGACCAGCCCGGCGCCGAGCAGCAGTTGCTCCCCCGGCTCGAGCACGTCGTGGATCCTGCTGAGGAATTCCGCCCGTTCCTCGGGGACGAGGTTGCCGATGGTGCCGCCGAGGAACGCGATCATCCGGCGTCCGCCGCGCGGCAGATTGTCCAGCGTGTCGGTGAAATCGCTGACCACACCGTGCACCCCGAGGCCGGGGAATTCGACCGCGACCTGATCGGCGGCCGCGCGCAGCGCCGTGGAGGAGACATCCTGCGGCACATACTTCTTCAACGGACCGCGCGCGCTCAGAGCGGTCAGCAGCAGGCGGGTCTTCGCCGCCGAGCCCGCGCCGAGTTCGACCAGCACCTCGGCCTGGGCGGCGTCGGCGATCTCGTCGACCACCCGCTCGAGCAGCGCGCGCTCGGTGCGCGTCGGGTAGTACTCGGGCAGCTCGGTGATGCGCTCGAACAGCTCGCTGCCCTTGGCGTCGTAGAACCACTTGGGCGGCAACCATTTCGGGTTCGAGGTCAGGCCGAGTTCGGCGTCCGAGCGCAGTGCGGTGTTCAGGTCGTCTTCGGTCAGGTGGATGTCCAGCGTGACTGCGGTCATGGCACCGGCCTTTCAGAGGAGGGGGTCGACGGACAGCGCACCGGGCTTGGCGCTCACCAGGCTGCGGTCCGGGATCGACTGCCAGCGGGGGTCGTCGTCGAACGGTTCGGAGGACACCAGGGCGAAATCATCGGTGACCAGCACCGACAAAGAGTGGTGGCAGGTGGTCGCCCACAGTCGCGCACCATCGGAGAGCAGGAGGTTCAGGCGCGCTTGCGGCTCCCGGTCGAGGATCGCGGACACGAGCAGCCGCAGCGCCGCCGGAGCCGCCGACCACTCGCCGTCGGGTGCTCCGGTGGACAGCAGATCGCACAGCAGCACCCAGAGCGTGGCCGCGTCGGTGGCCGATTCCGCCTCCAGCAGCCGCGCCGGAGTGAACAGGTCCGCGGCGCCGAGTTCGGTCGCAACCACGGCGAACTCGGCCGCCACGCCGGTGAGGGTGCGCCGCCAGTCGGGCACCACGCCGTTGTGGCTGAACGCCCAGCGGTCCCGGGTGAACGGCGCGCACGCCGATCGCTCGACCGGCATGCCGACCGTGGCCGAGCGCACCGCCGCCAGCACCGCGGCCGACTCCAGTTGCGGCAGTACCTCCTCCACGGCCGGGTCGGTCCAGATCGGCGCGGCGTTGCGGTAACGGCTGGCGGTGACCGTGTCGTGTTCCGAGCCGCGCCACCAGGCGACGCCGAAACCGTCGGCGTTGATGGTGCCGCCGTGCCGCATGTCGCGCGGCGCCCACGCCTGGGTGCGCAGTGAATGGGAACCGAGGGTCACCATGTCACCCACCCGCACCGGAGGGCCGACGTAACCCAGGTGTCTACACATCCGCACCCGCCGTCGCCGGGCGCGGGCCGACCACCACGCACCATCGCCCGGCGCGACCGGCGTCGCTCACTCCCCTTCTCCCGGTCGCAGATCGCGCGCCAGGCGGAATCCGGCGAAGATCTGGCGGCGGATGGGGTGGTCCCAGTTGCGGAAGGTGCCGCGGCAGGCCACCGGATCGGTGCCGAACGAACCGCCGCGCAACACGCGGTAGTCACCGCCGAAGAACACCTCGGAGTACTCCCGGTACGGGAACGCGCGGAACCCCGGGTAGGCCTCGAAACCCGAAGCGGTCCATTCCCACACGTCCCCGATCAGCTGGTGCACGCCCGCGGGCGACGCACCGGCCGGATAGGCGCCGACCTCGGCGGGTTCCAGGTGCCGCTGCCCCAGGTTCGCGGTGGCGTCATCGGGATCGGCGTCGCCCCAAGGGAATCGGCGCGACGCGCCGGTGGCCGGATCGAATCTGGCCGCCTTCTCCCATTCCGCTTCGGTGGGCAGGCGCTTGCCCGCCCAGTTCGCGTAGGCCTCGGCCTCGAACCAGCACACGTGCACGACCGGCTGCCGAGGACGCAGCGGGGTCATCACCCCGAAAACCCGCCGCCACCAGCGCCCCGACGGATCGCGCTCCCAGAACTGCGGCGCGACCAGACCCGCCTCGACGCGATGCGCCCAGCCGCGCTCGGACCAGAGTTCGGGGCGCTCGTAGCCGCCGTCGTCGACGAAGGCGAGGTACTGCTCATTGGTCACCGGCGCGGCGTCGATCGCGAAACCGGCCACCTGGACCGGATGGGCGGGGCGCTCGTTGTCCAGCGCCCACGGGTCGGTCGAGGTGCCCATGGTGAACTCCCCCGCCGGGATGACGACTTCCCCGCCGACCGTCGCCGCGGCGGACGGCGCGTCCGCCGCGGAGAGCACGGCGGCGCCCGTGCGCAACTGGTGGGTGGCCAGCATGGTCTCGTCGTGCTGCTGCTCGTGCTGGGCGATCATGCCGAAGGCGAATCCGCCGTCGATGAGCGGACGGCCGCGCAGGTCGCTGCGCTCGAGCACGTCGAAGACCTTGTCGCGCACGGTGCCGACATAGTCGCGCGCCTGGGCGGGATCGAGCAGTGGCAGCGCGGGCCGGTTCGCGCGAGCGTGTTTGAAGGCGTCGTAGAGTTCGTCGATGTCGGAACGCACCGGTTCGCGTCCGCCGACGTCGCGCACGAGCCAGAGTTCCTCCTGATTGCCGATGTGCGCCAGATCCCACACCAGTGGGCTCATCAGCCGGGAATGCTGGGCCACGAGTTCGGCTTCGTCGAGGCAGTCGGTCAGCGTGAGAGTTCGCTGCCTGGCGCGGGTGAGAACGTCGGCGATCCGGTCCCTGAGCTGTTCGGTGCCGGAGTTGTCGGTGGGGGCGGGATGGAAAGTGGTCACGGGAAACGTCTCCGAGATTCGTGCTGATCGGCGTCGGCGCGGCCGGCTTCGGTGCGGCCGCCGATGGGGCGCACGCCGGTCCGGTGGACCGGGTCGCCATCGGGAAAGCGCGGCTTCACGCTGGTCACGTGACGGCCTCCGGAGGCTGCGGATCGAGGTCGTGCTCGGTGGTGTCCTCGGTCGGCGTGCGACCACGGCGACATCGTTCGGCGGCGGATGCGACGGCGCGCGCCGCCTCGTCGGTCGCGGTGTGCTCGGCCGCGAGGCGCAGCAGCGCGACGGCGCAGGCCCGGATGTCCGGATCGGCCAATCCGTAGCGGGCGGCATCGACCCAGCGCCCGGCCTGCGGCGCCGCGATCGAGGTCGCCTCCGCGACCACCGAGGGGCTGGACATGAGCGCGTCGAACACCTGCACCGGAACGGTCCACGCGTCACCGGGCTGCGCGTCGATGTAGCGGACCTCGAGGTGGCCGGACGCGCGCACCGGCGGAAACAGCGTGGTGAGGTGGTAGTCGAGATCGCCGGTATCGGGGCGGCGGCCCACCTCGTCGTCCAGCGCGCCGCACAGCCAGTCCGCGAAGGTGGCCCCCGGCGGCGCCGACCACTCCGCGCCGTCGCCGCATTCCCCTTCGCCGCCGGGCCCGCGCACGCACAGCAGCGGCACGTCCAGCGCCCATCTGCCGTACGCGGCCACCGGGTCGGTCCAGTCCAGCACCGGCGGACGGGTGCGCGTGTTGTCCAGCCGCAGCCAGGCTCGCATGCGCTGGGAGGCCCACGTCCCCGGCGGCGCGCCACGCAGGGCGGGTGAACAGGCGAAGGCGGCCAGCAGCGCGGGGCCGACGGCGTACAGGGCGGTCCACCGCGCGGTGACCTCCGCGCGATCGGCGCCCGCGTCGACGCTGACCTGGGTGGCCGCGGTATTGCACATCATCAGCTTGCCGAACGGCCCGATGCCGCTGAAGGAGCGCTCCATCGCGCGATAGCGCGGCAGCTGAAGCAAGCGTTTGGGACGGCGGTCCGCGTCGGCGGCGACGGAAACGGTGCGGATGGACCGGGATTGGAGAAGTTTCCGCAACAGGCGGGCATCGTCGCCCAGGCGATCACACAGCTGGGCGGCAGCGTCGTAGGGAGCGCTGGAGAGTTCGATCTGACCCCCGGGTTCCAGAGTGACCCGGCTGCCCCCGGGCAACGTGAGCGCCTGCGAATCGGGGGCGATGGACCGTGGTGCGTACGGTCCGAGTGCGTCCGCCAACGCGGACAGCTGGGGGCGGGGAGCCGCCGAAGGACCCGACGCCGAACACTCACCCTGCACCGTGAGCCATTCGAGTTCGGCGCCGATCAGCGCGGGTGGCCCGAGCTTGAAGCACACTCCGCCGATATAGGCTTCCGCCGCCGCGCGGGAGGACAGTTCCCCCTGCTCGGTGGCACAACCGGCCGACTCAGGACTCTCGAGCGTGACCGCCATGCCAACCTCCAGTGGGCGTCGGGACGTTGTCCGCTGTTCTTGGTTATCGCCATTCGGCGCGGTGGTATTCCACTCCCCGGCCGGAATTCCGATGCGGCGATCCATCCAGCGTAGCCATGGCGACCGACAAGAAACCGACATGAAGCCGAACAATTCACCCGATAAGGTCGGCTCCATGCTGGATGACGCCCGCGTACGAGCCGACACTCCCGGATGCTCATCCGGGCCGGAACCCGGACCCGTTTTCCTCGACAGCGCCGGATCGTCGCTGCCGCCTCGGGTCGTCACCGACACCGTCGTCGCGCATCTGCGGCGCGAAGCGGAGATCGGTGGCTACCGCGCCGCGAACGAGCGGCTCGACGACCTCGCCGACGTCAAGACCGCGATCGGTGCGCTGATCAACGCCGAGCCGGAGAGCATCGCGCTCAGCGACAGCGCCACCCGGTCCTGGGCGGACTTCTTCTACTCGGTCCCGCTCGCGCCGGGCGACCGCATCCTGGTCTCCGAGGCGGACTACGCCAGCAATGCCATCGCCGCCCTGCAGCGCGCCCGCGCCACCGGCGCCACGGTGGAGAGGATCCCCAGCGACGGCAGCGGGCAGATCGACCTCGACGCCATGGCCGCGCTGGTCGACGAACGGGTCAAGCTGGTCTCGGTGCTGCACGCGCCGACCAACGGCGGACTGGTCAACCCGGCCGCCGAGGCGACCAGGATCGCGCACTCGGTCGGCTCGCTGGTGCTGCTGGACGCCTGTCAGTCCGCCGGGCAGCTGCCCTTGGACGTGGCCGAGCTGGGTGTGGACGCCCTGTCGGCCACGGGCCGCAAGTGGCTGCGTGGCCCGCGCGGCACCGGTTTCCTGTATGTGCGGCCGGAGTTGGCGCGTTCGATGCAACCAGGACGGCTCGACCTGCACAGCGCGGAATGGACCGGCCCGCACGACTACCGGCTCGCGCCGGACGCCAGTCGCTTCGAGTTCTGGGAATGCGACGTCGCCGCCCGCCTCGGCCTCGGCGCCGCCGTGCGCTATCTGCTCGAGCTGGGCCCGGAGAACGTCTACGCCGCGATCGCGGCCCGCGCCGAGCACCTGCGCAAGGCGCTGCCGGAGATTCCCGGCGTCACCGTGCGCGATCTCGGCATCCGGCACAGCGGCATCGTGTCGTTCACCGTCGACGGCGTGGAGCCCGTCGCGGTGCGCGACCGGCTGCTGGCGCAGGACATCACCGTCACGGTCAGTCACGCGAGTTCCACCCTGCTCGACATGACCGGCCGCGGCCTCGCCTCCGTCGTGCGCGCCTCGCCGCACTGCTTCGTCGGTTTCGACGAACTCGACCGCTTCGTCGACGCGGTGGCGCGGCTGCGAGCCTGAGCCGCCGGGAACCTCAGGCCAGGTGCACGGCCAGTGCCCTGGCCACCAGAGCCGCGGCGTCCGCTTCCGGATCGACCAAACGCAGGCTGCGATTGGCCCGCGCGGTGGCGATTCCGTGCACATTGGCCCACAGGGCGATCGCACGGTGGCGCGGGTCGATCGCGCTCGATCCCGCCGCCGCGCCGACCAGCTCGGCGAACCGCGCGAACAGCGGCAGGCTGACCGACCGCAGATTCTCGCCGGAGCCTTCGAGCAGGTCGTGACGGAACATCAAGGTGAACATCTCCGGCCGCCGCGCCGCGAACTCGATGTACTCGGCGCTCATCCCGGCGAGACGGTCGCGCGCCGCCCCGGCGTCCACCGCGGCGAACCGGTCCGCGAGGTCGGCGAACCCGCGCGCGGCGATGGCGGCCAGCAGTGCGCGATGGGTGGGGAAATACCGCCGCGGCGCACCATGTGAAACGCCCGCGGCCCTGGTGATCGCCCGCAGTCCCAGCCCGGCGGCGCCGACCTCTTCGAGCAGATCGACGCCGACGTCGACCAGTCGATCTCGCAGCGACTCGCTCTCGGCCATGTGGACATTGTCCACAGCTGCCGCCGCGCCACCGCACCCGGGCGTAGACACTGTCTACGAGATCGGGTAGACAATGTCTACGCTTACTCTCCTGGAGGTCTTCGTCGTGTGGTACCCGCTGTTCAAGTACGTCCTGCTCGGTCCGCTGCTGCGGCTGCTCGGCAGGCCCGTGGTCGAAGGACTGGACAACATTCCGCGCACCGGGCCGGTGATCATCGCGGCCAACCACCTCGCCGTCATCGACTCGCTCTACCTCGCGCTGGTCGTGCCACGGCGCGTCACGTTCCTGGCGAAACAGGAGTACTTCACCGGAAAAGGTCTGCGCGGCCGGATCAACCGCTGGTTCTACTCGGTCTCCGGACAGGTGCCGGTCGATCGGACCGGCGGTGACGCGGCCGCCGCCGCGCTGGCCGCCGCCACTCGCATCCTGGCCGACGGCGGGGTCTGGGCGATTCATCCCGAAGGCACCCGTTCACCCGACGGGCGGATCTATCGCGGCCGCACCGGCGCGCTGCGGGTCGCCATGGCCACCGGCGCGCCCGTTGTTCCGGTGACCATCTCCGGCACCGATCGGGTGAATCCGCGCGGCAGCCGCCTGCTGCGTTTCGGCAAGGTGCGCATCGCGTTCGGCGCGCAGCGCCGTTATCCCCCCGCCGCGCAGCGTCACCAGGTGCGCGCCGCGACCGACGAGTTGATGCGCGAACTGGCCGCCCGCTCGGGACGCTGCTACGTCGATCGTTACGCCGCAACCTTTCCGGCGGCTGTTTCGCGCCCCTGACCTGCGCCCCTGGAAATGGGGTTAACGCTGAGCCACTATGGCGTGATAGTTGGGGGAGGCCGGTCCCCGGCAACGGTGGGTGATGGAGGAGTTGGGACTTTGAGCAGATTCACCGACGAGATGTACGCGACCGCACAGACCTCCGAGCGCGGACTGGTGACCGGCGAGCCCGGCGCCCCGCTGCGGCGCACGTGGGCCGAGATCCACCGAATCGCCCGGCGCATGGCGGGCGGGCTGGCCGAAGCAGGCATCGGGCACGGTGACGCGGTCGGCGTGCTCGCGGGCATGCCGGTCGACATCGCGCCCGCCTGCCAGGCCGTCTGGATGCGCGGCGCGTCGATCACCATGCTGCATCAGCCGACTCCGCGCACCGACCTGGTGGTCTGGGCGCGCGACACCGAAACCGTGCTGACCATGATCCAGGCGCGCGCGGTCGTGCTCGGCGCGCCGTTCGAGGCGGCCGAGCCGCTGTTGCGCGAACGCGGCATCACCGTCGTGCGCATCGACCAGCTGCCCGACGGCCCCGATATCGACCCGGTGCCCACCGCCGAGGACGATATCGCCTTGCAGCAGTTGACTTCCGGCTCGACCGGCTCGCCCAAGGCGGTGCGGATCACGCACCAGAACTTCTTCGTCAACGCCTACGCCATGTTCGACCGGGTGAAGTTCCAGCTCGACGATGACGTGATGGTCAGCTGGCTGCCGCTGTTCCACGACATGGGCATGGTCGGATTCCTCAGTGTCCCCATGCAAATCGGCGCCGAAGTGGTGTGCGTGACGCCGCTGGACTTCCTCACCAGGCCGCTGCTGTGGGCCGAGCTGATCAGCAAGTACCGCGGAACCGTCACCGCCGCACCGAACTTCGCCTACTCGCTGCTGGCCAGGCGGCTGCGGCAGGCCGACGACGGCGCGTTCGACCTCAGCAGTGTGCGGTACATGTGGAACGGCGCCGAACCGGTGGACCCGGACACCATGGAGGCGCTGGCCGACGCCGGAAAGCGCTTCGGCCTCAACCCGATGGCGCTCACCCCGGTCTACGGCATGGCCGAGACCACGCTCGCCGTGTCGATCCCCGATCCCGGACACGGACAGGTGCTCGACGTGATCGACGCCGACCTGCTCGAGGCGATCGGCAAGGCGGTGCCGGTTCCGGAGGAACACGGCCAACCGGCGAACATCCGGCGATTGCCCACCCTCGGCTACCTGGTCGACAACTTGGAGGGCAGGATCGTCGACAGCGAACGTCAACCGCTCCCGGCCCGTTCGGTGGGTGTGATCGAATTGCGCGGTCCCGCAGTCACTTCGGGGTACCTGACGGTGGACGGATTCCAATCGGCCCAGGACGAAGACGGCTGGCTGGACACCGGCGACATCGGCTACTTCACCGACGAGGGACTGATCGTGGTGTGCGGCCGGATCAAAGACGTGATCATCATGGGTGGCCGCAACATCTACCCCACCGATATCGAGCGCGCGGCGGCCAGGGTGGACGGCGTGCGGCCCGGCAACGCGGTGGCGGTGCGCCTGGACGCGGGCCAGAAGCGGGAGAGTTTCGCGGTCGTGGTGGAGAGCGGCTCCCACCAGGATCCCGAAGAGGTCAAGCGCATCGAGCGCGAGATCGTGCACGCGGTCTTCGCCGAGGTCGGCGCACGGCCGCGCACCGTCGCCGTGCTCGGCCCGGGGGCGCTGCCGAAGACGTCCTCCGGCAAACTGCGCAGGGCGGCGACCGCGATCCATCTGTGATCCGGAGCACCGGTCACCGAACCGCTTGTCAGCGGCCGCCCTGGCGTCGCCCCGCCCGTCCGACGGGTTGGGCGGCCGGGACGCCGCAGCGCGATCGCTCCCCCACGGCGAGCGTTGGCGAAGGCCGGCTCGTTCCCGGCTCAGTGCACTTGGTTCTGCGCGGTCTCCAGCCCCACGCGCAGCAGCAGTTCCACCGCGTCGGCGGCCTGCTCGACGATCACGGGGACTTCCTTGCGCTCCGGCGCCGAGAACGGCTTCAGCACGTAATCGGCCGGGTCCTGGCGGCCCGGCGGGCGGCCGATGCCGATCCGGGTGCGCAGGTAGTCCTTGGTGGTCAGGGCGCTGGAAACGGAGCGAAGACCGTTGTGCCCGCCCTCACCTCCGCCGCGCTTGAGGCGGATCGCGCCGAACGGCAGGTCGAGTTCGTCGTGCACGACGATCACCTCGGTCGGCGGCACGGAGAAGAATTTCGCCAGCGCGGCCACCGGCCTGCCGGACAGGTTCATGAACGACCGCGGCTTGGCGATCAGCACCTGACGCCCGTCCAGCCGCGCCTGCAGCAGGTCGGCGCCGGATTTCTTGTGCACACCGAAACGGCCGCCGACGCGCTCGGCGAGCACGTCGGCGACCAGGAAACCGACATTGTGCCGGGTGCGCTCGTACTCGGGACCGGGGTTGCCCAGTCCGACGACGAGCGCGGGCCCGGCGGACGATTCGGTACTACTCAGCGCTCTCGCCCTCGGCCTCGGCCGCACCCTCGCCCTCGACGGGCTCGGCGGCCGGGGCGGCGATGACGTTGACGATCAGGGTCTCGGCATCGGCGGCCAGGCTGACGCCCTCGGGCAGCCGCAGCTCGCCCGCGGTGATCTGGGTGCCCGCCTCGACGCCCTCGACGGAGACCTCGATGGCCTCGGGCAGGTTCAGCGCGTCGGCCTCGACGGAGACCGTGGTGGCTTCCTGGGTGACCAAGGTGCCGGGGGCGGCGTCGCCGGTGACGGTGACGTTCACGTCGGCGGTGACCTTCTCGCCGCGCTTGATGATCAGCAGGTCGGCGTGCTCGATGTAGCGGCGGATCGGGTGCACCACGACGGACTTGGTCAGCGCGAGCTGCTTCTTGCCGTCGATGACCAGGTTCAGCACCGCGTTGGTGCCGTGCTCACGCAGGATGGCGGCGAAGGCCTGGGCGTTCACCGAGAGATGCTGCGGGTCGGACTGGTGGCCGTACAGCACGGCGGGGACGTTGCCCGCACGGCGGGTGCGGCGCGCGGCGCCCTTGCCGAACTCCGTGCGTACGGCTGCTTCGAGAAGGTTGACGTCGGACATGACTGGATCTACTCCTACGGCTCTTCCGGGGCTGTCAGTTACACGTCAGGGGTGCTGCACACCTGACGGATGGTCTATTCGTCGGGGCGAAGACCGAACAGGGACGGCCGGAAGCCGCGCCGCGTCGATCACGGTGTCGCAAAACTGGTCTGCGGTCACCCTCGCCGAGACAACCCGAACACCATACCCCAGCGCAGAGGCGCTCTTTGAATCGGGTGGTCACCGGCGGTTCGGCTCGCGCTCGAGCGCGTCGCGTACGCTGGCGTGGTTGCCGATCGGTCGTCTGCGAAAGGTTGTCTTGCGTTGAGCGCCTCCCCTGAGGGTGTTGTCGCGCCCGCATCCCGTGGGTTATCCGCCGAGGTAGCCCGCCGGCGCACGTTCGCGGTGATCTCCCATCCCGACGCGGGCAAGTCAACGCTCACCGAGGCGCTGGCCCTGCACGCCAGGATGATCTCCGAGGCGGGCGCGATCCATGGCAAGGCCGGGCGCAAGTCCACCGTCTCGGACTGGATGGAGATGGAGAAGGCGCGCGGCATCTCGGTCAGCTCCACCGCGCTGCAGTTCAACTACCGTGCCGCGGGCTCCGACGTGGACAGCGTCATCAACCTGGTGGACACTCCCGGCCACTCCGATTTCTCCGAGGACACCTACCGGGTGCTCACCGCCGTCGACGCCGCGGTGATGCTGATCGACGCGGCCAAGGGCCTGGAGCCGCAGACGCTGAAGCTGTTCCAGGTCTGCCGCCACCGCGGCATCCCGGTGATCACCGTGATCAACAAGTGGGACCGGCCGGGCCGCGCGCCGCTGGAACTGCTCGACGAGATCAGTGAGCGGATCGGGCTCACCCCCACCCCCTTGTTCCTGCCGGTCGGTATCGCGGGAGACTTCCGCGGCCTCCTGCGCCGCGGCCCGGAAGGCGCCGCGCTGGAATACATCCACTTCACCCGTACCGCGGGCGGCGCCACCATCGCGCCGGAGGAGTCGCTCACGCCCGAAGCCGCCGAGGCGCGCGAAGGAGAAGCGTGGAGCACCGCCGCGGAGGAGAGCGAGCTGCTCTCGGCCACCGGCCAGGACCACGACCAGGAATTGTTCCTGGCCGGACAGACATCGCCGGTCATCTACGCCTCGGCGATGCTGAACTTCGGCGTGCGGCAGCTGCTGGAGACCTTGGTGGCGCTCGCGCCGGCGCCGGGTCCGCGGCGCGACATCGACGGCAAGCCGCGCGAGACCGGTGACCCGTTCAGCGCGGTGGTGTTCAAGGTGCAGGCGGGCATGGACGCCGCCCACCGCGACCGCCTGGCGTTCATGCGGATCGTGTCCGGCGAATTCGAACGCGGCATGGTGGTCACCCACGCGCAGACCGGGCGACCGTTCGCCACCAAGTACGCGCTGACCGTGTTCGGCCGTGAGCGCGCCACCGTCGACACCGCCTACCCGGGTGACGTCGTCGGCCTGGTCAACGCGACGGCGCTGGCTCCAGGGCACACGTTGTTCGTGGACAAGAAGGTGGAGTTCCCGCCGATCCCGTCGTTCGCCCCGGAGCATTTCGCGGTGCTGCGTGCACGCAGCGCGGGCAAGTACAAGCAGTTCCGCAAGGCCGTCGACCAGCTCGATTCCGAAGGCGTCGTGCAGGTGCTGCGCAACGACATCCGCGGCGACGCCTCCCCCGTGCTGGCCGCGGTCGGCCCGATGCAGTTCGAAGTGGTGACCGCGCGCATGCTCGCGGAGTTCAACGTCGAGACCACGATGGAGCACCTCGGGTACACGCTGGCCCGGCGCACCGACGCCGCGTCGGCGGACGAACTCGGGCGCCAGCGCGGGGTGGAGGTGTTCACTCGCTCAGACGGTGCGCTGCTGGCGTTGTTCAGCGACAAGTGGCGGCTGCAATACATCGAGAAGGAGCACCCGGCGCTCACCTTGGAGCCCCTGGTCGCTACCGCCGACTGAGTCAGCCGGCCTCGGACTCCGGTCGCGGCGGCGCGGTGCCGGGGTCGCGTTCGATCGATGAGATGCCGTCCTCTTTGGCGATCAGGCCCCAACGGCTGGAAGTCAGGCGAAGGCTCGGCAGATCGCTGAGGGACAGCACCACTTCATAGGTGCGTTCGTAGCCGGTGTGCGAGATCCGCCACCGCCCGTCGTCGCAGCGCACGTAGCGGTCGGTGTAGAACGCCGCGCCGCGCAGCAGCATGTTGTGGCCCGGAATGAGCACCGTGTCGGCGAGGTACCAGGTGCCGGTGGCGGTGTCGCCGTCGACATCGATCTCGGGGTGATCACAGCGGTGCTCGGTGATCACGTGCGGCCCGAGCGTGTTGCGCATGAACGCGATGAACGCCTCGCGCGATTCGAACTGGAGGTATTCGCTGTAGGTGGCGGTCGCCTCGGGCACCATGGTGTCGGCGAAGTCATCCCACGATTTGGTGTCGAGGGTGCGCAGATACCGGTACTTCAGCCGCGAGATCGCCGATACGTCGTCGGGCTCGCGGCCCTCGTCGCGACCGCGGGCCGACCGCGGATCGTCTCGCACCCGCCCGAAGTCGATCGGCCCCGCGTCGAAGCGCGGCCGGTCGTCGGAACGCCGGTCGCCCGGATCGCGTTCGCCGGTGCTCGCCGCCCGCTGACCGCGGCTCGGCCCGGAAGCGGCCGGATCGATGTCTCGCTCCTCGGGCTCCGGCCCGCTCGAATCTATGTCCACCCCGCCGCGCTCCTGGCGGCCCGGGGGAAATCCCGAGTCGTCGCGCTGCGGATTACCGGGACCCTTGCCCCGGTCGTTACGCGTTTGCCCGGCGATGCCCAACCCTGGGTCGCCGCGCCCCTGCCCGCCGGTTCGCTGATCCATACTCTCAACAATCCCATCCCGAGTGCCGGATTGGGAGAGTTGTATCAGATTGCTATCACGACGAGCCGCAACATTCCCACGAAGATCAACTTCGGGGACGTCAGCTGTTGATCGTGAAGCAGGTGCGGCAGAAGTCCTCGCCGAACTCGGTCAACCGGAGACTCTTGCGGACGATCTTCGGCGCCCGGCCCGCCTTCTTCAGCGCCGCCTCCACCACGGGCTGCACCTCGAGCACCATGTACCGGCTCAGCACCACCGGGTCGTCCGAGGTCAGCGTCAGCCCGAGGCGGTTGAGGTTGATCAGGTAGGACCGCGCCCGGTCCGGGTAGCGCACCCCCGCCTGCTCGGGCACGGAGGTCAGATCGCCCTGCACCAGTTCCGAACCGATGCCGAGTGGACGGTTGGTACGCACGTCGACCGACGGCTGCGGGCCGTTGAGCGCCATGAAGCGCAGAATGCGCGCCTCGTCGGGCGCGAGTTCGTCGAGGATGCGGTCGTAGGCCGGGTGCACGTCCTCGGTGAAGTAGACGTCGGCGGACCTGGCCAGCAGCGCGTCGCCGCGGCGGCGCAACTCCTCCGTGCTCGCCGAGCGCAGGTACGGCCCGACGGCCAGCGCTTGCTGCGAGGTGGGTCCGTTGGACGTGGGGACATAGCTGACGATCTCCCGGACCGATCCCTCGGTGACGCCGAGCGCGCTACGGGCGATGGAGCGCAACGCGTTCCCGGTCCGCTCGGCGATCTCCGCCGAGGACTCCCCGTCCAGAGCGGCCTGGGTGATCTCCTTGGTGACCTCATAGGTCGTGCCGACCGCCCATTGGCTCCCGCGCACGACGGTGCCCGCAGCCACTCCGGCCGCGCGGAACACGCCGCGGATCAGCCGGGCCTCATTGCTGATCTGCCGCTGTTCGACATCCGAACTGCGCTCGACGGCGCGGGAACCTGGCCGCGCCACGTCCTGTCCGGTCCTGTCGTCTGCCACGTTTTCTCCGATATCGCCGGGGGAACGAATCCGTCCCACAGATTACTTCCCCTTGGGTGGCGGGGCATTCGCACCGTCTGACTCGGACAGTGCGACCGGCACACGGCGCGCAATAAGGTTTCTTCGCCGAGGGGGTGCTAGTTTTGGGTGCCGGTGAGGCGGCGATCACCGGTGTATCGGCAGGAGGGTGTCGTGTTAGAGAGTGTTTTCGGAATCCACCCGACGATCCTCCTCGAGCTCGTGACCATACCGCTTTTCACCGGAGTGATCGGCTACATCACCAACTGGACCGGCGTGCTCATGCTGTTCAAGCCGGTCGCCTTCCACGGCGTCCGTGTTCCCGGCCTGCGCGCGCTGTATCCCTTCCTTCCCAAGCGAATTCAGGTCCTGCCGCTGCTCAGCTACGACGGCCGGTTCGGGTGGCAGGGCATCGTCCCGTCCCGCGCGGACAAGATGGCCAGCATCGCGGTCGACAAGGGCCTGGCCAAACTGGGCAGCGTCTCGGACTTCTACCGGGAGCTCGAGCCCGACAAGCTGGCCGAGCATCTCGCGAGCATCGCCGACGTGCAGATCAAGGACATCGTCGAGGACATCCTGCGCCGCGAGCACCCGCAACTCTGGTACAACCTGCCCGCCCAGGTGCGCGACATGGTGCACGCCAGGGTGCGCCAGCAGCTGCCGGAGATCCTGCGCGAGCTGACCGAGGAATTGGGCGCGAATATCGATCAGCTGCTCGACGTGAAGCAGATGGTGATCCGCTACTTCCAGGCCAGGCCGCATCTGCTCAACACGCTGTTCCAGGTGCTCGGCGCGAAGGAACTGCGTTTCATGCAGAACTTCGGTTTCTACTTCGGCGCGCCGATGGGCGTGTTGCTGGTCGCAGTCCTGCATCTGACCGGCTGGCCCAGTCTGGCGGTGCTGCCGATCGGCGGCGTCATCATCGGCTGGGTGGTCAACTGGATCGGCATCAATATGATCTTCGCGCCCGCATATCCGAAGTGGTGGGTCCCGTGGCGGCAGGGCCTGCTGATCAAACGGAAGTCCGAAATCACCGACGGATACGCGGAATTGGTTTCCAGCCAGGTGATCACCGTGGCGAATATCGGCGACGAGTTGCTCAACGGCCCGCGTTCGGACCGCACCATGCAGATGCTGGAGGACACGCTGCGCCCGGCCGCCGACCGCGCGCTCGGGCCGGCGCGCCCCGCGGTCAAGTTCATGCTCGGCAGCCGCGAATACGACTCGCTGCAGTCGACCTTCACCAGCGAAGCCATGGCCATCGCGCCGATCGCGTTCGCCGACCCGGAATTCAACGTCCGCCAGGGCAGGCAGATCAACGAGTACATCGCGCGGCAGATGGCGATGCTGTCGCCGCCGGACTTCGTCGACATGCTGCGCGCGGCCATCAAGCAGGACGAATGGCTCCTTTTCGTCCATGGCGGCGTGTTGGGGCTGTTCGCCGGATACGCTCATATCCTGATCTTCGGAACGGGAGTGGCGACATCATGGCTGTAGCGGGTCCGGACGACGGCGATATCGAGGCCGTCGAGCACCTCGGCGCGGCGACGGCGGATGCCGAGCCATCGCAGGAGATCGCCCGGCGGCCGGCTTCGGATATCGCGCACACCGACGAATCATCAAGACGGGTAACGGTTCCCCTGGCCACGGTGCGCGCCGCCACGGGTGTGGCACGGGTCGCGTGGACGGCGGTCACGGGGGTGACGTCCTGGGGCGTCGGCACCGCGGTCGGCGTCACCTCGACCGTCGTGCGGCGCAGCATCGAGGGAGCCCCGCCGCGAGAAGTGCTGGCCGAAGCCGAGTCCGAGGTTCGCGACGCGATGCGCAAGGCGCTCGGGATGCCCGCGGCCACGGAACCGGCCGCGCAGGAGGCGGTGCCGACGCTGCGTGAACAGGGCGCCGCGCTGCTGCGGTTGTCGGCCAGTCCGCACGGCGAGGACGACAACCACCCGGCCTTCGCGGGCATGCTCGGCGAGCTGACCCCGGATGAGGCGCGCATCCTGCGCTTCCTGCATCTGGACGGGCCGCAGCCCTCGATCGACATCCGCACCGGCCGCCCGCGCGCGCTCGGCTCCGAACGCCTCGGCTCGATGCTCACGCTGATCGGCGAGCACGCCGGCCTGCGCTTTCCGAACCGGATCCAGCAGTATCTGACCAACCTGCGCAGGCTCGGCTTGATCGAGCACGCGCGCGAGCCGGTCGGCAACCCGAACCGGTATCAGCTGCTGGAGGCGCAGTCACCGGTGCGCGAGATGCTGAAGCGCTCCGGCTTCGGCACCAAGGTGATCTACCGCAGCGTCGTGCTCACCGATTTCGGCGCGGACTTCGTGCGCACCTGCCTGCCGGTGGTCGTGCAGGACGGACGCGCCTCGGGCCACTAGGTCGCCCAGCCGCGCAGCGCCATCTCGGCGACGCGCTGGAGTTCGGCGCGACTCGCCCCGTCCCGCGCCGCCTGGGACATGCCCTGCATCACCGTGCCGACGTAGCGGGCCAGTGCGCGCGCGTCGAGATGGCCGGGCAGCACGCCCGCGTCGATGTCGGCCTGGATGCGTGCGGCGAACGTGTCGATGTTCCGATTGCGCAGCTCGCGCAGGAAATCGGCGATCTCGGGGCTGGTGGTGTTCACGCCCGCGCTGATCACCAGGCAGCCGTGCGGACATTCCGGCCGGGTGTACTCCGTCGCGGCCTCGCGCAGGATCCGCCGGACCGCCGCGTCCGCGGTGTCCTCCTCGGCCAGCGCCCGCGCGACGAATCCGCCGTAGCGCGCGCCGAAATTCGCCACCACCTCGGTGAACAACGTCTTCTTGTCGCCGAACGCCGCGTACAGGCTTGGCGCGCCGATGCCCATGGCCGCGGTCAGGTCGCCGATCGAGGTGGCCTCGTACCCGCGGGCCCAGAACAGCCGCATGGCCTTCTCCAGCGCCGCGTCCCGATCGAAAGACCGCGGCCGCCCTCGGGTCGTCGTGCTCATGGCGCAATTCTATAGCGCTCACTAGATAATGTGCTACCTTGCTTTCTGTAGCGGTCGCTAGAGAAAGGAAGGCGTCATGGGCGCACTGACGGGCAAGACGGCACTGGTCACCGGAGGCAGCCGGGGCATCGGACGGGCTATCGCCGAACGACTGGGACGCGACGGCGCGCGCGTCGCGGTGCACTACCACCGCGACGAACAGGCCGCGAAGGAGACCGTCGCCGCGATCGAGGCCGCGGGCGGCGCGGCGTTCGCGATTCGCGCCGAACTGGGCGTGCCCGGCGACGCGGAGGCGCTGTGGGCGGCGTTCGACGCGCACGCCGACGGACTGGACATCCTGGTGAACAACGCGGGCATCGACGGCATCAGGGAGCCGATCGCCGGGACCGACGAAGCGGCGTTCGACCGGGTCTTCGCGGTCAACGCCAAAGCCCCGTTCTTCATCACCCGCCTCGGCCTGGACCGCCTGCGCACGGGCGGGCGCATCATCAACATCTCCACCGGACTGACCCACGGCGCACACATGCCGCAACTGATCGCCTACACCATGACCAAGGCCGCGATCGACAGTTTCACCAGCGTGCTGGCCAAGGAGGTCGGCGCGCGCGGCATCACCGTGAACGCGGTGGCGCCCGGCATCATCGACACCGACATGAACGCGAATTGGCTGCGCAACGCCGAAGCGCAGGCCTCGGTGGCGACGATGTCCCCGCTCCGGCGCGTGGGGCAGGCCGCCGACGTCGCCGACGTCGTCGGGTTCCTCGCCTCCGACGACGCACGCTGGGTGACCGGGCAATGGATCGATGCCACCGGCGGCGCGCTGCTATAAGGCGTACCTCCGCCTTCGCTCCGGCCGTGCGCAGGCTGAAGACGGACTCCGTCCGACCGCACCCATTACGCTTGAGCACCGTGCTGTCAGTTGTGCCGAGTCCCGTCACCGTGCGGGCGCCGTCGAAGGTGAACCTCCATCTCGGAGTGGGCGACCTGCGGGCCGACGGCTACCACGACCTGACCACGGTGTTCCAAGCGCTGTCCCTGAGCGACGATCTGGAGATCGCGCCGGCCGGCTCGCTGGCCGTCCGGGTCACCGGAGAAGGCGCCGCGGAGGTGCCGACCGACCGGACGAATCTGGTGTGGAAAGCCGCCGTCCGGCTCGCGCATCTCGGCGGCCGCGCTCCCCTGGTGGAAATCGCCATCACGAAAGGCATTCCGGTGGCCGGCGGCATGGCAGGCGGCAGCGCCGACGCCGCCGCGGCGCTGGTCGGGCTGAACGAGTTGTGGGATCTGGGACTGTCCAGGGAGGAACTGAGCGCGGTGGCCGCCGAACTCGGCAGCGATGTTCCGTTCGCCCTGCACGGCGGCACCGCGCTCGGCACAGGACGCGGCGAGCGCCTGTTACCGGTGCTGTCGCGCAATACGTTTCACTGGGTGCTCGCCTTCGCCAAAGGCGGATTGTCCACGCCTGCGGTGTTCGCCGAACTCGACCGGTTGCGCGAGCACGGCGAACCGCCCCGGCTCGGCGAGCCGCAGCAGTTGATGCAGGCGCTGGCCTCCGGCGACCCTCGGCAACTCGCCCCGCTGCTCGGCAACGATCTGCAGGCCGCCGCGGTGTCGCTGAAACCGGAACTGCGCCGCACGCTGCGCGCGGGCGTCAGCGCGGGCGCGCTGGCCGGACTCGTCTCCGGCTCCGGACCCACCTGCGCGTTCCTGTGCGAGAGCGAGGAATCGGCGATCGCGGTGGCCGCCGAACTCGCGGGCGCGGGCGTCTGCCGCAGCGTGCGGACGGCCAGCGGACCCGTGCCGGGCGCGCGCGTCCTCAGCGGCGACGCGCCGGGAAAGCACTGACCGCCGGAGGCCGCGGACAGATGCGGCTTCCGGCGCGGGAAGTCGCCGAGTGCCACCCGAGCGCGCCCCGGCCGAAGCGCGCAGCACCACGGTGCCGGCAACTACACCGCAGTCGCGAACGCGTTCGTCCACCGCGCGGCCCAACGCATCGGTTCCGCGTATTGTCGGCCGCGCCGTACGATCCGGGCAGGCGCGGCCGAACGGCTCGAGTTCCGATGGGGTGTCCACTGCACGATGCTGCGATGACACTGCGGCGCGCACGAATATCCGTGGCCTGCCGCCGATACGCGACGGGAATACTCGGCATCACGGAAGGGCTCGACCCGCACACGACGCAGGCCGAGCCGATCCAGCGGGAACGCTCGGCATCACCGAGCGCCCCGCACGGCCGATGCGCGGCCTTGCTCAGGGCAGCAGGTCGGCCAGCCGATCGATTTGATCGGCGTCGCGCCCGTAGCAATAGAACATCACCTCGTCCGCGCCGAGATCACCGAATTCGGCCAGCGCGGCGCGGATCTGCGCGGGTGTGGTGAGCAGGCCGGCGAGGATGCCCTCGGTATAGCCGCTGAACTCGTAGTAAGCGCCCATCGATGCGCGGGCGTCCTCGATCACGTCGTCCGGACCGAGGGCCACGTTGACTTGGGCGACGATCCTGGGTTCGCCCGGTCTGCCGTGGTTCTTCCACGAAAGGCGGACGGTGTCGAAGAGTTTGCCCGCCCACGAGGGCGGGGCGGCGGCGAGAAACCCACCGCCCCAACGACCGACGCGCTCGAGCGCCGCGGGCTGGAAACCGCCGAACAGGATCTCGGGCCCCTCCTGGCGCAGCGGCGCAGGGCCGATCGGCCCACACTCGTCGCCGTAGGGCTCACCGGCCCACAGGCGGCGCATGAGCGCGAGCTGTTCGTCCAGGCGGCGGCCCCTGGTGCGCAGGTCGGTGCCGGAGGCCGAGTGGTCGTCGGCGCGACCGCCGACACCGAGACCGAGCACGAACCGTCCGCCGGACATCCGGTCCAGGGTGGCGGCCTGTTTGGCGAGCAGCACCGGGTCGCGCAGCGGCGCGAGCAGCACTTCGGTCTGAACGCGGACGCGGCTGGTCGCACCCGCGATCGCGGCCAGCGCGATCAGCGGCTCGGGATTGTCGTAGACCAGCCGATCGAGCAGGCCGAGCGTGCGGAACGGGCCCGCGTCGGCGCGCCGGGCCCAGTCGAGCAGCGCGGCGGGATCGGAAATGGGCAGGCCGAGGCCGACGTGCATGGGAATCCTCCAGAGAACATGCGGAATGGGATGGAGCCGCCCGCCGACGCCTCTGCTCGAGGCGGGCGTCCCACTCTGCGGCTGTACTTCTGGGGAGCGCCGATTCGGTGTCATCGAACGAACAGCGTTCGTTCTACCGGCCAATCTAGACGAACACCGTTCGTCGACGCAAGCTCGCCGTCGTTCGCCGGGACGGCAGACGGTCCACCCAGGTCGGTACGCTGGCCCGGGGCGTTATCGGACCGCCCCCGCAAGACACGGAAGGATCCATGTCCAACCTGATCAATCTCGAACAGGTCCACAAGAGCTTCGGGATCAAGCCGCTGCTGGAGAACGTCTCGCTCGGCGTGCACGCCGGCGAACGGATCGGAGTCGTCGGCCTCAACGGCGGCGGCAAGACCACCCTGCTCGAGGTGCTCACCGGCATCGAGGAACCCGACAGCGGCCGGGTCAGCAGGCTAGGCGGCCTGCGCATGGCGGTGGTGACCCAGCGCGGCACGCTGCCCGCGGGCGCGACGGTCGGTTCGGTGGTGCTGGCCGGGCTGGCCGACGACGCGATGACCGACGAGGTCGCCGAACACGAATGGGCCGCCGACCCGCGCATCCGCTCGGTGATGGACGGCATCGGCATCGCGGGCCTCGGCATGGACACCTCGGTGGACAACCTCTCCGGCGGTGAGCGTCGCCGGGTCGCGCTCGCCGCCGCGCTGGTGCGCGAACTCGACCTGCTCGTGCTCGACGAGCCGACCAACCACCTGGACGTCGAGGGCGTGCAGTGGCTGGCCGCGCACCTGCTGGGCCGCCGCAGCGCGCTGGTCGTGGTGACCCACGACCGCTGGTTCCTCGACACCGTCGCCACCAGCACCTGGGAGGTGGTCGGCGGCAAGGTGGAAAGCTACGAGGGCGGCTACGGCGACTGGATCTTCGCCAGGGCCGAGCGCGCCCGCCAGGCGGACGCGTCGGAGGCCCGGCGGCGCAATCTGGCTCGTAAGGAACTGGCCTGGCTGCGGCGCGGCCCGCAGGCGCGCACCTCCAAGCCGCGCTACCGGGTCGAGGCCGCCGAAGCCCTGATCGCCGACGTGCCGCCGCCGCGCGACAACGTCTCGCTGGCGGCCTTCGCGCGCAAACGCCTCGGGCGCGTTGTCGTCGAACTCGAGGACGTCACGCTCACCACGCCGGACGGCCGGGAACTGGTCCGCGACCTGACCTGGCGGCTGGCGCCGGGCGAGCGCGTCGGCCTGGTCGGCGTCAACGGCTCGGGCAAGACGACGCTGTTGCGCACCCTGGCGGGAGACACCGGCGCGACCTTGGCCGCGGGCAAGCGCATCCAAGGCCAGACCGTCCAGATCGGCTGGCTGCGCCAGGAACTCGACGACCTGCCGACCGACCTGCGCGTGCTGGAAGCGGTGCAGCAGATCGCGCAGCGAATCATGCTGGGCGACAAGGAGATCTCCGCCGGACAGCTGGCCGAGCGGCTCGGCTTCACCCCCGCCCGGCAGCGCACGCCGGTCGGCGACCTGTCCGGCGGCGAGCGGCGGCGCCTGCAGCTGACCCGCATCCTCATGTCGGAACCGAACGTGCTGCTGCTCGACGAGCCGACCAACGACCTGGACATCGACACCCTGCAACAACTGGAGGACCTGCTCGACAACTGGGCGGGCACGCTGGTCGTGATCAGTCACGACCGGTACCTCATCGAGCGGATCTGCGACTCGACCTGGGCGTTGTTCGGCGACGGCAAGCTCACCAACCTGCCCGGCGGCATCGAGGAGTATCTGACCAAGCGCGCGGCCCTCGCCGCGAACCAGGCCCGCGCCGCCGCACCGGAGGCCAAGCCCGCCGACGCCCCGGCCACCGACTCCGCGGCCTACCGCGCGGCCCGCAAGGAGCTGACCCGGCTGGAACGCGCCATCGACAAGCTGTCCGAGCGCGAGCAGCGCTTGCACGTCGCGCTGGCCGACGCCGCCACCGACCCGGACAAGCTGGTCACCCTCGGCGCGGAGCTCAAGCAGGTGCTCGCGGAGAAGGAAACGGCCGAAGAGCGCTGGCTGGAACTGGCCGACGGCGTGTGAGCCTCGGCTCGCCCAGCAGGACCGGGGCTCAGGAAGGGATGTGCCACTCCGGAGCCCGCGCGGGCACCCTTGCCCGCATATACCCTCAGGGGGTATCTTTCGAGTGTCGGGTACCCCCCGGCCGTATGAAGAACTGGATGCGAAGGAGTCGGACATGCCCACCACCACCTACACCGTCACCGGGATGACCTGCGGGCACTGCGTCAGCTCCGTCAAGACCGAGATCGGCAAGATCGACGGCGTGACCGGAGTCGAGGTGGATCTCGCCAGCGGCGCCGTCCGCGTCGACAGCACAGCGCCGATCGCCGACGCCGATATCGTCGCCGCCGTGGACGAAGCGGGCTACGAAGTCGCCGTCTGACCCGGTCGCACCCAGCGGCTCCGCGCACCGGCCCAGGCCCGGTAGCGGGGCCGCTGCCGTGCCCACAGCGCTACGCCTGGGCTGCCAGCCGGACGAACGCGGCGGTGTCGAGGGTTTCGCCGCGCGCGGTCGGAGCGATGCCGGCTGCGAGCAGGCGGCGCTCGGCTTCGGCGGGCGACCCGGCCCAAGTGGCGAGCGCCGCGCGCAGCGTCTTGCGGCGTTGCGCGAAGGCGGCGTCGACGACCTCGAAAACACGGCGGCGATGCTCGTCGTCCATCGGCCACGGCGGCTCGGCGAAGCGGTCGATCCGGACCAGACCGGACTCGACTCGCGGGACCGGCCAGAACACTTGGGTGCCCACCGCCCCGGCCCGCCGGACCTTCCCGAAGAAGCCCGCCTTCACGCTGGGCACGCCATAGATACGGCCGCCGGGCTCGGCGGCAAGGCGATCGGCCACCTCGGCCTGCACCATCACCAGGGCGACCGCGATGCCGGGCAGTTCGGCGAGCAGATGCAACAGCACCGGCACGGCCACGTTGTACGGGAGATTGGCCACCAGCGCGGTCGGCGCGGCGGGCAGGTCCGCGGCGGTGACGCGCAGCGCGTCCGCCTCGACCACCGACAGGCGCGACGCGAGTTCCGGCGCCCGGTCCGCGACGGTCACCGGAAGGTGGCTCGCCAGCACGGGGTCGATTTCCACGGCGACCACCGAGTCCACCACGTCCAGCAGCGCGAGGGTCAGCGAACCGAGACCTGGCCCGACCTCGAGCACCACATCGCCGCGCCCGACGCCCGCGGCCGCGACGATCCGCCGCACCGTGTTCGCGTCGTGCACGAAGTTCTGCCCGAGCTGCTTGGTCGGCCGCACCCCGAACCGCTCGGCGAGCACCCGCACTTCGGCGGGCCCGAGCAGCGCCGCACTCCCACGAGCGGAAATATCAGGTTCGGACACCTCGAGAATCTATCAACCGGCGGCGCGGCGTCTCCCCCGCGTCAGCCGATGCCGAGGCGACCGGTGCACGCGGGCCAGGCGCCCCAGCCCTGCCGCTGCCGGGTGATCTCCGCGATGGCGATCTGCTCTTCCCGGGTGGCCAGGTCCGCGCGGGGGGCGTAGCGCAGCCCGCCCTGACGCTCCCAGGTGCCCTGATCGAACTGCACGCCGCCGTAGTAGCCGTTGCCGGTGTTGATCGACCAGTTGCCGGTGGACTCGCAGCGGGCCAGCGCGTCCCAGATGTCGCCGTCCCGCACCGGGGGCACCTCGGTGCCCGGCTTGGCTCCCTTGCGGACCGTCTTCGGCTGCGCCGCCACGGTCACCGTCGAACCGACCGCCTGCCGGTCGACTTCCTGACCGTTGACCATGGTGACCGCGAACGTGACGTTCTGGACGCCGGGAGCGCCGGGGGACTCCACCACCGTGCGGCTCATGTTCATGGTCGGGTCCTCGATGACGTTCTCCGGCGGATCCAGCGGCAGCGTCTCGGTGCGCTGTTCGACCCGCTTGCGCGTCACGGTGACGCGCAGGCCGTTCGTCAGCGGCGTGGACGCGGCCGGTTCCACGGAGTCCTGCTCGATCAGCGGGATGCCGGTCACCTCGAGGAACTTGCCGACGGTGGGTGCGGCGGCGCGCACGTCCACCGGGTTGCCGATGCCGTCCACCAGCGAGACCACCCGCGGCGTCGCGATCGTCAACGACGCGCCCTGCAGCGGGAGCCGCTCGTCGCGGGCGGGCGAGACGTAGACCTCTTTCGGGATCTTCAGCTGCTCGAGCGCCTCCCCCGCGGTCACTCCGGTGGTCCAGACCTTCTGCGTCAACCCGTCGACCGACAGATCGACCTCACGCGCGCGGTTGAGCGTGATGGTCGCGCCGTCGGCGATGTGCGCGGCCAGGGCCGGCGCCACCTTGTCCCGGTCGGTCACGGCGAAGCCCGCGGCCTTCAGCACGCCGCGCACGTCGCGCGACATCGTGGTCTGGAAGAGCTTCTCGCCGTCCACGACGACGGTCACCGTCTTGCGATTCACGATCGCGAGGCCGGCGCCGACGATCAGCGTCAGCAGCAGCGCGCCGACCGCGATGTGCAGCAGCGGCGAACGCGACTGGTTGATCCGCGTGAAGGGGGACATGGTCACAGCACGATAACGAGGGGGTAGGGCGCCGACAACAGCAAGCTCCGGAACAGCGCCTTTTCAATATCACGATCGAATATCGACCCCGCAGGTAAATCACGAAACGGAACGCCGAAAGTGACATAGGACACATTTCGTGTACACCGATGCATTACGGGCATCCATGACGTCCCACGCGGACGCGTGTGACTCGGCGGGCGTCCCGCTCAGATCCGGTAGACGCGCCGCGCGTTGGCGGTGGTGATCTTCGCCAATTCCAGCGGATCCTGTTCGCGCAACTCGGCCAGCGCGCGCACGGTGTACGGCAGGCAATACGGCTCGTTCGGCGCCCCGCGGAAGGGGTGCGGGGTCAGATACGGGGCGTCGGTCTCCACCAGGATCTGGTCGTCGGGCACCACCTTGGCCGCTTCGCGCAATTCGTGCGCGTTCTTGAAGCTCACCGTCCCGGAGAAGCTCAGGATGTAGCCCTCGGCCACGCACGACAGCGCCATGTTCGTGTCCGAGGAGAAGCAGTGGAAGATCACCCGCTCCGGCGCGCCCTCGTCCAGCAGCACGGTCAGCAGATCGTGATCGGCTTCGCGGTTGTGGATCATCAGCGGCTTGCGCACCCGCTTGGCCAGGTCGATGTGCCAGCGGAAACCCTCGATCTGGGTCTCGATGTCGGCGCAGCCCTCCAGCTTGCCCGGCCAGTAGTAGTCCAAGCCGGTCTCGCCGACGGCGACCACCCTCGGGTCGTCGGCCAGGCGCTCCAGCTCGGCCTTCGCGTCGTCGTCGAGCGCGTTCGCCCTGGTCGGATGCAGCGCTACGGCGGCGAACACGCGATCGTCCCACTGCGCGGCCCGCACCGCCCACCGCGCGGCATCCAGGTCGTCGGCGACGGTGACCACCCGGCCGACGCCGACCGAGGCGGCCCGGTCGACGATCGCCGCGGTGGATGCCGCGTCGGTCGCGCCGCAGGCGTCCAGGTGGGTGTGCGCGTCCACGATCGGCGACAGCGGCTCGGGCAGCTCCGGCGCGGCGCGTTTCGCGCTCATCGGCGGCCACCCCGCCACACGGACGGTGGGACGCGCGAAGCGGCGACGGGCATATTCACGCGAGCGAAAGAATGCACGCGCATTACAGTAGACACACCATGAGCGCAGCTGACCGCCCCGCCTTCTACATCACCACGGCCATCGCCTACCCGAACGGCGCGCCGCACATCGGGCATGCGTACGAGTACATCTCGGCCGACGCCATCGCCCGCTTCAAGCGCCTCGACGGTTACGACGTGTTCTTCATGACCGGCACCGACGAGCACGGCCAGAAGATGCAGCAGGCCGCGGCCGCCGAGGGCATTCCGGTGGAAGAGCTCGCGGCGCGCAACTCCGACGTGTTCGAGGCGCTGGACAAGACGCTCGACATCTCCTTCGACCGCTTCATCCGCACCACCGACGCCGACCACCAAGAGGCCAGCGTCGCCATCTGGGAGCGGATGCTGGCCAACGGCGACATCTACCTCGGCAACTACTCCGGCTGGTATTCGGTGCGGGACGAGGCGTTCTACACCGACGAGGAGACCACGGTGCTGGAGGACGGCACCCGCATCTCCACCGAGTCCAAGACGCCGGTCACCTGGACCGAGGAGTCGAACTACTTCTTCCGGCTGTCGGCCTACCAGGACAAGCTGCTGGCGCTCTACGAGGAGCATCCGGAGTTCATCGCGCCGGCCACCCGGCGCAACGAGATCGTCAGCTACGTCAAGGCCGGCCTGAAGGACCTGTCCATCTCGCGCACCACCTTCGACTGGGGCGTGCCGGTGCCCGGCCATCCCGACCACGTCATGTACGTGTGGGTGGACGCGCTCACCAACTACCTCACCGGCGTCGGCTTCCCGGACACCTCCTCCGCCGCCTTCGGCAAGTTCTGGCCCGCCGACGTGCACATCATCGGCAAGGACATCACCCGGTTCCACACCGTGTACTGGCCCGCGTTCCTGCTCTCGGCCGGAGTGGAGCTGCCGAAACGCGTGTTCGTGCACGGGTTCCTGTACAACAAGGGCGAGAAGATGTCCAAGTCCGTCGGCAACGTGGTCGACCCGCTGGAGCTGGTGGAGAACTACGGCTTGGACGCGGTGCGCTTCTTCCTGCTGCGCGAGATCTCCTACGGCCAGGACGGCAGCTACAGCCACGAGGCCATCGTGAGCCGGATCAACAGCGACCTGGCCAACGAGTTCGGCAACCTGGTGCAGCGCAGCACCAAGCTGGTCGCGCGCGACTGCGGCGGCGTGGTGCCGACGCCGGGCGAGTTCACCGACGACGACCGCGCCCTGCTGGATCTGGCGGGCGGCCTGCTGGAGCGCTGCCGGACCGAATTCGACGCGCAGCAGATGCATCTCGCCCTGGAGGCGATCTGGCTGACCCTGGGCGAGACCAACCGGTACTTCTCCGCGCAGGCGCCGTGGGCGCTGGCGAAGTCGGGCACCCCGGAGGATCTCGCCCGCGAGGCCACCGTGCTGTACGTGACGCTGGAGGTGCTGCGCATCGTCGCCATCCTGGTGCAGCCGGTGATGCCGGGATCGGCGGGCCGCATCCTCGACCAGCTGGGGCAGCAGAGCCGCACGTTCGCCGACATCGCGACGCCGATCGAGCCGGGGCTGACGCTGCCCGCGCCGGAACCGGTGTTCCCGAAGTACGTCGAACCGAAGGACTGACCCCTTCTCGCCTGCCGTAACGGCAACGCGCACAACGCTTTCCGGTGTTCCGCGACGGCATGCCCACGGGTGGATCCACCTGCCTTCCCGCCGTGGAATGCGTTGTCGGATAATGAAACACCGGTTCGCGGCCTGGCGACGCCCCGGACCGTGTGCGATCGGTACGACGACGTTCCGTTCGGAATCGGTTCCGGCACAGAGAGGGCACTTATGGGCCAGCAGCACGCGACGGCATCCGTTCACCGGTCCGGTTTCGCCGAACGGCATCGGGCGGCACGCGAGGCCGTGCTCACGTCGCAGCGCGGCAGGCTGGTCGAGGCCATGGTGGAGTCGGTCGACAACAAGGGCTACCCGGCCACCACCCTCACCGACATCGTTGCCAGAGCGAGGGTTTCGCGGACGACCTTCTACGACCACTTCGCGAACAAAGAGGAGTGCTTCGCCGAGGCCGTGCACACCGGCGTCGACATCATGGCGACCAGGATCGCCGACGAGCTGGCCCAGCTGCCGCCGGACGCGGACGCCTACGCGAAGATCGAATCCATCGTCGTCACCTTCTGCCAGACCGTCGCCACCGAGCCGGATTTCGCCAGGCTGGTGCTCGTGGAGTCGTTCAAGGTGAACCAGGAGGCCGTCGGCTATCGCGATCTGGCCGTCGACCGCTTCGCTCAGCTGTACCGGGTGTTCTACGACGAGGCGCGCGCGACGGACCCGGCGCTGCCCGAGCTGTCCGACGGCCTGATCGCCCTCATCCCGGACGCGATCGGCGAGCGGACGCGGCGAGTGATCGTCTCCGACGGACCGGCGCGCGTCCCGGATCTGGCGCCGCTGTTCGTCCAGTTCGTCATGAGCGCGCTCGGACTGCCCGTTCCGTCCTGATCGAGACGGCGTGTGCGCTCGGCCGGTGCGCCGCCCGCCCCACCGGTCGCCCGGTGGGGCTCATCGCGAGAGCGTTTCTCACTTCCAGCGGTCGAGCAGGGTATTGATCTCCCTCGTCAGCGCGGCCTGCAAGAACGGGCCGAAGGTGATCCGCGCGACGCCTTGGTCGGCGAGGGCGGCCTTGTCGGCCTGATCGGGGAGGACGGTCGCGCTGATCGGCAGCGGCAGTTCACCGGTCAAGCGGCGCATGTCGGCGTCGGCGTGCCTGCCCACCGGGAACAACACGTCCGCGCCCGCCTCGGCGGCCAGCCTCAGCCGCTCGATCGCGCGGTCCACCCGGTCGGCCTCGTCCCCGTCCTGGCGCAGGAGCAGGTCGGTGCGCGCGTTGATCACCAGGTGCACGCCCGCGGCGTCGGCGGCCTCGCGCAGTCCGTGCACGAGGGCGGCGTGTTCCTCGCCCGTGCGCAGGCGCTTGCCCTCGCTGTGCACGGTGTCCTCGATGTTCAGTCCGATCGCGCCCGCCTCGAGCAGGCCGTCGACCAGTCGCGCCGGCTCCTGCCCGTAGCCCGACTCGATGTCGACCGACACCGGAACGTCCACCGCCGCCGTGATCTGCCGGACCCGGGTCAGCGACTCGTCGAAGGTCATTCCTTCCCCGTCCGAGCGGCCGATCGAATCGGCCAGCGGATGACTGCCGACAGTCAAGGCCGGAAAGCCCGCCGCCACGGCGACTTTCGCGGACCAGGCATCCCACACCGTCGGGAAGACGCCCGGATCACCCGGCACGTGCAACCCGAGAAACGTCGTGGCCTTGCTCTCCAGAGAAGTCATACCGATGATCATGCCCGCCGCCCGCGCCCCGGGTCGACCACCCCGCGCGGAGGAATCCGCGGCGGCTAGGAGGTGCGGCGCGCGGCGAGGACCGCGTCGTAGAGCTCGCGCCGGGAGACGGCGTGCGCGGCGGCGACCTCGGCGCAGGCGTCCTTCAGGCGCAGGCCCGTCGCGGCGCGGGATTCGACGGCGTCCACCAGGTCGGCCGGGTCCACGGCAGCGGGCTTGGCGCCTGCGAGCACCACGGTGATCTCGCCGCGTGCGCCCTCGACGGCCCACTCGGCCAGTTCGGCCAGCGTCCCCCGGATCACTTCCTCGTAGGTCTTGGTCAGCTCACGGCACACGGCGGCGCGGCGGTCGGCGCCGAGGATCTCGACCGCGTCGGCCAGGCAGTCGGCGAGCCGATGCGGCGCCTCGAAGAAGACGCAGGCGCGCGGTTCGGCGACCAAGCTGCGCAACCATTCCCGGCGCTGGCCGGATTTGCGCGGCGGGAAACCGTCGAAGCAGAACCGCTCCACCGGCAGGGCCGACAGGGCCAGCGCCGTGGTCACCGCCGATGGCCCCGGCAGACAGGTCACCGGCAGGTCCCGCTCCACGCACGCCGCCACCATGCGGTAGCCGGGATCGCTCACCGACGGCATGCCCGCGTCGGTCACCAGCAGGACCGTGCGGCCGTCGGCGATCTCGTCGAGCAACATCGGGATCCGCGCGGTCTCGACGTGATCGTAGAAACTGACCACCCGGCCGGAGATCTCCACGCCCAGCGCCTTCGCCAGCGACCTGGTGCGACGGGTGTCCTCGGCGGCGACGACATCGGCCGTGGACAGCGCATCGCGCAGCCGCTGCGAGGCGTCACCGACATCGCCCATCGGCGTCGCCGCGAGCACCAGCCCGCCCGCCGTCTCGTTGACCACCGCACTCCTGTCCGCATCATGTAACCGCCCCACCCGCAGCCTATCCACCGACGCGACCCGGGCAGATACCGGCGGCAACGAGGGGCAGGCGCACCGGCAACCCGTCCGGCGCCACCCAACCGGTACGGCCTGAAGACCCGCAGAGGCGAGGCCGCATACGATCGGAGGCGTGACCCAGGTGACCGACCAGCGCGCGACCGCACGGTTCACGTCCGTGCCCTCCTGGTCGAGCCCGGGACCGCTGCGGCCGCCACGCGACTTCGGGCCGACCGACCGCGCGCGCGGCTGGCTGGTGACGGCGTTCCTCACCGCGATCGCGGCGGTGACGCGCTTCACCATGCTCAATTACCCGACCGACGCGGGCACCCCCGTGTTCGACGAGAAGCACTACGCCCCGCAGGCCTGGCAGATGCTCACCGGCGGCTGGGTGGAGGACAACCCCGGTTACGGGCTGGTGGTGCATCCTCCGGTCGGCAAGCAGTTCATCGCGATCGGCGAGGCGATGTTCGGCTACAACGGCTGGGGCTGGCGGTTCACCGCCGCGCTCGCCGGAACACTGCTGGTGCTGCTGGTCATCCGGATCACGCGGCGGATGACGCGGTCGACGCTGATCGGCGCGATCGCGGGCATCCTGCTGATCGCCGACGGGCTGACCTTCGTCTCCTCGCGCATCGGCATGCTGGACATCTTCATGGCGCTGTTCGTCACCGCCGCCTTCGGCTGCCTGATCGTCGACCGCGACGAGGAGCGCGCCCGGTTCGCGCGCGCCGACGCGGAGGGCCGGATCGGCGTGACCGACTGGGGGCCGCGCCTCGGGGTGCGCTGGTGGCGCTTCGGCGCCGGCGTGCTGCTCGGGCTGGCCTGCGGGACCAAATGGTCCGGGATCTATTTCATCGCCGCCTTCGGCTTGATGAGCGTCTACTTCGACCTCTCGGCGCGGCGGCTCTACGGCGTGCGCCGTCCCTGGCTCGGGGTGGCGCTGCGCGACATCGGGCCCGCGCTGTACGCGCTGGTGCTCGTGCCGCTCGGCGTCTATCTGGCCAGCTACTGGGCCTGGTTCGCGAGCGAGACCGGCGTGTACCGGTACATGCCGGGCAATCCGTCCGCGCCGACGGATCCGATCGGCACCGGAGGATTCTGGTCGCACGTGGTGCCGGGCGCACTGCGTTCGCTCTGGTATTTCAATGCCAGATCGCTGGAATTCCACACGGAACTGACCAATTCGGCGGGCAACCATCACCCCTGGGAATCCAAGCCGTGGACCTGGCCGATGGGCTTGCGCCCGATGCTGTACTACTACGCCGACAGCGGCGTCACCGGGTGCGGGCAGACCCAATGCGTGAAGGCCGTGATGCTGATCGGGACGCCCGCCATCTGGTGGGTGGCCTTCCCGGTGCTGGCCTGGATGCTGTGGCGCGCCGTGGTCCGGCGCGACTGGCGCCACGGCGCGGTGCTGGTCGGCTACGGCGCCGCGCTGCTGCCCTGGTTCGCCACCCTCGACCGGCAGATGTACTACTTCTACGCCGTCCCGATGGCTCCGTTCCTGGCGATGGGCGTGGCGCTGGTGCTCGGCGACGTGCTCGGCCCCGCGCGGGCGAGCACCATCCCACGCAGCCCCGCCGGGACCTACCTGCCCGCTCCGCCGAACGAGCGCCGCAGCCTCGGCCTCCTCGCGGTCTGCCTCTACCTGGGCCTGGTGATCGCCAATTTCATCTGGCTGTGGCCGATTCTCACCGCGCTACCGATCACCCCGGCCAACTGGCACGACCACCTCTGGCTGCCCAGCTGGAGGTGAGAGGTGTGACCAGCCCGTCGCGAAGACGGCGATCAGCCCGGGCAGACGGCCGGACACCTCAACCTTCCAGCGCCGCCTGCACGTAGCGGAGGGCGGTGGCGTCGTCCAAACCCAGTCTGCGCACGGTCGCGACGTACGCCGTGGCCGCGCGGCCCGCCACGTCGCGGGTCGGGTCTCCTGAGGAGGCGATGAACGAACCTTGCCTGCCCCGGGTTTCGACCACCCCGTCCGCCTCCAGCTCGCGGTAGGCGCGTGCCACCGTGTTGGGGGCGAGGCCGAGTTGGGCCGCAAGGGCGCGGACGGTGGGGATCTTGGTGCCCGCGGTCAGCTCGCCGGAGCGCACCTGGGCGATGATGCCGAGGCGTAGCTGCTCGTAGGGCGGCACAGCGGAGTCGTGCGAGACCGTGATGGTGAACATGCCCGCGCTCACAGCTCGTCGCGCGACAGCGGGCAGGACAGGCAGCGCGGGCCGCCGCGGCCGGAGCCGAGTTCCGAGCCGGGGATGCGCAGCACCTCGATGCCTTCGTCCTCCAGTCTGGCGTTGGTCATCTCGTTGCGCTCGTAGGCGACGACCACGCCAGGAGCGAGCGCGAGGGTGTTGTTGCCGTCGTCCCACTGCTCCCGTTCGGCGGTGACGCCGTCCAGCCCCGTGTCGATCACCCGCAGCTTGCCGATGCCCATCGCCTCGGCGGCCGCGGGCAGGAACGGATCGGGGCCGCTGATGTCGACCCGGCCGCTGCCGAGCCGTCCGCCGTAGTCGTCGGCCTTGCGGATGGTGAAGGCGCACAGCGATTCACGCACCGCCGGATACATCACGATGGCGTCGGCGTCGACCATCGTGCACACCGTGTCCAAATGCATGGTCGCTCGGGTCTGCGCGATCGGCACCACCAGCACGGTGTGGGCGAGGTCGTCGTCGAACAGGCTGCGCGCCAACGCTTCCGCCCCCGCGGGCGAGGTGCGCTCGCCGACGCCCACCGCGACCACACCGTCCGACAGCAGCAGCACGTCGCCCCCTTCGATCGGAGCGGTATGCGATTCGTACGCCCGGCGCACGCCCAGGAAGCGGGGATGGAACGCGTAGATCAGATCGGTCAGCGAGGTCTCCCTGGCCCGGGCGGGCAGCGCCAGCGAGGTGATCGCGACGCGCGGCCCCACCCAGAACGAGGAATCCCGGGTGAACAGCAGATTGGGCAGCGGATCGATGACGAAGTCGCCGCCGTGGTGCATGCGGCGCACCAGCGAGGTGGCGTCGGGCCCGAACGGCAACTCGTCGAAGGTCATCCCCGCCATCAGGATCTCGGCCAGTTCCCGCGCGGGCACGCCGCGCAGGTAGGCGGCCAGTTCGTCGGCCAGCGTGTGTCCCAGCCTGCGCGCGTCGACGGCGGCCGAGATGCCCTGGATCCGCGCCGCGCCGCTGACCTCGATGGTCTCGGCGAGCAGGTCCGACAGCAACAGCACCTCGGTGCCGCGGCCGCGCAGGACGTCGGCGAACGTGTCGTGCTCCTGCTGTGCGCGCTCCACCCACGGGATGCCGTCGAACAGCAACTGATCGTTGTTGCGCGGGGTCAGCCTGCGCAGTTCGTTGCCAGGCCGGTGCAACAGCACCGTACGCAGCGTGCCGACTTCGGATGTCACGGCCAAACGCGCGCCCTCCCGCGCGGACACAGCATCTGCTCCCATGATCGAACCGTAGTGCGCCGCGGCCGGGAGAGCACGGAAATTCCGGCTTCGGCGTGCGGATCGCCATGCGATCGGCGAATCCGGTCCGGCACACCCTAACCTCAAGTATTGTTGAGGTGATTGGGAGGAGCGTGCATGTCGACAGCAGCCGATTGGCGGGCGAAAGAGCTGACCCCCGGGCAGCTCTCCGAGCGTAGTGGAGTCGCGGTCTCCGCGTTGCACTTCTACGAACGCGAAGGGCTCATCACGAGCAGACGCACCAGCGGGAATCAGCGCAGATATGCCCGCGAGACCTTGCGCCGCGTGGCGTTCATCCGCATCTCCCAGCGCGTCGGCATACCGCTGAGCGAGATCCGCGCCGCCCTCGATCAACTGCCGGAAGGCCGCACGCCCACCCGGCGCGACTGGGAGACCCTGTCCACCACCTGGCGCGCCGACCTCGACGACCGGATCACCCAGCTGATCCGGCTGCGCGACAGCCTCACCGGCTGCATCGGCTGCGGCTGCCTGTCCCTCGGCACCTGCCGCCTGGTCAACGAGCACGACCGGCTCGGCGCCGAAGGCCCCGGCGCGCGGGTGCTCGACGTGCAGCTCAACTGCCCGTCGAAGCCAGCAGCCTGCTGAACCGCGCGCTGGTGCGCCGCATCAGGAACTCGTAGGGAAAGGCGAACTTGCGCTTCCACCAGTAACCGAAACGGATGTCGAACGAGCTGTAGATCAGGAACCGGTTGCGTTCGATCCCGCGCAGTATCGCCGTGGCCACCCGCTCCGGCGGCACCGCGTGCTCGGTGAACGCCGCGGTGAGCCGCTTGATCTTCGGGTCCTCTTTGTTCACCCCGACCAGCTCGACGCTGTGCACCAGCGGAGTGTTCACCGCGCCGGGCGCCACCAAGTGCACCGAGATGCCGTGCTGCGCCAGATCCACCCGCAGGACCTCGGACACGCCGCGAATGCCGAATTTGCCCGCGCTGTAGGCCGCGTGCCACGGCAACGCGAGCAGGCCCGCCGCCGACGACACGTTCACCAGCGCACCGCCATTGCCCGCGCGCACCATGGGCGGCACGAACGTCTCGATGACGTGGATCGGCCCCATCAGGTTGACCTCGACCATGCGCCGCCAGTGCTTGTGCTCCAGGTTCTCCACCGTCCCCCAGACCGACGTGCCCGCGATGTTCATCACGACGTCCAGGCTGCCGAGGTCCGCGTGCACCCGGTCGGCGAAGGCGCGCACGGCGTCGTAGTCGGTGATGTCCAGCGCTCGCGCCGCGGCGACGTCCCCGCCCGCCGCGCGGATGTCCGCCACCGTGGCGTCCAAGCCCTCGGCGTTGATGTCGGTGAGCACCAGATGCGCCCCCTGCGCGGCGGCGGCCAGCGCGGTGGCCCGGCCTATGCCGCTCGCCGCACCCGTGACCAGCACCTTCGCATCGCGCACCGTCGTTCGACCCGCTCGCCCGCGACCTCTACCCAGCAACTGCGCATCCCATCTCGAATCGCCGAATCGGTTCTCCGCAGGGTAGTCCAGCGGACGGCCGCCGACCGGGACGCCGTCAACGACCCAGTACCGCCAGCATGCCCGCGACGGCGCGCGGCCAGGTGAACTGCTCGGCGCGACTGCGCGCGGCGCTGCGCCGACGGGCCTGCGGCATGGCGAGCACGTCGCTGACCGCCCGCGCGAACGCGGAGGGATGGTCGGCGGCCACCGCGCCGCAGTCGGCGGTCACGATGTCGGCCAGCGCGGAGGATCGGCTCGCCACCACGGGCGTGCCCGCCGCGAGCGCCTCCAGCGCCGCGAGGCCGAAGGTCTCGTGCGGGCCCGGCGCCAGCGAGACGTCGGCGGTGGCGAGCAGGGTGGCGACCATCGCGCGCTCGGCGATGAAACCGGTGAAGTGCACGGCGGGCACCCCGCCGGGCAGCGGGGCCAGCGCGCGGGCCCGCCGCCGCAACGCCTCCCGGCGCGGACCGTCCCCGGCGACGACCAACCGCGCCTCGATGCCTGCTTCCCGCAACGCGCCGACCGCCTCGATGCTGCGATCCACCCGTTTCTCGACCGACAACCGGCCGCAGTGCACCAGCAGCGGATGACCCGGGACCCCCAGATCGGCCCGCAGCCCGCGATCACGCCGGTGCGGATTGAACAGCTCGAGGTCGACGCCGAGCGGGACCAGCTCGACGTTCTCCGCGCCGATGCGCGAGAACTCCTCCCGCGCGAAGCGGGTGGTGCACACGACGATGTCGTAATCGGTGGCGGTGTGCCGGTTGGCCACGTCGGCGCACCGCCGCGCCATCGGACCGGGCAGCACCTGACCGAGCAGGCGGTCGAGCCGCTCGTGGGAGATCATCACGCCGGTCACGCCGCGCCGCCGCGCCCAGCGACCGAAGCCGCGCAGCGTCAACCGGTCGGAGACCTCGAGCACGTCCGGCCGCAATCCGTCCAGGACGTCGGCCACCCGGCGTGGATCGGCGGCACGGTAACCGCCGGTCCACGGAATGGCCAACGCCGGCAGCGTGATCCGCACGACCCCGGTGGGCAGGATCTCCTCCGACCGGTGCGGGCCCGGCACGATCAGCACCACGTCGTGTCCGGCGGCGACGTAACCCTCGCCCAGGTGGTGCAGCGCCGTGCGCAACCCACCCGACCGCGGGCCGTAGAAGTTCGCAAGCTGAACTATGCGCACGTCGCCGATCGTGCAGCGGATCGGGTTACCCGCGCCCAACGCCGCATGAACTGCCGTGAAAGAACGGGATAACCGGCGGCGGAGGCCGTGATCTCAGTGCGCGGGCAGCCCGCGACCGGCCCGCGGCAGATCGAGATCCAGCGGAATCCGGCCCGCGGCGAGATGCGTCTCGACCTGCTCGGCCGGCATCGGCTTCGCGATGAGGAAGCCCTGCGCGCGGTAGCAGCCGAGGCCGACCAGGGTGCGCGCGGCCACCGCCGTCTCGACGCCCTCACCGACCACGCCCAGCCCGAACGAGCCGGCCAGACCGATGATGGATTTCACGATGGCCAGATCGTCGGTGCTGGCGCCGAGCCGCTGCACGAAACCTCGGTCGATCTTCACCGCGTCCACCGGCAGCGCCTTCAGATGCGACAGCGAGCTGTAGCCGGTGCCGAAATCGTCGATGGCGATCTGCACGCCCATCCGCTTGAGCCCGCGCAGCGTGACCTGGGTCCTGGCCAGGTCCTGGACCACGACGTGCTCGGTGATCTCCAGGCACACCGAGCTGCCGTCGATGCCGAACAGGCGCAGGATGTCCTCGATGCGCTCGACGAAATCGAGGCTCACCAACTGCACCGGCGAGACGTTGATCCGCATCACGACATTGCCCGCAAGGCCGCGCCTGCGCCATTCGGCGAATTGCGCACAGGCCGACCGGATCACCCAGCGCCCCAGTTCACCGGCCAGGTTCGTCGCCTCGGCGACGGTGACGAACGCGGCGGGCGGCAGCAACCCCCTGGTCGGGTGCAGCCAGCGGACCAGCGCCTCCAACGCGACGATGCGGCCGGTGCGCAGATCCACCTCGGGCTGGTAGTGCAACAGCAGCGAGCCGTCCGACACCGCGCCGCGCAGGTTGAGCTCCACGTCGTCCTGGAGTTCGAACTGCGCGCGCATGGTGTCGGTGAACACCGCAACGCCGTTGCCGCCGCCGGATTTCGCCGACAACAGGGCGTGATCGGCGCGGCGCAGCACATCGGCGACCGTGGTCTCCCCGGGGAAGCCGAGCGCGACGCCGACGCTGGCGCCCCGGCTGACCGACTCGCCGCCCACGGTGACGCGCCGGGCGATCAACTGCTGGATGCGGTTCGCCTCGTACTCGGCGGCCACCGCGTCCATCGGCTTGGCGGGGACGATGACGAATTCGTCGCCCCCTAGTCGCGCGATCATGTCGTTCGGGTCCAGGTTCTCCCGCAATCGCGTCGACAAGGTGCGGATGAAGTTGTCCCCCGCGGTGTGGCCGAGGAAATCGTTGAGCGCTTTCAAGCGATCCAGGTCAAGGAAGAACGCGGCCACCGGGCCGGGACTGCCCGCGCGTAATCGCTCCTCCATGTGCTCGAGCAGCGCACGCCGGTTCGCCAGCCCGGTCAGGTCGTCGTGCAGCGCGATATATCGCAGACGTTCCTCCGCGACCACCCGCGCTTGCAGTTGCGCGAACAGAGCCGCGATGGCTTTGAGCACGTTGAGTTCGCGATTGCTCCACTCGCGATCACCCGACTTCACGAACCCGAGCACGCCGGTCGGCTCGCCGCGCGACAGCAGCGGGACCGCCGCCGAGGTCACCCCGACGATGCCGGAGCCGCGGCGAACGGTCTCCTGGTAATCGGCGAATTCCGGGGTCGGGCGCGCGACCATCGGCTCGGTCGCGTTCTCCAGGGCGCGGAACACCGGGTCGGCGCCGTCGAAATAGATGACGCCGAGCGGATCGGGATCGGGAATGTTCTGGCGGTGCGGCCACTCGGCGATGAGCACGGTTGCCCGGCGTTCGCGGTCGGTGTGGCGCACGTAGCTGAAATCCACGTCGAAGTACTCGACCAGTTGTGCGAGCACCCGCTCGGTGGCGGCGACCATGGTCGTGGCGTCCACACCCATGAGCTCAGAGGCGACCTGGGTCACCAACGAGTCGAGTGTCCGCCGTGGCACATTGTCTCCGATCGCGCTAACTACTGGTGTCCACACCGAGCACCGGACGCCGCCTGCTGCGTACGGTGGCGGCGGAGGCGTAGCTCAGGCGAAGCACCAACGCCATGGTCTCATGCTCAGGCACTTCCAGCAGGTCCAGGAAACGGCCCTGAAGTGACGCTAGTGTATCCGCGAAGTCGGGGGAAATCGCAGCAAGTTCGCCATGGCGTCGGGCGTAGAGGTATACCGGCGAAATCGGCTGCACGCACAATCCGAGGCGCTCGGCCCGCACCCAAACCCGCGCGACCGCAGCGCCCGCCGCCGCGTAGTCGGTCAATCGCGGGTCGATCGCGTCGAAGGTCACCGCCAGAATGGCGGAACTGGACCGCACCCGGTCACCGGTGTATTTCCCCAGCGCCGAACCACCCGACCAGGACCGCACCTGCGCCATGACGTCGGCGCGGGCGGTGATCTCGAACGCCGCTCGCTCGTCGCCGGTCAGTTCCAGGCTGCGCGCGTCGATTCCGGTCTCCGGGTCGTCGTGGGCCCAGCGGACTTCGGCGAGCATTTCCTCGTATAAACGGGGCGTGAGATAGCGAATGCGATCGGAATCCCCCAGCAAACGCGCAGCTTCTTCGATGTCCTCCGGTTCCACGACCGCGCGCAGACGCGCACCGGCCGTTTCGGCGACAGCCGTGAGCTCATCCAGCACGCCGTCGGCCAGCCTGGCCCCGGTACCGGCCCTGCGGTTGGTCTCGCGGCGCAGCACAGCGGGATAGTCGGCCGCCAGCTCGGCATTGCGATCGTTCCCCAGCCGCAGGCGGGCGAGGAGACGACCGGACCCAGGGGCGCCCTCGACGAACTCGTGCGGGCCGAGGATGCCGTGCGCGGCCGCGGCGACCCGGGCGTTGTACACGGCCGCGCCGAGCGCCACCGCGCTGCCGCGATAGCCGATGTCCATCGCCGTGCTGTACTCCGGCGCCAGCTCGATGGAGATGTCGTCGGGCCCGGCGCGCAACGACCACGGCTGCATGTTTCCCCCGGAAGGAGCCCGTTGCGCGCAGGCGAGGACGCTTTCGACGGGCCCGCAGGCGGGCTCCGGCGGCGCGTCGGCCCACACCGGCTCGTCGTTCGGCGGCGGGTCGGCCAGCTCGTCGAGATGCCCTTCCACATCGATGCGGACACGGCCGGAATCCAGCTTCATGCCCAGACCGATGCGGCGCACCGCGGCGGCCACGCTCGCGGCCCCGAGGGCGACGTCACCGGCCAGCTGCGGCCAGCTGTTCACCGTCTCGCCGACTTCGACCAGGCTCGCCCCCAGCCGCGGCGACAGCCCGGCGGCGCCGAGCAGCTGCACCACGAACGGCGCCTTCTCGCGCGAGGTCAGCCCGCGCAGATCCTGCGCGCTGACCTCGCCGAGTAATCCGTGAAACGCGGGGCGTCCCGGTTCGAGATCGAAACGCTCGACGTCCAGCAAACCGCGGTCGCTGGTTTCCATCAGTACGGGAACACGGTGCCGCGCCGCCGCCTCGCGAACCACGAGTTTCATATCCAGTGAATCGCATTCCTCGACCACTATCGCGAGACCGTCCACGAACTCGTCCACCGAATTCTCATCGACTCCGGTCTCGAAGATCCGCACCGGGAGATAAGGGTCCAACTCGGCGATCCGGCGCGCGGTTACCACCGCTTTGTTGACGCCGATGTCGAACAGCGTTCCAGGGACCCGGTTCAGATTCGACAACTCGATATCGTCCAGGTCGGCCAACCGCAGTTCCCCGCAAACGCCCTCCAGTGCGAGCAGATGCGCGATCGCGTGCCCTGCGCTTTGTCCGATGATCCCGATGGCGCGTCCGGCGAGACGTTCCTGTTCGGCCCTGGTCAGTTTGTTGCGATTGCGATCGAGCCGGATCATCCGGAAAGTGCGCGGCCCCGGCAATGCGACCACCGCGGCGCGCCAGGGATAGTAGATCCAGCGATCCGCTTCCGGCCCCTCCGTGAAATCCGGCGCGGCCACCATTCTGTCGTGTTCGGACCGCAAGGACGCGCGCAGGTCGCGGAATTCGATATGCGGGTCGGCGCGCAGCGCGGCGAGTGTCCGCGCGCCCTCGGGTTCGGCGGGGTCGAGGATCAGTGGCCGGTGATCCGCCGCTCGGCCGCGGTCATCGCCCATGTCCGCGCCGGCCCTCCGTCGCCCGCCCGATTCCGCATCGCACGTCGGCCGGATGCTCGGCAGGCAGGCCGAGCTCGTCCTGTTCGCGTCGCGTCAGGAATCGCTGCGACTCCTCGGCTATCGCGGCGTGGCCGCGGGTGTCCCACCACAATGGAACGGTTCGGTAGCGCTCGTCCGGATACGGCACCGCGCGGATGTGTTCGGCCGCGACGGCGCCGCAGGCCTCGTGGCGGGCCACGGTGAAGGAGGCCACCGTCGCGAAACCGTAGCGGGCGCCGAGCAGGCGCGCGCCGTGCAGCACGGTGCGTGAGATCGCGGCACTGAGTTCGCCCCGATGGGCGGCGTCACGAGCGACCCACGCGCCTTTGGCCTCGACCACGCCCTGCGGTATCCGGTCGGCAATCATCCGCCGCAGGTCGTCCGCGCCCGGCTGACCGGCCCACTCGACCAGCGCGTGCGCCTGCCGCGCGTCGGTGTACGGGCCCTGCATCCGCACCCCCGCGACCATCTCGCCGCCGGCGTCGAGCGCGACGAAGAACAGCGACGACGACGCCCCGTCGGCGACCGATTCGTATTCGAGCGCCTGTTCGACACCGAAACGCCGGTAGACCTCCCGCGCCCCGTGCAGATACCGGCGCCAGAGTTCCGGTTGCACGTCCGGTTCGGAGACAAAGAACGCACACTCGGATTGCGCGTCGTAATACCGTCGCACTCCCCGCCCACGGGAGTTCCTCGGCACGACTGCAATCAGATCCACAGTCATGTTGTTCCTACTCCATCGCCGCGCTGCCATGCGCGATAGTCCAGCCCGATGCAGCCCCCCACGGCCCGAGCCGAGACGAAGTTGCCCAGGGCAGTATCCGTCATCGGACAGGAATTGACCAGCCGTCCGGCTAATCTTCCGAAAACTCTCCGGTACACGCGATATCTTCGCAGGTCAAACCGAATGTATTCCATATCGGAAATAACATGGAGACCAGTTGGTTCGGGGTTAGTTACTTATCAGCAAGCTAAACGAGGATGGAAATGAACAACTCGACCGATTCCGGGCCGTGCCAGATCTCGATCTCTTCACGGTAGGCCCGCGTGATCTCCGCGGATGCCGTCGCGTCGTCGACCTGCGCCCAGACGTCCTCCACCGGATCGTGATAGTCGCCGTTCGGCGCGAATCGGGCATAGACGCCTTTGGGGACGCGTACCAAGACGTCGCCCACCGGCACGGCGTCCGGCGCGGGATACTCGAAACAGACCACCGCGTTGTAGTTCCCGGCCGGGTCCGGCACGTACACCGTGTACATCGGACGGTCGGCACCGTCCCGGTCGCGCAGCCGGTCCTTGAGGAACTCGATGAGGTCGCTGTTGCTGACCTTGAAGCTCGGGCGCACCCGCGGGACGACCAGCCCGCCGTAGATCGCCTCGGCCCGCACCACGATCGCATAGCTCATCGCGCGTCGACCGCCAGGTACAGATCGATCTTGTAGGCGTGCGGATAGCACTCGAAATCGCCGGTGTAGGTCCGTTTGATCTGGTTGTGTTCCTCGGCGTAGGCGATCTGCGTCCACAGGTCGGTCATCACCTGCGGGAAGTTGCCCACCGAGGAGAACCGGGCGTAGGCGCCGCGCGGCAGCCGGGCCACCAGGTGACCGCGGGTGACTTCACCGAAGGACGCGCACTGATACCCGACGATCTGGGTGTTGTACGTGCCCAGCTCACCGGTGTAATCGGTGTAGGCGCTGGCCAGCGGGCCGCCGAGTTCCTGGTGCAGCACCGCGGCCCAGGCGGCCTCCAGATCGCGGTCACGCAGTTCCCCGAGCGCGCGTTTGGGGCTGCGTACCGGCAGCCCGGCAACCCACGTCTCGTCCCGCTCGACGATCTCAAACTGCATGGAAAGACTCTTTCGAAAGAAGCCGGAGGTGAACCACCGCATCCGGTCGGTCGGAACCGCCATGCTACCAACCCGGACCGGGTGGTACCGATCACATATCACCGTCGGTGACCGCTCGATCACCCCGCTGAACTGGACGGATGTCCGAAGCGGTACGGTCCGGACGGGACCGATCAACGGGCAACGGCACCGGCCGGTCGCCTCGAAGCGCGATCGTCCGGTTCGTCCCTCCCGTGGCAGCACCGAACGGAGTTCTGATGCACGAGACGCCGATCTTCGGCCGATCCCGGCGCCCGGGGAGTCGCGCCGGAACCACCCCGGACGGCCACTGACGTGTGCCGGACCATCGCCGAACTCGACGCGGCGGTCGCCGACTGCTTCGCCTGCCCCAGACTGGTCGCGTGGCGTGAACTCGTCGCGCGAGACAAACGCGCCGCCTTCCGCGACCAGACCTATTGGGGCCGCCCGGTACCCGGCTTCGGTCCGGCGGACGCGCGGATGCTCCTCGTCGGCCTCGCACCCGCCGCACACGGCGGCAACCGCACCGGCCGCATGTTCACGGGCGACCGCAGCGGCGACGTGCTCTTCGCGGCGCTGCACGCGGTGGGTCTGGCCAACCAGCCGACGGCGGTCAGCGCCGACGACGGTCTGCGGCTGCACGGCGTGCGCGTCACCGCCCCGGTGCACTGCGCGCCGCCGGACAACAAGCCGACACCGGCCGAGCGGGATCGCTGCGGTCACTGGCTGAAAACCGAATTGCGCCTGCTGACGCCCACCGTCCGCGCGGTGGTGGTGCTCGGCGCGTTCGGCTGGCAAGCCCTGCTTCCGGTGCTGGCGGGCGCCGGCTGGGCCGTGCCGCGCCCGCGACCGAAATTCGGCCACGGCGCGCACGTCGAACTGGCGGCGTCCGAGGCGGGCCGCGCTCCGCTGCACTTGTTCGGCTGCTACCACGTCAGTCAGCAGAACACCTTCACCGGACGACTCACCCCGGCCATGCTGGAAGCGGTGCTGGCCGAAGCGGCGCTGGCCGCGGGGCTCGAGGTGCGGCGCAGCCACGCGCCGCGCGGATGACCGGGCGCGCATCGCCGCTCGGCAGCGGGTTCAGACGTGATCGACCAGGGCCGGATGACCTGCTTCATGGGCGCAGTGCGCGCAGCAGAAGTAGTCCCCGCGCGCCTCGACGCCGTGACCGACGATCCGGCAGGAACAGTGCGTGCACGTCGGGGCCATGGCGGTGATCGCGCATTCGAAGCTGTCGAAGGTGGCGGACTGGCCGTCACGGGTGATGGTGAACGTCTTGTCGTACTCGTTTCCGCAGGTGTCGCAGGTGGCCATGAGCTGTGGTCCTCTCGCGTCGATGGGCTCGAGCATCGCAGTTCGCGGTACCCAGTGCCGTGCGCGCGAAACGATCCGAAAGACCTCAGCCCAAGCGCAGAGCTCCGACCGGGCAGCTGTCCACGACGAGCTCGAGCAACTCCCGGTCGGACCCTTCGGTGTCGGCCGCGACGACGACTCCGTCCGCGCCGACCTGGAACAGGTCCGGCGCCAGCGCTTCACACATGCCGTGACCGGCGCACACGGCGCGGTCGGCGATGATCCTCATCGGCCGATCCGCTCCAACCGGATGGGCAGGCCGTCGGCGGGCACCGGCCCGGTCCCCGCGACCAGCGGCAGCTGATAGCCGTCCGGCACGCTCCAGCGATACCGCAGCAGCATCTGGTGCATCACGGCTTTCACCGTCATGCCGCCGAAGTAGAGGCCGATGCACTTGTGCGCCCCGCCGCCGAAAGGCGCCCACGCGAAGCGGTGCGATCGGTCCTCGCGACGATGCTCGGCGAAACGCTCCGGGTCGAAGGTGTCGGGATCGTGCCAGTACTCCGCGTTGCGCATGAGCCCGTACGTGCCACAGAGGATGAACGTTCCCTTCGGCAGGTAGTAGCCGAGAATGTCGGTGTCTGCGATGGTTTCGCGGACCTGCTGAGCCACCGGCGAATAGACCCGCAGCGCCTCCTTGAACGCGAGGTCGAGCGAGGGCAGGCGGTCGAGATCGTCGTAGTCCAGCGCCGGCTTGCCCAGCGCGACGGATTCGGCGCGCAGCCGCTCCTGCCATTCGGGATGCCTGCCGAGCTCGTAGGCGAGCATGGAGGCCGCGATGGTGCTGGTGTCGTGGGCGGCCATCATCACGAAGATCATGTGCTCGACCACCTCGGCGTCGGTGAAGCTCTCGCCGTCGGCGGTGCCGGCCCGGCACAGCACGCTGAACAGGTCGTTGCCGTCACCGGCGCGCTTGGCGGGCAACTCGCGGCGGAAGTGTTCCTCGAGCACCCGGCGCCCGCGCACGCCGCGCGCCCACACCCCGCCCGGCACGTTCGCCCGGATCAGGGCCGCTCCGCCGCGCACCGCGTCCTCGAAAGCGCGTTCCAGGCGTGCGGCGTCCGCGCTGGGTTCCGCGCCCGCGAAGACCTCGGTGGCCTGCTGGAGCAGCAGCTTCTTGATCGCCCGGTAGACGCGGAAGTCCTCGGCGGGCTCCCACCGCGCGATGGCGCTGGTGATCCGAGGCGTGGTCATGTCGAGGTAGCCGATCAACCGTGGCCGGGTGAAGGCCTGCTGCATGACACGCCGATGGAAGAGGTGGTCGTCGAAGTCCCGCAGCAACAAGCCGCCGCGGAAGAACGGGCCGATCAGCCACTCCCAGCCGCGCTGCGCCGACAGCACCTTGTTCCGGTCGAGCATCACCGCCTCGTACCCCTCCGGACTGCCGAAGGTGACCATCCGGCGACCGAGCATGCCCATCCACTGCACTGGTCCGAGTCGATCGAATCGCGCTCGCGCGAATCCGATCGGATCGGCCAGCGCGTGCACGGTGTACCCGATCCCGGGGAGCCCGAAGTCGCCCGGCACCGGTTTCAGGCCGCTGCCCGGCGGCGGATCGGCGAGCGGACGCACCGGAGCGGGGTAATGCGCGACCGCCCGCGCGGCGGCGCGCTGCGCGTGCCAGGCCCACGTGGTCCGCGCCTGGCGGATCGTGCCGGAGACTTCGTCGAGCGACTGGGGCACAAGCAGACTCATGACCGTCTTTCCCTTCGCGACACTGCGATAGTCCGACGATAGAGGAAACGACCGTTTCCGTAAACATTTGTTTCCCAATTTTGGCTGTGCCAAGCTGACCTGGTGACCCGAACCGTCAGCGGCACCTACCGCGGGGCGTCGACGGCCGAGCGCCGCGAGGACCGGCGCAGGCGGTTGCTCGACGCCGCGCTCGACATCATCGGCACCCAGGGGCTGTCGGCGTTGACCGTGCGCGGGGTGTGTGAACACGCCAAGGTCGGTCCGCGGTTCTTCTACGAAGCGTTCCCCGATCGCGACGCGCTCGCCTCCGGCGTGCTGATAGAAATCCAGCAGGCGGCGCTGGATCGGGCGAAGGCCGCGATCGCCGAGACCCAGGGCACGCCCGCCGACCGCATCCGCGCCGGGGTCGCGGCCCTCATCGTCGAACTCACCGACGATCCGCGGCGCGCGAAAGTGGCGTTCGCCCAGACCTATGGCGACGAGGCGCTCATGCGCAGCCGGTTCGCGGGCATGCGCCAGGTCGCCGACGTCATCATCGAGCAGACCCGCCTGGTGCTCGAGTTGCCGGAGGGACAGGACACCGCGATCGCCGCGACCTCCCAGCTGATCACCGGCGGCGCGGCCGAGCTGGTCTTGGTCTGGCTGGACGGGGGTCTCGACGTGGATCGGAACGGTCTTATCGCATTGCTGGCCGATTTCACCGTGGCGATGCTGGATCGGCTGCCCGCGGTCGCCGGACGGCTGTCCGGCCTCACACCAGATTCCTGATCAGCGAGGACATCAGCGGCTCGCGCAGGCCGGGCAGCGCGGCGAAGTCGCCCGCGACCACACGGTTGGTCGCCAGCGCGACCACCGCGCCGATCACCGCTTCACCCGCAAGCCGCTGATGCGGGCGGGTCGCGCCGAGGGCGGCGGCGAATCCGTCCACCAGAGCCGCCTGGGTGGCCAGCCGCCGCTCCAGCACCGGCCTTCCCGCCGCGTACACCTCCACCAAGAAGACCCGCGCGACCTGGGGCTCCTGCGCGAGGGTGGAGAAATACGCGTCGAGCGCCCGGTCGATGCGCTCCAGCGGCGCACCGTCAGCCGCGAGTGCGCCCGCGATCCTGGTCATCACGATCTCCACGGCCATGTCGTAGGCGGCCAGGAAACACGCCTCCTTGTTGGCGAAGTGCTGGTAGAAGGTCATCCTGGACACCTCGGCCCGCTTCAGCACGTCCGCCACCGTCGCCGCGGCGTAGCCCTTGTCCGCGGCCGCCTCGATCATCGCCACCAGCATGCGCGACCGCTGCGCGGCCACCACCTCTTCCGGCGCGATCCCGTGATTGCCGCCGTGCAGTTTCCCGCCCGCCCGCGCCTTCAGCAACGATCCTCGCTCCACGTTCCGATGCTAAGCATCCGCGCACCGGTCGCGGGCCCGGTCGGCATACGACGACGTGCCTGGAATCGAACCGCGACCGGCACGAACGAGGCAGGGTGGCCGTCCGAGAGTGCTCGCGGAGTGATCCACACCTTCGGCGACATCTGCTGCTGGGAACCAGTGCCCAATCTCCCAATCACCTCACCCGATCTCGATATCGCTCGCGCCGAGAGGGTTTCGACCAGTAAGCTGCCTGCGGAGCGCCTGGGGACGGCGCAACAAAAAGGGGGGAGCACGGATGACCGTGTCAAAGGAACGCACCGCTCTCGAGAGTCGCGCAGGATATGTCGCGCGAATACTGGCCGCCTGCGCCATCGCCGGTGCATTGGCGACCTCGGCATGTGGCGGCGGATCAGGCCCGAAGCATCCCGCGCACCCCACACCGTCGCCCCTCCCGGCGCCTACTTCCAGCAGCCAGGCGATAAGCAGCGAGAACCTGGGCTACCTGTGGCCGCTCACCGTCGATCGGGGCACTCTGGAATGCCGCCCCGGTGACCTGGCCGTGTTCATCGGCCCGGACGGCGCCGTCTACGCCCTGAACGACAACGCCTCTCATGCCGGATTCGCCGACATCGAGCCCCTACGGGCCACCGGCGCCGACGGCGACAAGGTCAGCCTCGGCGCCCTGCGCAGCAAAACCCTCGGACTCTGTCATCTGCCCGGCTGACCGCCATCCTGCGCACAACTTCTCCGCCCTCACCGCATGCATGCGACCCGATGTCCTGACTTTCCGCCGATCCACATAGCGCCGGTGCGCGGGCATTGCCCGGCTCCTAGACTGGAGAACTGCGGCGCGGTCGACCGCAGGAAATGCCACGGCATTTTCCGCGATCGGCAAAACCAGATGTCCCGATCAGCAAGGGCCGCCTACCGCGGCCCGTCCCGATGGAGGAGGGCCGCATGCCCGACTCGTTCCACATGCGCGTCTGTCTGCTCGGCCAGGGCTGCGTCTGCCCGACGGTCACCGTATTCCTCGCACCCGAGCCACTGATTCCGGGCGGCAACATGCTGCACCTGGTCGAACAAACCCCGATCGCCGATGACACCGGCGCACCCGGCGTCGATCCCGAGCTGATCGGTCTGGTCGAGACCGAGCCCACCGGTCCAGCACTGCGCACCGAGGTCCACGAATTCCGTCCCGGCCGCCCCGATCCGCACCAAGTGCACGACATCCTGCACGACCACCACATCACCGACGTCGCCCCGATGGGCCTGGACGTCGGCGACCCCACCGAACTCACCCGCCTGGCACTGCTGCCCGAACACTCGATCGGCTACCGCCGGATCGACGACTTCCAGCAAGTAGCGACCGCCCGCGCCATGCTCGCGGTCTATCGCCTGTTCGAGGTCGATCAGCGAATCCGCTTGATGTACCACGGTTTCGCGGATCCTGGCCGGGGCTGGTTCGCCCTGCGCACCGCCACCGCCTGAGCGTTCGCGGATCAGGCAGCGGGTTCGCGAGTCCGGCACGCCTGGGCTGATAGGCGAACTACGCCGACACGGAGGTCTTCGAAGTATCGGGAATGGAGTCCGCGAACGCCTCCGCAGCATCCATACGTTTCTGCCGACTCGTACCGGCGCTTCTTTCGTAGTACTGATCGAAGGCCGCGGCGCCCGCTGAAGGCGATCTCGCGGCGGCTGCCTTGAATTTCGCGTAAGCCGACGATTCGCTGGTGTTCATTTCATGCATCATGAAGTCGACTTGCTTCTTCCAGCTGCCGACATTCTTGCCCGCGTAGGCTCGCAGCGCGTCGTCCCGGCCGCCTTCCCACTGGATCAAGCCGATGGCGCCTTCCGCGGAATTGTAGGCCCCGGTGTTGAAGCTGGATTCGATTTGCATATTGCCGAGGATCGCCACCGCTTCGTTGTGTGTCAGGCCGTACTTGTCCCGGAGGTAGCGATAGATTTCCTCCGCCTTCGCCTTCTGCCCGCTGCTGATCGGCTCGGCATTCGCGGCGGAACCGACGTAATTGGAGTAGTCGGCCGAGCCGGGGCCGGAGCCGTTGTAGCCGGAGCCGTTGTAGCTGGGGCCGCTGTAGCCGGTATTCGTCGGAGCGCCGCTGCCCTTGTAGGTGGGAGCCGAGCCGCCGATCTTCTCGGCCTGCTGCTGGATCTTGTCGTGCGCGTCCACGACCTCGTCGTGGGTCTGGTCGACAGCCTTGGACACGGCCGACATGAGAGACGCGTTGGCGTCCGGCGACAAGTACGGGGCAGGGTGCGGATTCTCTTTCGTCGCCTTGGGCCGGATCGGCTCGGGCGCGTTCTCCAACGTCGTTTTGAGTTCAGCGACATAGTCCTTGATGTCGCCGAACGCGTTGGAAACGATCTTGGATGTCGCGAAAGCGGAGGTGTCGACGCCTCGATCGCTGATGTGTATCTTCTTTTTCGCGGCGTCCACCGTATTCGCCAAGGCCTTGTAGTCCTTGACCATCACGGAGCCGGATTCCTCGTCGATGTCGACGACCTTGCCGTCACCTTCCAATTGCTTCGCGTAGTCGGGAATAGTCGTGTCCCCCGAGCCGAGTACTTCCACCAGCGACTGGATCGCCGACCTGCCCCACTCGATGAAGTGCTTCAGCCCCTCCGACGCCCCCTCGGGATACGGCATCTTGGGCACTTCGTACCGCTCCGTCATCGAGGAATCCGCATCTCAGGTACCGCCATCGCATCCTCTGCTCACTACAGGACTGTGAGGCCACTGCGCGGCCCAGTCCGCAGCTGCCCGCTTCAAGTATTGATCATCCCCGGCACTGGGAAACCGCCGCGAACCACCGTCGACCGAGACGGCGGAAGAGGGCGGATTCCATGCTGGTCGCCTACTGGCGTGGGTCCGGGCATCACAGCCGTCGAGCCTTGGGCGGTCCAGCGGCCGAAGCGGGTCACCAACTGGTCCGAGTCGGCGCTGATCGAGTCGCAGAAGGGGCCGGATGCGACCGCGTGAGGCCCACAAGGAACTCCGACATCGGTCCCAGCGAGGTCATCCCTCTCTCCCAAATCGACGCGGCAGCCACCTCGGCAAGACTCGGCATGAATCGTCACAACGGGCAGCGTTCCGGTGTCCGCCGTTCGACCGACTCGCCCTCGAACCGCCCGCGGGCGGTTCTACGAAACGGCCGATTTCAGAGACGCAAGGCGCCGCGTTGATCCGCGAATCGAGTCGGACGAACGGCTGACAGATAGCCACGCCGGTGTCTGTTGGCGCCGATAAATCCTCGGCTACAGCGACGGGCAGTAGAACGGAGGAGGAACCAGGATGTCGCACAGGCTATGATCGGGGCCAGGGCGGAAAATATTCACCAGAAACATAACAGATCTCCTGTCTGCTTGTCGTTTATTATCAGACCTTTTCGGCCGCTATCGAGTATGAGTCGGCACCGCCGCCGATCACAATGGCGAACCGATGATTTTCTGTATTTCACCAGGTCGGAAAGGGTTACGAGGTGACCGGTCCGGACAATCCGAAACCGCACCTCCGCGCGCGTGAATCCAAGCGCGGGAAAACCTTCGGATACCGACACGGCGACCGCCGCCGCCTCGCCGGGACTGGGAATTCGTCGGTCGGAGGCAGCGGCGGTGCCGACTACCGGAGCAGGGTATGAGGGGACTGCCCGGTAGGTATGGGCGGGCAGAGCGTCAGGCAGGGCCGTCACAGCGGGCGCAATGCAGCTACTACAGCAGCTCGGCGGCCCCTCGCCCTTCCGGGCCGCACGACTGAAAGATGCAGTGGTGGCGACAGCTATGTTCCTGCTGACTCATATGATGTCTATCGGCCTTGTCGCAAACCACGGACATCCGTTCACAACAACAATCGCCCTCAGGCTGTGCCTGCCGCGGGGTAAGTTCTCCGGTATATGCAACATCCCGTTGACCAAGGATGCCTCCGAAGTATGACTTTGCGCGGCGAGGTAGCGCACTTCGGTCCCGGCCCCTGTATCCCAGGGCTGCCATTCCAGATGCACCATGCCGGCAAGAAACAATGTGCTCTGGTTCTCTTTGTCTATGGAGACTTCTGTTGTATAGCGGACGGAGGCTCCACGGGCGACGCTGTCCGGCCCCGCGATGGACAGTGCAGTTACCGGATGACCGACGTCGTAGATCGTCCCGCAGCGATGACATGTCCGGTCGATTCGCGTCACTTCGGACAGCCAATATGTGCAGCGGGCAGAATTCAGCACCGACCCGCAATAGGGACAACGATTATCACGATTCCTGTAGTACTCTCGGACCCGCACCCCGCCGACATCGACATGGGTCATCCTCCGAGGTCCTGCCGCCATCGCCTTGTAGAACACCTCCGCGATCGATTTACTCATCGCTTGCCACCGCGCTGTCTCGTCCGCCGCGATATCCGCCAGTCGCGACAGACTGCCCGGCAGAGGAATCGCACGATCAACGCCCGAATTCTCCAGCAGCCCGGTGATACGGGCGATCTCGTTGACCACGGATTGATACAGGGCAAGCGGTTCGTCCAGCGCTCCGGGATCAGTGCCCGCCACATGTTTCACGACCGTGTCGAGCATCATCCTGGTGAAGCCGAGGCTCGGCGCGCTCTGCCAGTAATCGACCACTTCCGTGACCTGCGGTGGCACGTCAGGCGGCTCATAGAACAGTACGGGTTCCCGAATCGGCTCGGTGCCATGGTTGAACACGGTGACCACGCCACCTTTGGAGTGCACCGATCCCACGCAATTATCCGAGTCGAATCGGAAGTATCGAAGATCCCTCCCGTCCAGATCGACCTCGAACGATCTGATCTCCCCGGCGGGAACCTCCCACGCGTTCGAGTTCGTAGGCGCCCCTGACTCCGCAGCTGCACGAATACGACGTCCGGGTAGTCCGTAGAGCACCCATGGAGCCGCACCGAACTCACGCAAGGACAACCTGTTCAGTTCCACGGCTGTCCGACCGAGCGATTCTCCAGCCATCAACAGTCCGACACCACGCAGAGCGACCCTGTCGTCACCGATGAGCGGCTCGTACGTCGTCAGCAGGTTACGCAACGAATCAGAGGCTAGAAGACGCTGGCCGAGCGAAACCTTCGGTGAGAACATGCCATTCGAAGCCATGCTGCCGTTACAGACCTGCCAGAGGAGAATTTCCGCATGAAAGATATCCGGCCGACTTCGGGTAGGCGGTACATGCGCCTTTTCAGTCCTGACCCCGCGGGCACAAGGTCCGCCGTCAGCGCACGGCAATGACCCGGGGCCTTCCGAATGGTAGTCCTGATCCAGGGTGGAACACAGGACGGCGCCGCCGAGTGGCGCGTTCATACCGTTGGCATGACTGACGACGGCGACGATGTCACGAGCGGCGCCGACAGCCTCGAGGAGGGCCGCGGACCCGAACTCGATCACCTCCACCCGATCTGTCGATTGCAGCGGAAACTGCGAAAAGCCGAACTGGCTCGATATGAGAGCAGGCCTCATCGGATGAGCTACCGGGCTGTCCTGGAGCAACTTCGACAACTGGGCACGGGTGGTCGTCTCACCCATCCAGGTCGCGATGAATCCGATCTCCGACTCCGCTTCGGCGCACGCGAAGACGACATCACTGAGACGATCGAAATCCAAGTACGCTGGTGGGGCGATCACTGCCCCAGCTACTTCGGCGGGTCGGTTCGCTATGTCACCGACCGAATCGAAGACCATCGGATCGAAAATATCGGCATGATCGTGCAAGAATTCGCGCACGACGCTGGGCGTGTCGCCGAAGATCACGACTCGCGTTTTCATCGGAGCGGCCGACGCTTCGTGGTCCCGAGACACGAAACCCTCCTATTCTGTGTCCGGGCTTGGGGCAGGCCGCACCTGCCCCAAGCCCGGGTCCCTAGGCCAGCGGTTCAGCTGTCACCACAGAGCAACGCCGGGGCGGACCACCTGATCCGACACGGCGACCACCGCAGTGTCGGAAGCAGAACGCTCGCTGTGCAGCGTGGCCGCTTGCGCGACCTGACCGCCGATCATGACGGTGGCAGCGCCGGCGATCAGCGCAACGGCGGCCTTCTGCTTCGTCTCGGTCTTCATGTGATACTCCTCTTCATTTAACTCCGCGATCTTTTCGCGAAGACCTGGGGAGTGCGACGTGCGCACGAGTGTGATTTCTTCACGACGCAGGCGGTTGATTGATTCCGCCTGCTCGAACCGCACGCGCACAATGTTCGGCCACGGCGCTATCGCATTCATGACCTCATTCGGACACAAGGCTTCGACATCGCTACCCGGAGCGTTATCGACGTAAAACTGTGTACGTCGGTTCACGCACCTGCTCGATGGTGCGACATCATCGCCTGCCAGTCAGAGCACAACCCCCGTTGGCATATCAGCGTTGATGATTCCCCCTCTGATCGTTTCGCTTGCGAGTACCCCTGGAGGCGATATCGCGCATCTGAACACTATGTCGATCGATCATTGATCTGCAATGGCGCCCGGACTCCACGGATACATAGGCGCATGTCACCGGCAGGATAATCTTGTCCGGACCGGACGCCGGATCGGTGCCGCATAGCCGGTAGAAATACACCGCTGGCACTTTTGCCGAGCACAGAGCTATACTCGACCGCGTTCTGGCGCAGCATTGTCACCGACCGTGCCGCCGGATGGCAGCTGTCGACGGACACACTTTGAATGACGCCGTTTCGCGACAGAAGACTCGTCGACGCCGAGTGCTGCAAGATTTCGATTCGGGGAGGAAAATCGCATGGTGCTGACGGGCCGGAAAATCATCGAAGCTGTTCGCAAGGGGGAAATAGTAATCAATCCCTTCGATGAAGCCGCGGTGAATCCGAACAGCTATAACTACCGTCTCGGCGCAACGCTACGCACCCTCGAGTCCGAGGTCGTGGACGCCCGCGGGAAGACCGAATACGCGGAGCATCCGATACCGGATGAAGGATTGGTGCTGCAACCAGGACGGGTCTACCTCGGTACGACTGTCGAGGTCATCGGAAGCGACAGGTACGTCCCCTCGCTGATCGGCCGATCGTCGATGGGTCGGCTGGGAGTGTTCCTGCAGATATCGGCGGATCTCGGCAACCTGGGCGTTGTCCACCAGTGGACGTTGGAGATCGTCGTGTGCCAGCCTGTCCGTCTGTACGCCGGTATGACGGTCGGTCAGGTTTCGTTCTGGATGCCTACGGGCGACCGGACGACCACCTACGAGGGATACTTCGGCAGCTACTCCGAGGCGGTCCTGCCCCGCCCCGGCCAGCTGAACTGACCACCGCGGCGCGAGGGAAGGCTCCGGGGCCGCCCTGACGGCAGCTACCCGCCCCTGTCGTCCCGGGATGAACGGTGCTACTGAACCCGACCACGTGCAGCCCGCACGTGGTCGAGGTCGTCCCGGACTGATCGAGGCCTTACACCGGGCTCAACATCGAGGAATTCTCGGCCTCGCGCTCGGCTGTCGAGAAGTAGTTGACGGCGGCGACAAGCCCGTCCACGCTGCCGAGGTCGAAATAGTCGCCGTGTGAACGCTGCACGCGAACCGCTTCCGGATCCGCACTCGAGACCGCCGCAAGGCCGTCGGTGAGGTAGATCTCGCCGGAACCCGGGTCCGTTTCGACCGACGCCAGCGTCGCGAAGAACGTCGCCGGAAAGACGTAGCGGCTGATATTGATCAGCAACGGTCGTCCGTCGTCCGGAATCTCCTTCGCCTTCTCCGCTATGCCACGCAGGTACAGCGCTCCACCGATCTCTTCGGTCGCAAGCAGACCGTACCGGCCCAGATTCTCGGGCGTCGCCGGTTGGCCGACGATCCCGTAGGAATCGCCTGCAGTCTCGGCGAGGGAAGCGAGGGTCGACGCACCTGATTCGTCGGCGAGGAGGTCGTCGCTGGACAGGTAGAAGAAGCTGTCGTCGCCGACGAATTCGCGAGCCAGCAACACGGGAATGGCCGTGCCGTATCCTTCTTTCAGCGACTGCTCGAGGAAAACCAACTCGGGCACGCTCGCCGTCTCGTCGAGCGCCGTCGCCTTGTCTTCCCAGCCGCGCAAGGCAAGCAACTCCCTGAGATCGCTGTCGCACCCGTAGTAGTGCTGGATCTGAGTGCTTCCCTCGCGGACAACGATGGCGATCTGCTCGACACCAGCCCGCGCGCACTCGCGGATCATGTAGTCGATCGCCGGCCGACGACCAAGGGGCAACATCGCCTTGTCGATCGTCTTCGTGATCGGGTACATGCGTGTACCCAATCCAGCGGCTGCGATGACTGCCTTGCGAACGGTCATGAGTCGGCGTGCTCCTTGGTGGATGAACCTATCGGCTGAGGTTGCGGATCACTTTCACACCAGGTCAGCGTAAGCGGTCTCAGGCTAGCGCTTGGCGACTCGATGCGGAAGCGGCCGGCGGTTTCGTCGGTTCGACGTGTCCAATGCTCGGCTTCACTCTTGCACCAGCAGCATCGGACGGCAAATCACAAGAAAGGTTTCCGCTCAACGTGTTTGAGCCGTTGACGTTTTGTTGTCGCACTACATGCCGTGGTCGGCCGGTGTCATCGACGGCGATATCGCGCCACCGATGACACCCAGCATGGTGATAGTCCAGCACTGTGAACCCGGCAAGCGCCTTCCCTGTACCCAGTGACAGCCGACCGACCGAGTGACGTGCCCGAAGCGGCTAAGTGATAGCCAAGTCGAGGCGGTAGGAGTCCGCAATCGTGATCATGTCGGCCTCCACTGCGGACGTGCTCGGTCCGGCGAGCATGAACTTGCCGGATGACGGCCAGACTCCGAGGCTTCCGTTCAGCATCTGACCTATGTTGGGAATCTCCGAGCTGAGCACACTGTCCGGGCACGTATCCAATCCCCGTATCCGCTTGACCACGCAGGGACGTTGCTCGGCCAGCGCCAACCAGATGAAACCGGATGCTCCGACACCCGCCTTATCGAGCATTGTCGGCGGCCCCGTCAGCTGCGAGGGTTCGCCGAGGCAGGCACGGATCGATTCATCCACGATATCGACGCCGTATACGGATTTCAGTTGGGCGCTGATGCCGGCGCCGCCGAACCTGCATGCCACCTCGAGAAAGACGAATTCGTCGTCGTCGGTGACAAACGCCTCCAGGTGGAACGAGCTGTCGCGAAGGCCAAGAGCACTCAACACCCGGTGGGTGAAGCTCATGGATCGCTCGATCACGTCCGGATCGTCGAGCGTCACCACCGCGACCGGCGCGCTGGCAGTTCGGTAGTCGAAGACGCTGTTGAGGTATTTGGAAGCGCTGAAGAAGCGAATGACGCCGTCGCGGACGACACCGTCGAACATGCAGATCTGTCCTTCGATGAACTCCTCCACGTCGACATCCTCGGCCAGCCCCTCCGCACGGACATACCGGGCGAACTCCGCGCCATCGGCGAAGATTTGCACCCCGACGCTCGCGGCCTGGTCGATCGGCTTCATCACGACCTTGCCCGGCAGAGTGGCCACGATGTCATCGATGAGTTCCGACGGGGTTTCCGGGCCGACCTTCCAGAAACGCGGCAGTCGAATGCCCGTGCCGCGCAGCGCCTCCTTCATGGTGATCTTGTCACGGAACCGGCGGGCGGTCGCCGCGTTCACGCCGGGGACGCGCCACCGATCCCTGATCATGGCGGCGGGAATCACCGAGTTCTCGAAGAGCCCGAGAACACCGGCGGGGACCCCGTGCCGTGCGACCAGATCCTCGCAGGAAGCCAGGATCTGATCGGCGGCTCGGTCGTATCCGGCCAGATCGGCACTGCTCGGACCGCTCGCGTCGATGATCGCGAGATCCGCGAACTGCGACAGCAGATCCGACGGCAGACCCGGTACCGCTTTCTCGTGCAGGAGCACGCTGATCCGGTACCGATCGAAGTCGTACGAAGCCCGGTGCGCCTGGGAGAAGCCTACGGAGATGACATGAGGTCGGTCGGTCATCGGTCGCTCCCAGCGGTGGACCGGACCCGAGCGACCTGTGGAGCTCGCACCTCGGCGAACAGCTCTCGATAGCGCCGCGCTACCGAACTCCAGGCGAAGTCGTTCACCGCGCGTTCGAGCGCATTCCTGCCGCGCCTGCGCCGTTCCACCGGATTCGCGACGATCTCGGTCAACCTTGCCAGGAGGGCATCGTCGTCGTCAGGCGGCACCAGCCATCCGTTGGCATCGTCCCCCGCGGGCACGACGAAATCGAGCGGGCCGCCGGTCTCGGTCGCGAGTACCGGGATGCCACTAGCCATCGCCTCGAGGTACATCAGGCCGAACGACTCGTTCACGGCAGGGACCACCAAGGCGTCCACGGCGGGCAGTGCCCTGGCGAGATCATCGTGTCCACGCCAACCCACGAAGAACACACGGTCATCCACTCGGAGTTCCCGTACCAGCTCCAGCGGGTGGACGCCCTCGTGTTCGCCGGGGAAACCGCCCCAGACGACGAGGCTGACATCTTCCGTCCGCTGTCGCGTCAGCCGCTCGAACGCGTGCAACAGCTGGTTGAGCCGTTTCTGTGTAAGAAAGCGGCCCAACCACATCAGGCGGATGCTCTTGCTCCGGTCAGAGAAATGCAGTCGTGCCAAGTCGGCGTGGCGGTAGGAGAGTGAACCCGGTTCGCCCCCCACCTCCGCGGCGCGGCAGTCGTCGACGAGAAGTTCTTGCCACAGCGCGGCATCGTCGGCCGGAGTGAACTCGGCAGGCTTGAAGCGCACGGTATCGACGCCGTGTGGAATGTAGCGGACCTTGGCACTGTCGACGCCGAAGCGATCGGTCATGGTGGCCTTGTCGACACTCGAGATGACGACGATTCGCTCGCACAGCTTGGCGTAGCCGGCCATCGCGTCCCGCCAGAACTTCGCGTACTCGAGACGCCCGGCCGCCGGGTTGTCATCCGCTTCGGCCAGGAGGCTCAGCCAGAACTTGATCTCGGTGCCGTGCATCGTCGCGACGACGGGTATGTCGGGGTACGCGAGGGCCATCCCTCCCTGCATCGGAGTGAGGTGATTCAGATGCACGACATCGGCGGAGCCGAAATGGAATTCGCGAAACCGCTCGGACCAGCAGGCCTCCAGATGAGCGGTCGCCTGCGGTGAGACACGACCGAAGGAGCGATCGGGGACGCCATCCTTGTCCTCGTAGGAGGGGTGAACCGGCTGCGCGACCAGCATGGGATCGACGCCCCGTACGTACGCATCGAAAGCATCGTCGTAGTCGACGACGTGCCGGACATGCTGCCCGTAGAACGCGACGGCGTCGCCGTTCGCGACCGCGCTGGTCGAACCGGCGGTGAGTGAGTAATCCACACCGAGGTCTCGCAGACGCGGCGCCAGATACCGCAGAACCTGCGCGGAGCCTCCACGCGGGAAGAAGATGCTTGCGGCCGCCACCTTCATGCGACGAACCCCCCTTTCTGGGCCGTGATGTAGCCCCACTGCAAAAATTGGTGTGTGCCCAGGACACTCGCCCCTGGCCTGCGTTCGGGCCCCGGATCGGCCACCCGGTTGGCGAGCACGGTCCACTCGGGCGTGGGAAAGAACGACGGCCAATGGTCGGCGCTCGGATGTGTGTCCAGCATCGAATGAGCCTCGGTAACCGGCAGCATGTACTCGATAGCGACCAAACCGCCCGGCGCAACGAGGGATCGCACGTGCGACATAGTGTCCACAAGCCGGTGCTTGAGGTTGTAAGAATACTGCAGCGCCCCACTGATGAACACGAAGTCGCAGGGCGCGATCCGCACCGACGCGAGGTCACCGCGGACAATGGTCACGCGCTGTTCGAGCTGCTCGGTCTCGAGCCGCCATTGCAGTCCGGGCATCTCGATCGGCGTGCCGTCCGCCGCTTTCGTCATGCCACCGTAGAGCGCGACCTCATCGATATCGACCGCGACGACGTCGAATCCACGCCGCGCGGCGGGCAGCACGAACTTGCCGTCGGCGCAGCCTAGAATCGCGGCGGTGGGCGGCCTGCCGTGCACCGTCCGCGCGACGCGGCGTAGGAGTGCGTAATACCGCGCGGGGGCGGGTCCCCACAAACTTTTCGTCTTTCTCCCCATTTATGGCGCTCCCATCGAACACAATTTGATCGTCGTCGAAAGGGCGTCCAGCGAGTCCGCCCAGAGGCCGGGCCACTCCCCCCGGCCCATCGACGGGTTCAGTCCGTCGTCGCAGAAGTGGATCGGCGTCGCTCCCGCACGCTCGGCACCCCATAGTTCGCGGCTGCCTCCGTCACCGATGAACACGCATTGCGCCACCTCGACGCCCAACTGGACAGCACAATGCTCGTACTGGGTGGCCGCCGGTTTACGGACACCGGTCGTGCAGGACAACGTCACCGCGTCGAAGTAGCGGGCCAGCGGCAGGTCGAACAACACCGTGGCGACCTCGGCCTCGCAGTCGCTGACCAAGCCGAGCCGCATCCCCGACGATCGCAGACCGGCGAGGAATCGACTGTGCGCGGGCCCCAGCGACAGATCCGAACGCGTCCACCGCAGCAACTCGCATTCGGCTTCGGACAGGGCCGTATCGGCTGGGCGGCCGCCGGCGAGTTCCGCGATCGCGCCGAGCGCCTCGCGGACCGAGCCGAATCTCCCTGCCAACCGCGTCTCCTTCGTGGACGCGTACGCGTCCACGAAGGCCTCCGCGTCGCAATCGAGACGATGAGCGAGTTCCCGGCGCCGTCGGAGTCGCAGACGTGGATCCGGCGCAGGAATCAGCGTGCCGTAGAGGTCGAACAGCACTGCGGACGGAAAAGTGGTGTGCATGTCACTCGCAGACGAAACTGCCGGTGAGTTTCGTGATCGTGAGCCGTCCTTCGGTCCTGATCGTGCGCTCGGCCAGGTATCGGATCTCGCCGTGCAACCGGGCGAAGAAGGCCTCGTCCAGCATCGGATCCGGTCGCGACGCCGCCGAGCAATAGTTGTGGCCGATCGCATAGAATTCCAGGAACGGATCGACAGTTCGGAATTCCAGAATGTCCGGTCGGCGGCGCAACTCCACCCGATCGAACTGCGCCGACAACATGTCTTCGCCGTTCTCCAGGGATATCCGGCCTTTCGGGCTGGCCTTGAACAAATACTCCGGCGCGCCGATACGACGCAGTGCCTCGAAGTGCAAGTCGTACATTTCGACCATCGAACGCGTGCTGTTCGTGGTCACTACGAACCTGCCGCCGCGACGCAGAATGCGACGCACCTCGGCGATGCAGTGCCCGAGGTCCGGCACGTAATGCAGCATATAGTTGGCCATGACGCGGTCGAAACTGTCGGTAGCGAACATCGTCAAGTTGTCTGCGCTGGATTCGATGAGCTCGCAATCCAACCCGATCCGTGACAGGCGCGCATGGGCGGCGGCCAGCACTCCCCGCGCGATATCCAAGCCAACGATGCGTCCGCTCAACAGGTGTCGCCCGACCATCTCCAACTGCACCCCGTTACCGCAGCCGAGATCCAGTAGTGCCTCGTCGCCGGTCAACTGGAGGCAGGACAGGAGGTGCTCGGCCAGCGGCGTACCGGAGACGCGGTACTGCTCGAAGATCCGCTGTTTGACGACGAGCATCCGGTCGGTATTGAAGATGGAGTCACGAAGAAGTGCGGGATCGAATTCGAAATGCGTTGTCGGGATAACTTTTTCAGCTAGTTTGTCCAAGTGCGGGTCGCCGAAGCTGGTCATGCGGTTTCTCCTTATCTGATGCCTGCGGGCAGAGTGCGCTCGGCGCGAAGTTCGTCGAGGCCTCGCCAGACCCCGGTTCCGTCGCCGGTCCGTAGTCGCCGCACGAGCTCGCGGTAGTAGCTCTCGTCGGCCGCCGCGAGGTCGATGAGATAGGTGATCGCACCCCACTCACGAACGCGCACGACGTCCCAGAACGCCGGATCGCTGCGAGGGTCTCGGCCGTACGCGGCAAACATCTCGTCCACAGCCGCCGCAGGAGTGCCGAAGCGGCGATGCGAGACCACGATCGGGGCAAGATCCCAGTACAGCGGTCCGCGCCCGGCAGTGTCATAGTCGACCAGGAACGGGCAGTGCGGCGTGTTGACCACGTTGGCCGCGTATGCGTCACCGTGGATCAGCCCGGTGCGCAGACCAGGCAGGAGCCGCTCTCGCAGTGTTTGGATCCGCGCCATCATGTCGGCGCAGTGCGCGACGACTTCGTCGCCGGCATACGATGCCCGCCGCAATCGCTGCAACCGCGCGGCCGCAAGGTTCGGGTTTGTTTGTCGGTGCTCGTTCACTATCGGCGCGTCGTACCGGTCGTGAATGCCGCGTAGGGTGGCGCCGAACCACGCGTAATCGATGTCGCCTCCGACCGAATCCAACAACGGCCAGAAGGTGACCGGGCCGCTCGGGGTCGATAACGGCTGCTCGAAGGCCATTGCCGCCGGCTCGATGATTCCGGGGATATCCGAGCACGTCTTCGCGAACCGAACGGCATTGATGGCCTGGGCCTCGCTGCCCACTCGGCCGATACGAACGAACAATGCGCGATCGGGCACCGCGAAGCTCGCGCAATGACCGATCTCGGCCATGCGAACCTCATGGTCGGCCAACCCGCAGACCCGGCGCACATGAGTGAGCGCGTCTTCCCACCATCGGCCACCGACCTCCGCACTCATGCGCCCCTCCCTGCGGGCACAGCTCGTGCGTCGGACCGCCGCAACCCAGTAGTCGCACCTTCGTGCTTCCACTTGGTCCCGATGTATTTGTGCGGCAGCATTTCGCCGAGGGATACGATCTGAAATGCTTGCGCATCAGGGAGTACAACGAGGATGTCCGGCGCGTAGTCGAGCAAGAGTTCGCGACAAAGGCCGCACGGCGGCACGATCTTCGGTGCCTGTTCCGGTTCCGACGGCTTCGGATGCCGGACCGCCACGACCATCGACAGACCGCGGGCGCCCGCCATGATCGCATTCGCCAGTGCGCATGCTTCTGCACATGTCGAAGCACGGCCGATCATCGCTTCGAGATGGATTCCGTCGTGATAGTGGCCGTCCGGATCGAGTACCACGGCGCCGATCTGGTGGCGCTCTTCGAGATAGTGTCGCCGAATGAGCTGATCGGCCCGCGCGATCAGGGAGCGGGCGACCTCCTCGAGCGCGCTCGCGTCCTCGCGGATCATCGTCCCGCCTTTCCCGCATCGGCCAACAGCCTCCGAGCGCGTGCGACCGTGAGCGGGTCACCGAAATGGTTCGGTAGCCCGCTCAGTACCCGCTGGGCGTGCTGGTGTTCGCCGTGTCTGTCGAGCCAACGCACGGACAGCACGCCGAGCAGCGCCATCCAGTACGGGTGCAAGAGGTCCTCCGCGCGTGCCAGGCACGTCATCATTTCGGACAACGACGAAGCGGTCCGTACTTGCTCTTCCGCAAGGCACAATTGCCGGACCTGCTGCAGCGGCGCCGGATCGGTCGGCATCACCGGCATCTCGACGCTGTAGGATTCGCCGCCGAGAAGCGCTCCGGCTCTCGCGACATCCGGCTCGGGCAGTTGCATCGCCGCGATCCAATGTCGATACGAGTCGAACGGAGTTCCGGTCTCGGCCGCGATCATTTCCCCCAGCATCGAGAATTCGAAGAAGTTGAACGGCATGAGGGTCAGCGGCTTGTTCGATCGCATCATCGTCGTCGCGATCAGGCCGTCGACACGCGCGTGATACAAGGTGCCCATCGCACACGGAACGTCGATCGCCTCGCGGACGGCATCCATCGGGTTCCAGATCACCGTGCCCGCCTGACGCGTCTGCGGCGATTCCCGCAATCTCGCGATGACGCCGTCTATCTGGTCGACGCCGGGCAGGCTCCGGCGCAACCGGTGCCCATAATTCGAGCCGGGCAGCGTCAACCCGTCGGGCGAATAGTTCGCGGCCGGAGGCACGTAGTAGGCGATGGTCGAAGTGGCCTCGTCACCGCGCATCATCCAGACAAACCTGCTGACCGCACCGATGAGGTCGAAACTTCCCGTGGCCGGTATGAAGATTCGGCAGCGCGGCCGGCTCATTCCCGTACTGAACCCCAGCAACTCTCGCCATGCTTTGCCGCCCGATGTCTGGACCAGCTGACCGCCTTCCAGCAGACGTGCCAGCGCGTCGGTCACGGCCTGGCCGACGGTGGTGGGCAAATTGCTTCCGTGTTCGCCAGCACCGCCTCCGGAGGCATCCGTGGAAGGTCCGCGGCCGAGGCCGGCGTGCGACGAGCCGGTGCGGACCTGGTCGGCTGTGGTCACTGCGCGCCGCCCGCGATCGAACCGGCCCTGGTGGGAGACTCGGCGACCGGCCCCGATTGCCAAGTGCCTGCGACGACGTCGGTCAGGGCCTGAACCTGTCTGGCGAGGTGCTCGATGGTGGAGTCGTTGAGCACCTCGAAGTCCGGCGCCAGGGATATGGGAACCTCTGCGACATGCTGATCGGAGACCGGTGCGAGATCACCGCGCTCCGCCCGCCTGCGGATTCGCAGTTCGTCAGGTGCGGAAATCCGTACGAACCGGAACCCCATCTTCCGCAGGGCCTCGTAGTCCGGCCGACGTACGTCGTCACAGATGACGACCTCGGCATTCGAGTTCTCGGCGTCGGCGACACGTGCCGCGAACAGACGGGTCAGCGATTCGGGATCGATTCGCCGGAAATTGTCTGCCAGCGAACTCAGCAGCATGCCGTCCTGCCGGTACGGTTCGGCGATCGGCTGGCCGCACAACGAGTAGATGAGGCGTTGCAGGTCGTACAGTGGCTCCGCCAGTTTCACTACGGCACCGGTGCGTCCCTGCCGCTGGACGGCGTCCAAGATCAGTCGGCACGTCGTCGACTTGCCCGCGCCGGATGCTCCGAACAGTGCCAATCGCACTTGCTTCGCCATTTCAAAGCCCCGCCATCGCTTCGCGGGGAGACTTGTCGAAGTCCAGATGAATAGCGGATTCCTGCGGCCCCATACTGCCTTGGTACTTGCCGGAGTAAAGAGTCACGGGGCCCTCGGTACGCCAGAAGGTGACTTGACCGAGCAGCATCCCCGGGTAGATCCGCAGCGGTTGAACCGCGTGCAGTTGGAGCGTCCATTGGTTCACGGATCCGATGTCGATGAGGTCGGCCGTGATGTGGATGAAAAGCCCGAGCCGCGCCACACCCGATCGAGCGCGGATGATGGGGACATAGTGGTCACTGCCCATCACTTCCACGGTGGAGCCGAGGTAGATGCGATCAGGCTGTAGGACCATACCGTCCTCCGGAAGATACACTGTCTGCACCGGATTCGGCTTGCGTACATCGAGCACGGACTCGCTGTAGACCTTCAGAACGTTTCCGAGACGGAAGTTGTAACTGTTCGGGTTCAGTTGCTCGGGCTGGAAGGGGTCGATGATGATCCGACCCTGCGCCACCTGTGACTCGATTTCACTGCCAGTCAGGATCATGTGACCCCCCAAAGCCTTTCTTGAACTGGACTATCTCGTCCTCGATATGATCCCCGGATGCCGAAAGCCAGATATGACTGCGAAATCGGCTAGCGATCCCTGCCCATCCCATCGACTACACGCGAATCCGGTTCCACCGGAGAAGTCTTCGTCGAAGTCGAAGTGGGATCACTCCGTGACGCTCCGCCCGGTCGGACTATTCCGATCCGCGCGAATAGGCGACTACCACGCCGAATACCGCCCCCGAACTAGGCGTTCATAAATCCGCAGGCTAGACAATCACCTTTCCGCCACCCAGTACTCTTCCCGCGAACCGAGATACCCTCGCTCGATCCAAATTTCCGATAAGGCGAACCTAGGCCGACTGCACGCCTGATGGCAATCACATGCGAGGCGGAAGGACGCATTGATGCATGTCATGGGCATTTATGTGTGTCCGGACCGGACGGCCGCGTCGGCGACGACAGGACAGTGCGCGGCAACGTGACAGCGCCCGGCCGTTCTGTTGCTCGGCTGATGAAACATGCGCCCGCCACGACGGCGAGGTCAGTGTAGTCCGCGGCGGGCACCCTGCGGCTTCACCGCTTCTCGGCAGACCGATCCGGCGGCGGACTACCCGCGACACCGCGAGAAGTAGATCACCCGACAGCAGTTTCCGCCGGATCAACGGGACGACCGACCAGCGTAACTCTTTGAGCAGCAGTGCTTCTCCTGCGCCAGGCGAATGCCGAGCTGTGCCGAGTCATACGGCGAGGCTGCCTGGCGGTCCGCGCCGCCCGACCTCGGCGGGCGATCTCGGCTACGACGCCGGTGAGACCTTGGAGCCGCACTTTGTGGAGCGTATCACCAACGCCCGTTCCGAGTGGTGACGCGCCGTACCCCTTGGTAGGTTTCGGCTTGTTCGCGCAGCGTCGCGCCGCACCTTCAGTCTTCGACACGCGAAACGTTCCTTCGATCCACATTTGTGCGCCTGCTTCGTCATGGAACAGGCGGGAATCGTCACACCCACGCAGCCGATTTCGTTCACGACGGTGAAATCCATGGCGCATGGAGCTTTTCCACACGCACCATCGCGCCGAATTCGGAACGCGCGCGACTTATCGCCGCCGTCCGCCCCCATGTCGCCCGCCCTGCTCGCCGCAGGCGTGGCTGTCCTGCCCATCAAGCCTTGGAGATCCGGTGACAATCGCCCTACCTCACCAGCCCGCGGAACTCGACGCGGTCATCTTCGACTACAACGGCGTCATCGGCCTGCAGCCCACCATTCCGATGTGGAGCAGGCTCGCCGAACTCGCCGGATGGCCCACAGACCAGCTCGGCCCCTTCCAGAACGCGTTCTGGAGCGCCCGCGAACCCTACGATTCCGGCGAACTCGACGACGCGGATTTCTGGACCGCCGTGCTCGGCCACCGCCCGGCCCCGGAACTGCTCACCCAGTTGCGCGCCGTCGACACCTCGCTGTGGACCCGGACCGACGACCGCGTCGTCGCACTGCTGCACCATGCCCGCCGGTCCGCTCTCCCGATGGTGCTGCTGTCCAACGCCCCCCACCCCGTCAGCGATGCCCTCGACGCCTCCGACTGGCGCACACTGATGACCGACGCCCTCTACTCCGCCCGCCTCGGCATGAACAAACCCCACCCCGACACCTACCGAAACGCACTCGCCGCCACCGGAGCCAGCGACCCCACCCGCGTCCTGTTCATCGACGACCGCGCCGACAACTGCCGAGCCGCCGCAACCCTCGGCCTGCGCACTCTCCACTACACCGGCTCACCCACCGACATCGAGGCCCACCTGCGCATCACCACCATCGCCGCGTAGTTCCCTACCAGTCGCCAAAGGGCTTCCGGGCGCGACACCGCTGCCGGTCGACAGTGCACACGAACTCGGCCGGGCGCTCGGCTGGGGTATCCCAGCCGAGCGTTTCCGCGGGAACGCCGATATCGTCAATGCGAGCCGGAAGTACCGATCGAATGAGCGTGGCCGGACTACAGGCCGGTGCCTACTCGGCCCGCCTCCTCCCGTTTCGAGTCACAGGTCGACGCCGCACCGAATATGGGCGTTGCCGTACTTCTAGAAAATCCCCGACGCAACGAGATCATTTGCGAGGTGCTAGCGGCCCCGCCGTGCAAGCAGTTGACGTACAGCTGGATGTACCCGCAGCCTGAGCATCGCGCCCGGTGCACTGTCGACTGGACGCTGCAGCCGCAGGGTGGTGGCACACGACTGCTGCTGACGCAGACAGGTTTCGATATCGAAGATCGTCGACAGAAGATGGCGCGCAACGCTACGGAGCGCAGTTGGAGACAACTCGTCCTGCCGCGACTCGGGAGGTGATCCACCCCAAACCTGAGTCGACTGCGGAGATGGTGCCGACGCACTCTGACCGTCCCCCAGAATGGGCAGACGGCTGAGCGAGCGTTACCCCAACTGCCCGAGTGTGTCGGGCCTTGAAGGCCCTGGCTCGAAACAAGCGGCGCTGAATCACCGCGATGTGTTCGCGCAATGTCACGCAATAGCGAAGCCGCAGGTCGTTGACCTGCGGCTTCGCCGTTTTGTGGAGCTAAGGGGAATCGAACCCCTGACCTTCTCGATGCGAACGAGACGCGCTACCAACTGCGCTATAGCCCCGTGCGGCTCCGGGGAACCGCGCTGTGACACTGTATCAGGCCATCCCCCTAGTCTCCGAATCGGTACCCTGACCTGCGAAGATGCGGGCGGGTCATGCGCCGGCCGCGCGGCGCATGTCGCGGCCGGCGCGGGTGCGCAGGGCGCGGGCGGTCGCGGGGTCGAAGGGGTCGAGGTGGGCGAACATGGGGTCTTCGTCGTCGGGGTCGACCAAGGTGGAGCGGCGGCGGATCGCGCGCGCGGTGTCGCGGTCCATCGCGCCGCGGGGGGCGCGGCCCCGGCGCGCACGCGGGTCGGCTTCGGCCTGGTGGCCGCGGTTGAGGCGGGCGGCGCGCCTGCGGCGGATCTCCTCCTCCATCCGCACCTGCTTGCGCAGGTAGGCCAGATAGGTCACCAGCACCGTGACGGCGAGCCCGCAACCCCACCACAACAGGGGGGTGAGCACAAGCGCGACGGCGCCGAAGAGGATGGCGGTGAGCAGCAGGCCGAGCACGGCACGCTGCCGGAAGGTGTAGCGGGCCGCGCGGGCAATGGCGTCGGCCTCGGGGTCGTAACCGCCGCGGCCACGGCGGCTGGGGACGAAATCCTGCTCGTCGTGGCCCGCGTCGTCGTAGTCGTCGTACTCGTCGTAGTCCACGAGGGCGGGCGCGGTGGAGCGCGCAGGCGGGATTCTGGCCGCGACCGGCTCGGGGTGGTGTGCGCCCACGCGGTCATCATCGGTCTCCGCGTCGATCTTCGCAGCGACTTCGGCGCCTTCGTCGGCGTCCGGCACGTCGTGGCCCGTCTCGTCGTCCGGCACGTCGTGGCGCGTCTCGTCGTCGGCTTCGTCCTCCGGTGCGGCGGAGGTGAATTCGCTGTCCTCGAGGTCGTCCGTTCCGGCGTCAGCGATGTCGGACGCCACGGCGTCGTCGGCCGCGGGTGTGCTGTCCTCGTCGGTCTCGGTGGCGGGCTCGTCGGCCGGTGTTGTCATCCGGTCCTCCGCATCATCGCTGTGGGAATACTCTCTCGGTACGCGGCGTCCATCGGGTCGCCCACGGGGCCGCCAGTTCGGATCGGTTTCGTGCCCGGCAGCCGGGCCCTTCTTGAGACGTCGCTTGCCTCCGCCGCGGTGCAGGACTCTGGTGGCCAGCGCGGCGTCGGTGGTGCGGCGGATTCTGGGGTGACGGTCGGCGAGGATCGGGAACAGGACGAATACCCAGAGCACGACCAAACCGATCCACAGGATCGAATTCGGCATCGCGTCAGCACCTCCGTCCCGCCTGGGTTTCCTCCGGCTCGGCCCGCCAGCGGCGCGTCACACGCCCCGCGCTCGGTCGGCCCCCGTCCGACGCGACGGCGCGGACGCCGATCCCCTCGCAGGCTCACTGCCGATGGCGCAAGACGCACCATCGACGTCCGTAGGCTAATTCCGGGTAGCACCAAGTTCCGGCAGGCGCGCCGTGCACATCCGCCACACCTGTCACATTCCCACCAATGTCACCGCGCTCCGGTGGCCGGTTCTACAGCAGGGTGACGCGCCCCTCTCGCACCAGCCGGTCCAGGGCCGTTCCGGCCACTTCCTCGACGGTGATGCCGACCAGCAGGTGATCCCGCCAGGCGCCGTCCACGTCGAGGTAGCGCCGCAGCAGCCCCTCCTCCCGGAAACCGACATTGCGCAATACCGCTTGACTGGCCAGATTCTCGGGCCGGACGGTCGCTTCCACCCGATGCAGGCCCACCGGCCCGAAGCAGTGGTCGAGGCCGAGCGCCAAGGCCGCCGTCGCGACGCCTTGCCCGCTGAGATCCTTGGCCACCCAATACCCGATCCAGGCCGAACGCAGTGCGCCGCGCACGATATTGCCCACGGTCAGCTGCCCGCTGAACGTGCCGTCGACTTCGATCACCAACGGGATCATCGCACCGCGCCTGGCCTCGGCCTTCAGGCTCGACCACAGCGAGGGCCAGTTGGAGGCGTGGTTGCGCGCTTCCCACGACCCACGGCCGGTCGGCTCCCACGGCTCGAGATGCGCTCTGTCCCGCAACCGGATCCGGCTCCAGGCCGCCGCGTCGCGCAACCGCACCGGACGCAAGGTCACCTGTCCGGCGGCGACCCGGACCGGACCCAGTCGCGCGGGCCATCCCGGATGCTGCGTCGCCCGGAAGACGTTCATGGCTTCCACGTCTCAGCCGCGCTGTGCGAGGAAGGCGACCTGGACTTCGTCACCGGTGCGAATGTCGGTGTCGTCGGGGTCGATCACGATCAGGCTGTTGGCCTCGGCGAGCGTGGCGAGCAGGTGCGAGGACGAATTGCCGTTGCCGAGCGGCTGCACGAGATACTCCCCGGTGGCTTCGTCACGCATGAGCTGCGCGCGCAGGTAGCCCTTGCGCCCCTCCATGGAACTGATCGGCGTGATGGTCCGCGCGCTGATGATCCGGCGCATGGGATGCCTGCGCCCCAAGGCGATCCGGATCAAGGGCCGCACCATCACTTCGAACACCACCAGCGCGCCCACCGGGTTGGACGGCAGCAGGAACGTCGGCACCTCGTCGCGGCCGAGCCGCCCGAAACCCTGCACCGAGCCGGGATGCATGGCGACGCGGGTGATCTCGAGTTCGCCGAGCCCTTCCAGCGCCTCCCGGACCTGCTCGGAGGCCCAGCCGCCCACCGCGCCCGCGATGACGACCACCTCGGAGCGCACCAACTGTCCCTCGACCACGTCGCGCAGCAGGCGCGGATCGGAACTGACGATGCCAACGCGGTTGACGTCCGCGCCCGCGTCCCGCGCGGCCGCGGCGAGCGCGTAGGAGTTCACGTCGTAGACCTGGCCTGGGCCCGGCGTGCGGTCGATATCGATCAGCTCGCCGCCCACGGACAGCACCGACAGTCGCGGACGCGGGTGCACCAGCACTTTGTCCTGACCGACCGCGGCGAGCAGGCCGACCTGCGCGGGGCCGATGATGGTCCCCGCGCGCACCGCCACATCGCCCGGCTGCACATCGTCACCGATCCGCCGCACGTAGTCGCCGGAGCGCACCGGCTCGTACACCTTGATCCTGGCTCGCCCGCCGTCGGTGAAGTCCAGGGGGAGCACCGCGTCGGCGAGCGTCGGCATCGGCGCGCCGGTGTCCACCCGGACGGTCTGGCGGGGTTGCAAGCGAATCGGCTGCCGGGAACCGGCGACCACCTCGCCGACCACAGGAAGGGTCAGGTCGACGAGTTCGCCTTGTTCGTCCCTGATGTCGGCCCCGGCGGAGGCCACGTCCACGCTGCGCACGGCGTAGCCGTCGATGGCGGCCTGGTCGAAGCCGGGCAGCGGCCGTTCGGTCACGACATCCTCGGCGCACAGCAGGCCCTGGGCCTCGGAGATCGCGACCCGGACCGGCCGGGGCGCGACCGCCGCGGCGGTCACCTTGATCTGCTGATCCTCAACCGAGCGCATCCAGCCCTTCCTGATCCTCTCCGCACTCCATCCGGCTCGCCCGCACGGGCGCGCGATCCCGCCGCGGCGCAAGCGCATTCGCGCGCGCACCGCGGTGAACCATCATTCGTACCCGACGGTCCACTCTCGGCGAAACCCCGGCCGGGTCCGTCAATCGCCGGTCGTCAGCTGCGGATCCCAGTCCGGGCTCAGCCGATGCTGCAGCCACTCCCGCAGAGCGGGGCCGTATTCCTCTCGTTCCAGTGCGAAATCGACCGCAGCACGAAGATAACCGCCCGGGTTGCCCAAATCGTGGCGCGACCCACGGTGCACCACCACATGAACCGGATGTCCTTCGGCGATCAGCAGTGCGATGGCGTCGGTGAGTTGCAATTCGCCGCCCGCGCCGGGCTCGATGCGGCGCAGCGCGTCGAAGATCGCGCGATCGAGCAGGTACCGGCCCGCGGCGGCGAACGTCGACGGCGCGTCGGCGAGCGCGGGCTTCTCCACCATCCCCTTGACGCGCAGGACATTCGGATTCACCGCGTCGGGCACCGGCGCGACGTCGAACACGCCGTAGGCGCTGACCTCGTCCTTGGGGACGTCGATGGCGCACAGCACCGTTCCGCCGCGCTTGCGGCGCACCCGGCACATCACGTCGAGCACACCGCGGGGCAGCACGAGGTCGTCGGGCAGCAGGACGGCGATGACGTCCTCGTCGTCGTCGAGGGCCTGCTCGGCCTGGGCCACGGCGTGCCCGAGCCCGAGTGGCTCCTCCTGCACCACGGAGCTGACATCGAGCAGTCCCGGCGCCTTGCGCACCTTCTCCAGCAGCTTGAACTTGCCGCGCTCCTCCAGCGTGCTCTCCAGCACCAAGTCCTCGACGAAGTGCGCGACCACGCCGTCCTTGCCGGGTGAGGTGACGATCACCAGCCGCTCGGCGCCGGAGCCGGCCGCCTCGGCGGCGACCAACTCGATGCCGGGTGTGTCCACCACAGGAAGAAGTTCCTTGGGCACCGTCTTGGTCGCGGGCAGGAACCGTGTTCCGAGCCCGGCCGCGGGCACCACGGCCGTGCGGAAGCACGACACCTCCGCGGCGTCACCGGGCTGTCCGGCCTTTGCTGTCATACGCATACCCTATCCATCCATCACGCCGCCGGATCGGCGTCGCCGACCCGGTCCCGGGGTGAGCCTATGGTGATCACTGTGAACATGCCCGGCGAGCGCGATAAACATGCATGGCGCACGGAACTACTCGCCCGCCGGGCTGTGATGCCTGCCACGGAGCGGGAAAAGGAAGCGTTCGCCCTGGCCACGACGGTCGGCACGATGGGAGTCCGCGGGTGGGTCTGCGCGTATGTGCCGGTGGCGGGCGAACCGGGCTCCACCGCGATGCTGGACGCGCTGCGCGGCGGTGGGGCGCGGGTGCTGGTTCCGGTCACGGGGCCGCCGGGACCGCTGAGCTGGGCCGAGTACACCGGCGCCGGCGCCATGCGCCGGGCCCGCTACGGATTGCTGGAACCCACCGGCGCGGCGCTGCCCCCGGAGGCGATCACCCGCGCCGACCTGATTCTCGTCCCGGCTCTCGCGGTGGATCTGCGCGGTGTACGGCTCGGCCGCGGCGCCGGCTACTACGACCGCACGCTGCCCGCCGCGCGGCCGGACGCGCGCTTGGTGGCGGTGGTCCGCGACGATGAACTGGTCGACCGGCTGCCGGAGGAGACGCACGACCTGCGCATGGGTTGGGCGCTGACGCCGCGCGGCGGACTGCGCCGACTGGGCGGCGATTACCCTGGGGAATGAAACACCGATTGGCGGTGTTGGCACTGTCGGCTGTAGAGTGCCAGATCGACGAACACCGCGGAGGATCCTGTGCCTACTTACTCGTATGCGTGCACCCAGTGTGACAACCGCTTCGACATCGTTCAGTCGTTCACCGACGAAGCGCTGACCGTGTGCTCGGAGTGCTCGGGGAAGCTGCGCAAGCTGTTCAACTCGGTCGGCATCGTGTTCAAGGGCAGCGGTTTCTACCGCACCGACAGCCGCGGTGGCTCCTCCACCGCCAGCGAGCCCGCCAAGTCCGACAGCGGCTCGAGTTCGTCTTCGTCCTCCGCGTCCGACTCCGGCTCGTCGAGCGGGTCGACCGCGTCCACCAGCACGGCCGTAGCCAGCTGATTCCCCGGTTCTCCACAGCCGGTCACCTATCCACAACCCGCCGTGATCCCGGCCGGGCCGGCGCGAGCCCGGCCATAGGCTGCCGCCATGACTCGCGCACTCGCCGATCTCGGCCGTGGCGGCTGGAATCCCGCCGGGTGGCAGCGCCCGCCCTGGGCCGACGCCGTCCTCCTCCGACGACTGCTCGCCGCAGCTCTCACCGCACTCGCGGCGTTCCTCTTCCTTCGTGGCGATCCCGGCACCGAACGCACGACGGTGCTCGTCGCGGCACGCGACCTCGCGCCAGGAAGACTCCTCGAATCGGGTGACCTGCGCGCCGCCCCGCGCGAAGCGGGCACGCTACCCGCGGGCGCCGTCACCGACCCCGCCGTGATCGTCGGCGCGACGCTGGCCGGCGCGATGCGCCGCGGCGAGATGTTCACCGACCTGCGCGTCGTCGGGCCGCGCCTGGCCGCGGCGGCGGCCGGCGCCCGCGAGGCGCGGATCGTGCCGGTCCGCCTCGCCGATACCGCGGTCGCCGACATCCTGCGCGCGGGCGATCGCGTCGACGTGATAGGCGCCGAAGACGCGGGCGGCGCCGGCGCCCGGCCGGCCCGTACCCTCGCCACCGACGCCGCCGTCGTCCTCGTCTCCGGCGGTGGAACCGGCCGCGCAGCCGCGGAACGGGTGGTCCTGGTCGCGATCGACGCCGAGCACGCCACCGCCGTGGCGGGCGCGTCGCTGCGTACCGCGCTCACCGTCGTCTTCCACTGACCCGCCGATCCTGCTTCGGCGGATATTCGCCGGTGGCTCGTTAGCATCGGGCCTACCGGCGCGCGGGTACCGCCGAGCACGACTGCCCAGCTCCACGAAACAGAGGAGACACCGGCCATGCTCAAAGAGTTCAGAGACTTTCTGTTCCGCGGGAACGTGATCGACCTGGCCGTCGCCGTGGTCATCGGTACCGCGTTCGTCGCGATCATCACCGCGATCTCCAACGGCATCATCAATCCGCTGCTCGCCGTCATCGGCGGGCCGGGCGACATCGGCCTCGGGTTCCGGTTGGTCGCCGACAAACCGGCGACCTTCGTGCAGGTCGGTCCCATCATCACGGCCGTGATCAATTTCCTGCTCATCGCCACGGTGCTGTTCTTCGTGCTCGTGCTGCCCGCCGCCCGCATGAAGAAGCGCTTCCGGCCCGACGACACCACGCTCACCGATTCGGAGGTGCTGATCCAGATCCGCGACCTGCTCGCCGACGGCCAGACCAGCTCGGGCGGCAGGCACGAATTCTGATTCCGACCGTGCCGCAAGCGAAAACGGGCCCGTCGGTGACGAGCCCGTTCGCGTGATCGTGTGTGGATCCGGCGCTCAGCCGAGGCTGAACGGCTGCCCCCACAACGTCACCCAGGTGATGACATTGTCGGTTTCCACCTCGACACTCACGAACGCCCGCGCCTGGGCATAGCCCGCGCAACCGTTCAGACCGATGGTCTCATCGGCCCACGTCACCGAACCACTGGTGCCCTTGAACGCATTACGAGTCTTGTGCGCCTCGTTGCCGTAGTCATCAGCCTGCTCGAGATCCAGCACATAGAACGACTTCGCCTGGCCGGGGCCGAGCGAGAGGTTGCCGCCGGAGTTGGCACCGACGCCACCGGTGACGTTCTGACCATCGCTCCAGTCGACATTGCCATCCACACCACCGGTCGCACCGCCACCGGCGATGTTCACCTGGCAACCCACGGTGTAACCCGGGAAAATCTTGCCGCCCGCCGCACCGGAGAGCTCGACCTGCGCGCTTCCGGAGACCCAGGCGTTGCGGTGCAACGGCGTAGCACCCATGGACGGGTTGATGGTCGCCGACTCACCGACCAGACGAATGGTGACGACGGTGCCGTCGGACAGCGTCTTGGTCAACTCCCCGCCCGGCAGCGGGACGAAGGTGTCGGCGTTCGCCGCACCCGTCGAGAGCAGACCTACCGCGATGGCCGCGGACGCGCACAGCCCTGCCGCGCGCGCCGGCATTTTACGATCGAACATGACGGTAATTCCCCTAAAGAATCGAGTTCGCTTCAGCGAAAAGAGATTTGACGGATCCGACCGGCGTCAGCCGATGCTGAACGGCATGCCGTAGAGGCTGGTCTTCGAGTAGTGATCACCGATGATCTCGACGACCGTGTACGAACGCGCCTGCGCGTAACCCGCGCAACCCTGGATCTGAATCTCGGCATCCTGATACTCCACCGCGTACACACCCGGCTTCAGAATGTCCTTGTAATCGATCTGAACGAACTTGACCTCACCGGGGCCCAGGTTGATACCGATCGAACCACCGGCACTGGCGCCCTCGAGGTTCACACTGCCCGACACACCCGCGGAAATCGCGTCATCGGCGATGCTCACCTGGCAACCGACGATGTAACCCGTGCTCAACTGCGACGCACCGTGGGTGGACGAGTTATTCGTTCCCGGGTTCCCGGAAGGACCGTTGTTCGGCCCGACCGTTCCCTCGGGGGTGACGGCTACATCGGCGATGGCGTTCCCCGAGACCCACACGACACGGCCGGCACCGTTCGCGGCAAGGGATGGGGAGATCAGGGCGCGCTCCCCCGTGCGGGAGATGTTCACGCCGGGTCCTGCCCTGTGACCGTCCGGCAACGGCACGAAGACATCGGCATTGGCAGCGCCGGTCGACAACAGACCGGTGGCTACGGCCGCCGCAGCGGCGGCGCCCGCGACGCGGACGCCTCGAGACAGACCGTTGATGCGGTACTTGCTCATGTTTTTCCTCATCAGGTTGCATCCGCCCGCCCCAGGGTGTCGAGGCGGGACGTGTCCCTCCAAAGCCGGCGGTACGCGGTGGAATGGGTTGTCCACCAGACGTTCCGCCGACCATCGCGTCATCGAGCGATCTCGGACGAAACAATGCTATTCGGTATCAACCAGACTTTTCCGGAAATTCGGGCAATTCGTCTCGGGAAGTAATGTATCCGACTAGGATCACGCGGCCTTGCGGCACAAATGAATTCATGACGAAATGGACCCACCGCGATGCAGGGGTCCATTTCATCAGTGGCTACGGGCTTTTCACCCGCCGTTCATTCAGCCGAGGCTGAACGGCTGCCCCCACAACGTCACCCAGGTGATGACATTGTCGGTTTCCACCTCGACACTCACGAACGCCCGCGCCTGGGCATAGCCCGCGCAACCGTTCAGACCGATGGTCTCATCGGCCCACGTCACCGAACCACTGGTGCCCTTGAACGCATTACGAGTCTTGTGCGCCTCGTTGCCGTAGTCATCAGCCTGCTCGAGATCCAGCACATAGAACGACTTCGCCTGGCCGGGGCCGAGCGAGAGGTTGCCGCCGGAGTTGGCACCGACGCCACCGGTGACGTTCTGACCATCGCTCCAGTCGACATTGCCATCCACACCACCGGTCGCACCGCCACCGGCGATGTTCACCTGGCAACCCACGGTGTAACCCGGGAAAATCTTGCCGCCCGCCGCACCGGAGAGCTCGACCTGCGCGCTTCCGGAGACCCAGGCGTTGCGGTGCAACGGCGTAGCACCCATGGACGGGTTGATGGTCGCCGACTCACCGACCAGACGAATGGTGACGACGGTGCCGTCGGACAGCGTCTTGGTCAACTCCCCGCCCGGCAGCGGGACGAAGGTGTCGGCGTTCGCCGCACCCGTCGAGAGCAGACCTACCGCGATGGCCGCGGACGCGCACAGCCCTGCCGCGCGCGCCGGCATTTTACGATCGAACATGACGGTAATTCCCCTAAAGAATCGAGTTCGCTTCAGCGAAAAGAGATTTGACGGATCCGACCGGCGTCAGCCGATGCTGAACGGCATGCCGTAGAGGCTGGTCTTCGAGTAGTGATCACCGATGATCTCGACGACCGTGTACGAACGCGCCTGCGCGTAACCCGCGCAACCCTGGATCTGAATCTCGGCATCCTGATACTCCACCGCGTACACACCCGGCTTCAGAATGTCCTTGTAATCGATCTGAACGAACTTGACCTCACCGGGGCCCAGGTTGATACCGATCGAACCACCGGCGCTCGCGCCGCTGAGATTGACACTGCCCGACACACCCGCGGAAATCGCGTCATCGGCGATGCTCACCTGGCAACCGACGATGTAACCGGTGCTCAACTGCGACGCGCCGTGCGTCGAGGAGTTGTTGGTTCCGGGGTTCCCGGAGGGGCCGTTGTTGGGGCCGACAGTGCCTTCGGGCGTCTCGGTGACATCGGCAACCGCGTTGCCCGACACCCAGACCACACGACCTGCGCCGTTGGCGGCCAGCGACGGCGAAATCAAGGCCCGCTCTCCGTTCCGGGTGATCGTCACGCCGGGCCCTACCTTCTGGCCGTCCGGCAACGGCACGAAGGTATCGGCATTGGCGGCACCGGTCGAAAGCAGGCCCATGGCAACAGCCGCGGCAGCGCCGACGCCCGCGACGCGGGCACCGCGGCGCAGACCTTTGGTGCGGTTCTCGCTCATACTTCCCCTCATCAGGTTCAAACAGTCAACCTCGACCATCGAGGCTGGACAGTGGTCCTCTCAGGCCCAGCTCAGTGTGTCGCCCCTTTGTTGCCGATGTGTAACCGGTTGTTATTTCGGCGCAACGGACATAGCTGGCAACGGAACCGAGCCGGGTTCCGCCGAGCGGGCTTCGTGCGTGCCGGTACCCACGAGCTGCGGGTCCCATGGTGGGTGGCTCGATGGGAGATTAAACGTTCTATAACGACGCCCGCAACGAAAAGTTTCGTAAAGTTCAAGGTGAGCCCCGTCACAGTTGCGCACATCCGAATATGGCTTGACGTGCATAAATACTGGATCGCTACAGCCGCGCCGAGCCGGGGCGGCGGGATGACGGCACAACAGGGCCAGGGACGGATACGGGCCGTGCCCGTACTGATCCAGTTCGGATTACTTCCGGCGGAAAGTGATCACTGGCGGGTTACGAAGCCAGGAGTAATGATTACGTAGCTACTACGTAGATAACGGACTCAGCCGTGATGCGGGGGAACCTGAGCGCGCAGCCAGTCGTCAGCGGACCCGGCGTCGTCACGGTCGTCGCGCTCGTCGGCGGTGGTGTCGGGCAGCGCGTCGCCGAAAACCTTCGCCAAGCGCGCGGCATCCCTCGCCCGGCGAGCGGCCGGGCGAGGGTCTTCAGCGGGCGTCGCGATGATTACTCGACCAATCCGGAGAGTTCGCCGATCACTCGGCTGGCGAGCGGGCCGAGCGTCGCCATGCCGTCGCGAATGGCGGAACGGGTGCCGGGCAGGTTGACCACCAACGTGCTGCCGGACACGCCGGCCACACCGCGGGAGAGCCCGGCGTCCAGCGAGCCCGCCACCCGGCCGGAGGAACGAAGGGCCTCGCTGATCCCGGGCAGCTCGCGGTCGAGCACCTGCGAGGTGGCCTCCGGCGTCACGTCGCGCGGGGACATGCCCGTGCCGCCGACGGAGATCACCAGATCGACGCCGCCGATCACCGCCGTATTGAGCGCGTTGCGGATCTCCACCTCGTCGGCCTGCACGGACACCGACGCGTCCACCAGGAAACCCGCTTCGGTGAGCAGCTCGGTGACCAGCGGGCCGAGCGAGTCAACACCTCCATGCGCAGTCCGATCGTCCACGACCACCACCAGGGCACGCCCCGCCACAGGAGCATCGATTTCCATGGTGCTCACCGTAGCGCCTACGTCCAGCAGCTCGGCAGCCGCGCCGAGAACGTCGGCGTCGACATCGATCATCGGACCACGTCCGCCGGGCGCCGCGCGCATCACCGGCCGCCGTCCGCGGGCGCGCCGGAGAGGGTCACCTCGACGGTCTTGGCATTGTTGCCCTGATCATCGGTGTAGGTGACTTTCACCTTGTCTCCCGGCTGGTGCGAGCGGACCGCGGCGACGAGCGCGTTCCCGGAATCGATCGGGCGGTCGTCGAGCTTCGTCACCACCGCCCCCGGCGGGATGCCCGCGCGCGCGGCGGGGCCGTCCGGCGTGACGTCGCGGACCTTGGCGCCCGAGACCTGCTGTGCCGGGTCCTGCTGCCGCGACACCGTGATCCCGACCTGCGCGTAGGTGGCCTTACCGGTCTTGATCAGCTCGTCGGCCACCCGGCGCGCCTGATCGACGGGGATCGCGAAGCCGAGTCCGATCGATCCGGTCTGTCCGCCCGCCATCTCGGTGGGGCCGAGCGTGGCGATGGCGGTGTTGATGCCGATCAGCTTGCCGCTGCCGTCCACCAGCGCCCCACCGGAGTTGCCCGGGTTGATCGCGGCATCGGTCTGGATCGCGTCGATCACCGGGCTGACCGCGGCGGCCTCGCTCCCGTCGCCGGTGGTGACGACGGGCCGGTTCAGCGCCGAAACGATGCCCGTGGTGACCGTGCCCGCCAGGCCCAGTGGCGAGCCGATCGCGACGACCGGCTGCCCGACCTGCAGATCGCCCGAGCTGCCCAGCTCGATGGGAGTGAGGCCGGACTTGCCGGAAACCTTGATGACGGCCAGGTCGGAGACCGGATCGGCGCCGACCAGCGTGGCGGGCGCGCTGCTGCCGTCGGAGAACACGACCTCCATCCTGGCGCTCGGCCCGCCGCCCGCGGCCACGTGGTTGTTGGTCAGGATCAGGCCGTCGGAGGACAGGACCACCCCGGAGCCCTCGCCCTCGGCCTTGCTGCTGGCCACCTTGATCATCACGACGCTGGGCAGCACCTTCTGCGCGACCGCCTGGGTGGAACCGGCCGGAGCGTTCACCGCGTTGCTCACGTTCGGCTTCGGAGCGTCCAGCGCGTTGGTCACCGGGGTGCGGCCGTCGTCGCCGTGCGTGACCAGCGCACCGACCGCACCGCCGACGCCGCCGCTGACCAGCGCGAGCGCGACCGCGCCGACGGCGAGGCCCGCGCGGAACGGACGCCGGGCCGGTGCGGGCGCGCCGTAGCCGGGGCCGTGCGCCTGCGTGGCGTCGTTCGGCGGACCGAAGGACGCGGGATACCCGGGGAACGGCGCGGCCGGATGGTGCTGCGGCGGGAACTGCGCGGTGTGGTGCTGCGCTTCCTGCGGACCGTAACCGGGGGCATGCGCCTGCCCCGGCCCGAACGCGCCCGTGCCCGGCGCGTCCGGCTCCCGGCGATCCTTCGAATCCTCGGTCATGGACTCCTCGTTTCTGCTCACGTCTCGTCCAGGTTGGCCGCGGGGACTGAGAGCGGACTGAGACCGTGCTTTCAGTTTTCCGAGAGCTGCCAAGGAACCGGTGCACGAAAAGAACCACCGGCAACTTGATGTCTCAAATCCTGCCGCAAACCAATCGGAGCATTGTCCGAAATACCCCACCGACGGCGAATTTCCGCACGAAACTCGAGATTGTGCCGGAAATGGAGTTCCGCCGCCCGCTATTGCGTCAATCCGGCACGGGCGCGCCCGGCTCGCCGGGCAACACGATGCGAACGACGGCGCCCCCGCGCGGCGAGGTATCGATGGCGATGGTGCCGCCGTGTTTCGTCACCACCTGTTTGACGATCGCCAGGCCGAGACCGGAGCCCGGCATCGACCGCGACGACATGACCCGATAGAAACGTTCGAACACCAGCTCCCGCTCCGCCGCCGGAATTCCTGGGCCGGCGTCGTCGATGGACAGCTCCAGCAACCCGGGGCCGCTCTCGCGCATCAGGATGCGCACCTGCGCGCCCGCCGGACTCCACTTGGCCGCGTTGTCCAGCACGTTCAGCACCGCGCGCTCCAAACCCGCCTCGTGCCCGTAGACGAACCACGGGCGCAGGTCGGCGACGAACTCGATGCCGGTGCGACGGCGGCGGGCCCGCTCCAGCGCGCGTTCGACGACCTCGCCCAGGTCCACGCGTTCGTAGACCGTCTCCGGCGCGTCCTCCCGCGCGAGGTCGACCAGGTCGCCCACCAGCGTGGACAACTCCTCGATCTGCGCCATCACGTCGGCGCGCAGTCCGGCCATGTCCTCGTCCGGGATGCGCGGAGCGCCGGGACGGCTCGACGCGATGAGCAGCTCCATGTTGGTCCGCAACGACGTCAGCGGTGTGCGCAGCTCGTGCCCGGCATCGGCGACGAGCCTGCGCTGCCGGTCGCGCGACTCCGCGAGCGCGCGCAGCATCGTGTTGAAACTCTCTGTGAGCCTTGCCAGTTCGTCGTCTCCGGTGACCGGGATCGGGGTCAGGTCGTCGGTGCGGGCGATCCGCTCGGTGGCCGCCGTCAGCCGCGCGATGGGCCGCAGACCGGTGCGCCCGACCGCCGTGCCCGCCGCTGCGGCCAGCACGACCCCGCAGCCGCCGACGACGAACAACAGCCAGGCCAGCCGGTCGAGCACCTCCCTGGTGCGATCCAGCCGCTGCGAGATGACCAGTGTGGCACCGGAATTGGTGTACACGGCCAGCACGCGCTGATCGCCGTCGGTGCGCAGCGACGAACTGCGCTCCCCGCGCGCCACGGACAGCTCCTGCGGACCCACCGGCGGATCGGTGGACTGCGGCGGCAGCCAGCGCCGCAGATCGGGGTAGATCAGCGCGATGCCGGTGTCGTCGTAGAAGGCCGCGGCGACCATCAGGTTGAGGTTGTTGAACCCGTAGGGATTGCTGGCGATCACGGCCGTGGACCGGCTGCGCAACTGGGCGTCCACGTCGGCGTACAACGCGCGCGCCACCAGCGCGTAGGCCGCGATCGATGTGACCGCGACCGCGATGGCCACCACGGAGGCGGCCAGCAGCGTCACCCGCCACCGCAGCGAGACCGAGCGGGTCAGCGGCATCGGCGGCCGCATGTCCACGGGCTCGGGCGGGCGCTGGCCGAGCGCGGCGACGGCGGGGCGTTTGGGGGGTGTTCGTGCCATGACCGCGGACCTACGGCGGCGTTTCACGCAGCACATAGCCCACGCCGCGCACCGTGTGGATCAGCCGCGGCTCGCCCTCGGCCTCGGTTTTGCGGCGCAGATAACCGATGTAGACCTCGAGCGCGTTTCCCGAGGTCGGGAAATCGTAGCCCCAGACCTCCTCGAGAATGCGGCTGCGGGTGAGCACGCGGCGCGGGTTCGCCATCAGCATTTCCAGCAGTGAGAACTCGGTGCGGGTGAGACTGATCGGCCTGGCGCCCCGGGATACCTCGCGGGTCACCGGATCCAGCGACAGGTCGGCGAACTTCATCGCCTCCGAGGCGTCCCCCGGCCCCGCGGCCGTGCGCCGCAGCAGCGCGCGCAGCCTTGCCAGCAGTTCCTCCAGCGCGAATGGCTTCGGCAAATAGTCGTCCGCCCCGGCGTCGAGCCCGGCGACCCGCTCCGATACCGAATCCCGCGCGGTGAGAACGAGAATCGGCAAATCGTCGCCCGTGCTCCGGAGACGGCGGCAGACCTCGAGCCCGTCGAGCCGGGGCATCATCACGTCCAGGACGAGGGCGTCGGGTCGCTGGACGGTTGCCTTCTCCAGCGCGTCCACGCCGTCCACCGCGAGATCGACGGAGTAGCCGTTGAAGGTGAGCGACCGGCGCAGCGATTCCCGGACCGCCCGATCGTCATCGACCACCAGAATGCGCATGCCACCAGTTTGACCGCAGCGACTGAGAGGTAACTGAGAGGGCGCTCCCGACACGCCGTGGTGAGCAGCGGCGACACTCCCCGGCGCGTCGCCCCTGTCAACGGGGCATGACCAGGGCCTTCCATGGCGCCGACGGGAAGTTGACGCGTCCCTTACGCATTCCACCGCGAATCATGTTCTCTATAGCCATATTCGGTAATTTGCGCGCCGACTCCCCCGGATTGCCGATGACCACTCTGCACGGTATGTTCCGTGCGGTAAAAAGAAGACCTCTAGTTGGTTCTTTGCGGGTTGAATCAATACCGAACAGCCACGCGCGCCCGAGGTCACTGGTGAAGCGGAGGCGACGGAAGCGGATGGAAGCTGCACCGCGGTCCTGGCAATTCAGCCTGTCGAACTGGTCGGTCACCCGCAAGGTTGGCGTCGTGCTGGTGCTTCCGGTGCTGTTGGCGACCGTCTTCGCCGTGCTCCGAATCAACAACGAACTGCGCACCATGGCGCAGTTGGACGCGGCGACCGAACAGGCCATCATCATCCGCCCGATCGTCAAGTTCGGCACGGCCACCGAGCAACTGGGCGTCACCGCGACCGCCACCTGGGGCAACACCGCGGACCCGCAGACCGACGCGGCGCTGACGAAGTTCGACCAGGCCCTGGCCGAACTGGAAGCGGCGCTGCAGACCACCAAGGTCAGCGGCCGGGTCACCTCCGAGCTCGCCTCGGCCATCGCCACCGGCACCACGATGCGCAACAGCCTGCGCAACGGCTCGCCCGCCATGGTCGGCGAGCAGTCCGACGAGATCATGGTCCGCATCGGCAACGCGCTCGCGCTGTCGCCCTCGGTGGACGACCTGGTCATCCAGCGGTACTTCCTGCAGCTGGCGTCGGTGCAGACCGCGCGGCGGGTGCTCACCCAGCAGCGCATGCTGATCGGCTCGCCGGACGCGGGCCGCAACCCGAGCGTGCGGCCCCGCGTGCTGGTCGCCGCGGGCGCCGAGATCACCATGATCTACCAGTACGCGCAGATCCTGCCGGACTACGCGGGCAATATGCGTCCGCTGCTGGACGCGGTGCAGACCCGCCTGGGCACCTTCAGCCAGAACGCCGCCGACCCGGCGACCAATCCCGCCGTCATCGACTCGCTGCTGATCAGCTCGGACACCTACGAGAAGACCACCGCGCAGTTGATCGACACCATCGACGGCGCGCTGGCCGACCGCACCACCGAAGCGCAGGCCGGTGCGCTGCGCGAGACGACGATCGTCATCGGCATGCTGCTCGCGGGCCTGGCGCTGGCGCTCTCGGTCGCGCGCACCCTGGTCGTCCCGGTCCGCCGCCTGCGGCGCGACGCGCTGGAAGTGGCGCACATCAAACTGCCCGACGAACTCGCCGTGGTGCGTGCGGGCGGCACCACCCCCGAGATCACCCCGGTCGCGGTGCACACCACCGACGAGATCGGCCAGCTGGCCCGCGCCGTGGACGAGATCCACGAGCAGGCGCTCAACCTCGCCGCCGACCAGGCCCGTCTGCGCCTGCAGATCGGCAACATGTTCGAGACCCTGTCGCGGCGCAGCCAATCGCTGGTCGAGCAGCAGTTGGCGCTGATCGAGGACCTCGAGCACGACGAGGACGACACCGACCGGTTGCAGAGCCTGTTCCGTCTCGACCACCTGGCCACCCGCATGCGCCGCAACGGCGACAACCTGCTGGTGCTGGCCGGCACCGCGCTGCGCCGCGGCCAGCTGCACCCGGTGCCGCTGTCGGACATGCTCTGGAGCGCGGTCTCCCAGGTGGAGGACTACCAGCGCGTCGAGATCGGCGCGGTGCCCGACGGCATCGTCGCGGGCGAGCCCGCCGTCGACATCGAGCACCTGCTCGCCGAGTTGATCGACAACGCGCTGCGTTACTCCCCGCCGACCACGCCGGTCACCGTGATGGTGTCGCGCGCGGTGGACGGCGGCTACCTGATCGAGATCACCGATCGCGGCCTCGGCATGTCCCTGGAAGACCTCCAGACCACCAACGACCGGCTCGCCTCCGGTGGTGAGGTCACGGTCGAGACCGCGCGCCGCATGGGCCTGTTCGTCGTCGGCCGCCTGGCCAAGCGCCACACCATCACGGTCAGCCTGCGCCGCACGTCCACGATGGCGCAGCAGCCCGGCATCACCGCCAGCGTCCACCTGCCCGGCGCGCTGGTGGCGCCGCCGATGGACGCCACCGACCCGGCGGGCAAGCCGCTGGACATCACAGCCGAGCATCCGCTGCCCTCGCTCGCCACCCCGCCCACCGGTGGGCAGCCGCGCAACCTGGTTCCGGTGCCGAGCCTGCCGCAGCGCGACACCGCGCGCTTCGGCGTGACCAGTTCGGGCCTGCCGCAGCGCCGTCCGGCCATCCGGGTCGCCGACACCCCCGACCAGCCCACGGTCTCCACACCGGTCGGCCGCGCGGTCAGCCCGGCGGACCAGCCGGCCACCCAGCCATGGCCGGTGCTGGCTCCGCGCGCCGACGAGCGCACTCCCTCCGGGCCGTTCGCCGCGGTGCCGCCCGGCGCGGGTGAGCAGCCCGTCGAGCGGGAGCAGCAGCCCGCGCGCACCGATCTGTGGACCGAGGTCAAGGACGACGAGCCGACCACCGGGCCGACGCCCGCCGTGCCGGCCCAGCCGCCCGCGCCGCAGACCACCGCTCGATCCGGCCTTCCGATCCGGAAGCCGGCCGCACCCGCCGAGCCACCGCAGCAGCCGGCACCGGAACCCGCGACGGTGACCTCGTCCCGGCTGCAGCCGGTCGCGGGCGCGTCCCCGACCCCCATCTACCAACGCATGGTCTCGGAATGGCTGGTCGAGCCCTCGACCTCGCCATCGCCGGACAGCTCGTGGTCCTCGCCTGGTGACGCGGGCTGGCTGGCCGCCGAGGACGCCAGCCATCCGACCACCACCGCGCGCACCGTCGGCGGGCTGCCGATCCGCAGGCCGGGCGCCCAGCTGGTGCCCGGCGGCCTGGCCCCCGCGGAGGACGCGGGCACGCGCGATCCGGAAGAAATCCGCAACAATCTGACCAGGCATCTCAGTGGGGTCCGCAGCGGGCGGGCCAATGCGCAGTACAACGACGGAGGGCTTGCATGACCAACGCGAACAACAGCACCACGGACGAGAATCTGAACTGGCTGGTCGCCCGCTTCACCCGAGATGTACCCGGCGTGTCCCATGCGGTGCTGGTCTCCGCGGACGGCCTGTTGCAGGCCACCAGTCCGCACCTGCCCAGCGATCGCGCCGAACAGCTCTCCGCCGTCACGGCCGGACTCGCGAGTCTGTCCATGGGCGCGGCGTCGCTGTTCGACGGCGGCAAGGTGATGCAGTCGATCGTGGAGATGCAGCGCGGCTACCTGCTTGTGATGAGCGTCGGCAACGGCTCGCATCTGGCCGTGCTGGCGAACAAGTCCCACGACATCGGCCGTATCGGCTACGAGATGGCCCTGCTGGTCGATCGGGTGGGCTCGGTGGTCACCGCGACCGCGCGTACCGCTGTCTGAGCGTGAGATGTCCAACCCATACGGCCCCGGACCACGCCCGACCACGCGCGTCCGGCCTTACGCCCTGACCTCGGGGCGCACCGAACCCGCGATCGACCTGCCGTTGGAGGCGGTCATCGAAACGTTGTCGTACACTGCACATCTCGACTGGCCGACCGGCGACATCCGCACCGAGATACTGCGACTCGGCACGCATCGGCTGTCGGTCGCGGAGATCGCGGCGCATCTGGACCGGCCGCTGGGCATGGTCCGCGTGGTGATCGGCGACCTGGTCGTCGACGGCACCATGCGCGTGCATTCGACCCTGACCGAAGAGGCGAGCTATGACGAGCGCCGTTCCCTGATGGAGAGGACATTGCGTGGACTCCGCGCCCTATAGGAATTCGGGGCCCAGTGGACATCCCGGGCCAAGTGGAAATCTCGCACCGGGCAACGCCCCCGGCCAGGACGGCTTCGAGAATCGGGTCGCCTCGACGAAGATCGTCGTCGCCGGTGGCTTCGGCGCGGGCAAGACCACGTTCGTCGGCGCGGTCTCGGAGATCGTTCCGCTGCGCACCGAGGCGATGGTGACCCGCTACTCCGACGGCATCGACGATCTCGCCGAGACGCCGGAGAAGGAGACCACCACGGTCGCCATGGATTTCGGCCGGATCATCCTGCCCGGCAACCTGGTGCTCTATCTGTTCGGCACACCGGGCCAGCGGCGGTTCTGGTTCATGTGGGACGACCTGATCCGTGGCGCGATCGGCGCCGTGGTGCTGATCGACACCCGGCGGCTGGAAGACAGCTTCGCCGCGGTCGACTTCTTCGAGGCGCGCAAGCTGCCGTTCCTGATCGCGGTCAACCGGTTCCCGGACGCGCCGCGCTTCCCGATCGCGGAACTGCGCGAGGCGCTGTCGGTGCGCGAGGGCGTGCCGATCGTCGACATCGACGCGCGCAACGCGATCGAGGTGCGCCAGGCGCTCGCCGCGGTGACCGAGTACGCGATCGCTCAGCTGAAGGCCAGCGAACTGGAAGGAACCGCCCGCCATGCGTGAGGTCGCGGTGCTGGCCGCGGAGAGTGCCGCCGCGACGTCCGTCGACCAGTTCGCGCTCGGCTATTGGCTGATCGCGCTGTCGCTGGGCATCTCGGTCCTCGGCGCGGTGGTCGGCCTCGCGTGCATCGTGCACGGCGCGCGCTCGGTTCAGTTCCGGCTGGTGTGGCTGGTCTCGGCGGCGATATCGCTGGGCGGCGTCGGTGTGTGGCTGGCCACCTCGGTAGCCATGCTCGGCCTGAAAGTTCCCGGCAGCGCGATGCGTTACGACCCGGGCAGGCTGGTCGCCGCCCTGGTGGTCGCCATCGTGGCGGTCTTCGCGGCGCTGCTGATCGTCGGACGCACGCCCCGGCTCGCACTGCTGCTGCCCGGCGGACTGGTGCTCGGCCTCGGCATCGGACTCACGCACTACCTCGGCATCGGCTCGCTGGAGATCCAGGGCTCGGTCGGCGTGACGGCCTGGCTGGCCTCCGTCTCCGCCGTGATCGGCGTGATCACCGCGACGGCGGTGCTGTGGCTGTTCCAGACCATGCGCTTCCCGCTGGCTCGCGCCGCGACGGTGCTGCTGTTCGGTGTCGGCGTGGCCGCCACGTACTACACGGCGGTGGCCGCCCTGCATTTCGACGTCAACCGGTCGGCGAAGGTGCCCGGCGGCGTGGAGCTGTTCGACTTCGTGTTCCCGATGTTCGTCATCGGCTTGCTCGCGCTGACCGTGCCGATCTCCGCGGTGCTGATCGCCCCGGATCGCCGCGAACTGGCCGCGCCGCCGAAGCCGCGCAGGCCGAAGCTGGAGCCAGCCCGCTGACCCGCGACTGATCGACGGTTTCCCGCTGGCCGATCCCCGTGGGCGAGCGGGATTCGGCGATGCCACGGTCGCACCCGCCCGGCCCACTTACAGTGGAGGCCATGCGTTTCGGTCTCGATTACGCCGCGGGACGCCCGGGGGGCGCGGCGATTCGGGCGGCGGGGTACGACTTCGTTGTACGGTATCTGTCCGACGGCGGCCCGAGTCTGCCCGGCAAGCTGCTCACCCCGGCCGAGGCGAACGATCTGCGTGCGCACGGAATCTCGATCGTCTCGAACTGGGAGACCACGGCCGCGCGAATGCTGGACGGTTACGGCGCCGGCATCGTCGACGCGCGTGCGGCTCTCGCGCAAGTGCTGCGCTGCGGCGGCCGGGTGGACCGTCCGATCTATTTCTCCGCGGATTTCGACGCGACGCAACAGGACCAGTTGCGCATCAACGCTTATCTGGACGGCGCGGCGACCGTGCTCGGCCGCGCGAACGTCGGCATCTACGGCGGGTACTGGGCGGTCAGCCGCGCGCTGGACGCCGGGTACGCGACCTGGGCCTGGCAGACCGACGCATGGTCCGGCACGAACGTGGAGACCAGGCGTGCCATTCATCAGACGCGGCGCCAAGTGACGGTCGGCGGCGTGCGCTGTGACGTGAACGAGGCCGAGACGATCGATTTCGGCCAGTGGGATTTCGTGGAACAGGAGGAGCCGGACGTGACGCCGGAACAAGAGGCAGTGCTGCGCGACATCCAGATCCAGCTGCGCGGACCCGACTTGTCCGGCTGGCCGCAACTGGGCGCGGACGCGGACGGCCGGAATCGTACGCTGGTGGACGGATTGGCCGCGGCGCTGGCGCGCATCGCGACATTGGAGCACGAAGCCGCTGAATTGCGAACGCAAGTAGGCGAATTGCGTACCGAGATCAGCGAACTGGAAGCGACGACGGCCGAGCTGACCGAGCAGGTGGAGCGCTGGAACGGACGCCACTGGCCGTGGCCGCTGTCGCTGATCGAGGGCCCGGCGGCGCTGGTCGGTGAACAGCTGGCTCGCCTGGAGGCGTTGCTGCCGGACTTCCCCGGCCTGCCCGGCCACGACGGCACCCGGCGCGCGGCGGACGACGACGCCGAACCGGCGGCGTTGACCTCGAAAAACCGAGCCCACACCGGCGCGATCGACGAACGCGCGCCGTTCGGTGAACGCGAGTGACCGGGAAAGTGAAACCGGCTGACTGCCCCCAAAATTGGCGATGAGCGGGTTCTCTTGGGAACCAAGAGAACCCGCCCTCGACGACGAGGGTACCGGTATCGGGCTGCGAGCGCACCATTTTCGGCGAACTTTTCTGTGACCGAAAACCAACCGACGGTCCGGGATCCCGCCGGTGGCTATTCGGTCGCAATCGCCCCTGGCGCAATAGTGCGACGTGATGCCGGACACATTGATAGCTAGAGATTAGCTACATACTTCCCGATGGCCCGGAAATTTTTTTCCAGAAGGCGCCGAAGTGGCCGTTTCCGGACGGTCGACCAGCACCTCACGGGTTCCGGGCGTCAGTGGCATCGGTCGAGCAATCACCGGTCGCGGCGTCGGCGCCGGGCCGGGAGGCCGGCTCGCGGGCGTACCGCTCAGAGTTTCTCGACGTCGATCAAGCCGCGCCGCACGGCAGCGACCAACCTGCGCGGCACCCGGTGCACAACGCCGCCGATGGTGACCGGCACCAGATCCACCGGCGCGGCCTTCCAATTCGACCGGCGGCTGCGCGTGTTCGACCGCGACATCTTCCGCTTCGGCACCGCCATCTCAGGCCTCCTTCCGCACGCGCTTGCCGTACTTGCGTTCGAACTTCTCCACCCGTCCCTGAGCATCCAGCACGCGGTGCGCGCCGGTCCAGAACGGGTGCGAGTCGGCGGTGACGTCCACCGTCAGCAGCGGGTAGGTGTTGCCGTCGGTCCACTCCACGGTGCGCGCGCTGGTCGCCGTGGACCGGGTGAGAAACCGCTTGCCGGTGCCCGCGTCCTCGAAGACCACCGGGTGGTAGTCCGGATGGATACCTTTCTTCATTTCGCCTCTCCTTTCGGGGTTTTCAGGTCCTGCGCGGGCTGCCCGGACTCCTCGTCGCTCACGCACGGGTCGGCGTGCCACTCGCCGAACGGGTCCTCCCATCGGGCGACGCGCTCGGGTGCGCGCTCGACCAGGCGCAGTTCGTCGTCCTCCACCAGCGCCCAGTGCAGCGCTTCGCGGATCTGCGCCGGATCGGCGTCGTGCACCAGGATCGACAGCGAGACGTCGCGGTCGCCGAAGCGCTCGTCCCAGCGCAGCGCGGCCATCGCCCGGCGCTCCGGGTCCGCCTCGGCCAGTTCCGCTTCCGGCATCGCGGCCAGCCAGCGCCCGGCACCGCCTACGCGCAGGCCACCGCCGGCGGATTCCAGCCACACCACCTCGTCGGGCTGGGTGGCCAGCCACAACCGTCCGCGGGCGGTCACCACGCCGTCGAACAACACGTCGAGCGCCTCGTGCAGCCGGGCGGGGTGAAACGGCCGGGCCGCCGCGAATTCCACGAGTTCCACGCCATAGTCACTGGTCAGCGGCGGTCGGCCGCGTAGAAGCGGTGCGTGCGCGTCGAAGACCCGGCCGCGGCGCGAATCGGCGGGCACGCGCGCGAGCAGGGACTCGACCAGGGCTGGTGTGACGGAGTTCGGCTCGTCCACCCAGGCGACCGGCGCGCCGGGAACCAGCCTGGCCAGGATCGCGGCGAGCTTGCCCCGCTCGACCGCGGCGTCGGCGAACGGTGCCGCGGCCGCGGCACCGAGGACGATGACGGCATCGGCGAAATCGACCTGCCCGACGGCGACCTGAGCCACCGTGCGGTCGTCCTCCGCGGCGGCGAGGCCGCGTTCGGCGAGCGTCTCGTCCCCGGTCGCGTCGGCGAGCCAGACCGCCGCGTCCAGACAGGTCAGCACGGCATCCACGCGCACGTCGCGCCCGGCGGGGCCGTCGACGCGACCGTGCACCCCGGTGACCACTACGTGCTCGATGGCTTGGCACACCGCTTCGGCCTCGAAGGCCGGGTCCAGCGCGAGCACGATGCGATCCACGGATTCGCGCCGGGCCAGGGTGCACAGCAGCGGCAGCAGATCCATGCGCAAGGTGCAGGAGACACAGCCGTGCGCGAGTTCGAGCACGGCCGAAGTCTCGCGCGTCGCGGTGCGCACCGTGCGATGCACGATGCCCTCCCGCAGTTGGGTCAGATCATGGCGGACCACGACGGTGCCCGCGGCCATGCCCAGCATCGCGGCCGCGCGATCCACGCCCGCCGCGGCGAGTCCGGCGAAACCGGCGAGCACCACCACGGGCGTTCTGCGGTCGGAGCCGGGTGGGACCAGGGTGGAATCTGCCGCCGCCACCGGAAACCCCTTTCAGTAACGATTTTCATTTGCTGTACGGCAACGGTACATTGTCGAGCAGTTGTTGTCGAAAATGATTGTCATCTACTGGAGGGAGTCCGGATGTCGGCCCACTGCCAGGTCACCGGGCGCAAGCCCGGATTCGGCAAGTCCGTGTCGCACTCGCACAAGCGGACCAGCCGCCGCTGGAACCCGAACGTCCAGCGCAAGACCTACTACCTGCCCAGCGAAGGCCGGCGCATCACGCTGACCGTCTCCGCCAAAGGCATCAAGACCATCGACCGGGACGGCATCGAGGCCGTGGTGGCGCGCCTGCGCGCCCGCGGCGACAAGATCTGAGGAGCGACCCATGGCGTCGAAATCGACCGACATCCGCCCGATCGTCAAGCTGAAGTCCACAGCCGGTACCGGGTACACCTACGTGACCCGCAAGAACCGCCGCAACGACCCCGACCGCCTCGTGCTGCGCAAGTACGACCCGGTGGTCCGCAAGCACGTCGACTTCCGCGAGGAGCGCTGAGATGGCCAAGAAGTCGAAGATCGAGCGCGATCAGCAGCGCAGGGCGATCGTGGCGCGCTACGCGGCGCGCCGCGCCGAACTGAAGGAGATCATCCGCAAGCCGGGCACGCCGGAGGACGAGCGGGCGGCCGCCCAGGCCGAACTGCGGCGGCAGCCCCGCGACGCCAGTCCGGTACGATTGCGCAATCGGGACGCCGCCGACGGACGACCGCGCGGTCATCTCCGGAAGTTCGGACTTTCCCGTGTGCGTGTGCGCGAGATGGCCCACCGGGGCGAGTTGCCCGGTGTGCACAAATCGAGCTGGTAGACAACCACTGATCTCGTGAGAAGGAACTCGTCATATGGCAGTCAAGCGAGCACCGTCGAAGAAGGTTCGCGCAGAGCAGGCCCGCCGTCCGAAGAAGAACCCGCTCATCGCGGCCGGCATCGAGACGGTCGACTACAAAGACGTGAACCTGCTGCGTACGTTCATCTCCGATCGCGGCAAGATCCGCAGCCGTCGGGTCACCGGGCTCACCCCGCAGCAGCAGCGTCAGGTCGCCGTCGCGGTGAAGAACGCCCGTGAGATGGCGCTGCTGCCGTTCACCAGCCGCTAGGCGCGCCCCGCGCACGAGCGAACCGGAAAGACCCCCGATGCGCGAGCACCGGGGGTCTTTGTCGTCGTCGCTACCGAACCGGCCGGGTCACGGGATGGTCAGCACCTGGCCGGGGTTGATCGCGTCCGGGTTCGGGATGCCGCTGGCATCGGCGATCTCCTGGTAGCGGTTGCCGTCGCCGTAGAAGCGCTCGGCGATGGCCCACAGGGTGTCGCCCGGCTCGACGGTGTAGGTGCGCGGCTCGGGCGCGGGCGGCGGAGGCGGGACCTCCTCGGCGGCCGGAGCCGCGGGCTGCTCCTCCTGCACCGGTTCCGGCTCCGGGGCCGGCAGCGGAGTGTCGGTGTTGGTGCCGGAGGCCCACAGCGCGCTGCCGTCGTTGCCGTACAGCACGACGTTGCGGTCCGCCTGCACGACCAGGCGGTCGGCGGCCTGACCGTTGGTCTCGGTCGCCCACGCGGCGCCGTCGCTCTTGTAGAGGACGAAGTTGCCGTCGTCCTGCAGCACGGCCCGCTCCACGCCCTGGTCGTGCGTCTGGGTGGCCCACACCACATTCCCGCCCGGCTCGGACAGCACCAGATTGCCGTCCTCCTGCAGGGTGAGGGTGTAAGCCCCGCCCTGGAGGGACTGACCCCGTCCGAGTTCTTCGCCTACGCGCAGCGTGTCGACCACGTTGGTTCCTTTCCGGAAAAAGCTGGTAGAGCATCCGACATGACGAGCGCCGCAACGGTTTCGGCGCGCGTCCCCGCAGAACTTACTGGGCTCGAACGGTTTTGGGAGCTATTACGCGCACGGTTCGCGGAACGTTCACTGTGGGGTTCGTCCCAGTGCACCATCCACCCGCGGCGAACTCCGTGAACCGCCGCCGAGACTAGGGTGATCGGTATGGATCGGATCCAGGCCGGACGCGCCGCCACAGTTGTCGCCGTAGTGCTCGCCTGTCTCGCCGCCGCGGGCTGCGGCGGCTCGGACGACGGAACGAAGACGCCGAGCACGAGCGCCGCCACGTCCGCGGCGCCCAGCACGCCGACCGAGGACCCACGCGGGAACCAGGGCAACGAATTCACCGCGGACCCGACCATCGTCGGCGCGCACCCGATCCCCTTCCGATCGTGGACTCGACTGGGAGACAACAAGATAGCCGTGAACTTCGAAACCGGGTCGCCGGAGTGCTACGGCGTGGACGCCACGGTCACCGAGACCGCGTCGACGGTCACGGTGGAACTGCGCTCCGGCAGCCGCGCCGAGGCGGTCGGCCGGATGTGCGCGATGATCGCGGTGTTCGGCACCCTCGAGCTGCCGCTGAAGGAACCGCTCGGCAACCGCACCGTGCTCAGCGCGGTCTAGGACGCCGCGCGCACGGCGGGCCTGCCCATACTCCCCCGTCCGCAACCGGATAGCTGTCGACTTGCGATGGGCGTCGGCACGAAGAACACGGCCTCACCTCGGCACGGTTGCCAGCCGCCCGAACCTTGCCGGACCGCGCGACACCGTTGGAAAGCGAACGAAGAACGCCGCGCCGAATCCTCGATCCGGCGCGGCGTTCGGCGAACTGCCGTCCTCAGTGGGCGAAGTGGCGAGCCCCGGTGAGATAGAGGGTCACACCCGCCTCGCGGGCGACGTCGATGGTCTCCCGGTCGCGCACCGAGCCGCCGGGCTGCACGATGGCGCGGACACCGGCCTGGATCAGGGTCTGCGGACCGTCCGGGAACGGGAAGTAGGCATCGGAGGCCGCCACCGACCCCTTGGCCCGATCCCCCGCCCGCTGGACCGCGAGGCCGACCGCGTCCACGCGATTGACCTGGCCCATGCCGACGCCGACCGAAGCGCCGTCGTGCGCGAGCAGGATGGCGTTGGACTTCACCGCCCGGCAAGCGCGCCAGGCGAACGCCAGGTCGGCGAGCGTCTCCGCGTCGGCGGCCTCGCTCGCGGCCAGCGTCCAGTGGGCCGGGTCGTCGCCCGGCGCGTCCAGCACGTCGCGCTGTTGCAGCAGGACGCCGCCGCTGATCGGGCGCAGTTCCGCGCCAGCGCGCGCCGGCGGCTCGGCGACGAGGATGCGCACGTTCTTCTTGCGCTGCAACACCTCCACCGCGCCGTCGGCGTAGGACGGCGCGACGATCACCTCGGTGAAGATCTCGGCGACCTGCTCGGCCAGCTCCACGGTGACCTCGCGGTTCGCCGCGATCACCCCGCCGTACGCGCTCACCGGATCGCAGGCGTGCGCCTTGCGGTGCGCCTCGGCGATGTCGGCGCCCAGCGCGATGCCGCACGGGTTGGCGTGCTTGATGATCGCCACGGCCGGGGCCTCGTGATCGTAGGCGGCGCGCCAGGCCGCGTCGGCGTCGACGTAGTTGTTGTACGACATCTCCTTGCCGTGCAACTGCCGCGCCTGCGCCAGCCCGAGCTTGCCGTCGCCGTTGACGTACAGGGCGGCGGACTGATGCGGGTTCTCGCCGTAGCGCAACACCGCCGACCGCTCCCAAGTGCCGCCGAGCCACTCGGGGAACCGGGTCGCCGCGTCCTCGGCCGTGTCGCCCGCGCTCAGCACGTCGGTCATCCAGCTCGCGACCGCCACGTCATAACTCGCGGTGTGCTGGAAAGCCTTGGCCGCCAGTGCCGTTCGCTCGGCCAAGGTGAAGCCGCCGGACTTGACCGCGGCGAGCACGTCGTCGTAGTCGCCGCTGTCCACGACCACCGCCACCGACGGGTGGTTCTTCGCCGCGGCGCGCACCATGGACGGCCCGCCGATATCGATCTGCTCCACGCACTCGTCGGGGGTCGCCCCGCTCGCCACGGTCTGGGTGAACGGGTACAGGTTCACCACCACCAGCTGGAACGCCTCGACGCCGAGCTCGACCAGCTGGTCGACGTGCTCCTGCTTTCGCGAGTCGGCCAGGATGCCCGCGTGCACCCGCGGGTGCAGCGTCTTGACCCGGCCGTCGAGGGTCTCCGGGAACCCGGTCAGGTCCTCGACCTTGGTCACCGGGATACCCGCGTCCGCGATCCTGCCCGCGGTGGACCCGGTCGAGACCAGCTCGATGCCCGCCGCGTGCAGACCGGTCGCGAGCTCCACGAGACCCGTCTTGTCGTAGACGCTCACCAGCGCCCTGCTGATCGGCTTGCGTTCACTCACCGGAGAACTCGCTCATCTGGGATAACTGCCTTTCGTCCGTCGGAGACAATGCCTCGCGTCGCGACGGCGGCGACGACCTCCGCCAGCAACCGTCGCTCGACAATCTTGATGCGCTCGTGCAGGGTGGCCTCGTCGTCACCCGGCAGCACCGGCACCGCCTCCTGCGCCAGGATCGGCCCGGTGTCCACGCCCTCGTCGACCAGGTGCACGGTGCAGCCGGTGACCCGCGCTCCGTAGGCGAGCGCGTCGCGCACGCCGTGCGCGCCGGGGAACGCGGGCAGCAGGGCGGGGTGGGTGTTGATGATCCGGCCGCCGAACCGGTCCAGGAACGCGGGGCCGAGCAACTTCATGAAGCCCGCCGACACCACCAGATCCGGCTGGTGCGCGGCGACCGCGTCGGTGAGTTCGGCGTCCCACGCGGCGCGGTCGGGAAAGTCTTTCAGCGCCACCCGGAAATGCGGCACGCCCGCGGCGTCTGCGTGGGCGGTCGCCGCGCAGAGCCGGTCGACGCCGACCGCGACGACCTGCGCCGGATAGCCGGGCTCGGCCGTGGCCTCCAGCAGGGCGTGCAGCAGCGAACCGGTGCCCGACGCCAGGACGACAAGGGTGGCCGGCGTCGTCACGGGCTTCCACGAGGCAGGCTGGGACGTCAGCGCTCTACTCCCCTGATCGGTCGGATGGCGGACGGATGCGGCACCGCCGGGTTAGAGCCTAACGACCGTCCACCCGGTCACTGTCCGGCAGGTCCGCCTCGACCACCTCGGCGTCGACGATGTCGCCCGCGCCGTGCTCGTGGCGGCGGACGCCGGTCTCGATCGCGGGCGGCTCGTCGACGAGCTCGGCGTCCAGCGGGCCTTCCAGCTCGGGCCGGTCGTAGTCGTCGTAGTAGTCGTCGTCCTCGTAATAGTCGCCGTCGTCCGCCGCGTAGTAGTCGTCGTAATCGTCCTCGTCGCGGTAGTCGTCGTAGGGATCGGTGTAGTCGGCCGGTGGAACGCCGACCGGCACCAGGAACCAGCGGGCGAACACCAGGCCCGCGTAGCCGGGAATCGCGAGCCAGGCGAACGTGACCAGCGCGAAGATCGGCAGTCGCAGGCCGACCCTGCCCACCTCGCCGAGTTCGCCGCCAGCGACCGCGCCCGCCACGGTCAGCGCGAGCGCGGCGAGCGCGGCGGAGACGAGCGTGGCCCACGGTGCGCCGATCCGGTCGGTGGAGGTGCGCGCGATGTCCAGCCCGCCGAGCACGCCGACCGCAGCGGGGATCAGCAGCAACACCGGCCACCATCCCGCAGCCGGACCGGTCGGCACCGCGGCGAGCAACGGAAAGGCCGGGATCGGGCCGCCCACGACGGCGAACACCCCGAAGGAGGCGACGCCGATCTGCGCGCTGGAACCGACCAGCACACCGACAGTGTGGATCACCAGGTTCGGCAGATAGGCCACCGAGAGCAGCGTCAGGCCGAGGACGCCCCCGGCATTGCCCGCCGATTGATACATATCGCCGAGCCGCGACACGTGCGCGAGGAAGGACACCACCACCACCGCGGTCGCGCAACTCAGCAGGCGCAGCACGGACCGGCCCGCGCCGTAGAGGCCGGAGACCGCCCAATCGGGCAAGCGCAGCACCACGAACAGCTCGCGCCGCAGCCGGACGGCGATGCCGATCGCGGCGGCCAGCAGATACAACGCGGCCACCCACGCGAACGCGGCGAGGGTGTTGGGCGGTTGCAGCGCGAAGACGCCGGAAGCATCCTCGGTGACCGCGAGGCAGACGGACGTGACCAGCAGCGGACCGCCCACCGCGGCCCCGACGATCCACCCGAGATCCGCGCGGGTGCATTCGGGTTCCACGGCGCGCGCGCATTCCCGCGCGGCCAGCCACACCAGCAGTCCGGTGGGCAACAGCGGGAGCAATCCGAGCGAGGTCTTGCCGATCACCAGCGAAACCTGGTGCACGCCCAGCCAGGAGGCGGCGATCGCGCCGGACGCGCCGTCCAGATCGCTGCCCGCCGCCAGCAGCGTGGCGAGCACGAGGACGACCAGGGTGGTCAGCCCGAACGCGGACGGGCGGCCCGCGACGGCGATGAGGACTCTGGAGCGCTCCGGGGTGAGGGACAGAAACCCGGCTTCGTCCGCGTCGGGGTGCGGCTGCGACGAGCGCGGCCCGCCGATCCGGCGGGCCGAGGAGTTTCTGGAGGAGCTCATGACATTTCAGCGTGGCATCCTCCCCGGCGCGAACGGGTCAGGCGCGCCGCTGGCACGCGATCGCCGCACCGGGGAGGAGTCCGCCGAGTTCGCTACTTGTTCTTGTCGTCCGAGGGGCGGAACGCCTGAGTGGCGTCCGAGGACGGGTCGCCGCTCTGCTCGCCGCCGAACGGACCGCTCTGCTGGCTCTGCTGGCCCTGCTGGGCCTGCTGGCCCTGCTGCTGGCCGTAGCTGGGCGAACCGTAGGGCGACTGCTGGCCGGACTGCTGCTGGCCCCCGAAGTGCTGGGTCACGCTCTCGTCCGGACGCGGCTGCGCGCCATAGGGCGAACCCGGCTGCTGCTGCGCGCCGTAGGCCGTGGTCGGCTGGCTCTGCCCGTAGGGCGACTGCGGCTGTCCGTACGCCTGGCCCGCCTGGCTCTGTCCGTAGCCCGGCTGGCTCTGCCCGTAAGGCGACGGCTGCCCTTGCTGGGAGGGGAATTGCGGCGGCGCGGACTGCGTGCCGTACCCGCCCTGCCCGTAGGAACTCGCGCCGTAGCCGGGCTGCTGGCCCGGCTGCCCGTAGGACGGCTGCCCTTGCCCGAACGACGCCTGCTGGCCGTAGCCGCCCTGGCCGAACCCGCCCGGCGCGGCGGCCGGACGCGGTGCGGGCGCCTTGATGATGCCCACCTCGAACAGCGTCGCGGCGATCGCCACCGCCGCCTGCACGAACGACAGCACCAGCAGGACGTACGCACCCGCCTTCAGCTCGCTGCCCGCACCGAAGTTGAACGACTGGAACAGCAGCGCGACGAAGCCAGCGGTCGAAACCGCCGCGGCCGCGCCGGTCCAGTTCTGCTTGGGCAGCAGCGACAGCGCGGCGAGCAGGCCGCCGAGCAGCAGCAGGCCCAGCAGCGGCGAGCCGGACGCCACCTCGAAGGCGTTGCGCGTCTCCGCACCGCTGACCCTGGTGCCGCCGAAATCGATCGGCTTGCTGCCGAGGAATGGCAGGAAGCCGAGCAGGAAGTTGATCACGCCGAGCGCCGCTACGCCGACCACCAGGAAGAACGGCAGACCTTTGGCATCGGAACCGGTAGCGCTCGAACCTGAAGTGGCACCACCCGCGGCCGGGCTCTGGCTGGATGGCGCTGAGGGCGAGGGTGTGGTGTACCCGGAGCCCCCGGTCGGGTAGGACATGTCGTCGTCTCCTAAATCGAGTCGTACATGGTCTTCACGGCTGGATTACTTCTGACGCTACTGCACTCCCTCGCTCGGGTCATCCCGCCGCGACGGCCGGAAGAGACGGGTTCGCCCGCGTTCCGGCAGGTCGCGGCCGGTGTCCGGCGCGGAGTTCCTAGCGAGACCACCTACCGCTCATTGAAACTGTTGCCCGCGATGGCGCTTTTCACACCACACGGATTCTCAACGGCGGGGAATTCCGGGTGACGATCCGATGAACCATCCGCCCGGCTGCGTCGTGATGGCTGACGAGGAGAACCACGAGTGGCCGGTCAGGACGCTCGGCTTCTGCCCAAGCCTGAGCCCACCGCCACACATGACGAAGGCCGCCCCCCGAACTCGGAGGCGGCCTTCGTGCACGGTGGGAGATCAGGCGCTGATGCTGGCCTTCTCCAGGATCTCGCGGGCCAGCGCGGCGGTCTCGGACGGCGTCTTGCCGACCTTCACGCCCGCGGCCTCCAGCGCGTCCTTCTTCGCCTGGGCGGTGCCCGACGAGCCGGACACGATGGCGCCCGCGTGGCCCATCGTCTTGCCCTCGGGGGCGGTGAAGCCCGCCACGTAGCCGACGACCGGCTTGGTGACGTTGGCCTTGATGTAGGCCGCGGCGCGCTCCTCGGCGTCGCCGCCGATCTCGCCGATCATCACGATCAGCTGGGTCTCCGGGTCCTTCTCGAACGCCTCGATGGCGTCGATGTGGGTGGTGCCGATGACCGGGTCGCCGCCGATGCCGATGGAGGTCGAGAAGCCGAAGTCGCGCAGCTCGTACATCATCTGGTAGGTCAGCGTGCCCGACTTGGAGACCAGGCCGATCGGGCCCTTGCCGGTGATGTTGGCGGGGGTGATGCCGACCAGCGACTCGCCGGGGGTGATGATGCCGGGGCAGTTCGGGCCGATGATCCGGGTCTTGTTGCCCTTCTCCACGTTGTAGGCCCACGCGTAGGCGGTGTCCTGCACCGGGATGCCCTCGGTGATGACCACCAGCAGCGGGATCTCCGCGTCGATGGCCTCGATGATGGCGTCCTTGGCGAACTTCGGCGGCACGAACGCGATGGACACGTCTGCGCCGGTCTCCTTGATGGCCTCGGCGACGGTGCCGAAGACCGGCAGCTCGACCGCGTTGCCGTCCTTGTCGGTGTGCGCGACGGTGGTGCCCGCCTTGCGCGCGTTCACACCGCCCACGATCTGGGTGCCCGCCTTCAGCATCAGCGCGGTGTGCTTGGTGCCCTCGCCGCCGGTGATGCCCTGGACGATGACCTTGGAGTCCTTGTTCAGGAAGATAGACATTCTTTTCGTCCTTACTCGGCCGTCGTTATCGGGCGGCTGCCAGTTCGGCGGCCTTGTCGGCGCCTTCGTCCATTGTCTGCGCCAGCGTCACCAGCGGGTGGTTGGCGTCGGCCAGGATCTTGCGACCCTCCTCGACGCGGTTGCCGTCCAGGCGGACGACCAGCGGCTTGTTGGCCTCGTCGCCCAGGATCTCCAGCGCCTTCACGATGCCGTTGGCGACCGCGTCACACGCGGTGATGCCGCCGAACACGTTGACGAACACGCTCTTGACCTGGTTGTCGTTCAGGATGACGTCCAGACCCGCCGCCATCACCTCGGCCGAGGCGCCGCCGCCGATGTCCAGGAAGTTGGCCGGCTTCACGCCGCCGTGGCCCTCGCCCGCGTAGGCGACGACGTCCAGGGTGGACATGACCAGGCCCGCGCCGTTGCCGATGATGCCGACCTCGCCGTCGAGCTTGACGTAGTTGAGGTCGTTCTCCTTGGCCTTCAGCTCGAGCGGGTCGGTCGCGTCCTTGTCGGCGAACGCCTCGTGCTCCGGGTGGCGGAATCCGGCGTTCTCGTCCAGGGTGACCTTGCCGTCCAGCGCGAGGATCTCGTCCTGCGGGGTGCGCACCAGTGGGTTGACCTCGACCAGGGTGGCGTCCTCGGCGACGAAGACCTCCCACAGCTTCTGGATGGTCACGGCCGCGGCGTCCAGCACGTCGGCGGGCAGGTGGCCCTGCTCGGCGATCGAACGCGCGAACGCCAGGTCGACGCCCTTGACCGCGTCGACGGGAACCTTCGCAAGCCGCTCCGGCTTGGTGGCGGCGACCTCTTCGATCTCCATGCCGCCCTCGACCGAGCACATGGCCAGGTAGGTCCGGTTGGCCCGGTCCAGCAGGAAGGAGATGTAGTACTCCTCCGCGATGTCCTTGGCCTCGGCCACCAGGATCTTCTTGGTGATGTGGCCCTTGATGTCCAGGCCGATGATGTTCTGCGCGTGCGTGAGCGCGTCGTCCGGGGTCGCGGCGTACTTGACGCCACCGGCCTTGCCGCGGCCACCGGCCTTCACCTGGGCCTTGATCATCACCGGCTTGCCGATTTCCGCCGCGATGGCGCGGGCGTCCTCGGCCGTGTCCGTGACGCGGCCCTCGGACGAAGGCACTCCGTGCTTAACGAAGAGCTCCTTCGCCTGATATTCGAAGAGATCCATGTACTCACCGTCTCGTCTGCGTTGTGATGACAACGTCTTTGTTGGCGGCCCGACGTCGGAAGCGGGTCGGGTCGGACTCTAACCAGTCACATGGAGGGCCAATCGGCCACGTTCATCCTAAGTGGCGCAGGTCACGGAGCAACGTCCGGAGCGGCAAAACCGCTGGCCAACGCTACTGGCGAGTAGGTTGCTGGCGGCGCGCCAGGTAGAGCGGGCGCCCGAGGGCGACGGCGCCGTCTACTACAAATCGTCGTTGATCGACCTCTCCGGGATGCCCATACCGCAGTGAGATATTCCGAGGAAGAAGAGTGATGAATCTCACATGTTTGTTACGAACCCTGCGCATCGCTTGTCGCGGCTCAATCGTTTCGTTACCGTCATTGCGGTCGATGTCACAACACGGTCACGACTAGGAGGACGGCAAGTTTGACGCAGCACAGCGCTCCGCAGACGGAGAGCCGCTCCGCATTCGACCGATCGACGCCGCTGGTCAGGCGGCATTCGAGTTCCACCAGCTTCACGATGTGGCACCGCCGATGAACCACAGCTCCACTTTCGCTCTCACCGATCGCTCGCGGACGGGACATCGTTACCGCCCTGATGACGAGCCGTTCGCCCCGGCGAGCTACGCCTCCTACGAGGCTCCGCAGGGCGAGTACGACTTCCAGCCCGCCGATGCCGGATACGGCTTCGAGGCCGAGCAGCCCGTCCACGACGGTGGCTACGACCAATCGGCCTACGCGAACGCGGCCGCGGACAACTCCTGGGCCACGAACAACGCGTGGGCGCAACAGAATTGGACGCAGCAAGAGGCCTGGTCCGATGGCGCCGCCTGGAACTCCGGCGAGGCGTGGGCCGAAGAGGAGACCTGGGCGCCCGACGAGCGGTCCTGGGTGTCCGACACCGGCTGCTGGGCTCCCGAGGAGTCCTGGGCGACCGAGACCACCGAGCCCGAGCCCGAAGAGCCGAGCGCACCCGCTCTCCCGACCGTCATCCCGGCGCGCCGCGCGGCGAACAAGCGCGGTGGCGCGCATCGGGTGGCAGCGCCGCCCGCCGCGCTGAAGGGGCGCGCCGCGGTGGCGGCCGTCGCCGCCGGCGCCGTGGTAGCGGCCGGGCAGGCCGCGTTCGCCTCGCCCGAGCAGCCGTCGCAGGCGGTCGACTACGAAGCCGCGGGGCAGATCCACGAGATCGCCGCCCAGTCGATGAACGTGGCCGATCCGACGGCCTCGCCGGACTCCCCCCAGGTGCTGAGCGTTTCCGCGCCGGCCAACCTCGATCAGTTCAACGACATTCTGCAGAAGGGCCAGAAGTACGCCGAAGACCTCGCCGCCCAGGAGGCGTCGAAGCTGCGGCCGCTCTTCAGCAGGTTCGCCGCAGGCACTTTCACGTCCGGCTTCGGCGCCCGCTGGGGCGTGCAGCACCTCGGCATCGATATCGCGGGCCCGATCGGCACCCCGATCTACGCCGTCGCCGACGGCACCGTGATCGAGGCCGGTCCCGCGTCGGGCTTCGGCATGTGGGTCCGCCTGCTGCACGACGACGGCACCATCACCATCTACGGCCACATCGACACCGCCACGGTGTCGGCGGGCCAGCGGGTGCTCGCCGGTGACCAGATCGCCACCATCGGCAACCGCGGGTTCTCCACCGGCCCGCACTGCCACTTCGAGGTCTGGCTGAACGGCACCGACAAGGTCGATCCGCTGCCCTGGCTCGCCACCCGCGGCATCAGCCTCGGGCCGCAGCGCGACTGAAACGGCGGCCGTCCGCACATCGCTGACCCGCATCCAGCGACGGCCGATCGCGATACGGCGGACGGAACGGCCTCACATGGCAGGGATGCCGGTAGGGCCGGTGTCCTTGAACAGTTCGGGGGCCGTGCGACGAACTTCGCCCAAGGCAGTGGTGGCACGCGCGGATTTCACGGCGTGCAGAGCGGGTACGGCGGTGCGCCACATGTCGACAGCGTCGGTGTGCTTGCCGAGTTTCCAGCGCAGCAGCCCGGTTTCAGCAGCGCTGAGCGCCCACACACGGGCGTGCGTCTCGCGATCCCAGATGGTGGTGGCCAGCTCGTAACAACGTGCGGCATTGGCGAGGTCGCCTAGGGCGAGGAACGTCTTTGCGGTCTGGTCCACAACCGTCCCCTTGTTGGGGCACCACATCGACACCCAGCGGGGCTGTTCGCTGGTCAGGTCAGGAGTTATGTGGGTTCAGCGGTGCGCAGAGCGGCCAGTGCTCGACTGTGGTCGCCGGTTTCGGCGTGGCAGCGTGCGACTGCGATCGTGAGCAATGCCGCCACATCCGGTCCGAGTCGGCCGCCGTCCCGAGTTACGGCCGCTTCGGCGAGGGCGGGACTACGCCGTAGCCGGAGCCGTGGCTCAGGAGGCCGAAGGGGTCGGTGGCGGGAGTGTCCGCCCATCGCGGCTGGCGGCTCGCGCGGTGGTGATCGACGTGTGCGACCACGTCGGCCGCAGGTGCGAACCAGCCACGTCTACGGCGCTGCCGCGATCGCGAGGCCGATCAGCGCGGCGACCTTGACGACCTCCAAGCCGATGTACCAGTAGTGCGCGTGGGAGCGCGGCAGATCCTCGCCGGCCAGTACGCGATCGGACCGGCGGGACAGTGGCGGGCGAACCGCCACGATTTGGACGGCCAGCACTACTGCGGCGATGCCGAGCCACACCCAGGTCGCGGTGCCGGGGGCGACGATCAGGGCCGCGAGTACCAGCAGTGCCGCGAGCACTGCTTCGACGGTGTTGAGCGCGCGGAACACCAAGCGGCCGATGCCGAGACCCAGCGGCAGTGTGACGCCGGGGGCGCGGAACTTCAGGGGCGCTTCCAGGAAGGAGATGGCCAGCACCATGCCGAGCCAGAGCATGGGCAGGAACCACAGGAGATGCTGTGCGATCGTATCCACGTCGCGGACCCTACCGGCGCGCGGCGGATGCGGGCAGGGTCCAAAGGCCCGCGCGGCTCACAGCTTGACCAGCGTGCGGCTGTACTGCGGGATCAACCGGATCTTGCCCGCGGTGCCGAAGTCGATGGTCACGGTGGCCAGTGGCCCGAAGCCCTCGGCGGCGATCACCCGGCCGAGACCGTACTTGTCGTCGCTGACCCGATCGCCCACGGCGAGAACCAGATTGGTGTTGTTGCGGGTCGCGCCGCCGGGAGCGGGCCTGCGCGGTCCGCGATCACGCAAGCCGGGCCGCGGCTCCGACCATCCGTCGCCGCGCGTCCAGTCCCGTTCCAATCCGTCGTCGTCGCCGCGCCGTCGCAGACCCCGCGTTCCGGGTGAACCGGCGGGCTCGAGCCGGCGCCAGTCGATGAGGTGACCCGGAATCTCATGCAAAAAGCGCGATTCGGGGTTCGACACCGGCTGGCCCCATCCGGAACGCACCACCGCGCGCGTCAGATACAGCCGCTGCCTGGCCCTGGTGATGCCGACGTAGGCGAGGCGGCGTTCCTCGGCCAGCTCGGTCGGATCGCCGAGCGCCCGCATGTGCGGGAACTGCCCGTCCTCCCAGCCGGTCACGAACACCACCGGGAATTCCAGCCCCTTGGCGGTGTGCAGGGTCATCATCGTGACCACGCCGGAGCCCTCGTCCGGAATCTGGTCGGTGTCGGCCACCAGCGAGACGCGCTCCAGGAACGCGGCGAGCGAACCCGGATCCGGCTCGCCTTCGCCCACCTCGGGCAACAGCCCCTCCTGCCGGGCCGCCTCCGCGTTGTTACGCGCCTCGGAGCTGAATTCCCGTGCGACACTGACCAACTCGTTGAGGTTGTCCAGCCGGGCGCCGTCCTGCGGGTCGTCGGAAGCCTCCAGCTCGGCGCGATAGCCGGTGCGCTCGAGCACCGCCTCGACGACGTTGCCCACATCGGGAAAGTCGGATTCCGCTTGTTCGCCTGCGGCCCTGATGTCGTCGAGCAGTTCGAGGAAGCCCGCGATGGCGCGCTGCGCGCGCGTGTTCAGCAGCGCCACCTTGCCTTCTGCGGCGTCGCGCAAGGCGGCGGCGAAACCGATCCCGCGCTGTTCGGCATGCACCGCCACGCAGGCTTCGGCCCGATCGCCGATGCCGCGGCGCGGGGTGTTCAGGATGCGGCGCATGCTCACCGCGTCGTCGGGGTTCTCCAGCACGCGAAGGTAGGCGACCACGTCGCGTACCTCTTTGCGCTCGTAGAAGCGGACGCCGCCGACCACCTTGTAAGGCAGGCCCATCCGGATGAAGATCTCTTCCAGCGCGCGGGAGTTGTTGTTCGTGCGGTAGAACACCGCGACATCGCCGTAATTGGCATCGCCTTGGTCGACCAGCCGGTCGATCTCGCGGGCGACGAACGACGCCTCGTCGTGCTCGTTGTCGGCGACGTAGCCGGTGATCAGCTCGCCCTCGCCGGAATCGGTCCACAGCTTCTTGTCGCGCCGGTTCTCGTTGCGCGAGATCACCGCGTTGGCGGCGGAGAGGATGTGCTGGGTGGAGCGGTAGTTCTGCTCCAGCAGAATGGTTTCCGCGTCGGGGAAGTCGCGCTCGAACTCCTCGATATTGCGGATCGTCGCGCCGCGGAAGGCGTAGATGGACTGATCTGCGTCGCCCACCACGCACAGTTCGCTCGGCGGCACCCGGTCCTGCGCCGCGTCTTCCACGTGGTGGCCGACCAGCTCGCGGACCAGCACGTATTGCGCGTGGTTGGTGTCCTGGTACTCGTCCACCAGCACGTGCCGGAACCGGCGGCGGTAGTACTCGGCGACCTGCGGGTGGTTCTGCAGCAGCGCCACCGTCTCGCCGATCAGATCGTCGAAGTCCAGCGCGTTCGCCGAGCGCAGCCTGCGTTGATACTCGGTGTAGACCCGCGCCACCAGGCCGGGCAGCTCCGTGTCGTCCGATTCCGCGTCGGCGGTGGCCCGGGCCGGGTCGATGAGTTCGTTCTTCAGATTCGAGATCGCCGTCGCCAGCAGCCGCGCCGAGTACTTCTTGGCGTCGATGTCCAGGTCGCGGCTGATCATGGTGAGCAGGCGGCGGGAATCGTCCGCGTCGTAGATGGAGAAATTGGAGTTCAGGCCGGGCAGCAGCGCCGCCTGGGTGCGCAGGATGCGGACGCAACTGGAGTGGAAGGTGGAGACCCACATGGCGTTCGCCCGGGGGCCGACCAGCCCGGTCACCCGCTCCCGCATCTCCGCGGCGGCTTTGTTGGTGAACGTGATGGCCAGCACCTGGCCCGGCGTGACGCCGCGGGCGGCCAGCAGGTAGGCGATGCGACGGGTGAGCACGGCCGTCTTGCCCGAGCCCGCGCCCGCCACGATGAGCAGTGGGGAACCGGTGTGCACCACCGCCGCGCGCTGCTGCGGATTCAGGCCGTCGAGCAGGCGCTCGGCCTCCTCGGCGCGCCGCTGTTCCCGCTCGACACGCTGCCGCTCGCGCTCGGCATCCGTCGGCGGCGCCTCCGGAATGGCGGCAGGCTGCGCCGCCTCCGCTGCCTTACCGCCGGCGAGCTGCGGTTTCGATGTCGGATCCGGGTGCACGACCCGACCGGCCTGCGTCTTGGGAGCCACCGTGATGTCCATCGTCCATCCACGCTACCGGCGGCCACCGACAGAGATGAAGCCCCGGGTGACATCGGTATCGGTTCGGCCCCGGCCGACTGAACGGCGAGTGAACTCCCCCTGGTGGGAAGGGTGCGTGAAACGACCAGCGATTCTCGCGCGATTGCCAAACGTACCCGTTTTGCATACCCCCCAGCCCGTGGCACACTGGCGACATGCTCAGCGCTTTCGCAAGACATCCGATTCGGCGGCCAGCCGAACGCCGGGATCGCGGAGCCTGTACCTGAGCACACCTACTTGGGGGGACAATACAAGGCCCCACCAGGTCTGTTTCACGGTGAAAGAACTGATCGGTAACGAGCCGTCGGCACGCGCCGATCGAAGTTCTGACACGAGGAGATGAATGATGAGCACCCCTGCCACGACGACCGGGTCCGAATCCGCGCTGCCGCAGACCGAGGCCGAGATCGACAAGCTCCGCAAGGAGATCGACCGTCTCGACGCGGAGATCCTGGCCGCGATCAAGCGCCGGACGGAGATTTCCCGGATCATCGGCCGGACGCGCATGGCGTCGGGCGGGCCGCGCCTGGTGCACAGCCGCGAGATGAAGGTGCTGGAGCGCTTCAGCGAACTCGGCCAGGAGGGCCACACCCTCGCCATGCTGCTGCTTCGCCTCGGCCGCGGTCGCCTCGGCCACTGAACCGATAGCACGCGGCGCTCGTGAGACCGTCGCTTCCGAACAGGCCGCCCCGGGTGTCTTGCACCCCGGGGCGGTCGCTTCATGTCCGCCCATGCCGGCCCACCGACGCTATCCGGGTTCCGCGGCCGTTGCCTGCCCTGCGGTGGAATCGTTCAGGACACGCAGGTCGGCCCTCAGCTCGGCTTCGATAGGTTCCGCATGCGAGCGAATGGCGGGATGAACGTGGCGAAGATACTCGAGGTCCTGACTCGTCCGTTCGATCGCGGCCGCTCGTTCCGCGGGGGTGCCCTCGGCCGCGATCGTGCGATTGGTCAGAACACGCCAATCTATTCCCGATTCGTCCAGCGCCTGTCGCAACGCCGCACCGGGCGGCTGATGCAACCCGATGAAATCTATGTCCGCGGTCGTGAGATCGAACATTTGGGCTTCGAAGAAATGGCCGGCGCGAAAGTCCGCTCCGAGATAGTCGCGGCCGATGGGAGCCATACCGTTCACTCCGGCGCCATAGGAGTATTCCGAAGGGTTGTCCACGGGGGAGGGTATCGCCAGTTCCCTCTCCACCAGCGAGTCACCGAACGTGATGGTCGTTCGTGACCGGGCCTCCGGCTTCAGGTAGATCTGATTGTCGCCGTAGTTCAGCTCCGACAACGCATCGATCATGCCGTCTTGGGACGGTCGCACTCCGTCCACGGCGACGTAGCCGTAGACGGGCGGGTTGTCGTGGACGTGCGGGCCGAACCACTCGGCCTCGGCATGGGCGCGAACGCCCGCGGGGTTGCGAATGCCCCTGATCCGCCCTTCCTCGAGGATTGCCAGGAGTTTGTCGTCGCGGACGCGGATAGCGAGCGGTTTCCCGTCGAGCGCGTCTTTCAGCTCACGCCGCATCTGCTCGCGTACCTCGGCGCTGTCCCGGCCGAGAGAAGCCGCCGTTTCCTCGATTCTCCGGTCGATGAGGGCGTATTGCTCCAGCCGCGACAGCCGACGGTTGGCTATGAAGTCGCCCAATTCCTCGTTGGTCGGTGTTCTCTCGCCGAAACGTCGATTCAGGTCGGCTTCGAGTCGCTGTCCGGCCCGGCTCAGCGACGCTCGGTCCGGCGGCGGGGGGCACAAATCCCGCCTGGGACCGGCATCGCCACCTGCCGCACGCCGGATCGCGAGGTCACCGTCGGCGTCGCCGTGCGTGTGGGCCTCGATGACGTGCCGGGAACCGCGGGCCGCGCCTGTCTTCATGTCCGCGACGCCCTCGGCTCCCTTCTCGGTCAGCCGTTTCAGATCGTCCACGACCCGCAAGAAGGCTCTGACGATGCCGTTGCTCAATCCGGCATCACCGGCGCCCGCGCCTTCTCATGATCAGCCCCTTCGCCGCCTCCTCCGACCCCAGGTCGAGGCTAGTGTCGAAGCTCGACGAAGTCGTCCCCCGGAAAGCATGGGGATGTGGGCGATCGCCGCCGACAGATTCAGGTGCGCGACCGATCGCGTTCGGTACCGCGGCACTCTCTCACGTAAGCGCGATGTACTTGGTGGACAGGTACTCCTCGATGCCCTCGGTGCCGCCCTCCCGGCCGAAGCCGGACTCCTTGACGCCGCCGAAGGGGGCGGCGGGGTCGGAGATGACGCCGCGGTTGACGCCGACCATGCCGGATTCCAGGCCCTCGGCGATCCGTAGCGCGCGCTCGAGGTCGCGCGTGTAGACGTAGCTGACGAGCCCGAATTCCGTGTCGTTGGCGGCGGCGAGCCCCTCTTCCTCGGTGTCGAAGCCGACGATCGGCGCGACCGGGCCGAAGACCTCCTCGCGCAGGATCCGCGCTTGCGGCGGGACGTCGCGCAGCACGGTGGCCGGGTAGAACCAGCCGGGCCCGTCGGGCGCCTTGCCGCCGATCAGCACCTGCGCGCCCTTCTCGACGGCGTCGTCGACCAACTCGCCGACCGTGCGCAGCTGCTCCTCGTTGATCAGCGGGCCCAGCGTGGTGTCCGGGTCGGCGCCCGGCCCGAGCCGCACGCTGCTCGACATCGCCTCGACCAGTTTGCTGGTGAACTCCTCCAGCACGCTGTTGTGCACGTGGAAGCGGTTGGCGGCGGTGCACGCCTCGCCGCCGTTGCGCAGTTTCGCCAGCATCGCGCCCTGCACCGCGGCGTCGACGTCGGCGTCGGCGAACACCACGAACGGCGCGTTGCCGCCGAGTTCCATCGAGGTGCGCAGCAGCCGGTTCGCGGATTTCTCCACCAGCTTCTTGCCCACCTCGGTGGAACCGGTGAAGGTGAGTTTGCGCAGCCGGGAGTCGTCGAGCAGCGGTTGCGTCACCGCGCCGGAGCGGCTGGAGGTGAGCACCGACAGCACGCCGTCGGGCAGGCCTGCCTCGCTGCACAGCTTGCCGAGCAGCAGCATGGTCAGCGGCGTCGCGGAGGCGGGCTTGACGATCATCGTGCAGCCCGCGGCCAGCGCGGGGCCGATCTTGCGCGTGCCCATGGCGAGCGGGAAGTTCCACGGCGTGATCGCCAGGCACGGGCCGACCGGCTGCTTGTGCACCATGATCCGGCCGGTGCCGGAGGGGGCGTGCAGATAGCGCCCGTGCACCCGGGCGGCCTCCTCGCTGAACCAGCGGAAGAACTCGGCGCCGTAGCGCACCTCGTTGCGGCTCTCCGGCAGCGCCTTGCCCATTTCCAGGGTCATCAGCAGGGCGAACTCCTCCGCGCGGGCGGTGATCTGCTCGAATACCGCGCGCAGGATCTCCCCGCGCTCCCGCGCGGGCGTGGCCGCCCACTCGTCCTGCACCGCCACGGCCGCGTCGAGCGCGCGCAGCGCGTCCTCCGGCGTCGCGTCCGCGACGTTCGCCAATACCTCCCCGGTCGCCGGGTTGTGCACCGGGAAGGTGCCCGCGCCGGTGGCGTCGACGGCCCGCCCTCCGATCCACAACTGCTTCGGTACGGATTCGAGAAGTTCACGTTCGGACACCATGACGCCAGCCTATGCCCGATGGGGGAACAGTTCCGGCGGTCCGGCCGACTCTCCGCGCCCGCAGCCGTGCGCGCGGCGGCGCCTGCTTGTACTCTCGGCGAACGTGAGCAGCGACATCACCGCGACGGCGGCATGGCGGAAACTGCACGATCACCACGGCGCCGTCGCTGGACGACACCTGAGGGAGTTCTTCGCCGACGACCCGGCCAGGGGCAGCGAGCTGACCGTCCAGGTGGCGGACCTGCACATCGACTACAGCAAGCACCGCGTGAACCGCGAAACCCTGCACTTGCTGGTGGAATTGGCGCGCGAGGCGGGCGTGCCGCAGCGGCGCGACGCGATGTTCCCCGGCGAGCACATCAACACCTCGGAGGACCGCGCGGTCGGCCACGTCGCGCTGCGGCTGCCGGAAGGCGAGACCATGATCATCGACGGCATCGACGCGGGCGCCGAGGTGCACGAGGTCTTGCGGCGGATGGGCGAGTTCACCGACGCGCTGCGCTCCGGCGCGTGGCGGGGGGCGACCGGCGAGCGCATCACGACGGTGGTGAACATCGGCATCGGCGGCTCGGATCTGGGGCCGGTCATGGTGCACCAAGCGCTGCGGCACTACGAGGACGCCGGCATCGGCGCCCGATTCGTCTCCAACGTCGATCCCGCCGACCTGGTCGCGAAGCTGGACGGGCTGGACCCGGCCACCACGCTGTTCATCGTCGCGTCCAAGACCTTCTCCACCCTGGAGACGCTCACCAACGCGACCGCGGCCCGGCGCTGGCTGGTCGCCGCGCTCGGCGAGGACGCCGTGGCCAAGCACTTCGTCGCGGTCTCCACCAATGCCGAGCGGGTCGCGGAATTCGGGATCGACACCGAGAACATGTTCGGTTTCTGGGACTGGGTCGGCGGACGCTACTCGGTGGCGTCGGCGATCGGCCTTTCGGTGATGGCGACCATCGGCAAGGAGCGCTTCGCGGAGTTCCTCGCCGGTATGCACGCGGTGGACCGGCACTTCGCCGAGGCGCCGCTGGAGGCGAACGCCCCGGTGCTGCTCGGCCTGCTCGGCGTCTGGTACTCGAACTTCTTCGGCGCGGAATCCCATGCGGTGCTTCCGTATTCGAACGATCTGGCCCGCTTCCCCGCCTACTTGCAGCAGTTGACGATGGAGTCGAACGGGAAGTCGGTCCGCGCCGACGGCACGCCGGTCACCACCTCCACCGGCGAGATCTTCTGGGGCGAACCGGGCACCAACGGCCAGCACGCCTTCTACCAATTGCTGCATCAGGGCACCCGCCTCATCCCGGCGGACTTCATCGGCTTCGCGCAGCCCACCGACGATCTGGCGACCAGCGACGGCACCGGCAGCATGCACGACATCCTGATGAGCAACCTGTTCGCGCAGACCAAGGTGCTCGCGTTCGGCAAGACCGCGCAGGAGATCGCCGCCGAGGGCACCGATCCGGCGATCGTGCCGCACAAGGTGATGCCGGGCAACCGTCCGTCCACCACCATCCTCGCGCCGCGGCTCACGCCGTCGGTGGTCGGTCAGCTGATCGCGCTCTACGAGCACCAGGTGTTCGTGGAGGGCACCATCTGGGGCATCGACAGTTTCGACCAGTGGGGTGTCGAGCTCGGCAAACAGCAGGCGCTCGCTTTGGCGCCGCTGCTCACCTCGGCGGAAGAGCCCGAACCGCAAGACGACTCGTCGACCGACTCGCTGATCCGCTGGTACCGCGCCAACCGCTGATCTCGTTCGCTAGTCCGTCGGACGGTCGCGCTGCGCCTGGTCCAATTGCTGGATGATGTGCGAGGTCGATATCGCGATCAGGATGCCGATGACGCCGAGGTCGAAGGCGACCTGCACCATGGTGGCCACCTTGGCGGCGGTTCCGACCGCGTGCACGTCACCGTAGCCGACCGTGCCCAGCGTGACCATCGTGTAGTAGAGCGCGTCGGTCCGCGTGTGCAGACCCTCGAACTGGCCGGGTGCGCGCAGTTCGAGCACGTAGTAGTAGAGGGCGAAGAACGTCACCACGACGCAGACGACGAGCAGCACGTCGTTGATCCGCCCGACGGTCGCGCGCGGATCCCTGATGTACCGCCGGATCCGCCACCGGGCCAGCCAGATCAGGCCCGCGACGCCGACGACGAACGCGAGCAACGCCGGCACGCCGGACAACCGGCCCAGCGGCACGGCCTGCAGCGGCAGGAAGTAGTAGAACAGCAGAGCGCACACCACGGCGAACAGGTTGTGCAGTGCCCGCGACGCCCTGCCGACCGCGCGATTCTCCGTCATTTTCCCATCATCGGGCCAGGTAGAGCGCATGAGCCACAACACGCGCCGGACGATGCGAAGTTCCCGCCCGCTCGGATGCGGCAGGGACCGGCACGCGAACGGGTGCCCGGATCGCGCCACGGTCGGGAACCTTCACGGACCGGCACTGAGTGGTCTCCGAATTGGCGGAGCACCTCTGCGCGGGCACGCACGGCTTCACCTGAATGGGAACCGAACGTGACCGCGCCGCGCGGACCAGGGTCGCCGCTGCGACCCGTAGTGCTGTGATGCTGGGCCAGTGGCAGCAACCTGTCGCGCCGAGTCTTCGGCTGAACGCATGCCGAGACCCCGGATCGCCGGATTCGGTTGTGCCGGATCGCTCGCTCGCACCGACGCGGTGCGTCGACTGCCCGCCGACGAGACGTCGACCAGCTCGGACGATGTGCGCACGCTAAGAGCTGCTCGGATCGGCGGCCGAGGGCGGGACGGCCACCGTGTGGCTTCCCGCATTCCAGCGCAGCACGAGGTCGGCGCGCTGCCTGGTGGCAGCGACGAGATCGGCGTTGCGCAAGTCGCTGTTGTGCACTTTGTCGTGCGCCAGCGCGGGCGTGCGGCCACCGCGAATGTGGCGGTGCAGCAGGCGCTTCCCGAGCACCTCGCGCGCGGCGTCGAGATACCAGCATTCGTCCAGCAGCGGGCGGACCACCGACCACCGCCGCGTGCCGAAGTCGTCGAGCAGTAGATAGTTGCCTTCGGTGAGGACGATGGACTGCCGGTCGAACACCACTCCCCCGGGCACCGGGGCATCGATGGACCGGTCGAAGGTGGGCCACGGCACCGGCTCGCCCACCGGGGTAGCGCGCAGGCGGCGCAGCCCCGAGACGTAACCGTCGACGTCGAAGGTGTCCGGCTCGCCTTTGCGCGCGAGGCTTTCGGTCGCCCGCAGGACGTCGTTGCTCAGGTGGTAGCCGTCCATGGGTGCGATTTCGGCGACCGCGTCGCCCGCCGCGAGGTTGATCGCGTCCCGCAGCGCGACCGACAACGTGGATTTACCCGCCCCGGGCGGCCCCGCGATGCCGAGCAGATACCTCCCCCGCGCGGCCCGGTCCAGCACCCGCCGGACCAGCCAGCTCAACGGTCTGTCGACGAACTCCGCTGCCACCGCCGTCACACTACCGCCGCCTCATGGCTGCCCGCGATCCATCGTCGTCGCAGCTGGTCGGGGTCGCGCTGGTGATGCTGATCCCCGTCCACAGCGCCGACGGCGCCGGGGAGCACTGCGTCTACGGCGCACGTTCCCCCTGCTCCACCACACGTTCACCTGGCTCGACACCCGCTGAGGGCGCGGCGCCGGGTCTCTTTATCCTGGATGTCTCGCCTCCGGGGACCGCCGCACCTGAACCGGTCCCCGGTAGCTCGAACTCAGACGAACGCACGCTCGATGATCGCGCCGGTGTCGACGCCGGTGGGCAGGGTGCCGTACGCGATGCCCCAGTCGTCGCCGAGCCGGGTGGCGCAGAACGCGTCGGCGACGGCGGGGTGTCCGTGCCGGACCAGTTGCGCGCCTTGCAGCACCAGCGCCATCAGCTCGACGACCCGCCGTGCGCGGTATTCGATGTCGTTGAGATCCGACAGTTCCTTGCCGACCCGGGCGATCGCGTCGTCCAGGCGCGGGTTCTCCCCCTTGGCGAGCGACACTTCGTTGAAGTACGCCTCGACCGTCTCCGGCTGCCGCCCCATGGCGCGCAGCGCGTCCAGCGCGGCGACGTTGCCCGAGCCCTCCCAGATGGACATCAGCGGCGCTTCCCGGTACAGCCGCGGCATTCCGGACTCCTCGGCGTATCCGTTGCCGCCGAAGCATTCCAGCGCCTCGGCCGCGTGCGCGGGCGCGCGCTTGCACACCCAGTACTTCGTCACGGCGAGCGCGATGCGCCGCAGCGCCGCCTCGGCCGGATCGCGGCCCGCGCGATCGGTGGCCCCGGCCAGCCGCATCATCACGGTGGTCGCGGCGTCGGACTCGATCACCAGATCGGCCAGCACGTTGCGCATGGCGGGCTGGTCGATCAGCTCGGCGCCGAAGGCTTTCCGGTGCCGTGCGTGGTGCACCGCGTACACCGCGCCGGCCCGCATGCCGGTCGCGGAGCCGATCACGCAGTCCAGCCTGGTCATGTTCACCATCTCGATGATGGTCTTGACGCCCGCGCCCTCGGCGCCGACCAGCCAGCCCGTGGCGTTCTCGTACTCGATCTCGGAGGAGGCGTTGGACTTGTTGCCCAGCTTGTCCTTCAGCCGCTGGATGCGGATGGGGTTGCGGGCGCCGTCGGGCAGCACGCGGGGCAGCAGGAAACAGGACAGGCCGCCGGGCGCCTGGGCCAGTGTGAGGAACATGTCCGACATCGGCGCGGAGGTGAACCACTTGTGGCCGACGATCCGGTAGGAGCCGTCCGGCTGCGGCGTCGCGGTGGTCGTGTTGGCGCGCACGTCCGAGCCGCCCTGCTTCTCGGTCATCGACATGCCCGCGATGAGCCCGGCCTTGGCGGACGGTTCGCGCAGCCCGAATTCGTAGACGCGCGAGCCCAGCAGCGGTTCGTATTTCGCCGCCAGTTCCCGGTTGTGCCGCAGCGCGGGGACCACCGCGTAGGTCATCGAGATGGGGCACATGTGGCCCGCGTCGGCGGTGCCCCAGGTGTAGAACTTCGCCGCGCGCGCCACGTGCGCGCCGGGCCGGTCCTCCAGCCACGGAGCGCCGTGCAGGCCGTGCTCGACGGCGACGCGCATCAGGTCGTGCCAGTGCGGGTGGAACTCGACCTCATCGATGCGGTGGCCGTAGCGGTCGTGGGTGCGCAGCACCGGCGGGTATTCGTTGGCCAGCCTGCCCCACTCCTGCGCTTGCGCGCCGCCCGCGAGCGCGCCGAGTTCCCGCACTTCGGCTTCGGCCCAGCCCGCCCCTTCGCGGTGCAGGCCCTCCAGCAGGGCCGGATTGCGCGAGACGTCGAAGGGCACGATGTCGGGCACCTGGTTGAAGACTTCATGCGTCTGCATCTGACACTCCTGATTCCTGCCGGGCGTCACCCGGGTTGTCGCGCAGGCCGAGCGCGCGGATCGCGAAAGCGGTGAGTTCGGGGACGACGGCTTCGCCGTGCGGCGCGTCGGCGAGCGGGCCGACCAGCACCTCGCCGATCGCCCCGACCAGCGCGGCGGCGCTGATCCTCGGGTCCTGCGGTGGGAGTTCGCCCCGCGCGATGCCTTCGGCCACCGCCGATTCGAACGTTTCGGCGAACGCGCGGCGGAAGCGCAGGCGTTCGCTGTCCACGGCCGCGTCGACGGGCTCGGCGAGCAGCACGTAGGCCAGGTTCGGGTTCTTCAGAGCGCGGCCGGCGAAGGTCTCCACCGCCGCGGTGACCCGCTCGACGGCCGTTCCCCGCGCGCCCGCCGCGGCCACGGCGGCGACCTCGCGGGCGACCACTTTCCGGAACACCGCGCGCACCAAGGCGGCTTTGCCGTCGAAGTTCTTGTAGACGGTGCCGGTAGCCAAGCCCGCCTCGGCCGCGACCGCAGCCATGGACAGCGCCGCGTAGCCGCCGCGGGAGAGCACCTTGGTCGCGGCCTGCACGATCAGCCCCGCCTGAGCGTCCAGGCGGGCCTGCACGGCGGGTGTTCTCCGGTAGGCCACCCAAGAAGTGAAGCATGAATTCATTTCTTCACACAAGAGGGCTTTTACGGCGTATGTTCGAGCGCGTGACGGTACTCATCGAACGCAACGGCCCCGTGACGACCGTGATCCTGCACCGGCCCGAAGCACGCAACGCGGTGGACGGGCCGACCGCCGCCGCGCTGGCCGACGCCTTCCGTGAGTTCGACGCCGACCCCGAGGCCGCGGTCGCGGTGCTGTGGGGCGACGGCGGCACGTTCTGCGCGGGCGCCGACCTGAAGGCACTCGGCACCGAGCGCTCCAACCGCGCCGCCGAGGACGGGGACGGCCCGATGGGACCGACCAGGATGCGGCTGTCCAAGCCGGTGATCGCCGCGGTCTCCGGCTTCGCGGTGGCCGGAGGGCTCGAGCTCGCGCTGTGGTGCGACCTGCGCGTGGCCGAACAGGACAGCACCTTCGGCGTCTTCTGCCGCCGCTGGGGCGTCCCGCTGATCGATGGCGGCACCGTGCGGCTTCCGCAGATCATCGGCACGGGCCGCGCGATGGACCTGATCCTCACCGGACGCGCGGTCGACGCGGAGGAGGCGTTGCGGATCGGATTGGTCAATCGCGTGGTGCCCAGTGGTGAAGGCCGCCGCGCCGCGGAGGCGCTGGCCGCGGAACTGGCCGCGCTGCCGCAGACCTGCCTGCGCTCGGATCGCATGTCGTTGCTCGAGCAGGAGGGGATGACGGAAGAGTCCGCGCTGCGCAACGAATTCCGTCACGGTCTGACCGCACTGGCCGACGGCGCGCTGGACGGCGCGCAGCGGTTCGCCGCGGGCGCGGGCCGGCACGGCACTCGCGCCTGAGGCCCATGCGCCGGCTGAGCGTCGTCGACGAGATCTTCCTGCGCAGTCACCGTGGGCTCGGCACGCCGATCGCGTTGCAGGGCCTGTGGCGGACGGCCGACCGGGTGGACCCAGCGCTGCTGACGCGGGTGCACGAGGCACTGCGGTCGGGGCCGTTGGGTCGCAGAGTCGTTCGCCCCCGAGTGCCCGGCGCGCGCCGAGCCTGGCGACCGAACGTGCGCGCGTATCCGATCGACCGCGCCGAGGGCATCCTGCCGGTGGCGGAGCTGCTCGACTGGGCCGACGCGCAGGGCGCCGGGCTCGATCCGGAATACGGCCCGGGCTGGCGGCTTTCCACCGCCGCCCTGGACGACGGCGGTTCGATCGTCTCCCTCACCTGCTCGCATGCGCTGGCCGACGGACGCGCGCTGGTGCTCGCGGTGGACGACGCGCTCGGCGGTGCACGGGTGCGTCCGGCGCGGTTCCCCGCCCGGGAATCGGACTGGGCCGACGCCCGTCGCCAGTGGTCGATCGTGCTGCGCGACACCGCGGCGGCGCTGCGGCACGGGATACCGCGGCGACTCGCCGCGCCGAGCCGGGACGAGCAGCCGCGCGCGGCGGGCGACGCCACGCGCAGCGCGATCCTGCAATGCCCGGCCGCCGAGTGGGACCGCGTGGCGGCGCGTGACGGCGGGACGGCCAACAGCCTGTTCATCCACCTCGTGGCGACGGTGCTGCGGGACAGCGGGTTCCGCGGCGAGACGATCGAAGCCAGCCTGCCCGTCGACACCCGCGACGAACCCCGCGTCGACAACGATCTCGCCATGACGCGCATCGCGATCACCCGCTGCGACACCCCGGCGACCATCCGGGCGCTGGCTCGCTCCGCCTACGAGCACCGCATGTCCGCGCCGGGCGGCATGCCCGAAGAACTGCTCCAGGTGATCCCGGACCGCTGGGCCTACGCGCTGTCCAAGGGCGCTGGCGAACGAGACATCCTGTGCTCCAACATCGGGACGCTCCCCGCCTCGCTGCTCGAACTCGGCCCGCACCGCTGCACCGGCGTCGCCGCCCGCGCCATCCATCCCGGGCTCACCACCGCGCGACTGCCCCGCACCCGTCTGTCGGGTTACCTGTGCCGCATCGGCGACGACTACGTGCTGAGCCTGGTCTCCCTGGACCCGAAGCGAATCGAGTCCGCTGATGCGTTGCGCCGGCTGGCGGTGCGCGCGGTACGTTCCGTGGGTCTGCACGCCGATCCGTGGTGAGTCCCGCGGACGCGCACGCCGATGCGCCCCGGTCGCCCCCTGGGCTCACCTCGCCGGGCCGCGGGTATACCCACAGGCGTGCAGCCGATCGCGGCGGGTTCGCGCGACACGCGCAATATTTCGGCGAACAGCCGGGAAATTCGGTGACCTGGTATGAAAATCCGATAGTTTCGCTCGCCCCGCACCGGTGATCAGGACGAATGCCGACGACGACCGCGATCAGTCGCGTCGGCCGACTCGCCGTGTGGCGTGATCAGCTGCGTCGGCCACACCTGCCGATAAAGTCTGCGGCGTACGCCGAATGAAGCCCGTGCCTGCCCCATTCGCCGTGCAAGTCCGTTTCGCGCAGGAAGTTCCGATTCCATCGATACTCGACTGGAGCATGATGAACCGAAAGCATTCGCGCACTCTCGCCGCGCTCATCGCGGTGGCCATGGCCGCTACGGGCGCTTTCGCTGTTTCTGATTCCGTGGCCGGCGCCGCGCCAGGAGAGATCAATGCCGGAGGGCTGCATCTGGTCGCGTCGGCGAACGCCAACAACGTCGCGCCCGCGGGCGACATCGCGCCGGGAGTCCCGTTCGTACACGCGGCGAGAGTGTCCGGCGATTTCTCGGTGACGCTCGACGGCCCCACGGCGCTGCGCGGCGGAGAAATCGCCATCGGTTATCTGGTCGGCTGCGCGGTCGACATCTCCAACGGCATCTCGATCGGCATCTCACCCAGCGTCGGAATCAACGCCGGGATCGCGCCCTCCTTCGGACTGGAGGGATCGCTCACCTTCGACGCGCCCTCCCTGGAGATGAATATGCCCGACAAGCAGATGATGATGCCCTCCCTGCAACTGATCGCGCCGCCGAGCATCTCCGTCGGCGCCGCCGTCGCCATCCAGCCCAGCATCGGCGTCGAGGCGGGCGTCGCCGGCGAACTCGCGGTGAATCTCGCCCCCGGTTCGGTCACGGCGGCGGTGATCGGCGCGGCGGAACTCGACGGGGAATCCGAATTCCCTTACACGTTCGCACACACCAATACCCCGTTGAATATCAGCGGCTGCCTTTCCCCGGCCTCGGCCATGCCTTTCGTCACCGTACGGGCCGATTCGAGAAAGACCACAGCGCAAACGACGGGTTACGGCGCAGCGTTCTGGTTCTGACCGGCGCGCCACGCCCGCTCGGACGGGCGCGAAGCCTCCGGCGACCGTGCGGAACAGCGCGCCTGTCGCCGGACTTCCCCGTGTGCCGTAGTCGTCACCGGGCGGGGACCGCGCGCTCCAGAACGTCCGCGGGGACCGAGACGCCGGGGTCGAGGTCCGCGGAGTCGATCGGGGTTTCCCAGATCTGGCGCAGCGGAAGGACCCCCGCCCACACACCCCCGTTGTCGATGTCCGACGGGTCGTCCTTCGGCCCGCCTGCGCGGACCTTCACCGACGCCTCGAGAAGATCGAGGGCGAGCACCTTCGTGGCGGCGAGTTCCTTCTTGCTCGGAGACCGCACGCGCGACCACGCGCCGGGCGCGGCGTGTTCGACGATCACCCGCAGCCCGTGCAGGCGTTCGTCGTGCTCGGTCACCTCCCGCGCGCGGCCGAGCACGACCGCGGAGCGGTAGTTCATCGAGAAGTGCATGGCCGAACGCGCGTAGACCACGCCGTCCACCAACGTCACCGCCACCGAGATGTCGGCGGCGAGCGCCGCGCGCAGGTTCCCCGCGCCGGTGGAGCCGTGCAGGTAGAGCGTGTCGCCGTCGCGGCCGTATGCGGTCGGCAGCACGACCGGCGCGCCGCCGAGCAGCACGCCCAGGTGGCAGATCAGCCCGGCGTCGAGCACCGCGTCCAAGTCGGCGCGATCGGTCCTTGCGCGATCGGTCAACCGGGTCGGCGTGCTGCGCGGCGTCGGTGAGAGGGGCGCCCGTTGGCTGGCTGTTTCGGTCATGCACCCAGCATCGAGCCGCGAATGGCATTATCAAAGTGCCAATCCGAGTGATTCTCGGCAGTCCATTTCCAGGAGCAGCCGTGCTGGAGGACCTACCCCTCGACCTCGATCGCGACCTGGCGCAACCGCTGTCGGTGCAGATCGCCGACCAACTGCGTCACGCGGCGACCAGCGGGCCGCTGCGCGGCGGCGACCGGCTGCCGTCGACCCGCGCGCTGGCAGGGCGGCTGGGCGTGAGCCGCACCGTGGTCGCCGCCGCCTACGACCAATTGCACGCGGAGGGCTGGCTGCGCGGCAGACGCGGCTCCGGCACCTACCTGACGACCGCGCCGGCCGCCGCGCCCACCCGCCCGGACGCCGTGCACGACACCGGCGCCACGTCAGAGCTGCTGGACCTCGCCCCAGGCGCGCCGTGCGTCGACGCCATCGATCCGGCCGCGTGGCGCCGCGCCTGGCGGGCCGCGGCGGATCACTCCCCCCTCGTGCGCAAGGACCGCGCGGGCGAACCGGAGTTCCGCACGGCCGTCACCGAGCACCTGCTGCGCCACCGCGGGATCGGAGCGGGCAGCGACACCGTGCTGCTCGCTACGGCCGGAACCAGCTCTGCCGTAGGCGAATTGGCCGCCGCGCTGCTGCGGCCCGGCGATGCGGTCGCCATGGAGGACCCGGGTTACCAGCGCGCCGCGGGGGCGTTCGCGGCGGCCGGTCTCGAGGTCGTTCCGGTCCCCGTCGACGCGAACGGTCTGCGCGTCGACTTGCTGCCGCCGCGCATCAAAGCGGTGTATTGCACTCCAGCACATCAGTTTCCGCTCGGCGCGCGGATGCCGGCGGCGCGGCGGGTGGAGCTGGTGGAGCACGCGCGCCGCTGCGGGATCTTCGTCATCGAGGACGACTACGACGGTGAACTGCGCTACGACACCGCGCCGCTGCCGCTGCTGGCCACCATGGCTCCGGACGTCGTCGTCCACTTGGGCACGACCAGCAAGATCCTCTCCCCCAGCCTCGGGGTCGGCTGGCTGCTCGCCGCTCCGGAGATCGCCGCGGCGGTGCTCGACCACCGTGAGCGCACCGGCACCGGTCCGAGCCCGGCGGGTCAGCGCGTGCTGGTCGCCTTCGCCGCGCACGGTGATCTGGCCAGGCACCTGCGCAGGTTGCGCCGCGCGCTGCCACCGCGCCGTGCGCTGGTGGTGACCGAACTGCGCCGCCGCGGCCTCGACGTGCTCGGCGACGACGCCGGGTCGCACGTCGTCGTGCCGGTGGCGTCGGCCGAGGACGAGCGGCGTGTGGTCGCCGAAGGCCCCGCGCACGGCGTCGCGCTCGACGGATTGGCCAGGTATCACCTCGGATCCCGCCGGGACCATTTCGGCGTCGCGCTCGGCTACACCGCGCTGCCGTGGCCGGAACTCGCCGCGGCCGTCCCGAGGGCCGCCGCGTGCCTGGCCCGGCCGTAGCATGGTCGGCATGAGCGGTCAGCCCGGAGTCGGCAGCGCGGCGTTGCCCACGCGGGGTCCCGCACATGCCGGAAACGAAGCATGAGCGAACAGGCCCGGAGCCGGCAGCGCGGTGTGACCACGCACGGGCCCGCTCTGGCCGGAAGGGACGAAGCATGAGCGAACAGGACATCTTGGCGCGGATCAAGGATCTGGTCGACCAGGAGCACCAGCTGCGCTCGCAGGCCACCCACGGCGAGCTGGACCCGAAGACCGAACGCCAGCGCCTGGCGGAACTGGAAGTGATGCTGGATCAGGCCTGGGACCTGCTCCGCCATCGCCGTGCGCGGATCGACCAGGGCCAGTCCCCCGACGCGGCCCAGGCCAATCCGGTCTCGCAGGTCGAGGGTTACCTGCAGTAGGCGCGGCGATGTCGAGCACACCGACCGACTACGACGTCATCGTGATCGGCGGCGGACCGGCGGGGGAGAACGCCGCCGCCTACGCCGTCGCGGGCAGCGACCGCACGGCCGCCATCGTGGAGCGTGAACTCGTCGGCGGCGAATGTTCCTATTGGGCCTGCATCCCGAGCAAAGCGCTGTTGCGGCCGGGCCACGTGCTCGCGGCCGCGCGGGCGATGCCGGGGGTTTCGGCTACCGGCCTCGACGTCGAGGCGGTGCTGCGGCGCCGGGACGCCTTCGTGCACGACCATGACGATTCCTCGCAGGCCGACTGGGCGCGCGCCAACCGCATCGACATCGTGCGCGGCGCCGGACGACTGACCGGCCCCCGTTCGGTGGATGTCGACGGGCGGCAGTTGCGGGCCCGGCACGCCGTGGTGCTGGCCACCGGCACCACCGCCAACGTGCCCGACGTGCCCGGCCTGCGCGTCGCGCTGCCGTGGACTTCCCGCGACGCGACCAATCTGCACGAGGTCCCGCGCCGGGTGGCCGTGGTCGGCGGCGGCGTGGTGGCCGGTGAGGCCGCGACCTGGCTGGCCGCCCTCGGCGCCGAGGTCACCCTGCTGGTGCGCGGCTCGGCGCTGCTGGCCGCGGCCGAGCCCTTCGCGGGCGAGCGAGTGGCGGCGGCGCTGACCGACGCGGGCGTGCGAGTGCGCATGGGCACCGAGCCCACCGCCGTCGAACGCCCGGCCGCGAAGGACACCGGCGAAGGCTGGATCCACGGCGGGCCTGTCACGATCCGGTTGCGCGGCCCCGAGGGCGAGTCGGCGCTGGAGGTCGACGAGATCGTGGTCGCGGCCGGACGCGCGCCCGCCGCGAAAGGGCTCGGACTGGACGCGGTCGGGCTGTCCGACGGTTACGTCGCGGTCGACGACCATCTCACCGCGCGCGATGTCGAAGGCCAGTGGCTGTATGTGGTCGGCGACCTCAACCACCGCGCCGCCCTCACGCATATGGGCAAGTACCAGGGCCGGGTGTGCGGCGACGTGATCGCCGCGCGGGCCGAGGGAAAGCCGCTGGACGACCCGCGTTTCGTCGCGAGCTCCGATCACGGCAAGGTGCCGCAGGTGGTGTTCACCGCGCCCGAGGTCGCCTCGGTCGGCCTGACCGAAGCCGCGGCCAGGGACGCGGGGCACGCGGTCGAGACCGTCGAACTCGATATCGAGGTGGCCGGATCGGCGCTGTCCAGGGACGACTACGCGGGCCACGCGAAGCTGGTGATCGATCGCGACACCGACACGCTGCTCGGCGCCACCTTCGTGGGGCCGGACGTGGGCGAGCAACTGCACGCGGCGACCATCGCGGTGGTCGGCCGGGTACCGCTGTCCACCCTCTGGCACGCCGTGCCAGCATTCCCCGCGGTCAGCGAGTTCTGGCTGCGCCTGTTGGAGGCGCGGCGCGCATAGCTACCATTTGAAAATGGTGGCAACAACGGATATCGCGACCGCCGACGGAGTCGTCCGCGGTCGCCGTGGCCGCCGCGTCTTGCGCTGGCGGTCCATTCCCTACGCGGCTCCTCCGATCGAGGACCTGCGCTTTCGCGCTCCACAGCCGGTCCAACCCTGGTCAGGTGTGCGGGCCGCGACAGACTTCACCTCCGCGGCGATGCAGCACCGCTCCGGAGCGCGGATCGGGGCGCGCGCCTATCAGCCGACCAGCGAGGACGCGCTGACACTGAATGTCACCGCGCCCGCGACGACGGCGTCGAGCCCGCGCCCGGTGCTGGTGTTCATCCACGGCGGCGGCTATCTCATCGGGACATCCGCGCTCGGGCTGTACTCCGGGGCGCGACTGGCGCTGCGCGGCGACGTGGTGGTGGTCTCGCTGAACTACCGGCTCGGCGCGTTCGGCTATGTCGATTTCAGTGAGTTCGGCACCGACGAAGAACCGTTCCACTCCAACCTCGGCCTGCGTGACCAGCTCGCCGCGTTGGAGTGGGTGCGCACCAATATCGCGGCGTTCGGCGGCGATCCCGACAACGTGACGATCTTCGGCGAATCGGCCGGCGCGCACGCCGTGCTGAGCCTGCTCGCCACACCGGCCGCCAAGGGCCTGTTCCATCGAGCCATCGCCCAGAGCCCGCCCGCCGACTGGGCGGTCACCGCGGAGGAGGCCCGCGGTTTCGCGCGCCGCTGTGTGGCCGCGCTGGGCGCCACACCGGACACCGCGCACACCGCGCTGCGCACCGCGGGGGCCAACGACATCCGCCGCGCGGTCGATCGCACCATCGCACAGGTGGTGCGCGAACACCCGGGCGCCTTCCCGGTCTGCCCGGTCGTCGACGGTGCGTTCCTGCCGTTCTCCCCGGTCGACGCGATCGCCGACGGCTCGGCGCACCGGGTGCCGCTGATCATCGGCACGAACCGGGACGAGGGCACGCTGTTCGCCAGGTTCGCCGACGAACTGCCCACCACCGCGGACCGGCTGCGCAAGGCGCTCGGCAACTCCACCGAGGCCGAGTCTCGGATCAAGGCGGCCTATCCCGGCTATCCGCAGCCGAAGGCCGCGGTGCGAGCGGGCGGCGACTACACCTTCTGGCGTCCTTCGGTGACGGTCATGGAAGGTCACAGCAAGCACGCGCCGACCTACGCCTACCGCTACGACTTCGCCCCGCGCGCCTTGCAGCTGGCCGGGATCGGCGCCACGCACGCGACCGACCTCATCCCGGTGTTCGGCGTGACGGACACTCCGATCGGCCGGGCCTTCACGGCCGCGGGCGGCAGGCGCGGCCTGCGGGCGGTCACCGATCAGTTCCAGGACAACTGGCTGGCTTTCGCCCGCACCGGCGCTCCGCTGCCGTCCTGGCCCGCGTACACGGAGGCGCGCAGGTCGACTCTGATCATCGACTACCCCACGCGCGTGGAACACGACCCGGACCGGGAGAAACGACTCGCCTGGCAGGGCGTGCGGGTCCCCACGCTGACCTGAGCGGGGCCGCTACTTCAGCAAGCGCGACATCCGCCGGTCCGCGAGGATCTTGCCGCCGGTCTGACAGGTGGGGCAGTACTGGAAGGACCGCTCGGCGTAGGAGACCTCGCGGACCGTGTCGCCGCAGACCGGGCATGGTTGCCCGGTCCTGGCGTGCACCCGCATGCCGGAGCGCTTCTCGCCCTTGAGGCGGGCCGCGTCCTGGCCGACGGAACGTCCCACCGCGTCGGTGAGCACCGTGCGCATCGCGGTATACAACTCGGCCACCTTGTCGGCCGGAAGCGTTTTGGTGTTCGCGAACGGCGAGATCCGCGCGGTGTGCAGGATCTCGTCGGAGTAGGCGTTGCCGACACCCGCCAGCAGCGACTGGTCCACGAGCGCGGTCTTGATCCGCTGCGAGGTGCCGTGCAGGATGTCGGCGAACTGCGCCTCGGTCACTTCCAGCGCGTCGGGGCCGAGGCGCGCGATACCCGGCACCGCCTTGGGGTCCGTCACCACGTACGCCGCCAGCCGCTTCTTCGTGCCCGCCTCGGTGAGGTCGAACGCCGGCGTCGCCCCTTCGGGGGTGAAGAAGTGCACCCGCAACGCCAGCGGGCTCTTGCCGCCCGGTTTGGGCGGCATCGGGCTCGGGTCATCGATCCAGCGCAGCCATCCGCCTCGCGACAGGTGCGTGACCAGCCACAACCCGTCGCATTCCATGCCGAGGAATTTGCCCCAGCGCCCCGCGCCGGTGACGTCTCGGCCGGACAGGGCGGTGACCGGGGGCTCGAACGTCTTGACCGCGCTCAACGCGGCCACGTCGACGCGGCCGACCACGGCGCCGACCGCATGCTCCCGGAGGAACTGAGCCAACGCCTCCACTTCCGGTAGCTCAGGCACGGGGTTCAGACTACCCAGCCCTACCGACAACCTGCCGGTTCTCCCGCGGCGGCGGGGCGGATCACGCCCCGCGGCGCAGCAGGTAGATGTCCATGATCCACCCCTTCCGCTCGCGCAACTCGGCGCGCCGCCGGACGATCCGCTCCCCCACCTCGGCCAGCGGCCCCTCGATCAACGTCTCGTCCGGCATGCCGAGGTAGGCGCCCCACCAGATGTGCACGTCCGGGTCATCGATCGCGGTGAACGAGCAGTCGCCGTCCAACATCACCAGCGCGTTCTCCGCGCCCATACCCTCCTCGCGCAGGCGGCGGCCGGTGGTGATGCGCACCGGTTCACCGATGCCGTGCAGCACGATGCGGTGGCGTGCGGCCAGGGCCTGCGCGCTGGTAATGCCCGGAACGACCTCGTACTCGAAGCGCACCGCGCCGCGAGCGAGCACCCGCTCGATCATGCGCAGCGTGCTGTCGTAGAGCGCGGGATCACCCCAGACCAGGATGCCGCCGACGCCGTCGGCCGCCGCGAACGCCGATTCCAGCAGCGCCGAGCGGCGATCGTGCCAGTCATCGACCACGTCCAGGTAGTCAGCGGGCGTGCGGTCCCGCGGCGGGTCGGCGATCGGCACGATCCGGTACGGCCGATCCATGTGCTCGGCCAGGATCGCCGTCCGCACGTCGGCCAGTTCCCGTTTGGCCTCCCCCTTGCCGATGACGAAGAACGTCTCGACCTGCCGCATCGCCTTGACCGCCTGCACGGTGACCTGGTCGGGATCGCCGGCGCCGATGCCGATCACGTAGAGCTTGCGCATGGGCTCGAGCTTGCCAGGACTGCCGTCGTCAGGCCGGGCCGGGGACGCGCCCGAACGGCTCGCGGACAGTGCGAGGACGAAGACTAGAGTTGCCAGACGTGGCTCACGACGCGCTCGATCCGGCATCGGCTCCCGACACCCAGTACGAGGATTTGCTGCGGCTGGTGCTGACGTCCGGCACGAAGAAGGCCGACCGCACCGGCACCGGCACGCGCAGCATCTTCGGCCACCAATTGCGCTACGACCTCGCGGCGGGCTTCCCGCTGGTCACCACGAAGAAGGTGCACCTGAAGTCGATCGTCTACGAGTTGCTGTGGTTCCTGCGCGGCGATTCCAACGTCGGCTGGCTGCGCGAGCACGGCGTCTCCATCTGGGACGAATGGGCCGATGCCGACGGCGAACTCGGCCCGGTCTACGGCGTGCAGTGGCGGTCGTGGCCCGCGCCGGACGGCACGCACATCGACCAGATCTCCCAGGTGCTGCACACGCTGCGCACCGACCCCGACTCCCGGCGCATCATCGTCTCGGCGTGGAACGTCGCCGACTTGGACAAGATGGCGCTGGCGCCGTGCCACGCGTTCTTCCAGTTCCACGTGGCCGACGGGAAACTGTCCTGCCAGCTCTACCAGCGCAGCGCCGACCTGTTCCTCGGCGTGCCGTTCAACATCGCCAGCTACGCCCTGCTGACCCACATGGTGGCCCAGCAGACCGAGCTGATCCCCGGCGACTTCATCTGGACCGGCGGGGACTGCCACATCTATGACAACCACCTCGAGCAGGTGGCCGAGCAGCTTGCCCGCGACCCCTACCCGTTCCCCACGCTGCGGCTGCATCCAGCGCCGACGCTGTTCGACTACCGCTACGAGGACGTGGAGGTGGACGGCTACCGGCACCATCCGGCCATCAAGGCCCCGGTGGCGGTGTGAGCGAGCGGACGGTCGGGCTGATCTGGGCGCAGACCCTGGACGGGGTGATCGGATCCGGCAACAAGATCCCTTGGCGGCTGCCGGAGGACATGGCGCACTTCAAGGACGTCACCTGGGGTCATCCCGTCGTGATGGGCCGCAGGACCTGGGATTCGCTTCCGCCGCGATTCCGGCCGCTGGCCGGGCGGCGCAACATCGTGGTGACCAGGCAGCCGGACTGGTCGGCCGAAGGCGCCGAACGGGCGTCGTCGGTGCCGGAGGCGCTGGACATATGCGCCCCGGACGCGGTCTGGGTGGCCGGCGGCGGCGAGATCTACCGTGCCGCGCTCGAGTTCGCGACCGAGTTGCGCGTCACCGAGATCGATACCGAAGTCGAGGGCGACGCCTTCGCGCCGCCGATCGGACCGGAGTGGCGATCCGACGACCCGGAGCCGTGGCGCACCTCCACCACCGGTCTGCGCTTCCGCATCCGGCACTACACCCGGCGGCCCGCTTAGCGCGCCACGCCGTGCCGACCCGCGAACGCCGCCGTCACGGGCGGGGCCGGTGAAACCCGGCCCGCGTCGCGGCGGACTCGGGCATACTCGCGATATGCGGGCGGCCGGACCCGCGTCCGGTCGAACGCCTGAGCCGTTGCCACCAGCCCGGCATCGGCTGTGGTGCTCTGCGAAAGGCGGTCCATGGAAAAGAAATCGCTGACTGCGGTAGCGCGCCAGCAACTGAAGCTGGCCACCCTCGCCACGAGCGGGCGCAGTTCACAGACAATCTATGGCGGCCACACGCACACGCTGCGGCAAACGGTGGTCGGCCTGACGGCCGGGCACAGTCTGGCCGAACACGACAACACGGGCGAGGCCACCTTGCTGGTGCTCAGCGGCACCCTGGTGTTGCTCAGCGGCGCCAACGAATGGAAAGGCTCCGAGGGCGACCTGATCGTGGTGCCCAAGGCGCGCCACAGCGTCAAGGCGATCGACGACGTGGCGTTCCTGCTGACGGTGGCGATGTAGTCCGCCACGATGCGGGTCGGCACCCCGGCCGCCGCGGCCGGGCATTAGGGTGTCGATCATGGGTGAGCCGCAGCCGATCCTCGAACCGCTCACACCGTCCGCGATCTTCTTGGTCGCCACGATCGACGAGGGTGGCGAAGCGGCGGTCCGCGACTTGCTCGCCGATATCACCGGCTTGCGCCGCTCGGTGGGCTTCCGCCTGCCCGGCGCGAACCTGACCTGCGTCACGTCGATCGGCTCCGACGCATGGGATCGCCTGTTCGCCGGGCCGAAACCGGCTGAGCTGCATCCGTTCCCCGGTTACGTCGGCGCACGCCACACCGCGCCCGCGACGCCGGGCGACCTGCTGTTCCACATCAAGTCCGAGGTGCAGGACGCCTGCTTCGAGCTGGCGATGGCCATCGGCGACCGGCTGGCTGGCGCGGGGACGATCGTGGACGAGACCGTCGGCTTCCGCTACTTCGAGCAGCGCGACCTGCTCGGTTTCGTGGACGGCACGGAGAACCCGGAGGGCCGCGCGGCTTTCGCGGCGGCGCTGGTCGGTGACGAGGACCCGGAATTCACCGGCGGCAGCTATGTGATCGTGCAGAAGTACACCCATCCGCTGGAGGACTGGCGCGCGCTGTCGGTGGAAGAGCAGGAGCGCGTTATCGGCCGCACCAAACTGGACGACTTCGAACTCCCCGACGAGGTGAAGCCCGCCGACTCACACGTCGAGGTCAACACGCTGATCGATCCGGACGGCACCGAACGCCAGATCCTGCGCGGCAACATGCCGTTCGGCAGCGTGCGCGAGGGCGTGTTCGGCACCTACTACATCGCCTACGCGGCCACGCCCAGCGTCACCGAACGCATGCTCACCCGGATGTTCCTCGGCACCGAGGAGGCGGCTTACGACCGCATCCTGGACTTCTCCGTCGCCCACACCGGCACCTCGTTCTTCGCACCCACCGTCGATTTCCTCGACGACCTGCCCCCGGCGCCGTGGGAGGCGGCGGAATCCTCGGTGTCGATGGACACCGACGGCGCCGGTCGCGCAGATCTGCCCGGCACCGCCGCGCCCGCGGGCGTCGGCGCCCTCGGTATCGGCTCGTTGAAAAGGAGCATCAGGTCATGAACAACCTCCATCGCGAACTAGCGCCGATCACCTCCGAGGCGTGGGCCGCCATCGAGGAGGAGGCGAAGCGCACGTTCAAGCGGCACATCGCGGGCAGGCGCGTCGTCGACCTGTCCGGCCCGCACGGCGTCGACTACTCCGCGGTGGGCACGGGACACACCACCGCGATCGACTCGCCGGACGCTGGGGTGTTCGCCCGGCAGCGGGTGGTCGCGCCGCTGGTCGAGCTGCGCGTGCCGTTCACGCTCTCCCGCGAGGAACTCGACGACGTGGAGCGCGGCGCACAGGACACCGACCTGGACCCGGTGAAGGACGCCGCGAAGAAATCGCGTTCGCCGAGGACCGGGCGATCTTCGAGGGATATCCGGCCGCGCACATCACCGGCATCCGCGCCAGCTCGTCCAACGACCCCATCACCCTGCCGAGTGACACCAGGCTGGTGCCGGAGGCGATCGCGCAGGCGTTGAGCGCCCTGCGGCTGGCCGGTGTGGACGGACCGTACTCGGTGCTGCTCAGCGCCGATCTGTACACGGCGGTCAGCGAGACCTCCGATCACGGCCACATGATCCGCACGCACATCGAGCGCCTGATCCCGGAAGGGGAGATCATTTGGGCGCCCGCCATCGACGGCGCGATCGTGCTCACCACCCGCGGCGGCGACTTCGATCTGCGGATCGGCCAGGATCTGTCCATCGGTTACCTGTCACATGACAGCAACTCGGTGCAGCTGTACTTCCAGCAGAGCCTGACGTTCCTGGTGTACACCGCCGAGGCGGCGGTCCCGCTCACCCTGTGAGCGCCGTTCAGAACTGGGAACGGCCGGGGTGTGTGCGCTCGGGGCTCCAGGCGGTACGGTGGGCCGGAAATGCGCCATGAACAGGTAGGTGAGATGACGACGGTGCGGGCAGGTGTCGTCCCGACGCAGCGTGCCGTGTTCTACAGCGTGCTCGGCATACTGGCGACGGTCATGATCTGCGGTTCGTTCGTCGCCGCGTTCGGGGTGAACCGGGTGTTCACCGGTTTACTGGCCGGAGCCGTCGTCGGTATCGCTGTGCTGGCCGCGCTGTTCACCCGCGACGCCGTCGTGCTCACCGATCACGCCATCTACCGGCGCAAGCCGTGGACGGTCTCCCGGATCTCGTGGGATCGGGTGGTAGCCGGGCGCTTCGCGCTGGACGAGCGCGCCCGGTGGTCGCTGGCGCTGGACCTCTCCGGCGGCGACGAACCACACGGCGAACTGGTGCTGCTGTCCATCCCCCCGGTGGTCCGCCCGGTCGCAGGCGCCTACGACCTGCGTAAACGCGACCAGGTCACAGAAATCCGGGCGATCCTGCGGCACAAGCGGATTCCGGTGACCGTGCTGCCGCAGATCGCGGGCGCGTTGCAGGAGCACTGGCAGATCGCGCCGCCGACGCACTGAGCCGGATCCTTCGCCTTTCTGCTCAGCGCAACTCGCGGATCAGCACATCGAAACGCGGGGCATCGTGCCAAGAGGGGCGTAGCCATCCGACTCTTTCCCAGCCCCAACGCCGATATCGCTGGTAGGCGCGCTCGTTGTCCGCTTCGACGAGCAGTGTCGCGCGCTGTTCGGTTCGGGCACCAAGCAGTTCGTCATGCATTGCCCGCGCTATGCCCCGCCCGGCATATTCCGCACACACCATGATCTCGCTGAGCCCGAATGTGCGCGTGCCGTCTTCGGCAGTGAACTCCTCGAGGTCACCACTGTCGAGATGCAACCCCGTCCACCATCGCGCGTTCGGCGGTAACGGCCATCCCCAGATTTGCCCCGCAGGTTCACCGTCGACTCGGGCAAGCACATACTCGAATCCGCTGTCACGACGACCGGTATAGGAATCGAATCGGCGCATGAATTCCGAGGGCGAGTCGAACGGGTCTCCCGAGGCGATGGCATCGACGTATGAACGTCGGTAGACATCCTCGACAATCTCTCTTCGCGCACGTGCTTCGTCAGCGGTGTAGTGCTCGAATTTCAGGCCATCCGGCAAGCCGATCATGCGGTCACCGCCTTCTGCGCCAGGGAGTCGTACAAGTCGCGGAACTCCGCACCGGCGGGCACTCGATCGACTGCTGTCCGAACCGGCGCGAGGCGGCGTAGTGTGCGTGTCGACGCAATGGCGGACAAGTCCGACAAAGCCGGGTACCCGTGCTCGAGCGCGCCAGTGATATCTCCTAGACGAGCCCTGGTCGCGGCGGACCACGCGCGGACGATTGTGGCATTACGCATGGCTGCGGGGTGCTCGACCGCAGCCGAGTACATTTCGACAGATCGGCGCAGGTCGCCGATGTCTGCATAACCGCGTGCTTCGTGGTCGGCGACCTCCGAGTAGGTCACGAATCGCAGCCATTGTGGAACTTCTTCCAGCGGCTCGGACTGCATGGCCTGATCCAACTCTCGCCATGCGGTCGCGATAGCCCGCCCGAAAGCAATTCTGTCACCGAGTATTCCGCACGCCTGCGCCTCACGAACAGCTATCAGAGCATGTATCCGGCCTGGTGGCCGACCGCGCATCAAGGTGCGGGCACGATCAGCGAGTTGCAGTGCCTTGTGGGGGCTTCCTCCTCGATTGGCGCGAGCAAGGGAGCTGGATTGATTCGCCGCAATCAGGCAAGTGTGTGCAATGAGGTCATCATCGTTCGCCTCGGTGCCGAGAGCCATGGCATCAGCAAAGCACCGGCGCGCAAGAGGGTGCCGGTCCGCGTCATAGGCCAACCACCCGGCGAGCACGGCGAGTTCTCCGGTCGCCTTGGTGAAGGCGCTGCCAGTAGCGGAATCGAATACACCGGTTTGAAGCCGGTCCAGGGCGTGCGCCAGCTTGTCAACGGCGAAACCGACCAGTTGTGCACCGCCTGTGCGCTGATCCTCCTGACCGAGCGCATCGACATCGACCAACAGCCGTTCGGCATCACTCATGCCGATACTCATGCCGATTCGGTCGGCGCTGTCCGGGACAAGCACCGCGACCGCGCCTACCGCGGCTAGCTTGTTGAACTCACGCCGCTTCACATCGTCCTCGACTTCCCGCACATGCATACCGACCGCACCGTCACCAGCATTGGCCGGTTCGGGATGGATGGTTTCTGCCCCGCTAAGAACAGGATGCCCTCCGGTTTTCGGTGGTGCACCTGCCAACTGATGCCAGAACCGCTCCCGCTGCGCCGGTTCGAGGCCGTTGTAGATCGTGTCGAGCGCTTCGGCCGACCGCCCTCTGACCGGACGCTCCGCTGTGGTCCTCTGTTCCCACTTCTGCACAGTCGCAGTCTGAAATCCGACCTTCTCGGCGAACTCCTCTTGTGTCATGCGCAAAGCAACCTCGCGCAGCGCTCGGACTTCTTTTCGTGTCCATGTGCTGACGATCAATACCCACCCCTCGCCCGTGCCCTCCAACGGTCCGTACGAGAAGCGTACGACCTCGAGGCGAGTTGTGTGCCTGGGATCACATGCTCAGCACGGACAAGCTGGAAGAGCCCCGTCGCCGGGTCGATGCGATGCCTTGATCGGCTCCCCGGCGGCGGGCCCACACCAAGGCCGAGCAAGCTGACCAAGAGGTCTAACACCGATGGCACACATATCTTTCGGGGACACACCCCGGTCTCGCTGCCACTTCTACCGGCGCGTGTGTGATTTGCCCGCTGTCATCGACCCGCCGGAGCTGGGGCGCATCATCATGCGCGCGTCGTACGTCGGAGCGTTGACCATGCCCGCTCCGTTAGGGCGAGCCGTCAGGCAAGTCATGCAGCGCCGCAGGGATGCGATAGGCCCGATTGTCGCGCATCCTCGCTCGAACAGGTGGACCTACATTGTGCGGCCGGATCTTCCCGACGACACAAAGCTTTTCGCGGAGATGTTCCGGCTCGACGTGTCGATTGTCCGGGAGGGCGGCACGGTGGCACTGCCGTCGCCCACAGCCGAGTCCGGCGCTGTCCGGCATTGGATAGAGACACCGCAGGACAGATACCGCCCGTCCGGAATGGTTGTAGTCCAGGCCATCCGGGCATGTGCCGATCCAGGCAGGCGATGACGGGAGAAAACGCGATGACTTCTCCGCTGCCGAACGATCCGGATGTACATCTGTCGGTCTTCCTGCACGGCGTCCGGCTCGACTTCACGGCCTGCCTCACCGCCGCGTTGACGTTCATGGAAGACCACCGGAAACGCCACTACCTCGACGCGGTGCACATACTCCCGGATAATGCCGAGGGCTGGCCCAGGTTGCCGAACGAGAAGTTGTACTTGGAGCGATGAGGTTCTTGTCCGGCGACCGGTGTACGCGCGACACTGACCTGTTCGGGCCATGACGAGAAGGAGCTGGGCGTGGGGAATGACGAGCAGTTGACCATCGATCTCGGCGTACCCGTCGAACAGACCGAATGGGGCAAGTGGGTCGACCCTGACCGCCGGAAGGCGCAGGCGCAGAAGTTCATGGACCATGCAGGCATAAGCCGCATCCCTTCGGAACCGTGGCCGGAAGACTCGGCGGAGGTGAAGCGGCTGGACCCCATCGTCGCGGAGTTGTTCCCGGACATGGCTACCGCGATGGCTCCGGAGAACGCCGACATGGTGGACGCTTTCATCTGCTTCGTCGGTGAATGCTTCATCAGATTCGCGGGCGCACGATGGTTCGATTGCGAATGGTTCGGCCGAGATTATTCCTTCTACCCGCGCGTGAATCCCGCAGTGGAATGCGACACCTACGACGAAGACGAAATCGTGATGTGGCGACTGGTAGACAGCATGATCGGCTACAACCCCGAAGATCATGACGGCATGTTCTCCTACATTGCCGCTGCAGTGCGCGAATACGCCTCCTACCACGAAGAGAAGCGGCAAGAGGAATCCACCGACCGCACGTGAAGGCTTGATTCTCCACGCCTTCTCACCAGGACACCACGAACACCGGGGGGTGTGTCCAGCTATGCCGGACGGATACGACCGGGACCGCGACAAGGTCAGGAATCATGAGCGCGGCAGAATATTCGAAAACGGCACCGGCCGTTTCTTTAGCGACCGCGAGAACGGATACGTTCAGCAGTCGCGGTTATACCGCGTCGAAGGCGTGGGTAAAACCCGATTCGACAAGATCAAAGACGATCGAGGAATAATCAGCTCCATCGAAGAGAAATCCGGCAGAATCGAGGGAGACAAAGACGAAACTCAGCTCAAGGTGATACGTGCCCTTCTCGCCAATCGTGAGGTGCATCAACACACATTGCGATCCGTCGAAGGCGAATTCATCTCGAGTAAGGCCCAGGAACTCATCAGAGGATTGCTCCGGGATTTCGGGGATCGGTTCACGCACCAGGTCATCTCGCGCGCCGATGCACGCGAGATCTGGGCACGCGGTCTGGCGTTGGAGCGAGGCCAGCAGCTCGAATTGCCCGGTGTCGGCGAGAAGGCGCGGCAGCAGAAGGCGCAACAGCGCGAGCACCGGTCGAAATTAGCGGAGCTGGCGAACAAGGCACGCGAGCGGGCCGAGAAGTTCCGGAATATGCTCCGGTTCCGGGAAGGCGCCGCTCGTGGGCGGGTGGAAGCCCCGCAGCGAGCCGAACACGCCAGGCAAGTCCACGAGCAAGCCGAGCGAGCCAGGCAAGCACCTCGAGCGCCGGAGACCGAGCCCGCACGGGTTGCACCTGAGGCCGCCGAGCGGGTCGCGCGGGAATTCCCAGCGCCCGATCAGCACCAGGAGCGATCGGCCGCCGACACCGAGGAACGGGCGGCCAGAGAGGCGGCCGAGGCCTGTGCGGCAGAACGCGAGGCAGCGGAGAAGCAACGCGCGGCAGCGGAGCAGGAGCGCGAGGCAGCGGAGCAGGAGCGCGCGGAACATCTCGCGCGGCTGCAAGCGCAGGGAATGCCGCCGGAGGTGGTTAAGATTCTCGGGCTCGGTCAAGCGGAACCACCGTCGGCGGCGGTGCGGGAGCCGCCGGGTCATGCTCCGTCAGCTGTGCGGGGGTATTGGCACAGCCAGGATCGGAGCCGGGGAATCGAGCGCAACCGGTAGTCGCACGAGTTCCTGGTCATGGGGTGGGCGATGCCAGGCGGTCCAGCAGCACGGCCGCTTCGGCCCGGACCGGGTCGAGATCACCGGACCAGCCGAGCGTGCGCAGCACCGCCCCAGGGATCGCCCGCTCCGCGTACCTGGGCGCGGTCCCTTCGTCGGAGCGAATGCTGATTACCGTCTCCACCAGACGGAACGGCAGCGATTCGGTGCCCGGCACGTTCACCGCCCCTACCTCGGCCAGCACCTGGGCGGCCAAAGCCTCGTAGTGGCTGCGCAACTCGTCGCGGCGCAGGCGGAAGGCGGCGAAGCGCTCGGTGCGCAGCTCTGGAAGCAGGTACAGCGCACCGAGATTCCAGCGCGACGCGCACAGTTGCCGCACGTCGAACAGCGCCAGCGCGTACAGCCGGACCGGCGGCGGCTCGGATGCCGCCCGCAGCCGGTGCGCCAGTTCGATCGGCGCGGCGACGGTTTCGGCGAGCAGCGCGTCGAGGATGTCGTCCTTGGCCGCGAAGTGGTGGTACAGCGAGGCCTGGCGGATGCCGACGGCGTCGGCGATCGCACGGGTGGAGGTGTTGGCGTACCCGTTGGTGGTGAACAGTTCACCTGCGGCGTCGAGGATCTCGGCGCGCGGCGTCGATCCGCGCCTGCGTCGCTGTTCGAGACGCGGCCGTCCGGGCCCGAGGTTTGCCACGGGTTCATTCTGGCAGGTCGGCGCGGGGAAGCTCTGCCGCGGTGGTCGTGCGCACAGCTCCGTGACGGCGCGCGGTGCGTTTTCTGTCATTTGACAGAAATCCCCGCAACACAGAAGTTACCGAAGGTCTCGAAAGCGATACACGCAGGTCACCGAAAGCGCGATCGCGGCGGCAAAACTATCGCCTGATAGTTATTGGCACGCCGAAGGACCGCCCATGGCCACCACGCTCGCCCCGACCCCGCCGCCCGACCTGACCGGCGACAGCGCCGACCTCGCCCGGTTCGGCTACCAGCCCGTCCTGCACCGCAAGCTCGGCCGCTACGCCTCCTTCGCGGCCGGTTTCTCGTTCGTCTCCATCCTCACCACGATCTTCCAGTTCTTCGGCTTCGGTTATTCGTTCGGCGGAGCCGCCTTCTTCTGGACCTGGCCGATCGTGTTCGCCGGACAGTTCCTCGTGGCGCTCAACTTCGCCGAGTTGGCCGCGCGCTACCCGATCTCGGGCTGCATCTACCAGTGGTCGCGGCGGCTCGGCGGCGAACTCGTCGGCTGGTTCGCGGGCTGGATGATGATCATCGCGCAGATCGTCACGGCCGCAGCGGCGGCGATCGCCCTGCAAGTGGTGCTGCCGTCGATCTGGAGCGGCTTCCAGCTCGTCGGCACCGACACCGCGCTGACCTCGTCGTCCGGCGCGACCAACGCCGTGCTGCTGGGCAGCATCCTGCTGGTGGTCACCACGCTGATCAATGTCATCGGCATCGACCTGATGGCGCGGATCAACTCGATCGGCGTCACGGTCGAGATCGTCGGCGTGCTGGCGATCATCGCGCTGTTCTTCACCCACACCGAGCGCGGGCCCGGCGTGGTACTGGAGACCGACCAGGCCGCGCCGGGACCCTACTGGGCCGCGTTCCTGGTGTCGGGATTGATGGCGGCTTACGTCATGGTCGGATTCGACTCCGCCGGTGAGCTTTCCGAGGAGACCAAGAACCCGCGCCGGGTCGCGCCGCGCACCATTCTCACCGCGCTGTCGGTCTCGGCGCTCGGCGGCGGGCTGATGCTGCTGGGCGCGCTGATGGCCGCGCCGAGCCTGTCCGACGGCGCGCTGGCCTCCGACGGCCTGGCCTACGTCCTGACCGCGAAGCTGGACAGCCCGGCGGGCAAGGTGCTGCTCGGCTGCGTGGCGGTGGCGATCACCGTGTGCACCCTGGCGATTCAGACCGCGGGCTCGCGGCTGATGTTCTCCATGGCGCGGGACGGGAAACTGCCGTTCGCCCGCAGGCTCGCCGCAGTGCACCCGCGGTACGGCACGCCGGCGCTGCCCGCGATCGTGATCGGCGCGCTCGGCATCGGCCTGCTGGTGCTGAACCTCGGCAACGCCGCGATCTTCGCGACGCTGGCCAGCGTCTGCATCGTCACCCTGTATCTGGCCTACCTGTTGGTGACCGTGCCGCTGCTGATCCGCCGGTTCACCGGCCTGCCGGACGCGGGCACCGACGCGCGGCTGTTCGGGCTGGGCCGGTTCGGCATTCCGGTCAACGCGCTCGCCGTGGTCTGGGGCGTCGCGATGGTGGTGAACCTGGCCTGGCCGCGCGCCGAGGTATACACCCCGGCCGGGGGCGGCTGGTGGATGCTCTGGGCCGCACCGCTGTTCGTGCTGCTGGTGCTCGCCGTCGGTGTTCTGGTGCATCGCTTCGTGGTCGGCTGGTCGCGCGGCGTCGCCGCCGCCGAGCCCGCGCCGCAACCGGCCTGAGCGCCTCCGATGCGGCGGCGCGCCCGGCGCCGCCGCACACCCACACACGCAGCATCCGAAAGGAATCATCGTGACAAGCACTGCGGACACCTCCGGCGCGCGAGCGCACGCACGGGCGCAGGCCGCGGCGGCGGCGATCGCGACTCCCGTGCTCCCCGCCGGGATACCGGCCTCGAAGATCACCTTCGCGCAGCGGATCCCGGCGGACGGTTACGCGAACATCGCGCTCGGACGCGGCACCCGCGTCCGCCTGTCCGACCCGGACGGCGGGGCCTGCGCGCACCTGCTGCTGGTGCGCACCGACGCGCCGTGGGAGCGCCTCAACGTCGCCGACACGGTCAAGGTGCCGTGGCAGGCGTACCTGGGCAGCGGTCATCCGCTGCTGTCGGACCAGGGCCGTGTGCTGGCGACCGTGCTCGCCGACACCTCCGGCCACCACGACACGCTCTGCGGACCGACCGCCCAGGCCCGCCACTCGCTGCGCCTCGCGGGCGCCAAACACGGTTTGGAGCCCAGGGACATCGGGCCGACGGTCTCGTTCTTCCGTGGCGTGCGCGTCGCGCGGGACGGCGCGCTCGTCGCCACCGGCAGCGCCGCCCCCGGCTCTTCGGTGGATCTGCTCGTGCACCTGCCGGTCACCGTGCTGGTCGCCAACTCCGCGCACCCGCTGGACGACCGGCCGGCGACGGACCTCGACTTCGTCGCGTGGGCCGCGCCGGAAGACCTCGCCGTACCCGGCAGCGAAGACCCGGAATACCTCCGGGCGCTGGAGAACACCGAACAAGCCTGGACCGCCGCGCTCACCCTGGAGGCAACCGCATGACCACGACACGCACCGTCGTGCTCGACGAGACCGTTCCGGCCCGCTCGCCTTGGTCGGCGGTGGTCCGGGCGGGCGAACACCTGGAGATCATCGATCTGCACGGCAATCAGGCGGTGGACTGCCTGCTGTACTCGGCGGCCGATCACGCCGACCGCTACAGCGCGCAGGCCACGATCACCGCGCAGCGCAACATCTTCCTCACCACCGGCAGCGTGCTGCTGACCGACGCGGGCACGGCCCTGATGACGGTGGTGGCCGACGAGGTCGGCAACCACGACACCGTCGCGGGCGCCTGCTCCCAGGAATCCAACACGCTGCGCTACGGCCACCACACCCGCCACCAGCACGCCTGCGTGGAGAACTTCCTCACCGAGGCCTTGCGCTGGGGCCTGGGCAAACGCGATCTGGTGTCGAACATCAACTGGTTCATGAACGTTCCGGTCGAGGCGGACGGCACGCTGGGCATCGTGGACGGACTGTCCGCGCCCGGCAAGCGGGTCACGCTGCGCGCCGAGATCGACACGCTGGTGCTGGTGTCGAACTGCCCACAGATCAACAACCCGTGCAACGGCTTCGACCCGACCCCGGTGCGCATGGTGGTGTCGCGATGACCGTCGTCGAGCTACCGGCGGCCAGGACGGAGCGGGCCACGCGACCCGGCCGGATCGAGGTCGTCCGTCCCGGCATGCTCACCACCGTGCAGGACTGGCCCGGCAGGGTCGGGTACTGGCACATCGGCGTCCCGCCGTCGGGTCCGATGGACGATTTGTCCTTCCGCCTCGGCAATCGCGCGCTCGGCAATGCCGAGGGCGCCGCCGGACTGGAATGCACCCTCGGCGGCCCCGCGCTGCGGTTCACCGCACCGGGGTGGGTCTGCGTCACCGGCGCTCCGGCGCAGGTGACCGTGGACGGTGCGGCCGTGCCGCAGTGGCGGACGGTGCCGGTGCCCGCGGGCGGCGTGCTGGACGTCGGCGCGGTGCGCGGACCGGGGATGCGCTGCTACGTGCTGATCGCGGGCGGTATCGCCGTCCCCGAATACCTGGGCAGCAGCGCCACATTCACGCTCGGGCGCTTCGGCGGCGGCACCGGCGGCGCGTTGCGCGCGGGGGAATCCCTGGCGTTGGGCGCGCACCACGGCCGGGTCGCCACCGCCGTGCCGATGGACGAGCAACCCGTGCTGACCCGGCGCTGGGAACTCGCGGTCACCGAAGGCCCGCACGGCGCGCCCGAGTTCTTCACCCGCGCCGACTTCGAGACCGTCGTCGGCACCGACTACGAAGTGCACTTCAACTCCGACCGCACCGGCGTCCGGCTGATCGGGCCGAAACCGGAGTGGGCACGCACCGACGGCGGCGAAGCGGGATTGCACCCGTCCAACATCCACGACACCCCGTATTCCGTCGGCGCGCTGGACTTCACCGGCGACACGCCCATCCTGCTCGGCCCGGACGGACCGAGCCTCGGCGGTTTCGTCTGCCCGGTCACGGTCGTGGCGGCCGACCGCTGGAAGCTCGGACAGCTCTCGCCCGGCGACAAGGTGCGGTTCGTGCCGGTCCGCGGCGACCGCGCGGCCTCGATCCGGGAGTTCGGGCCCGCGCGCCGGGCCGGGTGGCCGACGGTGCTCTCGGCGGGCGGCGACGGCGACGACGGGGTGCTGCGGCGTTGCGACGTCGATGACGAGACCGCCGTGACGTATCGGCGCGCAGGCGACGACGGCGTGCTCGTCGAATACGGCGCCATGACCTTGGATCTCGGCCTGCGCGCCCGCGTGCACGCGCTGCATCAGCACCTACTCGCCGCCGGGGTGCGCGGCGTGACCGAGTTGACCCCCGGCATCCGCTCCTTGCAGATCCGGGTCGATCCGCACGTGCTGTCCGTGGCCGCGCTGCTCGATCTGCTCGCCGAGACGGAGGCGCGGTTGCCCGCCTCCGACCAGCTGACCGTGCCGAGCCGGGTCGTCCATCTGCCGCTGTCCTGGGACGATCCGTCCACGCGCGAGGCGATCACCCGCTACATGCACGGCGTGCGCGCCGACGCGCCATGGTGCCCGTGGAACATCGAGTTCATCCGGCGCATGAACGGCCTGGATTCCGTCGCGGACGTCTACGACACCGTGTTCGGGGCCGAGTATCTGGTGCTCGGCCTCGGCGACGTCTACCTCGGCGCGCCGGTCGCCACCCCCACCGATCCGCGGCACCGGCTGGTCACGACGAAATACAACCCCGCCCGCACCTGGACGCCGGAGAACGCGGTCGGGATCGGCGGCGCCTACCTGTGCGTCTACGGCATGGAAGGGCCTGGCGGCTATCAGTTCGTCGGGCGCACCACGCAGGTGTGGAACCACCGAGCCGGTGCGGCCCCGGTTCCCCCTGGCGCGGACCGGGCTGCCTCGGGAGCGGAAACACCCTGGCTGTTGCGGTATTTCGACCGGATCCGCTGGTATCCCGTCGAAGCGGAGGAACTGCTCGACCTGCGTGCCGACTTCGCCGCGGGCAACGCGCGGGTGCGTGCCGAGGACGGCGAATTCCGCTTGGCGGAGTATCGGGCGTTCCTCGCCGAGAACGCCGAATCCATAGAGGCGTTCCGCGCGAAGCAGACGGAAGCGTTCACCGCCGAACGCAATTCCTGGCGTTCGGTTGGGGAACTCGCGGGATGAGGTGTGCGCATAGGTCACGACGGCAACCGACCTCTGCGCACGAGCGCACAGGGTGAGATCCACATAGCTCACGACCGCGTGCGAGATCGGCGCGCGCGCAGACCGTAAGAGCTCAGCGTAGGTCGCGGAAGAACTCGCGGATGTCGGCGGTGAGCAGCGCGGGTTCCTCCATGGCGGCGAAGTGGCCGCCGCGATCGACGTCGTTCCAGCGCGTGATGGTGTGCTCTTCCTCGGCGTAGCGGCGGATGCCGACGTCGTGGGCGAAGACCAGGGCGGCGGTCGGGACGCCGGAGTTGCGCTTCGGCTCGCCCCACGGCGCGTCCTGGGCGTAGCCGACATAAGCCGACGAGCCCGCGGTGCCGGTGAGCCAGTAGATCATCACGTTGGTCAGCAGCCGGTCCCGGCCGAGGATCTTGTCCGGCTCGACGGTGCGGGGATGGGTCCACTCCCGGAACTTGTCCATGATCCAGGCCAGTTGTCCCACCGGCGAGTCGGTCAGTCCGTAGGCCAGCGCCTGCGGACGGGTGGATTGCACGGCGATGTAGCCGTATTCCTCCCGCATGAACGCCTGCATCCGCCGCACGCGATCGCGCTCCAACTCGGTCAGGCTCGCCAGCTCCGCCTCCGCGCGCGGCAACGGCGGCAGACCGGGCGCGCCGTTGACGTGGACGCCGACGACCTGGTCCGGCGCCGTCCGGCCGACCTCAGGGCTCACCGCCCCGCCGATGTCGCCGCCCTGCACCCCATATCGCTCATAACCGAGCCTGCGCATGAGTTCGGCCCATGCCTTCGCGATCCGTTCGATGGTCCAGCCCGCCTCGGCGACCGGGCCGGAGAACCCGAAACCCGGCAGCGACGGGATGACCAGGTGGAACGCGTCGGCCGGGTCGCCACCGTGTGCGATCGGGTCGCTCAAAGGCCCGATGACGTCCAGGAATTCGGCCACCGATCCGGGCCAACCGTGGGTGAGCAGCAGCGGCAGCGCGCCGCTCTCGGGTGAGCGCACGTGCAGGAAGTGGATGTTCTGCCCGTCGATCTCGGTGGTGTACTGCGTATAGGCGTTCAGCTGCGCTTCGGCCGCGCGCCAGTCGTATCCGGTGCGCCAGTGGTCGACCAGTTCGCGCAGCCACGCGGTCGGCACGCCGGTGTCCCAGCCGTCGCCGGGCAGCGGGGCGGGCCAGCGGGTGGCGTCCAGACGGGAACGCAGATCGTCGAGTTGCCGCTGCGGGATGTCGATGCGGAACGGTGTGATGTCGTTGGTCATGTCCTCGACGGTATGACCCGGTCAGGACAGTTTCGGCCCTAGCTTTCCGGCACACTTTTCCCATGCTGGAAACCTCGGCGCGGCTGCTGCGCCTGCTGTCGCTGCTTCAGAGTCCGCGTGACTGGACCGGCGCCGCGCTCGCCGAACGGCTCGGCGTGGATGTGCGCACCGTCCGCCGGGATATCGACAAGCTGCGCGCGCTGGGTTATCCGGTGGACGCGACGCCCGGCGTTGCGGGTTACCGGCTCGGCGCGGGCGCACAACTGCCGCCGCTGCTGTTGGACGACGACGAGGCGGTGGCGGTGGCACTCGGCCTGCGCACCGCGGCGGGCGGCACCATCGCGGGAATCGAGGACAGTTCGCTGCGCGCGCTGCGCAAGCTCGAGCAGGTGCTGCCCGCGCGACTGCGCCACCGGGTCGGCATGCTCCAGGCGGCCATGGTCACCGTGCCAGCGGGCGGCCCGACCGTCGACCCGGACGTCCTCACCGCCGTCGCGGCCGCCATCCGCGACCACCACCGCCTGCGCTTCGACTACCGCGCGCACGACGGCGTCATATCGCTGCGCGTCACCGAACCGCATCGGCTCGCGCACACGGGCAGGCGGTGGTATCTGATCGGCTGGGACGTCGACCGCGCGGACTGGCGGACCTACCGCGTCGACCGCTTGCGGCCCCGCATACCGACCGGCCCCCGCTTCACCCCGCGCGAAGCGCCCGACGCGGACCTGCCCGGGTATCTCTCCCATGGCGTCACGACCGCGCCGTACCGCTACGCGGCCCGCATCACCCTCGGTGTCGCCGCGGAGATTGCCGCCGAGCGCATCGCCCCGACCGTCGGGGTGATCGAGGCGGTGGACGCCGAGAGCTGTGTGCTGCGCACCGGTTCCGATTCGCTGGACGAACTCGCCGTCTACGTCGCGGGCTTCGGTTTTCCCTTCCGGGTGCACGAACCGCCAGAACTTCGCACGCACCTGCGCGAACTCGCCGCGCGCCTCGGCGCGGCCCTCGACTGACCTCGCTCAGACCGGTACGGCGGCGACGGCTTCGATCTCGCATACAGCGCCGGGCACGGCGAAGCCCGCCACCTGCGCGACCGTGATGGCGGGCGGGTTCGGGCGGCCGCCCCACACTTCGCCGAACGCCGCGAATCCGTCTCCCAAAGGCTCGCCCTCACGGATCAGGATCGTCCACTTCACCACGTGCTCGAGGGAAGCGCCCGCGGCGGCGAGGCAGGTCTGCAAGTTGGCGAGCGCTTGACGCGCCTGCTCGGCGACGCCGGGACCGACCACACGCCCGGAGGACTCGACCCCGTTCTGCCCGCCGACGTAGATCGTGTCCGCCGCGGCCGACACCCGCACTACCTGGGTGAAAGCCGGGTTGCTGTGCATGGAGGCGGGATTGATGTGCGTGGTGATCGTCATGCCAGCACTGTAACCAGTTAAACTGGTGTCATGCAATCCCGCGCCAGCCTGCCACCCGATCTGCGCCGCCGCTTCCGCACCGGGCGCGCCGCCCTCGACCTCGCGCACACCGGAGGCGAGGGCGAGCTCGCGGTGTGGGAGATCGTGCACACCGTCGAGGACCTGCGCCGCTTCCTGGCGGTCATCCTCGAACTCGACGAGCTGAACGCCGACGAAGCGGATCTGCCGACGATGCGCGCCCTGAGGGCCGCGATCACCAGCGCCGCGTACGGCCTCGCCGCCGGAGAACCGCTGCGGCCGGATGACATCGCGGCGATCAACGCCGTCGCCGCGCAGCCTCCGCTGATCCCGCAGCTGCGCGGCGACGCCACCGCGGGATACGCGCGCCCGACGACGGCGGCCGCCTTGTCCACGCTGGCCAGGGACGCCATCGACCTGTTCGCCGGTCCGCTGTCCGCCCGCATCCGCGTCTGCGCCGCCGACGACTGCGGCCTGCTGTTCGTCGACGCCTCGCGTCCCGGCCGCCGCCGCTGGTGCTCGATGGACCGCTGCGGCAACCTCAGCAAGGTTCGCCGCTACCGCGAGCGGGAGTGACCCCGGGTGTCACACTCCCCGCTCGTGCGTCGTCGTCTCGGTGAAGCGATGAGAGCGCCCCATCGGCACCGACGAGATCGGAGACAGTCATGACCGCGAAGATCCTGGTCACCGGCGGCACGGGCACCCTGGGTCGTGCGGTGCTCCCGCTGCTGCGCGACGCGGGTGCCGACGTGCGCGTGCTGAGCCGCACCGAACGTCCGGCGAAGGATGGCCTCGAGTTCGTCACGGGAGACCTGTTGGGCGGCACCGGCATCGACGCCGCGGTGGCGGGCGTCGGCACCATCCTGCATCTGGCGGGCGACGCGAAGGGCGACGACGTGGCGACCGCGAATCTGCTGCGCGCCGCCACGGCCGCGGGCGTCGGGCACATCGTGTACATCTCGGTCACCGCCGCCGAACTGCTTCCGATGACCTACTTCCGCGCGAAGTTCGCCGCCGAGCAGGCTGTCGCCGAGTCGGGCATTCCCTTCACCACGCTGCGCGCCGCGCAATTCCACGATTTCGTGCCCGAGCTGGTGGACTCGATGCTGAAATCGCCGGTGCTCCCGGTGCTCGGCGGAGTGCGGCTGCAACCGGTGCACGTGCGCGAGGTGGCGGCGCGGCTGGCGGAGCTGACGGCAGGCGCGCCCGCCGGACGGGTCCCCGATCTGGTCGGGCCCGAGGTGATCGGCATGCGCGAGCTGGTGCGCGACTACGTGTCGCTGCTGGGCAAGCGGCGCGCGCTGCTGACCGTCCGGGTGCCCGGCAAGGCGGGCCGGGTCTACCGCGCGGGCGGGAACCTGGTGACCGACGGGGCTGATGTCGGCAAGCTGACCTGGGCCGACTATCTGGCGGAGCGCCGGGGCGCGGTCTCGGCCGGATGACCCGGCGTCCGGCTCAGACGACGATCACTGCCTCCGGGACGGGCTCGCCCGCGACCTGACCCGGTCACGGCCTGCCGCCCGCAGCGCATCACCCCGCGCGGGTGAAACCCGCTGGTCGAGGGGAACGGAGGGTCACGATGCGACAACGACACGGGGCCCCACCGGATACACCGGCGCTGAGCTGGGCTTCTGCTCTACTCTCCGGGGGATGGGCGCTGCGCTCGGTGATCTGCTTCCCTTGGCGGTGGGGGTGGCGATCTCCCCGATCCCGATCTTGGCCGCGATTCTGATGATCCTGGCGGCGCACGCCGGCGCGGCCGCCCGTGGGTTCGCGCTCGGCTGGGTGGCCGGGATCGCGGCGGCCACCGCGATCGTGGTGTTGCCGGCCGGTCCGTTGGGCGGGGCCGGTGACCGGCAGCCCTCGGCGGCGGGGTCGTGGGTGCGGATCGTGCTGGGGGTGCTGTTGCTCGGATTGGCCATCGCACAGTGGCGTTCCCGGGCCGATACCGCGGTGCCGGGCTGGATGCGCGCCATCGACCAGCTCACCATCGTGAAGGCCACCGTGCTGGGAGCGGCGCTTTCCGCGGTGAATCCCAAGAACCTGCTGCTGTGCCTGTCCGCGGGCGTGGTGATCGGTTCGGCCGGAATCAGCGTCGGCGAGCAGGCGGTCGCGGTCGTCGTGTTCACCGTGCTCGCCGCCTCCAGCGTGGTAGCGGTGGTCCTCGGTTACAGCCTCGCCGCCGATCGGCTCCGCGAACCCCTGGAGTGGACCCGAGGCTGGCTGCAAGCCAACAACCATGTGGTGATGGCCCTGGTGCTCGCGATCATGGGCGCGGTCGTAACCGGAAGAGGCATCAGCGGACTGTGAAGCAGGTGGACGAGCTCAATCCATCCGGAACGTGGCATCCGGGTTCGCGGTGTCCCGCACGATCCGCAGCGCCTCGGACAACGCCGCGAGCTGTTCGGGCGTGAGCAATCCGACGAACCAGCGGTCGACGGCGGCGAGGTAGTCCGGCAGCACCTGCGCCAGCCGCGCCGCGCCTGCCTCGGTGAGCACCGCGTACGCGCTGCGCCGATCCCCCGGGTCCAGTTCCCGCTCCACCAAGCCGGCGCGGGCCAGCCGATCGACGAGCCGGGTGACCCCGCTGGTGGACAGCGCGGTCTGCACCGCGAGCTCCGTCATGCGCAGCCGCCGCCCCGGCGAACGACTCAGCCGCATCAGGGCGTTCAGATCCAGTCCGGACAGCCCGTGCGCCTTCCACACCTGCTCCAGCTTGGCGAGCACACCGCCGTGCGCCTCGAACAGCAGACCCATCGTGGTCAGGCGCGGATCTTCGAACAGCTCCGTCACGTCCATATGGCAAACCTAGCGCAAAGTTTCGCTGCGGATAGTTGACATGAGGAATAAGTCACCGTAGAAATATGCGTGAGCAATATTCCTCGCGTCAAATACTGGAGGTTCCCATGTCGTCGACCGCCTGGATCGCCGGATTCCGCTCCGCGGTGATTCGCCCGGACGAGCAGATCAAGCTCGCGGAGCCGCGCGCGTTCACCGACCAGACCGTGCGCCAGGTGCTGCATCTGGCGGGCGGTGGCGCGCGAGTGCGGGTCGGGCTGACCAATCGCTACGGGAAGACACCGCTGACGATCGGCGCTGCCAGGGTCGCTCTCCGCAAAACAGGCAGCGAGATCGTCGCCGAGACCGATACCGCGTTGCGGTTCGACGGGGCCGAGCAGGTGATCATCCCGGTCGGCGGCGAAGTGTTCAGCGACCCGGTGGATCTGGCCGCGCCCGCGGGTGCGGATCTGACGCTGAGCCTCTACCTGCCCGGCCCGACGGGGCTCGCGACCTACTCCCACCAACCCGGCGAAATCGCTTACGTCGCCGCCGGAAACGTCGCGACCGCGACCGCTTTCGGCGACGCCGGCGAGATCCCCGCGCGGTTCTACGTCACGGGCGTCGACGTGCTCGCGCCCGCGCGGACGCCGGTGGCCGTCGCGTTCGGCGATTCGTGGTTCGAAGGTTTCGGTACCACCGTGGGCGCCAACCACAGGTCGGTGGACTACCTCAACGCGCGACTGGACCGAGGCTGGGTGGTCAACCAGGGCATCTCGGGAAATCGCCTGCTCACCGACGAGATCGGCGAGCCGGGACTGGAGCGTTTCGAGCATGACGTGCTCGCCGCGCCCGGCGTGACGAGCGTGCTGATCAACTTCGGCATCAACGACCTCATCCTGGGCGGGATGGCGGGACAGCCGCCCGCGACCGCCGAGGAACTGATCGCGGGCTTCACCGCCATCGCGCGGCGCGCGCACGCGGCGGGGCTGCCCATCCACGCCGCGACCATCGGTCCCTACGGCGGCTGCGTCTACGAGGGCCTGCCGATTGCCGAGACGTTGCCGACCCGTCGCCGGGTGAACGAATGGCTGCGCGGCACCGACGTTTTCGATTCGGTGTTCGACGTCGCCCGCGCGGTCGAGGACCCGCAGCGGCCGGACTTCATCCGACCCGATCTCGACAGCGGCGACGGTATGCACCTCAACGACGCGGGCGCTCGCGCCATGGCCGAGACGGTTGACCTCACAGCCCTTTTCGGCCGGGATGCGGCCGAACGCTAAGGCTGCAGACCGCGCAGCACGATCTCGACTCCCCCGCGGAATTCGTCGTCGGCCGACATGCCCTTGGCCTGGCCCGCGGTCTGGGCCAGATGCGGGTATTTCTCCGGGGGCAGCTCGGCCAGCACCATCGTTCCCTGACCCGGCAGTGGCGCGTAGTGCTTGTTCTGCAGGTAGCCGATCAGGAAGGCGATCAGGGTGCGCTGGGCGATGACGCGGGCGGGCCCGGTGAAGCCGCCCTCGGTGAGCACGGCGAGCATGGATTCCATCACGCGCAACGACTCGACCGCCGACTGCCTGCGCCGCAACACGATAGGCACGGCGGCCGGATGGGCCGAGAACCCGTCCCGGATGTTCTCGAGCAGCACCGTCACGCGTTCTCGCCAGTCGCGGCCGTCCGGGAGCGTGGTGTCGATCGCGGCGAACACTTGGTCGGCCACCAGCACCTCGAGTTCGTCGCGATCGCGCACGTAGCGGTACAGGGCCATGGTGGCCATACCCAGCTCCTTGGCCACCGCGCGCATGGTCAGCGCCGAAGACCCCTCGCGGTCGAGCACGGCGAGGGCCGCCGCGGCGAGATCGGCGGTGGTCAGCGAGCGCGGGCGGGGCACGGATTGACAGCGTACGCGTTACGCGCATACTGGTCGTAGGCGTACAAAGTACACCTACGAAAGGAGCCCTGATGTCGCTGCCGACCGCTGTTCCGGACCGGACACTGGTCACCGTCTCCGGTGCACAAGTCCAGGTGCCGGACCCGGATCGCCTGATCCACCTGCAATTCCGTCGTTTCGCCGGATGCCCGGTGTGCAACCTGCACCTGCGTTCGATCGTCACGCGGCATGCGGAGATCGCCGCCGCGGGCGTCCGCGAAGTGATCGTCTTCCATTCCAGCGCGGCGGAACTGCGCAAGTACACCGCTGAACTGCCGCTGGAGTTCATTGCCGATCCGGACCGGAAGCTCTACCGCGAGTTCGGCGTCGAGACCTCGCCGCGCGCCCTGCTCGACCCGCGCGGCTGGCCCGCCATCCTGCGCGGTGTCGCCCACGACGCCTACGCGACCCTGCGCCGCAAGCAAGCCGCCCCGCCCACCAAACCCGAGGGCGGCAGTCTCGGGCTGCCCGCCGATTTCCTGATCTCCCCCGACGGACGGGTGCTCGCGGCGAAGCACGGCGCGCACGTCAACGACCAGTGGTCGGTCGACGAACTGCTCGCGCTCGTCCCGGCGGAGCGGCACGCGTGAGAATCGCCGAGAGAACCTTGCCTGCGCGGGCATTCGCGGTGATCCCGGCCGGGCTGCTCGCGGGGGCATTCGGTTACGGGGCGGTCAATGTCCTGTACGCGTTCCGCAAAGTCCCCTTGGATGTGCGCTTCACCTTCCACACCGCGCTGATGAGCGTCAACGGCGTGGTCATGCAGTCACTGATGGGCCTGACCATCCTGAGCGCCCTGGTACTCGCCATCCGCTCCACCGGCCGCGCACGCCTGCTCGCAGGCACCGCGAGCGCCCTCGCCGTCGCGGCCTTCCTGATCACCCGCCTCGGCAACGTCCCAATCAACCAGAAGATCAAGGTCTGGGCAGTCACCGGCCCGCCCGCCGACTACGCCGAAATCCTCGGCCGATGGGAAACTTTCCACATCGCCCGAACCACCTGCGCCCTGGTGGCCTTCACACTCCTCGTAACCACCACCCTCCGCCCCACCAACCCCTGAACCATTCCGCGAGTGGCACATGGTGGAGGGGCTTCTCGCGCTTCGCCGCGATGATGTGCCACTCGCGGGCCGGGCGTCAGGGCTGTTCCAGGATGTCGAAGGGGATGGTCGCTTCGACCGGGTCGTCGAGGAGCAGGACGCGGCGGTGGACGGTGTGGGCGAGATAGCGGCGGCCGGACCAGTCCAGACGGTATTCCTCGATCTCCTCGATGCGTTCTTCCTTCTGATCCAGCCGGACGATCAGGTACCGAGGAATTCCGGCGGCAGCGTACTGGATTCGCTTGTCGGTGATATCGGCGTCGATGGTCGATACGGAAGTGACCTCGACTATCAGCAAGATATGGTCACGCACGGTGTTGACGTCGTAAGGCTCGCAGTCCCGGATCCAGATATCGGGATAGCGGATGTTCAACCGCCGATCCGCCGCCGCGGCTTCCGCGTCGGCGAATCGAGCGGCCACATCGGAGTCCACGACCATACACGGCCCGCCATCACGTCGAGCTGCCTCGAGCATTCCGGCCAGCCGCCGCACCACACGGCTGTGCACGGGGCTTTGGGCCATCAGTCGCACTACGCGCCCGTCGACGATCTCGATGTCGCCGAGCCCGGCAGTCGCCCCATCGGCGAACTGCTCGGCCGTCACACGCGGGGCGTCGTCGGGACCGCTCATAGCGCACATCATTGCAGTTCGCGCCGGACCGGACCACGGGCTCGGCTGATGGCCCCCCGGCGGCGAGAGGAACCGCCCGTCACCACACTGCGGAGATTCCGCTACAGCGAGGTCAGGGCAGCAACGTCTCCGGGTCGAACGTGAAGTCGAAGGGACTGCGCAGAGTGACCGTGTTGCCCGCGGACACCCTGTGGGTCAGCTCATAGTTGCGGGCGGCACCGAGTTCGTACGTGAACAGAACGGGGAAGGACTCGCCCGGTAGCTGTCCTTGGAACGGTTCGGGCTCCAAGCGCCAATAGTTTCTGACGCCCGCCTCTGCATAAAGAATGGGTTTGACGAGCCTGTCGGACATCATCGTAGATCTCGATACCACCTCGACTGCGAGCTTTATCCGGTCGGCGGGAATCCCCTTGCCGTTCGGATCGATCGGGCCGACCGCGACCACCAGGTCCGGTATCGGCTCGTCGTCGCCGGACAGCAGCCCGACGCCGGTTAGCACGATATGGTTTGGCGGCGATACCGCATCCAGAGCCCGGACGAGCGATTTTATCAACCACTGATGCCTTGGCGTAGGCACGGCATTCACGACAAGCTGACCGTTCAGAACCTCGTAACGAAGACCGTTCTCGGGCATGTGATCGAGATCGGCGGCCGTCCACCTGTCGCCACGTGGAACCGGCATCGTGTCGAACCTCCCGACTTCGTCGAACGACGGCGACACGGCAGTCGCCGGTCGGGCGGACCGACCTGACCCACATCGACCAGGCTGATCAGGCCGAGTGTCGGCGGTCGATCATATCTGTCCACGTGAACCGACGAGCCCCTCCCGCGTGGGGTGGGGCTCGTCGGTTTCAACCGGGACCTACTCCGCGGTCACGATCGTGATCTCCTCGCCCGCCGCGTCGGTCGCTTCGCCCGGACCCGCGAACCAGTGGGTGACCTCGCCCTCGGTGAGGTCGGTTTCCAGGTCGCCGGTCGGCAGGACGGACAGGGCTCCGGCGGTGGCGGAGGTCAGGAACTCCATGATCGCGGGGCGGCCGGACAGTGCCGTGGTGTACGTGGTCGACTCGTAGTCGATCTCGTGCTCCTCGCGCACGCGTTCGGCCTCGTCCAGCGCCTCGGACTGGGTGATCGCGACGACCCCGTTCGCCGTGGTGACGACGAACGCGGGATGTTCCTCGCCGAGCGGGCGGACCCGGTCGGCGTAGGACACCGGGTGCGCGGCCGCCGCGTCGATGTCGGCCCGCACCTGGGCGTCGTCGAGCGCCAGCCAGCGAATGTCGCTGTCGGCCACCGGCGACCCGATGCCGAACGCGGCGCCCGCCGCGGTCAGCTCCTCGGCGGTGAGATCGCCCGCGAACAGGCATGCCGCACCGGCCTTCTGCACGGCCCAGGCCGCGACCACCGCGTCCACCGAACGCGGCAGCGTCACGGCCACCACGTCGCCCGGTCCGGCGCCGCGGTCGATGAGCACCCGGGCCAGCTGCGAGGAACGCCGGTCCAGCGCGTGGAAGGCGACCTCGTCCTCGCCGGCCAGCAGCGCGGGCGCTTCCGGGTCCTCTTCGACGACCTCGCCGAGCACCTTGGCCACCGTGCGCGCGCCGACCCGGCCCACCGGCTCCGGCGTGGCAGCCGCCGCCGTGACGCCGGATTCGGCCAGCAGGCGGGCGCGTTCGCCTTCGTCGAGGATGTCGATGTCCCCGACCAAGGCGTCCGGATCGCCGAGCAGCGCGTCGAGCACCCGGACCAGCCGCTCGGCGAGCGTCTCGACCTCTTCGGCGGTGAACCGGCTGCCCAGGTACTTCAGGGTCAGCTCGATGGTGGCCTCGGACATCACCAGCAGCGTCATCGGGTAGTGCGTGGCGTCGTTGACGCCGACACCGGTCACCGACATGCCGTCGATCGAGCTGGCGGCCGAGATCGCCTCCTTGTCCATCGGATACGACTCGAACACCAGCAGCGTGTCGAACAGCGACCCGGTGCCCGCCACCCGCTGGATGTCGGTGAGGCCCACATAGTGGTGCTCGAGCAGGCCCGCCTGGTCACCCTGCAACCGCGCCAGCAGTTCGCCGATGCTCTGGCGGTCATCGATGCGCAGCCGCACCGGCAGCGTGTTGATGAACAGACCCACCATCGACTCGACGCCGGGCAGCTCGGCCGGGCGGCCGGACACCGTCGCGCCGAACACCACGTCGCCGCGGCCGGTGAGCCGTCCGAGCAGGATGCCCCACGCGGCCTGTACCAGCGTGTTCACCGTGACGCCGAGTTCGGCGGCGTGCTTGGTGATCCGGCGCGTGCGGTCGGCGTCGAGTTCGGTGACGACCTTGCCGATCTCGTAGGTCTCCGCTCCGCGCGGCTGCGGCGCGAGCTGGGTGGGTTCGTTGACCCCTTCCAGCGCCGCCGCCCAGGCGCGCAGCGACGCGTCCCGGTCCCGCCCGGCCAGCCAGCCGAGGAAGTTGCGGTAGGGGGTCACCCGCGGCAGCGCGGTCAGGTCGCCGCGCACCGCGTACAGCACCAGCAGGTCCCGCATGAGCAGCGGCATCGACCAGCCGTCCAGCAGGATGTGGTGGGTGGTGATGGCCAGGTGCCATTGCGCGGCATCGCTGCGGAACAGCGTGAACCGCATCAGCGGCGGGGTGGCCATGTCGAAGTGCGTCGCCTGATCGGCCGCGACCTGCCTGCGCAGCTCGGCGGTCCGCTCGTCGGCGGGCAGCTCGGTGAGATCCACCTCGCGCCACGGCGCCTCGACCCGGTCCAGCACCACCTGCACGGCCTGTCCGTCGGCGTCGGTGACGAACGCGGTGCGCAGGTTCGGGTACCGGTCGACGATGCCCTGGGCCGCCGCCCGCAGCCGCGCCACGTCCAGCGTGCCGCCCAGGTCCACCACGGCCTGCATGGTGTACACGTCCACGGTGGACTGGGTCATCATCGCGTGGAACAGCAGACCCGACTGCAGCGGCGACAGCGGCCACACTTCCGACAGCGCCGGGTAGGCCTGTTCCCACTGCTCGATGTCCTGCTGCCCCACCCGCACCAGCGGCATGTCCGACGGCGTGAAACCGCCCGCGTCCGGCCGCCGCGCGTGCGTGGCCAGCGCGGTGAGCGCGGCGACGAACAGGTCGGCGAACTCCTGGACCCGTTCCCGGGTCAGCAGACCGGTCGGGAAGGCGAACGACGCGCCCAGTCGCGGACCCTCGTCGGAGTCGGTGACGATCGCGTTGATGTCGATCGTCGCGTTGGCGGGCATGTCGAGGTCCATGTCGACATCCAGCTGACCGAGGTCGGCCACCGGCACCCAGCCGATCTCGGCGAGCTGTTCGGGGATCTCCCCGGCCGACATCCGGCCCAGGTAGTTGAAGCTGATCTGCCCGGACGAGCCGAGGGTCGGCGCGGTCTCCGGATTCAGCTGCCGCAGCAGGCCGTAGCCCAGGCCCTTGTCGGGCACCGCGAGCAACTGCTCCTTGATCGACTTCACGATCTCGCCCAGCGCGGCGCCACCGGCGAACGCGTCGGCGAGGTCGGCGCCGGCCAGATCGAGCCGGACCGGGTAGGCCGAGGTGAACCAGCCGACCGTGCGCGAGAGGTCCGCGCCCGGCACGACGTCCTCTTCCCGGCCGTGGCCTTCGAGCTTGATCAAGGCGGCATCCGGGCCGTCGCCGCGCCAGCGGGCGACCGTCATGGCCAGCGCCGTGAGCAGGCCGTCGTTCACACCGCCGCGGTAGAGGCCGGGGATCGCGGTGAGCACCGCGTCGGTGACCTCGGCGGGCACGGTGACCTCGACCCGCTCGACGGTGGCGAACGTGTCCACCGCCGGATCGAACGGACGCGCGCCGAGCAGCGGATCCGGCGTGGCCGTGACCTGCTGCCAGAACGGCAGTTCCGCGACCCGGTCCGGCGCGCTCGCCGCCTCGACCAGGCTGTGCGCCCAGCGCCGCATGGAGGTGCCGTTGGCGGGCAGCGTCACCGGCTGACCGGCGACCAGCTGCGACCAGGCCACCGCCAGATCCGGGATCAGGATGCGCCAGGACACGCCGTCGACCACGAAGTGGTGCGCGACGATCAGCAGCACGTCCCGCCGCTCGCCCTCGAAGGCGAACCAAACGAACTGCGCCATCGACGCTTCCGCCGGATCGAGCCTGCCCAGCGCACCGTCGAGCGCTTCGGTGGCAACCCGTGCCAGCTCCGCTTCGTCGGTGTCGGCGGCCAGGTCGACCCGCCGCACCAGGGCGTCGACGTCGACCGCGCCGTGCGGCAGCGCTTCGAACGTCCAGTCCGTGCCGGTGCGGCGCAAGCGCGACCGCAGCACGTCGTGGTGGTCGAACACCGCCGCGATGGTGGCGACCAGGGTCTCCCGGTCGATGCCTTCGGGCAGCCGCAGCGCCATGGTCTGCGAGAACCGCTGGTAGGTCGAACCGCTCGCGAGGATCTGGCGCATGATCGGGGTCAGCGGGATCTCGCCGACACCGCCGCCGGGCAGTTCCTCCAGCCGCGTCTGTTCCGTGCCCGCGCCCAGCGCGGCGACCTCGGCCAGCGCGGCCACACTGCGCCGCTCGAACACGTCGCGCGGAGTGAACAGCACGCCACGCGCCTTGGCCCGCGAAACCAGCTGGATCGACAGGATGGAGTCGCCGCCGAGCGCGAAGAACGAGTCGTCCAGACCGATCTGGTCGACGCCGAGCACTTCGGCGAACACCTCGGCGATGACGGCCTCGACCTCGCTGGCCGGCGCGCGGAACTCGCGCGGAGCCAGCTCGGGCTCGGGCAGCGCCTTGCGGTCCAGCTTGCCGACCGGGGTCAGCGGGATCTCGTCGATCACCACGATCGCCGTCGGCACCATGTGCGGCGGCAGGGTGCGCGAGGCGTACTCCGACAGCCTCGCCGTGTCGATCTCCCGGCCCGGCGCGGCCAGCACGTAGGACACCAGGATCGTCGCGCCCGCGTCGGTCTTGCGGCCGATGGTGATCGCGTACTCGACGTCGGAGTGGCCGGCCAGCACGGTGTCGATCTCGCCGAGCTCGATACGGAAGCCGCGGATCTTCACCTGGAAGTCCGAGCGGCCCACGTAGTCGAGCTGCCACGGCACCGAAGGCAATGCGGCGTTGCCCGCGCGCTCGCCCGGTTCGGCGAACCAGCGCACCACGTCACCGGTGCGGTACATCCGCGCGCCCTCGTCGCTCCACGGGTTGGCGACGAACCGTTCCGCGGTGAGGTCGGGGCGGTTGTGGTAGCCGCGCGCCAGCGCGCCACCGGCCAGGTACAGCTCGCCCGCGACGCCAGGCGGCACCGGGTTGAGCCGGTTGTCGAGCACGAGCGCGGACATGCCGCGCACCGGACGGCCGATGGTGATGTGCCTGCCCGGGCTGAGCTGGGCGTACGACGAGATGATCGTCGTCTCGGTCGGGCCGTAGGCGTTGAAGTACTTGCGGCCCGGCCACCACTTGGCCAGCAGTTCCGGCGTGGTGACGTCACCGCCGACCGAGGCCACTTCGAGCGCCTCCATGCCTTCCGGATCGACCGTGCCGAGCACCGCGGGGGTGATGATGGTGTGGCTGACCCGCTCGGTGCGCAGCAGCTCCGCCAGGTCCGGTCCGCCGATGATGGTCGATGGCACGACCACCAGCGTCGCGCCGGTGTAGGCGGCGCACAGCCATTCCAGCACCGACGGGTCGAAGCTCGGCGAGCAGATGTGCAGGAACCGGTGGTGCGATTCCAGCTGGTACAGATCCGCCGCGACGCCGACCAGGCCGCCCATGCCCGCGTGGGTCACGGTGACGCCCTTGGGCATACCGGTCGAGCCGGAGGTGTAGATGACGTACGCCGGGTGGCGCATCGCCAGCGCGGCGTTGCGGTCGGCATCGGTGATCTGCTCGCCGGACTCGCGCTCGATCAGCTCGCCGAGCGCCGGGTCGTCGATGCGCAGCCACTCCACGTCGCGCGGCAACCGGTCGACGTACTCGCTGGCGGTGATGCCGATGACCGCGCCGGAGTCGTTGACCATGTGCCGCATGCGGTCTTCGGGGTAGGTCGGGTCGACCGGCACGTGCGCGCCGCCCGCCTTCGCCACCGCCCAGAACGCGGCGACCATCTCGTAGGAGCGCGGGAACGACAGCGCCACGATGCGCTCCGGCCCGACACCGCGCGAGATGAGCACCCGCGCCAGGCGCGAGGAGTACTCGTCCAGTTCGCGGTAGGTGATCGACCGGCCCTGGTAACGCACCGCGATCTGGTCCGGGTCCAGCCGCGCGCCGTGCTGCAGCAGGTCCGGCAGCAGGCCGGTGGCCATGACGTCCTCGCCTGCCACGTGCGTGAGCAGGTGGTATTCGGCCGCGTCCAGCAACGGCAGGTCGCCGATCGGGGTCTCGCGGTCGGTGGCGATCGCGGTGAGCAGCCTGGTGAACCGCTCGGCGAACACCCGCACCGTCTCGTCGTCGAACAGGTCGCGCGCGAAGGAGAACTCCGCGTACATGCCCGCGTCGTCGGGGTTCTCCCCGGCTTCGCGGATGGTCAGCGACAGGTCGAACTTGGCGGTGTCCACGTCGAAGTCGACCGCGCCCACGTGCAGCCCCGGCAATTCGAAGCTGCTCTCGGGCAGGTTCTCGAACGACAGCGCCACCTGGAACAGCGGGTGCCGCGCGGTGGAGCGCTCCGGGTTGAGCAGTTCCACCAGCCGCTCGAACGGCAGGTCCGCGTGCGCGAACGCCTGCAGGTCGGCGTCCTTGGTGCGGGCCAGGAACTGGTCGAAGGTCAGGTCGCCCTCGACGTGCGAGCGCAGCACCAGGGTGTTGACGAACATGCCGATCACGTCGTCGAGTTCGGCCTCGCCGCGGCCCGCGATGGGGGTGCCGACGGCGATGTCGTCGGTGCCGGACATGCGCGCAAGGAACAGCGCCAGCGCGGCGTGCACGACCATGAACAGCGTCGCGTTCTGCTGTCTGGCGATCTCGGTGAGCTTGCCGTGCAGCTCGCCGGAGATCGGGAACACCACGCGCCCGCCCGCGAAGGACTGCGTCGTCGGACGCGGCCGGTCGGCGGGCAGGTTCAGCTCGTCGGGCAGCCCGGCCAGCGCGGTGCGCCAGTACTCGGCCTGCTGGGAGATCAGGCTCTCCGGGTCGTCCTCGGAGCCGAGCACGTCGCGCTGCCACAGGCTGAAGTCGGCGTACTGCACCGGCAGCGGCGCCCAGCCCGGTTCCACACCGGCCGAACGGGCCGCGTAGGCCAGCATCACGTCGCGGGTCAGCGGGCCCATCGACCAGCCGTCGGCGCTGATGTGGTGCGCGACGAACACGAGCACGTATTCGGTCGGGGCGACGCGGAACAGCTTGGCCCGCAACGGGACCTCGGTGGTCACGTCGAATCCGGCGGAGATCACCTCGATGATCCGGTGCCGGATGTCCTCGGCCGCGACCGCTTCCGGCCGCAGGTCGGGCATGGCCCGCTCGACGGGCACGATGACCTGGTGCGCGGCGCCGTCCTGTTCGGGGTAGACGGTGCGCAGGGTCTCGTGCCTGGCGATGACGTCGCCGACCGCTGCTTGCAGCGCTGCGACATCCAGCTCGCCCGTGAGCCGCACGGCCACCGGGATGTTGTTCACCGCCGATGCGGTGTCGAACTGGTTGAGGAACCACATGCGCTGCTGCGCCAGCGACAGCGGGATGTGCTCCGGACGCGGACCGGCGACCAGTTCGCGGCGGCCACCGGC
>NZ_JBIRYN010000013.1:0-160861 GCF_044389845.1 Nocardia sp. NPDC019323
AGGACGTGGCGGTCCACGCAGTTGTAGGCGACGTTGAGCTTGCCGCCGACGAACCACTTCGCCACCGGCGCTTCGCTCCAATCCAGCACCTGGGTGAACGGTTCGTCCCAGTGCAGCCGCCGGGCCTGCTCGGCCCAGAACGCGTCGCGATCGGCCGCCGCCCGCTCGTAGAGCGCCGCGCTCGCGTTCGCCCGGGCGGCGAACTCCGCGGTCGGCGGGTACGAGTCCCGGTGGTCGGCGCTGGTTTCAGTCATCTCGTCTCTTCTTTCCACGTAGCCTGAGCGCACGATTCGACGCAGCCAAGTTCGACAGTAATAAACTGTGACCCATACCGCGTGGGGTGTGCCGACCGGGTTCCGCCGCCGCGCGTCGGTTCGAGAAGGTCGCCTCGACGAAGGCGATATTCCGGCCGCGGGGACGTTTCCGCACCGAACTCGAGGTGTTTCGGCAGTGTTGCCGGATCGGTAACAAGTGCGACGAACTCGGATCAATCAGGTGACAGTGCCCGCGCCGGTGGCTACTCTGCCAACCACACAGGGGGATCGTGTCGGCGTGCGCTGACGGGCCTCCCGCGGGTGCCGATCGGCTCCCCCCTTCTCGCACCGGGAGGACGCGTTGAGATTCCACAGAGCGATGGCGCTGACGGCGGCAGTCGGGCTGGCCACGACCCTCGGGCTGTCCGCATGTTCCTCGGGCGACGGGGCCGACGCCGACATCGTCACCGTCAACGGCGGTGAGCCGCAGAATCCGTTGGTGCCCACCAACACCAACGAGAACATGGGCGGGCGCGTGGTCGACCGGCTGTTCGCGGGCTTGAAGTACTACGACGCCGACGGTAAAGCACACGACGAGATGGCGGAGTCGATCCAGACCACGGATCGGAAGAACTACCGGGTGACCATCAAACCCGGCTGGAAGTTCACCGACGGCACGCCCGTGACGGCGAAGTCGTTCGTCGATGCCTGGAACTACGGCGCACTCGGCGGCAACGCGCAGTTGCAGAGCTACGTGTTCGGTCCCATCGTCGGTTTCGACGAGGTGTCCGCGGAAAAGCCGACGGCACAGACGATGTCGGGTCTGAAGGTGATCGACGACCGGACCTTCACCATCGAACTGAAGGCGCCATCGATCGATTTCGAAACCGAACTCGGGTACGCGCCGTTCTATCCGCTGCCGGAGGCGGCGTTCAAGGACATGAAAGCGTTCGGGGAGAACCCGATCGGCAACGGGCCCTACAAATTCGCCAGGCCCGGGGCGTGGGAGCACAACGTCAAGATCGACCTGGTGCCCAACCCGGACTATCCCGGCGGTCGTCCGGCGAAGAACAAAGGGCTGCGATTCGTGATGTATCAGTCCTTCGACACCGCCTACGCGGATCTGCAGGCGGGCAACCTGGACGCGCTCGACACCGTGCCCGACAGCGCGCTCACCTCCTACGAACAGGATCTCGGCGACCGCGCGATCACCAAGCCCACCGCCCAGAACCAGCACATCGGCATCCAATCCAACGTCGCGCACTTCGCAGGCCAGGAAGGGCTGCTGCGGCGCAGGGCGATCTCGATGGCGATCAACCGGGAACAGATCGCGCAGAACATCTTCCACGGCACCCGGATCCCCGCGCGCGATTTCACCGCGAGCACGCTGCCCGGCTTCGACCCGAACCTGCCCGGCTCCGAGGTGCTGAAGTACAACCCCGACGAGGCCGAGAAGGTCTGGGCGCAGGCCGACGCGATCGCGCCGTGGTCGGGCCGCTACGAGATCGCCTACAACTCCGACGGCGGCCACCAGGCCTGGGTGGAGGCGGTGGCCAACAGCGTCAAGAACACCCTCGGCATCGACGCTATCGGCGTGCCGTACCCGACGTTCAAGAACATCCGCGACGAGGTCAACGCGCACACCATCAACAAAGCCTTCCGCTACGGCTGGCAGGGTGATTACCCGACCATGCTGCAGTTCCTCACCTCGCAGTACTACAGCTACTCCGACACCAACAACGTCGACTACAAGAGCCAGGAATTCGACCGCCTGCTCGACGCCGCCCTGGCCGCGCCGAGCCAGGACGAGTCCTACAAGATCATCGCGCAGGCCCAGGCCCTGCTGATCAAGGATCTGGCCGACATCCCGGTGTTCGACTACGTGGCCGCCGCGGGTCGCTCCGACCGGGTGCGCAAAGCCGAACTCGCCTGGAACGGTCTGTTCGACTTCGAGAACATCGAGAAGTAGCCGCCGGCCGCCTGGCGTCCGCCGGACGCTCGGCGGTCCTGTTCAGGAGGCGAAATGGCCTGGTATGTCGGGCGGCGTCTGCTTCAGATGATCCCCGTGTTCCTCGGTGCGACCCTGCTCGTCTACGCCTTGGTGTTCCTCGTGCCGGGCGACCCGATTCACGCGCTGGCCGGGGACAAGCCCATGACGCCCGCGGTGGAGGCGCAACTGCGGGCTCGCTACCACCTCGACCAGCCCTTCCTCGTGCAGTACCTGCTGTATCTGAAGGGCATCGTGACGCTGGACTTCGGCACGGCGTTCTCCGGCCGGCCGGTGCGCGACGAACTCGCGCGCGCGTTCCCGATCACGCTGAAACTGGCGTTCATGGCGGTGCTGATCGAGTCCGTGTTCGGCGTGCTGTTCGGGCTGGTCGCCGGGCTGCGCAAAGGCAAGCTGTTCGACTCGGCGATGCTCGTGGTCAGCCTGGTCGTGATCGCCGTTCCGGTCTTCGTGGTCGGCTTCCTCGCGCAGTTCCTGCTGGGTGTGAAGTGGGGGATCGCGCCCGTGACCGTCTCCGGGAAGGCGACCGTCGGCGAACTGCTGGTGCCCGCGTTCGTGCTCGGCTCGCTGTCGTTCGCCTACGTCCTGCGCTTGACCCGGAATTCCGTGGCGGAGAACATGTCCGCCGACTACGTGCGCACCGCGACCGCCAAAGGTCTGGGCAGGCCACGGGTGGTGATCGTGCACATCCTGCGTAACTCGATGATTCCGGTGGTCACGTTCGTCGGCGCCGATCTGGGCGCACTGATGGGCGGCGCGATCGTCACCGAGGGCATCTTCAACATCCCCGGCGTGGGCGGCACGCTCTACCAGGCCATCACCAGGGGCGAGCCCCCGACCGTCGTCTCCTTCGTCACGGTGCTGATCGTCATCTTCCTGCTCACCAACCTGATCGTCGACCTGCTCTACGCCGCACTCGATCCGAGGATCCGCTATGCCTGACCCCACCGAGGGCCCGCGCCGCGGCCAGGAGCACTTCGTCGCGCCGCCCGACGAGGTCGAGGTGCTGGCCACCGACGCCGTCCTGGATGCCGGAGCGCCGTCGGGGCTCTGGCGCGACGCGTGGCGACAGCTGCGGCGCAACCCCATCTTCGTCGTCGCGGCCGTACTGATCGTGTTCGTGCTGATCGTGGTGATCTGGCCGGGACTGTTCACCGATCAGGACCCCCGGTACTGCAACGGCGACTTCAGCATGGACCCGCGCAGCGCGGGCCACCCGTTCGGATTCGACAAGCAAGGATGCGACATCTACGCCCGCACCCTCTACGGAGCCAGGGCTTCCGTGCTCGCCGGAGTCGGCGCGACCTTGCTGTTCGTGCTGATCGGGGGAACGCTCGGGGCGCTGGCGGGCTTCTACGGCGGGCCGCTGGACTCGGTCGTCTCCCGGATCGCGGAGATCTTCTACGCGATTCCGTTGATGCTGGCCGCGATCGTGATCATGCAGCTGCTGGACGCCCGCACGGTTTGGACCGTGATCGTCATCCTCGCCTTGTTCACTTGGCCGCAGGCGGCGCGGATCGCCCGCGGCGCGGTGATCCAAGCGAAGAACAGCGACTACGTCACGGCGGCGAAAGCATTGGGCGTCTCCAGAATCCAGACGCTCTTGCGCCACGTGCTGCCCAACGCGGCGGGGCCGCTGATCGTGGTGACCACACTGTGGCTGGGCGTTTTCATCGTCACCGAGGCCACGCTGTCGTATCTCGGCGTCGGTCTGCCGCGCACCGTGGTGTCCTGGGGCGCGGACATCGCCACCGGGCAGAAGGAGATCCGCACCTCGCCCATCCTGTTCTATCCGGCGACGGCGCTGGCGCTGACCGTGCTGAGCTTCATCATGCTGGGTGACGCCGTGCGCGACGCCCTCGATCCGAAAGCGAGGAAGCGATGAGCGAGGGCGACCGGCCGCTGCTGGAGATCACCGATCTGAACGTGAGCTTCACCGCCGACGGCAAGCCCGCGCCCGCGGTCCGGGGTGTGAGCCTGTCGGTCTATCCGGGGCAGACCGTGGCCATCGTCGGTGAGTCGGGTTCGGGGAAGTCGACCACCGCCCACGCGATCATCGATCTGCTGCCCGGCACGGGCCGGATCACCTCCGGCTCGATCAGGTTCGACGGCAAGGAACTCACGGCGGCCTCGAAACGAGAGATTGTCGCGGTCCGTGGCAGCGGCATCGGCCTGGTCCCGCAGGACCCGATGTCGAACCTGAATCCGGTGTGGAAGATCGGCTTCCAGATTCGCGAGACGCTGGAGGCCAACGGCATCGCGAAGGGGAAAGCCGCCGAGCGGCGAGCGGTGGAGCTGCTCGCGGAAGCGGGCATGCCCGACGCCGAACGACGCGTGCACCAATATCCGCACGAGTTCTCCGGCGGCATGCGCCAGCGCGCGCTGATCGCCATCGGCCTGTCCTGCCGGCCCAAACTGCTCATCGCCGACGAGCCGACCTCGGCGCTCGACGTGACCGTGCAGCGGCAGATCCTCGACCATCTCGAACGGCTCACCGCCGAACTCGGCACCGCGGTGCTGCTGATCACCCACGACCTGGGCTTGGCGGCGGAGCGGGCCGAGCACCTGGTGGTGATGTATCGCGGCCGCGTCGTGGAGTCCGGGCCCGCCTTGCGGATTCTGCGTGATCCCCAGCATCTGTACACCAAGCGGTTGGTGAGTTCGGCGCCGTCGCTGGCCGCGCGACGGCGGTCGGCGGTGCGGCGCCGGGCCGAGATCCACGCGCAGGCCGTGCAGGTCGCCGCGGAAACGGACGACGTGCTGGTAGCCGAGCGCCTGAGGAAAACGTTCCGCGTTCGCGATCGCGCGCCGTGGAAGTCGACCGAGTTCGTCGCGGTGGACGATGTGTCGTTCCGGCTGCGGCGCGGATCGACCACGGCGATCGTCGGCGAATCCGGTTCGGGCAAGACGACGGTGGCGCAGATGGTGCTCGGACTGCTCGCACCCACCTCCGGCACGGTCACGTTCGACGGCAAAGACGTGGCCACCCTGGACCGGCAGAGCGCCTTTGCGTTCCGGCGGCGAGTGCAGCCGATCTTCCAGGACCCCTACGGCTCTCTCGACCCGATGTACACGATCTACCGGACCATCGAGGAGCCGTTGCGCACCCATCGGATCGGAACCGCCGAGGAACGCGAGGCGACCGTGCGGGAACTGCTCGACAAGGTCGCGCTGCCCGCCGGGGTGCTGCGGCGCTACCCCAGCGAGTTGTCCGGAGGGCAGCGTCAGCGCGTCGCGGTCGCGCGGGCGCTCGCCCTGCGGCCCGAGGTGGTGGTGTGCGACGAGGCGGTGTCCGCGCTCGACGTGCTGGTGCAGGCCCAGATCCTGGGGCTGCTCAACGAGCTGCAGGCCGAGCTCGGGCTGGCGTACCTGTTCATCACGCACGATCTGGCCGTGGTGCGGCAGATCGCCGACGACGTGCTCGTCATGCGGCGCGGCGAGGTGGTCGAGGCGGCGACGACCGACGAAGTGTTCGACCGTCCCCAGCAGGAATACACCCGCAAGCTGCTCGACGCGATTCCGGGACGCGATCTGCTGGCCGGATAGCGGGCCGGGCGCGCGGATCGGTCCGCGCGTGCGCAAGTAGCCTCGTATGCCGTGACCGATCCGCTACAGCCTCTCGTCGATCTCCCCGGTGTCCGGGACGCGGCCGACCGTGCCCGCGACGCGCTCGCCGAGGTGCACCGGCACAAAGCGAACCGGCGTGGGTGGCCGACCACGGCGGCCGAGGCCGCGGTGCGCGCGGCCAGATCCTCGGCGGCCATCGACGGCGGCAGCACGGACATTCCCGCCGACGGCCGCGTGGCCGATCCGATCCTGGCCGGCTCGCTGCGCGTCGGGCAGGCGTTGGACGCAGACGCGCTGCGGAATCTGGTGAGCACCTGGGAACGGGCTCCGTTGCAGGCGCTGGCGCGGCTGCATCTGCTGGCCGCGGCCGATCTGGTGCGGCAGGAGGAGTCGCTCGGCAGGCCGCGCGGCGACGCGGGTGTGGCGCAGCGGCTGGATCTGCTGGCGCAGACGGTGGTCGGTTCGCGAGCGCCCGCGCCGGTGCTCGCCGCCGTGGTACACGGCGAGCTACTGGCGTTGCGACCGTTCGGAACGGCCGACGGCGTGGTGGCGCGGGCGGCGTCCCGGCTGGTCGCGGTGTCGAGTGGGCTGGACCCGCACAGCCTCGGCGTGCCGGAGGTGTTCTGGTTGCGCAGGCGGCAGGCGTACCTCGACGCGGCCGCGGGGTTCGGGACCGGGGACCCGGAGGCCGTCGGCGGCTGGGTGATCTTCTGCTGCGGGGCGTTCGAGGACGGCGCCCGCGAGGCCACATCGATCGCCGACTCGGCGGCGGGATAACCCCCCGAACACATCAAAGCGGGCGGCGTTGTCTGTCGACCTCACCGCCCGCTAGCACGGACTACCCGGTTACCAAGCGTGCTAGGTGGGTTGTGTTCTGCGGCCTCGGCGACAATCCGAACATCGGCCGGTTCATCCCCGCAACCTGTGCGAGGCCTTCGCCGTCGACTATCCGAATTTCGCAGGCCCACAACGCTTCTGCCCTTGTCGCGGCGCGCTCCGCGTGGGTGCCTGGTGCCCGTGCTGGGAAGAACAGTCGGGAGACAGTACCTTCTCTTCCGGTGCTGCCTTGGCCTTCCGCCCTTCCGTAGTTACCTTTCTACACTGTGACTGCACTCACATCAAGTGGTCGCAAAACATTGAATAATCGGCGTGTTTGTCGGCGTTTCGTGGTTAAATGCCTGGTCCGCCGCACCGCCTGTTCAGGCGGCGAAGCCCCCGCAATCATCCAGCGACCCCGTCTCGGGCGGGACGCTCCCGCGTCCGGATTTCAGCGCTTGCGGCGCAACATCCGGTAGCTGATCGCTCCGGCGAGCACGGCGCTCACGCCGACCGCTGCCGTGGCCGCGAGCGTCGTCGAGGACGGCGCCTGGAAGCGCGACCACAGTGACACCGGGTTGGAGAAGGTCAGGACCGGCCAGCCGCGCACGGTCGCCTCGCGGCGCAGATTGCGATCCGGGTTGACCGCGGTGGGATGCCCCACCGCGCCGAGCAGCGGCAGGTCGGTGATCGAGTCGGAGTAGGCGTAGCAGCGGGACAGGTCGTACCCCTCGCTGGCGGCGAGTTTCTCGATCGCGGTGACCTTGCCTTCGCCGTAGCAGTAGAACTCCACCTCGCCGGTGTACTTTCCGTCCGCCACGACCATCCGGGTGGCGGCGGTATGGGAAGCGCCGAGCGCTTCGGCGATCGGACCGACGATCTCCTCGCCGGAGGCCGAGACGATCACCACGTCGTGCCCCCGGATCTTGTGGTCGGCGATCAAGTCGGCCGCCTCGGCGTAGATCAGCGGATCGACCAGCTCGTGCAGCGTCTCGGCCACAATGGATTTCACCTGCTCGACGTCCCAGCCCGCGCACATGCTGGTCAGGTGGGCGCGCATCCGTTCCATCTGGTCGTGGTCGGCGCCGGAGAGCAGGAACAGGAAGTGGGCGTAACTGCTCTCCAGGACGGCGCGGCGATTCAGCAGCCCCTGTGCGTAGAACGGCTTGCTGAACACGAACGTGCTGGATTTCGCGATCACGGTCTTGTCGAGATCGAAGAAGGCCGCGACGCGTCCGCCGGTAGTGGCTGGCTTGTCCACTCGATCAGGATAGGCGGCGGTATGGCATCCGCTCGGTCGGGCGTCGGCCGTGGTGCGGCTTCGGGAGCGGTCGCGCCCGGTGGTGGACCGGCCGCACGCGGGAGAGGAATGGCGGCCACAACGTTCGGCGCGCGCGCTTCCCCTGTGGCGCCAGGCGTGGCCCGGTGAACGGGCGGATCCGCCCCGCCGCGCCTCTTCTGTGGCCGCGCTGCCCTTCGATCGGCGACGGATAGGCGGCGGCCGGACCGCGACGCCGCCGGTCGGCACGCGTGGCGCGTGCGGTGGCGCGGCTGCGGACGGCGCGGCGCCGAGGTTTGCCCCGCAGACGCCGAAGCCACGACGGCCACAAAGATGTCCGTCGGCAGACTTGCGTTGTGGCCGGGGCTTGGGTGTAGTATTGCTGGCACCTGGACATGGTCCAGGCGCGTTCAGCCCGACCCCCCGGGGCTGAACCCGACGGCCCCAGCCTCCTCCCCCCCCGGCTGGGGCCGTCCTCTATTTCAGGGACAGTGTGGCAGGGCGCCGAGTCGGCTTGGTTGTCCACAACCCCGGAGTTGTCCACATTCGGCACATCGCCCCTTCTGTCCCTCTCCGCGTTCAGCGACGCTGACCTGCATGAACCTCGACGCATCGGAGCCGGGCGGCCCTGCGCCCGCCCTCGTGCTCATCGATGACGACCGCCTGCGCGACGAAGTCCGGCGTATCGCGGCGGCCGCCGAACGGCCGCTCGACGAGCGGTCCCGGCCTGTCGGCCGACATGCCTGGACAGGCGCCCCGCTGGTGATCCTGGACACCGACGCGGCGCGCGAAGCGGCGGCCGCGGGCTACCTGCGCCGTGCCGGCGTCGTAGTGGTAACCGACGGTGAGCCAGGGTTGCTCGACTGGCAGGCCGCTGCCGCGGTCGGCGCGGAGCGGGCTATCGCACTGCCCGGCGCGGCGGTGGGGCTTATCGAGATGTTTGCTGAGTATGGCGAGCTGCGTGCGGGTGACGGCGTGGTGGTCGCCGTGGTCGGCGCGGGCGGCGGGGCGGGAGCGTCCATCCTCGCCGCCGCGGTCGCGTTGCGCGCCGCCGCGGAGGGGTTCCGGCGCGAGACCTTGCTGGTCGATGGCGCACCCTTCGCCGGCGGCCTCGACCTGCTGCTCGGTATCGAGAACGCGGCTGGCCTGCGCTGGCCCGACCTGGTGGTGGAGGACGGCCGCGTGTCCGCGACCGCGCTGCACGGCGCCCTGCCCGTCGTGGCGCAGGGACTCGCGGTGCTGTCCTGCGGGCGCTGCGGTGCGGGACGATTGCCACGGGAGCTCGGCGCGCCCGCGGTTCGCGCTGTCATCGAAGCAGGCCGTGCCGCAGGCGATTTCGTAGTTTGCGATGTTTCCGGTGAGCGCGGGCCGCATGCCGACCAGATGCTCGACTCGGCGGACCTCGTGGTTCTGGTCGTCCCGGCGCGGCTGCGGGCGGTCGCCGCCGCCGAAGCGGTGTCCGCCCATATCGCGCGGCGAAACCCGAACCAGGGCCTGATCGTTCGCGGCCCTGCGCCCGGCGGCCTGCGCGCAGCCGAGGTCGCCGAAGTGCTCGATCTCCCGCTGCTCGCCGCCGTCCGCGCCCAGACCGGTCTCGCGCACCGGCTGGAGCGCGGCGGGATGTCGGTGAGCCGCCGTGGGCCGCTGCGCGACGCCGCCGACGCCGTGCTCGGCGTACTGAGCGCACCACCGGCGCAGAGGCGCTGAGGAGGGGGAGATGAGCGCGATACTGACCAGCGAACTGCTGGACCGGGTACGGGAGCGTCTGGCGGGCGAGACGGGCGACCCGGATCCGGCGCAGGTGGCCGCGGCGATCCGGGCCGAAGCGGGCGGGGTGCTCGGCGACACCGACCTGCTGCGTGCCCTGCGGCTGTTGCAGACCGAACTCACCGGCGCGGGCGTACTCGAGCCGCTGCTGCACGATCCCCATGTCGCCGACGTCCTGGTGACGGGTCCGGACGCGGTGTGGATCGATCGCGGGCATGGACTGGAGAAGACCTCGATCACCTTCTCCGACGAGGCCGCGGTCCGGCGGCTGGCCCAGCGCCTGGCCCTGTCGGCGGGACGACGACTCGACGACGCGCAACCGTGGGTGGACGGCAGGCTGACCGGAACCGGTGCGGTATCGGGTGATTCGTTCGGCGTTCGCCTGCATGCCGTCCTCGCGCCCGTCTCGCATGGCGGCACCTGCCTGTCGTTGCGCGTACTCCGTCCGGCCACCCAGGGGCTCGATGCGCTCGCCGCGGCTGGTTCGGTGCCCGCCGACGCGAAACGACTGCTGGAACGGATAGTCCGGGCGAGGCTGGCGTTTCTCGTCGTCGGCGGCACCGGCGCGGGGAAGACGACGCTGCTGTCCGGCCTGCTCGCCACGGTGGACCCGGCCGAGCGGATCGTCTGCGTCGAGGACGCGGCGGAACTCGCGCCACCGCATCCGCACGTGGTCCGGCTGGTGGCCAGGACCGCGAACGTCGAAGGCGTCGGCGAGGTCAGCGTGCGTGACTTGGTCCGGCAAGCGCTGCGCATGCGGCCGGACCGGATCGTGGTCGGCGAGGTCAGGGGCGCCGAGGTGGTCGACTTGCTGACCGCGTTGAACACCGGACACGACGGCGGGGCGGGCACCGTGCACGCCAACTCGCCACAGGAAGTCCCCGCCCGGCTCGAGGCTCTCGCCGCTCTCGGCGGCATGGATCGAGCGGCTCTGCACAGTCAACTCGCCGCGGCGGTGCAGGTCGTCCTGCACGTGCACCGCCGATCCGACGGCTCGCGCGGGCTGCGCGAGGTCGGGCTCGTGCACCGCACCGGCGATGGGAGCGTGCGGATCACGCCCGCCTGGCATGCCACCGGTGCGGCCCCCGCCGCAGCGGACCTGTCCACGCTGCTCGCGGAACGGCTGGACCGGTGAGCGGCGCGGTGTTGTGTCTGGCGCTGGCGTTGGTCATGGTCCCCGCGCCCCGGTCGCACCGGCGGTTCGGGCAGTTGTTCACCGGGCGGGCCGAGTATCGAATGCCGGGCAAAGCCATGATTTTTCGCGTTTGTGCCGGCGCGGGCGTCGTGAGTGTGCTCATCCTCTTCGGCGCAGGCCCTTTCCTCGCGGCCGGCCTGGTCGCCGGAACGGCCGAGTTCCGAACGCGCCGGGCGGCAGGCGAGCGGCGCAGGAAGGCCGAGCAAGGCCACCTGCTCGATGCCTTGGAGGCGGTGATCGCGGAGTTGCGGGTGGGGGCGCATCCGAGCGCCGCCGCCGAGACCGCCGCACGCGAGGGATGGGGCGAGTCGGCCCGCGCGTTCACCGTCGGCGCCGCCCGCAGCCGACTCGGTGGCTCGGCGGCGGAGGGTCTGCGCAGGCCGGGTTCGCCGATCGCCGTGGAACTTTCCCGAGTCGCCGGGGCGTGGCAGGTGGCCGAGCGGCACGGCTTGGCCCTGGCCGAGTTGCTGTCGGCGGCGCGGACCGATCTCGCGGGGCGTCTTCGATTCCATGGCCGCACCACCGCGGCGCTGGCCGGCGCACGGGCCACCGCGGCGGTCTTGGCGGGCTTGCCGCTGCTCGGCATCGCCCTCGGCCACCTGATGGGCGCCGCGCCGCTGCACGTTCTGTTCGCCTCGTCCGCAGGGGCGGTGCTGTTGCCGCTCGGCGCAGGCCTGGCTTGCGCCGGCTTGCTGTGGACCGACGCCATCACTCGAAAGGTGTTGCTATGAGGTTATTTCCGATGGCGGTCCGAGGACGGTCGGAACAGTTTCCGCACACGAGGCCGGTTTCGGTCGGCGAGGAAGGGCGGTTTGCGGGCACGCCGGTTCCAAGGGTTGTGTCTGCCGTATCCGCGCGTGGTGCGGCGCGGCGAAGTCGTCGTCCGGGGGAGGCTCTTGGACTGCGGCGAATGCTGGTCCGCAGCGTCGGTCGGCTCTTCGGCGGTCGCCTGCGTGCCGCCGCCCTCGCGCTGGGAAGCCCGGCACGTGCAGGCGCAGGCGTGCCGGAGGCGTGCGGTGTGCCGTCACGCGGCCCGACGGCGGGGCGCGTACGAGGTCGTCGCACAACAGGATCGCTGAGGAAGGCTGACGATGGCGTTCACACCTGGGGCGGCACTGTCATTGCTGCTGGTGGCAGCCGCGCTCGCGACGGTGCCAGGACGGGTTGCCGTGAGCAGGCGATTGCGAGCTCTCGGCCGGACACACAAGGCGCCGGCCGATGCGCCGCGCCGTGCGAATCAGGCGCCCGATCCGCTGGCTGTCGCCTCGGTTCTCGACCTGCTTGCCGCCTGTCTGCGTGCCGGGCTGCCGATGGCGGGCGCGGCGCGCGCAGTGGCGCCCGAAGCACCGGAACCGCTCGGCGAAGCACTGCGGCGGGCCGCGGACCTGCTCGCGTTGGGCGCCGATGCGGCCGTGGCCTGGCAACAGGTGGCGCGGGATGCGGATGGACGTCCCGGGGCCAAGGAGATCGAGTCGCTGGCCCGGATGGCGCGCCGTTCGGCGCGGTCCGGGTCGTCGCTGGCGGCAGCGGTGACCGAGCTGGCCGAGCAGCGCAGAGCCGCGGTCGAGGACATCGCCGCCGCGAAGGCGGAGCGTGCGGGCGTCCTCATCGGCGGCCCGCTGGGACTGTGCTTCCTCCCGGCCTTCGTCTGCCTCGGCATAGTGCCGGTGGTGATCGGCTTGGCGGGCCAGGTGCTCGATGGTGGCCTGCTGTAACCGCGCCCCAGGTTCTGACCGTGCCGCCCATGGTGTGGAGGCGTTCGCGCGGGCCCATCGCGCAGATTCGAGGGCTGGCGGTCGGACGACCCTCGCGCCGGGCCATCCCTCGGATCGCATCGGGAGAAGGGCGCACGGGCGGGCCCACGTTCGTCAGGACAGCGGGCCACGCCCCGGCGCTGCCGCTGCTCGGCGCGCGCTTGCGGTCCGTTGCGGACCGAAGCGATCGAGACCGTGTTCGGGCGGCCGCGCGCACTGCATCGGAGAAGGCGTGCTCGTGCGGATCGGCCGCACGGGCCGGAAAGGAGGAATCGGGTGCGTATCCAGGGGGTCGCGAAGTCCGTGGGCCGCAAGATGCGGGCTGTATATATGAGCCTGCGCGCGCGAGCGCTACGGGCGATGGTCGCGGAGGACGGCATGAGCACGGCGGAGTACGCGATCGGCACGATCGCGGCGGCGGCGTTCGGCGCCGTGCTGTACGGGGTGGTGACGGGCGACAGCATCGTCAACGCGCTGACGAAGATCATCGACCGGGCGCTGAACACAGCGGTGTAGCCGTTGCCGCACCGAGGCTCGGGGACGATCGGGGAGGGGTGACGATCGAGGCGGCGCTCGGCCTGATCTCGGTCGTCGCCACCGTAGTGCTCTGCCTCGGGGCTCTGCTGGCGGCGTCGGCGCAGGTCCGCTGTGTCGACGCCGCCCGCGAGGCCGCCCGCCTGAGCGCACGGGGCGATCACGCGAACGCGCGTCCAGCGGCCGAGCGCATCGCCCCGCCATCGGCCGGCATCACCGTCCGCATCGAGGGCGCTCGCGCGATTGCCGTGGTTTCCGCACGCGCCCCGCTTCTGCCGCTGCTCACCCTGCGCGCGGAGGCGGTCGCGACCCTCGAGCCCGGAGCCACCGAATGAGGGGGTGTGCGTTCTCCGCGCTGCGGCGCGACGAGCAGGGGTTGGCCACCGTGTTCGCATGCTCGGCGCTGGTGGCCCTGATCGGGGTGACGCTGTTGATCGCGCAGGTGGGAGCCGTGGTCGTGGCGCGGCATCGGGCGCAGGCGGCCGCCGATCTGGCGGCGCTGACCGCGGCGGGCGCCTTGGTCGATGGCGTCGAAGCCGCATGTGATGAGGCGGACCGGGTGGCGCGGCGGATGGGCACGCGAATCCGTGTTTGCGAGGCGGCGCAGTGGGACGCCACCGTGGCGGTGGAAAGGAATGTACCAATAGGTCTGTATGGCGATCGGATCGTTCGGGCGAGCGCGCGGGCCGGACCGGTTGAAGAGTGAAGGAGTTCGATACACGGTAGGCTCCGCGTCGCTTCCAGTAGCGGAAATCGGAAATTTACCGGCCGGTTTATCAGCGGGCTCGCGGAATTACCCGCGCGAGCCGGGATATGGAAAACGAAGGAATGCGCATGTCGGCAATCGGGGTGGTGGCAATAGTCTAGTTAACATGAATCTATTCCTTTTTATTCGTCAGGGGTGAAGCGGTGTCATTCCACTGGGAGGTATCCCAGCCTTCCCAGCGTGCGCGCTGGCAAGGTCGACAATTGGTCACATGTCCGGCTCTGCGTCGTCACGAATCGAGCGGGACGTCCGCACCGGCGGACAGTTCGGCGAGCACGGCGGTGAGCAGGCGTTCCGCTGCCGCCTTGTCCAGCGGGTGGTTCCCGTTGCCGCACTTGGGTGACTGGACGCAAGACGGGCAGCCCGCCGCGCAGCCGCACGACTCGATGGCCGACAGGGTGGCCGTGAGCCACTGCCGCAGCCGGGCGAAGCCGCGCTCGGCGAATCCCGCTCCACCGGCTTGGCCGTCGTAGACGAAGACGGTGGGCAGGCCGGTATCCGGATGTTCGGCGGTGGATACACCGCCGATGTCCCACCGGTCACAGGTGGCCACCAGGGGCAACAGGCCGATGGCCGCGTGCTCGGCCGCGTGCAGCGCTCCGGGGACATCCTGGGGTTCGATCCCCGCGAGCGCCAGCAGTTCGGGTGTCACCGTGTACATGACCGCCCTGGTAGGCAGGGTCTGCGGCGGCAGGTCGAGTTCGACCAGGTCGAGTACTTCGCCGGTGATCAGCGTGCGCAGATAGCCGATCACCTGGCTGGTGACCCGTACCCGCGCCAAGCCGGCCGTCACGTGACCGTGGGAGCGTCGCTCGGTGACCGCGTCGATGACGATCGAGGTCACCTGGCGCGCACTGGTGGTCCACCCGGGCTCCGCGGCGTGCACGAAGGCGACGCCGTCGTCGAGATCCAGCTCGTCGACCACGTACGTCTCGCCCTGGTGCAGGTGCACGGCGCCCGGGTGCAGCGTCGCCCCCGCCCGGCGCGCATCGGCGGTGCCGAGCAGCCTGCCGGTCTCGCCGTCCACGATGGCCACCGGGGCGCCGATCCCACCTCGGACGTCCACCGCGTCGTGCGGCTGCGTCTCCGCGGTCACGTACCAGCGTGCGCTTTCTCCCGCTCCACGCCGCCTGATCAGCCCTTTCGCGGTCAATTGCGCCAGCACTTCGCGCGCGCCGAGCTCGTCCACCTCCGCATCGGTCAGCGGCAGCTCCAGTGCGGCGCACAGCAGTTGCGGACCCAGCACGTAGGGATTGCGCGGATCGGTGATGGTGGCCTCGACGGGCTTGCCGAGCAGCGCTTCCGGGTGGTGAACCAGGTAGGTGTCCAACGGATCGTCCCGCGCCACCAGCAGCACCAGCGACCCCTGCGTGCGTCGTCCGGCCCGCCCGGCCTGCTGCCAGAACGACGCGACCGTTCCGGGAAAACCCGAGATGACCACGGCATCCAGTCCCGCGATGTCGACGCCGAGTTCCAGCGCGCTGGTGGTCGCGGCGCCCAGCAGCGATCCCTCCGACAGGGCCGCTTCCAGCTCACGCCGATCCTCCGCGAGATAACCCGCCCGGTAGGACGCCACACGCACGGCCAGATCCGGATCGACCTCGTCCAGAAGTCGCTTGGCCTCCATCGCGGTCAGCTCGGCGGCCCGGCGGGAGCGCACGAAAGTCAAGGTCCGCGCGCCTTCGGCCACCAGGTCCGCCATGATCCGCGCTGCCTCCGCGGTGGCGGGTCTGCGCACCGGGGCGCCGTTCTCGCCGGTCATGGTGGTGAGCAACGGTGGCTCCCAGAGGGCGATCGTCCGCGGCCCCCGCGGTGATCCGTCCCGGGTGACCGCGGTGCAGGGCGCGCCGATCAGGCGCGACGCGGCCGCCGCCGGTTCGGCGGAGGTCGCCGAGCAGAGCACGAACACCGGGTCGGCGCCGTACCGTGCGGCGATCCGCCGCAGCCTGCGCAGCACCAGCGCGACGTGCGAGCCGAACACACCGCGATAGGCGTGGCATTCGTCCACCACCACATAACGCAGCCTGCGCAGCACCCGCGCCCAACGCTGGTGCGACCGAAGTATGCCCAGGTGGAGCATGTCCGGATTGGTGAAAACCCAGCGCGCGTTGGCGCGTACCCACTGCCGGATCTCGGCGGGCGTATCGCCGTCGTAGGTGGCCGGATGGACATCGCGCAACGGGCCTTCGTGGGTCAGCGCGCCGACCGCGCGCAGCTGATCAGCCCCGAGCGCCTTCGTCGGCGACAGATACAACGCGGTGGCCTTCGGGTCCGCTTGCAGCGTGGTGAGCACCGGAAGCTGGTAACCGAGCGATTTGCCGGAGGCGGTACCCGTGCTCACGACGACGTGCCGCCCGTGGAACGCTTCCTCGGCGGTCTCCACCTGATGGCGCCACGGCGCGGCGACGCCCGTCTCGCGCAATGCCGCGATCACTTCCGGCGAGGCCCACATGGGCCACGCGGAGTGCTCGGCGGCGCGCGCGGGCAACTCGGCCACGTGAGTCAGCCGTGGGTCGCCGTCGGGCCCCCCGGCTAGGACACGATTCAGCAACGATGCCCCGTAGCCGAGCTCGGTTCCCGGCCGTCCGCGCAGCGCGGAGTCTCGTGGATTCACGCCGCGAACCCCGCAACACGCTCGGCGAGTGTGAAACGTGTGCGTCCGGGACCCGCCACCTGCCATTTCGATACCCAATAGCGACCTGGGTCACAGCTTCTTTGCCGAACGTCCACTCGGTTATCACCAGGCAAACGAACCCCAAGTCTGGATTCCGCCATTGTGTCCCTCACCTGCGCATTCGCAAGATCAACTTTTTTGCAAATTGTCGGTAACTCGACTGTTGAATTGCCCGAAGACATGGTTCACTGGTTCCTGGTCGCAAGCTTCTGTGTTCGAGGGACGGATCCAAAGTCCAAACCGTCAGCAGGATCGATGTTGCGAACGGTGTGCTTGGTGCTTTCCTGCAGGGGGAACCAACAGTACAGCGGTCACAACGGACCCGGTGGACGAACCCAGTTGTCCGCCGTTCCGGTAAGAAAAGAGAAGGAACAGAATGGCACAGGGAACTGTGAAGTGGTTCAACGCGGAGAAGGGGTTCGGCTTCATCGCGCCGGAGGACGGCTCCGCTGACGTCTTCGTCCACTACTCCGAGATCCAGGGTTCGGGTTTCCGCACCCTCGAGGAGAACCAGAAGGTCGAGTTCGAGGTCGGCCAGGGCACCAAGGGCCCGCAGGCCACCGGAGTGCGTGCGCTCAGCTGAGCGGCGCAAGGATCCACAGCTCGTCCCTCACCACCGGCAACGGGGTGAGGGACGAGCTATATCTGGGGTAGTCACGGCCCGTGTGCGCCGGCGGAACGGTCCGCCGAGCATGCCGCGGCGCAGGTGTGGCGAAACGGCAAGGCATACTGATTCGAACTCACGGGCGTACGCTCGGTGGTTCGAGTCGCAAGCACTCGACCACACGCGGCGTCACGGTATAAACGTGTCTGGTGCGACGTTCAGCCGTCGCAGCCGCTCGCCCCAGCCGCGCGCAGCGGGAAACTACGCAGCGCGGGTCGATCAGGAAAGGTGTATTCGCCGGTGGCAACACGAGACCTCGGTGCAGCCGACCAGGGTCGTCCCCTGCGTCGTCTCGTGATCGTCGAGTCCCCGACCAAGGCCCGCAAGATCGCGCCATACCTCGGTCGTAACTACACGGTCGAGGCGTCGGTCGGCCATATCCGGGATCTGCCGCGCGGCGCGGCCGATGTCCCGGCCAAGTACAAAGGCCAGTCCTGGGCGCGCCTCGGCGTCGACGTGGACAACGACTTCGAACCCATCTACGTCGTGAGCCCGGACAAGAAGGCCAAGGTCACCGAGCTGAAGAGTCTGTTGAAGGACGCCGACGAGCTCTACCTGGCCACCGACCCCGACCGGGAGGGCGAGGCGATCGCCTGGCACCTGCTGGAAACGCTCAAACCCAAGGTCCCGGTCCGGCGGATGGTGTTCCACGAGATCACCGAGCCCGCCATCCGGGCGGCCGCCGCGGACACCCGCGACCTCGACAACGATCTGGTCGACGCACAGGAGACCCGCCGCATCCTGGACCGGCTCTACGGCTACGAGGTCAGTCCCGTGCTGTGGAAGAAGGTCATGCCGCGGCTGTCGGCAGGCCGCGTGCAGTCGGTGGCCACCCGGGTGATCGTGCAGCGCGAACGTGAGCGGATGTCGTTCCGCTCGGCCGAGTACTGGGACATCGCCGCCAAGCTGGACGCGGGCAACGGCGAGGGGAGCGACGCCACCAACCCGAGAACCTTCGGCGCGCGACTGGTCACCGTCGACGGCGCGCGGGTCGCCACCGGACGCGATTTCGGTTCGGACGGCAGGCTGAAGTCCACCAACGGCGTCGTCGTACTGGACGAAGGCTACGCGCGGCGCCTGGCCGAGGCGCTGGACGGCGTCGATCTGGTGGTCTCATCGGCGGAGGCCAAGCCGTACACCCGCAAGCCCTATCCGCCGTTCATGACCTCCACGTTGCAGCAGGAGGCCGGACGCAAACTCCGTTTCACCTCCGAGCGGACCATGCGGGTCGCGCAGCGACTGTACGAGAACGGCTACATCACCTATATGCGTACCGACTCGACGACGCTGTCGGAGTCGGCCATCGCCGCGGCGCGCGCGCAGGCGACTCAGCTCTACGGCTCGGAGTACGTGCACCCGACCGCGCGGCAATACAACCGCAAGGTGAAGAACGCCCAGGAGGCACACGAGGCGATCCGCCCGGCGGGCGACACCTTCGCCACCCCAGGCGAACTGCACGCGCGGTTGGACAACGACGAGTTCCGCCTCTACGAACTCATCTGGCAGCGCACGGTCGCCTCCCAGATGGCCGACGCCAGGGGCACCACGCTCACGCTGCGCATCACCGGCGTCGCGGGCACCGGCGAGGAGTGCGTGTTCTCCGCCTCCGGCCGCACCATCACCTTCCCCGGCTTCCTGAAGGCCTATGTGGAGAGCGTCGACGAGGAGGCGGGCGGGCAGTCCGACGACGCGGAGTCCAGGCTTCCCGCGCTGGAGGAAGGCCAGGCCGTCACCGCGGTCGAGCTGAATCCCGATGGGCACAGCACGAATCCGCCCGCGCGCTACACCGAGGCTTCGCTGATCAAGACGCTCGAAGAACTCGGCATCGGCCGTCCGTCGACGTATTCGTCGATCATCAAGACGATCCTCGACCGCGGCTACGTCTACAAGCGCGGCAGCGCGCTGGTGCCGTCATGGGTGGCGTTCGCCGTGATCGGCCTGCTGGAAGAGCATTTCGGCCGGCTGGTCGATTTCGACTTCACCGCCGCCATGGAGGACGACCTCGACGCCATCGCCGGTGGGCGCGAGCAGCGCGGAAACTGGTTGTCCAGCTTCTACTTCGGCGGCGAGCACGGCGTCGAGGGTTCGGTCGCGCGGTCCGGCGGTCTGAAGAAGATGGTGGGGGACCGGCTCGACGACATCGACGCCCGCGAGATCAACTCCATCAAGCTGTTCACCGACGCCGCCGGGCGCGACGTGGTCGTCCGGGTCGGCAAGTACGGGCCCTACCTGGAGCGGATGGTCACCGATCCCGATGACCCCGAAGGCAATGCGGTGTCGCAGCGGGCCAACCTCCCGGACGATCTTCCGCCGGACGAGCTGACGCCCGAGGTCGCCGAGAAACTGTTCGCGACGCCGCAAGAAGGTCGCTCGCTCGGCGTCGATCCGGAGTCGGGGCACGAAATCGTCGCCAAGGAGGGGCGTTTCGGTCCCTACGTCACCGAGGTGCTGCCCGAACCCCAGGCCCAGGAGGGCCAGGAGCCCGCCAAGAAGACCGCGAAGAAGGCCGCGGCGCCCAAGCCGCGCACCGGTTCGCTGTTCAAGTCCATGGATCTGGCCACCGTCACGCTCGACGACGCGCTCAAGCTGCTGTCGCTGCCGCGCGTGGTGGGTACCGACCCGGCCAGTGGCGAGGAGATCACGGCGCAGAACGGACGTTACGGGCCTTACCTGAAGAAGGGCACCGACTCGCGTTCGCTGAACACCGAGGATCAGATCTTCACCGTCACGCTGGAAGAGGCGCTGAAGATCTACTCCGAGCCGAAGCGCCGTGGACGGCAGGCATCGAGCGCCGCTCCGCTGCGGGAACTCGGCAACGACTCGGCCACCGGCAAGCCGATGGTGATCAAGGACGGCCGCTTCGGTCCGTACGTCACCGACGGCGAGACCAACGCGACGCTGCGCAAGGGCGACGAGATCGAATCGATCACCCCGGAGCGGGCCATGGAGCTGCTCGCCGACCGGCGGGCGCGCGGGCCGGTGAAGAAGACCGCGAAGAAAGCCGCGGCGAAGAAGGCGCCCGCCAAGAAGACCGCCGCGAAGAAGACCGCCGCCAAGAAGGCGACCGCCACCAAGACGGTCGCGAAGAAGACCACCGCGCAGAAGGCGGCGGCGAAGAAGGCCGGCGTCGGAAAGTCGTGAGTTCGCGGCTCGTGGCCGTAGCCTGAGCGCCATGAGTACCGAACAGGAGCGCGAGGATCTGATCGCGATGCTCGCCGACCAGCGCGAGCTCTTCCGGATCACGCTGCGCGGCATCGATGACGAGCAGGCGCGGCGGCGGACCACGGTGAGCGAGCTGACCCTGGGCGGATTGCTGCACCACCTGGTCAGCTGCGAACGGCACTGGACGTCGGTGATCGTGCGGCGCGACGAGAACGCGGAGCTGGATGTCTCGCAATTCGCCGCCGAATACGTCATGGCGGATGACGAGACCGTGGCCGGACTGCTGGCCACGTGGGACGAGGTCGCCGCGGCGACGGCGGAGCTGATCCGTTCGGTGGACAGTCTCGACACCTCGATCCCCACCCCGACAACGCCGTGGACTCCGGAGCGGATCTGGCAGTCGGTGCGCTACACGGTGCTGCACATCCTGCGGGAGATCGCGCATCACTCCGGGCACGCCGACATCATCCGTGAGGAATTGGACGGGGCGAACAGCACGCGGCAGCGGGCTTCCTAGTCCCGCGTCTACGCCGAGTACTGCCGCGGCATCCTCGGGCTGACAGGCAGCCCGGGCTGCCGTGCGCCGCGCCGAGACCGGGCGTCTGCGGGGAGTGGTCGCCAGCGCGGGCGAGTAAGTCCGGCTACAGCCGCTCGCGTCGTTCCGTCATCGATTCCCCGATTCGAACCGAGCCTGTCGGTGCATCGGCGCGAACCGCCGCATATGTGGCCGAGCGTGTGCTCGGCTCGGGCGGGCATGGACCTGCTGGGTCACCTTGGTCGTCGCCGCGGCGTGCGGCGGCGCGCTGACCCTCACGCTGGTGCCGCGGCTGCTGCGCGAGTCGGCAACCGGCGCGGAAACCGCGGAGTCCCCTGACGTCGCGTCCGTCCACAGCGGCGGCCTCGACGCCACGCCACCGGAACACAGCGGGAAACGCGCTTCGTCCCGGCACGACAGCGTGCCGATCGGGGCCGGCGCGGAGTCCACCGCGCGGCCGCAGGGCCGCGACCAGGTTTCCCGCGCCCATGCCCCGACCCACCTCGAAGGCAGGCCGAGCCGTCGAGGACGGGCATGCGGATGTCCATCAGCACCACGTCGGGACGCAGGCAGCGGGTCATCCGCACGGCCTGCTCGCCGTTGTCCGCCTCTGGCCCGCCGATCTCGATGATCAGTGGCGGGCCGCGCACCATCACTGCCGAGCTGCGCGTGCTGGCGACCCGGCGGGCGCACAAGCGGGCCCTGGAGATGTCGGCCGGGGCGGCTAGGGTGTACGCCGTGGCGGGAGTCTTCGATCGGTTGGTCGGCCAGGAGGCGGTCGAGTCCGAGCTGACGGCTGCCGCCGTCGCGGCCCGCGCCGGTGTGGTCGAGGGCGCGATGACGCATTCGTGGTTGTTCACCGGCCCGCCCGGGTCGGGCAGATCCGTCGCCGCGCTGTGTTTCGCGGCGGCGCTGCAGTGCACCGACCCGGCCACGCCGGGGTGCGGCAGGTGTCACGCCTGCACCACGACCATGGCCGGCACGCACGGCGACGTCCGCCGGGTGGTGCCCGAGGGGCTGAGCATCAGTACCAAGGAGATGCGCGAGATCGTGCAGGTCGCCTCGCGCAGGCCGAGCACCGGGCGCTGGCAGGTGGTGGTCATCGAGGATGCCGACCGCTTGACCGAGGCGGCGGGCAATGTGCTGCTCAAGGTGGTCGAGGAGCCGCCGGACCGGACGGTCTTCCTGCTCTGCGCGCCCTCGGTCGACCCCGAGGACATCTCGATCACGCTGCGCTCCCGCTGCAGGCATGTGCACCTGGTGACGCCGTCGGTGGCCGCCGTCGCGCGGGTGCTGCGGGAGCGTGACAACCTCGACGAGAAGACCGCGGCATGGGCCGCGTCCATCAGCGGCGGGCATGTCGGCCGTGCCCGCAGGCTCGCCACCGACGAGGAGGCGCGAGCCCGCAGGCAGCGTGCCCTGGCCTTGGTCACGGCCGTCGGAAAGCCCGGTGCGGCCTACGCCGCCGCCGACGAGCTGGTGCGCGCGGCCGACGACGAGGCCAAGCAGATGAGCGCGGTCCGCGACGAACGTGAGCGCGAGGAACTCGCCACCGCGCTCGGCGCGGGCGGCACCGGCAAGGGCGCGGCCAGCGCCACCCGCGGCTCCGCGGGCGTGCTCAAGGACCTCGAGCGGCGGCAGAAATCCCGCGCCACCCGCACCGGCCGCGACGCCCTCGATCGCGCCCTGATCGACGTCGCGGGCGTCTATCGCGACGCGCTCGCGGTGCGGTTCGGGGCCACCCGGCTCGGCTCCGGCGTAGCGCTCACCCACCCCGACCTGACCGACGAGATCCACGATCTGGCCGACCGCATGCGCCCGGAGGGCCTGCTGAAGTCCATCGAGGCCGTTCTCGCCTGTCGCACCGCGCTCGACCAGAACGTCAAACCCCGTTTCGCCCTCGCCGCCATGGCCGCCGCCCTCATCGCAGCCCGCGCACAATGACCGTGACCACCCGTTTTCGCGATCGGGCGGAAGAGACGATAGACTGCCCTGGCCGAAAGGCACGCCGCCTTAGCTCAGTCGGTAGAGCGCTTCACTCGTAATGAAAAGGTCGGGGGTTCGATTCCCCCAGGCGGCTCAATCAAACAGCCAGGTCACGGTGGTTCCGGCCGCCTGGTACGGACCTGGTGTCTGCACCGTGGTCATCAACCGCGACGTACCTTCCGACGAGCCGGAAAGTGCACAGGGCCGCTGCACCTGCTTGCCGCGTCGTCTACAGGCTGCTTTTACTCCCGCGATCCCGACGGTAAGCGCCGTCAGTCCTCGGAGACGTTCAACGCGTAGGCCGGTGGCCCAAGGGTGGGCCGAGTTCGTCGGCAAGGTCGACGTCGCGGAGGCGCTGAAGATGCGTCAAGCCAGACGCGCCACCAATTTCGATGATTGCTTCGTACCCGTGGTGACCTCGTCTATGCCTACGGTGGGGCAGTTCGGCGGGACCATCGGGCTCGCGCGCGGATATACACGCCGGACCCCGCGCCGGTCCACCGGGACCCGGTTCGCGGGGTGCCGTCGTCTTCCTTACGCGGTGACGCCCAGCCTCAGCGCGATCGCGACCGGAATCAAGTACAGCATCGGAAACGCCACGGTCTTGTACGAGCGGGCCCGCAGCACAGTGATCACCGCGCCTGCGAAGTAAAGGATCAGGCCGATGGCCGCGGCGACTCCGACCGCGGGAACGAAGAGGCCGACGAGCAACCCGAGCGCTCCGGCGGCCTTGGCCAATCCCAATGGGGTCCACCACGATTGCGGCACACCGTATTCCACCAGCGGGTCCACGACGAACGCTGCCCGCCGCAGCAGCGAGAATGCCGAGAAGCCGACCCAGGCGGCAGCGGCGATGGTGACGACGACATATGCGGTGCTCATGGCGATTTCCCGGTTTCTCGGTGGTTCGGATGGGTTCACCTCGATGACGACACAGCGCGTCGGGGTGTGACATCGAGCGGTCGATGATCTCGCCGATTCGCCCGCTGACATCGGCGGCCGCCGCCGGGAGGGTGCTCGCCAGTTCGAAGTGCTCGAGCACTGAGTTCAGGTCACCATCGAAGTCGGCGACGACGCCTGGGCGGCGTTCGCACTGACACACGAGGTCCGGAACAAGCCCGAGCACGGACGACGCTGGAACCTATCCGTCGCTCGCTGAGCAGGGTTCGTCGCTCACTCTTTCCGCACATCGGCGAGGGCATCCTGCACGGAGGCCGCAGACCGTTGCCGCCGCTGACCGTGTATCCCGCGCATGCGCGGTCCTCGATTTCCGAACGGGTCCACGCTGAAAACCGGGCGCATAGCGTGGTCGGACACGCCCGCAGGCCCGCATTGCTCGGCGATGCAGTTCAGATGGGCCGGAATCCGGCGCCTATGTCGTTGCGGGCGTCGATGTCGGTGAGGATGGCGTTGATGTCGGTTCCCACTTCGGGTCCGAGACAACCCATGCCCAAGTAGGCGTTGACCATTCCGACCAGGGTCGAACCGATCACCACCGGCGCGCCGGAGTCGCCTTTGAGCACGCACATCTGGGTCCAGGTGTCCCGGCTGTCGCCCATCATGTCGCCCCAGGCGACACCGCAGGTTTGGCCGGTGGTCCGGCCCTTCTTGCAGACGATGTCGGGGAACTGCGCGGGAGCGCCGAGATTCTCGATGCGAAACCCACCGACGTCCCGGGCCGGAGCCACTCGCGTGGCGTCGAAGTCGATGACGGCGTAGTCCAGTTCGTGATCGGCGTAGACGAACCGTCCGAGCACCCCGTAGCTGGGATAGGTGACGGACGTGACGCGCGCTCCCGGTTCACCGCAATGGCCCGCCGTCAGACCTACCAATCGGCCTGCCGCGTCGTAGCCGATGGTGGTGAGCGTGCATTCGGCTTCGTCGTCGATCACGATGCCGGACCCACCGCCGATCGGCGGCGGCGGTAACTGCGGAACACCGGCCGCGGTGCCTGCGCCGACCGAGACGGGGCCGCAAGCCAGTGCCGCCGCGGCGATAACCTTCATCCACGCACCAGCCATCGTTCCTCCCATCGGGTCGAGCCCAGTTCCGGCGACACGACTCCAGCCGTGCCCGACGAACTCGGCACCGCATTGTCATCGATCGCGGAACCCCTTCGGCAACAGGGGGTTCCGCGCGTTGCTTGTTCGGGCTACCCATACCTGCGCGAGGGAAACGGGGCGTCGGCCATACTGCCCCAGCGGTCGGCAGACTCCGCTGTGTCGTAGGGCCTAGGCCGCCGGCGAACCGGCTGGCGACCGGAAGGCGTCGGTGCACCCCCTCGGCGCACTTGACGGAAGCAATCGCCGGTCGAGTCGGTGCGGCGATATCACGAGTAAGGAAGAATCTTCGACGTCGCCGAGATCGCCGCGGCCAGCAACGCTGTGGCCGCGGCTGCGGTGCCGGCGGAGCCGGTGAGGGCGGTGATGCCAAAGGAGAGAACCAAGCAGGTGAACAGGGCCAGGACTGCGGTTCCCCACTCCGCCCCTGCGATTCGGGTTGGTCGGTTTCGCATCGCTGTCATAACGGTCAGCTACCCGCCAGCATTCAAATGAAACCGTCACCGGACACCACCTCGACGACGCGGGGCCGGCGGACGTGAGGTCGGCGTGTTCGTCGGGTCACCACGGCGAGTCGATCCCGCCGGGCGGCGTCGGGGCGGAGAATCGTGCTCAGCGGTTATCGCTCGAGTTGCGACAGGCTGAACGCGGTGAGGAATCCGGCCACCGTGATCAGTCCGACCCACAGGTGGGCGTGTTCGAATGCTTCGGGGATCATGGTGTCGGCGATCATGGACAGGATCGCGCCACCGGCCAGGGCGGTGATCGCGGCGAGCACGGCAGGCTGGGCGCCGCCGAGCAGTCCGTAGCCCGACATCGCGGCCACCGCGCTGATGATCGCGATCCCGCCCCAGAGGGTGAACACATAGCGCCGGGAACGGCCTCCTCGGCGCATTCCCGCCGCGCTGGACAGGCCTTCGGGGATGTTGCTGATGAACACCGCGGCTACGGTCACCATGCTGACGGCTCCGCCGCCGAGCAGGCTGGTGCCGATGACGATGGACTCAGGGACGCCATCGAGCAGCGCGCCCAAGGCGATGGCGGTGCCGGAGCCGGATTGTTCGGATTCGCTGGGCTGCTGATCTCCGGAGCGTTTGCGGTGCCGGGCGCCGCGGCGCGCCAAAGCCAGGTTCGCCAGGGTGTAGCTCACCGCCCCGGTCACCGCGCCGAGTGCCGTTGGTGCCAGCCCTGCGCGTTCGTGAGCTTCGGCGATCAGTTCGAACGACACCGCCGACAGGAGCACTCCGCTACCGAAACCCATGATGCTGGCGATGATCTTCGTCGGGATGCGCGCGAAATAGCCGACCAAAGCTCCTGCCAGCAAGGCGGATCCGGCCAGAAGCCCCCAGCCACCCGCAGCCCACAACCCTGACACCGAAGATCCCTCTCCTCCTCCGCCGAACGTCCAACCGATGCCGACGATCGCGCTGATTCCTCTTCGGAGCTACCCGCACCGGCGAGACGGAAACGAGATGTCGATCCAGCTCGTGTGTACACGGCAGCCCGATGAACGAGAACTCGGGCGAGGGGCGACATTCCGAGGAAGTTGAATTCGGCACAGCGAAGCCACTTCTCGGCGTCATGGACCGAACCATGATGGGCAGTGTCGGGCTGGGACAGCCAGCTCGCCGATCTGATGCGTTCGCGGTTCGGCCAGTTCTCGCGTCCGCTGTTCGAGGGTGGGCGCATGCTCGTGGTCCGGAGTCTCGGTTTTGCCGGTGAAGCCTCGAGGGCAGTGTCCGGCGGCCGGCCGGTGTGACGCCGAGCAGGTAGCGGCTCGCGGTGCGACGGGCCCGGCGTCCTCCGCTGTCGACGGAGGCTCCGCGTCGATGTCACTCACCAGGGCAACCCCGGGGTGAGCGCGCGCGTGGGTTTTCTGCGAAGGTGTCTGTGTGGAGTTATTGAGCAGGAACCATGTGAGCGTGCGCGGCAAGATCGGCGCGCCGGTGGTCGTGCTCGCCCACGGCTTCGGGTGTGACCAGCACATGTGGCGGCTGGTCGTGCCGGTTCTCGAGCGCGACTTCACCGTCGTCCTGTTCGACCACGTGGGCGCGGGCCGCTCGGATCTCTCGGCGTGGACCCCGTCGCGGTATTCCAGCATGGACGGCTACGTGGAGGATGTGCTGGCGCTGCTTCGCGGGCTGGAGTTGGGGCCGGTGGTCTTCGTGGGGCACTCGGTCAGCGCGACGATGGGCGTGCTCGCCGCCGCACGCGAGCCCGCGGCATTCGCCGGACTGGTCCTGGTGACGCCCTCGCCGTGCTTCATCGATGATCCGGTGACCGGGTACCGGGGCGGTTTCAGCGCCGCCGACATCGAGGAACTCCTGGAAGCGCTCGATGCGAACTATCTGGGCTGGTCGGGTGCGATGGCGCCGGTCATCATGGGCAACCCGGACCGTCCGGAGCTGGCCGAAGAACTCACCAACAGTTTCTGTCGCACCGACCCGGAGATCGCGCGCGTGTTCGCCCGGGTCACGTTCCTCTCCGACAACCGGGACGATCTGGACGAGGTGGGCGTACCCACGCTGATCCTGCAATGCTCCGCCGACGCCATCGCCCCGCCCGAAGTCGGGGCGTTCGTGCACGAACGGATCCGGGGCAGCCGGTTGGTCACGCTCACCGCGACCGGACACTGCCCCCAGCTCAGTTCTCCCGCCGAGACCGCCGCCGCCATCGCCGCCTTCGCCGCCGAAACCGGATGACGGGCGAGGCGGGCGACCGAGAGGGCGGCAGTGCTCTCGGAGCGGGGACGGACGACGACGCGGTGTTCGCCGCGTTACTGGAGGACAGCGCCGAGGACCTCTACGAGAACGCCCCCTGCGGATACCTCTCCACCTCGCTGGACGGCCGCATCGCCAAAGTGAACGCCACGCTCCTGGACTGGCTCGGCTGGCGGCGCGACGAACTGGTCGGCCGCAAACACTTCTCCGACCTGCTCACCGTGGGTGGTCGCCTCTATCACGAAACCCATTTCGCACCGCTGCTCCGGATGCAGGGCGACATTCGCGGCATCGCCCTCGAGATGAAGACCGCCGACGGTGGCCGACTACCCGTCCTGGTGAGTTCGCACGTCAAAACCGGCGGAGAGGGGCAACCGCTACTGATCCGCACCACCGTCTTCGACGCCCGCGAGCGCCGGGCCTACGAGACGGAGCTGCTGCGGGCACGGCGCGAAGCCGAGCAGGAGCGCGAACGCCTGCAGCGTCTGAACGCCACTTTGCAGACCACTCTGCTGCCACCCGACCTGCCCGAAGTTCCCGGCCTCGAGGTCGCCGCGTACTACCACATCGCCTCCGTCGACGAGGTGGGCGGCGACTTCTACGATCTGTTCCCCATTAGTGCCGACACCTGGGGAATGTTCCTAGGCGACGTCTGCGGCAAGGGAGCCCCCGCCGCCGCACTCACTTCACTGGCCCGGTACACACTGCGCACGGCCACCGCATACACCCATGACCCGGCCGCGGTGCTCGACATGCTCAACGCCACGCTCACCGAGCGACACCACGGGCACAGGCCCCGCTTCTGCACGATCATCTTCGGGCTCATCCGGCCCACACCCGATCGCGAGGGTTGTGACATCACCTTGGCCGGCGGCGGGCACCCGCCCGCGCTGCTCCTGCGTGCCGACGGCGACGTGGAGGAGATGCACACGTGGGGTGGCCAGCTGATCGGGGCCATCCCGCATGCCCACATCGTCACCAGGAGTTTCCGGCTCGAAGCCGGGGACACGCTGCTGCTCTACACGGACGGACTCACCGAAGCTCGCGTCACGGAGAACGGCGGTCGTTACGGCGACCGAGCCCTCGCCGACTTCGCTCGCGCGCTGGCGCCCGTCACGGCCTCCGGCTGCATCGAAGCGATCCGGGAATTGCTCGACTCCTTCGGGCCGGGAGTGGAGGACGACACCGCCCTCCTGGCCCTCCACGCGCTACCTCAGCCCCGGGGCGCCGCGCGCTGAGACGCGGCTGGCGGAGAGGCCGTGCCAGAATGACGGGCCAGCCATCACCGACCGAAGGAGTTTTCTCGGGTGGAACTGCCCGTCGAACTCGTCGAGGCCCTCGACCGGGCATGCGCGGGCGTTCCCCAGCGGCAGCTCGCCGCCTCGGTCGAACGGCTGATCGCGCGGTACCGGGACCCACGCCCGGCAGCGTCGCCGATTCTCGCCTCGACCGCAGACGTCACCGCCTACGCCGCCTATCGCATGCCTGCCACGTGGGCAGCGGTGCGCAGCGCGCTGGAGCGGTTCGCCGACCGAGCGCCCGGCTTCCGACCCGGGACGATGCTCGACATCGGCGGGGGCACCGGCGCGGCGTTGTGGGCAGCGGCAGATCTGTTCCCCTCCTTGGCGGAGGTGACCATTCTCGATCAGGTGGAGGAAGCGCTGCGGCTGGGGCACGAACTCGCGGCCGGCGCTACCACCGCGGCGATGCGCTCCGCCGCGTGGCGGCGCACCTCGTTCGCCGCTCGGGAACCGTTCGGCGCGGCCGACCTCGTCACCATCTCCTACGTGCTGAGCGAACTTTCCGCGGCAGACCAAGCCGACCTGGTGGCTCGGTCGGCCGAGGGGGCGGACGTGGTCGCGATCATCGAGCCTGGAACTCCGGACGGCCACCGCAGAATCCTCGCCGCCCGCGACATCTTGATCGAGGCCGAGCTGACTGTCGTGGCCCCCTGTCCGCATCAGCACGTGTGCCCGCTGGCCGAGGGGACGGACTGGTGCCATTTCAGCACGCGCATCAACCGCACCTCCCTGCACCGGCGGTTGAAGGGCGGCGAACTCGGCCATGAGGACGAGAAGTTCTGCTATGTGATCGCGTCCCGGACCGCGCACGCCCCCGCCCCGGGCCGCATCCTGCGGCATCCGGTCAAACGCAAGGGCTTGGTCACGCTGCAGGTCTGCACGGCCGACGACGGCATGCGGCAAGCTCTCGTCTCCAAGCGACACGGCGCGGCGTATCGCGGGGCAAGAGACGTGGCTTGGGGCGACGCCTGGCCGATATCCCCCCGCGCGGCGGATCGACCGCCAGCGCCCGAAGGAATCGATCAGTCGAAACACCGGTAACCGGGGAATAGAAATTCTCCGAACTGGCCGCTCGGACAAGCGGAATTTTGAATTTCCGCCCATGAAAAAATTGGCGGCGATAATTCGGATCGCCGAAAGACGCGGCACACTTTTCCTTCCCACCGCTTCCTCCCCGACTCCTTGGCGAACGACACGCCGACTCCCACGGCTGGTGGTTCTCGAGAAGCTTTCTGGACCGAACGGTATGGCGGCCATCGGCGCTTTTCAATAGGAGAGTTCGAACCGAGGACGCCAGCGCAGGTCAACGGTCCGAAAATGCTGTCCGGACCGGACAACCGCCCCGCCGTACGACCACGCTCACCAGCGAGGATGCGCTTGATGTTCCGCATGACGTGATCCGGTCCGGCATCGTGCCCGGTGTCACCGCGCTCCGCTCGCGTGCCGGGCCGCGAGCTCGATGCGCAGGCTCGTCCGCGGCACCATGTCCGGACCGGACGACTTTCCATCGCAACTGGCCTGCGAGAACTCGATAATTCCGGCAGCCGTCATTGAACCACGATCCCGCGCGTGCCATTCTTCCCAGGTACCGATCGATCCTCCTTTCAGAATTGGACTGGTTCACACTATGCGAGATATTGCCACCGCTTGGTTCCTTCGGCTCACCCGAGCGCGGGTCGCTCGGGCTTACCTGTACTACACGTGCGATCAATGGCCGCCCGTTCACTGATCGGGAAGGGGGGCTCCGTCGGAGATCTCGCCGCATTCCGGCGCGATCCGCTGTCCTGGCTCCGGCAGGCTCAGCGCACCGGCGGAGACGGCGCCCGGCTCGCCAGCGGGGTCATCGCGGTGTTCGAACCGGACACTGTGCACCGCGTGCTCGCGGAAACGAACACTAACTTCGTCATCGATTCGGGTGGCATCGCCGGAGCACGAGGCCGCGCGGCGCGACTGGCCCGGCTTCCCGCTTGGATGACGGTCCGGCGTGAATTGTGGCGCGGCTTCCGGGCTGACATCGTCGACGCCCACATCGCGCGATCGCCCCACTGGCTCCCCGCGGATCTGGCCGGCCTCGGAACCGAATTGGTCGGAACATGCCGCGATCTCTGCGGCCGGGGGATCGCCGACTTCTGCTTCGGCGGCGATGCGGAAACACAGTCGTTGATCGACGACATACACACTGCCGCCACGAATCTCTTCGCCAGCTCCTATGACACCATCGATCGCGCCGAGGCCCGGGTGCGCTGGCTGCCCAGACCCGCTGCGGCCGCGGCGGATTCGGCCAACCGGGAACTGATGGCGCTGCTGGCCGAATGTATCGGATCGCGTGCGCACTCGCCGCGACCCGCCGCGCCGCGCGACCTGCTCGATGTCCTGCTGCACGACGCCGAACCGAGGTCGAAGGCTCAGATCCTCGCGGTGCTGCGGATGGCGATGTTCGCCGCGCCCGGCGTTCCCGGCGTCGCCCTGTCGTGGCTGCTGCTTCGTCTGGGCACCCACGCGGACATCCGAGCGCGGGTCACCGACGAGCTGGGACGCAGCCGGTTGACCGCCGCGGGCTTGCCGACCGAAGCCGCCTACACACTCTCGGTGATCCGGGAGACACTGCGCCTGCACCCTCCGCAGTGGATTCTTTCGCGCACCGCCGTTCGCCCCACGGAGGTGGCGGGTTTTCGGATGAAACCCGGTCACGAGGTGGTTATGTGCCCATATCTGCTGCACCGAGATCATCGGTACTGGACCGAGCCGGACCACTTCGACCCCGATCGTTGGTCCAGCGGAGCCGCTGGCCAGCGCAGGCACGTCTATCTCCCGTTCGGCTCGGGCACGCGCGTGTGCCCCGGATCCCATCTCGGCACCATCGAGATGGTCCTCGCCGCGCGGCACGTCACCGCCGCCGGAGCCCTCCGGTTACCCCAACTCGCCCAGACCACATCAGAATTCGCCACATTGCTGCAGCCCGGCGGCATCCCGGTGAACCAGCGAAGCCGCAGGCAGGAGTCGAGCGAACTGTCCGATCTGACAGAGCGCGGGCACGTCTCACGATCTGTTGCTAGAACTTTCGGAAGAAGAAGGGAACCGACGAGGCTGCTGCCTCGTCCAAAGCTGTAAGACACCAAATTCGGGCACGGGGGCGGAACCGAGTGCCTGTACGAGCGGAACGGGGGCGGTGTTGACCGTGAGGCCAGCAGTTCACTTCAGTGGTGGGAACAATGCGCACTTCGCGCGCGAGGAGTTCGCGCGCAGATTCGCGGCGCTCTACGACGCGGCGGACAGCCCATCACTGCGTAGCGTCGCGATGCGGGCCCAGCGGCGTGCTCAGCAATCCAAGGGCGCGGCACGGCCGGTAACGGTCTCGGCGCAGCGGATCAGCGATTGGAAGGCCGGACGCAACGTTCCAGCGCGATTCGAGACGCTGGCTCCCGTCCTCGTAGAACTCGGCGAGCGCGTGCGGCGTCGTACGGGCGCATCCATCGAATTGCTGAGTATGCCGAGCTGGCGAGCGCTGTGGTCGATGGCCCGATCGCCGGTCGTCGAACAGACCGGGACACCCGAGACCGTCCCGTATCCGGGCCTCGACCCGTATCGGTCCTCGGTCACACCTCTTGCGGGGCGGGCTCGTGCCGTCGAGCAATTGGTCGGACTGGTGCAGGGGCCCGGCAGGTACCTCGCACTCGTCGGCGCCTCCGGGGTCGGCAAAACGTCACTGCTGCGGGCGGGACTGCTGCCCGCGCTGCAGTCGACGGCGCCGAATCGGCAAGCCGTGCTGCTGAGTCCCGGTGCGAATCCGATCCGGTCACTGATCGAAGCATCCGACCATGGGAACGTCGACCGCGTTTACGACGCCCTGCTCGAGCGAATGAAACCGAGCCGAAATGGCCGCCCCCTCATCATCATTGATCAGTTCGAGGACCTGTTCACCGATCGCTCGGATCCGCAGCAGGTGTCTCATTTCCTCGCCGTACTGCACAAGATCTCCGAGATGGCGCAGATTCTGCTGGTGATCCGCGCCGACGCCGTCGCGGCCTGCACCGGCGATCCGGTCCTGGCCGAGGCGATCGAGCACAACAGCCTCACCTTGGATTCGCTCGGCCCGCAGGACATCGCCTCGGCGATCACCGACCCGGCACGCGCCCACGGCGTCACCGTCCAGCCGGGTGTGGCGGAATTGCTGCAGTCAACGCTGATCGACCGGCTTCCGCCGCACCACGCGCACCCGGGATTCGCCGAGCCCGGCGCCGTGCCGCTGCTCTCGATGACCTTGCGCGCACTCTGGTCGACCCGCGAGAAGAACACGTTGACCGTGGCAGGGCTCGCCCGGATCGGCGGCGTGGCGGGCATCGTGGAACGCATGGCCGAAACGGCCTGGGACATGCTTTCCGATCAGGAGAAGACCGACTCCCGGCAACTGCTGCTCCACCTGGTCACGGTCCACACCGACGGCAGCGTTGTGCGCCGCTTCCTACCGCACATGGAGCTGGACCGGGTCGCCGCCAGGACGCCGTCCGGCTCCCGGCTCCTCGCACGATTGACCCGAGCCCGGATTCTCACCGTCGACGACCGATCCACCCATCTCGCGCACAATCTGCTCCTCACCTGGCGCAGGCTGAGCACCTGGATCTCCGACGAGAAGGCCGCGCTGATCTGGCGCAGGCGGACCGAATTCGACGCCGCCGAATGGGAATCCTCCGGTCGCGATCCGGCGCTCCTGTACCGCGGTGGCCGCCTGGTGACCGCGCTGCGCCACGCGGACCCGACCTTGGCCATCTCGGCAACCGAGTTCCTCGACGAGTCGATCAGGTTCGAACGAGACTCCGCCGCGACCATCGTGGCGTATCTCCGGGGAAGGGGCCGACATGACACCCCGGCAACAGGCCTCGATTTCCGGCTCGACAACACGCACTCTTCTATGACCGCGTGACCGCTTCGATGCGGCCCCCCGGCCGCGGAACAAGGCGGTCTGCTCAGCCCATAGCGGGCTTTCGACCCGGACGATGCCGATAGTCCCGCCCGTGAGCGGAAACTGCTGACATCTGGGCGGGATCACTGTTGGATGGCAAGCCGGCGACCTGCTCGGCTCCGACGATGGATGTGGTCGGGGCCGTCAGCGCAGCGTGACGCGCAGGAGAGGCTGGGGGTGCGACCTTGGCCGCCGATCCCCTGACGCCTGAATACGCCATGTCGCTCAACGGGTTCCGCGTGGTGTCAGCAGTGGGAAGACTGATGCCGGGCTTTAATGCGCCGCCAGTTAGTGGCACAATTCACAACGATCCAATAGCTACGTAAATCGGGCGTAACCATGTTCCGCTCAGGCCGTTGAGGAGCGATACCAGTGCGGATGTCGAGACGCGATTCCCGCTCACGACCGCGCTGTGCTGGGGCTTTCGCGTTCCGGGCGCCGGGTTCGGCCCACTGGTCGAGGTCACCCTGGGGCGAGGTGATCCCCGCGCGGCGTTCGGGCAGGGGCGTCCCGCAGGCCCCGCGGCGGTCCGGCCTTCTTCTGAAATCGAGGTGATCCGTCAAGTGCTGGAAACACAAACCAAGGTCGTGCGAAGTCTGGTGCCCGCCCGGATGGACCGGCTTCCGTGGACCAAGTTCCACTGGCTCATCGTCGTCGGGCTCGGCGTCTCCTGGATCCTTGACGGAATCGAGATCCAGATCGTCAGCAGCATGGGCGGGCCGCTGCAAGACGTCGAGGCGCTGCATCTGACGTCCGGGCAGGTCGGTGCGATGGCTTCGTGGTATCTGGCCGGTCAGGTCGTCGGCGCCTTGGTGTTCGGCAGGCTCACCGACCGGCTCGGTCGCAAGAAACTGTTCATCCTGACCCTGGCGATCTATCTGATCGGCAGCGGGTTGGCCGGTTTCTCGTGGAACGCGTGGTCGTTGTATCTGTTCCGCTTCATCGCGGGCACCGGAATCGGTGGCGAATACACGGCGATCAATTCCGCGATCGACGAGATCATGCCGTCCAGGTATCGGGGCAGGGTGGACATCGCGATCAACGGCACCTATTGGGGTGGCGCGGCATTGGGAGCGGCGGCGAGCCTGATCCTGTTCAACGAGAATTTCATCCCGACCGGCTGGGGATGGCGGATCGGATTCTTCATCGGGCCCGTCCTCGGCTTCATCATCATCTTCCTGCGCAGGCACATCCCGGAGAGCCCGCGCTGGCTGCTCACGCACGGGCGGGCCGAGGAAGCGGAGCGGACCGTCGATGAGATCGAAGCGCAGGTGCGCAGCCAGGGAATCGAGCTCCCTCCGGTCGACGAGAGCAAAGCCTTGGACATCGTGGACGCGGATCGGCTGTCCTACCTGCAGATGGCCAGGATCTTCTTCGGCCGGTACCCATCGCGTTCCTTCCTCGGCTTCACGATGATGGCCACGCAGGCATTTCTCTACAACGCCATATTCTTCACCGTCGGCTTGGTGCTGATCAATTTCTACGACGTGCCGTCCGATCACACGGGATACTATTTCTTCCCGTTCGCCGTCGGTAATCTGATCGGTCCTTTGGTGCTCGGCCCGCTCTTCGACAGCATCGGCCGCAGGAAGATGATCTGCGCTACCTATCTCGGCTCGGGTTTCCTGCTCTTCATTTCCGCTTGGGCATTCAACGCAGGCATCCTGAACGCCGTCACCCAGACTCTCTTCTGGTGCGTCATCTTCTTCTTCGCCTCCGCGGGGGCATCGTCTGCCTACCTCACGGTGAGCGAGATCTTCCCGCTCGAATTGCGCGGTCAAGCCATCTCGTTCTTCTTCGCCATCGCGCAGGGCGCGGGCGGGGTCGTCGCACCGTTCCTCTTCGGCCACCTGGTCGGTGGCGCCGACAACCCGAGTCCCGACCGGTTCCCCCTCACGGTGGGATACCTCATCGGCGCCGGGTTCATGATCTTCGGTGGTCTGGTCGCCTGGTTCTTCGGAGTGAACGCCGAAGGTCAGTCCTTGGAAGACATCGCGGATCCGCTGTCGGTGGCGAAACCGGAGGCGACGACTCCCGGCTTGGCCGTCGACGCCGAGGCGGGCGGCGACACCTTGACGGCTCCGGAGACAGCCACTCGCCGGCAACCGGCCGCACGGCAGCCCGCTGCCGTGGTCAGCGAGCCGTTGTTCGACGGCGCACCATGTACCGATTCGGTCAAGGGGGACTAGCGAGATGGTGCAGCCAACTCCTTGGCGAGCGAGTCGTGACCGGCAGCAACAGGCAGCCTCGATGAGCCGCTCGCCGGGCGATACTCGAAAACGCCGGGTCGACGTCGCCAAACTTCGGGCGCGGCTGCCGAAACTCCGGGCCAGGATGCCGCGACTGCGAGCCAAGGCGCCGCAATTCCGGGCAGCGCTGCGACCGCTGGCTCTACTGCTCCGGGACAACTGGGGCTATCTGGGCGCCGCGGCTGGGAGCGTCGTCACGTTCACCCTCCTGTTCAAGCCGTGGCTCGCCACCGGAGGACCGGACGGCACGATCTGGAGCAATGCCTTCGGGCAAACCCATATCACCACTACGCTCGTCGGCCTCTGGTCGAAGAACCCGCCTGCTCACTCCAACCTGAGCGGCAAGTGGGCCGTTCTCGCCACAATCGCGATCTTCTTGACCGTCCTGGCCGCGCTGGCCAATCTCTGGGCGCGCACCGAGGCGCTGGCTCGTTTGACGACCGGCTCGGCGGTGGCGGTCGCGCTTTTCATCGCTTTCACGCTGATCTATCTCAACGGGGCTGGACCGGAGTTGCGCTCCATGATCGGCTCCGGCCCGCCCACCGACCTCGGCACTCAGGTCGGCTACGTGATCCGATGGGCTTCGGGCAACGGGCAATATCCGCTGCCAGGGCTTCGAAAGGTCGAGTTCTCGACCGCGAAACTCACCGGCACCGCGCTGCTGGCCGGAGCGACGGCGATGTTCTCGGCCGTCGCGGCTGTCGCGCAGTGGGTCCGGAGCATGAAGGCGCGCCGCGCCGCCGGCTGAGAGACGATCCGCATCGCGTCGCGGCCTGAGCACATGGGTCGCCACGTGCGGGGGCCGGCGGCGTCAGACGGCCGAGGGGCCCGGCGCCGCTGGCCCGGATCCGGGTGGGAGCACGTCGTAGCGCCGGGCGCATGGTCTACGTCACGACGAAGACTCCCTTTCCGGGGACGTGGGGCGCGTCCGTCGCGATCAGAACTTCCACGCGCCCCAGACCGGAGGGAATGGACACCGGCACCCAGGCGCCTGCGACGTTCTCCTCGGCCGGTGTGTTGTCATCGAGCCGGATCGGCGGCAGGGTGCCGAACACCCCGGTGTCGGAGTTACGCCAAGAGACCGTGACCGTGACGCCACAGGAGCCGCCGGGCCGGTCGGGCGCGAAGACGAATTCCGGGCGGATCCACAGCGTGGGGTCGCCGGAGTAGTTGCGGTCGGGGTCGTAGTAGGCGGCGATCATGCCGATGCCCGCGCCGCCCCCGGCGCAGAGCGTTCGTGCCGGGGGGACACCGAGGGGGAGCGCGGATACCGCCGGGGCGGTCGCACCGAGTGCGCCGATGGACAGGGCCAAGACCGCCACACGATGCCGAACATTCACCCGCTGCTCCCTTCGTCGGACCGAAACTGTCTGTCTGCTGTGTCGACATGAGTTCGCGGAGTGTTAACGGGAGCCTATGTGGGGTGCGTTGAGTAGCCGTGATCCGGCACCGGAGTGCCCGGCAATTCAAGACAAGCGACCGCCGGTTGGAGATTGTGGCGGGGCGGGCCGATCGTGGTTCGGAAACGCTGCTCCTCGACCGGGGCCTCAGTCCCGCCCAGGAGCAGCGTTCGCCGGGGTCAGCCCGCGGCCGCGGAGTGCAGGTGTGCGCTCTCGGCGATGGCGGCCAGTTCCGCGTTGAAGCGATCGGCGGCTTCGATATTGCCCAAGTGCCCCGTGGGCCAGACGTGGTAGGCGGCCAGGTGACCGGTTTCCGCGAGCGCATCGGCGATGCGGCGGGACATGCGTTCGGGCAGCAAGCGGTCGTGGGCGCCCGCGATCACCGTGGTGGGCACGGTGAGAGCGGCGGCGGCTTCGGCGAGATCCATGTCGGCGAGTGCGGCGGCGTGCCTGCCGCGGGTGAGCGGCCTGCACGAGCGCACGATGCCGAGCGCGAACTCCACTTGGTCCGCGGTCGCGTGCGGGGTCATCACGCGGGCTTTGAGCAGCGCGCTGGTCGGCCAGCCGCCCGGCAGCGGGACCGGGGCGGTCAGCAGTGTCTCCGCGACGATCATCGGCATCCGCACGCTGGCGCCGAACAGAGTGAGGGGGCGATCCGCCAACGTCAACGGCTTGTTGAGCAGGGGAAGCAGATCCGTGTCGTAGCGGATGTTGCCCGACGTGCTGTTCAACAGGACGGCGGCCGCGGCCTGCTTGCGGACCTGCTCCGGATAGCGAGCCGCCCACGCCTGCACGGTGATACCGCCCATGCTGTGGCCGACCAGCACGGCACGCTGTCCTGGACGCAGCGTGGCAGCCAGCACGGCCGAGAGATCGTCGGCCAGCGACTCTTTGCTGGGCAGGGTCTTGCCCGGCTCGCTCGCGCCGTGGCCGCGCTGGTCGTAGCAGACCACCCGGTACCGGTCGGCGAACGCGTTGATCTGCGGGTTCCAGTACTCGATGCTGCAGCTCCAGCCGTGGATCAGCACGATGACATCGCCCTTGGCCGGACCGTACGCGTGCACCCGCAGGCGAGCGCCGTCTTTGGTGGTGACCGGAATGACCGCGTGGCGGGCGGTGGGCGCGTTCAACGACGCGGTCCGGAAGGTGCGGGACCGCAGTCCGGCGCGGTAGTCGGCGGTCAGCGCACCGTTGTACGCGTCCGCCAGCGTCTTCATCGACTTCACCAGCATCAGGCACTCCTTTGTGTCCACCGTCACCGTACAGTGCAAGCAACGGTGCTTGCTAGTGTTAGCGCTGCACGCCGGTGTTCGTGGTCTATATCGGGGAGTACCCCCGGATTCGTACGGCAAAAGATCATTTCGGCAGAAAAAGTCGTACGTGCTTTTTCCGAGGTTGTCGGGCCTCGATGCCAAGATCGCGGCATGGCCGCCATCGAGTTCGCCGCTCCGATACCCGTCGTGCGCAGGTTCGACGTCGCGCGGACCTATGCGTTCTACCAGGACTACCTGGGCTTCGCCGTGGACTGGGAGCACCGGTTCGCGCCGAGTTCCCCCTCTACGCGCAGGTCTCCCGGACCGAGGCGACGCTTCATCTCAGCGAGCACCACGGGGACGGCACCCCGGGCAGCGTCGTGTGGATCGGAGTCGGCGCCGTAGCGGCGCATGTCACCGCCCGGTTACCGTTGACTGGTGGACATCGCGCATCCTGCCTCCGCCCCGGTGACGGACCCGGGAACCGAGCCGAAGACCGGGTGGCGCGGGGCGGCGCTCCCGCTGCTGGTGGCGGGCGTCGGCGTGGGTGTCGGCCTGCTGCTGCACGTGCGCGACCCGCACGTCGAAGGCTCCTACGGCACCTGTCCGGTCTACGCCCTGACCGGCTGGTATTGCCCCGGCTGCGGTGGGATGCGCGCCGTGCACAATCTCACCGACGGGCATGTCATCGATGCCCTGCACAGCAACTTGCTCGCGCTGCCGCTGGTTCTCGCCTTCGCGGTCTGGGTGCTGGACTGGACGGCGCAAGCGTGGCGCGGCCGGAAGATGCGGCTGCCGTCGATCAGCCGGACCACCATGTGGACATTCTTCGCGTTGCTGGCGATCTACACCGTCGTACGCAATACGCCGTGGGGAACCCTGTTCACACCCGTGTAACACGCGCATGGGCGGGCAGCCCCCAGGTATGAACGATTCGCTGAAGACCCGGGTGCGGGAGAAGTTGCTGCGCCAGCTCATCGAGGATCCGCGGGACGCCGAGCGCGACGACCCACGCCAGATCGCCGTGGCGACCGACCTGGACGCGCTGGCCAACGTGCCGGAGGACCATCCACTGGTCGAGGAACTCGCCGCGCGATACCTGGTGTTCTGATCAGGCCGTCGACGCGCCGCCGTGGGGCGGCAGCTGCGGTAGTCGCTCGGCGAGCAGCCAGCTGTCCCAGAGTGGGCGCAGTGACACCAGGCTGTAGTGCCCGGCCAGGTCGGTGAATTCCTCCGTGGTCACCGACGAGTGACGGTAGCGAATGGTCCATTCCCGGAGCAGGTCGAAGAAGGCCGAGTCGCCAAGTTCCAGGCGTAGCGCGTGCAGGGTGAGCGCACCCCGCTTGTAGACGCGATCGTCGAACATGCGTTGCGGTCCCGGATCGCCGATGACGATGTCCTGGGGTTCGCGGGCCAGGTTGTGCCGCGCGGCGCGGGCCAGCTGGTCGGCGGTGGGCCCGCCCGCCGCCTCCGACCAGATCCATTCCGCGTAGCAGGCGAAGCCTTCGTGCAGCCAGATGTCCCGCCACTGCCGGATGGTCAGGCTGTTGCCGAACCACTGGTGCGCCAGCTCGTGTGCGACCAGCCGTTCCGCGCCGCGGCGGCCGTCGCAGTGATTGGCGCCGAAGATGGAGATGCCTTGGGCTTCGATCGGAATCTCCAGCTCGTCGTCGGTCACGACCACGGTGTAGTCCGCGAACGGGTAGGGACCGAATTTCTCGCTGAAGACCTCGAGCATCCTCGGCTGACGAGCGAAGTCGTGGTCGAAGGCGGCGCGCAGCCGCGGCGGCAGGATCGCGTGCATCGGCACCGGGGCGTGCGAAGAACCGACGCGGTGCTTGCGATAGTGACCGATCTGGATCGTGGCCAGGTAGCTCGACATCGGCTCGGCCTGCTCGTACACCCAGGTGGTCTGACTGGACTTGGTCTGCTTGCGCAGCAGGGTCCCGTTGGCCACCGCGTAGTACGGCGAATCGGTGGTGATCGAGATCCGGTAGCTGGCTTTTGAACTCGGGTGGTCGTCGCAGGGGAACCAGGACGCCGCGCCATTGGGCTGGCTTGCCACGATCGCGCCTTCGGTGAGTTCTTCCCAGCCCACCTCGCCCCATGGCCCGCGCACCGGTTTCGGTGTGCCGCCGTACTGCACCACGAGCGCGAGCACGCCGCCGGCCGGAATCCGCTGTGCCGGGGTGACGACCAACTTGCCGTGCTGATGGGCGAATTTCGCGGCCTTGATCCCGTTGACCGACACTTTCGACACGCTCAGTGCCTGTCCGAGGTCGAGCGCGAACCGGGTGCGCGCCTCGGTGGTCACGGCGGTGACGGCGGCGCGTCCGGTGAGCCGGTTGGCGGACACCCGATAGGTCAGCTCCAGCTCGTACCGGGAAACCCGGTACCCCCGGTTGCCGTTCTGCGGGAGGTACTCGTCGATGGGGGCTTCGTAGAACTTGCCCGCCATCAGCGCGCCCCGGGGTCGCCCGTGAACCAAGGCGCGATCGGGTTGCCCCACCAGCGCGTCGAGGCCGGCACCGCGTCACCGCGCATCACCAGGGAAGCCGGGCCGATGGTCGCGCCGTCGCCGAGCGTCGACGCGGGCAGGGCCACGCAGTGCGGGCCGAGGGTGGCGCCCGCGCCCAGGGTGACGGTGTCCATGGCCATGATCCGGTCGTGGAACAGGTGGGTCTGCACCACACAGCCGCGTTCCACGGTCGCGCCGTCGCCGAGAGTCACCAGGTCCGCCTCCGGTAGCCAGTAGGACTCGCACCATACCCCGCGCCCGATCCGGGCGCCGAGGCCCCGAAGCCAGAGATTCAGGACGGGCGTCCCGGTCGCGGCGCGCGCGAACCACGGCGCGGCAACCGTTTCCACGAAGGTGTCGGCGACCTCGTTGCGCCAGACGAACGAACTCCACAGCGGATGCTCCTCGGCGCGGATACGCCCCACCAGCAACCATTTGGCAGCCACCGAGCTCGCCCCCGCCACGGCGCCGGCCGCGAGCAGCACCAGCCCGCTGAGCAGCCCGGCGGCCAGGTGGCCGAAGGTCTGCGCGAGCCAGGCGAGGGCGCACAGCACGCCGAGACCGATCGCGAAGGTCACCAGAACGGGGATCAAGCGGCAGGTCTCGACGAAGCCGCGGGCGACGCGCAGGCGGGCGGGCGGATCGAAGGTGCGCGCGGTGTCGGCGTTCTCCGCGGCGCGGCGCAGCCGGACCGGCGGGCTGCCCAGCCAGGACGAACCCGGCTTCGCTTTGGACGGCGCCGCCGACAGCACCGCGACCAACCCGTTCTTCGGCACCCGCCGCCCGGGGGCGGTCATGCCGGAGTTGCCGAGGAAGGCGCGCTTGCCGACCTTCGCCGCGCCGATGTGCAGCCAGCCGCCGCCGAGTTCGTAACCGGCGATCATGGTGTCGTCGGCCAGGAACGCGCCGTCCGCGACGGTGGTGAACTTCGGCAGCAGCAGCACCGTGGACGCCTCGACGCTCTTGCCGACCTTCGCGCCGAGCAAACGCAGCCACACCGGGGTGAGCAGGCTGGCGTACAGCGGGAACAGGAAGGTACGCGCGGAATCGAGCAGGCGCTCGGTGGCCCATGCCTGCCAGCCGACCCGGCTGCGCACCGGGTGGTAGCCCTCGGTCAGGCCGATGCTCAGCAGCCGGACCGCGACGACGGTCGCCGCGGCGTAGACCCCCAGGCTCAGCAGGGTCGCGAGGGGCAGGACGGCGAACCCACGCGCGACACCGTCCGCGAGCGTGCGGGTGTCGCGAACGAACCAGGCGAGGATCGCGCCACCGGCTCCGATGCCGAGAATCGGCATGGCGGCCAACGCCATCGACGTGATGCCGAACACGCCGACCCAGCGCCGGGCCCGAGCGGGCGTGTGCGCGGGCCAGCGGTGCTGCGCCTTGCCCACCTTCACCGCGGGCGAACCGGCCCACCCCTGTTCCGCCTTCACCTTGCCCGCCACCGCGGAGCCGGGCGCCACCTCGGCGTTCCTGCCGATCTTCGTGCCGGGCAAGAGGATCGAACGGGAACCGACCACCGCGCCGGGGCCGACGACGATCGGGCCGAGATGCACCACGTCGCCGTCGATCCAGTAGCCGGACAGATCGACCTCCGGCTCGACGCTGCAGCCGTCGCCGAGTTCGAGCATCCCTGTCACCGGCGGGAGGCTGTGCAGATCGACGCCCTTGCCGATCTTCGCGCCGAGCGCGCGGGCGAACGGCACCATCCACGGGGCGCCGGACAGGTTCTCCGCGCCGCTGGCCTCGGACAGCCGCACGGCCGCCCACAACCGCAGATGCACCGAACCGCCGCGCGGATAACGCCCCGGCCGGACCCCGCGCAGCAGCAGCCGCGCGCCCGCCACGCAGATCGCCATGCGGCCGAGCGGCGAGATGAACAGCAGGAACGCGACCAGCGTCCACCACCAGGACAGCCGAGGCAGCCACGGCAGCGAGCCGGACCAGGCCGCGATATTGCCGACGATCGCCAGCCAGGTGAACCACTGCAGTCCGGTGAGCGTGGTGAGCGGAATGGTGGCGAGCACCTGCGCGGCTTGCGCGAGCCACGGCGTCGGCCGCACCGTCCGGTCGGCGACGGCCACGGCGGGCGTGGTCTGCTCCAGCAGTTCGGCGAGCGCGCCGAGGCGGGGGTGATCGTAGACATCGGCGACGGCGATCTGCGGATACCGTTCGCGCAGTGCGGTGACCAACTGCGCCGCCGCGAGCGAGCCACCGCCCAGGTCGAAGAAATCCGCGTCGAGATCGCCGACCTCGGCGCCGAGGATGGCATCCCAGAGCCCGGCGATCCACAGGGCCGTGCCGGTCAGCTCGTTGTCGTCGTCGTCATCGGCGGCGTTGGGCAGCGGCCATGGCAGCGCGTCGCGGTCGACTTTGCCGGAGGTGCGGGTGGGCAACTCCGCGACCACGGCGAGCCGGGGTACCAGCGGCGCCGGAAGCCGGCCGGCGAGGACGGCGCGCGCGGCCTTGGCATCGAAATCCGGTCCCGGCCCGGTCAGATAGCCGACCAGAAGTTTGTTGCCCGCTTTGGTGGTCCGGATGGCCGCCGCGGCGCCGGTGACGCCGGGCAGGTGCTGCAGAGCGTTGTCGATCTCGCCGAGCTCGATGCGCCGCCCACCCAGCTTGATCTGATCGTCGGCGCGGCCGAGGAAGACCAGACCGGCGCTGTCGTTGCGCACCAGGTCGCCGCTGCGGTACGCGCGCTCCCAGCCGACGGACGGCAGTGGGGCGTACTTCTCGGCGTCCTTGACCGGGTCCAGGTAGCGGGCGAGTCCGACGCCGCCGATCACCAATTCGCCGGATTCCCCCTCGGCCACCGGGTTACCCGCCGCGTCCACGACGACCAGGTCCCAGCCGTTGAGCGGCAATCCGATTCGGATCGGCCATCGGCCGTCCAAGCGCGCGGCGCACGCGACGACGGTGGCTTCGGTGGGGCCGTAGGTGTTCCACACCTCGCGCGTCGCGTCGCCGTTGCCGGCGAGCCGCTCGGCCAGTTCCGGCGGGACGGCCTCACCGCCGAAGATGAGCAGGCGCACCGCCTCCAGCGCCTCGACCGGCCAGGTCGCCGCCAGCGTGGGCACGGTCGAGACGACGGTGATCCGCCGCCGCACCAGCCAGGGGCCGAGATCGGCGCCGGTGCGCACCAGCTCGCGCGGCGCGGGCACCAGGCAGGCTCCGTTGCGCCAGGCCAGCCACATCTCCTCGCAGGACGCGTCGAAGGCGACCGACAGACCGGCGAGCACGCGGTCGCCGGGACCGATCGGGGCGTCCTGGAGGAACAACTCGGCTTCCGCGTCGACGAAGGCGGCCGCGTTGCGGTGGGTGACGGCAACGCCTTTCGGCGTTCCGGTGGAGCCGGAGGTGAAGATGATCCAGGCGTCGTCTCCGGGAGCGGGCAGCGTCGACCAGGTTTCCGGGCGCTCCCGCTCCGCCGCGCGGATGCCCGCGGCCGTGGTCTCGATGCCGTCCGCGGTCACGATCGCGGTGACCTGCGCCTCGCCGAAGACCAGCTGGGCGCGCTCGTCGGGATCGTCGGCGTCGACCGGCACGTAGGCGGCGCCGGAGTACAGGACGGCGAGAATGGTCACGTAGAGCTCGCGCGTGCCCGACGGGATGCGCACGCCGACCCGGTCGCCCGGCCGCACACCCGCGGTGGCGAGACGGGCCATGGTCTTCTCGATCTCGACGACCAGCTCCAGGTAGGACAGCACCACCTGGCCGTCATCGATGGCAGGGGCCTCGGGATGAGCGAGCGCCGTCGCGGTCAGGATGTCGACCAGCGTCCTGGCCTCCGGCGCGCGGTCGCCGCGTGACAGCGGGCGCGCCCGCGCGTCGACGTCTGTCTCGAGCATGGTGCTCCGCGCACCTCCCATCGACTTGCCCACACTTTCGCGTTGTTTGTGTCATAGCTGGGTTACCAAAGGGCAAACGCCGCGCTGGCCAATCGTCCACGGTACCCGGGCTTGTCGTCGTCCGTTGTTCACCTGACCCGACGACGGACCGACCGGCGCGGTGCCCGTTGTTGCAGGTGGGATCGACATTCGCCGTCGCGGCGCGGCAATCGCTGGTCGGCGGGACGCCGTGCGGTTCGCCGGAAGATCGCTGTTTCGGGGATGTGATTCCGCTCATCGAAAGCGGAGGCCGCGATGAACACCAAGGGCCTATGCTCGGCTCCGGCCGGGCCGAGGAGGGGCGCGGCCGGTGCGGAACGGCATTCGCATTCGACTCGCGCCGGCCCGCTCCAGGCTTGCCGGTAACCGCTGAGCGAACCGCCTCGGGATGCTGCCGCCGGTGGCCTGCGTCAGTTGCCGAGCGACGTGCGGAAACCCGAGGCGGACACGGCTCGCGTGTTGTCGTGGGGGTGCTTGTAATGGCTCGCGTGCGGTGGTTATCTCCACGCGGTGCTCGTGAGGACTCGGGGTCGAGCGTGGTTGACAGCGCCGGGGCGCTTCTGCCACCCTCGGGTCAGGTCATGAGTGCCAGCGCGAAGCCCCGGCTTGCTGGCCGGCAACCCTCCTCCGCGGTGGGGTGCTCCGGGTGACGACCCGGCCGCCGCCCGACCGGGCGCGGCAAGCGCGGACTCGACGAATCATTCGATTGCGGGTCCCTGAGCCGACGGGATTTCACGTGATGACTACGACTGTCGACAACACCTGTGCCGCTCTCGCCCGGGTCTCCGGCGACGAACTGCGTGTGCCGCTCGTGCAAGGCGGGACGGCCACCTACGCCAACTTCGACTACGCGGCGAGCGCGCCGGCCTTGACCCAGGTCACCGACCGGGTGCAGCAACTGCTGCCGTACTACGCGAGCGTGCACCGCGGCGCAGGCTACGCCTCGCGGATCTCCACCGAGTGCTACGAGGCCGCCCGCGGGTCGGTCGCCCGGTTCCTCGACGCCGCCGACGACCAGGTGGTGGTGTTCACCCGCAACACCACCGATTCGCTGAACCTGCTCGCGTCCTGCGTCCCCGGCGACACGGTGGTGCTCGACATCGAGCACCACGCCAATTTCCTGCCCTGGACCAGGCGGGGCAGGCGCGTCGTGCGGGCGGCCGACACGGTCGAGGAGACCATCGGCAGGCTGGTGGCCGAACTGTGCAGCAGGCCCGCCGCATTGCTCGCGGTGACCGGCGCGTCGAACGTGACCGGGGAGGTGCTGCCGCTGGGGCGGCTGGCCACCGTCGCGCATCAGTGCGGCGCCCGGATCCTGGTGGACGCGGCGCAGTTGGCTCCGCATCGGCGAATCAGCCTGCGCGCCCGCGGGATAGACTACGTGGCTTTCTCCGGGCACAAGCTCTACGCGCCGTTCGGCGCGGGTGTGCTGGTGGGCAGGCGGGATTGGCTCGACGCGGCCCGGCCCTACCTCGCGGGCGGCGGCGCGGTGCGCGAGGTGAGCGCCGACGCGGCCGAGTGGGCGCCCGCTCCGCAGCGGCACGAAGCCGGCTCGCCGAACGTGCTCGGCGCCGCCGCGCTGGCCGCCGCCTGTGACGCGCTCTGTGCCATCGAAGCCGAAACCCTTGCCGCGCATGAACACCGGCTCGCCGACCGTCTCCGCGACGGCTTGGCCGCCATTCCCGGCGTCCAGCTGTTGCGCATCTGGGCCGACAGTCCCGACTCCGTCGGCATCGTCGCCTTCACCCTGGACGATTTCGTCCCCGGCCAGGTCGCCGCGTATCTCTCCGCCGAACACGGTATCGGCGTACGCGACGGACGCTTCTGCGCCCACCCGCTGCTCACCAGGCTCGGCTTGGACGGCGCGCTGCGCGCCAGCATCGGCCTCGGCACCACTTCGACCGATGTGGACCGTCTGATCGATGCGATCGCCACCTTGGTCGAAACCGGCCCTGCCTGGAACTACACCGCCGAGAACGGCGTGTGGAACCCCACCCCCGAAACCCGCCCGTTCAGCTCGACCGCCCCCACCGGCGCGGCCCCCTGCCTCGTCGGCTGAAGCCGCGCTTGTCCGTCGTTTCGTCGAAAAGGGCGCTTCAGCTGCCACACGTTATAGCATCCATGCTATGGGTTGGGGTATCGTGGAGTTGGAACCGGAGATACGCGATTGGGTGGAAAGGCTCCCCACGGTCGCATTCGCCCGGGGGGCGTTCTACATCGATTTGCTCGAAGACAAGGGACCGCTGCTCGGCGAGCCGTATACCCGGCAGCTAGACGGTAAGCTGCGGGAACTGCGGTTCTTTTTGGACAGTTTCGCGGTCCGGCTCACCTACTGGATTGCGCCTGGGCGTCGGATCGTGATGCTGACCGTGTTCGTCAAGACGAGGATGCGGGAGCATGCCGAGGTCGAGCGAGCGCGACGAGCGCTCGACCGCTGCATCGCGGAGCGGCATACGGCCGAGGAGGATGAGATCAATGGCTGAGCGTGGCGATTGGGCGGAAATCAGGAACCGCCGGATGAAGGAACGCGGCGCCGCGGAAGCATATGAGGCGGCTCGGTTGGCTTATGAACTGGGGCGGACAATTCGGCGGATGCGCGAGGAACGAGGCTGGAGCCAGACCGGACTGGCCGACGCCGCAGGTATGACTCAGTCCGCGGTCGCCCGGTTCGAGGCTGGTGGAACGGTGCCCAGCCTTCCTGTGCTGGAGCGGCTGGCCCGTGCGCTTGACGCCGAGCTGGTGGTGCAGGTGCGACCGAGAGTGGCGTAGCGGAACTCCGGGTCAGTCGCCGAGGGGGGTCGGCCGGTAGTAGCGCCCGTTGTAGTACAGCAGGGGCGCGGCGGACGGCTTCTCGTCGGTGTTGTCGTGGACTCGGGTGACCAACCCGACGACGAAGGTGTGGTCGCCGATGGGGATCAGTTGGTGCACCGTGGCGCGCAGCCAGATGGGGGTGCCGTGCAGGACCGGTTCGCCGGTGTCGAGGGCGGTCCACAGGGATCGGTCGGTGAAGCGTTCCTGCGCGGTGCGGGAGAACCGCTGGGCCAAGTGCTGCTGGTGTTCGCCGAGGAAATGGATGACGACGGACTCGGCGTCCAGCATCCCGGACAGGCTGGAGGAGGTGTGCGCGATGTTGAACGACACCAGGGGCGGGTCCAGCGACAGCGAGGCGAACGAAGTCGCGGTGAAGCCGACCGGTCCCTGCGGCGATTGCAGCGTGACGACCGTGACGCCGGCCGGATAGTGGCGCATGGACGCGCGATATTGCTCCGCGGTGATGCCGCTCAGATCGTCCGGAACCCGTAGTTCCGTTTCCGGCTGTGGTGCGTCGGTCACACCACGAAACTACGCCCGGTTTCCCGGCCGACGGCGGTGGCATATGTCGCATCCGGCCGATGACTGTGCTGCCCCGGCCGCGCGACCCGCGCTTTTCGGGACGCTCGCACCGGTCAGTCGACGTCGATCGGCAGCCCCGCGGTGATGCGCAGCAATTCCGGGAACGACGTGCGGAAGACGGTGTTCGGATGCCCGCCCGCGGCCCACAGCTCGCGATGGTGGGCCAGCGCGTTGTCCACCCAGGTGGGCAGGTTGGTCGGATGGCCGACCGGTGCGACCCCGCCGATGGGCTGGCCGGTCACCTCGCGCACCATGCTCGCGGGGGCGCGGGTCAGCGTTCCTTCCAGGCGCGCGCCGGTCTTCGCCAGATCGACCTGGTGCGCCCCCGAGACCAGCAGCAGCACCGGATCGTCGTCGAGCAGGAACACCAGTGACTTCGTGATCGCCCCCACGTCGACGCCCAGTGCCCGCGCGGCGTCGGCGGCGGTGTGGGTCGGCTCCGGCTGGGCGACGATGAGACCGTGATGGCCACGGGAGATGAGGGTGTCGGCGACCCGGCAGGCGACCGGTGGCAATGACGACCTGCGCATCCCACCAGGGTAGAGCGATAGCGGGCGAGACGCCGGGCGAGTCGCGCTGTCGGCTCAGTATTCCGGGTAGCCCTCGGCCGGGCCGAGCATCCGGGCGATCCGCACGCGGGTGATCCGCGCCAGCTCGGTCACGTCGCGCGCCGAGACCGGCTCGTGGGCAACTCCTTCGAAGGCGCGGTCGACATCCTGCTGCGAGAGCGCGAGCAGTTCGACATCGGCCTTGTTCAGCAACGCGTTGCGATCGGGATAGGGACGGGCGTCGGCCAGTGTCGCCGCCCACGTGACGTTGCAGCAGCACTCGTACAGCGCGTGCACCGCGCGGCCGCGGGGCAGTTCGTTGAAGCGGTCGAGACCGATCCCGCGATGCATCAGCACGATGTCCTCCGAAGCCGGTGAATGAGGTTTGCTGACCTGCTCATGATCCGCTGTTCTCGCCCCCGGCACCCAGTACACCATCGCGAATTTGCACAGGCTTTACACGCGCCGAGTTCCGCTTTCCGAGTCGTGCGGCACCGGGTCGGGACACGGGTCCGGATTTGTCTCGATACGCTGTACAAATGACAGATTGGCAGGCTTTCACCGTCGAAACCAAGGATCACGTCGCGCAGGTGACGTTGATCGGGCCCGGCAAGGGCAACGCGATGGGTCCCGACTTCTGGCGCGAGCTGCCGGAGGTGTTCCGTGCGCTCGACGCCGATCCGGACGTGCGCGCGATCGTGCTGACCGGCTCCGGCAAACACTTCTCCTACGGTCTGGACCTGCCCGCCATGAGCGGCACGTTCGGCCCGTTGCTGGCCGATCGCGCGCTGGCCGCGCCGCGCACCGACTTCCTCGTCGACGTGCGCAGGTTGCAGGCCGCGATCACGGCCGTGGCCGACTGCCGCAAGCCGGTGATCGCGGCGGTGTCCGGCTGGTGCATCGGCGGTGGGCTGGACCTCATCGCGGCGGCCGACATCCGCTATGCCAGTGCGGAGGCGAAGTTCAGTCTGCGGGAGGCGAAGGTCGCGATCGTCGCCGACGTCGGCTCGCTGCAGCGGCTGCCCGGCATCATCGGTGAGGGCCACCTGCGCGAACTCGCCTACACCGCAAAGGACATCGACGCCGCGCGCGCGGAGAAGATCGGCCTGGTCAACGACGTCTTCCCGGACCAAGATGCGGTGCTGGACGCGGCGCACGCCACCGCGCGCGAGATCGCCGCCAACCCGCCGCTGGTGGTGCAGGGCGTCAAAGACGTGCTCGAGCAGCGGCGCAAGGACGAGATCGCCGCAGGCCTGCGTTACGTCTCCGCGTGGAACGCCGCGTTCCTGCCGTCGGAGGACCTCACCGAGGCGGTGAAGGCCGTCTTCGAGAAGCGCGCGCCCGAATTCCGCGGCCAGTGACGCCGGCGGCGCGCTCGCACCCCGGGCGGGCGCGCCGGGCCGGACCCCAAGGGTGGGTATCAAGGGTGGGCAAGGTGATTCGCCTCAGGGTTGCGTTGCCCTCACCCTAGGGGTGGCTGTGCGAGGTGCCGATCGCCCATATCGTTTGAGGCGTCGAAAATTTCATCTCGCATTCAGGAGCAAGAACAATGCGTATCAAGTCCTTCTTCGCCGCTGGTCTGCTGGCCACCGCCGCCGTCGCCGGGGTGTCGACGGCCGCATCGGCCTCGGCCGCACCGGTTTACCAGGAGGTCGCCTACGGCGGCACCTACGTCGGAACGTACGCCACGCTGAGCGCGTGCCGGGCCGACGGCGAGTCGCCGAGCACCGGCGGCTACTACTGGGAGTGCATCGAGACCTGGGACGGCTACGACCTGTACATCTACTACTGAGCCACCTGTCACAGAGAAGGGGCATCCGGAATCCGGATGTCCCTTTTCGCTTTTCGTGACGCCGGACGGCAGAGCGGGGAGCCGGTACCCACCGGACTCCCCGCTTTCGTTGTGCCCGAAGGGCTTCAGTGCCCGCCCTGGTCCTTCAGCCGCTGGATGGACGCCTCCACCTCGGCCTCGGCCTCGGCCCGCCCGACCCACTCCGAGCCCTTGACGTACTTGCCCGGCTCCAGATCCTTGTAGCGCTCGAAGAAGTGCTTGATCGCGGCCAGTTCGAACTCGGGGACGTCCTTCAGATCCTGGATGTGATCCCAGCGCGGATCACCCGCGGGCACGCACAGGATCTTGTCGTCGCCGCCGGCCTCGTCGGTCATCTTGTACATGGCGACCGGCCGAGCCTCGACGATCACGCCGGGGAACACCGAATCGGGCAGCAGGACCAGCGCGTCCAGCGGGTCGCCGTCCTCGCCGAGGGTGTTCTCGATGTAGCCGTAGTCGGCGGGATAGACCATGGACGTGTACAGGAACCGGTCGAGCCGGACCCGGCCGGTCTCGTGATCGACCTCGTACTTGTTCCGGGAACCCTTGGGGATCTCGATGGTGACGTCGAACTCCACGCCATCTCCTTCGTGCATCGGTGCCGAGTACGGACGACTCGGCTTCTTTTCGGCGACTGCCGACTCGGCCGCTGCGGAGTGCGCCGACTCGCCAGGTTGTTCAGGGGAACGGTTGCGCAACGAGGATAGTGTGGTCGGCGGGGACATGGGTGCGGCAGGCGGCTGCTGCGGGAATCGGTCAGGAGAGCGGCGGCGACGTGTTTGGTGGGAACGAGAACATCGGTGGGCTGGCCGCCCGGCGGCGCCGCAACAGATGGCTGTTGATCTCTGCCGTGCTGGTCGTGCTGGCCGTGGCCGCCGCGGTGACACTGCTGGCGGTGCGTCCGTGGACCGACGAGTTCCGCCACGGTGGCCTGACCATCGCCGCCCCGCCCGCGCCGGTCGAGCCGTCCCCGCAGGTGGGCCCGGCGCGGCCCGCCGGTTCCGCGCCGAGTCCCGCCGGGGTCGCCGCCGCGCTGGCTCCGGTGATCGCCAATCCGGACCTCGGCGCGTTCGCGGGTCAGGTGACCGATGCCGACAGCGGGACGGTGCTGTGGAGCGGCGACGCGAACCGGCCGATGATCCCCTCGTCCACCGCGAAGATCCTCACCACCGCGGCGGCCCTGCTCACGCTGCCCGCCGAGCACCGGGTGACCACGAAGGTGGTCGCCGGCGCGGCGCCGAACGAACTGGTGCTGGTCGGCGGCGGCGATCCGACGCTCACCGCGCAGCCGGACGGCAAGGGCTACTACCCGAACGGACCGCGGCTGTCCGAGCTGGTCACTCAGATCAAGGCCGCGGGCCGCGCGGTGGACACGATCGTCGTCGACCTCTCCGCCTACGCCGGCCCGGCCATGGCGCAGGGCTGGGACCCGATCGACATCCCCGAGGGTTCCATCGCCCCGATCGAGCCGGTGATGATCGACGGCGGCCGGTTGCAACCGCTCGTCGAGTACTCGCCGCGCACCGCGACGCCAGCCCTGGACGCGGGACGGCGGCTGGCCACCGAACTCGGCCTCGACCCGGCGCGGGTCAAGGCGGGCGTCGCGCCTGCGGGCGCGGCCGAGGTCGCCTCCGTGCGTTCGGCGCCGCTGCGCGACCGGTTGCGCGACATGATGGTCCACTCCGACAACGTGCTGGCCGAGGCGATCGGACGGGAGATCGCGACGGCCACCGGCGGCGAGGCCTCGTTCAGCGGCGGGGTCACCGCGGTGCGCACGGCGCTGAGCAAGGCCGGTTTCGATCTGTCCGGCCTGGATATGCACGACAGCAGCGGGCTTTCGGTGGACGACCGGATTCCCGCGCGTTTGCTCGACCGGGTGGTCGCGACCGCGGCCGGACCCACCGCCGCCACGGCGGTGCAGCAGACGGGCGCAAAGGCGAAGCCGGAGAACGACCGGCTGGCGGCCACTTTGGCGCCGATGCTGGACGACCTGCCGGTCGCGGGCGCGACGGGCTCGCTGACCAGCCGCTACGTCACCCGGGACCGTCAGGCCGCGGGCTGGGTGCGAGCCAAGACCGGAACTCTGTCGGTCTCCAGCGCGTTGGTCGGATATGTGCTGGACGCCGATGGGCGGGTGCTGACCTTCGCGCTGATGTCGAACGATCGACCGCCGGAGGTGAGCAGGCCCGCGTTGGACGCGATCGCAGGCACGCTGCGAAACTGTGGATGCTCGTGACGGGTGGTTGATCATGACCCAGCAAGGTTCCGAGACAGCCGGACTCGGCTCCGCCGATACGGTCGAGCGGCGCAAGCTCCGCTCGGGCCTGTCGGGCGTGGTCGATTGGCGCCTGGCCGCGCGGACCGGCTCCGCTCTGGTGCCCGCGGGTCCGCGCACGTCGCGGTACTCGGCCGAGCAGGTGGTCGCCGAACTCGCCGATTCCTCCGTGCGGGCCGAGGCGCCGGTGCGCGAGGTCAGCGGGTTGCTGGACGACCGGCCGGTCCCGGCGGCCAGGATCGTCGACCGGCCGGGGTGGATCACGGCCGCCGCCGACTCGATGGCCCAGCTCACCGGTGCGGGCGAGGCGCAGGCCGACCGCAAGTTCCTCGCGGGCAAACCCGCCGGGGTGCAGGCGGGCGCCATGCTCGCCTTCCTGTCCACCGCGATCCTCGGCCAATACGACCCGTTCACGGGCGCGGATGGCACCTTGCTGCTGGTCGCGCCGAACATCGTGGCGGTCGAGCGTGCGCTCGGGGTGTCGCCGAGCGATTTCCGGTTGTGGGTGTGCCTGCACGAGGTCACCCATAGGGTGCAGTTCTCTTCCGCGCCCTGGCTCGGCGAATACATGCGCGCGAACGTCGAGGTGCTCGGCGAGGTCGGTGACGAGCCGATGAGCGAGATGCTGTCCCGGCTGGTGGAAGAGCTGCGCGACCGTCGTCGCGGCGGCGCTCCCGATGACCCGGCCGCACGCGGCGTCGTCGGCCTGCTGCGTGCCACTCAGGCTCCGCCGCAGCGTGCGGCGCTCGACCGGCTGCTGATGCTCGGCACCCTGCTGGAAGGGCACGCCGATCACGTCATGGACGCGGTCGGCCCCGCGGTTGTCCCGTCGGTGGAGCAGATCCGCAGCGCGTTCGACCAGCGGCGCAGGCGTCCGGCCAACCCGGTGCAGCGGCTGCTGCGCGCCCTGCTCGGCGTGGACGCGAAGGTCGCCCAGTACGTGCGCGGCAAGAAGTTCGTCGACGAGGTGGTCGGCGCCGTCGGGATGACCCGGTTCAACACGGTGTGGACCGAGGCCGACACGCTGCCGCGCACCGATGAGATCGAGCATCCGCAGCGCTGGATCGAGCGCGTGCTGGCCTGAGCGAGCGCGCCGGTACCCGGCCGGCGGCGACTCGCCGCGCGCGGCAGGCCGGTAGGCTGCGCCCATGGGGCGTGCGCCAGGAACGACACCCGGGCGCTTCGGGTCGGAGAGCGGGCCATCCGGTTCCGGGCGGCCGTCTGGAACCGTCCGGCGATTACCCGAGACCGCTGCCGTGCTCGCCGTCCGCAGGGCGGTCCGGGATTGGCTGAGCAGGTTCGGGCCGCGCGAGTCCGACGAGCGAGCCGTCGCGGTGGCGTTGTCCGGCGGCGCGGATTCGCTGGCGCTCACCGCGGCGGCGGTGGTCGAGACGGACGCGGTGGACGCTCTGGTGGTGGACCATCGCCTGCAACCCGGTTCCGGCGCCGTCGCGGCCGAGGCCGCGGCACAGGCCCTCGCCCTCGGTTGCCGGTCCGCGCGCGTGCTCGCGGTCGAGGTCGGCACCGAGGGCGGTGTGGAAGCCGCCGCGCGCCGGGCCCGTTACGCCGCACTGGACTCCGCGCGCCACGGCCTTGCGGTGCTGCTCGGGCACACCCTCGACGACCAGGCCGAAACGGTGCTGCTCGGCCTCGCGCGCGGCTCGGGCAGCCGCTCGATCCAAGGGATGTCCGCCTGCGCCGAACCGTGGGGGCGGCCGTTGCTCGGCGTGCGCAGGGAAACCACCCGGCGCATGTGTGCCGATCTCGGCGTGACACCGCATGACGATCCGCACAACGCGGCGCCGGAGTTCACCAGGGTCAGGCTGCGCACCGAGGCGTTGCCGCTGTTGGAGGAGATCCTCGGCGGCGGGGTGGCCCCGGCGCTGGCGCGCACGGCCGAGCAGCTGCGGGAGGACGGCGCGGTCCTGGACGCGCTCGCCGCCGAACTGCGGCACACCGCGAGTGATGGCCGCACGCTGCTGATCGAGACCCTTGCCACTGCGCCCGCCGCCCTGCGTAAACGGGCAATTCGGGCATGGTTGCTCGACAACGGGGCGAAAGCCCTGACCACCAAGCATTTACAGGCAGTCGACGAACTGGTGACGGCTTGGCGCGGGCAGGGCGGCGTCGCGGTCGGCGGCGGTACCGCGGGTAGCAGGTTGGTCGCCGGGCGCGAACATGGCAGGCTGGCACTGCGGCTGGACGAGGACGGCATCGGACCGATGACGCAGACCGAACCGGCCGGACGGGCTCACCACCACGGAAGGGAATCCAGCTGACGTGTACGGGGATGACATCGCGTCGGTGCTGATCACCGCCGACCAGATCGCCGCCAAGACCCAGGAGCTGGCCGAACTCATCGCCAAGCGGTATCCGCCGGACGCTCCCGAGGGCGATCTGCTGCTGGTCGGCGTGCTCAAGGGCGCGATCTTCTTCATGACCGACCTGGCCAAGGCCCTGCCGATCCCGACCCAGATGGAGTTCATGGCCGTCTCGTCCTACGGGTCGTCGACCTCGTCCTCCGGCGTGGTGCGCATCATGAAGGACCTGGACAAGGACATCGCGGGCCGCAACGTGCTGATCGTCGAGGACATCATCGACTCCGGGCTCACGCTGTCGTGGCTCAAGCGCAACCTGTCCACCCGCAACCCGGCTTCGCTCGAGGTGGTCACCCTGCTGCGCAAGCCCGACGCGCTGCGCACGCCCGTCGAGGTCGCGCACGTCGGCTTCGACATCCCGAACGAATTCGTCGTCGGCTACGGTCTCGACTACGCGGAGCGCTACCGCGACCTGCCCTACATCGGCACCCTGAACCCCAAGGTCTACGGCGGCTGAGCGTCAGCCGGGCAGAATGCCGAAAATCGTTGCGGGTCCGCCGGAACCGCCGCGGTAGAGCGGTCCGCCCACCAGCACCCACGCCCCGGTGGCGGGCAGCGCGGCCAAGTTCGCCAAACATTCCAAGCTGATCCGGTGCTCGCCGTAAAGCAGCTTCGACACCGCGTAGGTCTCGTCGGTCCCCACGTCGGGGCCGAACGTGTCGATGCCGAGCGCGCCGCGGCGGCCGAGCCTGCCGCTGCCCAGCAGCCATTCCACCGTCGGCACCGCGAAACCCGGTTGCCTGCCCGCTGATCCGCCCGTGCCGATGAACTCGGGTGTGCCCCACTTGGCGTCCCATCCGGTCCAGGCGATCACCGCGGCGCCGTCCGGGATCCGGCCGTGTTCGGCTTCCCATCGCTCCAGATCCTCGACCGTGATCGCGTAGTCGCGATCGCCCGCGCAGCGGTGCCGCAGATCGATCTTCACCGCGGGCAGCAGCAGGTCGTCGAGGTCGAGTTCGTCGGCGGCCAGCCCGTCCGCGCGGAAGTGGATCGGCGCGCCCCAATGCGTTCCGGTGTGTTCGCCCTGCTGGATATAGCGCAGGAGGTAGCCGTCGTCCGCGATCGTGGCCACGATGTCGGTGCGGAATTCCGGATCGTCCGGATACAGCGGCGTGGTGACCGGATCGTGGACGTGCGACAGGTTCACCAGCCGTCCGAGCGGGCGGGGTGCGGTCATCGCGTCCGCTGGGGAATCGCTCTGGCCAGAGCGAGCAGATCCGCTTCCAGGAGCCGGAACAGTCGATAGGTCAGCACGAAGGCCAGGATGCCACCCACGCTCAGCACACGCACCGGAACGATCACCAGCTCCAGGTCGGCGGCCTCGACGAAGGTCGCGCTGGCCACGCCGAGCAGCGGCACCGACGCCGCAACACCCAGGTAGAAACTGCCGCGCCTGGCCAGCGCGCGCAGCTGGCGTTCGTCGTCGGGACCGATGCCGCCGCGCACCAGAAGCTGTGGATAGATCGCTCGCACCGAGTAGACCATGATCGGAAAGAACGGGTAGGCCAGCGCGATCGCCGCGCACACCACCTGCGCGGCGAAGAAGTGCAAGAAGGTGCCGCGCGGCAGGTCGACGCCCGAGAAGGCCAGCCCCAGCGGCCAGACGATGCCCGCGACCAGCCAGAAGCCGAACGGTATCCACACCGCCCAGTCGCCCATCAGCAAGGTGTCGCGGCGGGCTTGGGCGAGTGTGCGCGCGGAGTACCCCTCGCCACGGCCGAGGCGATGGGAGATGGCGAGCGGACGCCGGGTCATGAACACCAGCAGCAGCGCGGCGACCGGGAACGCGATGAGGTTGTTGATCAACCCGACCGCCGCGAACTTTTCCTGGTCGGCGACCGACATCCGGTCGATGATCAGGGTCTGGTTCAGCTGGATGTTGTAGAAGCTGGCCAGCAGGTTCGGCACGCCGACGCACAGCGCCGCGACCGGGAGCAGCCACCCGCGGGCACGGTGGGCGAGGCTGCGTGGCGGGGGATCGACCAGGTCGCGCGCGCGGCTGTCCAGGCACAGGTCGAGTTGTCCCGCGAGTTCGGCGCCGCCGCGCCAGCGCCGCTGCGGGTCTTCGTGCAGGCAGTCCAGCAGCACGCGGCGCAGCGCGGCCGGGGTGCCCTCCGGCAGGCGTGCGAGCGCGGCGGCCGGGACGCCGCCGCGGCGCACCGCGAGCATCCGCGCGTACGTCTCGGCGTCCGGGCCGTTCTCGTCCAGTGGCGGATCATCGAACGGGGTTGCGCCCGTGAGCATTTCCCATAGCAGCACTCCGAGGGAGTAGACGTCGCTGGCGTCGCCGGGGGCGGGTGCGTCGGGGACGAGATAGCGGGTCAGCTGCTCCGGGGAGCGGTAGACCAGCGCGTCGGTCGCGCCGGGGCCGGGCGGCGCGATGCGGCCCGTCGTCTCACCGAGGGCGAAGTCGGCGAGTTTGGGAATACCCTCCGCGGTGAACAGCACGTTCGCCGGTTTGATGTCGTGGTGCAGCACGCCGTGGTGCGCCGCGTAATCCAGCGCGTCGGCCAGCCGCCTGCCCACCCACGCCACGGTCTCCGGCCAGTCCAGCCGCGCGATCTCGGCACGCACGCTGGAATCCGCCGGGCGGATCTCGCCCTTGGCCTCCATGGCGGTGTCCACCGCGCGTAGCAACAGAGCGCCGCCGTCGGTCACGGGGCCGCGACGGCGTTGCTCGAGCAGGCCGACCGCCGTGCCGCCGGGGAGATATTGCATGTAGACCAGGCGTGGGAGCACCGCCGTCCGGGATTCCGGCGCGACGGGCGGTCCCGAGGCCGCGGCCGCGGTGCCGTCCGGCGCGGCGGCGACGGTCGCGTCCGGATCGCTCGAACGCTCGGTCGCCGCGTCCGGATAGGCCGGCACCGTTGCGGCTCCGCGGAGGTCGGCCGAGCGTCCGGAATCGGGAAGCAGAAGGCGGCCCGGGTGAATCGGAGCGAGCGTGGGTGGATCGCCGACCACCACGGTGTCGTCGTCCTTCGATTCCGGTGCGTCCGTCGCATCGCCTGCGGAGGAGGGCTGGGTGACGGTCGGAGAGCGCCCGTCGCCGTCGCGGGTGCGCGGTTCGTCATCGCCGGGGTGGCTCGCTGTCCGGGGTGGGTGTGCCGTGATGGTTTCGTCGTCACCCGGGCGACCCGCCCTCCGGGGTGGGTGTGCCGTGATGGTTTCGTCGTCGCCGGGGCGGCTCGTCGTCCGGGGTGGGTGCGCCGCAATCGTTTCGTCGTCACCGGGGCGGCTCGTCCGGCTGGGTGGGACGGCCGTGAGGGTGGCGTCGAGCTCGAAGGGTTCAGCGGTTGTGGTGCCGAGGTCCGGGTGCGGCGCGGTGATCGTGCCCTGCACCGCGTTGTGGCGGCCGTGCGCGGAACCGGCGACCGTGAGGACCTGTGCGGCGTCGGCGCTGAGCACGCGCTGGTCGAAGACCCGCACGATGTGGGCGTGATCGAGCTGGGCCATCGTGTGGGCCGCGCCCGCCCGCCCCGCCGAGAACCGGACGGCGACCAGCCGTTGCATGGAATGCTGCCTGGCCAGGAAGACCCGGCCGAGCAGCCCGGCGCCCAGGTCCGTGAGCAGGTCGAAGTCATCGATCCGCAGGCCGGGGGCGAGGTCGGCCAGCGCGGCGACGGCCTCGCTGGACTCGGCCTCCGGTTGGTCGTCGCCCGCGAGATCGGCGAGCCGTTCGCCGACCGCGCCGGCCAGTTCCGGGTACTCGGCCAGGAAGTCATCCAGCGGCAGCGGTCCGCGCCCGCGGCGCGCCAGGAATTCCTCGCACAGCAGATCGACCAACTCAGGGCTGGTTGCCACTTCGGGGAATTCCTCGCGATAGTCGGCGATCCGTTTACCGGGCCCGCCGTACTGCCACCGCCGTCGCAGATCCACCCGGATCAGCTCGACCAGGACAGCCAGGCGAACCTGCGTGCCGTCGGGCACGTAGTCGCGGATCTGCGGCGGCAATCGATCACCATGGAGGCTGCGCTGCCAGTCGGCGGAGAACCGGGCGACGGCATCGGTGCGGGTCAAGCTCACGTGCTGGTCTCCGCGGCGGTCGTGGCGGCTCGGGCCGACCGGCCATCGGCGGCGCCCGTCTCGGCGGAATCCGGATCGACCACCCGCTCCAGCGCCCGCAGATCCGCTTCCAGCGCGCGGAACAGCAGATAGGTGCCCACGAAGGCGAGTATGCCGCCGACGCACAGCAGCCGGACCGCGACGATGACCGACGGGATATCGGACGGGGGCAGGAAGGTCACTCCGGCGACCGCGAGCAGCGGCACCGAGGCCGCCACCGCGAGGTAGCCGTTGCAGCGCCGGTCCAGGCCGCGCAGCCACACCGCGTCCTCGGGACTGATGTCACCGTGGCGGAGGAACAGCGGGTAGACGCATCGCACCATGTAGAAGGTCAGCAGGAAGAAGGGATAGGCCACCGCGATCGCGCCGCACACCACCAGCGAAGAGAAGAAGTGCACGACCGAGCGCGTCGATATCTCTCCGGTGGACACTTGCAGCGCGATCAGGAAGCACGGTGCGGCCAGCACCCACAGCGAGAAGGCCACCGCGACCGCCCGGTCGCCCATCAGCAGCGCGTCGCGTCTGGCACGTCGTAGCGTTGCGGGGTCGTATCGTCGCCCTTTGCGCAGGCCGCGGGGCACGATCAGCACGTATCTCGCCAGATACAGCACGAGCGCGATGCCGACCGGGAAGAAGATCGCGTTCACGATGCCGGTGATGATGAGGAAGGTCTGCTGGGCGTCCGCGGTCATCCGGTCGATGATCAGATGCTGGTTGTGCTGGATGTTGTACAGCGAGGCGAGCACGTTCGGCAGCGCCATCGCCACCAGCGCCACCGGCACGATGTACGGCCGCAGCCGCCGCCGCCAGCTGTTCGGCGCGGGGTCGACCAACTCCCGCGCACGCGCGTCCAGGCACATCTCCAGCTGCCTGGCCAGGATGGCGCCGTTGGACCAGCGATCGGCTCGCTCGGGAGCGAGACAGGTCAGCAGGATGCGGCACAAGGCGGCGGGACAGTCGGCCGGAACCCGCGACAGCGCGACGTCGTCCACGCCCGAGCTGCGTCGCTCCAGCATGGCCTCCAATGTGGTGTCGTCGCTTCGATCGCCTGCGCCGGCCGTCCGGTCGTCGAACGGTTTCGCTCCGGTGAGCAGCTCCCACAGCACCACGCCGAGGGAATAGATGTCGGCGCGGGTGTCCAGGTCGGCGGCGCTGCGGCCGAAGCCGGGGTGGCAGGCCTCCAGCTGTTCCGGCGACATGTAGGCCAGTGAGCCGCCGAAGTAGGCCACCGGGCTGGTGCCCTCCACGTTGCGGCTGAAGCTGATGTTGAAGTCGGCGAGTTTCGGCACGCCCTCGGCGGTGAGCAGGACGTTGGCCGGTTTGACGTCGCGGTGCAGCACGCCGTGCGATGAGGCGTAGTCCAGCGCCTCGGCCAGCCTGCGGCCCAGCCAGGCCACCGTCTCCGGCCAGCTCAGCGCCGCGATCTCGGCGCGCACGCTGGAATCGGTCGGACGGATCTCGCCCTTCTCCTCCATGGCCGCGTCGACGGCGTCCAGCAGGAGCCGGCCGCTGCGCTCGGCAGGCGGGGTCGCGCGCACCCAGCGCAGCACCCCCAGCAGTGTGCCTCCGGGGAGGAACTGCATGTAGAGCAGCCGCAGCCGGCGCGCTGCGCCCTGGGTGTCCTCCAGCAGCCGCTGGTCGAAAACCCGCACGATGTAGTCGTGGTCGAGTTGGGCCAGCGTCTGCGGCTCGGTGCCGTGGTCGGAGGAGATCTTGACCGCGACCAGTCGCTGCAGCGAGCGCTGCCGGGCGAGGAAGACCCGGGCGAACGCGCCGCTGCCCAGACCGGTCAGCAGATCGAAGTCATCGATCCGCTGACCGATCTCGATCCGGTCGAGCGGGTCGGAGCGGCCCGGCCCGGTCCCGATCGTCGTGGGCGCGGCGGTGGCCGTACCCGTCAGGTCGGCGGCGGTCGTTCTGGTCACCTCGGAACCACGAGCAGACTCGGCGGTTCGGTTCAATGCGGTGTCGGCGAGAACCGGGTCACCGTCCGCGACGACGGTCCGGGTCGAATCCTCCTGGGTCGCGCGGCGGGTGCTCTGATCGATCTCCTCGGCGTTCAACAACTCGCGCAGTTCCGCCGCTTGCCGCGGGTATTCGCGCAGGCATTCGCGCGGATCGACTCGCTCGCCGCTCTGGCGGCGGATGACGAACTCCTCGTACACCAGACCGGCCGGAATATCGTCGGAGGCGAGCTCGGAGAATTCGGCGCAGTAATCGGTCAGGCGCATGCGCGCGGCCGGATCGGGCGCGGCGCCCGAATTCCTTCCGCGGCGAAGCCAGCGATGGCGCAGGTCGACGCGGATCAGCTCGAGCAACGCCTCACGGCGCAGGGTGCTGGCGTCGGGCAGATATTCGGCGATCGCCGGTGGGCGGCGCGTGGATTCCCATGCCGCGGCGAACGCCGACACCGCCTCGGATTCGGCGTGCGACAGGTCGCCACTCCTCGGCCGGGTGGAAACACCCGTGTCGGGGTCGGACCTTCTCTCAGAGTTCGCACTCATGCTCGGACCTAGTGGCTCGGCGGACACCGCGGAATCCGCACCGGTTGTTGTCCGATGTGCCGAAAATTTCCGCCACACCCAACACCATCATCCCCCGCGCCGTATTCGAAATGATAACTTGCGGCTCGACAGTGGATCACCCGATTTCGACAACGACCGGACGGGGGATGACCAGCACATGTCCGACGAGGCCGCAATCATGGCGGACGGCTCGATCTCGGCGGGAAACTCCGCCCCGCCCCTGACATTCTCGAATGCGAAGACCGGCGTCACCCGACCGCTGGGAGCCGCCGACGTGCTTCCCGCGGAAGCCGGGGCCGCGCTCGAACGCGGCCCGGCCGCGACGATCGCCGCGTGCGTGCGCGACGGCCTGCTGCATCCGGGCCAAGTGGCGGCGGATGCCGGGACGCGGATCGCGGCGGCGGACCGGAAACTCGACGCCTTCAGCGTCCTGCGCGACGAGCAGGTGACGGTCGAATCGGTCGGCCTGATGGAGCGTGACGACCTGGACGTGCTGCCGCTGGCCGGTGTCCCGGTCGTGGTCGAACACGGCGTTCCCCTCGCGGGCGAGCCGGTGCCGTGGGGGCCGGTGGCCGCCGCGGATGATCCGGTGGTGGCCAGGTTGCGTGCGGCGGGCGCGGTGGTCATGGGCCTCGTCGCGGCCCCGGAGCTGAGTCGATGGGTGACCAGCGCGGGCGCCGAGCGCGTCATCCGCAATCCGTGGAATCCCGCGCGCAACGCCGGAAGCGCGGCCGGCGCGGCGGTCGCGGCCGGGCTGGTTCCGGTGGCGCACGGCTGCGACGGTTTGGGGGCGGTGCGGGTGGCAGCCGCGTGCTGCGGTGTCTTCGGGATCAAGCCGGGGCAGTACACGGTCCTCGGGACGGGCCCGTGGTCGAGTCTGGTCGAAAACGGTGTCCTGGCGACGAGCGTGGACGATGCCGCGCTGGCGCTGTCGGTCCTGGCGGCGCGACCGGGCCTAGCCGAGGTGGATCCACCCGGCCGACTACGCATCGGGCTGGCGGTGGATCCACCTTCCAGCCTGCTGCGCGTCGACCGGCACTGGACGGCGGCGGCCCGCACGGCGGCCTCGGTGGCCGCGGCGGTGGGGCATTCGGTGCGACCGACCGCGCTACCGTACGGAAACGCGCTGCTCGCGGCCTCGCTGCGCTGGCTGGCCCTCGGTGCCCGCGACGCTCGAGCACTGCCAGAGCCCGACCGACTATCGCGGACAGTCCGGCAGCGCCTGGCTCTGGGCCGGACCGTGCATCGGTTACGGCTCGCGCGTCCCGCCCAGATCGACCGGGTGGAGGCGCGACTACTGGAGTTCTTCGAGCACTACGACGTGGTGATCACACCCACGCTCGCCGCCCCGCCGCCGCCGGCGCGGGCCTGGCACTTCCGCGACCGCCCCGCCACTCTGCTCACCAGCGCGCGGTTCGCCCCCTTCACTCCGCTGTGGAATCTGGTCGGCTGGCCCGCCGTCTCCATCCCCATGGGCATGCATCCCGGATCGGGTACGCCGGTCGCGGCTCAACTCGCGGGACCACCCGGCAGCGAATCCACTCTGCTCCGGCTGTCGGCGCAATTGGAGACCCGCCGCCCCTGGCAGCGCACCGCCCCCGAGGCCCGGCCGGGCCGGTTCAGACGCTGACCGGCTGCTGCTGCGCGGCGAACCCGCCCTCGACGGCCCGTCCGGCGAACTCCAGGATGGTCGGCCGGTTGTCGTCGGCCCGCCAGGCCACGGCGAGCTCGCACGGCGCCAGTCCCGACACCGGACGCGCGGTCAACCCGGGCCAGCGGTACATCGGCACGTTGTTCTCCGCGAGCAGGCACACGCCGAGGCCGAGGCTCACCGCTTCCAGCTTGTCCTCGGCGGTCGCGGCTTCGGCGCCGATCTTCGGCGGACGGCCGCCGCGTCCGTCGTTGCCCAGCCAGAAGTCGCGCACGGCGCCTGCTTCGGTGGGCAGCGCGACGAACGGCTCGTCGAGCAGATCGGTGAACTCGATGGTCTCCGAGACGGCCAGCGGGTGGTTCTCCGGCAGCAGCACCCAGCGCGGTTCGGTGCGCAGCACCTGCCACCGGTACCGGCTCTGGTCCGGCAGCGGAAGCCAGACCAGAGCCAGGTCGGCCTGACGGCCTGCGAGCCCGCTGGACGGATCGGTCCACGACGCCGCGTGCAGCGCGAGACGATGTCCGCTCGCGCTCTCCAGATCGCTGAGCAGACCGCGACCGAGCGTGGATTGGATGCCGACGCGCAGCACCTCGCCCGCCTCCTGCAGCGAGACGTTGGTGACCTCCCACAGCTCCAGGATCTTGCGGGCGCCTTCGAGCAGCTCCTTGCCCGCGACGGTCAGCGCGACGCTGCGCTGGTTGCGGTCGAACAGGACCACGTCGAGCTGGCGTTCCAGCTGACGGATCTGACGCGACAGGGTGGGTTGAGCGATGTGCAGCCGCTGAGCGGCGTTGGTGAAATGCAGTTCCTCAGCGACGGCGACGAAATACCGCAGGTCGCGCAAGTGCGGGTCCATAGCCCCTTGCTATCAGAATCAGTCCGGAATTTCCAGCCTTATCAGGCCGGAAAGTTCGGATACGGGCACCGAAACAGTCGGCAGGTTTGTTAGGAACAGCATATTGCCTGTGATGGTGCCGCGCACCAAGCGGTTGGCGAATTTTCGGCATGCTCTGCGCATTTGCCGTCGCGCTCCCGGATTTGGGCGCTTGACCAGCATGAATGGGGGTTCGCCCGAAGTCTCCGTGGCGGATTGAGGGACGCCTTCGTGGGCATCGAGTGCGGGCTGAGAATTTGCCGCTGACCGGCTATGCGAAGTAAGCGGCAGGTCGCGTGATTTTGCTCACAAGGAACTTCGCGTGTGTCGGGCCCCCATGTGGCCCGAACGCGGCGAGGCGCCGTGGCCGAGACGAATCCCGGCCGCGGCGCCCCGGCTCCGCGTCGCGCTCACACGCCGCGAGCGCGCTCCTCGTAGGCCTTGCGCTTCTCGGCGTCGACGTCGTCGAGAAAGGCGCGGCCGGACCCGAGCGCGCGGCCGATGCCGTCCCCGAGCGCTTCCGGCAGCAGGCCGACGAACTGGGAGATGAACCCGGCCACCGCGGTCACCCTGACCTTCGACTTCGGCGTGACGATCAGCTTCGCGACCGCGTCGGCGATCTCCTCCGGCTCGGCGGCGCGCATCAGCTTGGGCGCGGTGACGCCCGATCCGAGCTCGGTGTTGGTCAGCGTCGGTAGCACCGAGGAGAAGCGCACGCCGGTGCCGCGGTACTCCTCGCGCAGCGTGTCGGTGAATCCCAGCACCGCGTGCTTGCTGGCGTTGTAGGTGGCCAGGCCGGGGATGTGCGCCTCGCCCGCCAGCGAGGCGATGTTGATGATGTGCCCGCCGCCGCGCGGCAGCATCCGGCGCAGCGCCAGCTTGGATCCCAGGATCACGCCGTAGACGTTGATGTCCAAAATCCGGCGGGTCAGCGGGTCCGGCTCGTCCACCAGTTTGCCGGTCGGCATGATGCCCGCGTTGTTGATCAGCACGTCGATCGGGCCGAGGGCGCGCTCCACCTCGTCGAGGAAGCTGTCGAAGGAATCGTGATCGGTCACGTCGAGCTTGCCGTAGAACTCGAAACCGCGCGCCGTGCCCGACTCCTTGACCGTGGTCTCGTCGATGTCGCCGATCGCGATCTGCGCGCCGAGGGCCTGCAGCGTGGTCGCGGTGGCGAGTCCGATGCCGCGGGCGCCGCCGGTGATCACCACGACCTTGCCGCGGATCTGCTTCGCATCGGTCACTTGTCGTCCCCCTTCAGCTTCAGCAGGGCGGGCAGGTCGAGCCGGCGCAGGCCGCGAGCGCCCGCGGCGCGCATGGCGCCGAGCGCGAACAGCAGCTTCGGCATCGAGTACGGGTACCAGAACAGTTCCTTCTGCTGCGTCGGCAGGATCGGTGTGGTGATCGCCTGCTGACGGCAGTACTTGCGCACGCCGTTCGCGCCGCCCCAGCGCGCGCCGACGCCGGACAGGCCCCAGCCGCCCATGGGCAGCGCGTAGCTGAACAGGTTGGCGAAGACGTCGTTGATATTGACCGCGCCCGCGTTCAGCTGCCGGGCGATCCGCTCGCCCCGCTCCTTGTCGCCGGTCCATACCGAGGCCGAGAGGCCGTACACCGAGTCGTTGGCCAGCCGGATCGCCTCCGACTCGTCGGCCACTTTCATCACCGGCAGCGTGGGACCGAAGGTCTCCTCGGTGATGCAGGACATGGTGTGGTCGACGTCCACCAGAACGGTCGGCTCGAAGGCGGTGCCGAATCCGGCCCGCTTGCCGCCGGTGAGCACCTTCGCGCCCGCCGCGACGGCCTCGTCGACATGGCGCTGCACGATGGCCGCCTGGTTCTCGTTGGCCAGCGCGCCGACGTCGTGCTTCGACTCGCGCCCGTCGAGACCCTGGCGCAGCGCCTTGACGTTGGCCGTGAGCTTGGCGACGAACTCGTCGTAGACCGGCGCTTCGACGTACACCCGCTCCACCGAGATGCAGACCTGGCCAGAGTTGAACATGCCGCCGAAGGCGATGCCGTGCGCGGCGCGATCGAGGTCGGCGTCGGCCAGGACGATGGCCGGGTCCTTGCCGCCGAGTTCCAGGCTGTAGGGCACCATCCGCTCCACGCAGGCGGCGGCGATCTTTCGGCCGGTCGCGGTGGAGCCGGTGAACTGGATGTAGTCGGCGTTGCCCACCACGGCCGCTCCGGTCGCGCCCGCGCCGGTGACCACCGCGAAGACCGGCGGCGCGCCGATCTCGGCCCAGCCCTTGGCCAGTTCGATCGCCGAGAGCGGGGTGACCTCGGACGGCTTGAGAATCACGGCGGCGCCCGCGGCGAGCGCGGGGAACACGTCCATCACCGGCATGGCCAGCGGGAAATTCCACGGCGTGATGACGCCGACCACCGGATAGGGCCGATAGACCGTGGTCAGTCGCTTGACCCTGGCCAGCGGGCTGTGCGGCGACGGGTGGTCGTCGGCGAGGAACTTGGCCGCGCGGCGGGCGTAGTAGCCGATCAGATCGGTCGCGAAACCCGGATCGATCAGGGCGTCGACCCTTGGCTTCGCGGTCTCCGACTGCAGCACGGTGGCCAGGCGATCGGTGTTGTCGATCAGCCAGTCCTGGAATTTCAGCAGCCAGACCTTGCGTCCTTCGGGGCCGATCGCCTCCCACTCCGGCTGGTACAGCCGCAGTTCGCGGACCTTGGCCGCGACCGCGTCGGCGGTCTCGTCCGGCACCGTGCCGACGACCTCTCCCGTGCCGGGATTGCGCACCTCGATGACGGCGGGGCCGTCGCTCTTCGCGGTCGTTTCGCGTGCCTGCGCCTGCTCGGCCGCTGGCGCTGGTTCGGTGTTGGTCACTGCTGTTCTCCCACTGACGTTGTGTTGAACCGCGGTCTGCGACTGCTGTGAGGCAGGCCACTGAACTATGATCGTGACACAATCCGAACAGAGTTTCTTGGCCCGAATTGTCAAGGAAAACGTGCGATTTTGTTTCTTCGAGACAAAATCGCCGAGCCGAAGGAGAGGGCGATGACGATGGGGCCTTCGCCGGGCGTCTCGGTCAGTCCGAACCCCGGTCCCGACGAAGTGCGCGACTGGCTCGCCGAGTACGTCTATGAGACGACGCGCGCGGAGGTGCTGGAGCGCATCGTCACCCGGCTGGACGACGTGATCATCGCGCGCATCCCCGAACTCGCCGATCGCGATATGCGGCGCGACCTCGCGGCCAGTACCAGGGCGCACGCCAGGATCGTGCTCAGCCGACTGGCCACCGACACCTTCGAGTACTCGCTGCCGGAGGAAGCGCACGCGTTCGCGCGCAGCGTGGCGCGGCGCGGGTTCGAGCTGCGGTTGCTGCTGCGGGTCTATCACGTGGGCATGGAAGCGGTACTGGACTACATGACCGAGGTGGTCGAGCAGCGGCGGACCACGCCCGAACTCGAGCGCGTGCTGCTGCTGCGGTTGTTCGAGCGGGCCACCAAGTGGATCAGCACCTCGGTCGAACTGCTCACCGACACCTATATGGAGGAGCGCGAGCAGGTGCTGCGCGCCGCGCTCAACCGGCGCGCCGAGACCGTCCGCGCCCTGCTCGACGGCGACGACGTGGACGTCGATCAGGCCTCGGTGCGGCTCGGCTATCGACTTTCCCAGCAACACCTGGCCTTCGTGTTGTGGACCGACGAGCCGACCGGAGAGCCCGCAGGCGCGGAGGCGGAGGCGACCGGACTGCTGGACCGGGTCGCGGCGCGACTGGCCGCGGCGCTGGGCAGCGCCAGGGTGCTCACCGTCCCCTCCGGCGCCAGCGCGATGTGGGCGTGGGCCGGATCGGACGACGGGGAACACGGCGCGGGACTCGCGGCGCCCGGCGAAGTGGAACGGCTGGCCGCCGCGCAGGTCGAGGCGCCGGTGCGGGTGGCGTTCGGTGTGCCGGCCGGGGGGATCGCCGGTTTTCGCCGCAGTCATCGCGAGGCGGTCGCCGCGCGGCAGGTCGCCGAGCGCGCGCCCGCGGGCGGGCGGCGGGTCACCGGGTATCGAACGGTGGAGATCGCCTATCTGGCCGGGGCGGACGAAGCGGCCATGCGGGGACTGGTCGAGCGGGAGCTGGGCGCGCTGGCGGGCCGGGACGCGAACGCCGCACGGCTGCGCGAGACGCTGCACGCCTATCTGCGCAGCCAGCGCAGCCCGGAGGCCACGGCGAAGGTGCTCGGGGTACACAAGAACACGGTCCGCTACCGCGTGCAGCGGATCGAACAGCTACTGGGATATCCGATCGAAGAGCGCGGGCTCCCGCTGGAGATCGCGCTGGTGTGCGTCGCCGTCTACGGCGCCGACGCCCTGCCTTGAACCGGTCGGCGCCTACTCTCCTGCCGCGGCCTCCCGCGCGGCGATGCGGCGCAGCGGCGGTTCGGTGGTCGGCGCCACCCTGCGGTCGGGTAACTCGGCGAGCAAGGTGGTGGTCGCCTTCGCGATGGCCGCGACGGCCTTGTCGACGGCCGGTTTGGTGGTCGAGCTCAGGCCGGACACGCCACCGACCTTGCGCACGTACTGCAGTGCGGCGGCATAGATTTCCTGCTCGGTTGCGGCAGGTTCCAGACCACGCAGGACGGTGATGTTTCTACACATGCGAGCACACTAGCCCCACATCACGACATGCGTCAGGGCAAGAAGCAACCGAGGCCGAAATCGATTCGCCCGGCGGACGCGCCCGCGGGGACGAATGTGCGCCCATCCGTGAATCCCACGCGTGCGGCGCGCGGCATGGGGAACAATCGGGGCATGTCTTCGCGCGGTGTACCCACCTTGACGACCTTTCCGTACGCGGAGCTGGACGAGCGGGAGGAAGACCATTGGTCCGGCGCCGCGGTTTCCGACGACGAATTGCGTGCGCTGGCCCTCGGCGCGTTCTACTCGGCGCGCTGGGACGCGTTCCACGACGCGCTGCTGCTCGGCCCCGAACGCGCGCATCCGCTCGGTGACCGGCGTGAACTGGCCATCGACACGCTCACCGGCGCGTGGGGCATCACCGACGGGACCGAGGCGCAGGCCTCGATGGAGCAATTGCTGGACGGCATGCACGCCCCGCTCTACGCGCTGGTGCATCCGCTGGTGACGGCCTCCATCAACGCCAGCGAGCGCGATCGCTTCGGTGAGCGCGCCGATCGGCACCGGGCGTTCCTGCGCCAGGTCGGCGCGTTCCGCGGGATGGACAATCCGGAGGCGCTGGTCCGCGACTACGACATCTGGTCGCAGGCGATCAAGATCGGATTCACCGATCATCTGGCCCGGCCGCTGCCGAGCGACATCCACGCCTGGGATCTGGCCAGGGTGGTGGCGGTGGCCAGGATGGCCTACACGGCCGGGTACCTCGACGCCGACGTGGCCTGGAGCTATCTGGCGCGCGCCCTGCCGCTGGCGCAGAGCAAGTACCGCAACTGGCGCCAGTTCGGCGACGCCTATCTCACCGGCTGGACCTACTGGCAGGCCTGCGAGGACCTGGCCGAGCTGAAGAACGGCGGCGTCGACCGCCGCAAGGAGTTGCTGCGGCTGTGGCTGCGTCCGACCAGCCCGTGGCGACGGATCGCGCTGAACTCAGCTCCCGTCGGGGAGTGAGCGCAGGATCCCGCGGCCGTAGCGCTGGAACTGCGCGTCGTCCACCATGCCGAGGGAGTGCCGCTCGACCAGCAGCTCCCATTCCGAATACAACTGCGCCACACCGGGGTCGGCCGACCCGGCGGCGCCGTCGGCGGACTCCCGGCGCACCGCGAAGTTCACCGCGCAGCTGACCCGTTCGGTGTCGGCGCGGTCCGCGCCGGAGAAATGCAGCGTCCGGCTCCCGTCGTGCACCTCCATGCCGACGGCGCCGCGCCCAGGACCGATCTCACCGCGCCCTGCGGTGGGGGTATCGGTGACGCGCGCCCATAAGACCACGGGAATCGGGAGTTCGTGCGCGTACCGGCCCTCGCCCATGGCGATGAACAGCAGGCGGGTGGTGGTCGCCGCGAGCAGGCCGGAGCCGTTGCCCGCGGGCGGGTGCGCGACCGCGACGGCGGTCTCCAGGACGTACTCCTCCGGCGTCACGTAACGATGCAGAGCCGCTATCGCCTGCTTCGCCTCGCGGCGCGGTGACATCCTGCGCGTGGCCCGTTCCACGTCCGCGCGGGTGGGACCGCCGCGGCCCCAGACGGGGGCGGGCGGGCGCAGGTCCGGCGCCGCCACGTCGATGCGCTGGGTGGCCAGGATGTGCGCGTTGATGCGATCGACGATCTCGGTGGCCGCGGGCACGTCGTGCTCGGCGATGATGACCGGGAGGGGGGTGCGGTCCGCGGGGACGCCGGTGAGCACGGGCGTGGGGTAGCGCAGATAGATCTCGATGACGACCGCGTCGTCCGCGCGCCGGTTCAGCCGGACTTTCAGCAGGTCGGAAACCGGGACATCGAGCACGCGCTCGCCGTCGGATCCGGGTCGCAAGACGATCAACCTGCCGCGGCCGTGACGCAGTATCGCTGTTGGTGTCCGTAACTCGACTATGTCCATACCCCCTGCGCTCGTGTCTGGTCTGCGGCGCTCCCGGGGCCCTTCGTGGTGTGCGAGCTACCGCCTGGGTGGCCCGTCGCTCGCGCCGCGATGTTGTGTCGTCGCTCACGATAGGCCGAACATGCCATGATTGTTGCCACTTGGAGGAAGCCGAACCGGAGACATCGGGAACCACCGTCGGTCTCCGGCCGTTTACCTCTTTAACTGCACCTGCAGCCGAACTGCGCGATGTATCGAGTAGACCGTACGCGGTAACGTGGCTTGTCCGCATCCGAACCCCCGCGGAACCGGACGCGCCAGACGCATCGCTAGGCAAGAACCGGAGACACCGGAAAGGACTGGCCGCCCCGGCCGACGCTCTATGAACCGCAAGACTGTGTTTCGCACCCTGGCCATAGTCTCGGGCATTCTGCTCGTGATCTATGCGTTCAGCTACTTCGGCAACGACACGCGGGGCTGGAAGAGCGTCGATACATCGGTTGCCCTCAGCCAGCTCGAGAACAAGAGCAACGTCCAGAACGTCCAGATCGATGATCGCGAGCAGCAGCTGCGCATCGAGCTGAAGGACGGCAACGACGCCACCGGCGGACAGACCAGGATCATCGCGAAGTATCCGGGCGGCAGCGAGACCTCCGCGCAGATCTTCTCGGCCGTGAAGAACTCCGGCGCGCCCTACAACACCGTGGTCAAGCAGGAGAGCTGGTTCACCCAAATCCTGCTGTTCGTGCTGCCGATGGTGATCCTGCTCGGCCTGTTCATCTTCGTGATGGCCCGCATGCAGGGCGGCGGCCGCGGCGGCATGATGGGCTTCGGCAAGTCGAAGGCCAAGCAGCTGTCCAAGGACATGCCCAAGACCACGTTCGCCGACGTGGCCGGAGCCGACGAGGCGGTCGAGGAACTCTACGAGATCAAGGACTTCCTGCAGAACCCGGTCCGCTACCAGGCCCTCGGCGCCAAGATCCCCAAGGGCGTCCTGCTCTACGGCCCGCCGGGCACCGGTAAGACCCTGCTGGCCCGCGCCGTCGCGGGCGAGGCCGGTGTGCCGTTCTTCACCATCTCCGGTTCGGACTTCGTGGAGATGTTCGTCGGCGTCGGCGCCTCCCGTGTGCGCGACCTGTTCGAGCAGGCCAAGCAGAACAGCCCGTGCATCATCTTCGTCGACGAGATCGACGCGGTCGGCCGCCAGCGCGGCGCCGGCCTCGGCGGCGGTCACGACGAGCGCGAGCAGACCCTCAACCAGCTGCTGGTGGAGATGGACGGCTTCGGCGACCGCACCGGCATCATCCTGATCGCCGCGACCAACCGCCCGGACATCCTCGACCCGGCGCTGCTGCGTCCCGGCCGGTTCGACCGGCAGATCCCGGTCGGCAACCCCGACCTCGCCGGTCGCCGCGCCATCCTGCGCGTGCATTCGCAGGGCAAGCCGATCTCGCCGGACGCCGATCTGGACGGCCTGGCCAAGCGCACCGTCGGCATGTCCGGCGCCGACCTGGCCAACGTGATCAACGAGGCCGCGCTGCTCACCGCCCGCGAGAACGGCGCGGTGATCACCGGCGAATCACTGGAGGAGTCGGTCGATCGCGTGATCGGCGGCCCGCGCCGCAAGAGCCGGATCATCAGCGAGCACGAGAAGAAGATCACCGCCTATCACGAGGGCGGGCACACCTTGGCCGCCTGGGCGATGCCGGACATCGAGCCGGTCTACAAGGTCACCATCCTGGCGCGCGGCCGCACCGGCGGCCACGCGATGACCGTGCCCGAGGACGACAAGGGCCTGATGACCCGCTCGGAGATGATCGCCCGCCTGGTCATGGCGATGGGTGGCCGCGCGGCCGAGGAACTGGTGTTCCACGAGCCGACCACCGGTGCGTCCTCCGATATCGACCAGGCCACCAAGATCGCGCGCGCGATGGTCACCGAGTACGGCATGAGCGCACGGCTGGGCGCGGTCCGTTACGGCCAGGAGCAGGGCGACCCGTTCCTCGGCCGCTCGATGGGCATGGGTTCGGACTATTCGCACGAGGTGGCGGGCGCGATCGACGAGGAGGTGCGCAACCTGATCGAGGCCGCGCACACCGAGGCGTGGGCCATCCTGAACGAGTACCGCGACGTGCTCGACGACCTGGCCACCGCGCTGCTGGAGCGCGAGACGCTGCACCGCAAGGATCTCGAGCAGATCCTCGCCTCGGTGCAGAAGCGCCCCAGGATCACCGCGTTCAACGATTTCGGCGAGCGCGTCCCCTCGGACAAGCCGCCGGTGAAGACGCCGGGCGAGCTGGCCGCCGAGCGCGGCGAATCCTGGCCGCCGGAGCCGGTGGTGAAGCCGGTGGCCGCCTCCGCCCAGCGCGAGCCGCAGCCCGCCAACGGGTACCCGCCGCACGGCAGCGGTTACGGCGCTCCGCCGCAGTACCCCCGCCCGTCCGCGCCCGGCTACCCGCTGCCGGAGGCTCCGGCCTATCCGCGGCAGGGCACGCACGGGTCGCGCCCGGACTACGGCGCTCCGGCGGGTTGGTCGGCTCCCGGCTGGCCGCCGCGCGACGAGCCGCAGCAGGGTCAGCCCGGCTGGGGCGACCAGCAGCCCAGGCACGGCTACCAGCAGTGGGGTCCGCAGGGTTCGCCCGAAGGCGGCTACGAGCGGGACGGCTACGGCGACCGCGGCGGCTATGACGAGCCGCGCAGGGCGAATCCGAACGGCGAGGGCGACGGCGATTGGGATGGACCGAACGGTCGTCACTGATCAGTGACGATTAGGCTCGACCATCTGGGGTGCCGAGAGATTGCCGGCGCCCGGGGAGTTTGGAGGTGTCCTCGATTGTCGGCCAACGAGCATGGCGGTGGTCACACCCTCGCCGAAGCGGAACACGACGGTGTCGACATCGGCGTGCCGGAGCCTGGCCTCGTGGCACTGGAAACGGGCAGATCGTTCGATCAGGCGCGGGCCGAAGCGGCGGTACGGGAGTTGCTGATCGCCGTCGGCGAGGACCCGGACCGGCCAGGACTGCTCGACACGCCCGCCCGGGTCGCGCGCGCCTACCGAGAAACCTTCGCCGGGCTCTACGTGGAACCGGATTCGGTGCTCAACACCACCTTCGATGAGGGGCATCAGGAACTGGTGCTGGTCAGGGACATTCCGATGTACTCCACCTGTGAACACCATCTGGTGTCCTTCCACGGGGTCGCCCATGTGGGTTACATCCCCGGCCCGCACGGTCGGGTCACCGGCCTGTCCAAACTCGCCCGTCTGGTCGACCTGTACGCCAAGCGTCCGCAGGTGCAGGAGCGGCTCACCAGCCAGATCGCCGACGCGGTGATGCGCAAGCTGGACCCGCGCGGCGCGATCGTCGTGGTCGAGGCCGAGCATCTGTGCATGGCGATGCGCGGCATCCGCAAGCCGGGCGCGAGCACGACCACCTCCGCGGTGCGCGGACTGCTGCAGTCCAACGCCGCCTCGCGCGCCGAGGCGCTCGATCTGATCCTGCGGAAGTGAGCGGGCCCCCGGTGTCCCCACCGAGGCGCATCGACAGCCTCGGCGCCCGCGACGGGCGCTCCTGTGTGGTGATGGGCGTGGTGAACGTCACCAGCGATTCGTTCTCCGACGGCGGGCGATACCTCGATCCCGAGCTGGCTGTCGCGCACGGCATTCGGCTGCACGCCGCGGGCGCGGACATCATCGACGTCGGCGGCGAGTCGACCAGGCCGGGCGCGGTTCGCATCGACGCGGCGACCGAGACCGCGCGGGTGACGCCGGTCATCCGCGGACTGGTCGCAGCGGGCGTGCCGACCAGCGTGGACACCATGCGCGCCGCCGTCGCCGAAGCGGCGATCGAAGCCGGGGTGTCGGTGGTCAACGACGTCTCCGGCGGTCGCGCCGACGCCGACATGGTGCGCGTGGTGGCCGCCGCGGGCGTTCCGTGGATCCTCATGCACTGGCGGGCGGGCGCCGACTACCGGCACACCGGACCGGCCGACCACTACGACGACGTGGTCGCGGAGGTGGTCGCCGAGTTGGACGCGCAGGTGGACTCGGCCGTCGCCGCGGGCGTCGAGCCGTCGCGGCTGCTCCTCGACCCCGGCCTGGGCTTCGCGAAGAACGCCGAGCACAACTGGGCACTGCTCGCAGCGCTGCCGGAATTGGTCGCGCGCGGGCTTCCGGTCCTGATCGGCGCCTCCCGCAAGCGGTTTCTCGGTGCGCTGCTGGCCGACGAAGCGGGTTTGCGTCCACCGGACGGCCGGGAGACGGCCACAGCGACCATCTCGGCGCTGGCCGCGTTGCACGGCGCGTGGGGGGTGCGGGTGCACGACGTGCGCGCCTCGCTGGACGCCATCGCGGTCACCGACGCGTGGCAGAATGCCGCACGGCAGCGCGCCGCACAGCACGACACCGCCCGATCCAGTGCGCAAGGAGCTCAACGATGAGCCGGTCCCCGGTCAACGCCGAAGACGATGCACCGCCGCGTGATCCGGCGCTGCGGCGCGGCGCCGACCGCATCGAGTTGCGCGGCCTGCGCGCCTATGGGCACCACGGCGTGTTCGAGCACGAGCGCCGCGACGGCCAGGAGTTCCTGGTCGATCTGACGGTCTGGCTGGACTTCGCCGCGGCCGCGGCATCCGACGATCTGGCGGCCACCGTGGATTACGGCGCGCTGGCCGAGCGGGCGGTGCGCATCGTCCAAGGGCCGCCGCGCGATCTCATCGAAACGGTGGTGTCGGAGATCGCCGACGACGTGATGACCGATCCGCGGATCAAGTCGGTCGAGGTGGTGTTGCACAAGCCGTCCGCGCCGATCCCGCACACGTTCGCCGATGTGCGGGTGATCACCTCGCGCCACCGGGGGGAGCCCGCCGAATGAGCGAGCGCAACTGCGGCGCGGCTTTTTTCACCGTGCCGGGCGTCGCGGAGGCGCGCCGATGACCCGCGCCGTGCTGTCCATCGGTTCGAATCTGGGTGACCGGCTCGCGCACCTGCGCAGCGTCCTGGACGGGTTCGGCCATCGCGTGCTGGCGGTCTCCGCCGTGTACGCCACCCCGCCCTGGGGTGGCGTACCGCAAGGGGACTATCTCAATGCCGCTGTGCTGGTCGAGGATCCGGCTTTCGGCTGCGCCGACTGGCTGCGTCGCGGCCAGGAGCTGGAACAGGCCGCGGGGCGGGTTCGTGAAGTGCGCTGGGGTGCACGCACTCTCGACGTGGACGTGGTGTGGTGCGCCGAACTGCGCGACGGCCGGCCGGTCGCGTGCCGCAGTTCCGACCCGGATCTGATACTCCCGCACCCGCAGGCGCATCGGCGCGCCTTCGTGCTGGTGCCGTGGCTGGACGTGGCGCCGGACGCGGTGCTGGAGGTCGACGGCGCACCGCACGCCGTCGCGGATCTGCTGGCCCGGCTCGATCCGGCCGAGCGCGCCGGGGTGCGGCGCACCGAGTTCTCGCTGACGGGCGCGGCGTCGTGAAACTGAAGCCGACTCGCATTCTGGACCTCGTGGCGAACGTGTTGATCGCCGCGATCGTCGCGTGGATCGCCACCAGGGCGGCCTATGACAACTTTCCGCCGATCTCGGTCTTCGCCGGCGCCTCGCTGTATCCGGTGGCCGCGATCGAGGCTGTGCTCGCCTTCGTCATCCGAGCGCGCGTCAACGATCATCAGATCGGCGACGGACGCCACCAGCTGCATCCGATCACCGCGGCCCGCGCCGTCGCGCTGGCCAAGGCGTCGGCGCAGGTCGGTTCGATCGCCGCTGGTATCTGGCTCGGCTTCCTGTGCTGGGTCTTCCCGCAGCGCGGCACGCTGCGCGCGGCCGCGGCCGACAGTCCCGGTGCGATCGTCGGGATGCTGGCGGGTGTCGCTTTGGTTGCTGCGGCCCTCTGGCTGGAGTACTGCTGCCGGGCGCCGGAGGATCCTACCGATGATGCGGCAACTACATAGCTAGCCTGGCGAACGGAATCACAAAACCGGAATCTGGGCGTGGCTCGAGCAATTGGCTACCCTGGCTGGCATGGTTTCACCCTCCCGTAGCAGCACTTCCCGTGGACGGCGGGACGACGCGGGAAAATTCTTCGTCGGCGTCCTGATCGTGCTCGGTCTGGTTGCCAGTATTTTCCTGATCTTCAGCAATAGCGTCGAGTTCGTACGGGTAGGTCTGGTCGCGGCCCTGTGGGCCGCGGCGATCGGGGCTCTGGCTGCGACGAAGTACCGCAAAGAGGCGACGATCGATAAGGCGAAGGTCCGCGATCTGCAGACCGTCTACGAGTTGCAGCTGGAGCGGGAGGTCACCGCGCGCCGCGAGTACGAACTCGGCGTGGAGGCGCGGGTACGCGAGGAAGTGGGCGCCGACGCGGCCGAACTCGCGGCCTTGCGAGCGGAGCTGACCGTGCTGCGCCAGAGCCTGCAGCGGCTGTTCGACGGCGATCTGCCGATGGATCGCCCCGCGTTGCGCGCCGACGCGACCAGGATCCAGGAGCTGACCAGCTCGGGCGGGGAATCGGGGAACAATAGCTCCGCGAATGCCGGGATGTGGTCGCTGTTCGCCGACCAGCAACCGCGCAGCAGTATGACGCCGATCTTCGAGCCCGATCATCCGCAGCCGCCGGTCTTCGCCAGTCCGTTCGACGATCCGGTCACCGCGGAGACCGCGGTCGTCTCCATCGACGACGACGCCGAGCAGCCCGATGCGCAGCAGGCACGGTACGCCGAGCCGCGCGGCTGGGCCGACGCCTTCACCGAGACCGTGGACGAGCCGCTGGACGAGCCCGCGACCCAGCCGGCCGCGCGGTCGACGCCGGAACCGGCCCCTCGGCCGGCTTCGACGCCCATGGGCACGCCGAGCGCGCGCAGGCGCAGGCGGGCCGAGAGCGACGACGAGACGTCCTCGCGCCGTCTCTCGGTCGCGGAGATCATGGCCAACCTGCAATCCGAGGAGCGCGAGCGCCGGTGATCCTGGCCGAGCCCGGCTCGGGTACTGCGGCCTAGATCACGCGCGCACCCCGTGGCGGCGGCGAAGCGGCTCTGGATATCCTCTTGGCGTACCGTCCGGTACCCGCATGGCGGGACTGGAACGACATCGAGAGGACAACGTTGACCTCGAGAAGCGTGAATTCCGACAACGCTGATTCGGGCTACGACCCCGCGCCCGCACGCCTGACGGTGGGAATCGTCTCGGCGGGACGCGTGGGCTCGGCATTGGGCGTCGCGCTGGAGCGCGCCGGACACGTCGTGTTCGGCGTCTGCGCGATCTCCGACGCGTCGGTGCGCCGTGCCAGGACCCGGCTGCCCGATTCGGAGATCCTGCCGATCGAGCAGGTGGCCGCCCGCAGCGAGCTGCTGCTGCTGGCCGTGCCCGACACCGAGCTTCCCGGCCTGGTTCGTGGTCTGGCCGGTGCCGGAGTGGTCCGGCCTGGCACCATCGTCGCCCACACGTCCGGCGCGAACGGCGTCGGCGTACTCGCGCCGCTGGCCGAGGCCGGTGCGCTCGCGCTCGCCATCCATCCGGCGATGACCTTCACCGGACACGACGAGGACGTGGCCCGCCTCGGCAACGCGTGCTTCGGCATCACCGCCGCCGACGAGGTCGGCTATGCCATCGCGCAGTCGCTGGTGATCGAGATGGGCGGCGAGCCGGTCCGGGTCAGGGAGGAGAACCGGCCGCTGTATCACGCCGCGCTGGCGCACGGCAGCAATCACCTGGTCACGGTGATCATCGACGCGGTGGCCGCGTTGCGCGCCGCGCTGACCGGCCCCGGCTTGCTGGGACAGCAGCTGGTCGACGAGCAACCGAACGGTCTGGCCGAGCGTCTGCTCGCGCCCTTGGCGTCGGCGGCGCTGGACAACGCGCTGCGCCGCGGCCAGTCCGCGCTGACCGGCCCGGTCGCGCGTGGCGACGCGGACGCGGTGGCGGCGCATCTGACCGCGCTGGCGTCGGTCGATGCCCGGTTGGCCGAGGCGTATCGCGCGCTGTCGCTGCGCACCGCGGAACGCGCAGGCACCGCACCCGCCGTCATCGAACTGCTGGAAGGACGCTGATGTTCGACCCGAAATTGCGCGGCGCGTACCGGCCCGGCGCGCTGACCGTGCACCACGATCCCGCCGTGCTCGGCGCGGTGTCCGCCGCGCTGCGCGGCGTCGGCCGCACCGTCGCGCTGGTGCCGACCATGGGCGCGCTGCACGAGGGGCACTTGGAGATCGTGCGGCTGGCCAAGCGGACCAACCAGGTGGTCATCGTGTCGATCTTCGTCAACCCGCTGCAGTTCGGGGCGAACGAGGATCTGGACGAGTACCCGCGCACGCTGGACGCCGACGTCGAGCTGCTGCGCGCGGAGGGTGTCGAGCTGGTGTTCGCGCCCAGCGTGTCGGACATGTATCCGGACGGCCCGCGCACCACGGTGCATCCGGGCCCGCTCGGCGCGGAGCTGGAAGGGGCCAGCCGCCCGACCCACTTCGCGGGCATGCTGACCGTGGTCGCCAAACTGCTGCAGATCGCGCGGCCGACCGAGGCGTTCTTCGGCGAGAAGGACTACCAGCAGCTCACCTTGATCCGGCAGATGGTCCGCGACCTGAATTTCGACGTGAAGATCACCCCGGTGGTGACCGTCCGCGAGCCCGACGGCCTGGCCATGTCCTCACGCAACCGCTATCTCGACCCGGTGCAGCGCGAAGCGGCGCTCGCTTTGTCGGCCGCGCTGTCGGCGGGCAAGCACGCGGGCGGCCTCGGCGGCGATGCGGTGCTCGCCGCCGCCAACCAGGTGCTCGACGCCGCGACCGGTGTGGAGGTCGACTACTTGGAGCTGCGCTCGGCCACCCTCGGCCCCGCCCCGGCCACCGGCAACGCCAGATTATTGATCGCGGCCAGGGTCGGCGCGACCCGGTTGATCGACAACATCGCCGTCACGCTCGGCGCTCCGATCGACGGCCACCCCAACGTCTCCGGTTCGCGGCCCGCCGTGGACTCCCAGCCCGTACCGGCGGTGTCCGATCCCGCCCCGATTCCTCCCGCGAACTAGAAAGGCCGACGCGATGCTGCGCACCATGATGAAGTCGAAGATCCACCGTGCCACCGTGACGCACGCCGACTTGCACTACGTCGGCTCGGTCACCGTCGACCAGGATCTGCTCGACGCCGCCGATCTGCTGGAAGGCGAGCAGGTCTGCATCGTCGACATCGACAACGGCGCCCGCCTGGAGACCTACGTCATCGCCGGGGAGCGGGGTTCGGGGGTGATCGGGATCAACGGCGCCGCGGCTCACCTGGTGCACCCCGGCGACCTCGTCATCCTGATCGCCTACGGCCAGATGAACGAGCAGGAGATCGCGGAATACGACCCCAAGGTCGTGTTCGTCGACGAGCGCAACCGCCCGGTCGAACTCGGTTCGGATCCGGCGCACGCGCCGGAGGGTTCCGGCCTGACCTCGCCGCGCTCGCTGTCGTTCGTCTGAGCAGCGGCGAGCCGGACATGTTGCTGACCATCGATGTCCGCAATACGAGTATCGAACTCGGCTTGTTCTCCGGTTCCGGAGCCCATTCGAAACTCGTGCGCCACTGGCGGATGCACACCAATCCGCTGCTGACCGCCGACGAATTCGCCATGCAGGTGCGCGGGCTGGTCGGCGCGCAACTGGACGAGGTGATCGGCGTCTCGGCGCTTTCCACGGTGCCGCCCGTGCTGCGCGAACTGCGCGGCATGCTCGGCCAATACTGGGGGCATGTTCCGCACGTGCTGGTGGAACCCGGTGTGCGCACGGGCATTCCGCTGCTGGTGGACAATCCGAAAGAAGTCGGCGCCGACCGCATCGTCAATTGCCTGGCCGCTTACCAGCGGTATTCCGGGCCTGCGATCGTCGTCGATTTCGGCACGGCGATCTGTGTGGATCTGGTGTCGAAGAAGGGCGAGTTCCTGGGCGGGATCATCGCCCCCGGCGTGGAGATCTCCACGGAAGCCCTGGTAGAGCGCAGTGCGCTGCGGCGGGCGGAGTTGACCAGGCCGCGGTCGGTGCTGGGGAAGAACAGCATGGAATGCATGCAGTCCGGCGCGGTATTCGGTTTCGCCGGACTGGTGGACGGCCTGATCGATCGGATTCGCGACGAGTTCGACGCCTTCGCAGGCGACGACGTCGCGGTGGTGGCGACCGGCGCGACCGCGCCGTTGATCGTCCCCGAGTCGGAAACGATCGACGACCACGACCCGCATCTCACGTTGACCGGCCTGCGGCTCGTATACGAACGCAACCAGCGGCGCAAGGGAAATGTCTGATATGCGCGGTGTCGGATTTGTCGCAGGCCAGGTACTTGTCGGCACCGCGTCGCATGCTGTTAAACTCCTTCTCGTGACCTTCCACGTGAGCACCCAGGAGTGTTGTCGAGGCTGACTCGCCTCGACCGATCGAGGCTGACTTCCCGCCCTCGACCGTTACCTTCCTCCTGGAGATTCGCTCATGCGTTCTTCTGTCCTTTCCCTTTCTTCCGCGCGTACCGCGCTGTCGGCTACCCCGCCGGTGGAACGCTCGGTGGCCCCCGCCCTGCCCACCCGGTTGCGCCCGGCCGACCTGCTGCGGCTGACCGACGAAGGCGCCGAGGATGTGCTGGCCGGACGCTATGACCATCTCCTTCCCGCTGGTGGGATATGGCCGCAGGACGAGCGCTGGGCGACCAGACTGCTCTCCGACGACGAGGTCGACGTCTGGCTGATCAGCTGGACGCCGGGCAAGTCGACCGAGCTGCACGACCATGCCGGGTCGCTCGGCGCGCTCACCGTGCTCAGCGGCGCGCTGTCCGAATACCGTTGGAACGGAACGGAACTGCGTTGCCGTACGCTCGCGGCGGGTGATCAGGCGTCCTTCCCGATCGGCTGGGTGCACGACGTGATGCGGGCACCCGGCGTCGTCGAATCCGCGGGCCCGCCCGATCCGACGCTCAGCGTGCACGCTTATTCCCCGCCGCTCACCGCCATGTCGTATTACGAGGTGACCGGCCACGGCACCCTGCGGCGCACTCGAACCGTCCTCACCGACCAGCCCGAAGGTGACATGTGATGACCCGTTTGACCATCGATCAGATGCTCGAGAACGCACGGGCCCGACTCGACCGGATCTACGCCTTCGAATTGCCGGAAGCCATCGAGCGCGGCGCCATTCTGGTGGATATCCGCCCCCAGGCGCAACGCGGCCGGGAGGGCACCTTGCCCGGCGCCTTGGTGATCGAACGCAATGTCCTGGAATGGCGGCTGGACCCGACCAGCTCGGCCCGCTTGGCGCTGGCCGCCGATCACGACGTGGAATGGATCATCGTCTGCTCCGAGGGCTATACCTCCAGCTTGGCCGCCGCCGCGCTGCAACAACTCGGGCTGCACCGGGCGACCGATCTGGTCGGCGGTTACCAGGCGTTGAAGGCCGCCGGGCTGTTGAACGTCGCCGTCGGGGCGCCGCACTTCGTGCGTGAGGCCGAAGCGCTCGCCTCGCTGTAATTACCCGTCAACACTTCCATCTCGAAATAGCCGGTCGCGCAGCTGTTTTCGCACACACGGTGATGCGCACCGGCTATTTCGCGTCTCCGGGACGTCGGCTCCGACCGCTCGGGCGGGGCCCCGCATCGATACCGTTTCGTTACTCCGGGTCGGAGTCCGGGCGGCGCGCAAAACGATTTCCGGTGCACGCTAGGGTTGTTCGATGTGAGCACCCCGAACTCTGCATCTTCCAGCGCGTCGACATCGGATTCGCGGCCCGCCGTGGCGCAGGCCGCCGACGATGCCCCGGAGCAGATACGGATTCGCCGGGAGAAGCGGGAGCGGCTGCTCGCGGCCGGTGGCGAGGCGTATCCCGTCGTCGTGCCGCGCACGCATACCCTGGCGGAAATTCGGGCCGCATATCCGGACCTGGCAGCCGACACCGCCACCGGGCAAGAGGTCGGCGTCGCCGGACGCGTCATATTCCTGCGTAATACCGGCAAGTTGTGTTTCGCGACACTGCAGGAAGGCGACGGCACCAAGCTGCAGGCGATGATCAGTCTGAACGGGGTCGGCGCGGACGCTCTCGCCGCCTGGAAGGCGGACGTCGATCTCGGTGACTTCGTTTTCGTGCACGGCGAGGTCATCTCCTCGCGAACCGGGGAACTGAGCGTCATGGCCGATTCCTGGTTCATGGCGGCGAAGGCCCTGCGGCCGCTGCCGGTGGCGCACAAGGAGATGAACGAGGAGTCGCGGGTCCGGCAGCGCTATGTCGACCTGATCGTGCGTCCTGAGGCCAGGGAGATGGCCCGTACCCGCATCGCCGTGGTGCGCGCGCTGCGCAACGCGCTCGAGCGCAGGGGCTTCCTCGAGGTGGAGACGCCGATGCTGCAGACGCTGCACGGCGGCGCGGCGGCCCGGCCGTTCGTCACCCATTCCAACGCCCTGGACATGGACCTCTACCTGCGCATCGCGCCCGAGTTGTTCCTCAAGCGCTGCGTGGTCGGCGGCCTGGAGCGGGTGTTCGAGATCAACCGGAACTTCCGGAACGAGGGCGCGGACTCCACGCATTCCCCCGAGTTCGCCATGCTGGAGACCTACCAGGCCTACGGCACCTATGACGACTCGGCGGTGATGATCCGGGAATTGGTGCAGGAAGTGGCGCAGGAGGCGTTCGGCACGCAGGTGGTGACCTTGGCCGACGGCACCGAATACGATCTGCGCGGCGAGTGGGCCACCGTCGAGATGTATCCTTCGCTGTCGGACGCGCTGGGTGTGCAGGTCACCCCGGAAACGTCGGTCGACGAATTGCGCGCACTCGCGGATCGGGTCGGTCTGGAAATTCCGGAGGGCAAGGGCTACGGCCACGGGAAACTCGTCGAGGAACTCTGGGAACACCAGTATGGCGACAAGCTGTACGCACCGACTTTCGTGCGCGACTTCCCGGTGGAGACATCCCCGTTGACCAGGCAGCATCGCAGCACCGCCGGCGTCACGGAGAAGTGGGACCTCTATGTCCGCGGCTTCGAGTTGGCCACGGGCTATTCGGAGTTGGTCGACCCGGTGATCCAGCGCGAGCGGTTCGTCGACCAGGCTCGGCTGGCCGCGCAGGGCGACGACGAGGCGATGGTGCTGGACGAGGACTTCCTCGCCGCGATGGAGCACGGCATGCCGCCGACGACCGGAACCGGTATGGGAATCGATCGGTTGTTGATGGCGCTCACGGGTTTGGGAATCCGAGAAACGATACTGTTCCCAATTGTGCGTCCGGTCACCAGGTGACCACTGGATTGCAAAGCAGCGGCTCCGTCTTGGAATTTCCGGAATTCGAGGTATTCTTGCCTCGGGTAATCGGCCTAGTATGCGGGTCGCACGATTTCGAGAGGACGTTCATCTCATGGCAAAGAAGGTCACCGTTAGCCTGATCGACGATGTCGACGGTGAGTCCATCGCAGACGAGACCATCGAGTTTGCGATCGACGGTGTGTCGTACGAGATCGACCTGTCGTCGGCAAATGCGGCGAAGCTGCGCGACGGTTTGGAGGAGTGGGTTTCGAATGCGCGCCGGGTCAGCGGCCGGCGCCGGGTCAAGGCCGCCGCGGCCGCCACGGGCACTCCGAAGAGCCGGGTCTCGATCGATCGGGAACAAAGCGCCGCAATTCGTGAGTGGGCGCGTCGTAATGGACACAAGGTGTCCGCGCGTGGCCGCATCTCCGCCGACATCACCGACGCGTACAACAAGGCCGCGAAGGGATAGTTCTTTTTCCCGGCCGCCGTCCCGGCGAATCGTGCGACGTCGGGGCGGCGGTCTTGTTTGTGATAGGGCTTCGATATAGCAGCGAGACCGGATGGCACGGTGGCCCGTCACGGCGGAGGAATCGATCTTGCTCGCGGTACCCCGACGCGGCACCATGGAAACGTGCGACGGTCACTGGCGGTATGGAGAGGCGAGGTATCGGCGCAGTGACAGGATTCGTCGGATCATTTTTGCGGTTCACCGATGACGCAGGCCGGCAGCAGGAGTTCACGCTCACGCCCGACCGCGGCCGCGTCACCATCGGCCGCTCCCCGCATGCCGATCTCGCCCTGAGCTGGGACGCCGAGGTCTCCCGGCTGCACGCCGCGGTCGAATACCTGGGCGCGCACTGGACCATCGTGGACGACGGCCTCTCCCGCAACGGCACGTTCGTCAACGGGGACCGGCTGGTCGGACGCCGCAGGCTGATGGCGGGCGACGTCATCCGGGTCGGTACCTCGCGGGTGTCGTTTCACGACTTCGGCGGCGTCTCCGACGACATCACCCGCACGTCCACCGGCTCGATACCCACCGCGCGGTCGCTCACCGAAACGCAGCGCTCGGTCCTGATCGCGCTCTGCCGCCCGTACAAGCACGGCGCCGGTTTCGCCACGCCGGCCTCCAATCAGCAGATCGCCGAGGAGCTGTTCCTCAGCGTGGACGCGATCAAGACCCACCTGCGCGCGTTGTTCGCCAAGTTCGGGGTCGAGGATCTGCCGCAGAACCAGAAGCGGGTGCGGCTGGCTGGACTGGCCATGCAGAGTGGGCTCATTTCCGATCGGGACCTGTGAGACCTCCACCGTAGACCCTCGCTCATCCGGTCGAGCTTCTCGACCATGGAGAGTCGGCGCGACGACGGCTTGACTCGGAGCATGCAGCCGGAACGACTCCGGCGGGTTTCCGAGCAGGAGGAAGTCATGACCGCCACACGTCTCGCCGCGCTGGTGCTCGCCACACTGGCGACGGGCCTGATCGCAGGCCTTTTCTACGCGTACGCCAACTCGGTGATGCCCGCGCTGGCCCGCACCGGCGATCGCGCGATGGTCGACGTGATGCAGAAGATCAACGTCGTGATCATCAATCCCTGGTTCATGATCGGCTTCCTCGGCACGGTCGGGTTCACCGTCCTGGCCGCGGCGCTGCATCTGGGCCGCGAGCAGCGGAGCACGCTGATCTGGATCGGCGTCGCGCTCGTCCTCAACGTGATCGCCTTCGCCGTGACCTCCGGGCTGAACGTCCCGCTCAACGACCAGCTGGCCGCCGCGGGCGACCCGGCGTCGCTCACCGATCCGGCCGCCGTGCGCGCCGATTTCGAATCCGCCTGGGTGCGTTGGAACATCGTGCGCGGCGTCTGCCACACGCTGGCCTTCCTGGCGCTGTGCGGCGCCCTGTTCGTCGCCGGCGTCCAGCAGGGGAAGGCCTCCGTCGCGGCCGGGACAGGCCAGGTGAACGTGGCGTCGCACCCCTCCGGCGCGTCGGCCCTCGGTCAGAGCTAGTTTCCGCAACGACCCGCCGGAATCTGCGCCGTCCGGTCCACTCCGTGCGGTAGCTTCCCGGAAGACGAGACCGGACCGGGAGGCTATCGTGCGGCGTGTCCCAGGCTTTTCGTTGTTCATCGTTCTGCTCGCCATGGTGTGCGCCGCCGCGGGTGCGGCGCACGCGCAGGATCGATATCCGGTCGAGTTCAACTTCTTCGCGGGCATTCCCGCCGAACTCGCCAATCCGGGCGGCTCACTGCCCGGCACCAACGACTGGTCCTGCCGGCCCAGCTCCGAGCATCCGAACCCGGTGGTTCTCGTGCACGGCACCGGTGGTGGCGCACAGACGAATTGGGGCGTGTACGCGCCGTTGCTGGCCAACGAGGGCTACTGCGTGTACGCGGCCACGTTCGGCGCCTACAACCTGCCGTGGCCCGCGTCGGCCATCGGCGGCATGCTCCCGATCGAGCAGAGCGCGGCTCAGCTGGCCGGTTTCGTGGAGCGGGTGCGCGCCGCGACCGGCGCGCGGAAGGTCGATCTGATCAGCCACTCCCAGGGCAACTTCATCGGCAACTACTTCGTCAAACGGCTCGCGGGCGCGGGCAAGGTGGACAAGATGGTCGGCCTGGCCCCGCCGTGGCAGGGCTCGAACGCCTACGGGATGGCCGACCTGAACGCGTTCGGCACGCGCCTCGGCCTCGGCCCGCTGTTCGACGCCGTGGCCGGATCGCCGTGCAACGCCTGCCGTCAGGTGCTGCAAGGGTCGGAATTCGTGCGGGCGCTCAACGCGGACGGCGTCTACCACCCCGACGTGACCTACACCAATATCGCGACCGTGCTCGACGAGCTGGTGGTTCCGTATACCTCCGGCTTGGTGACCGGCCCCCATGTGACCAACATCGTGGTTCAGGACGGCTGCGCGACGGACTACTCTGGGCATACGGGCATAGCGGGCAGCAAGAGGGCCGCGACCTACGTGCTCAACGCGCTCGATCCCGCTCATCAACGCCCGGTGCCCTGCGGTTTCGTCGACCCGTACACGGGGTAGGCGGCCGAGGTCGTACGTGTGCGGCGCTGATCCGGTCGGTGGACGGTTTGTTCGCTGAGGGCAAAACCCGGCCGGAAACGAATCCCGCGACGCCCACGTTATGAGTGAATGACCGTGCTGTCGCCGGTCGGCAATAGGGTGGACCGGCGGCGGTGGCATCCCCCGCCAACTAGAGTGGAGGCGGGGGCCGCAACCCCCGGGCTTCATGGCAGGCTGACGCCCACGGTTGTTGTACACAGCACACTGCGGCGTCTGTTGCCAGAATGTCGGAGCAGGAGAGTGAGGGAGCGATGTTCGAGAGGTTCACCGACCGCGCGAGGCGTGTCGTTGTCCTGGCCCAGGAAGAGGCCCGGATGCTCAACCACAACTACATCGGCACCGAGCACATCCTGCTGGGGCTGATTCACGAGGGTGAGGGCGTCGCGGCCAAGTCGCTGGAGTCGCTCGGCATTTCGCTGGAAGGCGTGCGCAGCCAGGTGGAGGAGATCATCGGCCAGGGCCAGCAGGCCCCGTCCGGTCACATCCCGTTCACCCCGCGCGCCAAGAAGGTGCTGGAGCTGAGCCTTCGCGAAGCGCTGCAGCTGGGTCACAACTACATCGGTACCGAGCACATCCTGCTCGGCCTCATTCGTGAGGGCGAGGGCGTGGCGGCGCAGGTGCTGGTGAAGCTGGGCGCCGATCTCAACCGTGTGCGCCAGCAGGTCATCCAGTTGCTGTCCGGGTACCAGGGCAAGGAGCCGGTCGAATCCGGCTCGCGCGGCGAGGCGGGCACCCCGTCCACCTCGCTCGTGCTCGACCAGTTCGGTCGCAACCTGACCCAGGCCGCGCTCGAGGGCAAGCTCGATCCGGTCATCGGCCGCTCGAAGGAGATCGAGCGGGTCATGCAGGTGCTCAGCCGCCGCACCAAGAACAACCCGGTGCTGATCGGCGAGCCCGGCGTCGGCAAGACCGCCGTCGTCGAGGGGCTCGCGCAGGCCATCGTCAACGGCGAGGTCCCCGAGACGCTGAAGGACAAGCAGCTCTACACCCTCGATCTGGGCTCCCTGGTCGCGGGCAGCCGCTACCGCGGTGACTTCGAAGAGCGCCTGAAGAAGGTGCTCAAGGAGATCAACACCCGCGGCGACATCATCCTGTTCATCGACGAGCTGCACACGCTGGTCGGTGCGGGCGCCGCCGAGGGCGCCATCGACGCGGCCTCGATCCTGAAGCCGAAGCTGGCCCGCGGCGAGCTGCAGACCATCGGCGCGACCACCCTCGACGAGTACCGCAAGTACATCGAGAAGGACGCCGCCCTGGAGCGCCGGTTCCAGCCGGTGCAGGTGGGCGAGCCGACTGTCGAGCACACCATCAACATCCTCAAGGGTCTGCGCGACCGCTACGAGGCGCACCACCGGGTCTCCATCACCGACGGCGCGCTGGTGGCCGCGGCCACCCTGGCCGACCGCTACATCAACGACCGGTTCCTGCCGGACAAGGCGATCGACCTGATCGACGAGGCGGGCGCGCGGATGCGCATCCGTCGCATGACCGCTCCGCCGGACCTGCGCGAATTCGACGACAAGATCGCCGAGGCGCGCCGGGAGAAGGAGTCCGCGATCGACGCGCAGGACTTCGAGAAGGCCGCGCGGCTGCGCGACAAGGAGAAGCAGCTCGTCGCCAAGCGGGCCGAGCGGGAGAAGCAGTGGCGTTCCGGTGACCTGGACGTCGTGGCCGAGGTCGACGACGAGCAGATCGCCGAGGTGCTGGCGAACTGGACCGGTATCCCGGTGTTCAAGCTCACCGAGGAGGAGACCACCCGTCTGCTCCGCATGGAGGACGAGCTGCACAAGCGGATCATCGGCCAGGAGGACGCGGTCAAGGCGGTCTCCAAGGCCATCCGCCGCACCCGTGCCGGCCTGAAGGACCCGAAGCGTCCGTCCGGCTCGTTCATCTTCGCCGGCCCGTCCGGCGTCGGTAAGACCGAGCTGTCCAAGGCGCTGGCGAACTTCCTGTTCGGCGACGACGACGCGCTCATCCAGATCGACATGGGCGAGTTCCACGACCGCTTCACCGCTTCGCGGCTGTTCGGCGCCCCTCCGGGCTACGTCGGCTACGAAGAGGGCGGCCAGCTCACCGAGAAGGTGCGCCGCAAGCCGTTCTCGGTCGTGCTGTTCGACGAGATCGAGAAGGCCCACCAGGAGATCTACAACACCCTGTTGCAGGTCCTGGAGGACGGTCGCCTGACCGACGGCCAGGGCCGGACCGTGGACTTCAAGAACACGGTGCTGATCTTCACCTCGAACCTCGGCACCTCGGACATCTCGAAGGCCGTGGGTCTTGGCTTCTCGCAGTCCAACAACGAGGGCTCGAACTACGAGCGGATGAAGCTCAAGGTCAACGACGAGCTGAAGAAGCACTTCCGGCCGGAGTTCCTCAACCGCATCGATGACGTGATCGTCTTCCACCAGCTCACCAACGAGCAGATCGTCGAGATGGTGGACCTGATGATCGGCCGCGTCGCCACGCAGCTGAAGAACAAGGACATGGCGATCGAGCTCACTCCGAACGCCAAGAACCTGCTGGCCAAGCGTGGCTTCGACCCCGTGCTCGGTGCCAGGCCGCTGCGCCGCACCATCCAGCGCGAGATCGAGGACCAGCTGTCGGAGAAGATCCTCTTCGGCGAGATCGGCCCCGGCCAGACCATCGAGGTCGACGTCGAGGGCTGGGACGGCGAGGGCTCCGGCGAGGACGCCAAGTTCACCTTCACCGGTAAGGCGAAGCTGACCAAGGCCGCGAGCGAGGAGAAGCCCGAAGTCGTGCTGACCGGCGCGACGGAAGGCTCCACCGAGGCCGCCTCGGGCGAGTAAGTCGCAACCGAAAAGCCCGTGCCCATCGTGGGCACGGGCTTTTTCGTGTTCTCGAGGTCGGGGGAACTCAGGAGCGGTCGGCGAGGTAGGCGAGGATCGGTGCGAAGTCGGCGGCGAGTTCGCCGGGCACGATCACCTCGTCGATACCGTACTTCTCCCGGCGGCGCTCGAGGATCTCGGCGGCGGCGGACGGTTCCGCGGGGATCATCCCCGCCGCGCCCGCGTCTGTGAGGGCGTCGGCGGTCAGGCCCAGCTTCGTCGCGGTCCAAATGGGCAGCCGCCCGCCGATGCCCACCACCTGGTGGGTGAAGCGCAGGGCGCGGTTGGTGGCGTCCCGTGCGGTGCGGACCAGCTCGGCCAGCTCCGCCTCGGTGGCACTGGGCCCTGCGGCCAACAGGATGCGGTCGGCGGCTTCGGCCGCGGTCGCCAGCATCCTGGGGCCGTTGGCGGCGACCACGACCGGCGGGGCGGGGTCCACCTCAGCGCGGACCGCGGCGATGGTGGCGACCAGGTGCGCGCGTCGCTGCGCGGGGGAACCCCAGGACGCGCCGAGCCACTGCGCGTCGGCGGCGGCGTCCGGCCGTCCCGAGCCGATCCCGAGTTCGAAACGCCCGTCCGACAGCAGTTGCAGGGCCGCCGTCTCGCGGACCGTGGCGGCGGGGGTGCGCAGCGGTGCGGCGAGGACGTTCGGGCGCAGCCGGATCGTGGTGGTCACGGCGGCCGCCGCGGCGAGGGCCGGGAACGGGGAAGGGGTGAACCGGGTGTCCGGCAGCAGAATGGTCCGGTAGCCCTGCTGCTCGGCCGCGGTCGCCGCGCGCGCCCAGTCGGTTCCCGAACGCGGTGTGAGAACGATGCCGAAGGTCATGCTCATAGTGGGATCTCCCGATCGTGAAGGCCGGTCAGCGCTTGCTGCCGCGCCGGGATTCGCTCAGGACGGCGAGCCTGCTGCGGTACTGGTCCTCGGTGATCTCCCCGCGGGCGAACGCGGTGCGCAGCGCGCCGATGCCGCTGCCGTGCCCGGTGAATCGCCTCCGGGCCAGGAGCAGCACCGCGATGACGGTCAGCCAGAACAGCAGCGGGAAAATCCAGAAGAACGGCCAGGGCTGCCACTCGCCGTCGTAGTGATCGGCCAGAAAACTCACCGCTTCGGGTCGAGTGAAAATATTCATGACGAAAGACTGCGCTCGAGGGCGGGCTGGGGGCATCGGTCGCGCGTCGGCACTCGGAATACGCCTGGCGACGTACCCGCGGAGTGTGAAATGTCCGCCCGCAGTGATTTACCAGTTATTTGCTGGACGTGACTCCCGGAGAAATATCTTGTTCGCTGAAAAATTGCTGTCTGCCGAAATGGAGTGCGGGAAGACCGCGCGGGACTGTGCTGCCGTGCCGCGCGAGGAAGGCATATTCGGCACTGGGCTACGACTGTGCGCTGGTCCTGGCCCTGGTGACGCGACGAAGAAGCCGAAGAAATGGGTGGACCACTCGTGCTGGCGGGGGTCCGACCGCGAACCGCGGAATACGACGTGGGTTTGCTCGCAGCTGGTCGCCGACCTGGAGTCTCTATGCGGAGGGCAGTGCGCTGGATCGTTCGCTTCGGTTCTTCTGGCAGTGCGCACCTGCGGCCGGGCGGCTCACTGCCAGCCGGGGCGGACCAGTCCGGATTCGTAAGCCATGACCACGAGCTGGGTGCGGTCCCTGGCCTGCAGTTTGGTGAGAATCCGGCTGACATGGGTGCGGGCGGTCGCGGGGCTCAGGTAGAGGCGTTCGGCGATCTCGGCATTCGTGAGTCCCTCGGCGACCAGCGTCATCACCTCGCGTTCGCGGTCGGTCAGCTCGGCGAGGGTGGACGGCGGCGGCGTTTTCGCGCGCGCGGAGAATTCCGCGATCAGCGTGCGGGTCACGCCGGGGGACAGCAGCGCGTCGCCGGCGGCGACCACGCGGACGGCGCGAACCAGATCGGCCGGTTCGGTGTGTTTGACCAGGAAGCCGGCCGCGCCGGAGCGCAGCGCCTCGAAGACGTACTCGTCGAGCTCGAAGGTGGTCAGCACGACCACGCGCACCTCGGTCAACGAAGGGTCCTCGGCGATCATGCGGGTGGCGGCCAAGCCGTCGAGGACGGGCATGCGGATGTCCATCAGCACCACGTCGGGACGCAGGCCGCGGGTCATCCGCACGGCCTGCTCGCCGTTGTCCGCCTCGCCGACCACGTCGATGCCGTCCTGGGCGTCCAGCAGCGCCACGAAGCCGCCGCGCACCAACGCCTGATCGTCGGCCACGAGCACCCGGATGCCGCCGGAGGGAACCGAATCGTCGTGGTGCTGCATCGGGTCTCCTGTCGTGGGCCGACTCATCCCGTCAGGGCTGGGTGTGACCGGCCGTATCGGCGGGCAGGCCCGACATGTCGGATTCGGTCTCGCTGGGGCTGGTAGTCGCCGAGCGCGATGTTCCCGCACCCTGCCTCGCAGATTTCGATTCCGCGGAGCCTTTCCTCGGAGCTTCCGATTCCGGGGAACTCTTCCTCGTCGCGTCCGATGTCGCGTCGCCCTGCTCGGTCTTTCGCGCTGTCGCGAGGGCGCGTCGCGGTGTGCTCGGCTCGGCGTTCTGGTCCGGCGCTTGTGACACCGCGTTGTTCCGGTCCGGCGCCCCGCTCGGGGCCGCCGACCCCGGTGCCGAACGGTTTCCGGCCGCGCCGGGTTCGGGTGTCCGCGTCGGTAGCCGGGCCGCGACCCGGAATCCGCCACTGGGCCGTGGGCCCGCGGTGAGCGCGCCGCCGAGGGCGTGGGTGCGCTCCCGCATGCCGATGATGCCGTTGCCGCCGCCGTTGCCGGAGCGCGACGGGGCACTGGTCGGGCGGCTGTTGTCGACGGTGATGTCGACCGAGTCCGGGGTGTAGCGCACGGTCACGGCGGCGTCGGCGCCTGGCGCGTGCCGCAGCACGTTGGTCAGCGACTCCTGGATGATGCGCGCCGCCGCCACGTCGATGACGCTGGGCAACTGCTGCGGAGTGCCGAGCACTCGGGTGGTGACCGTCAGTCCGGTGGTGCGCGGACGCTGCAACAGCTCGTCCAAGTCGCCGATGCTCGGCGCGGGTGCGCGCGGGGCTGGCGGCGGCTCGGCCTCGGTCGCGCCACCGGTCTCCTCGGCGTTCGCGTCGGCTGTGGACGATTGCTCGGCGGGCGTCGCGGATTCGCTTCCGGAGCGAATCGTGTGCAGGAGCGCGTGCACTTCGGCCAGGGCGTCGCGACTGGCGTTCTTGATCGCCGTGAGCGCTGTCTCCGCCTGCTCGGGGCGTTTGTCGAGCAGTTCCAGCGCCACCGACGACTGCACGTTGATCATCGACAGGCTGTGGGCCAGCACGTCGTGCAGTTCGCGGGCGATGGCGAGACGCTCTTCGCTGGCCCGCCGCTCGCGCTGCGCTTGCTCGTCCCTGCGCGCGGCCTCGGCGCGCTGCCCGCGCGCGACGAGCACGGCCTTGCGCTGGCGGATGCCCTCGGCCACCAGCAGCAGCACGGCCAGCCACGCCATCAGCGCGAACACCTGCCACAGGTTCGCGGGGCGGTCGAGCAGTGCGGGCAGCGGCCAGACCAGCGTCAGATACCCGAGCGGGACGAGAGGGTAGGTCCACCAACGCGATCCGCTGCTGGCGGCGGTCAGGAAGACGACGACCAGCGAGACGAAGATCGGGCCGTACCCGTAGCCGCGAAGGAAGAACGCCACGCACACGGCGAGGACGACGATCAGCACGGGCAGCGGTTGCGCGCGCCGCCAGATCAGCGCCACCGGGCCGGCCAGCAACAACAGGTAGCCGAGCACGTCCAGGGAGTGCACTCCGGTCTGCCGCATGTTCGCGAAAGTGCCTCCGACCAACTGAACCGCGGCGACGACGAGCGCGACGCCCCAATCCCAGCCGACCGAACTCCGATCTGTCATCCCTGCCACCCGCACCCACGTAGCCTATGCGGCCCGGCTGGGATTCGACGTCCGCCTTGCAACGTATTTCGCGTGAATTGCGCCGATTCGGATGTCGGCGGACGGTCGCGGCGGCATCCCGGCCGAGCCGTCGTTCCAGCTACGTATGCCGATAGTCGCCCGGCGACGGATGTCCGCGCCGGGCCTGCGGCGGATTCTCGATGCATGGCAGATTCGATCGTGGTCACCCGAGGGTTGACCAAACGCTACGGGGAGCACACCGCCGTCGACGACGTGAACATGAGCGTCGCGTCCGGCGAGATCTACGGCTTCCTCGGCCCGAACGGCGCGGGCAAGACCACCACCCTGCGCATGCTGGCCGGGTTGATCCGCCCGAGCGAGGGCGCGGTCACGATCGCTGGGCATCGGCCCGGCGACCCCGCCGTGGTGCGCCGGATCGGCGTTCTCATCGAGGGTCCCGGCTTCTATCCCTACCTCTCCGGCCGGGACAACCTGCGCGTGCTCGCCGAATATCGCGGGCTCGGGCGGAGGGAGGTCGAAGACGTGCTCGAGCGAGTCGGGCTGGCCGGCCGCGGCGAGGACAAGTACCGCACCTACTCGCTGGGTATGAAACAGCGTCTCGGCGTCGGCGCGGCATTGCTGGGCAACCCCGACCTGCTCATTCTGGACGAGCCGACCAATGGCCTCGATCCAGCGGGGATGGCCGACATGCGAGAGCTGATCACCGCTGTGGCCGCTGAGGGCCGCACTGTGCTGTTGTCGAGCCACCTGCTCAGCGAAGTCCAGGCGATCTGCGACCGGGTCGGGGTGATCTCGCAGGGCAGGCTGCGCACCGAGGCGACCGTCGCGCAGCTGCGCGGCAACTCGTCGCTGCTGCTGCGCGCCGAGCCGGTGGAGGTGGCCCTGCCCGCGGTGCGACGGCTGGCGGGTGCGCGCTCGGCGTTGCTGACCGCGAAAGGCATCCGGATCGAGTCGGACACCGTGACCGCGCCCGCCGTGGCGCGCGCGGTCATCGCGTCGGGGGCGGATCTGCTGGAACTGCGGGTCGAGGAGAAGTCCTTGGAGGAAGTGTTCTTCGAGATGACTGGATGGGAGACCGCGCGATGACCGGCACGGCGATCCGCGACCTGATCGCGAGCACGAAGGCCGAGATGCTGCGGCTGCGCAAGTGGCCCGCGTTCTGGATCATTCTCGGCACATGGATTCTGCTGAACCTCACGTTCGCCTATCTGTTCAACTATCTGGCCTACACCTCCGGGGAATCCAGCCGGATGTCCAACGGCTTGCCGCGCGATGTGCTGCTGCAACAGATGCTGCCCGCCGCGGTGCCCGAAGTGTTCACCCAAGGTATGGCCATGTTCGGCGGTGCGCTGATGCTCATTCTCGGCGCGCTGACCGTGGGCAGCGGATACGGTTGGGGCACCTGGAAAACGGCGTTCACTCAGGGGCCTTCGCGAGTACAGGCGGTCGCCGCGGTGGTGGTGAGCCTCGCGGCCGTGGTGGTGGCGCTGGTGTGCGCGGCGTTCGCCGCCGACATCGCGCTCGCCGCGCTGATCGCGGCGTCGCAGTCGCAGGCACTCACCGCGCCCGCGTTGGATCGGTCGCTGCTCGGCATCCTGACCGGCGTCGCCATTCTCGGTATGTGGACGCTGGCGGGGGCGCTGATCGGCGCCATCGCTCGCGGACCCGCGCTCGCGGTGGGGCTCGGCCTGGTCTGGGTGCTGGTGGTGGAGAACCTGTTGCGCGGCGTCGCGGGGATCTTCGCGCCGATCGAAGTGGTCACCGATCATCTGCCCGGCACGGCGGCCGGGTCGCTGGCGGGCGCGATGCGCACCGTGGACGGTCCCGCCACGCCCGGTGTGCTGCAGGTCCTTTCGCGGACGGAATCGCTGGTGGTGCTGGCCGCCTATCTGGCGCTGTTCGCGGTCGGCACGATTTGGCTGATGCGCGGACGCGATCTGGTGTGAACCACGAGGGGTGGCGAAACCGGTGGTGGATGTCGTCCACCGCCGGTTTCGTCGTTCATGGACTCACCCGAGGCCCGAGAACGGCTTCGGCGATGGCGCGCAGCGCATCGGTGATCTGTCCTGAGGTCAGCCCGCGCTCACGTTGCTGTCGGTAGACCTCCGCTGCCAGCGGTGCGAGCAGCGGGTCGACCAGCGCGTCCGGTTCGCGAATTCCCGCCGCGGCCAACAGTCCTCGCACATGCGCGTACCAGAAGCCGTAGGCGCCGGTCGCGAAGCGGGCTCCGCCGATTTCGGCGCCCAGCACCAGATGGGCGTGTGTATCGAGCAATTCGACCATCGCGGCGTAGAACGCGGCCAGCCGCTGTGCGGCCGGAGCTCCTGGACCCAGCGGCGGGGGGCCGGAAAGCAGTTTCTGTTGCAGCGCTCGCTCGTGTTCGTCCAGCAGCGCCACCGCCACCGAGGCGGTGTCCGGATAACGCCGGTAGAGGGTGCCGCGGCCGACGCCCGCGGCCTTCGCGATGTCGTCCATCGTCACCGTGCGCGGATCCCGGGTGGCGAACAACTCCGCGGCGGCGGCGAGCACTTTCGCCCGGTTGCGTGCGGCGTCCGCGCGTTCCGGCGCAGGCGCCGACCGGCCCGGCCCTTGACCGGTGAGCAGGTCGGATCGCGGTTCCATGCAGTGACTGTAGCCGATTCCGGGTTAAGTGGACAATATGTCCACATCGGTCGTATGGTTGTCCCGTCCGCAGAAATGGACATTCCGTCCGGTTATTCGGAGGTTCGATCATGAGCACCTTGTTGCACCTCGACGCCAGCGCTCGGCCGCGGTCGATCAGTCGGGAATTGAGCGCCGCTTTCGCGGAGGCGTGGCGCGTACGGCACCCGGACGGCCGCTATCTCTACCGTGACCTCGCCGCGCAGCCGGTGCCGTTCATCGGAGAGGCGTGGACCCAACTGTGCGACGCCGTGCTCGCGCTGCCGAGCACGGATCCCGAACGGCTCGGTGAATTGGCGCGCACTCCCGAACAGGCCGCCGCGTGGGAGGTCGTCGAGCCGCTGCTGGCCGAGCTGCTCGCGGCGGACGTGATCTTGATCGGCACCCCGATGTACAACTACTCGATCCCGGCCTCGCTCAAGGCATGGCTGGACCAGGTGACCTTTCCGCGAATGTCGCTGGGACACCGGCGGTTCGTCGTGACGAGCGCGCGAGGCGGCGCTTATTCGCCCGGCGCTCCCAAAGCGGCCTATGACTATCAGGAACGCTTTTTGCGCGACTTCTTCGCGGGCCATTTCGCGGTTTCCGACACCGTTTTCGTGCACGCGGAGTACGCCAACTCGCGCCAGGACCCGGCACTGGCACACTTGCGTGCCGAGCACGACAGGTCCCACGCTCGCGCTCTGGCGACCGCGAGTGACCTGGCCAGGGAGTACTGACATGAACTGGGTGGTCCTCGCCGCCGCCGGACTGGTGGAGATCGTCTGGTCGCAGAGCATCAAACCGACCGAGAATTTCACCAGGCTCGTCCCGACCCTGATCTGCTTCGTTCTCGGTGTCACCGCCGTGTACCTGCTGTCGCGGGCCATGCAGACGTTGCCGGTCGGCACCGCCTACGCGGTGTTCACCGGCATCGGCGCGCTCGGCGCGATCACGCTCGGCATCGTCGTCCACAAGGACCCGATCGGTGCGGGACGGTTGCTGGCCCTCGCTTTGATCCTCGGCGGCATCGTGCTGGCTCGGATCACGAATCCCGAGTAGAACAACGGATTCGTCTGGCGCGCCGCGCTTTACCGCGCCGATCGCGCGGCGTGGGTGCGCGGTGCGCCGAGGCGAACCCGATCGGCGAACCGGTGCGCCGGGGCGAGCCGGCCGGGGTAGGTTCGTGCTGAATCGTCAAACGATCATCGGCGAAAGGACCGTGATGCCCACACGTACCGCGCGTACTGCCTGGACCGGCACCCTGCAGGAGGGTTCGGGACAGGTCGAACTGGCCAGTTCAGGGGTCGGTAAGTACGACGTGTCGTTTCCCAAGCGTTCCGCCGAGGAGGCCGACGGCACCACCAGCCCGGAGGAGCTGATCGCGGCCGCGCACTCGTCCTGCTACGCGATGGCGCTCTCGGCGCAGATCGGCAACGCGGGCGGCACCCCGGAGAGCCTGGACGTCACCGCCGACGTGACCCTCGGCCCCGATCCGGCGGGCGGCTTCCGGATCACCGGCATCGAGCTGACCGTCCGCGGCCGCGTCTCCGGGATCGACGCCGACGCCTTCCAGGCCGCCGCCGAGGCCGCCAAGGCGGGCTGCCCCGTCAGCAAGGCCCTCGCCGGCGTCGACCACATCACCCTCGACGCCGCTCTCGCGTAATTCGGCCACCGGTTTCGTGCCCCTCCCACAGTGCGGGGGCACGAAACCGGCACGGCATCAGCGTCCGCGGAAGTAGCGACGGGCCGGGCGGGTGTAGAGAGCCGGGATCGCGATCAGGACGGCTACGACGTGAACGGTACGAAGCGTCGCGAGCAGCAAGCCGACGGGTGGGGTGTCCCGGAACAGATCGCGGAATTCGTTCGCGGACATCGCCGCGGCGAGCGGCTCGATGATCAGGGACAGCAGACCGAGCACGCCGATGCCGACGGTGATCAGCAGGCGGGCCCAGCGGTCGCCGCGAGTCATACGCACCGCGACGGCCAGCACCAGCAGATAGATCGCGATGCGAAGGCCGAGCCCGGGCGCCACGCTCGTCGGGTCGGCCGTCGAGAAATCGCGGGCGGCCCGCGCGATCGCCTCGGCGCCACCCGCGACCAACGCGACGACCAGAGCGTTGAACGCGACGCGCACCGCGCGCGGCGGTCCGGAAGGGGCTGCGCCCCGCGATGCGGGCCGGACGGAAAAGGCAGTGCCGGTCATGGGGCCGACACTGCCTCACTGCTTCCGAACGCGAATCACCCTGCGGTAGCGGGCGCTACCGATACCGGAGTATCGGTGCGTGTGGCGAACTCGGTGAGCGCGGCGAAGCCGAGCGCCAGGCAGGCCCACAGAGTCGCGGTCTCGGCCAGCGAGGCCACCCGGAACTGCCACAGCAGGGTGGCCGGGAAGTCCGCGCTCACCTCGTTCACGCCGGGCAGCAGGACGTAGCCGAGCGCGGTGACCAGCACGAACGCCGCGACGCCGCCGATCAGCCGGAACGTGGGCAGCTGGGCGCGCAGCGCGGTGAACGCCGCCACCGCCGCACCGACCGCGACGATGCCCAGCACAACGGCGGCCAGCCACAGCAGAGTGCGCTCGTTGATGGTGTCCGGGTCGCCGACCGCGGGCGGGTTGGCCGGGTACTTGAAGAACGGCACCGCGACGATCGCGGCCCAACCGGCCACACCGAGCGTCAGCGCGAGCCGCGGCCCGGACAGCGTGGTGTAGCGCCGCGCGAAGTGCGCGACCGAGGCGTAGATGGCGCCGAGCGCGAGACCGGCCAGGCCGAGGGCGAGAAACTGCCCGAACTTCTGGCCGCCGCGGCTCACCAGCGGTTCTTCCTCGTCACCGTGGGAATGGCCGCCGGGCGATTCGGCGTGCTCGCCGTGGGAGTGCCCGTCCGGCGATTCGGCGTGTGAGCTGTGCGCTTCCTCGATGGCGATGGCCGCGTCGACTTTGGGTTCGCCGACGAAATAACCGACTGTGGCGGCCAGCAGTCCGGCGATCAGACCGGCCAGCAGGCCGCGCAGCAGCAGGGTTCGAAGCGAACCGATCAGTGGCACGGAAGCCCCAGCAGGTGACGTCCGTCGTGCATCAGCTCATGCAGGTACATCCCGCTGCGCGAGATGACGCCCTGATCGAAGCCGACCAGGTACAGCGTGAGCAGTGCGAGAAGAACGACACCGACCGTGACGAGCACGGTGGCCAGGGAATCGGTTGCCCGGCTGGGTGAATGCGCGATGGCCATTCGAGTCCTCCTTGGGATACGCGTCCCTTAGGGTGGTGGCGCGACGGTGCCGGTGTCTGGCTTTCCGGCACCGGACTCGGTGCGTGGAACACAGTGGCGCGACCGCTCCGGAATCTCACCGGAATTACCGCGTCACCCTCGCGTTTGTCCCTCGAACTGTGACACCCGCACACCCTCGGCGTCAACCGGGTCCGGCACGGGCGTACCACGGCGTCGGGCGAGTCGCCGGGCAGGCTGGCCTGCCCGGCGGTGCGGCGCGCAGTCAGTTCGCGGGTTTGGCGTCCACGTCGAGCACGACCTCGAACTCGAGCAGCGACGCACCCGTCGAGACCGGCTTCTGACGCTCGCCCGCATGCGCCTCGCGCGCGGGCCCGTCCCGCCAAGCCGCGAAGGACTCTTCCGAGTCCCACTGGGTGACAACGAAATACCGCTTCTCTCCGGCCACCGGGCGCAACAGCTGGAAGCCGAGGAAGCCGGGGGAGTTCTCGACCGCGTGCGCGCGGTGGGCGAACCGCTTCTCCAACTCGGGGCCCGCGCCCTCGGGAACCTCGATCGCGTTGATCTTCACAACAGCCATGTGTCCAAGCTAGCGGCTGCCGCCGAGCAGATGCTCGGTGCCTCGTATTGTCGAACCGATGTTGCACGACGAAGGCGGAGCAGGCGCGCCGATCCTGCTGCTGCACGGACTGATGGGCAGCGCGCGCACGTGGCGCGATCAGCTGGGCTGGCTGCGCGAGCACGGCCACGTCTACACCTTCGACGCCGCCGGGCACGGCAGGCCGGCGCCCGCGGAGCTGACGACCGAGGCCTTCGTCGCCGACCTCGCCGCCCGCACCGCCGCGATCGAAGAGCCGATGGTCGTGATCGGGCATTCGATGGGGGCTCTGCACGGCTGGGTATTCGCGGCGACCCACCCCGACCGGGTACGCGCGCTGGTGATCGAGGACATCGCGCCGGACTTCACCGGCCGCACCGCCGCGCACTGGGCGGCGATGATCGAGGCGTGGCCGCAACCGTTCCCCGACGAGGAGGCCATGCTGTCGTTCTTCGGGCCGGTCGCCGGGCGCTACTTCTCGAACGCCTTCGAACACGGGCCGGAGGGATACCGGCTGCACGGCTCGGTCGCCACCTTCCGCGATATCTCCGAGGAGTGGGGGACACGCGATTTCTGGCAGCAATGGCATGCGGTGCGGGTGCCCGCGCTGCTGCTGGAGGGCGAGCACAGCATCACACCGCCGGGGCAGATGCGGCAGATGGCCGCCGCCCATCCGCACGCCGAACACGTGTTGGTGCCGGGCGCGGGCCATCTCGTGCACGACGATCAGCCCGACCGCTACCGAGCGGAAGTCGAGCGCTTCCTACGGCGAGTGCTCGCCAGCTAGCGGCACGGAATCATCGCGGCGTTCGTCAGTTGTCGAATCCGGTGGCCCCGCCTTCGCCCGCCAACGCGAACAGGCCGTCGGGCGTCTGCTCGATCAAGCCGTCCACCAGCAGCGAGTCCAACGCGCGGTCGCGCTGGCCCGGGTCGCGGGTCCAGGCCAGATCCAAGCGGACCCGCTCCACCGGCCCGCTCGCGTGCCGCAGGACATCCAGCAGCCTGCCGCGCGCTTGGCGGTCGGTGCCCTCGTATTTCTGGGTGCGGCGGACCACCTCGCTCGCCGGCCGTCCCGCGGTGACCCACGCGCAACTCGGCAGCGGGCAGCGCGAGCAATCGGGGGTGCGGGCCGTGCACACGGTCGCGCCGAGTTCCATGAGGGCGGCGGAGAACACCGCGGCGCGGTCGATCCGCAGCGGCAGCAGCGCCTCGGTCTCGGGCAGATCCCGCGACGAGGGGTTACCCGCTTCCGCGCGCCCGTGCACCGCCCTGGCAACCACACGGCGGACGTTCGTGTCCACCACGGGAACGCGTTGTCCGTACGCGAAACAGGCGACGGCGCGCGCGGTGTACGCGCCGATGCCGGGCAGCCCGAGCAGAACCTCCACATCGGCGGGCACCTCGTCGCCGTGCTCGCTCGCCAGCACCCTCGCGCACTCGTGCAGCCGCAGCGCACGGCGCGGATAGCCGAGCTTGCCCCAGGCGCGCAGCACTTCCGCCTGCGACGAGGCGGCCATCGCCGAAGGCACCGGCCAGCGCGCCACCCATTCCCGCCAGATCGGTTCGACCCGGACCACCGGAGTTTGCTGGAGCATGATCTCGCTCATCAGGATCTGCCATGCGGTGACGCCGGGGCGGCGCCACGGCAGATCGCGCGCGGTCTCCGCGTACCAGTCCAGCAACGTGTCGGCGTCGATGCCGTTCGGTGCGCCGTTCCGCACTGTCCTCACCATCCCCGTACTACTGCTGCCAGGCGACATTTGCCCGCCCGTAACCGACCGAACTCGCTGGTAACCGTAACCGTCCTGCACAATGGTCGGTATGCCGGATTCCAACCCGATCAGTGCCTGGAAGTCCTTGCGCGAAGGAAACGACCGCTTCGTCAGCGGCGCGCTGCTGCATCCTAGCCAGGGTGCCGCCGACCGGGCCAAACTCGTCAGTGGCCAGCACCCGCACGCGATCCTGTTCGGCTGCGGCGACTCCAGGGTCGCCGCGGAGTTGATCTTCGACCAGGGTCTCGGCGACATGTTCGTCGTTCGTACCGCGGGCCATGTGGTCGACAGCTCGGTGCTCGGCTCGATCGAGTACGGCGTGCAGGTGCTCAACGTGCCGCTCATCGTAGTGCTCGGCCACGACAGCTGCGGCGCCGTCAAGGCCACCATCGACGCGCTCGACGGCGGCGAGGTGCCGGGCGGATTCATCCGCAGCGTGGTCGAGCGGGTCGCGCCGTCCATTCTGGTCGGCCGCCGCGAAGGCTTGTCCACCGTCGACGAGATGGAGGCCAGGCACGTGGTGGAGACCAGCCGCCTGCTCATGCAGCGGTCGATGATCATCTCGCAGCGGGTCGCGACCGGCGAGCTCGCCATCGCCTGCGTGACCTACAAGCTGGCCGAGGGCAAGGCGCAGTTGCACCGGGTCGTCGGCAACATCGGCGAGGTGGTCTGAGCCGCGGCACGCCCGCGCCGGGGTCGGCGTGCCGGCGGAATGTACTCGCCGCCCGCGGGCGCACGCGGCCGACACGCCGTGCCCCTGAGACGATGCGCCCGATGGTGCCCTTACCGTTGAGACGTGCTGGAACCGAATGGACCGCTGCCACCGGAGATCTATTGGCGTCGACGCGTGTTCGCCATCGGAATCCTGGTGGTCGCCCTGGCGCTGGTGATCTGGGTCGTGCTCGCGGTCGTACGCGGCGGCGACTCGCCCGGTGACGCCGCGGCCGGCGGGACCAGCTCGGCCGTGACCAAGTCCGCCGACGCGGCGGCCAAGCCCTCGGCCGAGTCCGGCGCGCCCAAGTCCTCCGCGGCGGCCACCACCCTCGCGGCCGGACCGTGCCCGGACCAATCGCTGGCGATCAAGGTGACCGTCGAGCAGCCCACCTACAAAACGGGTGAGCAGCCGGTGTTCGGGATCGTCATCACCAACATCTCGGCGGTGGCGTGCACCCGTGACATGGGTTCCGGCCTCCAGCAGGTCTCGGTGCACACGCTCGACGGCCAGCGGCGTCTGTGGTCGAGCACCGACTGCTATCCCGATGGTCAGCCCGACGTCCGCACGATGGGCCGCGGTGAGCAGGCGGCGTTCACTGTCACCTGGTCGGGCACCACGTCCCAGCCGAACTGCGCGGGCGAACGCGTCCAAGTCCCACCGGGGCCCTACAGCGTCGTGGCGCAGCTGGGTTCGGTACGCAGCATGGCCGAGCCGTTCAACATCGCTTGAGAGGGGAGGGGTCAGCTGGCGGCCTCCTCAGGGGCGGCGCGTAGTTTGCGCAGGCCCGCTATGCGGATGGCGGAGCGCAGGTCGGTGACCTCGTGGATCTTCATGGTGCTTTTCACCGGGGCCAGGCCGGGGGGCACCAGGGCAGTGGTGAAGCCGAGGCGTTCGGCTTCGGCCAATCTGCGGTTGACGCCGGTCACCTTGCGGACTTCGCCCGCCAGTCCGACCTCTCCGAGGATCACCCAGCCAGGAGGAATCGGGACATCGGACTCGGCGCTGGCGATGGCGAGCGCGATGGCGAGGTCGGCCGACGGCTCGACCAAGCGCATACCGCCGACGGTCGCGGCGTACACATCGCTCTTGCCGAGGAACACCCGGCCGCGGCTCTGCAGGACGGCAAGCACCATGGCGACCCGGTTGTAGTCCAGGCCGCTGACCGCGCGGCGCGGTTGCGGAATCTCGGTCTTCACCGTCAGGCCCTGCACCTCGCCGACCAGCGGACGCTTGCCGTCCATCGCGACCGTCACCGCCGTGCCGGGCACGGAATCCGTCCGGTGGTGCAGGAACAGGCCGGACGGGTCGTCCACGCAGGCGATGCCGTCCTCGTGCAACTCGAAGCAGCCGACCTCGTCGGCGCTGCCGAAGCGGTTCTTGATGCCGCGCACCATGCGCAGCGTGGAGTTCTTGTCGCCTTCGAACTGGAGCACCACGTCGACCAGGTGCTCGAGCGTGCGCGGGCCCGCGACGTTGCCGTCCTTGGTGACGTGCCCGACCAGCAGCACCGCGATGCCGCTCGCCTTGGCCAGCGAAGTCAGGGCCGCGGTCACCTCGCGCACCTGGGTGACGCCGCCGATCACGCCGTCCACCTCAGGGGCGAGCATGGTCTGCACCGAGTCGACCACCAGCAGCGTCGGCCGCACCTGCTCGACGTGTCCGAGCACGATCGACAGGTCCGACTCCGCCGCCAGATAGACCCGGTCGTGCACCGCTCCGGTGCGATCGGCCCGCAACCGGACCTGCCCCGCCGACTCCTCGGCGGTGACGTACAGCGACTTCTCGTCCCGCTGGGCCGCCCAGCGATGCGCCACCTCGAGCAGCAGCGTCGACTTGCCCACTCCCGGCTCGCCGGACAGCAACACGACCGATCCCGGCACCACCCCGCCGCCGAGCACCCGGTCCAACTCGGTGACACCCGTCGGCCGCGCTTTGGTGATCTTGGAGTCGATCTGCGAGAGCGGCGCGGCCGCGGTGCTCGGCAACATCGCCTTGCGCCCCGGCGAACCGACCGCACCCGCCGCGGCGACTACCTCCTCAACGGTGCCCCAAGCCCCGCACTCAGGACACTTGCCCACCCATTTCGCGACCTCGTGCGAACAGGCGGAGCAGCGAAAGGTCGGCTTCGTCTTTGCCACACCGGCACCATACGCACCGGCTGTGTTGGATTTCCAGCGCCTGCGGCGCTGGGTGTTCGCGGCCCCTTTGTGGCTCGCGTGTGCGCGACCGCCGCTTGCTCCTTCGTCGCCTACGCGGCGGCCGCGCACACGCGAGCCGGGCCGCGAACGGCGGATGCTCGGTCTCGCTTCGCTCGAAAGACGTGGTGGGGGTGTACTGGGCACGTGGGTATCGAAGCTCGCTACCGGTGTACGCGGGTAGCGAGCGCTCCGCCTCGGCGCGCAGCTTGCCTGCTACTCGGGCCGACTGTTTGATGTCGCATAGGAGCAGTGGCTCTCCGCGCACGGGGGGTGGTGCGCGGACCGCGGGCGCGCTGAGCTCCCGCCGCGCAGTGGCTCTCCGCGCCAGGGGTGGTATGTCGAGTCGGGAGGCGCTGCCCGGTAAGAAGGTTTATGGCGTGGCCGGGGCCGCTCCATCCACACTTTCCGAGCCCCGCAGGGCGCGAGTCTTACGAGCGCCGTTCGCGGCCCGGTTCGTGGCCGGGTGGGCGAAGCGCATGCGACGCAGTCGCGAGTCTCGCCCGCCCGGCCACGAACCAAGAAGGGGCCGCGAGCACGCAGCGCCGCAGGCGCTGCAAATCGAACTCAGTGGCCGCCGCTGTGTTCGGCTTCGGCCGGGCCGGACTTGTCGGACTCGTGGCGCTCGGTGTGCTGGCCCGCGTCGACCGGGACCTGGACCTGGACGGTGCCGTTCTGCTTGAAGTTGAACGAGACGTTGTAGGTGAGGCCGGGGGAGATGTCCCTGGTCAGGCCGGTGATCTCGATCAGGATGGGGTTGGCCTCCGGGTCCTGGCCCGCGGCGGGGGAGCCGTGCTCGCCAGCGCCGTGCGACTCGGCGGTGGTGGTCGGCGCGGCGGAGCGCGGAGCGGAGGTGGGCGCGCCCGCGCTCGTGGTCGGCGCGGCGCTGGTGGTGGTCGGCGCGGCCTCGCGCTTGACCGGCTGGGTCGCCGCGACGACGGTCTGCTGCGGGGCGAGCTCGACGACCGACTTGCCGGAGGCCGGGGTGATCTTGACGGTGCCCAGGTCGGTGGTGATGCTGGTCAGCTCGTCGGTCACGGACTCGCCGTTGTTGATGATGGACAACGCGATGAGCGCCTTGCCGCCCTTGGTGTTGGTGTACCCGGTGCCCTCGGACGGATACACGATGTGCACGTTGCGCAGGGCGATGCGGCCCACGTCGGCGTGGTTGCCGTTCACGGCGGCGACCTGTTCGGCGGTCTGCGAGATCTGGCCCGCGCCGCAGCCGGACAGCGCGATCGCCGCTCCGGCGGCGAGTGCGGCAACCGTCACCATGCGACGTCGCGCCCCCTTGGGGGCGGTCACAGCTTTCAGGGCAGTCACGGGTTGTCCCTCCATGTCGACCGGGCTCTGGCTCCGCGCGGGAGCGTAGTAACTAGGCAGCGTAGTAGTTCCCTCGGCGGCACGGGCGCGGGGGCCGGGTCGAACTCGGGGCAAGCCCGCGCGCACGCGGTGGAGTGTGCGGCCGACCACGGGACGTGCGCGCCGACACTCGGCGCGTTGATAACGGTTCGATCGAACTTCGGAAGGTTGCCGCGAAGGTGCCGGCGCGCGGGCGGCGAGCGGCGGCGACGGAGCCGGGAGATAACCCGTTCTGGCACAACGTAATGCACACCGCCTGGCATCTGTCAAGCCCCTGGCCTTCCTCGTTGTGGCCCTGACCTGCACAGTTGATCGCGCCGTTACCGAGTCGCATGTTAAACTGTGAACATCGAAAGGGGCACGGGACACATGATTTTTAAGGTCGGAGACACCGTCGTTTACCCCCACCACGGAGCGGCGCTGATCGAAGCAATCGAGACTCGCACCATCAAGGGTGAGCAAAAAGAGTATCTGGTCCTGAAGGTCGCCCAAGGCGATCTCACTGTTCGGGTTCCCGCGGAGAACGCCGAATACGTCGGCGTGCGTGACGTCGTGGGTCAGGAGGGTCTCGATCGGGTCTTCCAGGTGCTTCGGGCGCCGCATACGGAGGAGCCGACCAACTGGTCCCGCCGCTACAAGGCCAACCTCGAGAAGCTCGCTTCCGGCGATGTGAACAAGGTGGCCGAGGTCGTCCGCGATCTGTGGCGCCGGGAACAGGACCGCGGCCTGTCCGCGGGTGAGAAGCGCATGCTCGCCAAGGCTCGGCAGATTCTTGTCGGTGAGCTCGCGCTGGCCGAAGGCACCGATGACGGCAAGGCTGAGACCCTGCTCGATGAGGTCCTCGCAGCGGCTTCCTGACCGTGAACACAACTGACAACGGTGTCCGTTCCAGTGACGGACCCGTCGTTGCTCTTGTGCCTGCCGCCGGTCGTGGCGTGCGTCTGGGTGAATCGGCACCCAAGGCGTTCGTCCCGGTCGGCGGCAGGCCCATGGTCCGGCTCGCCGTCGAAGGCTTGATCGCCTCCGGCGCGGTCGACCGGATCATCGTGATGGTTCCCACCGAACTCGTCGACAGCGCCGTTGCCCTGCTGCCGCCAACGAGTTCGGTTCAGGTGGTCGTCGGCGGCGCCGAACGCATCGACTCGGTGCGGGCGGGTATCGCCGCGGCGCCCGACGCCGCCTACTTCCTGGTGCACGACGCCGCCCGAGCGCTCACGCCGCCCGACCTCATCGCCAGGGTCGCGGCCGAACTGCGCGCGGGGCGCCCCGCCGTGGTCCCCGGGCTTCCGGTAGCCGACACCATCAAATCCGTCGACGCGGCCGGCGCGGTGACCGGCACTCCCGATCGCGCCCGGTTGCGCGCCATCCAGACGCCGCAAGGTTTCGCGGCCGACCTGCTGCGCTGCGCGTACGCGCCGGAGGGCATCCAGGCGACCGACGACGCGGGTCTGGTGGAGCGGCTCGGCGTCGCGGTCCACACCATCCCCGGCGATCCGCTCGCCTTCAAGATCACCACTCCCCTCGACCTCCGGCTCGCCGACGCGGTGCTCGACGGCGCGGGCGTCGGACGGGCGGTGGCGCCGTGACCATGCGCGTCGGCATCGGCAGTGACGTCCATCCGATCGAAGCGGGCAGGCCGTGCTGGATGGCGGGTCTGCTGTTCGACGGCGACGACGGCTGCGCGGGCCACTCGGACGGCGACGTCGCCGCGCACGCCCTGTGCGACGCGCTGCTGTCCGCGGCGGGCCTCGGCGATGTCGGCGCGGTGTTCGGCACCGGACGCCCGGAATGGGCCGGCGTCTCCGGCGCGGCCATGCTGAAGGAAGTGCGCAGGCTGCTGGACGAAGCGGGCTTCGAGGTGGTCAACGCCGCGGTGCAGGTGATCGGCAACCGCCCCAAGATCGGGCCGCGGCGCGCCGAGGCGCAACAGGTGCTCGGCGGACTGCTCGACGCCCCGGTCGCGGTGTCCGGCACCACCACCGACGGGCTCGGCCTGACCGGTCGCGGCGAGGGTGTCGCCGCCGTGGCGACCGCCCTGCTGCAAGCTTGTCGTTGATCCAGCTCCGACGGACCCGAGCCGGTCCGTGAACGACCTTATACACCAGCTAGGATCGACTGCCGTGACGCTGCGCCTCTTTGACACCGACACGCGGACCATGCGCGATTTCGCGCCCTTGGTCCCCGGCCGTGCTTCGGTGTACCTCTGTGGCGCCACCGTGCAGGGCGAGCCGCACATCGGCCATGTGCGCAGCGGAGTCGCGTTCGACGTGCTGCGACGCTGGTTGATCGCGCACGACATCGACGTCTTCTTCATCCGCAACGTCACCGATATCGAGGACAAGATCCTGACCAAGGCCGCCGAGGCGGGCAGGCCGTGGTGGGAGTGGGCCGCCACGCACGAGCGCGCCTTCGACCGCGCCTACGAACAGCTCGGTGTGCTGCCGCCGTCCGCGGAGCCGCGCGCCACCGGCCACATCACCCAGATGGTGGAGATGATGCAGCGGCTGATCGACCGCGGTCACGCCTACGCCTCGGCCGGGAACGTCTATTTCGACGTGGTCAGCTACCCCGATTACGGCAAGCTGTCCGGCCACAAGCTCGACGACGTGCACCAAGGCGAGAGCGCGGGCGAGGGCAAACGCGACCCGCGCGACTTCACCCTGTGGAAGGCGGCCAAGCCCGGCGAGCCGACCTGGCCGTCGCCCTGGGGGCCCGGCCGCCCCGGCTGGCACCTGGAGTGCTCCGCGATGGCCGAGTTCTATCTCGGCGCGGAATTCGACATTCATTGCGGCGGTATGGATCTGGTGTTCCCGCACCACGAGAACGAGATCGCCCAGTCGAAGGCGGCCGGCGACGGTTTCGCCCGGTACTGGCTGCACAACGGCTGGGTGACCATGGGCGGGGAGAAGATGTCCAAGTCGCTGGGCAACGTGCTGTCCGTGCCGAATGTGCTCGAGCAGGTGCGGGCCGTCGAATTGCGGTTCTACCTGGGCAGCGCGCACTACCGCTCGATGCTGGAGTACTCGGAGAAGGCGCTGCACGACGCGGCCCAGTCCTACCAGCGCATCGAGGCGTTCGTGAACCGGGTGGTGGACCGGGCCGGTGAGGTTCCGGTGGGCAAGTGGACCGACGCGTTCGCCGCCGCCCTCGACGACGATCTGGCGGTGCCGAAGGCGTTGGCGGAGATCCACCGCGTGGTGCACGAGGGCAACAAGGCGCTGGAGGTCGGCGCGATCGATTCCGCGCGCGACCTCGCCGGTCAGGTGCGCGCCATGCTCGCCGTCCTCGGTGTCGATCCGCTCGACCCGCACTGGTACACCCCGAGCGATTCCTCGGCCGCGCTCGGCGCTCTGGACGTGCTGGTGCGCGCCGAACTCGACCGCCGCCAGCAGGCGCGCGCCGCCAAGGACTGGGCGACCGCCGACGCCGTGCGCGATCGCTTGCAGGCCGCGGGCATCGAGGTCACCGACACGGCCGACGGCCCCGAATGGGCGCTGGCGGCATCACAATCCGGAAAGGCCGAGTGATGGCAGGCAATTCGCAGCGTCGCGGTGCGGTTCGCAAGAGCGGCAGCAAGAAGGGCGCCGTGGTGGGCTCCGGCGGCAAGCGCAGGCGCGGACTGGAGGGACGTGGCGCCACGCCGCCCGCGGAGATGCGCACCAAGCACCCCGCCGCCAAGCGGGCCGCCGCGAAAACCAAGGCCGCGCAGGGACGTTCGTCCGCGCGCGGTGCCACCACCCGTCCCGCCGGACGCAAGACCGAGGACGGCCCCGAGTTGGTGCTCGGGCGCAATCCGGTGGTGGAGTGTCTGCGAGCCGGTGTGCCGGCGACCGCGCTGTACGTCGCGGTCGGCACCGAGAACGACGACCGCTTGACCGAGAGCGTGCGGCTGGCCGCCGACACCGGGATCTCCATCCTGGAGGTGCCGCGTACGGATCTGGATCGGCTGAGTGCCAATGGTTTGCACCAAGGCGTAGCCCTTCAGGTGCCGCCGTACCGCTACGCCCATCCGGACGATCTGCTCGACCGGGTGCGGGGCGCCGCCGAGCCCGCGCTGCTGGTCGCGCTGGACAATATCTCCGATCCGCGCAACCTGGGTGCGGTGGTGCGTTCCGTGGCCGCCTTCGGCGGTCACGGTGTGCTGATCCCGCAGCGGCGCAGCGCGAGTGTCACCGCGGTGGCCTGGCGCACCAGCGCGGGCGCCGCCGCCCGGCTTCCGGTCGCCCGCGCCACCAATCTCACTCGCACGCTGAAGGATTGGGCGGCTCAGGGTATCCAGGTGGTCGGCTTGGACGCCGGCGGCGACACCACGCTCGACGATTTCGACGGCCGCGAGCCGACCGTGATCGTGGTCGGCTCGGAGGGCAAGGGGCTGTCGCGCCTGGTGCGGGAGTCCTGTGACACGATCCTGTCGATCCCGATGGCCGGGCCGGTGGAATCGCTGAACGCGTCGGTGGCCGCCGGGGTGGTGCTTTCGGAAGTCGCCCGCCAGCGCCGCGTGTGAAGGTTTGCGCCTCGCACGCCTAAAAACACGGAGAGGCCGCTCACCCCAGTAGAATTCGGGTGGTGGTGATACCCAATCAGCCCATAGGTTCGCCGGTCGAGCATCCGAACGCGACGGCGGTGTTGTTTCTCGGCGCGGCGAGCGTCTTGTGCTGCGGGGTGCTGGGGCCGGTGGCATGGGCGCTGGGACGGCGCGCGCTCGACCAGATCGAGGAATCCGGCGGCGCGTACGGTGGCCGGGCCCAGGTTATGGTCGGGTACATACTCGGCGTCATCGGCACCGTCCTCATGATCATCTTCGCGGTGCTGTTCCTGCTCATCCTGCTCGGCGGGAACGCTTGAGCGTCCGCGTGCGGACGCCGGACTACATCGGGAACGATCAGTCCCCGCACTGAACCGCGACAGGCCACGCCTGAGTCCGTTCCGCCAACAAGGGGGGTGGGCGCGGTCGAACGTTCCCGTGCGCTGACACCGCCGGAGCCGGGCGGAGACCGCCTAGTCCAGACTGGGCCGTTCGCGCTCGGCGGTGTCCCAGGCGGGCCACTCCGTGCTGACGCTGCCCGACCAGCTGGGCTGCCTGCGATCGCGGAACGCGGCCATGGCCTCGCCACCGTCGATGCTCTTGGTCGCGTGCTGGTTGAGATCGGTTTCGAGCTTGCCGACCACGGCCGGGCTCATGCCGAGCCCTTCCCAGAGCAGCCGCTTGGACAGTGCCACGGGTAGCGGCGCCGAGCCGTTCGCGATGTCGTGCGCGACGGCCAGCGCGGTGGGTAGCACCTCGCCGGCGGGTAATGAGCTGTTGGCCACGCCCATCGCCTTCGCCTCGTCACCGTCGAAGGTGCGCCCGGTGAGCATGATGTCGGCGGCGTTGGCCATGCCGACCAGCCGGGGTAGCGTCCAGTGCGCGTAGCCGTCGGCCAGGACGCCGCGGCGCACCTGGTTCAGTCCGTACACCGCGTCGCGCGCCATGTACCGCAGGTCGCATTGCAAGGCCAGGGCCAGGCCGATGCCGACCGCGTGGCCGTTGACGGCCGCGATCACCGGCTTGCGCACGCGCCACGGCGGCGGATCGATGGTGGCGCTCACCTCACCCACCCGATTGGACAGGTCCGCGCCCGCGCAGAAGGCGGGCGGGGTGCCGGTGATGATCACGGCACGGATGGCGTCTTCCGAATCGCAGCGCTGCAACGCGGCGCCCAATTCTGCCGCCATCGTCGGGGTGAAGGCGTTCTGCTGGGCGGGCCGGTTGAGCGTGAGCACGGCGACGCCCCGGGAGACGTCGACGTGCAGTTCCGAACTCATGCCACAGGATGTTAGCCGACGCGCGCTGACCTGACCCGGGGCCGAAAGTCCTCCGCTATCCGCGCAGCACCTTGCGTCCGATGGCGTACTTGTGCACTTCGGTCGGCCCGTCGTAGAGACGGAAGGCGCGCATGTCGCGGAAGATCATCTCGACCACCGTCTCGTCGCTGATGCCGATGCCGCCGAGCACCTGCACGCACCGGTCGGCGACCTTGAACAGTTCCTCCGAGACGAACGATTTGGCGATCGAACTCTCGTGCCGCGCCTTCTCGCCGTTGTCCATCAGCCAGCACGCGTGCCAGATGGTCAGCCTGCACTGGTGCAGGGCGATCTCGTTGTCGGCCAGCATGAACGACACGCCTTCGTGCTCGCCGATCGGCTTGCCGAACGCGGTGCGGGTGCGCGCGTGCTCGACAGCGATGCTCTGGGCCCGCTCTGCCGCCCCGAGCCAGCGCATGCAGTGGGTGAGGCGGGCCGGAGCGAGCCGGAGCTGGGCGTAGCGCAACGCCTGGCCCGCCTCACCGAGCAGCGCCTCCCTGGGCAGGACCAGGTTGTCGAAGCGGACCACACCGTGTCCGGCGACGTAATTGCGGTCCATCGTGTTCATCGTGCGTTCGATGACGATGCCGGGCTGGTCGCCGTCGGCCAGGAACAGCGTGGGGCCTTCGGGCAGGTGCGGGTTGGCGGCAAGGCGCGCCATGATGATCCAGGTCTTCGCGCCGTTCGCCCCGGTGATCAGCCACTTGCGCCCGTTGATGGTGAAGTTCTCGCCGTCGAAGGTGGCGCCGGTGGACAGCTGGGCGGGGTCGGAGCCCGCGCCGTCGGGCTCGGTCATGGCGAAGACCGAGCGCTGATGGCCAGCGACCACGGGGGCCAGGTAACGCTGGACCTGGTCGGGATCGGCCACCTTGGACAGCAGGAACATGTTGCCCTCGTCGGGCGCCGCGCAGTTCATCGCGACCGGGCCGAGCGTGGACCAGCCCGCGGCCTCGTAGATCACCGCTTGCTCGATGTGGGTCAGCCCGCGTCCGCCGAGCGACTCGGGGGCCTGCACGGTGAGCAGCTTCTCGGCGCGTGCGAGTTCGACGAGTTCCTGCCGCAGCTCGTCGGTGGGGCCGTGCGCGGTCAGGCGCGGGTCGCGCTCGTAGGGGACGATCTTGTCGATGACGAAGCGGCGCACTCGGTCGCGTTCGGCGGCGAGGTCGGCGGGAATCGCGAAGTCGATCATCGTTGGTCACCATTCGTTCGGGGGCGCGATGGGTCGAGCATACGAAAGCATCCTGGTATGACTGAAGGCGGCTGCCATCACTGGCTCGGTGAAACCGGGGTGAGTCCTGAGCTGGGCCGACATCCGCTGGTCTCGGCGTCGCCGGAGAGGGTGTAAGGGCCGCCGCGAGAATTTCCCCTCACACTGAAGGATTCCCCCTGGGGCACTGTCCGCCGGATACCCAGGAGTGCGGGACGTGGCCAGCCCCCAGCCGAGGGGTGCGCGCCGACTCTCAGGACGACTCTCCATAGCGGGCGGCGATCGCGGCGGCGCGATCTCGGAGGGAGGTGCGCAACCACTGTGGGGCCAGGGCTTCCGCATCCGTGGCGAGCTCCCAGAGCGCCCATTCGGCATGTCGCGCATCCTGGAAGGTCACCTCCAGCCGCAGTCGGCCGTCGGCGTCGGATTCTTCGGCACGGACGGTGAGCGCGGTGCTCACCAGCGCATCGCGCCGAGCCGGGTCGACCCGTACCAGCACCGTGACTTGGTCGCCGCCCATCCGGAACCGCGTGCTGTGTTCCTGCCAGGCCCGGTCCAAGTCGACCCGGTCCGGTCGCTGCGCGGGTTCGGGGAGTTCCTCGGCGGCCAGCACCCGCGACAGCCGGTAGGTGCGGTCGGCGCCGGATCTCATGGCCAGCAAGTAGCCCTGGCCGCGCGCGGTGACCAGGCCGATCGGATCCACCGTGCGCCACATCGGGGTCTGGTCCACAGCCGCGTAGTGGATGCGCAGCTTGTGGCCGGCGAACACCGCGCGCCGGATCTCGGTCACGATGGCGTCGGGCACCTCCTCGGCAACCAGCCGGCGCGACAGGAGGTCGGTCTCGGGGTCGATGAGCAACCGCTGCGCCGCGTCGCTCGCGATGGCCCGATGGCTTTCGGGCAGTGCGTCGACCACCTTCAGCATGGCCGAGGCGAGCGCCGAGCCGAGGCCGAATGTCCGCGCGCCGCGCCGTGTTCCGGCGATCAGCAGGGCGAGGGCCTCGTCGTGGTTCAGGCCGGTGAGTTCGGTCTGGAACCCGGGCAACAACGCGAAGCCGCCGTGCCGCCCGCGTTCGGCGTAGACCGGGACGCCGGCAGCGGACAGGGCTTCGATGTCGCGCAGCACCGTGCGGGTGGATACCTCCAGCTCGTGGGCGAGCGCGTCCGCGGTCAACCGACCGCGTTGACGCAGCAGCAGCACCAGCGAGACCAAGCGGTCGGCGCGCATGCGAAAAACCTACCGGAATACCTGACCGAGGATGTCGTGATTTGTTGGGAGGCTCAGGGGCGTACGAATTCGCGATGGATCGATGGGAGCTGATGTGGCAGTGGAACGAACGGCGGTCAACCCGGTGACGTGGGCGGCGGAGATGGGTTTCCACCAGGGTGAGGTCGTCTCCGGGCACACCCGGACGCTGTACTGCTCCGGGCAGACCGCGATGAGCCGCGACGGCAAGCCCCAGCACGACGGTGACATGGCGGCGCAGTTGGCCCTGAGCCTCGACAACTTGGAGGCCGTGCTCGCCGAGGCGGGCATGTCGCTGGCGAATCTCGTTCGGCTCAACGTCTACACCACCGACGTCGATCTGCTGTTCCCGCACTACGGTGTGCTGGCGTCGCGGCTGGGCGCCGCCGGAGTGGCACCGCCCACCACGATGCTCGGGGTGACGCGGCTGGCGATCCCCGGCCAGATGGTCGAACTCGAGGGCACCGCCGTCGCGTGACGCGGCCTCGCCGCTCCTCGTGCCGAGCGGACCGGCACGAGGGGCGGGAAGGTGGATGTTGCCAGGTGACCTGGTGTCACGACCCGGACGATGGGTATGTGGCGCTCAGCGGACGCGGGCGAGTTCGCGATTGCGGGTGCCGAGCAGGCGGCAGGCGAGGTAGATCAGGAACGAGATCGTGGTGACGAACGTCGAGACGGGGACGCCCGGCGCGAGCGACAACAGGATGCCGCCCACGGCGGCGAGTTCGGCGAACACCACCGCGAGCACGGTCGCCCGGATCGGGTCCGCGGTGAGCTGTGCGGCCGCGGCGGCCGGGGTGATCAGCAGGGCGAGGACCAGCAGGGCGCCGACGATCTGCACGCCGAACGCCGCCGTGATGCCGAGCAGGACGGCGAACACGATGGACAGCGCCCGCACCGGAACACCGCGGGCCACGGCCACTTCCGGATCGGAACTGGCGAACAGCAGCGGCCGGTAGACGAAGGCGAGCACCGCGATCACCCCGGCGGTGCAGACGGCGAGCAGGCCGAGCCCGTTGTTGCCGACGCTGACCACCTGACCGGTCAGCAGCGAGAATTTCGATCCGGCGCGATCCGGGCCCAGCCACAGGAAAAGCACCGAGAGTCCCAAACCGAACGAGAGCACCACGGCGATCACGGAATCGCGTTCGCGCGCCCGGGCCCCGAGCAGGCCGAACAACACCGCCGCCACCACCGACCCCGCGATGGCGCCGAGGCCGACGCCGACACCGGCCAGCAGCGCGGCGGCGGCGCCGGTCAGCGAAAGCTCGCTGGTGCCGTGCACGGCGAACGACATCTGCCTGCTGATGATCAGTGGGCCGATCACACCGGACAGCAGCCCCAGCAGAGCCGCGGCGAGCAACGCCTGCTGGACGAAACCGTAGGACAGCAGGTTCGCCGTGGTGCCGAAGTCCAGCATCTTGCCGAGGACGCCGGTGAGCTTGTCGGTCACGAAGGCACTCCGCTCTGCTCGGGCTCCGTGGACGGCCGGTCGCCGTCGCCCTGCGCATGGTCCCCCGAAGCATGGGATGCCGAGGCCGTGCCCTTGCCGTGGATCGAGCGGTCGGACACCACATCGCCGGTGGCAGTGTCGCCGTTCGCCGAGATGGCCGATGTCTCCGCGGCGGCTGCCAGGCTGCTGGGTGTCGGCTCAGGCGAAGCAGCCTCATGCGTCGCCGGTTCGAGCAGCGGCGAGTCGTGGCCGGTCACATTGGCGTGAGAGGAGCGGCGCATGGCGGTCGTCGAGGCCGTCGGGGTCGGTTCGGCTGGCGCGTCGTCGTTGCCTATCGGGGGGCGGCGCGTGCTGGCTTCCGACTTGCCGTTCGCCGGGATGGCCGGTGGCGGCTCGGGCGAGGGCGCTTCATGCGTCGTCGGTTCGAGGGGCGAGTCGTGGCTCGGCACGTCGGGGTCGGAGGACTGGCCGGTCGCGGTTGGCGACGCTGCCGGTGTCGGTTCGGCCGGTGCGTCGCCGTTGCGTGCCGGGTGAGCTGTCGACCGGTCGCTCTGAGTGCTGGTTCCCGAGGCGGAGGAGGTCGCGGGGGGAGTGGTGAGGTCGGTATGCGCCGAGGTCGGTGCGGCGGGGAGCGGCTCCGCCGCGGATGTGGCGGACGAGGTGGCTGCGTCGTCCACCGTTGCCGGGTCGCCGTGGGGGAACTCGTCGCCGGCCGGGCCGTGGCAGTGGCCGCCCGCTGTGCCCAGCGCGTCCATGGTGTCGCCGGTGCCGACGACCACCAGGCGCCCGCGGACCCGCAGCACATCCACCTGGGTGCGGTACAGCTCCGACAGCACCGCCGAGGTCATCACCTCTTCCGGTGTCCCGATCCGGAACCGGCCGTCGACCAGGTACAGCACGCGGTCCACCAAGGGCAGGATCGGGTTGATCTCGTGCGTCACGAAGAGCACCGCGGTGTCGTGGGTGCGCCTGCGGCGATCGATGAGCTCGGCGACCAGCCGTTGATTCGCCAGGTCCAGGCTCAGCAACGGTTCGTCGCACAGCAAGACCTTCGGATCACCGACCAGCGCCTGCGCCACCCGCAGGCGCTGCTGCTCGCCGCCGGACATGGACTCCAGCGGCGCGTGGGCGAAACGCTCCGCGCCCACGTCGGCGATGGCGGCGGCCACCTTGCGCTTGCGTTCGGCGCGGGAGCGCAGCCCGAGCCCCCAGCGATGCCCGTCGACGCCGAGCCCGACCAGGTCGACGCCGCGCAACTGCACCCCGGCGTCGATCGTCTTCTGCTGCGGTATGTAGCCGATGTCGTGATTGCCCGCGCGGGCGGGAGAGCCCGCGATCCGCGCCGTGCCCGCCGTCAGGCCGACCTGGCCCAGCAGCACCTTCAGCAGCGAGGTCTTGCCCGATCCGTTCGGCCCGAGGACCGCGACGAATTCACCGGGCGCGACGGTGAGATCCAGTCCCTCCCAGAGCGTTCGGTCGCCGAACGACAAGCGGGCGTCCGCCAGGCGCACCGCGGCCGCGTCGTCGCCGATGGTCGATCGCCGTTCCACCCCGTCGGCGTGCTCGGTCAGCGCGGCTCCCTTGTTCATCTGCTCAGCCCAGCGCGGCGGCCAGCGCCTGCGCGTTCTTCGTCTGCCACTGAATGTAATCCACGCCGTCGGGCAGGGTCTCGGTCACCTCGACGACGGCGACGCCCGCGTGCTGCGCGGTGCCGCGCAGGTCCTTGGTGATCTTGTCCTCGGTCTGCACGTTGTAGATCAGGGCGCGGACCCGCTTGCCGGTGAGCAGGTCCTGAGTCGCCGCGACGGCCGCGGGGGCCGGGTCGGTTTCCTGCTCGATGGCTTCCTGGAACTCGTGCGGCGTCAGGTCGTCGGCTCCGGCGGCGGCCACGAGGTAGTGCGCCAGGGGTTCGGTCTGCAGCACCGGCGTTCTCGGGTGCTCGGCGGCGAGCTTGCCGGTGATGGCGGTGACCGCGGCGAGCCGGTTCTTGAACGTCGTCGCGCGTTCGGCGTAGGCCGCGGCCTTGTCCGGGTCCAGTTCGCCGAGCTGGGCGGCGATCCGGTCGGCGACCACGTCGACGGTGCGCACGTCGTACCAGACGTGTTCGTTGTCGTCGCCTTGGTCCGCTCGCAGGGCGAACGCGTCCACGGTGCGCTTGCCGGTGCCCGCCACCGCCTTCTCGGCGAACTCGTCGTAACCGCCGCCGTTGTAGACCACTAGGTCGGCATCGCTGAGCGCGGCCGATTCGACGGCGGAGGTCTCGTGCGAGTGCGGGTCGGCGGAGGGGTCGGTGATCAGCGCGCGAACGGCGGCGTCGGGTCCCGCGACGGCGGCGGCGATATCGCCCCAGACGTCGGTGGACGCGACGACCGAAGGCCGCCCGTCGTCGTTCGAGCCGGAGCAGGCGCTCAGCGTCAGGGCGGAGACGACCCCCACGGCGATGCCTGCGCAACTGATGGCGAATCGGGTTCTCACGTGGGGGTACTCCTGGCCGTGCTCTAGATCATAATGGAAATCGTTCCCGTTTAACTCTAGCAGGGCCCGTCAAACGACCGGATGCGACGCTCGCGCGGGAGCCGAACGCGAAGGGCCCGTGAACGATTCCTCGTTCGCGGGCCCTCGCCTTGCGTGCGGTCAGACCAGCGCGGCTTCCACCGGCTGTCCGAGCAGCTGCGCGCAGCGCAACAGACCGAGATGGCTGTAGGCCTGCGGGTGGTTGCCCAGCGACCGTTCGGCCACCGGGTCGTACTCCTCGCTGAGCAGCCCGGTGGGGCCGGCCACGTCGACCAGCTGGGCGAACAGCGCCTCGGCGTCGGAGCGCTTCCCGATCAGCAGGTACGCCTCCACCAGCCAGGCCGCGCAGAGGTGGAACCCGCCTTCGCCGCCGGGCAGGCCGTCGTCGTGGTGGTAGCGGTACACCGTCGAGCCGCTGCGCAGCTCGGCCTCGGTCGCCACGACCGTCGCCGCGAAGCGCGGGTCGGACGGGTCGATCAGCCCGCTCAGCCCGATGTGCAGCGTCGCCGCGTCCAGGTCGGTGCCGTCGTAGGCCGCGGTGTAGGACTGCACCTCGTCGTTCCAGCCCTTGGCCTTCACCTCGTCGGCGATGGTGTCGCGCAGCAGCGGCCAGGACGGGTCGGCCTCGCGATCGAACTTCTGCGCCAGGGTGAGCGCCCGGTCGACGGTCAGCCAGCCCATCACCTTGGAGTACACGTGGTGGCGCGGGTTGCCGCGGATCTCCCAGATGCCGTGGTCGGGCTCCTGCCAGCGCCGCTGCACCGCCGAGACCATGGCGCACACCAGCTCCCAGTCGGCGTCGGGCAGCACGTCGGCCGGATCGGTGACGCCGCGCAGTTCCCTCGCGTGCGCCAGGGTGGCGATGAGGTCGACGATCGGACCGAAGACGTCCAGTTGGACCTGCATGTTGGCCGCGTTGCCGACGCGCACCGGGCGGGAGCCCGCGTAGCCGGGTAGCTGGTCGATCGAGGCCTCCGGCGGCAGCGTCTCGCCGTACAGCGTGTACAGCGGGTGCAGCCGCTCGGGGCCGGGCAACGTCTCCAGCACCCGGTGCACCCAGCCGAGGTAGTTCTCGGCCTCGTCGAGCGAGCCCAGCGAGACCAGCGACTGCGCGGTCAGCGCCGCGTCGCGCAGCCAGCAGTAGCGGTAGTCCCAGTTGCGCACGCCGCCGATGTCCTCGGGCAGCGAGGTGGTGGCGGCCGCGAGGATCGAGCCGGACGGCGCGTGCACCAGTCCGCGCAGGGTCAGCGCGGAGCGCTTCATCAGGTCGGGCTTGAGCGGCGGCAGCGTGAGCGTGCTCGCCCAGTCCGACCAGTACCGCTCCGCCTCCCGGCGCCGGTCCGCCTCACTGGTCGGGGAGGGGTCGAGATCAGCGGTGCCGCAGCGCAACTCGAGCACGACCGGACCCTTGGACGGATCGACGACGGCCCGTGCCGACTCGTGGGTGCCATCCGAGACGATCTCCCACCGCACGCCGGGGGAGCGCAGCACGATCGGGTCGTTGGTGCCGTACACCCGCAGCCCGCCCTCTTGGGCTTCGAGGTTCACCGGCACTTGGCCGAACTCGGGACGGGGGGCGAAGGTGACCACGGCCTTCGCGTCGCCGGTGATCACCCGGGTGAGGTCGGTGCGGGTGGGGGCCACGTCGTGCGGCAGGTAGTCGGTGACTTGCAGCTTCGCCCAACGGGTTTCGACGGTCATCGTGCCGTCGACGTAGCGCTGCGACAGCGGCAGGCCCGGTCGCTCCGGCTCGATGGTGAAGTGCCCGCCCTGCGGACCGCCGAGCAGGTGCGCGAACACCGCGGCCGAATCGGGCTCGGGGTGGCAGAACCAGGTCACCGTGGCGTCCGGGGTGAGTAGCGCGACCGAGCGCGGGCTGGCCAGCATGGTCAGCCGCTCGATGCGCGGCGCGCTCGCGCCGGCCAGCCAGGTGCGGCGCTCCTCCAGCAGGTAGGCCAGCGCGCAGGCGACGGCCTCGGTGCTGTCCACCCGGAACTTGGCCAGGCTCTCGCCGTCGCCGACCTTGATGCCGACGTCAGGGCCCGACAGCACGCGGAACGCCTTCTCGTCGGTGACGTCGTCACCGAAGAACACCGCCGCCGAGGCCCCCGCCTGATGCCGGACGGTGTCGAGCGCGGTGCCCTTGTCGGTCTGCACCACGGCCAGTTCGATGACGGCCTTGCCCTCGGTGACCTGCACGCCGAACCAGCACGCCGGACCGAGCCGGACCTGCGACAGCGCGCGATGACCGATCTCGGGGCTGGCGTTGCGCACGTGCAACGCGACGCTGGCCGGTTTGATCTCGACGGTGACGCCGGGGTTGTCCGCGGCGATCTGATTCAGCGACGTCTGCACCTCTTGGAGCAGATGCTTGGCGTCGTTGTCGATCGCGTGCACGAAGCCCACGTCGAATTCCGAGCCGTGGCTGCCGATCAGTTGCACCTCGACGGGCAGACGGGACAGCGCCGCGAGATCTCGCAGCGCGCGGCCGGAGATCACGGCGGCAGTGGTCCCGGTCAGGCCGGCGAGGGCTCGTAACGCGCTCACCGATTCCCGATGGGGGAAGGCTTTGGTCGGGTCGGACACGATGGGCGCGAGTGTCCCGTCGTAGTCCGATGCGACCAGCAGCCGTGGCACGCGCGCGACCGTCGACAGTGCACGGCGAAGTTCCAGTGGCAGATCCTGTGCGCTCACGCATCCAACCTAGTGATCGGAGGAGTTTTTTCAGGGGGCGGGCAAAACAATACTGTGTTGAATTTGCCGCACAGAAGCGCGCCGGTTCGCGTGCGAACGATAACGCACGACCTGAACCGGTGTCCGGTAGATCTGCCCAGCTAACGGCAACGGTATCCGAGCGGGTGAGCTTCGTCGCAGCCCAGCGGGCCTTTCGCGCCCGGTTGGTGGCCGGGCGCGCAAGAGTCTACTGGTTGCGTTCGCCCAGCAGGAGGTCGACGGTCAGTTCCAGGCGTTCGGTGACGTCGGTGGCCGACGCGCGCCGGGTCAGCCAGGCGACCAGGTTCGACAGCCAGACGTCGCTGATCACCCGGGCGATGGCCAGCTGGCGTTCGGTGGGCTCGCCGTCGTTCATGGCGCGGGCGAAGACCCGGTCCATCACCTTGCCGACGCGGTCGACCTCGGCGGCGGCCGAGGCGTCGGCGAACATGAACGCCCTGGTCATGGCCTCGGTGAGCAGCGGGTCGCGCTGCATCATCCGGGTGATCTGGGTGAGCAGCAGGTGCATGCGCTCCTGCGGGGACTGCCCGGCAAGCGGCTTGCGTTTGCCCTCGATCTGCTCGAACTCGCGCGAGAGCGCGGAGACCAGGAGGTGGACCTTCGACGGGAAGTAGCGGTACAGCGTGCCGACCGCGACGTCGGCGCGTTCGGCCACCGCCCGCATCTGCACCGCGTCGTAACCGCCTTTGGACGCGAGCGCCAAGGTGGCGTCCAAGATCCGCTTACGCCGTTCGCGCTGCGCCGCCGAACTCAGCTCGTCCTCGCTGAGCGTGGTGACCGGCCTGGCCGCGCTCGGGTCGGCTGGCTGCGATCGGGACGGACTGGCCATTGATGAAAGTCCTTTCCGGAAACGTCGTTTGGTCGGCTACGTGCGCGGTGCGGCCGCGGCGGCGATGGTGTCTTGACTTCCGCCCGGCTAGGATATTAGAACATGTTCTAGGTGTGGGAGTCACGCCGGAAAGGCGGTATGGAGTGTGACCATCGCCACCACTGACGAGCATAAAGCCGTTCAGGAGTCGATGCGCGGGTGGGCCGCCTCGGTCCGTCCGATTGCAACAATGCGGGCCGGCGCGGCCGACTTCTGGCGCGCCTACTGGCCCGCGCTCGCCGAGATCGGGATCTTCCGGGTAGCGGTGGACGAGGACGCGGGCGGCGCGGGCGGGTCGGTCTCCGATCTGGCCGTGCTGGTGGAGCAGGCGGCGCACGATCTGGTCGGCGGCCCTGTGCTCGCGACGGCTCTGGCCAATCTGATCACCGCGGGACAGCTCGACGAGGACCTGCCGTGCGGTGTCGCGCTCGACTTCGTCGTCGGTTCGACGGTGAGCGTACCCGCCGCAAGCGACGGCGTGTTGCTCACGGGTACCTGGGATTCCGTCCTCGGCGCAGCCCCCGGCACCGCCGTGCTGCTGCCGATCGACCAACCGCAGGGGCAGCGGTGGTGCCTGGTCCCGCCCGACGCCGATGGCCTGCGAGTGGAAGCGCTCGCGCCGCTCGACCCGAGCACGCCGCTGGCGCGGGTGCACTGCGCCGACCTGCGCGTGCCCGCAGAACGCGTCTTCGTCGCGCCGCATGCGGCGGCGGACCTGCTCGTCGCGCTGGTCACCGCCGAACTGTCCGGCCTCGCGGGCTGGTGCCTGGAGACCGCCGTCGAGTACGCAAAGGTGCGCGAGCAGTTCGGCCGCAAAATCGGTTCGTTCCAGGCGGTCAAGCACATCTGCGCGTGGATGCTGTGCCGCACCGAACTCATCCGCGCGGTGGCGGCCGACACCGCCGCTGCCGTGGACGACGGCGGCGCCGAACTGCCGATCGCCGCCGCCATCGCGGCCGCCATCGCCCTGGACGCGGCGGTGGAGACCGCCAAGGACTGCATCCAGGTGCTCGGCGGCATCGGCTTCACCTGGGAGCACGACGCGCACCTGTATCTGCGCCGCGCCACGGCCTTGCGCCAACTGCTCGGCGGTTCGGCGCGCTGGCGGGCCAGGGTCACCGAGCTGACCCGCAGGGGCCTGCGGCGGACCACCGGCGCCGACCGGGTCTTCGCCGAGGAGGGCGTGGCCGCCGTGGACGGCGACAGCGCGCACGAACTGGCCGCCGAGGTCGCGCGGATCGCGGCGCTGCCCGCCGATCGCCAGCGCGCCGCGCTGGTCGACGCGGGCCTGGTCATGCCGCATTGGCCCCGGCCGTACGGACGCGCCGCCGACCCGATGACCGGCCTGATGATCTCCGAGGAGTTGCGCCGCGCCGGGCTCACCGCGCCGGACCTGGCCATCGGCGGCTGGGCGATCCCCACGCTGTTGCAGCACGGGACGCGGGAGCAGATCGAGCGCTTCGCCTGGCCGACCTTGCGCGGCGAGGTGGTCTGGTGCCAGCTGTTCAGCGAACCGGAGGCGGGCTCCGACCTGGCTGCGCTGCGCACCACCGCGAAAAGAGCCGACGGCGGCTGGGTGCTGCGCGGGCAGAAGGTGTGGACTTCCCTTGGCGACAAGGCGAACTGGGCGATCTGCCTGGCGCGCACCGATCCGGACGCGCCCAAACATCGCGGCATCACGTACTTCTTGGTCGACATGCGCAGCGCCGGGCTCGAGGTGCGCCCGCTGGTGCAGATCACCGGTGAGGCGCGGTTCAGCGAGGTCTTCCTCGACGATGTGTTCGTGCCGGACGACTGCGTGGTCGGCGCGCTGAACAACGGATGGAAGATCGCCCGCTCCACCTTGTCGACGGAGCGGGTCGCCATGGGCGGCAACGGCATCGGTCCCGTGCTCGAAGAGCTGATCGCGAAATCGCCCGCCACCGGCCCCGGCACGGAGCTGGTGAACGACCGGCTCGGTGGCTTCGTGGCCGAGGCGATCGCGGGCCTGCTGCTCGAGCAGCGCGCCGCGGTGAAGATGCTCGCGGGCGGGGATCCCGGCGCGCAGAGCAGCGTGCGCAAGCTGGTCGGCGTGCGCCACCGACAGGCGGTCGCGGAATTCGCCGCGGAGGCGGCGGGCCCGCTCGGCGCGCAGGACTGCGAGGTGACCACGGAGTTCCTGCTCACCCGCTGCCTGTCGATCGCGGGCGGAACCGAGCAGATCCTGCTCACCGTGGCCGCTGAGCGCATTCTGGGGCTGCCGCGTGACGCGAACAGCTAGCCCTACAGTCGATCGGGAGACGAGCGTGGACTTCACCAGGGACGAGGGCCAGGACGCGGTGGCCGAGGTCGTCGTGAGCTTGCTGGAGCGCGAACCGGCGCGCGACATGGGATTGTGGCCGAAGCTGGCCGACTCCGGCCTGCTCGTGGTCGCGTTGCCGGAACAGTTCGGCGGCGACGGCATGGGGCTGCTCGAGGTGTCGGCGCTGCTCACCGAGCTGGCCACCGACGCGGTCGCGGTGCCCGCGCTGCCGACGCTCGGTTTCGGTGTGCTGCCGCTGGTGGCCTGCGCGCCGGAGCACGTGCAGTCGCTCGTGCTGCCGGGCGTCGCCGAGGGTGCGGTGCTCACCGCGGCGCTGAGCGAACCGGCGGCGCCGTTCACGCCCGAGCCGAAGACCACCGCCGTGCTCAGCGGCGACACGGTGCGCCTCACCGGGCACAAGGTGGCGGTGCCGTACGCGGAGCAGGCGAGCTGGCTGCTCGTGCCGACCGACGCCGGTATCGCCGTCGTCGACGCGCACGCCGCGGGCCTGACCCGCACGCCGACGCCCGTTTCCGGCGGCATCCCGGAGTACACGGTCCGGCTGGACCAGGTGGAGATCCCGGCCGATCAGCTGTGGCCGGTCGGTCTTCCGGATCTGCACCGGCTGGCGCTCGCTTCGATCGGATCGGTGGCCGACGGACTGCTGAAGGGGGCGATCACGCTCACCGCCGAGCATCTGCGCACCCGGCATCAGTTCGGCAGGCCGCTGGCGGAGTTCCAGGCGGTGGCCCAGCAGATCGCGGACCTGTACGTCGTCTCGCGGACCCTGCACGTGGCCGCGGTGTCGGCGAACTGGGCGCTGGCGCAGGACGACCCGAGCCGGGAGCACCGCGAGCGCACCGACGACGACCTGGAGATCCTCGCCTACACCGTCACCGCGGAACTGCCGGCGGCCATGCAGAAGTGCCACCACCTGCACGGCGGCCTCGGCGTCGACGTGACCCACCCGATGCATCGCTACTACTCACAAGCCAAGGACATCGCTCGCTGGCTCGGCGGCGCGTCGTTCCGGCTCGACCGATTGGGGGCCAGATGTTCATCGACCTGACCACCGAGCAGCGCAGGCTGCGCGACGAATTGCGCGCCTACTTCGCCGACCTCGTGACTCCCGAGGAGGAGGCCGAGATGGCGGTGAACCGGCACGGCGACGCCTACCGCGCCGTGGTGCGCCGGATGGGTCGTGACGGCTGGCTCGGCGTCGGCTGGCCCAAGGAGTACGGCGGCCAGGGTTTCGGGCCGGTCGAGCAGCAGATCTTCTTCAACGAGGCGGTGCGGGCCGACGTCCCGCTCCCGCTGGTGACGCTGCTGACCGTCGGACCCACCTTGCAGCAGTTCGGCACCGACGAGCAGAAGCAGCGGTTCCTGCCCGGAATCCTCTCCGGCGACATTCATTTCGCGATCGGCTACTCCGAGCCGGAGGCGGGCACCGATCTGGCCGCGCTGCGCACATCGGCGGTGCGCGACGAGTCCGGGGACTGGATCGTCAACGGGCAGAAGATCTTCACCACGGGCGCGCACGAGGCCGACTTCGTCTGGCTGGCCTGCCGCACCGGCTCCACCGAGTCGCGCCACCGCGGCATCACGATCCTGATCGTGGACACGACCGACCCGGGCTACTCGTGGACGCCGATCATCACCTGCGACGGCGCCCACCACACCAACGCGACCTATTTCGACAACGTGCGCGTCCCGGCGAACATGCTGGTCGGCGAGGAGAACCGGGGCTGGAAGCTGATCACCACGCAGCTCAACCACGAGCGGGTGAGCCTGGGCCCCTCCGGCAAGATCGAGCAGCTCTACGACCGGGTGCGCGACTGGGCGCAGCCGCGCGGCGTGCTCGCCGAACCGGACGTGCGCCGCGCGCTCGGCCGCATCCGCGCCATGGTGCGACTGAACGAACTGCTGAACTGGCAGGTCGCCGCCGCGTCTGATGGGCGGCGGTCGCAGGGCCCTGCGTGGTCACGCTCCGCTACCGCCTCCGGGCCCGGCGCTCCCGCCGCCGGTGTGGACGGCGATCAGGCCCAGGTGATCGCCGACGCGTCCGCGACGAAGGTCTACTCCACCGAATCGCTCCAGGAGGCGGGCAGGCTCGCCGAGGAGATCGTCGGCCGCTACGGCGACCCGGCCGACCCGGCCACCGGCGAGCTGCTGACCTGGCTGGACCGCAGGACCAAGCAGAACCTCGTGGTCACCTTCGGCGGTGGCGTCAACGAGGTGATGCGCGAGCTGGTCGCCTCCTCCGGTCTGCGGTTGCCGCGAGTACCCCGATAACGAGTGAAGGAGCCGCGCGTGCCGGAAACCACTACTCCGGAAGCGATCGTCGCCGCAGCAGAAGCCATCAAGGCGGCGGGTGCGAGCGCCCCCCGTTTCGGGCGTGATCCGGTGAACCAGCCGATGATCAACAACTGGGTCGAGGCGCTCGGCGATGCCAACCCGATCTATGTCGACGAGGAGGCGGCGCGCGCCGCGGGACATCCCGGCATCGTCGCGCCGCCCGCCATGGCCCAGGTGTGGACCATGTTCGGGCTCAACGGGTCCCGTCCCGCCGACGATCCGATGGGCGCGGCCACGGAGCTGCTCGACGCCGCCGGATACACCTCCGTGGTCGCGACGGATTGCCGGCAGACCTACCACCGTTACCTCCGGGTCGGTGAGCAGGTATCGGTCACCAGCACACTGGCGGACATCCGCGGCCCGAAGCGCACAGCCCTGGGCGAGGGGTGGTTCGTCACCTTCCAGACCACCTGGCGTGTGGGTGACGAGGTGGTCGCCGAAATGCTGTTCCGGCTGTTGAAATTCGCTCCGGGCACCGCCGCGCCGAAAGCCGCCGAAGGTGCGCGGGTCAAGCCGCTGGTCTCCTGGGATACCGAATTCTTCTGGGAGGGAACGAAAGCGGGCGAACTGCGCATCCAGCGGCTGCCGGACGGCTCGCTGCGGCACCCGCCCATTCCGGCCATCTGGCAGGACAAATCGAAACCGACCGACTACGTCGTCGCCTCCGGGCGCGGCACCGTGTTCAGTTACGTCGTGCACCACGCGCCGAAGGTGCCGGGGCGGCGGCTGCCGTTCGTGGTGGCGCTGGTCGAATTGGAGGAAGGCGTGCGCATGCTCGGTGAACTGCGCGGCATCGACCCCGCCGAAGTGCGGATCGGCCTGCCGGTCGAAGTGGGCTTCGAGAAGCTCGACGACGAGGCCACGCTGCCGGTGTGGCAGGTGGTCTCGTGAGCGCCACCGTGGAACCGGATGCCGTTCGCGTCGGCACGGTGCTGCCCGAGCTGGCGATCCACGCCGATCCCACGTTCGTGATCAGCACCGCCCTGGCCACCAGGGATTTCCAGGACGTGCACCACGACAGGGACAAGGCCGTGGCCCGCGGCTCGAAGGACATCTTCGTCAACATCCTCACCGACACGGGCCTGGTACAGCGTTTCGTCACCGACTGGGCGGGCCCGCGCGCCGTCGTCAAGTCGATCGCGCTGCGCCTGGGCGTGCCGCTGTACGCGGGGGACACGCTGACGCTGACCGGCACGGTGACCGCGCTGGACGGCGAGGACATCCACATCGACGTCGTCGGCAAGGACAGCCTCGGCGACCACATCACGGCCACGGCCGTCATCGCGTTGCGGAGGGCCGATGTCTGAGCACCCGATTTCCGGTCGCGCGGCCATCGTCGGCATCGGCGCCACCGATTTCTCCAAGGACTCCGGGCGCAGCGAACTGCGCCTGGCCGCCGAGGCGGTCACCGCGGCACTGGCCGACGCGGGCCTGACGCCCGCCGACGTGGACGGCCTGACCACGTTCACCATGGACACCAACACCCAGGCCGCCGTGGCCAGGGCGGTCGGCATTCCGCAGCTGACGTTCTTCAGCCACATCGGCTACGGCGGCGGTGCGGCGTGCGCAACGATCCAGCAGGCCGCCATGGCGGTGGCGACCGGGGTCGCGGACGTGGTGGTGGCCTATCGCGCGTTCAACGAGCGGTCGGTGTCGCGGTTCGGGCAGTTCTCCACGGCACTGGCCACCGCGCCCACCTCATCGGGCATCGATGCGGGTTGGTCCTATCCGCAAGGGCTTGGCACACCGGCCGCGCAGGTCGCCATGGTCGCCCGGCGTTACATGCACGTCTACGGGGCCACCAGCGAGGATTTCGGCCGCGTGGCCGTCGCCGACCGCAAGCATGCCGCGGTGAACCCGGCCGCGTTCTTCTACGGCAAGCCGATCACGCTGGAGGACCATCAGAACTCCCGGTGGATCGCCGAGCCGCTGCATCTGCTGGATTGCTGCCAGGAGTCCGACGGCGGCGTCGCGATCGTGGTGACCAGCGTCGAGCGGGCTCGCGACCTGCCGCAGCGGCCCGCCGTGATCGCCGCGGCCGCGCAGGGTTCCGGCGCCGACCAGTACGTGATGACCAGCTACTACCGCGACGCCATGACCGGTCTGCCGGAGATGGGCCTGGTCGGCGAGCAACTGTGGGCGCAGAGCGGGTTGCGTCCGCAGGACATGCAGGCCGCGATCCTGTACGATCACTTCACTCCGTTCGTCCTCATGCAGCTGGAGGAACTCGGGTTCTGCGGTCGGGGTGAGGCGAAGGACTTCATCGCCGACGGCGCCATCGAGGTCGGCGGGCGCCTGCCGCTCAACACGCACGGCGGCCAGCTGGGCGAGGCGTACATCCACGGGATGAACGGCATCGCCGAAGCCGTGCGCCAGATCCGCGGCGCCTCGGTCAACCCGGTCTCCGGCCTGACCAACATCCTGGTCACCGCGGGCACCGGCGTGCCGACCTCGGGGCTCGTCCTCACCGCCTGAGGCCGGTCATGCACCCTCGCGTCCGCCCTTCGCGCCCGTCACGGCGAGTGCGAAGGGCGGACGGGTGTGCTTCCGGTGTGCGAGGTGGCGCGTAGCTTGGGGCAGGTGGTGGCCCGACATGTGGTGGATGTGCACGTGTTGCTGCTGCGCGGCGCGGATCTGTTGCTGAGCAGGCGGCGCAGCGCGGACGAGTTCGACGGGTTGTGGCATCTGCCCGCCGGGAAGCTGGAGGCGGGCGAGTCGGTGCTCGCCGCGGTGGTCCGCGAAGCGCGCGAGGAGGTCGGCGTGGTGATCGATCCGGCGGATCTGCGGCACGTCCATTCCGCGCATGTCGTCGAGCCCGGGCGAGAGGCAAGGGTCGGGTTGTTCTTCCGGACGCGCCGCTGGTCGGGCGAGCCGGTCAACCGCGAGCCCGACAAGTCCTACGAGCTGCGGTGGTTCCCGCTCGGGAACCTCCCCGAAACGCTCATCCCGTATCCGGCGGCGGGCATCGACGGCTATCTCACCGGCGTGACCTACAGCCAGCGGGGCTGGCCGAGCTGATCACACCCGCAACTGCGTCGCGAGGACGCGGGCGAGTTGCCGGACGCTCTCGGGTGTGCCCGGCCGCAAGCGGGAGCGGTTGCCCGCGAAGCGGTCGAAGACGGCTCCCTCGATGACGGCGACGAAATCCTCGGCCCTGGTGTCCGGATCGGGCGCGCCCATGGCGTGGAACAGCTCGCGGGCGCGGGCGATGGAGAACAAGCTGTGCACCAGCCGCGGATGCAGGTCGGGATCGTCGAGCAGATCGATCAGCAGAGCATGTCGAGCGATCAGGTGAGCGCGCCGTTGCGCCAGTAGCCGGTCCAGCCAGGCGGCGATCGCGTCCGCGGCCGGTTGCGCCGCGGCGGTCGGGGTCAGTGCGGCGGCGGCGAAATCGTCGCGGGAGCGGGTGGTGATCCGGTCCACGACGGCCTCGATCAGCGCGCGTTTGGTGCGGAAGTAGTAGGACGCCGACCCGGCGGGCAGGCCCAGTTCCGTGTCCAGCGCGCGGTGGGTCAGCGCGCGCAGGCCACGGGTCGCGATCAGTTCGATGGCCGTGTCGGCGAGGAGCGCGCGCCGGTCGTCTGTGGACATGATCACCCTTCCTGGCTGTCGGCCTACTGATCCTCTACAAATGTAGAGGATCAGGAGGTGCCATGGAAATCCGGTGGGATGCCGACCAAGCACGGGCGGCGGCGCGGCTGCGCGAATTGGTCGATCGGCGCGGCAGGCCGGTCCGGCGTCACCGGGGCGTCTATCTCCACGGCAGACCCGGGCGCGGCAAGACCATGCTCATGAACCGGTTCTTCGCCGAGGTGGCATCGCGACGCAAGCGCCGCTATCACTTTCACCAGTTCTTCGCGAGCCTGCACGCCGCGGCGCACGCGTCCGGCTCGATCGATGCCGCGGTGGACGCGCTGCTCGGTGACGCGGTACTGGTCTGCTTCGACGAGTTCCACGTGCACGACATCGGCGACGCGATGCTGATCGCCCGGTTGCTCGACGCGCTGTTCGCCCGCCGCGTCACGCTGGTGGTGACATCGAACTACCCGCCCGCCGAGTTGTTGCCGAACCCGTTGTTCCACGACAGGTTCGTGCCGGCCATCGAGCGAATCCTCGCTGACTTGGACGTCGTGGCCGTGGACGGCGCGACCGACTATCGCGCCATCAATAACCATAGAGCTGCAACTGGATTCGCCTCAGGGCGGTACGTCGTGGCGCCCCCGTGTCACACGGCAGCCAGCGTTCCATGGGCTTCCGCAGCCCAGAATAAAGCTGCGACACAACGGGAAACCGAGCCGATTGTCGAGATATCAGAGGGTGCTCGAAGTTTGCGCGCCATTGCGGCCGATGGTGGAACGCTCGTCATCGACTTCGCCGTATTGTGCGGGACTCCAACTTCCGCCGCGGATTATGTTGCCCTGGCCCAACGATTTCCGTGCTGGGAAATCCGAGATGTGCCGCCGCTGCGTTCAGTTCCCCCCGACTGGGTGATGCGTTTCGTCAACGCCGTCGACGTGCTCTCCGACGCTGATCGGGCACTCACCGTCATCGCGTCTTCGACGCTCGGCGAGCTGGTGCGGGACGTACGGGAAGTGCCGGATATGTCACGTTTGACGAGCCGGCTTTGTGCTTTGTCCCAATCCCCGCCCGATATCGCCCGGTAGTCACCGTGGCGTCGGCCGGCCCGTCGCCTCCCCATCCAGTTGCGGTTCAAGAGGAAGGACTGCGAAGTATTCCATTCCATCCCGAGCGGACCGCCCGGCATGTAACTATGTGGCTGTTTTGTGGAGTACTCAGATTTGGTGGTAACGCAGTGGTCCGGGCGCGAGCGCCGATATCGCGCGTGATCGTGCTGATCACGCTGCTGGCTTTTGCCGCAATCGCCCTGCACGGATACATCCCAGGAATCAGCGAGACCGAGTCCCGCAGGCAGGTTCCGTCGGCTTTGTCGGTCGCGCTCATGCCGGTGTTGCTGACCGTGTCGATCGTGATCCTGCTGGCGGGCGTCATCGCGAGCCAGCACCGGTTGCCGCTGGCCATGCCGGAGCCCGAACGCGCGGACGAGCGCAGGCAGTGGCGGCTGGGGCGCACGGGTTTGGCGCTGCTTGGCGCGCTCGCGCTGCTCGGCGTTCTGGTCGCGGCGGCGTCGGCCATCTACTTCATCGGCGCGGGCACGCCGAGCGAGCCGGCGCGCCCGGCCGCGCCCGCCACCACCACGGGCGCCGCCCCGGTGCAGGGGACCCCGCCGCCCCCCGAAACCGAGCCGAGGTCGGCGGAGTTGACCGGCACGGCGCTGGTGCTGGCCGGAATCGCGGCCGCGGGCCTGGTGACGGTGGCGATGACCGGTCTGGTCGTGGTCGCGGTGTCGTCCCGGCGCAGGCCCGCCCCGGCGCCGGCGCAGGCCGCCGCGCCGACCCCCACCGTGGCGGACTCGCTGGCCCGCGCGGCGGAGATGGGCTTGGCCGCGATGAACGCACCCGGCCAGGACCCACGCACCGCGATCATCGCCTGCTACGTCGCCATGGAACGCGGCCTCGCCTCCGACCGCGCCGCCGCCCCGCTCGCCTCGGACACCCCGATGGAAGTGCTGGCCCGCGCGTTCGAACGCGGCGCGCTGCACGACGCGTCCGCCCGTGAGCTGGTCGCCCTGTTCGAGGAGGCCAGGTTCAGCCCGCACGCCATGCTCGAATGGCAGCGCATGCGCGCCGAGCAACTGCTGCGCATCGTGCTCGCCGATCTGCAAGGGGAGGTGCCCGCGTGACCGGCCGGGTGAGAAAGGACGTCGCGTGAATCGGATGGGGGTGGTGATCACCTGCGTGATCGTCATCGCGGTGATCGAGCTGGTCGCTGTCGAGCGCGCCCGCGGGCTGCTGCTGATCGTCGCCGGTATCCCGGTCGCGGTGGCGCTGGGCTGGCTGATCTGGTCGTTGCTCGAGCGCGCCGAGGCCGGGGAGGCCGACGCGATCGACGACATGGACAACGGCCCGGCGGAGATGTTGCGGCGCTGGCACGCCAGGGCGCAGATGCTCGCCGACCGCGCGGACGGCAGCCGTGCCGATTGGGACCGGCACCTGCGCCCGCTGCTGGCCAAGGAGTTCGAGCTGTCCAGCGGCCAGCGGGTGGCGAAGAACCGCAGAGCGGTCGAGGCGGCGGGCATCCACCAGTTCGGGCCTGAGCTGTGGCGCTGGGTGGACCCGGCCAATTCGGCCCTTCGTGATCAAGCCGGCAGGGCACCGGGACGTGCGGCGCTGGACGAGATCCTGAGCCGCCTGCAGAGAATGTGAAATGGGTTGAGGCAAGTGCGGGTACACACATGACCATGCCGATGGACGTGACCATCCAGCGCAGCGAGGCCGTGCTCCGGGAATTGTCCCGGGTCGTGGTCGGCAAGCAGGACGAGTTGCAGTTGATCATGATCGCGGTGCTGTCCGGTGGGCATGTGCTGATCGAGGACTTACCCGGCCTCGGCAAGACGCTCATCGCGAGATCGTTCGCCTCCGCGCTCGGGTTGCAGTTCACCCGGGTGCAGTTCACCCCGGACCTGCTGCCGGCGGATCTGCTCGGTTCCACGATCTACGACATGTCCTCGGGCCGGTTCACCTTCCGTCGAGGGCCGGTGTTCACCAACGTGCTGCTGGCCGACGAGGTCAACCGCACCCCGCCGAAGACGCAGGCCGCGCTGCTGGAGGCGATGGCGGAAGGACAGGTCAGCATAGACGGCGAGACGTTCGTGCTGCCGCAACCGTTCATCGTGCTGGCCACCGACAACCCGATCGAGTACGAGGGCACCTATCCGCTACCGGAAGCCCAGCTCGACCGCTTCGCCATCCAGCTGCGGCTGGGCTACCTTTCCGAGCACGACGAGACGCAGATGATCCGCCGCAGGCTCGAGCGCGGGGCGCAGCAGCCGCAGGTCAACCAGGTCGTCGATGCCAACGGCCTGCTGGAGATGCGGCAATCCGTCGAATACGTGACCGTGCACCCGGACGTGGTGAGCTACGTCGTCGCGCTGGCGTCGGCGACCAGAGGGCACCCCCAGGTCGAGGTCGGCGCGAGCCCCCGCGCGGAACTGGATCTGGTGCAGATGTCGCGGGCACGGGCGCTGCTGCTCGGCCGCGACTACGTGATCCCCGAAGACGTCAAGGCGCTCGCGGTGCCGGCCATGGCGCACCGGATCACGCTGCGGCCGGAGATGTGGGTGCGCCGCATCCGCGGCGAGGACGTCATCACCGAACTGCTGCGCCGTCTGCCGGTCCCGCGCGCCACCGTGACATGAGGCACCGCGACGCCAGCTCCGCCGTCGACGCCGAATTGCGGTGGCGACCCGCGCCGCTGGTCTTCATGCTCGCCGGATGCGCCGCGGCGGCGTTGGTGCTCGCGGTGGTGCTCGGCCGGTGGCAACTGCTCGTGTTCGCCGCGCCGCTGCTCGGCGTGCTCGCCACCGCGCCGTGGCAGCAGTCCTCGACCAGGATCCAGGTCGACGGCGGCGGCACGCTGCGCTGTTTCGAGACCGAGGAGGTGACGCTCACCGTCGCCGCCTTCGTGGAGAAGGGGCACGCGCTGCTGCGCCTGAAACCGGAGCACTCGAGCGGGCTGGAAATGCAGGTCGAGGAGGCCAGCGATTCCGGCATCGCGCCGGCCGGGTTGCGGCTCGCGCTCTCGGCGGGCAGGTGGGGGCGCTATCCGATCTCGGTTCGGGTATCGGCGCTCAGCCCCGCCGGGCTGGCCGTCGCCACCGCGGTGCTGCCCGCGGGGCAGCTGTTCGTGTATCCGATCACCGATCCGCAGCGGATGCGCCTGCCCCGGACCGAGCTGCCCGAGCGGCTCGGCACCCACCTGACCCGCAGGCACGGTCCCGGCGTCGAGTACGCCGACATCCGCGCCTACGCCCCCGGCGACCAGTTGCGCATCGTCAACTGGCCGGTGAGCGCGCGGCGCGGGCGGCTGTATGTCACCGAACGGCTGACCAACCGATCCGCCGACGTCGTGGTGCTGGTGGACACCTCGCAGCAGGCGCCGGGACCGGCGACCGATTCGCTGGAGCTGTCGGTGCGCGGCGCGGCGCAGGTGGTGCAGTCGACGTTGCAGGCGGGCGACCGGACCGCGGTGGTGTGCCTGGGCCAGGCGCCGCGCTGGCTGCGGCCGGACATCGGCCGCCGCCAGTTCTACCGCATCGTGGACACCGTGCTCGACGTCGGCGACGAGCACATCCCGACCACCGGCACCCTCGCGCCGCACGCGGCCGTGCCGCTCGGGGCGATCGTCGTGGCCTTCTCCACGCTGCTGGACACCCAGTTCGCCCTCGCGCTGATCGATCTGCGCAAGCGCGGGCACGTGGTGGTCGTGGTGGACGTGCTGCGCGGCACGCCGTTCCGGGAGGATCTCGATCCGATCCTGGCCAAGATGTGGCAGCTCGAGCGCGCGGCGATGTACCGGGACATGGGCACCGTCGGCGTCGACATCGTGGCGTGGCCGGAAGACACGCGCCTGGACCAGATCATGCGGGTGCTGCCCGAGCACCGCAGGACCGTACGGGTGCGCCGATGACCAGATTCCTCGCCGTTCTCTCCGGCGTGCTGCTGGTGGCGTCGGTGGCGCTGCTGGAGCCGTGGATCGCCATCCCCGCCATGGTCTTCGTGGCGCTCGGCTGGTGGCTGCGGCCGCTGGCGGTCTGCGCGGTGCTGCTCGCGCTGGCCGTGCTCGCGATCGCCGACGCCGGTGTGCTCGCCTCCGCCGCAACGGGTTTGGTGGCCACCACCTACTTGCTCAACGCCGCGACGGTGACCGCGCCGCACGGCGTGGTGCCGACCACGATCCCGTCGGTGACCGGCGCGGTCGGCTTCACGGCGGTCGCCGTCGTCGCCGCTCTCGTCCCACTGCGCCTGGCCTGGGCTCCGCTGGCCGCACCGGTGCTCGTGCTGCTGCTGTACGCCCTGGTGATTCAGGGCGCGGCCGCCCGGCGCGGGCGCGGCGACCGCGAACTTCCGGCGTCGGGCGAAGTCTGACGCCGAGGCGACAGCCCTCGGAGACGAGACCATGGCCGAAACCGTGCCGGTATGAACCGCGAAGGCCGCACGGACGTGCGCGTACCGTTCGGTAGTGCGAGGGCGGCCCCGACGGCCGAGGTCGCCCCCCGCTGAGGCTCCGCAGGCGTGATCGAGGAGATGGACAACCGCGGGAGGTCTTATGACGTTCGCCGAGTTCGATCGAACGACCACCACGTCAACGACCTTCCGCGGGTCGCGTCGGTCGCCTGATGGCGCAGCGCCGCGGGCTTGGCGCGGGAGCGGCTCGTGGTGACATTGGACCGGCTGGCGAATGTGCTGAGTGGCTACGGAATCCGCTTGAGGTTGGGTTCGGTGCCCCGGTCCACCCGACTGCGCAGCGTGGTGATCCACGGGGCCGATGAGGACCCCATGGAAGCGGGCGACGTACTGCTGGGAATCGGGGCGCGCTCGGTGCCGGAGGTGCTGGAATGGGCGGTGTCGGCGGGTGCTGTCGTCGCGCTCTTTCGTGGGGGTGCGGAGACCGAGCACGAGCCGGATATCGATGGCGTGGCGGTGCTCGTGGTCGATCCCGCGGTGGCATGGAGCGAGCTGGCCGCGGTGGTCTACGGGTTGGTGCTGGAAGGACGCGAGACCGAGGCCGGTCGCGGCCCGACCGATTTGTTCGCCTTGGCCGACAGCGTGGCCGACGCTGTCGGGGGTGCGGTGACGATCGAGGACCGGCGGTCTCGGGTGCTGGCGTATTCGAAGCCGAAGCAGCACCTCGATCCCGCCCGCGTCGAGACGATCCTCGGTAGGGAGATGCCGCCGTGGTTGCGGGCACTGTTCGACGCGCGCGGCGTCTTCGCGCATTTGGCCGCCTCGGACGAGCCGTTGTTCGTCGCCCCGGACGTCGAACGCGGTGTGACGGGGCGGATGGTGGTGGCCGTGCGCGTGGGCAGGCAACTGCTGGGGTCGGTATGGGTGTCGTGCCCGGCGCCGTTGCGCGGGGCCCGGCGCGCGGCCTTGGCCGACGGTGCGCGCACGGTGGCCTTGCACCTGTTGCGGTCGCGGGCCAGCGCGGACCTCGAGCGTCAGGTGGAAGCCGATCTGGTCATCCGTCTACTGGAGGGCGCGGCGGACGCGGCGACGGTGGCCAGCAGACTCGGGCTGGCGCCGGAGAACCTGCGGGTGATCGCGCTGCGGGATCGAAGCGCGGACGAGCGGCACGCCGCGCTGCTGTTGATCTTCGAGCGAGCGACGACCGGATTCGGCTGGTCCCGTTCGACCCGCAGCGCCTTGGTCGGCGACACCGTCTACACCGTGCTCCCCGCTGATTCCGCTGCGGCGGCACGCCGCTGGGTCGGTGAGTTACAGGACGCGCTGCCCGTGGGGATGACATTGGCGGCCGGCGTCAGCGGTCTCGCGCGGGCCACGGAATTGGCGTCGGCGCGCCGAGAAGCCGACGAGTGCATGGCGCTGCACGAGGCCCGGCCCGCGGCGGCCGCGCCTCCCGCCTACGACGAGTCGTGGGATGAAATCCTGCTACAGCGATTGCGCACCGCGGGACTTTCCGGACGCACCCCGGCGCGGGGGCCGGTGTCGGAATTACGGCGCCACGATCGCGTGCACTCCACCCAGTACGTGGCTACGCTGCGCGCCTGGTTGCAGGCGCAGGGCGACTCCGCCCAGGCGAGCGCGCAGCTCGGCGTGCACGAGAACACCGTCCGCAACCGGTTGCGGAAGATGGCGGAGGTGACCGACCTCGGCTTGGACGATCCCCGCAAACGTCTCGCCATGATGATCGAACTCGCCGTCGCCGACACCGACTGACCCGGCCCGCTGTGCCTGCGCCACAAATCTCCGCCCTCCGATTGTCCGATCAGCGCAACCGATCGCCTCGCCGCCACGCCACCATGGGGTTGAGCCAGGAAGGAGGTATCGGAGTGAGGAACATGCAGGTACGTGAGGTGATGCGGAGACCGGTCACCACCGTCCGGCGCGAGGACACGGCGCGCGAGGCGGCGCTGATGCTCGCCGAACTGCGGTACGCGGCGCTGCCCGTGCTCGACGGAGACGACCGCCTCATCGGAATGCTCACCAGCGGCGACCTCTTGCGGTCCGGGGAACTCGACGACGCGGTCGGCGCGGTGATGACTACGCCGGCGGTGTCCCTGCCCCAGAACGCGGCACTGGCCGAGGTGATGAGCAGGCTGGTGACCCACGGACTACGCAGTCTGCCGGTCGTCGACGCCGAGGACCGCGTGGTCGGCATGTTCAGCCGCGGCGACGCGCTTCGGCTCATGCTCACCCCGGACGACGCGCTCGCGGCCGATGCGCAGCGCCTGCTCGATCAATACCGCGGCGCGCGGCGCTGGCAGGTCACCGTCGACGACGGCGACGCCACCGTCTCCGGCCGGTTCGCCGACGAATCCGAACGACGCATCGCCGTCGCCCTGACCCGCACCGTGCCCGGCATCCGTACCGCGAGCATCGCGCTCACACCCGCTGCGGCTGAGCATTGACCCCCACCAACCAGCTCTGGAGTCGACGATGACCCACGCATACCCCGTTCAACGCGCGAGCCTCAGCGAACACCTACCCGTGCTGCGCGCCGCACTCGAGCAGCAACGCCGCTTCCGCCTGCAACAGCTGGCCGAACTCGAAGCCGAGCTCGACCGCGCAGGTGAACCCGCCGACGCGGCTGACGCGGCCAGACACGAGGTCGACGGCAAACTGGCCGCGGCGGCGCGGCAAGCGCTGGCCGATATCGAGGCCGCTCTCCTGCTCATCACCGCCGGACGTTACGGCCGCTGCCGACGCTGTCACGCCGAGATCCCGATCCGGCTGCTGCGCGCCATTCCCACTACACAGTGGTGCTTGCGGTGCCATCGGCATCTCTCGTCCGCCGACGGGTCCCGTGATACGGGGGCAGCGGCCTGGGCGCCGCTCCCGATCGCCGCGCCGCGGCCTGCAGGCGAAACGAGAGACGCTCGCATTCCGTTGACCGTCGATGCGCCGGGACCGGCCCGGAGTCGCCCGCACCGGCACCTTGGCGCCGCGTTTGCCGTTCGGGTCGGACGCGGCCCGGCTGGGAGCCGCTCGGGTGCAGCTGTGTAGTGATCCTCAGGCGGGCCGGAACCGCAGTTCGACATCGTTCAGGACCGGTGCGTCGTCGCGTTCGACCACGGTCGCGGCGATGACGAGCCGATCGTCCTCGCGCCAGATCCGGACGCGGATCGTCTCGCCCGGGTACAGCACACCGGCGAACCGGGCGCGGAAGCCGGTGACGCGGCTGGCGTCGGAGTCGAGCACGATGTCGGTCGCGGTCTTGCACACCATGCCGTAGGTGCACAACCCGTGCAGGATGGGGGCGGGGAACCCGGCGGCGCGGGCGAATTCGGGATCGGAGTGCAGGGGGTTGCGGTCGCCGGACATCCGGTAGAGCAACGCCTGCTGCGGCAGCGTCGGCGTGGTGACGTCGAAATCCGGTGTGCGATCCGGCAATTCGGTCTTGGGGCTCGGCCCGCGCTCGCCGCCGAAACCGCCCTCGCCCTTGGCGAAGATCGAGGAGCGCTCGGTCCACAGCGGCGCGCCGTCGGAGCCGGTGACGGTGTGCTCCTGCACGATGACCGCGGCCGAGCCCTTGTCCCAGATCTCGGCGATCCGGCTGGTTTTGGTCGCCTTGCCCGCCGCCGGGATCGGCCGGTGCACCTCGACCTCCTGATGTCCGTGCACCACCTTCGCCAGGTCGATCTCGACGCCGGGGAAGCTCACCCTGGGCGGCTCGGTCTCGTGCACGGTCGCCGCCACGGTGGCGAAGGTCGGCAGCACCTGCGGTTCCCGATCGTCGAGATAGCGCAGCTCGGCCGGGTCGGTCCAGCGCGCGCCCGCGCCGAGGCCAAGCTGATACAGCTGCACGTCCGACGCGGTCCAGGCGAACTCCCGGCTCGGCAGTTGCGCGCCGAGCGCGATCTTCGGGTCGATGGGCATCAGTTCTCCTTGTGCATGAATGTGGATCGATTCGGATCTACCGCGCCGCGAGGGAGGCCGCGCCCGAAATCGATGCGCCTTCGGTCCGATCCTGCTCGGCGCGACCGCGGCTCGCCAGCGCGCCGTCCGATCGGTGGGATGGGCGCGTGGATCGCGGTGTGGCTCGTGTTCGGGCGCGCCCCGCACTTCGTTCTCGTGACCGAGACCCCAGTCGTAGCGGAAGGCGTTCCTTTCGCCGCAGCGGCAGGCTTTCGTTCGGCGAGACGGACGGCGGAGCGGGTCGCGTCCAGCGCGACCCACACCGCGATCCGACCATCAGGCCTCCGCCGCGGCGGCCGCGGGCTGCTGCTTCTTGCGCTCGACGATGTCCAGCACCGCGAGGTACCCGAAGGCGATCGCGGGGCCGATGGTCGCGCCGGGCCCGGCGTAGGTGTGGCCCATCACCGGTGTGGAGCAGTTGCCGGAGGCGTACAAACCCTCGATGACACTGCCGTCCTCGCGCAGCACCCGTCCTGCGGTGTCGGCCACCAGCCCGCCCTTGGTGCCCAGGTCGCCGGGAACGATCTTGGCGGCGTAGTACGGGCCCTGCACCAGCGCGGCCAGGCACGGGTTGGGTCGCACGGTCGGATCGCCGTAGTACCGGTCGTAGTGGCTGTCGCCGCGGCCGAAGTCTTCGTCCTTGCCGGTCTCGGCGAAGCCGTTGAACCGGGTGACGGTCGCGGCCAGCGCGTCGGCGGGCACGCCGATCCGGCCCGCCAATTCCTCGATGCTGTCGGCCTTGACGATGAAGTCGTTTTCCATCCACCGGGACGGAAAGCGCTGACCGGGCTGTAGCCCCGCGAAGATGTAGCGGTTCCGGTAGCGCTGGTCGAACACCAGCCACGCGGGGATGTTCTCGCCCGGTCCCTCACCCTGCCCGTACTCGCCGCCGTACATGGTGTGCACCGCCTCGACGTAAGGAGCGGACTCATTTCCGAATCGCTTGCCGTCGGCGTTCACCATGATGCTGCCGGGCAGGTTCCGTTCGGCCAGCGCGAACCACGGCTTGCCGCCCTTGAAGATGGTCGGCCCCCACCACGCGTCCTCCATGAAACCGATGGCCGCGCCCGCCGCCATGCCCGCTTGGATGCCGTCGCCGGTATTGGCGGCCGCGCCGGTGGTCCACTCGGTGGTGATGGGCTGGCGCTGGTATTTGGTGCGCATTTCCGCGTTGTGCTCGAAACCGCCGCTGCCGAGCACGACGCCGTAGCGGGCGGTGAAGGTGACCGGCTCGCCCTCGTGCAGCGCTTGGACGCCGGTGACCACGCCATCGGTCACGACGAGGTCGGTCATCGGGGTGTTCAGCAGAAGCGGCACGTTCGCGTCCATGAGCCCCTTGCGCATGCCCGCGATGACGGCCTGCCCCATGCCGACGATGTGTTTGCGAGTGAACTTGGCCCAGTAGGTGCGCGCGCCGACGCGCATCGCCCGCAGCATGCCCTTCGGATGACGCCGGATCAGATTGAGCCGGACGAAGTCCGCCTGCATGACCACGACGTTCAGCGGAGCCTTCGCGTACGGCGGCTCCAGGTTGAACCGTTCATCGCCCAGGATCTTCGTGTCGAACGGCTTGGGCTCGCACGAGCGTCCCTCGGGCCGCCCGCCCGGCGCCTCCGGATGGTAATCGGAGTAGCCCGGCACCCAGGTCATCTTCAGCGGCGAATGATCGAGCACGAAATCCAGCGCTTCGGCCCCGCGGTCGATGAAGGTGTCGATCCGTTCGGCGGGTACGACGTCGCCGATGATGCTGTGCAGGTAGGTCCGTGCGTCCTCGCGGTCGTCGGGCCGACCGGACGCGCGCAGCGCCTTGTTGCCCGGGATCCACACGCCGCCGCCGGAGCGCGCGGTCGACCCGCCGTAGTGCGCGGCCTTCTCGATGACCACCACGCTCAGGCCGTTGTGGGCCGCGGTGAGGGCGGCGGTCATGCCGGCGGCGCCGCTGCCGACCACCACCACGTCGTATTCCCGATCAGTCATGTAGAACACGTTATAGAATGGACGCGCCATTGGTCTATGTTGTGTGGCAGAAGACTTGCTCGACGTTCCGTTTGTCGAGGAAACTTGTTTCAGTTTCGGACCGGAGTTAAGAACATGGGCCTCGAATGGGACCTGACCACCGACGTTGTCGTGGTCGGATACGGCGCCGCGGGGGCCGCGGCCGCGCTGGAAGCGACCGCGGCGGGCGCGCAGGTGCTCGTCCTCGAACGCTTCACCGGCGGCGGCACGTCGGCGCTGTCCGGCGGCATCATCTACGCGGGCGGCGGCACCTCCGTGCAGCGCGAGGCGGGTGTCGAGGACACCCCCGAGGCCATGTACGCCTACCTCGAGCGCGAGGTCGGCGACGCGGTCGCCCCCGAGACGCTGCGCCGGTTCGTCGACGAGAGCCCGGAGCTGATCGAGTGGCTGAAGGCGCACGGCGTCCCGTTCGAGGCCTCGCTGTGCCCGTACAAGACCTCCTACCCCAACGACCGCTACTACCTGTACTACTCGGGCAGCGAGATCTCCGGCGCGTTCCGCGACATCCCCGCCGCCCAGCGCGGACACCGGGTGAAGGGCCGGGGCACTTCGGGCAAGAAACTCACCGGCCCGCTCGCCGCCGCAGCGTCGAGGGCGGGCGTGCGCGTGGAAACGCTCACCCGGGTGACCCGATTGATCACCGACGCCGCGGGTGCGGTGATCGGCGTGGAATGCCACACCCTGCGCGACGCGCCCGGCCGGGTCCGCGACCGCTACACCCGCATGGCGAAGGTCGCGGCCAAGCCTGGCATCTACTACCCGCCGCTGCGGCGAGCGCTGGAACAGCGGCTGGACGCGCTGGAACGCCGGTACGGCAGCACGATCAGGGTCCTCGCCCGGCGCGCGGTGGTGCTCAGCGCGGGCGGGTTCATCGCCAATCGCGATCTGGTGCGGCAGCACGCGCCCGCGTTCCACGGCGGTCTCGCCCTCGGCACCACCGCCGACGACGGCAGCGGCATCCTGATGGCCCAGCAGGTCGGCGCGGCCGTCGACCACATGGACAACGTCTCCGCGTGGCGGTTCCTGCTGCCGCCCAGCGCCTTCACCGCGGCGCTTCTGGTCGACGCCGATGGCCGCAGGGTGATCGACGAGACCCGCTACGGCGCCGCCGTCGGCAACAAGCTGATCACCGAGCACGGCGGCAAGGGATGGCTGCTGGCCGACGACCCGCTGATGCGCACCGCGATCGGCCAGATCGGCAAGCAGGGCGCGTGGTTCCAGCGCGGGCAGTTCGAGACCATGCGGCGCACCGCGATTCGCGGCGCGACGCTGGAGCAAGCCGCGGCGAAGGCGGGCATCGACCCGGCCGGGCTGCGCGCGACGGTGGACGCGCACAACACCGCGATCGAGACCGGCGCGCCCGATCCGGTCGGAAAGCCTGCCGAGTTCACCGAACCGGTCCGCACCGGTCCGTTCTGGTTGTTGGATGTGGGCATCAAACCGAGCCTGACCAACCCGTGCCCCATGCTCACCCTCGGCGGCGTCGTCGTGGACGAGCGCACCGGCGCGGTCGAGACGGTCGATGGCCGTGACATCCCCGGCCTCTTCGCCGCCGGCCGCACCGCGGTCGGCGTCTGCTCCGAGTCCTATGTCAGCGGGCTGTCGCTGGCCGACTGCATCTTCTCCGGTCGCAGGGCAGGCCGGTCCGCCGCGGGCGAGCAGGTCTCGGCGCTGGAAAACGCAACTGTGGAAGGGAACTAGCGTGCTGTCCGACGCGGTACGAACCGAACTGGCCGACGAACTCGAGCGCGCCGAGCGCGACCGGGTGGCGATCGATCCGCTGATCGCCCGCCACCCCGATATCGACGTGGTCGACGCCTACGAGATCCAGCTGATCAACATCCGGCGCAGGCTCGACGCGGGCGCGCGCGTGGTCGGGCACAAGGTGGGCCTGTCCTCGAAGGCCATGCAGCAGATGATGGGCGTCGACGAGCCCGACTACGGTCACCTGCTCGCGGAAATGGAAGTCTACGAGGACGTTCCGGTGGAAGCGGGCCGCTACCTGTTCCCCCGGGTGGAGGTGGAGGTCGGGTTCGTGCTCGGCGCCGACCTGCCCGGCGCGGAGTGCACCGAGGATGACGTGCTCGCCGCCACGGTCGCCTTCGCGCCCGCGATCGAGCTGATCGACTCGCGGATCAAGGACTGGAACATCGGCCTGGCCGACACCATTTCCGACAACGCGTCTTCGGCCGGCTTCGTGCTCGGCGCGCAGCGGGTCGCGCCGAAGGACATCGACATCAAGGCCATCGACGCGGTGCTCACCCGCAACGGCGATGTGGTCGCCGAAGGCCGCAGCGACGCGGTGCTGGGCGATCCGGTGATCGCGGTGGCCTGGCTGGCGCGCAAGGTCGCGAGCTTCGGGGTGCGGTTGAAGGCCGGTGACATCGTGCTGCCCGGCTCCTGCACCCGCGCCATCGACGCCCGTCCGGGCGATGAGTTCCACGCCGAGTTCGCCGGACTCGGCTCTGTCCGTCTGCAATTCACCTAGGGAGGCTGTCGTGTCCGTGAACGGGACCGTCACCGCCGCGATCGTCGGGTCCGGCAACATCAGTACCGATCTGCTCTACAAACTGCTGCGCTCGCAGAAGATCCAGCCGCGCTGGATGATCGGAATCGACCCGGACAGCGAGGGCCTGAAGCGGGCGCGCGGTCTGGGGCTGGAGACCTCGCACGAGGGCGTGGACTGGCTGCTCGCGCAATCCGAACTGCCCGATCTGATCTTCGAGGCGACCTCGGCGTACGTGCACCGCGCCGCCGCCCCGCGCTACGCCGAGGCGGGCATCCGCGCCGTCGACCTCACCCCGGCGGCCGTCGGGCCCGCCGTGGTGCCGCCGGTGAACCTGGGCGCGAACCTCGACGCGCCGAACGTCAACATGATCACCTGCGGCGGTCAGGCGACGATCCCGATCGTCGCCGCGGTTTCGCGGGTCGTCCCGGTGCCGTACGCGGAGATCGTCGCCTCCGTGTCGTCGGTCTCCGCCGGTCCCGGCACCCGCGCCAACATCGATGAGTTCACCAAGACCACCAGCAGGGGCGTGGAGACCATCGGCGGGGCACAGCGCGGCAAGGCGATCATCATCCTGAACCCCGCCGAGCCGCCGATGATCATGCGCGACACCATTTTCTGCGCCATCCCCGAGGACGCCGACACCGACGCGATCGCCGACTCGATCCACCGGATGGTCGCCGATATCCAGCAGTACGTGCCCGGCTACCGGTTGCTGAACGAGCCGCAGTTCGACGAGCCGTCGGTGGTCTCCGGCGGCATGGCGAAGGTGTCGGTGTTCGTGGAGGTGGAGGGCGCGGGCGACTTCCTGCCCCCGTACGCGGGCAACCTCGACATCATGACCGCCGCCGCGACGCAGGTCGGCGAGGTCATCGCCGAACAGATCGTCACGGCCCGGGTGTAAGGAGCTTTCGACATGGCCTACTCAGCAGAACTCGACATCCGCGTCACCGACACCTCGCTGCGCGACGGATCCCACCACAAGCGTCACCAGTTCACCGCGACGGAGGTCCGCGACATCGTCGCCGCCCTCGACGGCGCGGGTGTCCCCGTGATCGAGGTGACCCACGGCGACGGTCTCGGCGGCTCGTCGTTCAACTACGGCTTCTCCAAGACGCCCGAGCAGGAACTGGTCGCCATCGCCGCCGAGACGGCGAAGCGGGCGAAGATCGCCGTGCTGATGCTGCCCGGCGTCGGGGTGAAGGAAGACATCAAGGTCTCGCAGGACAACGGCGCGTCGATCTGCCGGATCGCCACGCACTGCACCGAGGCCGACGTGTCGATCCAGCACTTCGGTCTGGCGCGGGAACTCGGGCTGGAGACGGTCGGGTTCCTGATGATGTCGCACACCCAGCCGCCGGAGGTGCTGGCCAAACAGGCGCGCATCATGGCCGACGCCGGCTGCCAGTGCGTCTACATCGTCGACTCGGCCGGGGCGCTGGTGCTCGAGCAGGTCTCCGACCGGGTCGCGGCGCTGGTGGCCGAACTCGGCGACGACGCGCAGGTCGGCTTCCACGGTCACGAGAACTTGGATCTGGCCGTCGCCAACTCGATCTACGCCATCCGCGCCGGCGCCAAGCAGATCGACGGCAGCGCGCGGCGTTTCGGCGCGGGCGCGGGCAACACGCCGGTCGAGGCGCTGGTCGGTGTGTGCGACAAGCTGGGCGTGAAGACGGGCATCGATTTCTTCGCCATCGCCGACGCCGCCGAAGACGTCGTCCGCCCCGCGATGCCGCAGGAATGCCTGCTCGACCGCCAGGCCCTGATGATGGGCTACGCGGGCGTCTACTCCAGCTTCCTCAAGCACGCCGAACGGCAAGCCGAACGCTACGGGGTCTCCGCCGCCGAAATGCTCGTACGAGCGGGCAAGCGCAAACTGGTCGGCGGCCAAGAGGACCAGCTCATCGACATCGCGCTGGAATTGCAACGGGAGAAGGCGACGGTCACCGCCTGACCGGTAAGCCACAGCGGGGTCGCGAACGAACGTTCGCGACCCCGTTCGTCTGCCGGGACCACTATCGAGCAAGTCTCCGCTGGTCGAAGGGTGGTCGATCACGCGTCTCCCAGTACCCGGAAGTCCAGTCCATTCGGCGAGGCAGCAGCAACGATCCCGCGTCCCCAAGGCAAAGGGAGCGGGAAGGGGATAGCTCCCGACGCGCGTGATCGAACGCGGCGCGATCGGTTCCGCTGGTCCATACCGACCGAGGAGTCATGTCGGCGAGTGCGGAATACCACCCGGGCAATTCGTGTGCGCGACGGTACTGCTCGGCGCTCGTGCGCAGCGTGACGCGCCGCCGCAAGCTCCGTTCGAACGCGGCGTACTCAGCACTGCGCAACATCCAGCCGCGGTAGACAGCCACCCCGCTGGAACGGACGCGTCGAACGGCATCCTCCGCGCCGTCGGCGCGGGTCAACGCGTCGTGATCGACCACGGCGATGTCCAAACCGGCGGCACGAGCCGCGTCCGCCTCCGGGGCGAAATGCTCGTCGACGCGTTGGGGGCGAAGTACATCGGCCGGAACAAGAAGCAGCACAACGCATATCGTCGCGTCGGCACACGCGATTCCCAACCGATTTCCGCCTCGCCGCTATCGGTGATCATCGTTGCCGCAGTCGACTTGGAACTACGCCGCTGACTGGATCAACTCCTCGCACATGCGCCGCAGCTGTCCAGCCCGTTCGCCGGAACTCCGCGTCTTCATCAACCGCAGGAAGTACGCGTACTGCGCGGTGCGATCAAGCTGCTCGAATCTCTCCCGTGCGGGTGGACTCGCACTGAGCGCTTCGAGCAGGTCGGCCGGGCAGGTGGCGGTCCGCTGGCATTCGTAGGCGGCCGCCCAGCGTCCATCGGACTGCGCGGCGGCAATGGCCGCGAAACCGGGAGCCCGCATGCGACCTGCGGCGATGAGCGCTTCGGCTTTCGCGACATTGATCTGCGACCACGGACTCTTCGGCCGGCGCGGCGAGTACCGCTGCAGATAGTGCTCGGCGTCCATGCCGCGGCGATGGCTGTCGATCCACCCGAAGCAGAGCGCGCCGTCGAGCGCCTCGCCGTTGCTGATGCTCCTGCCCGCCACCCCTTTCTTGCCGATCTTCAGCCAGACATCAGCGGCCTCGTCGTGATCGGCCGCGAGCCACCCCTCCCACTGCGCAAGGTCCGCAAAGGTCAGGATCCTCGTCCCATCGAACCGACCCATAGTGCCTCCCTAGATCCGGTGCCCTCATCGCACCCATCCTCCACCCCAAAGTGCTCACCATCTGAGCACTTCACGAGTGGCACATGAGCGTGTGGCGCTCTCGCGTTTCGCCGCGCTCATGTGCCACTCGCGAAGCCGACGGCAGCGACAGTCGCCTCCGGCTGACACGGCACCGCCGCCGGTAGGTTGATCCATGGCAGCGGTGATCGCGAGGTCGCTCCGACGCGGGCTTCTTCGCAACAGTCGAGAGGAGAAACGAATGACCATCGATATTCGCAAGGTGACCGTGCTGGGCACCGGGGTGCTGGGTTCGCAGATCGCCTTTCAGACCGCCTTCCACGGTTTCGAGGTGACGGCTTACGACATCGATGACAAGGCGCTGGCCGCGGCCAGGGAACGACTCGACAAGCTCGTGCCGGTCTACCGCGAGCAGGTGCCCGGTGGCGGGGACGGCAAGGCGGAGCAGACGGCGGCGGGCATCGCGCTGACTTCCGACCTGGCACACGCGGTGCAGGACGCGGACCTGGTCATCGAGGCCATCCCCGAGGTGCTGAGCATCAAGCAGCAGACCTACGAGCAGCTCGGCCGGGTCGCACCGGAGCGCACGATCTTCGCCACCAACTCCTCCACCCTGCTGCCCAGCGCCATGAAAGACTTCACCGGCCGTCCGGACCGGTTCCTCGCGCTGCACTTCGCCAATCAGGTGTGGCACTTCAACACGGCCGAGATCATGGGCACCGCCGACACCGACCCGAACGTATACCAGGCCGTGGTCGACTTCGCCTCGAAGATCGGCATGGTGCCGATCGAAATCCACAAGGAGAAGGCCGGTTACGTCCTGAACTCGCTGCTGGTGCCGTTGCTCAACGCGGGCATGAGCCTGGCGGCCGGCGGCTACGCCGATCCCGAGGCGGTGGACAAGACCTGGCAGATCGGCACCGGCGCACCGGCCGGACCGTTCCGCATCCTCGACATCATCGGCCTGACCACGCCGTACAACATCCTGGTCAACAACGAGGACGAGGACTCCCAACGGCTGGCCAAGTGGTTGAAGGAGAACTACATCGACAAGGGCAAGCTCGGCATCGCCACCGGGGAGGGCTTCTACAAGTACTGACCGCCGAGCGCGGTGAGTTCGGGATTCGCCGCGCCCAGGCACCACTCGTGGAGCGAGGGCGGCTGATCGAGGCCTAGTCCTTCATGCGCTACACGGCGACGATCTCGAGCATGCTTTCCAGCCCGCGGAAATCCGCGCTGTTGCGGGTGTACAGCGGTAACCCACGTGCCGACGCGATTGCCGCGACGAGCAAATCCATCCGGCGCGGCCGCGGGTCGCGTTTCGCCGCCAGAGTGAGTGCTACGAGGGTGCCGTAGCGTGTCGCGGCGTCCTCGTCGAAGGGCAACGGATCGAAATCCACGATGGCGGCACCGAGTTGCTCGGATCGTGCGGCCCGAGTGACAGTGTCTTTCGCCATGGCGACGCCTTGGTGCAATTCGGCCAACGTGATCGCTGTTATCTCACACAACTCCGGCAAAAAAGTGGGATCCAGCGTACCCAGGTCGATGTAGGCGCAAGTGTCCAATACGCCCGATGTATGCCGCTCGGTCATGACCGCGATCCCCACGCATCGTCGTCGCCGACTCGATCTTCCGTTCCGAAGAATTCGTCGGCCTCTTGCCGCATGCCGGCGAAGTCGACACGAGGTAGTCTGCGATGCCGTTCCACGAGCTCTTCCGTCGTCAGGCGGCGCTTTCGGCTGACCGGCCGTACTTCGGCGACTTCGACCCCATTTCGGGTTACGCGGAACGTCTCCCCGGCCTCGACCGCATCCATGACCGCCGCTGAGTGGTTGCGGAACTCGCGCTGCGTGATCACTTTCATAGCCTGATTGTAGCCCCCTGTAGCGCGCGGGGCTACGAGTGCTGGTCGCGTCCTACAACCAGGTGTCCAACGTCGTCGTCGTGAGGAAGTGCTCCAGGTCGGCACGCCAAGGTGCCGGGGTGGTCTTCTCCGGTTCGATGGCGGTGTACTGGCCCCGATAGAACAGCAGGGGGCGGCCGGTGGTGGTCGTCTCGGAGAGGGCTTGGACGCGGCCGATCACGATGTAGTGGTCGCCGCCGTCGACGACGGTCTCGACCTCGCACTGGATGGTGGCCAGCGCTTCGTCCAGCACCGGGAGTTCCAGGTCGGAGGTGTGCCAGGCGGCGCCGGCGAACTTGTCGGGTTCGCGGGAGCCGAAGCGGGCGCACAGTTCGCGCTGCTGTTCGGCGAGAACGTTCACGCAGAAACGCCCGGATTTCTCGATCGCCGCCCAGGAGCGGGACGCCTTGGTGGGGCAGAACAGCACCAGCGGCGGTTCGAGGGAGAGGGCGGCGAAGGATTGGCACGCGAAGCCGATCGGAACCCCGTCGTCGTCGAAGGTGGTGATCACGGTGATGCCGGTGCAGAACTGTCCCAGCACGTTCCGGAACTGCCGTGGATCGATCTCGGATCCGTCCGCGGTCATCGTTTCGCTCGCCCTCTCGGTCACTGCTGCCGTTGCCCGACGGTGAAGTCGTGGCCCCACAGGCTCACCGCGGTGGATTCCCGCGCGATCCAGTCGTGGTCGTCCACTTCCAGGCCCTCGCAACCGAATTCGACGTCGAACCCGCCCGGCGTCTTCATGTAGAAGGAGAGCATCTTGTCGTTGACGTGCCGTCCCAGCGTCGCCGACATCTTGACCTTCTTGCGCAGCGCGCGGTCCAGGGTCAGGCCGACGTCGTCGGCGTTCTCCACCTCGAGCATCAAGTGCACGATGCCGCTCGGCGTCGGCATGGGCAGGAACGCCAGCGAGTGGTGGCGCGGGTTGCAGCCGAAGAAGCGCAGCCACGCGGGCTCGCCGTCGGCCGGGCGTCCCACCATCTGCGGTGGCAGCCGCATCGAGTCGCGCAGCCGGAAGCCGAGCACGTCGCGGTAGAACTCCAGCGCCGCCTTGTCGTCCTTGGTGCTGAGCACCACGTGCCCGAGCCCCTGCTCCTCGGTGACGAATTTGTGCCCGTAGGGACTGACCACCCGGCGATGCTCCAGCGCCGCGCCGTGGAACGCCTCGAGCGTGTTGCCCGAGGGATCTTCGAACGCGATCAGCTCGTAGACCCGGCGATCGGCCAGTTCCGCCGCGGTGCCCTCCTTGTAGGGCACGCCCGCCGCGTCCAGCCGGTTGCGGATGTCCTGCAACTCCTCGGCGTTGGCCGTCTCCCAGCCCGAGACCTGTAGCCGGTCCTTCTCGCCCGGGACGATCACCAGCCGGGCCGGGAACTCGTCCATGCGCAGATAGAGGGCTTCGGGGTCGGCGCCCTTGCCCTCGACCATGCCGAGGACCTTCAGGCCGTACTCCCGCCAGGCGGCCATGTCGGTCGCCTCGATACGCAGATATCCCAGTGAACGGATGCCCATCACTTCTCCTTGACGCCCGCGAGGAAATCGATCGCGAGCCGGTTGAATTCGTGGAACTTCTCCAGTTGCGCCCAGTGCCCGCAGCCGCCGAAGACGTGCAGTTGCGCGCGCGGGATCAGTTTGGTCGCCACCAGCGCGCCGTCGAGCGGGTTGACCCGGTCCTCGCGGCCCCAGATCAGCAGCACCGGCTGACGCAGCTTGTAGGCGTCGCGCCAGAGCATGCCCTTCTCGAAGTCGGCGCTCGCGAACGACTTGCCCATCGCCCTGGTCGCGGCCAGCGCCTCCGGCGTGCTCGCCGAGGCGAACCGCTCATCGATCAGCTCGTCGGTGACCAGCGACTGGTCGAAGACCATGATGCGCAGGAACGCCTCCAGGTTCTCCCTGGTCGGCTCGTAGTTGAACTTGGAGAGCAGCTTCACGCCCTCCGTCGGGTCGGGCGCGAACAGATTGGTGCTCAGCCCGCCGGGCCCCATCAGGATCAGTTTTCCGGCGCGGTCGGGATAGTCCAGCGCGAACCGGACCGCAGCGCCGCCGCCGAGCGAATTGCCCAGCAGGTGCACCCGGGTGGTGATCTCCAGGTGGTCGAGCAGATCCTTCAGCGCCGAGGCGCTGTGCACGAAGTACTGCGGATGCTCGGTGGGCTTGTCCGAGCGACCGTAGCCGGGCTGGTCCACCGCGAGCACGTGGAAGTGCTCGGCCAGCACCGGGATGTTGCGCGCGAAGTTCGACCAGGAGGACGCGCCGGGCCCGCCGCCGTGCAGCAGGACGATCGTCGGCCCGTTGCCGACGCCCGCCTCGTGGTAGTGCAGCCGCAGATCGGGCCGCACCTGCGCGTAGCGCGAGGTCGATTCGGCGGTGAGTTCCGCGGTCGATGTCACGGTCAGCCCTCCTAGACCATGCCGTCGGTGACGGGCAGGCCGAACTCGTGCGTGCCGTACATCAGGTACGCGCGCTCGGGATCGTTGGCCGCGTGCACCCGGCCCGCGTGCGCGTCGCGCCAGAAGCGTTGCAGCGGCGTGCCGTTGGCCAGCGCGGTGGCGCCGGAGCTCTCGAACAGCTTGTCGATCGCCGCGATCGAGCGACCGGTGGCGCGCACCTGGTCGCGCCGGGCCCGCACGCGCAGGTCGAACGGGATCTCCTTGCCCGCAGCCAGCAGCGCGTACTCGTCGGCCACGTTGCCAGAAAGCTGCCGCCACGCGGCGTCGATGTCGCTGGCGGCCTCCGCGATGCGCACTTTGGCGAACGGATCCTCCTTTTCCTTCTCGCCGGCGTAGGCCGCGCGCACCCGCTTGCCCTGGTGCTCGACATGCGCCGCGTACGCGCCGTAGGCCATGCCGACGATCGGCGTGGAGATCGTGGTGGGATGGATTGTGCCCCAAGGCATCTTGTAGACCGGATCGGTATTCTGCTCCAGACCGGGCGATTTCAGTTCGCTCATGGCACGGAAGCTGAGGAACCGGTGCGAGGGCACGAAGACGTCCTTCACCACGACGGTGTTGGAGCCGGTGCCGCGCAGGCCGACCACGTTCCACACGTCGTCGATGCGGTAGTCGTCGCGGGGGATGAGGAAGCTGCCGAAGTCCACCGGCTTGCCGTCCTTGATCACCGGGCCGCCGAGCACCGCCCAGGTGGCGTGATCGCAGCCCGACGACCAGGCCCACGCGCCGTTGACGAGGTAGCCGCCGTCGACCACCGTGCCCGCGCCCATGGGCGCGTAGGAGGAGGAGATCCGCACTTCGGTGTCCTCGCCCCAGACGTCCTCCTGCGCCTGCTGCGCGAACAGCGCGAGGTGCCAATTGTGCACGCCGACAATGCCCGCCACCCAGCCGGTGGAGCCGCACGCGCTGGCGATCTTGCGCACGGTGTCGTAGAAGACCACCGGATCGGCGGCGTGACCGCCCCACTGCTTGGGCTGGAGCAACCGGAAGAAGCCGGTCTCCTGCAACGCCTTCATGCTTTCGTCGGGGATGCGCCGCAGGTCCTCGGCCTCCTGTGCGCGTTCGCGCAACGTCGGCAACAGCGCTTCGACCCGTTCGGTCACTTCTTGCGTCATCTCGGGACCTGCTCCTGCCTGGTCGGTTGATGTCGGGAATCTCATTTGTCTCTGAGACTAGAACAGGTTCCTATTTCTGTCGAGAACCGGTGTTCACCCCTCGTCGGACATGCGCTCATGCAGGAAGTGAGGTGAATCGCTGGCGTCGAGGACGCCAGTTTTGTAACGTGTTCTAGTACAGATGGAGGAGGAAACGCGATGGCAGTTACCCCACCGCCGCCGAGCGACGGGCCCGGAGGCGGCAGCGTGCGTCACCAAGGAGGGCCCCGGGAGGCGGCTCAAACGACGCGGAGCGGCGCGAAGGTCCGGGAGCTGGATGTCGGCACCGCACCGACCCGCTATGCGCGGGGATGGCATTGCCTGGGTCTGGCCAAGACGTTCCGGGACGGCAAGCCGCACGCGGTGAACGTCTTCGGCACCAAGCTCGTCGTCTGGGCCGACAGCAACGGTGAACTGCGGGTGCTCGACGCCTACTGCAGGCACATGGGCGGCGACCTGAGCATGGGCGAGGTCAAGGGCGACGACATCGCCTGCCCGTTCCACGACTGGCGCTGGTCGGGGACCAACGGCAAGTGCACCGCGATTCCGTACGCGCGGCGGGTGCCGCCGCTGGCGCGCACGAGGAAGTGGACCACGCTGGAGCGCAACGGCCAGCTGTTCGTCTGGCACGACCACGAGGGCAGCCAGCCGCCGCCCGAGGTCACGATCCCGCACATCAAGGGCCCTTACACCGACGCCGACGGCAACCCGAGCGAGCAACTCGACAGCGGGTGGACCGAATGGACCTGGAACTCGATGCTGATCGAGGGCGCCAACTGCCGCGAGATCATCGACAACGTGGTGGACATGGCCCACTTCTTCTACATCCATTTCGCCTTCCCGACGTACTTCAAGAACGTCTTCGAGGGCCACATCGCCACCCAGTTCCTGGAGACCAAGGGCAGGCCGGACATCGGCATGGCCTCCAAGTACGGCGGTGACACGCTGCTGAAGTCGGAGGCCTCGTACTTCGGCCCCTCGTACATGATCAACCCGCTGATCAACATCTACAGCGGTTACGAGGTCAAAAGCGTCCTGATCAACTGCCACTACCCGGTCACCCAGGACTCCTTCGTCCTGCAATGGGGCATCACGCTGGAGAAGCCGAAGGGCGTCGAGGGCGAGATGGCGACCAAGCTGGCGGAGAAGATGACCGAGGGCATCAGCGTCGGCTTCCTGCAGGACGTCGAGATCTGGAAGCACAAGTCCAAGGTCGAGAACCCGCTGCTGTGCGAGGAGGACGGGCCGGTCTACCAGCTGCGTCGCTGGTACGAGCAGTTCTACGTCGACCTGGCCGACGTCACCGAGAAGATGACCCAGCGCTTCGAGTTCGAGGTGGACACCACCAAGGCGAACGAGGCGTGGGAGGCCGAGGTCGCCGAGAACCTGCGGCGCAAGCGCGAGTCCGAGGAAGCCGAGGCGAGCGTCTGATGGCGGCCACCTGGGCGAAGGCACCCGATTTCGCCGATCAGCCCGCTCGGCGAGCCGAAGTGCGCGCCCAGACGGTGGCCGACAAACAGCGGTATCTGGAGGACGGCCTGACGCCACTGCGGTGCCGGGCCTGCCAGAGCCACGTGCTGGTGCGCAAGAGCAGCACCCACCAGACGTCGGTGCAGTGGACCGGGAATCCGGCCGAGCACTGCCCGGTCTTCGCGAAACTGAGCGAGACCGGCCACGGGCCGGGTCGCCCCGACTCGTGTCCGGATCTCGAACGCACCATCGCCTGGGCCGTGGACGAGGGCGTGCTCGAGATTCCGGAGTGAACCGGCCGTTCGGCGACGGCGGGCGGTGATCGATTCGCCCGCCGATCACCGCGGTGGTGACCGCGCTGTCGCGGCCGAGTCGCGCTCCGACTACGTTGACGGGAACAAAAGAGACCTTCGTGCCGAAACGGATCGAGTCCGATTCGGCGCCGTAGGAGGGAGTTTCCGCGATGCTGGTGCGGCATCTGGACTGCGCGACCATGTGCCCGGTCGGCGGGCGAGCGCTGCTCGGCAGCGGTGGGCTGCTGACCGGCGGGCTGGTCGGCCACTGCCTGCTCGTCGAGTCCGATGACGGGCTGGTGCTGGTCGACACGGGCTTCGGCATGGCCGACGTGCTCGATCGAAGCAGGCTGGGTTTCGGCACCGGGCGATTGCTGCGGCCCCGGTTGCGCCCGGAACTCACCGCGCTGCACCAGATCCGCGGGCTCGGCTATCGGCGCGAGGATGTCCGGCACATCGTGCTCACCCATCTCGATCTCGATCACGCCGGCGGGCTGTCGGACTTCCCCGACGCCACCGTGCACGTCTTCGCCGACGAACTCGACGCGGCGACCCAGCGCCCGACCCTCGGGGAGAAACTGCGCTACCAGCCGCGTCAGTGGGAGCACGGACCTCGCTGGCTGGCCCACGAGACCGGCGCGGACACCTGGTTCGGATTCACCGCCGTCCCGGTGCTCGAGGACATCATGCTGATCCCGCTGGTCGGCCACACGCGCGGGCACAGCGGCGTCGCGGTCCGGCAGAGCGACGGATGGTTGCTGCACTGCGGCGACGCCTATTTCCACCACCGGCAGCTGGAGGTGGGCAAGGCGCGTCCGCCCGTCGGCCTGGGCGTGTTCGAGGTGCTCGCGAGCACGCTCGGCCGCGAGCGGGTGGAGAACCTGGAACGGCTGCGCACGCTGCACAACGACCACGGCGACCGGGTGCGAATGTTCTGTGCCCACGATCCGCACGAACTCGAGCGATTCGCCGCCGTGCCGGTGCGCTGATCCAGGTCAGTCCAACCGGAAGTCCGCGAAGTCGAATCCCGGCGCGACGATGCAGCTGACCAGCACGTATTCCGCGCCGGCAGGTCGCGCCGATTGGCTGACCCCACCCGGCACCACCGCTTGGAGCACCTGGCCGTGCTCCAGGTCGGGGCCGAGGATCACCTGCTCGCCGCCGATGTCCAGCGCCAGCGGCCCGCCGCGGTGCCAGAGCCACAGCTCGTCGGAGCGCACCGTGTGCGGGGCGGACCGCTCGCCCGGCAGCAGCAGGAAATAGATCGCCGTGGCGGCGGCGCGCGGGCCGGGGTAGCCCTCCGGCGTGAATTCCGCCGGGCTGCGCCAGGTCTGGCGGTACCAGCCGCCTTCGGGATGCGGCACGAGATCGAGTGCGACGGCGAGCGGCGGTCGGTTGTCGGTCATCGTTCGACTATGCCCGATCCTGCCCTGCCGCTCAGCTCTCCTCGATCCGCCAGGTGATTCCGAACGGCGCCAGCGCATCCAGGAAATCGGCGGGATCGAACGCCTCGGCCGGCGCGAGCGCTCCCGGAGCCGTAGCGCCCTCGGCCAAGCGGACGGCCGTCTCCACCGCCATCAATGCCGAATCGCGGTAGGAGTCCACGCCGCTGAGCACGCCGCGGACCCGGCGTCCGTCCGCGCCGAACGCGTCGACGACGAGGTCGTAGCGCAGGTCGGCGCCGGGCGCGTCGGGCAGTGCGTCGATGAGTTCGGCGGTGAACCCGCTGAGCGTGTCGAGGATCGAGGTGGCGAGGACGCCTTCGACGTAGGAGACATCCGAGTGCCGGGGGATGGTGAGAACCGGGGGCTGCGGGAATTTCGCGACAGTGGTCGGCTCGATGTCACCGGGGAAGGTCATCTTCTGGTGACGTGCCGCCGCGCCGGTGCGCAATTCGCCGTCGGCGTAGTGCCAGCCGCCGCCGCGGAACCAGTCCAGACTGGCGAACACCGTCTTGGCGCTGCCTTTGGAACCGTTTCCGCCGCTCTTGCTGAGGTGGCTGAGCACCACCTCGGCGGGGCCGGGCACCCGGCGGGTGATGAGATGGGCGAGCAGATCTCCGGGGAGATTGTTGTCGGTCACGCCGGAAACCACGGTGACGCCCGCCGCCGCAGCGCGCGTTCCGTACTCGTCGAGAACGCGCTTCAGGAATAGTTGCTCGCCGGACATGTCTGTGTAGTGCGCGCCCGCGTCGATGGCCGCGTCGAGCACCGCAGAGCCGTGCTGGACGTAGGCGGGCAAGCTGCTGATCACCACGTCGGCGCCGGTGAACGCTCGGACGAGGGCCGCGCGGTCGGGCAGGTCTGCTACTCGTATGTCGGCGCCGGGCATGGCCGCCGCGTCGGCGGCGGCGCGGATGCGCTCGGCATTGCGCCCCACCAGGATCGGGGTGAGGCCGCGACGGCGCAGTTCGGCGAGCAGGTAGCCGCCGGTGTGTCCGGTCGCGCCGTAGACGGCGATGGTCGCAGGGCGTTCGGTTGATGTCATGGGAAGAAACATATTGCTCTCATACGACTAAACCAATGCCTGTAAGGCTCGATTTTTTGTCCCAAACGCTCATATCCAGAGTGTTATGGTGAATGAGTGGACATTCTCAGCGAGGCCATCGCGGCGATCCGCACCGGCAGTCCCGCCTCCGGCCTGTTCATCCGGCACGCCCCGTGGGGCCGGCGGTATCCCGTGGTGCCGGGGGCGGGTTTCCATGTGGTGTTGCAGGGCTCTTGCTGGGTGGTGCCGCCGGACGGCGAACCCATGGCGCTCGGCGTGGGGGACGTGTTGTTCATGCCGCGAGGCGCCGACCACGACCTGGTCGACAGCTTGGACACTCCCGTCACCGAGACCGCGTTGCCCGGTGAGCCGAGGGAGATCGTGGGGCCCGGCGTCCGGACCGCCTTGCTCTGTGGCGCTTACGAACTCGGCCGCGGTCGCACCCATCCGATCCTCGACGAGCTGCCCGAGTTCATCCATCTGCCCGCGCGTCCGGGGCGTCATCCCGCGCTGCGCGGCGCGGTCGATCTGCTGGCCGCGGAGATCGCCGAGCCGCGGCAGGGGAGCGACGCGGCCGTGCCCGCGATCCTCGAGACGCTGCTGCTGTTCATCCTGCGCGCCTGGTTCGACGAGCAGGCCGACCTGCGTTCCTCCGGCTGGGCCGGCGCCTTCGCCGATCCCGCCGTGGCGGCGGTGCTACGCGCGGTGCACGAGAAACCCGCGCGCGCCTGGACCGTCGCCGATCTCGGTGACATCGCGGGCGTTTCCCGCGCGACCCTCGCCCGCCGCTTTCTCGCGACGGTCGGCGAGCCGCCGCTGGCCTATGTGACCCGCTGGCGCATGCTGACCGCCGCCCGCCTGCTGCGCGACACCGACAGCAGTCTTGCCGCCGTGGCCCGCCGCGTCGGCTACACCTCGGAGTTCGCCTTCGCGAAGGCGTTCAAACGCGAATACGGGCTTGCGCCAGGCGGATACCGCCGTGCGGCCGACAACGCGCCTGTGGTGGCGGTTTGAGGGCCCGGGTTCGGAACCGCCTTGTCGGCACCGGCGTCAGGTGTCGTAGTACTCGTCTTCGTACTCGTCGTCGGGGAGGTACTCGACATCCGAAGCCACGTCGGCGGCCGGCTCGCGCAGGCTCGGAGCGCCCGGTAACAGTTCGGCGAGTTCGGGCATGCTGCCCACGATGTCGCTGATCGGGGTGATCGTCTCGGTCACTTGGTGATGTGCGAGACGCGCTGCGGCCCGCGCTGTTTCGGTCACGATCGCGGCGAGACGTTCGGAGGGAGTGCGCAGCGCGGCCGGATCCAATCGCACCTCGGTGACCGCGCCGGTGAAATCCACCGCCACCGTCACGTATCCGTCGGGAGAACGGGCCTCGCCGCGCACGTCGTGCACTTGTTCTCGAATAGCGGCCAGTTCCGTGAGTTGCTGCTCGTACCGCTCGTCCATCACTGGCCGTTCGCGTCGAGCAATGCCTGGGCTTCGGCGCCGTGCTTGCGCATCATCGGAATGATCCACGCGCGCAGATCGCGTGGGAAATCACGATTCGCGAGCTGAGCGAGCAGCCATTCCGAGTCCTGCTGGTCGAGACGATCGACGGCGAAGAGGAGTATGTCGTCGTCGAACCAGTGCGGGTTGTCATCCGGATTGATCTCGCCGGTCAGGAATTTGGTCACCGCATCGCGCGCCGCCGCGATCTTGTCGTGGTTGTTCATGTCGACCTCCGCGGTTGATCAGGGTGCTCGTCCGGTTGGTTGAGATGAGGATGTTCGGGATCGACACCCTTTTCGGCGAGTGCCGCGAGTGCTCGTTCTCGGAACATCGCGAAATCGCCGTTCTCGCTCCGGGTGGATTGCAGCGCCTGGTAGATGGCCTGGGACCGTTCGGAGCCGAAACTAGAATTGGCGGCCCGTGGTTCGGCGCCGATACCGACGCCCTCCATAACTTGGTGTGTCATCGCGGGAGCGTCCCATAGGAACGCATCGGGTTGCCGCGCCTGATACTCGCGAAGCCAGTCGACAACCCGATGGGCATCGGCAAGATCCTTCGTATAGATCACCATCGCGTCCGACCGAACCGAATGGGGGCCGACGACTTTCGCGCTGTAGATACCGGGGAATCGATCGGGGCTGTCCACGATTTCGTGGACCACACCACGCATCAGGTCGGGCACCGCGTCAGCGCGTGCGTTCACATACACACGATAGCCGACGTCCGAGACCGCATTCGCTCGGTGGTAATGGACGAAACTGATCGATCCGGTATCGATCTCCGACGCGTTCGAGGCGTCGAGAATTCTGGCCCCTCGCCCTTGGACCAAGGCTATACGCGATTCCGGTCCTCGGGCGGCGAGTATATCCGCGAGTTGCATGACATAGCCGCGTGGATCCGTGACCAGATTCGTCTCGGTAGCCGCGCCGTACTCGCTGTACACGCCCCATTCGCTGGTTATCCGGTCTCCGTTGTTCCAGATCCGTTCCAGGAATCCGTTGAGATTCTCGAGCGACAGATCCGGCGCATCCAACCCGTGCTGCTGGTAGGAGAAATCGCGCACCGCCATCACATCGTCGAACGACATGTCATGGCTCAGGCGCTCCCGCAGTTCGGCGAGTGTGCGTGGCTCGTCGAATACCGAGGGGAACTCCGCTACGGCACGATCGAGTGCCGCCGCATCCGGATGCCATGCGTACGGGGACGTGCCGTGCTGTTCTCCCGGGGGTGAGGTCTCGTCGGCTTCCCGCGACGCATCCGGGTCAGCCGCGTCCTCGTCGCGGTCCGGATGCTGCGGGGGTGGTGTCTCTTCGTCGGGCTTGGGTGTGGTGGGTTCGGGTTCGTCGGGCTTGGGTGTGGTGGGTTCGGGTTCGTCGGGCTTGGGTGTGGTGGGTTCGGGTTCGTCGGGCTTGGGTGTGGTGGGTTCGGGTTCGT
>NZ_JBIRYN010000014.1:0-128565 GCF_044389845.1 Nocardia sp. NPDC019323
CCCGAACCACTCACCACCACACCAGCAACAACCAAAGCCGAGACCGTTATCGGAGCAGATACACGCATTCGGCCACACCCAATCCTCGACGTCGTCCGCGTCTCGGGACGGATGCACCGCACGGGACAACGGAGTCCTTCTGCCTGGCCGTATCGACGACCCGGGCTCTCTCCCCGACAGGGAGCGAACCCTCGATAACATAAGGTACACAATGTCGAGTACATCGCGGTCGGGATCGCGGAAATTCGCGATAACTTAACGCTTCTCGCGACACCTCATGAACCCAGGGTACCGACCCGAGCCGCCCCGTGCCCGTACCCGTTGCACCCGTTGCCATCACCGCACGGGACGCGTGATTCCGTGCGGCGCTGCGCCTTCCGTCCGCAACGGCGTCGCAGAGCTATTCCTCCGCGAAGTACAGCAGCACCGACGACGCCGCGACCACGCCGCCGCGCTCGCCCAGATGCCGGTCCGAGCCGTCCTCCGGACGCCATCGCGGGCCGAGCACCCACATTCCACCGCTGGGAACGGTGCGGTCGAAGGCCTCCTGCCCCACCGGGTGGGCCGGGTAGAGGACTCCACCGTCGACGGGCGGCTGCCCGTCGACCAGGATCGGCGCTCCCGCACCGGCACATGTGATGCGATCGCCTTCCGTCGCGATGACCAACGCGATTCGATATTCGACGGTCGCCCAGCCCGCTCGCGACCCGTCGAACATGACCGATTCCCCGACTTTCGGCCGGTAGCCCGTCCGCGGCGGAACACGAGTCACGAGTTCTCCAGGCCTGACATGCACGGAGGGGGCGCACGGGAACGCCTGGGCGCCGCACTGCGCTCCGCTCGGATCAGGCCCGTATGCCACACAATCGGACCGCGTCCCGGAGCCCGGCGCGCTGGACCGATGACACAACTGCCATCCGCTTTCCGCTTCGGCACTCGACACGATCGCGCGACTGGCTGGGGACGATGCCATCAGCGCCATCGAAGTGACGTCGGCGCCCGGCCACGCCGCGGTGTGAAACCCGTATTCCCCCAAGATGTTCAGCATGAACAGGGCCGCGCCGACACCAACGCCGACCGTGGCTCCGAGGCCCGCAGGCGGCTGCGGCCACAGCGCTTCGGAGGCATCCGCCCGAGATCGCGCGAAGGGGCCGACCCGCAGCAGCCGCGGCGCCGCGAGCAACAGTGCCAACGCGACGGCGGCCGACAGTCCCCGGACATCGGACAAACCTTCAGGGAACTGCTGCCGCTTCATCAGTTCTCCCGTCACCCAGTTCGGCAGGCCGGACGCCTCCATGGGCAATCGCGCATAGAGGAAGTAGGCCCACAGCAACGACGGCAGCCAGGGCAGCATGAGCACGGCGGCGCCGGCCGCCAAGGTGGCGACGACGACCCGGGGACGGTCGACCGTCGCGACGACCGGTAGCCAGCTGCGTGCCGCCACGTGGACACAGGCGCTCACCCCGATACAGCACATGCCGAGCGCGGTGGCCCATTGCGACAGGAATTCGCCGGTCGCCGACCAGGTGTGGCCGATGGAGCCGTGCGCTACCGGATCCAGTGCCAGCACGCGCCCCAGCACCATGCCCAGCGCCAGAGCCGAACCATGGGCGAACGCGATCAGCAAGATGTGGAACGCGCTGTCCCGCAGCTGCATCGCATCCGCCTCGACACGCACCCACAACGCGTTGCGCAGCGCCGCCTGCGCGAGACCGCTGGTCGCGACCAGCGTGGTCAGCGTCATCCCCACCAGCGGCGCTATCGGTGTGCGCAATCCGGCCACCGCGGTCACCGCGTCGACCAGATCGTAAGCCAGCATGGCGCTGAAGCCGATGGTGACCAAGGAAAGCAGTCGCGGGGCCAGCAACTCGCCGGGGGCGTCCAGCATTCGCCGCCTGTTCCGTGCCGAGGGGTGCATGCCGAACCGTGCGCGCAGTCCCGGGTACCCTCTGGGCCGCGGTGCATCGTCCAGCAGTCGCCGCAGCTGGACCGGGTACGCCCGTGCGGCACGGAGGTCTGCGTAGTACTCGCGCGCCCGCAGCAGTCCATTGCGGATCAACAGGGTCGATCCGAGCAACACGACGATCCGCCAGCCATAGGTGAGCGCGGTCCGCCAATCACCGGTCGCGAGTTCCACCAGCATCCAGCAGCCGAACGGGATGCCGCCGAGCAGCACGAGCAGACGCCATGTCCACACCGCGAGATAGGCCGGATCCAGATCGCGATTGCGGATATGGGCCAGTTCGTGCGCGACCACCGCGTCCACCGCGCCGTCGCCGGTGCCGCGCCGCCACCGTTCCACCAGACCGCGACCGAGAACGACATAGCGGCGCCGGTACCGACCGAACGCCCGCCCACCGACGCGAGTGTCGGCCGGATCGAGCAGGAACCGCACCTCGGTGTTCCCTGCCGAAGCCACCAGTTTCATCGCCAGCCCGGAAAATTCGCCGGCCGGGAGCGCGATCAGCCTGCGCCGCCGGATATGCCAGGACGGCCACAGCCAGTAGACCGAGGCGACAGCGATCGCCGTGGCGACGACGGAGAGCATCGCGATCACCGACGCCGTCGCGCCGATACGGCTGGAGCAGGCGCCGACCGTCGCGGCGAAGGTCGCGCCATGCGCCGGGTCGGCCGGTGCGGCGGAACCGGGGTCGTGCCCGCCGAGCGACGTGATCAGCGCTCGGACGCACTGCTCGGTCGCCAGCCGGTAGGGCGTCCCGAGCGCGGCTCCCGCGAGCACCTGCCAGCAATTCCACATGGTCGCCGCGGCGGCGAGCACCAGCACCGCGAAGCGCAGGGTGGTGCCCGAACCGAATGCTTCCGGGGCGGGGCGCATCAGTCCGGCGGGTCGTCCGGCGCCGCCAGCTCGCCTACGATCGCCCCCGCCAGGAGGTTCGCCTGCTGATCGGTCAGCCCGTAGGCGAGTATCGCGCGCCTGGCGGCGTCGCGGGTGGCGTTCAATTGCTCGGAGCTGAGCGGTTCGGCCGCCGCGACCGCCACGGCGCGCCGCCGCCACGGCAGCCGGCTCAGGCGGCCGCGCAGGCCACGCGCGGTGCGTTTGCCGGAATATTCCAGGAGCGCGTCCACCGCACCCTTGGTCGCGGCCAGCACCGCGACCGTCACCACCGCCTCCACCGCACCGACTCCGAAGCCGAGCAGTTCGTCCGGACTCGGGCCGCGCCGACGCGCCGCGTACGCCGCGGCGGTGACGTCGAACAGCGGCAACTCTTCCGGCGCGTGCGCGGCGACGACTGACCGTGCCACCGCAACGACATCGATCGGTTCCGCATCCGCGATACTCAGCGCACTACCCCCTCGGCGTCGACGACTGGTCGAAAACCATTCTGCCGCACGGGCGCTGTTCCGTTGCGGACCCGCAACCCAGCAGTGAGCCGCCACCGATGCGTCAGCCGCGGGTTATCGGCCTCACGCCGCCTCGCTCGGCGCCGACTCGGCGGCCGTGGCGGTCGCCACGGTGGCTTCGGCGGCGCGCTCGGCCTCCTCGACGGTGCACCGGCCGAGGCCGCACGCCGTCGCCACACCGTACGCGGCCCGGCCCGCCGCCGCCTCGAACAAGGCCAGGCTCTTGATGCTGTCTTGCGCTCCGGCCGGCGACACCACCCCGGCGATGACCCGCCACTCCGGGTCGAGCCTGCGCAGCGGCCGGTAGAACGCAGGCTCCAGCGGAGCCGGATGAGCACCGTAAGCGCAGGGGATGTGCGCGGGCGGCAGCGGCACGGCGCGAGCGCGCAGGTCTCGCGCGAGGGTGTTCAACAGCCGCACCGCCGGCGCGAGACTGCGCGGCGCGAGCAGTTCTCTGTGCTGATAGTCGCCATAGCACAGATGCAGGGTGGTCTGTGCGCCGATCTCGTGTGCCCGGGCGAGGAAGCCGGACAACTGACGCGCGACCAGACGGCCGGCCGGAGCCTGCGCACCGAGTCGCGCCGCCTTCACCAGGGCGAGCTGGGCGATCGGCGACTCCACCTGCCAGGTGACCAGATCGCCGTGCTCGGCTGTCACCTGCGCCATTTCGGCCAGCACGGCCTCGACGAAGACGGGCAGGTTGCGCAGCGCTGGGGTCACCGTCCGCAGGTGGCGCAGCGCGCGCCCGAGCGGGAGCCCGTCGGCCACCGCCGCGCCTGCGAACACGAACAGCGCCAGATCCAGCGGATTCGGTTGGCTGATCTGCAATCTCGTTTCGGCGAGTTCGGGATGCCGAGCCCGCAGCGCGCGAAAGGCGGTGACGGCCGCGCCGATGCGGTCGACGCGATCCATCGCCACGTGCCGGGGTTCGAGGGTCGCGCGCCGGCGAATGCCGTACACGCGCATGTCGGCGTAGTCGGCGAAGTCACCGCCGCGCACCACTTCGAAGACGTCGTCGTGTCTGTCCCGCTCGCGCAGGTACTGCACGACCCAACTGGGATCCAGGTCCCGCGGCACACCGGTGAGCCGGTGGCCCCGGCTGCGCTGGACGAACCACTCCAGCACAGCGCTGTCGCCGGTCGTCAATGGCTCGGGCAAGCTGCCCACGAAGTGCACGAGTCGCGTCATCGCCTGTCCAACACGTAGTCCGCGCGAGACGGGTCCGGCGTTCGCCTCCCGCTCGGGGCCCCGATCCGGCGGCCGCCGAGCAGCATAGGCCGATTCGGTAGCCGGAAATTCGCCACTGGTGGGAAGTTGGTGCCGGATCGATGCGGCGACTTTCCGGAAACGCCCCGCGTGGTGCGATCGCGTCCGCCGCGACTACCTGGTAGAACTCCGCCATGGTCGATCGAACGCGGTTCGCGCGATTGGCGCTGGAGCAGGTGGCCGCCGAGTTGGACGGCACGGCTCTGCGCGGCGGCTACCTCACCTCGGAGCGGATGCGATTCCTCGCGACCAAGGTCCGCGACGCGGGGTACGCGTACGACGAAGCTCTCGAATCGAACGCCGCACCGGAATGATCCCCCGCTCTACCCGCGCCTGTCCTGCGGGGTTCGGGCTCCGGTGACTCCGGCACGCCCGCTCGGCGCTCGGCCGGCATCGACCCGGTGTCGCCACATGGTGGCCGGGTCCCAGTCCGGCGCGGTCCGGCCACGCGTGAGCGGGTAGGCGGCCAGCCCGATCAGCAGCGCCGAACAGTGCCCGACGCCGGTGAAGGTGGGATGGATCAGCAACGGGGTGGCGAACCACACCAGGATTCCGCCGAGGTACAGCCACCGCCACGGACGGGCGACATGGTAGGTCAGGATCCCGATGATGGCGGCGAGAAAATAACTGACGCCGATATCACGCACATCGACCATCCCCGGATCGGCGTACCCGTGGCGGATGGCAACGGCCAGGATGCCCTCGCTGAAATACGTGGCCGCGACGTGCGCGCACAGACCGACGATCGCCCAGCGCAACGAGCCGAGCCACCGTTCCGCCGGGGCGTGGAAGACACAGAACAGCACCAGGTAGGGCAACCAGAAATAGCCGTCGATCCACAGCAGACTGGTCAGGAGGGCGTGCAGTGGATCGGATTCGAGGTTGCGCAGGTTGGTGGAACGCTCGCCCAGCAGGCGCTCCAGATCGCCGCGCGGCACCAGGTGCTGGATGATCGTGGTGCCCAGCAGCAGCGTCAGCCAGGCGAAGGTCCACGGCGCGGTGCGCGCGTACTGCCATGCGGACGCCGTGCGGCCGGTGCGCGTCCCGCCGCCGTCGGCTGTGTGAGTCATGGCGCGGCCTTCCTGCGGGAAATCCTTCGCCGAAGGACGCGACCCGCCCGGCCGCGTTGCCGAATCGAGGCGCACTCTCCTGGCTCTGCCAGCTGAAACACTACTCTCCGGCCGGCCGGGGATCCCACCGATGACCGCCCCGTCCCCGGGACGCGTCCTGGGAATGCCGCGACTACGTGGCCGACGCGCCGGTCTCGGGCGGCTGCGCGGCAAGCGGCCCCGTGCGGTTGGCGGTGAGCATGCGCACCGCCGCGATGCGCAGATCCGGACGTGCCCGCCGGGCGGTGAGCTCGGCCAGGCAGATCTCACCGACCATGGCCACTTTCATCCGGGAGGCGGCGTCGGGGTCGGGCCATCCGGCGGCGGCCATGTCCGGCCGTCCGACCGCGATGAACAGCTCGTGGCGGCGGCCGATCTCCTCGCGCAGGTCGGGGTCGGTGCGTGCCTGCACCATGAACGCTTCGGTGCCGCGGGCATGGAGACAGGCATCGAGGAACGCGTCCAGACTCGGGGCGATCCGCTCGACGCCCGGCGGAATCCCCGCCAGCGCCGCGGCCACCGACTGCGACAGCGCGTCGAAGAAGCGGCGGTGCAGCGCGATGACGTAGCTGCGACGGTTGACGAAGTGGTGGTAGAAGGTGCCCTTGGCCATCCCGGCTTCCTCGACCACCGCGTTGACCGAAAGACGGTGCAGCCCCTCGCGTTCCGCCACCACGGTGCCCGCGATGAGCAGCGCCGTGCGACCGGGGTCGGCAATGACTGTCATGTTTCCGAATTCTCCCCACTCTTTCTGAAAAGGCTAGTGTCGTGCACCGGCCGCACCTACGCTGTGACCGATCGGTCGGTCGAAGCCTAGCCGGGTTCCGGATGGACCATCGGGTCATCGAGGACCGATCTGATTCCGGGCGACCCTGGGGGTTCGAAATGTCCGCTGAGTTTAAATTGGTGAGCGGCGATGTGGTGCCACTGGCATCGAACGCAAGCTATCTCGTGTCGATCGACGAGTTGTTGCCCGCGGATTCGCCGCGGTCGAACGGGGAAGACCGCAGGCATATCGCGCGATTGGCCGAGAGCGACACCGAATTACCGCCGATTCTGGTGCATCGCAGCACCATGCGCGTCATCGACGGAATGCACCGGTTGCGCGCCGCGCAATGGCTCGGCCGCGAGCACATCGATGTCGTGTTCTTCGACGGGACACCGGCAGAGGCTTTTCTGCGCGGTGTCGAGCTGAATACGACGCACGGTCTGCCGCTGACACTTTCGGACCGCAAAGCGGCGGCCGAGCGGATCATCGAGACGATGCCGGAATTGTCCGACCGGGCCATCGCCTCCACTACGGGACTGTCCGCGCGCACGGTCGCCACGATCCGCCAACGTTCGAGTGCGGAAATTCCGCAGTCGAACATCCGCGTCGGCGCCGACGGCAGGCGCAGGCCGATGGACCGCGCGCAGCGCAGGCGCCGGGTCGCCGAGCTGCTGGCGACCTCGCCGGACATGCCGCTGCGCGCGCTGGCCGCCGCGGCGGAGGTGTCCATCAGCACGGCGCACTCGATCCGCAAACGCTTGCGCGAGACCGGATCCTGCGAGGACGACACCACCGCGGATCAGCCGGAGGGCAGCGCGCTGCTGCTGCAACAGCTCACCCGCGACCCGGCGATGCGGCACAGCCAGCAGGGCCGCGACCTGCTGCGCTGGTTGCACACCCACTCGATGCAGCGCGAGGTGTGGACCGCGCTGGTGGCCACGGTCCCCCCGCATTGCATCCCGGCCGTCGCCGAACTCGCCAACCGCAATGCCAAGGAATGGCGAGCGCTGGCCGGCTACATCGAATCCGGCGCCGCCGAATAGCACCGGCCGCACCCGCATTCGCCACGGCCGCAGCCCGAGAAAAGGTCATTCATCATGCTTGTTGGTCTCGCACGTCTGGCGACCCGGCGACCGCGATCCGTCCTGTACGGCGCGCTGCTGATCGGCATCGTCTGCGTCGCGCTCGGCTGGTCGGCGCCCGCCCACCTGAAGTCCGGCGGCTACATCCCGTCCGACACCGAATCCGCCGAGGTGGCCGCGTTCCTCAACCGCGAATTCCCCGGCGCGGCACCGAATCTGGTGCTGCTGGTCACCGCGCCGGACGGACTCGACGGCCCCGCGGCGCGCACGGTCGGCGAGCGCGTGACCGCGCAGCTGCGCGGCCGCGACGACGTCGACGCGGTCCAGTCCTACTGGGAGCTCCCGCCGGATCTGCGCCAGGCCTTGCGCGGCAACGACGGTCGCGACGGGCTCGTCCTGGCGCATGTCACCGGCGACGACACCGACGCGCCGAAGCGGGCCGGAGCGATCGCCGAGCAGGTCGGCGGCGACTTCGACGGCGTGACGGTGCGGGCGGGCGGCCAGGCGGTGGCGTTCGACGAGATGAGCCATCGCATCGTCACCGATCTGCTGATCACCGAGGCGATCGCGATACCGCTGACCGGCCTGGCCCTGATCCTGGTCTTCGGCAGCCTCACCGCCGCGCTGGTCCCGCTGGCGGTCGGCGTGTTCAACATCTTCGCGACGCTGCCGATCCTGCGGCTGCTCACCGAGGTCGGCGACGTGTCGATCTTCGCGCTGAACATGATGAGCGCCTTGGGTTTCGCGGTCGCGATCGATTCCAGCCTGTTCATGGTCAGCCGGTTCCGCGAGGAACTCGCCGCCGGGCACGACACCGCCGCCGCCGTCTCGCGCACCGCGCGCACCGCGGGACGCACCGTGCTGTTCTCGGGTGTGGTGATCGCGCTGTCGCTGTCGACGCTGCTGGTCTTCCCGCTGTATTTCCTGCGTTCGCTGGCCTACGCGGGCTTGGCCGTGCTCGGCGCGGCCGTGTTCACCACCTTGCTGTTGGTGCCCGCCGCGCTCGCGCTGCTCGGCCCCCGCGTCGACGCGCTCGACCTGCGGGTGTTGCTGCGCCGGCGATTCCGGCGGCCCCGCCCCGAGCCCGTCGAGCTCACCGCCACCCGGTGGTACCGCTCGGTGCGGCTGGTCATGCGCCACCCGGCCGTGGCCGCGCTGGCGGTGATCGCGCTGTTGCTGGTGCTGGGATCGCCGTTCCTGTCCATCCGGTTCGGCGCCGCCGACGACCGGGTCATCGCCGGGGCCTCCAGCCACGTGGTCGGCGACGCCTTGCGCACCGGTTTCCGGGAGAACGCCATGGCCGGTGTGCTGGTGGCCATGCCCGGCTACCGAGGCGGCGACACCGACATCGCCGCCTACGCGCAGCGGTTGTCGCGGGTGGAGCATGTGACGTCCGTGCTGTCCGCGGCGGGCGTGTACGCCGGCGGGCTGAAAGTGGCCGCCGCGCCGCCCGGCCTGCGCGACGACGCGGGCACGTATTTGCGGGTGGGCACCCGGCTCGACCCGTACTCCCCCGCCGCGATCGCGCAGCTCGACCAAGTGCGCGCGGTTCCAGCGCCCGGCCGGGCGCTGCTCGGTGGCGCGGCGGCCGAAAGCGTCGACACGCTCGACGCGCTCGCGGCGAAAGTGCCCGTCGCCGTGATCGTGATCGCGCTGTCGACGCTGGTGGTGCTGTTCTTCTTCACCGGCAGCGTGCTGCTGCCGATCAAAGCGCTGCTGCTGAACACGCTGTCGCTGGCGGCGACCTTCGGCGCCATGGTCTGGATCTTCCAGGACGGTCACCTGGCCGGCCTGCTCGGCTTCACCCCGACCGGTTACCTGGTGCCGACCATGCCGATCCTCATGTTCTGCATCGCCTTCGGCGTCTCGATGGACTACGAGGTCTTCCTGTTGTCCCGGATCCGGGAGGAATGGCTGTCCACCGGCGACAACACCCGCGCCGTCGCGACCGGCGTGGCCCGCACCGCCCGGATCTTCACCGCGGCCGCCTGTCTGATGGCGATCGCCTTCGCGGGCATGGTGACCTCACACGTGTCGTTCATCCAACTGTTCGGCCTCGGCCTGACCCTGGCCGTGCTCAGCGACGCGACATTGATCCGCGGCGTGCTCGCGCCCGCTCTGATGCGCCTGCTCGGCGCGGCCAACTGGTGGGCGCCGCGCCGGCTCGCCGCGTGGCACCAACGTATCGAAACCCCCGAGACCAGCGCAGCTCTCGAGCCAGTACCCAAGTAGTGCGAGAGGAACAACATGGCGAAATTCCGCACAGGCGTGATGGATTCCGGCGTCTACACCCGGTTCGCGCCCGATCTGCAATTTCGCGGCAGTCGCTCGGTGGCGATGGCGGGCGGGGCGGACTCGCTCTGGGTGACCGACCACCTGCCCTCGATCCTGCCCGCCTCGATCTGGAAACCGCGGCACGTCGGCATCACCCGGCTGGCGCCGCACGCCGACGGCATCTACGAACCGTGGACGGCGCTGGGCTATCTCGCCGCCCAGAACCGCTTGGCCCGCCTGCGGCTCGGCGTCGGCGTCACCGACGCGGGCCGCCGCAATCCCGCCGTGACCGCGCAGGCCGCCGCCACGCTGCACCAGTTGAGCCGGGGCCGCGCGATTCTCGGCATCGGCACCGGGATCAGGGACAACAACGAGCCCTACGGCGTGGACTGGTCCGCTCCGGTCGGCCGGTTCGAGGAGGCGCTGGCGACCATCCGGGCACTGTGGGACTCCCGCGGCAGCCTGGTGACCAGGGACTCCCCGTACTTTCCCTTGCGCGACGCGGTCTTCGACGTTCCGCCGTATCGGGGTAGCCGCCCGGAGATCTGGGTGGCCGCGGGCGGCCCGCGCATGCTGCGGGCCGCCGGGCGCTACGCCGACGTGTGGTTCCCCGGCTTCGCGCAGCGCCCACACGAATACCGGCACCGCTTGGAGCTGGTGCGCGCCGCGGCCTCCGACGCCGGGCGCGACCCGTCGTCGGTCGCGCCCGCCGCCGTGTTCAGCGTGCTCACCGCCGCCCGTCCCGGGCAGGTGGACGCCTTGGTCGAGAGCGTCGGCGCGCGGGCGCTGACCCTGTGCGCTCCCGGGGAGATGTGGACCAGGCACGGTGCCACCCATCCGCTGGGCGATGACTTCACCGGCCTGCAGGACTACCTTCCCCAGACGCTGGACGAGCGCACCGTGCTGGACTACATCGAGAAGGTCCCGGCCTCGCTGGTGCGGGAATTCTGCCTGGCCGGAACGCCGGATGAGATCGTCGAGCAGCTCGCGCACTGGCGCGACCACGGCCTGCGCTATGCCGTGCTCATGAATCTCAGCGCAATTCATCCGAGCGTCACACAGGGGATGATTTCGAACGCGTCCCTGGTGGCGACGTTACGTAAATTGAAGCGCCTGTAACGCAAGACAATTGACGCGCGAGCGGCCCGAGCAATAGCATGCATTCGAGCGAAGGAGCTCGTCATAATATTTGTGCTGCTGCGGTCGGGGGGCTCAGCATGGTCCCGCATAAAAGGCCAGGAGAAATAATGGTCGACATTGCAATAGTGGGTATCGGCTGCCGTTTTCCAGGCGGCGTATCCGATGCGGAAAGCTACTGGAATTTTCTGCTGAACAAAGGCGACGGGATCGTCGATATCCCGCCGGATCGCTGGAGTATCGAAAAGTACTACGACCCGGATCCGGACGCGCCGGGACGTATGTACACCCGGCGCGGCGGATTTCTCAGCCAGCCGCTGTGGGATTTCGACGCCGATTTCTTCGGCATCGCCCAGAAGGAGGCCGCCATCCTCGATCCCCAGCAGCGGCTGCTGCTGGAGGTGACCTGGGAGGCGCTCGACGACGCGGGCATGGCGGGCCGGGTCTCCGGCCATCGCGTCGGCGTCTACGTCGGCGGCTTCATCCTCGACAACGTGCTCGGACGCAGCGGTCCGCTGGTCCGCTCGGCGATCACCAGCCACACCGCGATGAGCGCCTCGCACACCTTGCTGTCCAACCGGATCTCCTATCTGCTCGACCTGCACGGCCCCAGCCTGACCGTCGACACCGCCTGCTCGTCCTCGCTGGTGGCAACGCATCTGGCGGTGCAGGCGATCGCCAACGGCGAGTGCGAGATCGCGCTGGCCGGCGGGGCGAACGCGATGCTGCAGCCGGAGACGTTCATCTCGATGTGCAAGGGCCGGTTCCTGTCGGTCGACGGCCGCTGCAAGACCTTCGACGCCGCCGCCGACGGATACGGCAGGGCGGAGGGCGCGGGCGCGGTGCTGCTCAAGCCGCTGGACGTGGCCCAGCGCGACAACGACCGCATCTACGCCGTCATCCGCGCGACGGGCGTCAACCAGGACGGCCGAACCATGGCCATTCCGGTGCCGAATCCCGTTGCGCAGGAACAACTCGCCCGTCAGGTGCGCGATGACGCCGGCGTCGCGGCGCACGAGGTGAGCTATCTAGAGGCGCACGGCACCGGCACCGCGGTCGGCGATCCGATCGAGATGTCCGCGCTCGGCGCGGTGTACGGCGCGGTGGACGGCCGCGGCGAACCGGTGCCGGTCGGCTCGGTGAAGAACAACTTCGGGCACACCGAGGCCGCGGCGGGGGTCGCGAGCCTCATCAAGGCCGCGCTCACCCTGCACCACCGCACGGTCGCGCCCCAGTTCGAGCTGACCACGCCGAACCCGCAGATCAAGTTCGACGAGCTACGACTACGTGTCCCGCTGCGCCCCGAACCACTGCCCGCTGCGCCGGGCAAGGGTGTGGTCGCGGTCAACGGCTTCGGTTACGGCGGCACCAACGCCCACGCCATCCTCGTCGAAGCGCCGTCATCGGCCGCGCGGGCCGAGGACGAGCGCCCGGTGCCGCGGGTGCTGCCGGTCTCCGGCCGCCACGAGACCGCCGTGCGCGCGCTCGCGGGCGAACTCGCCGACGCGCTGGACCGGCATCCCGCCGACGCGCTGACCGCCGCCGCCTGGACCCGCCGCGCCCACCATCCCCTGCGGGTCGGCTTCGCCTACGACGACGCCGACGACCTGCGCACCCAGTTGCGCGCCTTCGCCGACGGCGAGGGCCGGGCCCCGTCCCGCATCATCGGCGACGGCGAGGTGGAGCCCGTCTTCGTCTTCAGCGGCATGGGCCCGCAGTGGTGGGGCATGGGCCGCGAGCTGCTCACGACCGACAGCACGTTCGCCAAGGTCGCCAGGGAGATCGATCGGGAGTTCGTCTCGATCGCGGGCTGGTCGATCCTGGACGAGATGCTCGCCGACGAGGACGGCTCGCGGATCATGCAGACCGCCTACGCCCAGCCCGCCAACTTCGTGCTGCAGGCCGCGCTGACCGCCGAACTGGCCGAGTACGGCGTGTATCCGGCGGTGGTGGTCGGGCACAGCGTCGGCGAGGTCACGGCCGCGTATGTGTCCGGCGCGCTGTCGCTGCGCGACGCGCTCACCGTCAGCTACCACCGCGCCCGGTTGCAGGCGACCACCGCGGGCAGCGGCGGCATGCTGGCCCTCGGCATGTCCGAGAGCGAAGCACGGGAGTTGCTCGCCCGCACCGACAGCATCTGCGTCGCCGCGGTGAACAGCCCCGGCGCGGTCACCCTCGCAGGCGACAGCGAGGACTTGGAGCTGCTGCGCGACACCCTGTCCGCCACCGGCACGTTCGCGCGCAGCCTGCGGGTCGAGGTGCCGTACCACAGCCATCTGATGGACCCGATCCTCGACGACCTGCGTGACGCGCTGGCCCAGCTGGCGCCGCGGGACGCGAAGCTCACCACGTACTCCACCGTGACCGCCGCCGAGATCGCGGGCACGGACTGGGACGCGGACTACTGGTGCCGCAACGTGCGCGAGCCGGTCCGCTTCGCCGACGCCATCGGCGCGCTGGTCGACGCGGGTCACCGGGTCTTCCTCGAAGTGGGTCCGCACCCGGTGCTCAGCGGCAACATCCGCGAGATGCTGATCCATCGCGGGGTGATCGGCGCCGCGGTGACCACGCTCTCGCGCGATCTGCGCGACCGCAACAACGTGCTGCGCGCCGTCGCGGACCTGTATGTCGCTGGCTCTTTGGACGGTTCGGCCGTGCCCGGTCGTCCCGACTCCGTCGTCGGGCATCTGGATCTGCCCGCTTATCCGTGGCAGCGCAAAAGGGTCTGGCACGACGAGGCGGTCACCCTGCTCGATCGCCTCGGTACGCCGGACGGCTACGCGCTGCTGGGCGAGCCGACGACCGCGGCGGGCTCGGAGTGGGAGGTGCAGCTGTCGGTGTCGCGGCTGCCGTGGCTGCGCGACCACGTCGTGGCCGGACATGTCGTACTGCCCGGCGCGGCCTACCTCGACGCCGCGCTCAGCGCCGCCGTCGAGCGCACCGGACGCACCAGCGTCGGGCTGGAGTCGGTGGAATTCGTCGCGCCGCTGGTGATCGACGAGCACGACATCCCGGTGCTGCGCGTGAGCGTCGAGGAGTCGACCAAACGCTTCCAGATCCGCTCCCGCTCGGCGACCGCGGCCACCTGGACGCTCAACGCCCACGGCAGGCTCATCGAAGCCGACTTCACCTCCGCCGTCGTGGATGTCGCCGCCCCCGAGCACGCCGTCGCCGTCGCAGGCCCGGATCTGTATCGCGGTCTGGCCGCTCGCGGCCTGGACTACGGACCCGCCTTCCAGCGCATCGTCTCGGCCGCCGTCGGCGCGGACGCGGTGGTGGCCTCGCTCGCGCCCGTGCAGCAGGACGCGCCGATCCGGCACCTCGCCCACCCCGCCCTGGTCGACGCCGCGCTGCAGTGCATCGCCGCGCTGGCCGCCGACTCGGACACCGGCGTGGCGATCGTGCCCGCCGCCATCGCCGGGGTGCGCCTGCTCGGCCCGCTGCCGCAGCGGCCACGGGTCGTGGTGACCCGGCGCGGCGCCGACCCGCTGCGCGCCGACATCGCGATCGTCGGCGAAGGGGGCGAGGTGGCCATGCGGTTGCTCGGCGTCGAGTTCCGCCCGGTCAGCGCGGCGATCGAGGTCACCCATCAGCTGGAACGCGTGTTCTATCAGCCCCGGTGGGAGATCGTCGAGACGCAGGCCGGCGCGCGGTCCGAGCAGGAGGTGGTGGTGGCCGTGTGTGTCGGCGCCGACGCCGCCGACCGCGCGACGTCGCTGCTGGGCGAACGGACCGACGTCACCATCGTGCTCACCGATCCGGACGCAGGCGACAACGATGAACGCCTGCGGTCGGCGCTGCGCTCGCCGGACGGCGCTCCGATCGCCGAACGGATCCGGGTGGTCGTCGTGTTCGGCGACGCGTTCGACGGCTCGCGCAACGTCTACTGGCTGGCGCGCGCGGCGAATGCCGTCGAGCATCTGCTCGCCGACGCGCCGCAGGTCCGCGTCCGCGCCGTCGTCGTGACCGAGCAAGCGTTGTGCACGCCCGCCGACAGCGGCGCGAAGGTCTCGCACGGCGCGCTGGTGGGCGCGCGGCGCGCCCTGCTCAACGAACAACCCGCGGCGGGCTGGCGGCTCGTCGACGCGAACGCGGGCTCCGAGACTCCGCCTGCGGATCTCGTCTTCTCCGACGACGTGCTCGACGAGATCGCGGTGCGGGGAACCGACCACTGGGCGGTGCGGCTGGACCGCAATTTCGGCGCGCATCTCGACGAGCGCAACCGGGCCACCCCGCTGGCGGACCCGGACGCCTCGTTCGTGGTGGAGATTCCCCGTTCACGTCTGATGGCGGATCTGGCGTTGCGCGAGACCGATCGGGTCGCACCCGGCCCCGGCGAGGTGGAGATCCGGATGGAGACGGCCGGTCTCAATTACAAGGACGCGATGAAGGTCATCGGCGTGCTCACCGAAAAGGAACTCGCCGGCACCTATTTCGGCACGACGGTCGGCATGGAGGGCTCCGGCGTGGTCGAGCGCGTCGGGCCCGGCGTCACCGATGTCGCGGTCGGCGACCGGATGATGGTGTGCGCCCGCGACATCCTGCGCAAGTACGTCACCATGCCCGTCGACGCGGGCGCGACCATGCCGCACCGGCTGCTGCCCGGCGAAGCCTACGATCCGCTGACGTGCGGTTCCGGATTGCCGTTCCTCACCGCGGAATTCGGGTTGCGGACCCTGGCGCGGCTGCGGCCGGAGGAGACCGTGCTGGTGCACGGCGCGGCGGGCGGCATGGGCATGGCCGCGGTGCAGGTCGCGCTGGACATCGGCGCGACGGTGATCGCCACGGCGGGCACCCCCGAGCGGCGTGCGCAGGTGCGCGAGCTCGGCGCGCACCATGTGCTGAACTCGCGGTCGGCCGACTTCGTCGACGAGATCGCCGAACTCACCGGCGGCCGCGGCGTCGACGTGGTCTACAGTTCGGCGCCCGGTGAGATCCTGCGCCAGAACTTCCGGGTGGCCGCCGAATTCGGCCGGGTCGTCGACATCGGCAAGGCCGACATCTACACCGGCGGGGTCATCGAACTGGCTCCCTTCGACCGCAATCTCACGTTCTTCTCCGTCGACATGGACCGGGCGCTGGCCCACGATCCGGAATTCTTGCGCACGCCGATGCGCGCCAGTCACGCGGCGTTGCGTGCGGGCACGTACCGGTACCTTCCGTATCAGGCCTATCCGGTGTCGGAGCTGGCCGCGGCGTTCGAGTCCGTCGCGCGATCCGATCAGATCGGCCGGGTCGTGCTCGACCTGCGCGAGGAACGGCCGATGGTGCGCCCGAAGCTCGCCCATCCCAGGATCGATCCGGACGGCTGCTATCTGGTGACCGGCGGCTTCGGCGGCTTCGGTCTGGCCACCGCGCGCTGGCTGGTGGCCGAGGGCGCACGCACACTGGTGCTCGTCGGCCGCAGCGGCGCGTCCACCCCGCAAGCCAGGAACCAGGTCGCTGCCTTCACCGCCGCGGGCGTGTCGGTGATCGAGGAGCGAGTGGACGTCGCCGACTATGCCGCGACGGTTGCCCTGGTGGAGCGCATCCGGTCGGTCGCCCCGCTGCGCGGTGTCTTCCACGCGGCAGGGGTGGTGAACAACCTGCCCATCCCGCAGATCACCCAGGAGTCGCTGGACGATCTGTTCGCCAAGGTGCGCGGAGCCCAGCATCTGGACCGGGCGATCGAGGCCGCCGGCATCGAGCCGGACATGTTCGTGCTCTACTCCTCGATCAGCGCGCTGGGCTGCATCACCCCGCAGATCGGCTACGCCGCCGCCAATGCCGCCTTGGACGCGCTCGCCGCCGACCGCCGTGCCCGCGGCGCCGCGGCGCTGGCGGTGAACTGGGGCTTCATGAGCGGCGGCGGCATGGCCGACAAGACCGAAGCGCTGGCGGACTACGTCAAGTCGATCGGCTTCCTGCCCATCGACATGGACCGGGCCACCGCCCTGCTGCGCGAATGCCTGGCGCTGGACGCCCCGCAGGTCGCGGTGGCCGACATCGACTGGACGGTGTGGTCGCGCGTGGCGCGGCCGTCCACCGATACGCGTCGCTTCCGCCAACTGCTCGCCGACATCGGCGTCGGCGACGAGGCAGGCGGCGCACTGCGCACCGAGATCCTCACCCTGCCCACCGAACAGCGCGCCGACTTCGTCGCCCAGCGCCTCGCCGATCAGCTCGCGGTGGTGCTCGGCGTGGACACCGACACCATCAACATCGACGAGCCGGTCACCGATCTGGGCATGGACTCGCTCATGGCGATGGAATTCGGGGCGCGCACCGAGAAGGAGCTCGACGTCAAGATCTCCGCGCTCGAGCTCAGCAGGGGCCTGTCGCTACGCGGCATCGGCGCCAAAGTGGTCAGCCAGTTCGCCGAGCCCGACGCCGCGGCCGCATGAAAGGCACCCACATGTCCACCGAACTCATCGCTTACGCCGATATCGACACCGTGCTCGGGCACCGGGACGGGCGGTTCTTCGGCGAAGGCTACAAACGGATCACCCACAGCATCTTCGACATCACCCTCGACCGCGACGCGGAGGACAGGCCACGGCTGTCGGCGACCGCGGGCGTGCACTATCCGCTGGACTGGTCGCGCAAGAGCACTAGGGTGCTGGTCCCGCACGTGAGCAGCATCGATTGCTCGATCTTCGGCTACCGGCTGCTCGAGGTGATCCTGCGTGAGTGCTACGGGCTCACCGATGCCGAGATCCGTTCCTGCTGGGTGCCTTTCGTCCAGTTCAGCAGCGGGACCATCGCGACGGAGTCGCTGGCGGAGTTCCCGATCAGCGCGACCGTCGTCGCGGTGGAGGGCAACACGATCGGCATCACCGGCGCACTGGGCGGCGGTATGAGCCTGGAGGCCACCGTGGCGTTGCCCGCGCCACCGCAGCCCGCCCACGCCGCACGGCGCACGGTGCACGAGACGGGACGCGGGTACTTCCACGGCGGGGTGTACGCCCGCGGACAGTACCTGCGCAATGTCGTCGTCTCCGACGGCGGCAGCCGGGCACAGGCGGATTTCGCGCTCGCGGAACCGGATCCGGCCGGGCCCTGGCACGGCGTGGCCGACGCCTATCAGCCTTCCGTCACGCTGGTCGACGCGACGGTGATCCTGGCGCAGCTGTCCCAGGTCGTGCTCTACGAGCTGGACAACATCGCCCGCAAGGACAGCGAAACGCTGTGGATGCGCCGGATGACCGCGCGCGCCTCCGCTCCCCCGGCGCCGTTCACCGCGGGCACCGCGACCACGCGCATGGCGCGATCCATGGTCCTCGCCTTCGGCGGCGGCGACTGGCGCATCTCCAGCTGGGCGTCGGACTTCGCCGGGTGCGAGATCCGATACGACCTCGCGCACCGGCTGCCCGCCTAACCCCGCGCATTTCCGAACGTTCAGAAAGGCACTCTCATGTCGGCGAACAATTATCGACGCATCGTGATCTCCGGGACCTACTCGACCGGGAAAACCACCACCTCCACGGCCCTGTCCCTGCTGACCGGCATTCCCCGGGTGGATGCCTCCTCCGCGCGCGAGGTGGTCACCGAGCTCTATCCGGGCATGCGGTTCCAGGACCTGAGCACCACCGAACTGATGGCGCTCGGCTTCCGCAGGCTCGAGCTGCGCATTCAGGCCGAGGCGATCCTGGACGCCCAAGGCGGATTCATCGCCGACGGCTCGGTGCTCAACGAGTGGGTCTACGGCACCACGCGGCTCATCACCGGGCCGAACCCCGGATCGTCGCGATGGCACAAGGCCGTCAAGAACACCCTCACCCTGCCCGGCCGGCCGTTCTACCGCCGCTATCTCAACGCCTACGGCGACATGGCCAGGCAGCGCGCCCGGCAGAACTACGACATCTTCTTCCACCTTCCGGTGGAGGTGCCGATGGACCCCGACGGCCACCGGCCCGTCGACGAGCGCTACCGCGCCATCTCCGATCGGCAACTGCTGCACGCGATCAGTGAGCTCGGGCAGCCGGTCGTCACGGTGCGCGGCACCCCGGAACAGCGCCTGGAATCCATCGTCTCGATGCTCGACATCCCCACCGTGATGGACGTCGACGTCGCGGTGAAGGAGGCGATGGAGATCGTGCGCAGCAGCCGCGAGCGCGTCCAGGAAACGATCATCGCCCAGCAGCAACCACACACTTTCGGCCGCAAGATCAAGTTCGCCACCCGCGTTTAGGAGCACGCCATGACCGTCCTGCTGGACAAGACCAAGCGCTACAACCCGATCGACTCGTGGTTCTACGACAATTTCATCTCCGATGCCGTGCGGGAGATGACCCCGACGCTGTTCGACGACATCGTCGCCCAGCTCGACGACGGCGCGCAGGTGCTCGACGTCGGTTGCGGCGGTGGGCAACTCGCGGTGGGGCTGGCCACCACCGGAACCACGTTGCGGCTGACGGGGATCGACCTGTCCCCGCAGCAGGTGCGCAGGGCGCGCAAGCGCGGCGCGCCCCTGGGCAGCCGGATCCAGTTCCGGGAGGGCTCGGCGATGGACCTGCCGTTCCCCGACGCCGCTTATGACGCGGTGATCAGCTCCGGCTCGATCAAACACTGGCCGAATCAGCGCAAGGGCCTGTCGGAGATGATCCGGGTGCTGCGGCCAGGGGGCCTGCTGCTGGTGATCGAGGCGGACCGGGGCTGCACCTTCGAGGACGCGCGGGCGTTCGTCGACCGCTGGAAGCTGCCGCAGCCGATGGCGCGCGCCTGCCTGCCGTTCTTCCGCACCTACATCGCCGGCTACGGCATCGACCTGGAGGACGGCCGCGAGCTGGTGGCCGATCTCCCGGTCACCGATGCGACGGTGCGCCGCATCGCGGGCGAGCCGGGCATCCAGATCACCGCGCGCAAACTCGACGAGTGAGCAGCGGTCGGTCCGACCGGTGACCCGGCCGGGCGGCGTCACGGCCGAGACGTCGCCCGGCCCGCGTTCCGGTCTCAGGTACGACGGGCGCGCTGCGGTTTGCGTGCGGCTTCCTCGGTCACCTCGGCCTGCCGGTCGGCGGGCACCAACGCCAGGATGTCCTCGCGGGAAGCGATCATCAGTTTCTGCAGGACCGCCGCCATCTGGGCGTCGACGGTCTTGAAGGAACTGCCGCGGCGGGCTGCGATGGCGGTGTTGGTCCAGCCCGCCGCCGCCAGCACGGCCACGTCCTGTTCGGCCGCCGACAATTCCTCCCACTGCGAGGGTCGGCGACGCCGGACCGGATGTTCGACGGGCAGCCGGTCCAGCGACAACTTCCCCAGCGCCAACTGCGCCACCTCGCCCAGCTCCGGACGCAGCAGCGCGCCCTCCTGTTCCGCCACCGCGAAGGCGGCCTCGCCCAGAACCTGACGGGCGGTGTCGGCGGCGACCTCGGTCTCACTGGCGAACGGTCCGAGATTGGCGATGTTCACGCCGATCCGCTCCCGCAACGTCGCCCCGCCGCCGAGCAGCCGCGCGACATCGCGCGCCTGAGCCGTCACCGTGCCGGAGCGTTCGGATCCGGTATCGCGGATCAGGCGCGCCAGCGCCCATGCCTGGATGTGGACGGCCCACACCACGCCCCACTGATCGCGCATCGCCAGCTGTGTGGTCAGCGACGCCCGTATCACGGCGACCGCTTGGTCGGGGTCGCCGTGCTTGGTCAAGGCGATCCCCCGCGCCAGTCCGGCCCACGATGCCGCCCACCGCGCGCCGGAGAGTTCGGCGTGGTCCGAATGCCGCCGGGAGATCTCCAGAGCCTGCGCCGGTGTGCCGAGCAACGCCGCGGCCAGCGCTTCGAACAGTTCGCCCATCGCGGCCCCACCGCGGTCGCCTTCGGCGGAGAACTTCTCTCGGGCCCGGGCCAGCACCGCGATCGCGCGCACGTCACGGGGCAGCAGCATCAGCTCAGCGCCCCTGGCGAAGTCGATCGATGCGGGCAGATCGAGGTCGTCGAGTCGCTCCCGCCACCCCGCTCGGGCCGCGGGGTCGGGCAGGCAGAGGGCGACGGCTTCGTCGAGCATCCGTTCGGCGTCGTGGTGCATGCCCTGGCACAGGCAGATCCACGCGATCAGCGACATCGCCGTCACCTGCAGCGGCACCGGCTGCGGGTCCAGCGCCCTGCTCGCGGCCAGCGTACGCTCGGCCCAGCGGCGTGGTTCGCGCAGCGAACCGGCGAGAAACGGGCTGCGCAGCGCGATCAGACCGGCGGCGATCTCCAGTCCGACCGCGGCCTCCTCCGCAGTCGCGAGGCTGCCCGCCATGGCGCACAGCAGGTTGTCCCAGGCCGCGCGCGCCCAATTCAGCAGGTCCTGTTCGCCCGGCCCGAACCATCCGGCTCGAGCCGCGACAACCTTGTCGCGGTAGTAGCGGCGGTGCCTGCGCGCCAGCCGCGCCGGTTCACCGTCGCGTTCGGCCAGACGCTGCTGGGCGAACAAGCGGACGCTCTCCAGCAGCGAGTAGCGCACCGTTGCGGCGGTCAGATGCACGGTGACCAGCGATTGGTCCGCGAGCCGCTCGAGCAGGCCCTCGATCTCCTCGCGGCGCAACCCGTCCGGCTCGTCGTCGGCGCAGACCGCCTCGATCGCCTCCAGTTCGGCGCCGACGTCCGACTGCGCCGGGTCCGCGTTGTCCGGGTCGACGTCGTACCCGGCCGCGAAGACCGACAGCCGGTCGAACAGCAGCCGCTCTTTGTCCCGGCACAGGTCATACGACCAGGCGATGACGTCGCGGATCCCCTGGTGCCGTGCGTCCGCGCCGACCCGGGGACCGTGCGACCAGCGCAGCCGCCGGTCGCCGGCCTCACCGGTGAGGTCACGCAGGATCATCGGCAGCGGCCGGCGCAACAGCCGTGCGGCCGCCAACCGGATGTAGAGCGGGTGGTTGTGCACATGGCGGCAGATCTCCGCCGCCAGCTCGCTCTCCTCCTCCGTGACGGTGTGCCCCGTCAGACCGGCGCGGGCCCGAAACAGCGTCAGCGCCTGTTCCCGCGACAGCGCGGGTACCGGCACCAATTGTTCGTCGACCCATCCGATCGCCTCGCGGCTGGTGGCCAGCACGGTCAGCCCCGGAGCCGCGTCCAGCAGGTCGGCGATCACCCGCCCCGCGCCGTCCAGCACGTGTTCGCAGTTGTCCATCACCAGGATGGTCTGCAAGGTGCGCCCGACCGCGTCGCGGCGGCGCAGGGTGTCCAGCACCGCCTCCCAGGCCGACCGCCCGGAGAAGTCGGCATCGATCAGCGAGCGCGCGACCTGCTCCTCCACCGCCGCCGCGTCGGAGCCCCGCGCAAGCAGCGCCAAGCGCACCCAATGCACCGGAACGCGCCGCGCTTTGTGGAACCGCTGCACCGCCTCGGTCGCCAGTCTGGTCTTGCCGATGCCGCCCGCACCGATCAGCGTGACGAGGCGGGTGCCGCCGAGCAGCGCCATCCCGATCTTCTCCAGTTCCCGCTGACGCCCTACGAAATCACTGGCGCCCGGGGGCGCAGACCCCGGACCCGACGCACGTCCTACCGACACAGCAGGGCAGCGTAGTCGGGTCGCTCCCCCGATTCCCGAGTCTCTACCGATGTGCGCGACCCACCTATACGCGGACGATTGCGCTGGCGCGGCAGTCGATCGCACGATCGGAAGGAGACGACGGTGGGACGGATACTGGTACTCGGGGCGGGCGAATGCGGGTTACCCCTCGCTCACCGTCTGCTGCGCGGCGGGCGGTCGGTGACGCTGGTCGCCGATCGCGATGCCGAAGCGGTGCTCGCGGGCACCGTGACCAGCACCCAGGTCAAATTCCCGCCGACGCTCGATCTCGAAGCGGATCTCGGCCTGGGATTCTGGCGCTCGACCGCGCCGAACATCGAGGGCATCCGGTTCACCATGGCCGTCGATCGCGCGGTGGTGGTCACCTGGACCGGACGATTCACCCGCCCGGCGCAGAGCGTGGATCAGCGGACGGTGTTCGCCCGCTGGCTCGGCGAGTTCCTGACCGAAGGCGGTGATCTGCGCATCACCGAACTCTCGGTACCGGAACTCGACCAGCACGCCGCCGAGCACGACCTGACCGTGGTGACCCGGGCGGGTCGTGAGCTGGCCGGCTGTTTCGAGGCCGATGCGGCGTGGCCGGTGCACGCCGCGCCGATGCGACGGCTGGCGGTGCTGTACCTCGACGGTGTCGAGCCGGATCCGGAGGGCCTCGGTTCCTACACCGCCCTGCCCGAGCACGGTGAGGTGATCTCCTATCCCGGCCTGACCGGACGGCCGGGGCAGGAACGCCGCTGCGAGATGCTTCTTTTCGAGGCGCGGCCCGGCGGTGCGCTGGACGGGTTCGAGCAGCACGGCACGCCCGCGCGACGCTGGGCGCACGCCAGGGAACTGCTGAACGCGCACTTGCCCGCCGAGATCGCCGAACGGTACCGGCATGCCGAGCCGACCGATGCCGGGGCGACGCTGGTGGGCGCGGTGACTCCGGTCATGCGCCGTCCGGTGGGCATCCTGCCGTCGGGCAAGCCGGTGCTGGGCGGAGGCGACGTCGTCTGCCGGATGGACCCGGGCGGCGCTCAGGGCGCCAACAACGCCGTGCACTGCGCGATCCGCTACGGCGAGGCGATTCTGCACGATCCCGACGGCCCCTACGACCGCGCGTGGATGGAGTGGGCGGCCGCGCCGTGGCTGACGGCCGTGGCCCACCCCGCCGCGCGGTGGACGGCCACGGTGCTCGATCCGCCGCCCGCCATGCGCGAGATGATGCTGGCCGCCCAGCACGACACGACACTGGCCGACGCCTTCGCGAACACCTTCGCGCGGCCGGCGAACCTCGCCCGGCTCGCGGCGACCGCGCCGTCCTGACCGATTCCGCGCTTAGGGCCGCCAGGGCGGTGTCGCGGGAAAAGTGACCGGCAGCGCGGTCAGAGCGCGGTGGAAAGGTCCTGGCCGCCAGGCCAATTCGCGCACCGGCACGGCGGGCCGCAGTTCCGGCAGCGCGTCCAGCAACTGGTCGACCGCGTCCTGGCCGATCAGGTAGGCCGCGCTGCGGGCCGGACACGCGTGCGGTCCGGCGCCCCACGCCAGATGCGATCGGTTGCCGCTGTGGTCGTGCCCGCTGATCGCCGGATCGTTGTTGCAGGCCGCGAAACTGATCACGACCGGCTGATGGGCAGGCAGCCAGACATCGTCGATCAGGATCGGCTGGCGCGGATAGGTGACCGAGAAATTCGCCATCGGCGGATCGGTGAACAACACCTCGTCGAGCGCGTCTCGGGTCGACAGGCTCCCGCCAAGGACATCGCCGCCGAACCGGTCGTCGGTGAGGATCAGCACCAGGGTGTTGATGATCAGATTCTGCAGCGGTTCGATCCCCGCCCCGTAGAGCACGACGAGCTGGTGGATCACCTCCGTGTCGTCCAAGCCTGCCGGATGCCGCAGCAGCCGCGTCGTGATGTCCAGGCCCGGTTCGGCGCGCTTGTGCTCGAGCAGCCGCAGCAGCGCGGTGACGAGCAGGCGGTTGCCCTCCTCCGCGTCCACTCCGTCGAACACGGCGCGGGTAGCGGCGGCGACTTCCTTCCCGATCTCCGGCGGGCAGCCCAGCATGGCGTTGATCGCCTCGAAGGCCAGCGGTAGAGCGTACTGCGATACCAGATCGGCGCTGCCCGTCGCGCAGAAGGTGTTGATCAGCGGCACGGCGATCCGCTCCACCGTCTCGTGTAAGGCGTGCAGGTCGACGGCGTCGATGCTCGCGGTGTTCGCCTGGCGGTAGCGCGCGTGTTCCTCCCCCGTGCTGCGCATGGCGTTGGGACGCCACTCCAGCACCGGCAACACCGGGCAGTCGGCGGTCACGTTCGCCTGCCAGGTGCGCGGGTCGGCGGGAAAGTGCGCCGGGTCGTGCATGATTCGCACCGCCGTGTGATAGCTGAGCACCAACGTCGCGGGCACGCCCGGCGCCAGTTCGACCGGCGCCATCGAGCCGTAGCGGGCGCGCATGTCGCGGTAGGAGCGATGCGGATCGGCCGCGAACTCCGGGGAATACAGCGATACGCGCTCGACGTCGTGGTCGATGGGCGAACCATGATGCGCGCCAGGGGCGTCCGCGGTGCGGTCGAAGTCTCGGGGTGTGGTCAACGCGTCACTCTCACGGTAGGAGCGTTCGCACCGAGCGCGGGCGCACTCGGCGCGGATCGTCGCGACGGCGCTCGGCCCATACGGCGCACCACTGCGACGCATCGTCCCGACCGCGCAGCGGATCGACACACAGGATCGTCGCGTAGGTAGCTCACGGGCATCGGTAATGACGCGCGACCTGCGGTGATGCGACCGCCCCCTCCGCACGGCAACGAAATCGCGGACGACTCACCGCTGCGGACCAGCCACGATCACCGACAGCCGCGCCCCGGCGACACCGGGCGCGCGCGAATCCCGCAGTGACGCTCCGTATTCGCTACCGGCGGAAGGATCGACGGACGCATCCGATCCGGGACGGCAGGCACGCCGTTCGCCCGCATCCTGCGGGGAGACAAGCACTTCGACGTGCACGTGGCTGGTGTATAACTTCCATCGGCCCGGCCGACTCCCCCGACAAGCGATAGCGAGACACGATGCACGGTTACCTCAACCAGGTGTCCCACGGCACGACCCCCTCCGGCTATCCGACGCGCGAACCCGAGACCCCCGCCGTCGAGCCGCCGCGCACCGCGGATCTCGTCGTGAGCGCGCTGTTGTGGTTCCTGCCCGCGACGCTGGCTGCGATGTCGACGGTCCTGGCGCCGTGGTTCCTGATGGCGGGCGGCATCTGCGAGTCCAAGCCGGAATGCCGGGTCGATACCAGCGCGGGCGTCTGGATCATGGTGGGCGGCGGGATCGTCGGCTTCGCTGTGGGCGCGTTGCTGTCGCTGCTGGCGGCCCGGCAGGGGCGCGCGATGTTCCCTGGCGCGTTGGTCGGCGCGGTGCTGGTCCTGCTGGCGTGGTTCGCCGCCTCGTTCCTCATGGGCTGAACCGCGCGGGCGGCCACCGCGGCGCCGGTGCGGCCAGTGCGTGTCGGCGATGCCCCGGAAGCGGGCCGGCGCGGTGGGTGCCGCACCGCTCATCACTTCGAGGCCCTTCGGCGTCCGGACCTCGTCCCCGGCTCCCGAAAACTGGCACGGGTGTACTATTCGCCGGAATCACTTCACCGCGGGAGCTCGGGCACGGCCGGGCTGAGAGGGCGGACCGCACGCGCCGCCGACCGCATGAACCTGTCCGGGTAATGCCGGCGTAGGGAGAGCGTTTCCGTCATGTCGTCGACCCGTACGAGCGCGCCGCGCGAAGCCCCGCTGACCCTCGATCAGCCCGCCCCGAAGGTGCTTTCGTTCTGGGACCAGAGTGCGTTCTGGGCCAATCTCGGCGTCAGCCTCATCGCGTTCTCCGGCGCGTACACCGTGCTCGCGCCGGACTCCGCGGGCGCGGCGCGGATCTCGATCGCGGCGGGCATCCTGGCGACCGTCCTCGGCACCCTGGTGGGTGGACTGATGCTCGGCGCGGCGGCGCTCACCGGCGCACGCACCGGGCAACCCGCGATGGTGCTGCTGCGCGGACTGTTCGGCGCGCGACTCAGTTACCTGCCCACCGTGCTCAACATCGCGCAATTGATCGGCTGGGGGACCTTCGAGCTGATCGTCATCGGCGACGCGGCCGGGGAACTGTTCGGCGGCGGTCCGCGCTGGCTCTACGTCGTGGTCGCGGGCGCGCTCACGACCGTCCTGACGATCTGGCCGCTCGGTTCGGTCCGTCTGCTGCGCAGGTTCGTGACCGCCGGTGTCGTGATCGCCCTGATCTGGTTCTACGCGCAGTTCTTCCGCGCCGGTCTGCCGGATCTGCGGGCGAACCCCGGCCCGAGTGGAAGCGGGCCGTTCGGCGTCGATTGGAACCTGTTCTGGGTCGCCACCGACGCCGCGCTGGCCGTCTCGATCTCGTGGGTGCCGGTCGCCGCCGACTACACGCGGCACGCCCGCACCGGCCGGTCCGCGTTCGGCGCGGCCAGCGGCGCGTACGGGCTCACCCAGATCGTCGCCTACGTCCTCGGCCTGTTCGCGCTGGCGCTGGCGACCGGCGAAGGCGGGCCGTACGCACCGTTTCTGCAGGTGAGCCTCGGCGCGCTGTTCTTCTTCGTCTTTGTGCTGCGGGAGGCGGACCAGTCCTTCGCCAATGTGTACTCCACCGCCGTGTCGATCCAGAATCTCGCGCCGCGCGTCGACCGCAGAGTGCTCTCGATCGGCCTCGGCGCGCTGATCACGGTGTCGGCCCTGTGGATGGACATGACGAACTATTTCGGATTCCTCGGACTCATCGGTTCGGTGTTCGTGCCTCTGCTCGGCGTGCTGGTCGCCGATTTCTTCCTGCGTGCCCACCGCGCATGGAACACCGCGCCGGACGCGCCCGCGCGATGGGGCATGGTGCTCGCCTGGCTGGCCGGGTTCGCGGTATATCAACTGATCAATCCGGGTGATGCCGGAGTGTGGACCGAATTCTGGGAGCGCGTCCGGCAGGCCCTGCATGTCACCCCGCAGGCGTGGATGAGCGCATCGCTGCTGTCGTTCCTGGCGGCGCTGGCGGTGGCCTGGTTGGTCGGCAAGGCGGCGAGGACGCCATCGGCGTAGCGCGTTTGCCACCATGGAGAGATGGGCCGGATCAGGATAGGCACGTCGGGCTGGGTCTACCCGCCCTGGCGCGGGACGTTCTACCCGGAGGGTTTGCCGCACAAGCGCGAGCTGACCTATTTGTCCGAACAGCTCGACAGTGTGGAGATCAACGGCTCGTTCTACTCGCTGCAACGCCCGTCGAGTTACCAGAAGTGGGCCGAGCAGACGCCGGACGATTTCCTCTTCGCGGTGAAGGGCAGCAGATTCATCACGCACATGAAGCGGTTGCGCGACGGTGACGACCTGCTGGCCAACTTCCTGGCATCGGGCCCGCTGGCGCTCGGACCCAAGCTGGGCCCGATCCTGTGGCAGCTGCCGCCGACGTTCCGTTTCGACGCCGACGTGCTGGACGACTTCTTGTCCCGGCTGCCGCGCGGCACCGAGCAGGCCGCCGAGATCGCGCGGCGGCACGATCACCGCGTCGACCCCCCTTACACCAGCACCGACGCCGACCGGCCGATCCGGCATGCCATGGAGATCCGGCACGAAAGCTTTGTGACCCCGGCGTTCACCGATCTGCTCGGCCGCCACAACGTAGCCCTCGTCGTCGCCGACGCGGCGGGCAAGTATCCGCTGCTGGAAGAGGTCACCGCCGACTTCGTCTACATCCGGTTGCACGGCCACGACGAGCTCTACGTCAGCGGATACACCGACGAGGGTCTGGACATGTGGGCGGAGAAGATCCGCGCGTGGGCCGGAACGCTGGACGTCTACACCTATTTCGACAACGACGCGAAAGTGCGGGCGCCGCGCGACGCCATAGCGTTGCGGGAACGCTTGGCGTCGGTCGTGTCGCCACGGCCGGCGGGATCGGGACAGTGACGCCGGCGCGGCAGGTCGCGGTCTGCGGGCCGAGGGAGTGCACACCGCAGGAAGCGGAGTGGGCGCGTGCGGTCGGCGGGCTCTTGGCGCGGGCGGGAGTCACCGTCCTGTGCGGCGGCGGGTCCGGGGTGATGGCCGCGGTCGCCGCCGGCGCCGCCGAGGCCGGTGGGCTGGTGATCGGCGTGCGGCCGGACACCGACCGCGCCGCGGTGTGTCCCGGCCTGTCCGCGGTGCTGTTCACGAACATGGGCGAGGCGCGCAACGCCATCCTGATCGAGTCGGCGGACGCGGTGATCGTCATCGGCGGCTCGTGGGGCACGCTCTCGGAGGTCGCACTGGCCCGCCGGCGCGGCGGCATTCCGGTTGTCGCGCTGGGCGGCTGGCAGATCCGCGACGCGCACGGACGGCCGATGGCGGCGACGGTGAACACGGCCGACCCGGCCGATGCGGTGCGCCGGGCGCTGGACGGGATCGGTTGCGAACCGGCCTGAGACCGCCGATCGATCCGGGGCGGACAGACAACTGTCGGCGACCGGTCATCGCCGAGCACCGCCAGTGCACCCAGGCGAAATTCGGCTCGCCCGTACTACGCCATAGATCCGCGCAAGATTCGCTGTCTCCAGCGAATTCGACACTGCCACGGCCGGTCCGGGTTGCCCAGCTACCGAATCCGCCCTCCCCCAATTCTTTCCGATCACGCAATCTTGCGCGTCACGCAAGTTTCGCTACGGTGGACGTGTGGCATTCGTCCTGGGCCTGCGCGAGCGCAAGAAGCTCGCCACCCGCGAGGCGCTCGGTTTCGCGGCGCTGCGACTGGCCGTAGAGCGCGGGCTGGACAACGTTCTCGTCGAGGACATCGCCGCGGCGGCCGGAGTCTCCGCGCGCACGTTCAACAACTACTTCGCCAGCAAGTACGAGGCCGTCTGCTCGGTGGCGGTGGACCGGGCCCGCCGGATCGCGGACGACCTGCGCGCCCGACCGGCCGCCGAACCGCTGTGGCCAGCGGTGATCCACGCCGTGCTGGCGGAGTTCCGCGACACCGAACCACCCGATTCCGCTTGGACCGCCGGCGTTCGCCTGATCACCCGCGCACCGTCGTTGCAGGGCGAATACCGCAGATCACAGGCGGTGATCGAAGGCGCGCTGGCCGAGGCCATCGCCGAGCGCACCGGCCGCGCGAACGATGCCGACATGTTCCCTCGAATCATGGCCGGGGCGGTCACGGCAGCGCTGTACGTGGCCATCGACCGATGGGTCGAGGCCGATCCCCCCGTTCCCGCGCTACCGGTCATCCGGGAAGCGTTGCGCCAGTTGACTCATCTCTCAGGAGCGTTTCCCATGGATGTACCGGCCCAGCACACTCTCGCCGTGCCCGGTGCGACCCTCTACTACGAGATCCGCGGCACCGGCCCGCTGTTGCTGCTCATTCCGGGCGGCAACGGCGACGCCGGAGGCTTCGACGCCGTCGCCGAACGACTCGCCGACCGCTACACCGTGGTCGCCTACGACCGGCGCGGCTTCAGCCGCAGCCCCCTCGACGGGCCGCCGCACGATCGCATCGTCACCGACGGCGCGGACGCCGCCGCGCTGCTCACACACCTCACCGACCGGCCCGCCCATGTACTCGGCAGCAGTTCCGGAGCGATCGTCGCGCTCGAATTGTTGCGCGCCCGGCCGGAACTGGTGCGCACGCTCGTCGCCCACGAACCACCGCTGGCCACGCTGCTGCCCGACAGCGAGAAGTGGCTGACCTTCCTGGACGGCATCCACGAACAGAGCAGGACCGAGGGCACGGCCGCCGCCATGGCGGCGTTCGCGGCCGGCATCGGCATGCGGTCCACACCGCCTCCCCCGGTCGACCAGTTGCCGCCGGAAGCCGCCGCGATGGTGACCAGGATCCAGCAGAACCTGCTGTTCTGGCTGGAACACGAGCTTCGGCAATATCCCCGGTACACCCCGGATCCGACGGCGTTGCGCGCGGCGTCCGACCGCCTGGTACTCGGCGTCGGACGCGAGTCGAGAGACACCTTCCCCGGCTTCCCGAACGCCGCACTCGCAGAGGAACTCGGCCTCGACCTCGTCGAGTTCGCTGGCGACCACATCGGCTACCGCACCGCCGCAGACGAGTTCGCCACACAACTCGACCGCGTGCTGACCCGCGAGGGAACCGGTGCCGGATCCTGACCGAGGACACGGCGACACCCTGCCACCGAGCGGCGAGGCACCCGCCGCGGCGGACTAAGCCGACTGGCGCAGGGGATGCAGGGCGGCCAGCGCGCGCAGGGCGTCGGCGCGCGAGATGGGCTGGTCGTTGTCCAGGGCGGCCAGTTCCAGTTCGATCCAGTCGCGGATGAGCGCGGACATGGTCACATTGCGCTGCTCGGCGGCCTTCTTCACCCGCTGGTGCAGTTCCAGTGGGATGCGCAGCGAGGTGGTGACGGTGACCGTGTCCTCGGCGCGCAGCGGCGGGGGCAGCTCGGCGGCGTCGACCGGCGCGTCGCTGTACTCCAGATCGGACAGGAAGTCCCGGACGTCCTCGGGATTCTTCGGATAGTCAGTCATCGGCGTGCTCCCAACGCTCGAGTTCGGCCACCTGCGCCTCGGTCATCTCGACCGCGCCCAGAATGTCCCACTGCCAGCCCTCGGTGCGGCGGACAGCGACGATGAGCGGCCGGCCCGCCTCGGTCCGGCCCCACACCGTCAGGACCGCGAGCTCGTTCCGGCCGCGCGCCCGCCGAGGCCATCGGCGAGCGCCCATGAGCACCTGCAGCACTTCGCGCGGGTCGATTCCCACCAGCGACAACAGTGCCCACTCAGGCCAGTTATAACCCACGATCAGCGATAATACAAGTGTATTGCGGGCGAGCTCACCGCGCTCTCGCCCGGGACAGATTCCAGCTCTGCCACGTGTCGTCGCCGAGACCCGACCGCAGCCGGGCACGCACCTGCGATCGCAGCGGCTCGGGAAGCCGTTCGGTCGCGGGCAGTATGTCCGGCGAGAGCGCGACCAGGTATTCGGTGTCCAGCGCCTTGCCCCGCTGCCAGCGAACGATGTTCTCCTCGGCGATCAGTCGCTCCGGGTCCAGCACGGCCAGCGCCAGCAAGGTGGCCATGGCGGTGCCGAGCACGGCGCGCGGCAGCCACGCCCGGCGCAGTCGCAGCACCGCGACCAGCACCAGGAGGTAGACCGAACCGAGCCACAGTTCGCAGGCTTCCACCAGCAGGCGCAGCACCGTGAAGCCGTAGGCCCGCTGGTAGGTCCACATCCGGCCGAGTGCGGAGGCGACGATCACCAAGGCGAGCACGCTCACCGCCGTGAGCAGCCCGCGCAGCCACCAGCGGTCGGCGGGCGTGTCCTGGCCCGCCCAGCGCAACACCACCACGAGCACCGCGAGGGTCAGGACGGTGACGGCCGACAGTTGCCAGAACCCGGTGCGGGCGTACTCGGCGTAGGTCAGGCCCGCCGTCTTCCTGACATGGTCGTCGCCGCCGAAGAGCACGACGAACTGGGTCGCGACGAAGGCCGCGAACAGGATGGCGAGCGCACCGACCGGCAGCGCCCATTCCGAGCGGCGCAGCGTGCGCCCACCCGCTCGGGCGGCAGCGGGCGGTGGCGGACCCGCGAGCACGAACAACGCCCCGAGCGCGCCGAGCGCGACCACTGCGAACAGCACGATCCACCGCACCACCGAGGGCACGTCCAGGTCCGGCGTCACGGTATCGAGCAGCGCGGCGAACATCGCGTCGGCGCTGCCGAGCAACGGAACGAACACCGCGAGCAACGCCACGGTCACCGCCACCGACACCCCGAGCCGCCTGGCCCGCGGCGCGTTCGCACCGCGCACCCCGGCGGTGCCGGCGTAGGCCCACGGCACCGCTGCGACCGCTTCGAGCCCCACGGCCAGCGTGTCGTAGAAGACGCCGTTCGCCGAGCGGCGGCCGACGACGGCCAGCGAACCGGCGACAGCTGCCGCGACCACGCACAAGGCGAACAGCCAGCCCGCGGCGCGGACGGCGCCTACCGCGAGCAGCGCCAGCGCGAGCGTCGCCCACCACACCCGTCCCGCCAGCCGTGCTCTGCGCGCGGAAATCCACCTGAAAGAAGGCCTTCCGGCCTTCTGCGCCGCTTTCGCGACGGCGTCTTCCGTCGCGCTCGCCACCGCCCTGCGGGCGTTGCGGTCGACGAGGACGACCGCCGTCGCGGCCACAACGGCCGCGAGAAGCCAGCCGATGCCGGGCCGGTCCCAGTGCACGAGAATCGCCGCCGCCAGACCCGAGACGAGCGCGGCGGGCACCACGCCCGCAGGACAGGCCACACGCCGCCACTTGGGTGGTCGCTGCCGGACGGTCGGCCCGCCCGGAGAAGGCCGGACGGACGCGCCGTCCTGCGCGGCGGAGCTCGCCGCCGGTCCCTCCGATCCGGCGACCGGAGGCGCACTCGTCGCAGTGCCGGAAGTTGTTGCCGCGGAGGCGGATTCGGTGCTCCACACCACCGCGGGCGCAGGGTCGGATTCGGGTTCCGGAGGCATGGTTCGTCCCTTCGACAGGCGTGCGGAATCACCCCGGCGCCGTCTTGGCGGTCCGGGTCGGATGAGGGGATGGATCAGCGGCCGGGCAGCACGACCCGGATCCGGGAGCCCGGCTCGGCGACGGCGATGGTGCCGCCGTGCAGATCGACCACCCAGCGGGCGATGGCCAGGCCGAGGCCGGTGCCCCCGCCCGCGGTACGGCCGCCCCTGGTGAACCGGTCGAACACCCGGGCGCGTTCGGCGAGCGGTATGCCGGGGCCGTCGTCCTCGACGTCGATCACGACCTCGCCTTGCGCGCCACGCACGGTGACGCGGACTTCCCCGCCCGCTGGCCCGTGGCGAGCCGCGTTGTCGAGCAGGTTCAGCAGCACTTGATGCAGACGCGCACGGTCGGCGTATACGCGGGCGGCGCCGGGCAGCACGTCGGTGCGGAACCGCACGCCGCGCCCGAGCGCGGCGGTCATGACCTCCGCCTCGGCGACGACGTCGGCCAGCAACGGCGCGATCGGCAGCTCTTCGCGGTCGAGCGGGAAGGCGCCCGCTTCGATGCTGGACAGGTCGAGCAGTTCCGAGACCAGCAGCGTGAGTCGCTCGGTCTGGGCCAGCGCGGTGCGCAGGGTCGCCGGGTCCGGCTCGGAGACGCCGTCGACGAGGTTCTCCAGTACCGCCTGCAAAGCGGTGATGGGCGTGCGCAACTCGTGCGAGACGTTCGCGATCAGGTCGCGGCGCTGCCGGTCGGCCGCGGCGAGGTCGGCCGCCATCTGATTGAACGCCTCGGCCAGTTGCCCGACTTCGTCGCGCGAACTCGCCCGCACCCGCAGGGTGTAGTCGCCGTGGGCCATGCGCTTGGCCGCCGCGGTCATCTCCCGCAGCGGCCTGGTGATGCCGTGGGCGAGGAACTGCGAGGTGAGCAACGCGATCACCACCGCGGTGAGCGTGGTGCGCGGGGGCAGCCAGCCGATCTTGAACCGGAAGAATCCGAACGCGACGCCGCCGGAGCACAGCATGAGGACCGCGAGCTTCAGCTTGATCGACTTCACCGGGTCCAACGGCCGTGGCAACAGCTCGGCTATCCGGTCGCTCACCCGGCGCCACCGGGCGCAACAGGTTGCGCGCTTTTCGTTTCCCACCTCCGGAATGCGCGCGGGACCGGCGCTCACCGGGCCTCCAAGGCGTATCCGACGCCCCGCACGGTGCGGATCAGATCGGCGCCGAGTTTGCGGCGCAACGCCTTGATGTGGCTGTCGACCGCGCGGGTGCCCGCCGCGTCGGACCAGTCCCAGACGTCTTCGAGCAGCCGCTCGCGCGCGAGCACGGTGCGCGGGCGACGGGCCAGCCGGGCGAGCAGATCGAACTCCAGTGGCGTGAGCACGGCCTCGACCTCCGCGCGCCAGACCCGGCGCTGATCGACATCGATGCGCAGGTCGCCCACCAGGATCGTCGCGCCGTCGGGGGCGGCCGCCCGGTCGAGCCTGCGCAGCAGCGCGTGCACCCGGGCGGCGAGCACGCGCAACGAGAACGGCTTCGTCAGATAGTCGTCCGCGCCAACGCCAAGTCCGACGAGCTGATCGGTTTCGTCGGCGCGCGCGGTGAGCATGAGCACGGGCACCGGACGGCGCGCCTGGATGCGGCGGCACACCTCCAATCCGTCGAACCCCGGCAGCATGACGTCGAGCACCACCAGGTCGGGGCCGACGGCCTCGGCGGCGGCGACGGCCGAGGGGCCGTCGTGCGCAAGCTCGACGGTGTACCCCTCCGCCCGCAGGCGCGCCGCGACGGATTCGGCGATGGTCATCTCGTCGTCCACCACCAGGATTCGCCGTGCGGCCTGCGCCGGTGCGCTGTGTTCCATGCACCGAACCCTAGCCACCGGCTGTGGAGAGTTCCGGCGCCGATTGTGGAGATTTCGTGTGCATTCGCCGGCGTGGGCCGGCGTTCACGGCCGGGGCCACGGACGCTTGTCGATGCGTTCGATGTCGGTGTTGAACCGCTTCAGGAATCCGGCGAACGCGGCGACGTCCCCGGCCGACCAATCCGCCAGCACGTTCTCCAAAGCGCGGACGTTGTAGGCGCGCTCGGCATCGAGCTGGCGGCCGCCCTCGGCGGTGATGCGGAACTTGCGCGCCATGCCGCCGTCCGGATCCGGGATGCGTTCGATCAGGCCGGCTCCACGCATGGCCGTGGTCTGCCGGTGTAGCGTCGAGGTGTCGAGGCCGAAGGCGTCGCTGAGCTCGCCCACGGACATCGGGCCCTGCACGCGCAGCCTGCTCAGCACCGTGTAGGCGCTGCGGTCGAGGTGGCCGCGACCCCGGCGGGCCTTGGCGCTGAGGCTGTGCCGCCCCAGCAGCATGGTCTCGAACTCCACCGAAGATACGGGCTTGTCCACGCAACGCTCCTGCCGATATTCGCCAGCTCCCGGGCTCATCTCCGCACCTATACCACACCCCCACGGCGAGACCAGCACATTTGCATAATACAACTGTTGTGCATAGTGCAATTTATGTGTACTGTGCACAAGAATCGAGAGAGAGGGAGACCCGCGTGACAGCACCATCGGCAGCTCGGTCCGAGGGCATCGTCGGCGTACTCGCGGCGGCGGGCATCGTCGCCGCACTGATGCAAACCCTGGTGGTGCCGCTGATCGGGGACCTGCCCCGGATCCTGGACACCACGGCGTCCAACGCATCCTGGGTGATCACGGCGACGTTGCTCGCCGGCGCGGTGGCCACCCCGATCACCGGACGCCTCGGCGATCTCTACGGCAAGCGCCGCATGCTGCTGGCGTGCACGGTCCCGCTCATCGCCGGATCGCTGGTCTGCGCGCTCGCGAGTTCGGTCGTGCCGATGATCGCCGGTCGCGGCCTGCAGGGCATCGGCATGGGCGTGGTCCCGCTCGGCATCAGCGCGCTGCGTGACGTGCTGCCCGCCGAACGGCTCGGCACGTCCATCGCGGTGATGAGCGCGTCGATGGGCATCGGTGGCGCGCTGGGGCTTCCGCTGGCCGCGGCGGTGGCCGAGAATGCCAGCTGGCGTGTGTTGTTCTGGGGCTCGGCGGTGCTGAGCGCGGGTGTGGCCACGCTGATCTGGCTGCTGGTGCCCGCCATCCCGGCGCGCGGCGGCGGCGGCGGTTTCGACGTTCCTGGCGCGCTCGGTCTCGGCACGGCGCTGGTGTGCCTGTTGCTGGCGGTGTCCAAGGGCGGCGACTGGGGCTGGACGAGCGGAACCGTTGTCGGCCTGTTCGCGGTCGCGGTCGTGGTCCTGGCGGTCTGGGGCTGGTGGGAACTGCGGACGGCGGATCCGCTGGTCGATCTGCGGGTGACCGCGCGCACGCAGGTGCTGCTGACCAACGCCGCCTCGATCGTGGTCGGATTCGCCATGTACGCGCAGTCGCTGATCGTGCCGCAATTGCTGCAACTGCCGCTGGCGACCGGTTACGGCCTCGGACAATCCATGCTGGCGATGGGATTGTGGATGGCGCCCGCCGGACTGGTGATGATGGCGGTCTCCCCGCTCGGCGCCCGGCTCTCGGCCGCGCGCGGGCCGAAGGTGACGCTCGCCGTAGGCAGCCTGGTGATCGCCATCGGCTACGGCTCCTCGGTCGTGCTGATGGGGTCCGCCTGGGGGCTGCTCATCGTGACCTGCGTGTGCAGCGGTGGCGTCGGCCTCGCCTACGGCTCGATGCCCGCGCTCATCATGAGCGCGGTCCCGCTGTCGGAAACCGCGTCCGCCAACAGCTTCAACACCTTGATGCGTTCGATCGGCACCACGGTGTCGGCCGCGGTCGTCGGCGTGGTCCTCGCGCAGATGAGCACCCGCCTCGGTGGGCACACCATCCCCACCGAGGCCGGTTTCCGCACCGGATTGCTGATCGGTTGTGGCGTCTCGGTGCTCGCGGCGCTGGTCGCACTGGCCATCCCGGTGCGCAAGCCCACCGAGGGACTGCCGCAGACAACCGACCTCGAGCCCGCGGCCGCGCGCGCCTGAGCGCGGCCCGCACTCGGGTCAGGCGAACAGCCGCGCGACGAACGGAATGCTGTCCGACAGTGAAGCGGCCATCGTGGCGCTGTGATCCTTGCCCGGATACACGTGGACCTCGGGCCGGACGCCGTGCGATTCCATATCGGCGATCAGCTTCGCGGTCAGCGGAGCGGGGACGTCGGTGTCGTTGGTGCCCTGCCCGATGAACAGCGGCCGGTCGTAGCCGGTGAGCGGAACATCCATGACCGGGCGAGCCGTTGCGACGAAATCGCCGTCCGCGAGCGGGCGCGAGAACAACCGGTCGACCGAGATTCCTTGCGCGCGGTCGGCCAGCGGCTGGAAGCACAGCGATTCGGCGGCGGTTGCCAGTTGCTTGCCGACCGGGCTGAGATAGCTGTCGAGATCGAAGCCCGGTCGCGCCGCCTTCAGTCCGTTCATCACGTACGCGATATAGGCGGTGAGGTGCGCGTTGTCGATCGGGGGCGCGTCGGGCCCGAGGAACGAGGCGGCCTCGACGACGTTGGAGGCGGGGCCGGTGGCGACGGCGCCGCGGTAGTCGAGTTCGGGGGCGTAGGCCGTGGCCAGCGAGGCGGTGAACACCGCGGCTCCACCGCCCTGGGACTGACCGATCGCCACCCACTTCGACGACAGCGAATCGTCGACGGCGCGGGCCGCGCGCACCATGTCGATCCCCGCGTGCGCCTCGGCGCGTCCGTCCAGGTACGCGTGCGGCCCCGGGGTGCCCAGACCGATGTAGTCGGTCGCGACGACGGCGTAGCCCTGGCGCAACCAGGTCGCCAGATAGTCCAGGTCGCGCTTGCTGCGGCCCGCGGTCGACGGCGCGCACTCGTCGGCGAGGCCGACCGTCCCGTGCTCCCAGGACAGCACCGGCCAGCCGCCGCTCGGCGGCGTGCCGGCGGGAACGAAGACGGCGCCGCTCGCCAGCGCGGGCCGGTCGTCGGAGGTCCTGGTCCAGTACGTCAAGCGGCGAGCCGCGCCCGTGCCTTCGATCCACAGCTGTTCGGGCAGCGCCTCGTCGGTGGCGACCGTGCCCGCGGCCGCGCCCGGCGCGGGCTCCGCCACGGCCGAACCCAGCGGAGGCCCCGCGAAGAGCAGTGCGGCCACGGCCACGGTGATTGCTGTACGTCGCACCGACATGGCGCCACCTCTCGGTCATCGGTTTGGTGTCTCGCCGAGACACTGTAGCGGCTAAAGTGTCACTTTGAGACATCAATGATGGTGACATCGCGGGGAGAGAGCGGGTATGACGGGTGTGAACGGTGCGCGTGACCGCGAGAAGGCGCGGGTGCGGCGGGAATTGGTCGACGCGGCGCTGCGGCTGTTCGAATCCCACGGGTTCGAGCAGACCACGGTGCAGCAGATCGCCGACGCGGCGCGGGTGTCCCGGCGCACCTTCCACCGTCACTTCCCGTCGAAACTCGCGGTGGTCTTCAGCCACGAAGAAGACCTCATGGCGCAGCTGCTCGCCGCCGTCGACCGGCGCCCGGCGAGCGAATCGGTACTGACCGCGCTGCGGGCGGCGCTGCGCGACTTCTTGCTCGACGAGCACGACACCAGCTCGCGCGACCGCCAGGCGGAGACGGCGCGCCGGGCCAGGCAGCTGCTGGTGGGCAACCCGGAATTGCGGCGGGAGAACTTCATCGGAGCACTGGGACGCCAGCGCGCGATGGCGCTGAACTTCGCCGCCCGCGCCGGGCTTCCCGCCGACGATCTGCGACCGCAGCTCACGGCCTCGGCCTGCTTCGCGGCCTTCGGCGTCGGCCTCGACCACTGGATGCTGGGCGCGGACCACTCGGTGCCGGCCCTGTACCGCGTCCTCGATCAGGCGGTCGAGTCGCTGCAGCAAGGCATCGACATCGAAGGCGCGAGCTGATCGCGCACCGCCTCGGCACAGCCCGCACCGCAACCTGTTTCACCCGGTTCGCATACCATCGCGAAGGTGATCACGGTGGCCACTTGGAACGTCCTGCATCGCGTCCACGCCGAGAACTGGTACGAGGACGTCGCCACCCGCTGGCCGGACGAGGGCGCGCGGATCGCCGAAGTCACCGCGCGAGTGGCCGAACGCACCGAGGGGATCATCGCGTTACAGGAGGTCAGCGGTGATCAGCTGGCGAGCCTGCGAATGGCCCTGCCGGACCGGACCTTCCACGCGATGCGGTATCAACGGCTGCCGACGCCGCGGCGCATGCCCAGCTCGCTGCTCGACGGCGGTGAGTACCTCGTGGTGCTCACCGCGGGGCCGAGCAGGGAGGTGACCGCCGAATCCTTCGCCCACGATCACGGCAAGGGCGCGCTGGTCGTGGACGTCGGCGGCCTGACGGTGATCGCCACCCACGTCACCGGCGACCGGCGGCGCACCGACCAGTTCGCCCGCCTGGCCGAACTCGCCACCGACGCAGCGGAGGACGCCGCGGTGCTGCTGGGCGACTTCAACACCGACCGCGCCACCGTCGCCGCCGCGCTGGGCGAGGACTTCGTGGTCGCCGAGCACAGCGCCGACGGGCTACCAACCCGCCCGCGTTCCTCGGGCGCGAAATCGCAGCACATCGACCACGTAGTGGTGCACGGCGCGACCGTCACGGCGGCGTCGGTCGACGACATCGGCGGGGTGTCCGACCACAATCTGGTGCACGCGACCGTCACGGTGTGAGGCTCCGGCCGGCAGGCGGAAACGCTGCACCGCAGAGCGTTTGGGCGCGATTGCGCGGCTCGGCTGGACATCCCGGCGCAGGTCCGTTCCGATGCGAACAAAAGCTACGACAGACGGTAGTATGAGCTGGTGCGTAATCCGACGATGATGGCGGCGCGACTGCGCGGCGCGTTCGTCGGATCCGCCGCCGCAGCGGTGAGCATCGCCGCGCACGCGCTCGGCGGCGGCACGATGGCGCCCGGGGCCGCGCCTGTCGCGCTGCTGATCGCCGCCTGCGCGGCGGTGGGCGTGCTGGCCGGGGCGCGGCCCCACCGGCACGGCATCGCCGAGATGATGGCCACGCTCGCGGTGGCGCAAGCAGTCGCGCACATCGCGTCCACGCTGTCGGCCCCGCATCAGCACGACGCGGGCGCGACCTCGGTCATGCTCGGCACGCATCTGGCGGCCGTCCCGCTCGGCGCGCTGCTCATCCGCGCCGCCGAACACGCTGTGCTGCGCGCGGCTTCCGACGTGCGCCGCACGGTGCGCGTGCTCGGCGAAGGGCCGAGCGCACCGGTCCGGATCGGCTCGCCCGCGTTCGAGCATGCTCCGCCCCATCCACGTCTCCCGCTGCTCGGTTCCGGCTGCGGCCTGCGCGGGCCGCCACCGCCGCGCTGACCTCTACCTCGCGCCGACGAGCAGCGCCATCGTCCCGGCCCCGCACTCGACGCTCGGTCCGCGACCTCGGATCGTCGCCGTCCGACGCGGTCGGCGAACGCCGTCGTCCACAGGGACGAACGCCGTCCGCCGCAGCTGGCACACGCCCGTCCGCTATGGCCGGCACACGCCGTCCCGCACCGGGTTCGACTGCGGTAGCCGACACGGGCATCGAGCCGACGAGCCGGTTCGCCGCGAATCCCGTGCCCTGCGTTCTCGAAGAATCCGCGGTGCGGCTGCAGGATTCGATCGAAGCCCCCGCCGCCGGAGTTCCCGGTCTTGTGGCGATGCTCGACGTGTTCACCGACAGCACGGCTGACCAGCGCCCGCCGACGGATCGGCCGATGCGCCTGCGCTTTCGTCGGCGCGCACCCACCGAATCTCACGACTTGTGGAGTCCCCATGCCTGACAACCTTTTCCTTCCACCCCGGGCCGCTCGCCTCCTGCGTGGCGCGCTCGCCGCCGCCGCGGTGCCCCTTCTCCTGACCGCGTGCTCGTCGGCCGACAAGACCGGCGACGTCGCATCAGCCGACGCGGTGACCATCTCCGACCAGTGGGTCAAGGCCGCCGACAGCGGGATGTCGGCCGCGTTCGGCGACCTGATCAACAGCGGCGACACCCCGCGCACCATCGTCTCGGCCACCAGTCCCGCCTCCGGCCGGATCGAATTGCACGAAGTGGTCGTCGACGCGAACGGGACGAAGGCGATGCGGCCCAAACGCGGCGGCTTCGTGATTCCCGCGCACGGCCGCACCCAGCTGCGCCCCGGCGGGGATCACATCATGTTCATGGACCTGCGCGGGCCCCTGCGCACGGGGTCGGAGACGTCGGTCACGCTGACCTTCGACGACGGCTCGACCACCACCTTCACCGCTCAGGTGCGCGACTTCGCGGGCAACCAGGAGAATTACCTGCCCGACCACGCGGGCGGCGAGGCACATGCGGGCGCGCAGACCCCCGCGCACGGTGGCTGACCGGAACGGACCGCGTCCCGCACGGATCAACCGGCGGCGTCTGCTGGGCGGCGGGGCCGCCGCGGCAGGCGTCGCAGGTGTCGGGCTCGGCGCGGCCGCCCGCATCGGACGGCGGGATTCCGATCCATCGCCGTGGGCGGCGACGGAGCCGTTCTACGGAGCGCACCAAGCGGGTATCGGCACCCGCCCGCAAGCGCACGCGGCGTTCGTCGCCGTCGATCTGCGACCGGGCGTCCGGCGCGACGACCTCGTGGGCCTGCTGAAGATATGGACCGGCGACGCCGCCCGGCTGACCGAGGGCCGCCCCGCCCTCGCGGACACCGAACCCGAACTCGCGCTGCGCCCGGCGCGGCTCACCGTCACGGTGGGTTTCGGGCCGGCGATGTTCGTGGCGGCCGGGCTGGAGCACCGCAAGCCGTCCTGGCTGCGGCCGCTGCCGCCGTTCACCATCGATCGGCTCGAATCCGCCTGGACCGGAGGCGATCTGCTCCTGCAGGTGTGCGCCGACGAGGCGACCACGGTGTCGCACACGGTGCGTGTGCTGTGCCGCAGCGTCACCTCGCTGGTCACTGTGCGCTGGGTGCAGCGCGGGTTCCGTGATGCCGCTCCCGGCCGCACACCGCGCAACCTGATGGGCCAGGTCGACGGCACGGTGAACCTGGCGCCCGGCACACCGGAATTCGACCGTCTGGTGTGGGACGGCGGGGCCGCGCAGCCCTGGCTGGGCGGCGGCACCTCGTGCGTCCTGCGGCGGATCGCGATGACGCTGGACACCTGGGATCAGATCGACCGAGAAGAAAGGGAACTCACCATCGGCCGCACCATCGCCGACGGTGCGCCGCTCACCGGACACCACGAGTTCGACGAGCCGGACTTCACGGCCGTCGACACGAACGGGATTCCGGTCATCCCGCCGTCGTCACACATCGCTCGCGCGCACCACACCAGCGACGGCGAGCGTTTCCTGCGCCGCGGCTACAACTACGACGACGCGCCGACGCCGGGCGCCACGTCCAACTCGGGTCTGCTGTTCGCCGCCTACCAGCGGGACGTCGACAGCCAGTTCCTTCCGGTGCAACGCCGGCTCGCGGAGTTCGACGCCCTCAATGTGTGGACGACCCCGATCGGTTCCGCGGTGTTCGCCATCCCGCCCGGGGTAGCCGCACCGGGCGGCTATCTCGGGCAATCGCTGTTCGAGGGGTGAGGCATGTCCGGCGCCGCGGGGGCGCCGGACATCTCAGGTCCACAGCACGGCCACCAGGACGTTGGCGATCGCCAGCACGCCGGCGGCGTCGCTCAGCCACGGCACCGGCTTGCCTCGCTTCTCGTCCGCGTGCCCGATCTCGGCGAACGCCGCCACCGCCACCGCGACGACCAGCTTCACGCCGATCTTCACCATGTTCGGATCCTTGCCGAGCGAGTCGATCGATTCGGCCATGCCGACCAGGACCAGCCCGGTGACCACCTGCAACCGCGCGCCCCAGACCATGACGTCCGATACGTTGGGGCGCCCGGCCACGTAACCACCCACCACGGCGGCCATTCCGAGCAGGTGCGCGACGACTACGACGTTGTAGATCAACTCTGACACGTTCACGCTGCCAACTTGCCATGGTTCGGGCGACAGCGCATTTCGCGACTACTCGACCGCCGGAACTACGTCGCGCGCAGCGTCACCTGACGGATGTGGCGGGTATGCCGCACGACCGACAGTAGATCGCACGAATTGCACCACACCCGTACGAAGGACGAACCACATGGTCGAAATCGGACGCGGTCGCATCCGGCGGCGCACCACCCGAGCAACCACCGCGATCGCGGCCGCGATCGCCGCGGGCGGTCTCGCCGTCGCGTGCACCGCGAGCAGAACCACGCACGCCGGCCCCACCGAGGACGCGCCGAAACCGACGATCGTCCTCGAACACGGCGCCTTCGCCGACGGATCCAGCTGGAACGACGTGATCGAGAAGTTGCGCGCGGACCACTATCCCGTGGTGGCCGCCGCCAACCCGTTGCGCGGACCCGCCGCGGACGCCACCACGCTGCGGGCGCTCGTCGACCACATCGGCGGCCCCGTGATCCTGGTCGGACATTCCTACGGCGGTTCCGTCATCAGCGCGGCCGCCGCCGGAAAGGACGAGGTGAAGGCGCTGGTCTTTGTCGCCGCCTTCCTGCCCGCGCCGGGCGAGACCGCGCTGGAGCTGACCGGAAAGTATCCGGGCTCCACCCTGCCCGGCACGTTGAACCCGGTGCCGTTCATCGGAATCGACGGCGGCGCCGGCACGGACCTCTATATCCAGCAGGACGAATTCCCTCAGCAGTTCGCCGCCGACGTCTCCGCCGACCGCGCCGCCCTGATGGCCGCCGCCCAGCGGCCGATCGCGCAGTCCGCGCTGGAGGAGAAGGCCACCGGCGCGGCATGGACCGAGAAACCCAGCTGGGACGTCATCACCACCGAAGACCGGAACATTCCGGTCGCGGCCCAGCGGTTCATGGCCGAGCGCGCCCACGCCAGCATCACCGAGGTCGCCGCTTCGCACTCCGTGGCCGTCTCGCACCCCGATGTGGTCGCCGACGTGATCGAGCAAGCCGCGCGGGCCACCCGCTGACCACATGGCCGGCCGTTGAACCCACTCGCGACCAGCGGCTTACGGCTGAATATCCTCCGCACCGAGCAGTCCTAGCGGTCACAGAGCATCCGAAATCCGCGCGGGCACAGCGCGGTCACGATCAGCCGGTGAACTCCCACACCGCCGGTCCCCGGCCGTGCAGTACCGCGGTCTCGGCTCCCAGCCACAGCGCCGCCGGGCCCGCGAAAAGCGCGGCGACGGCGCCCGCCGCCTGCCTGCCGGGGTGCGGCTCGGAGGGTAGCGGGCTGTCGTGCGTGGCCGCATGCCGCGCGGTCATCACGCTGCCCGCAGCGGGCCGGCGAAGGACTTGCGCAGCGAGGACGGGCCGACCAAGGGCAGCAGCGCGGCGAGGATCTTGCCTTTGACCGTCCGCGGAGTGCGCGTCAATTCCACGTCGACCCGGGTGCCGTCCTCGTCGGGGGCGGCCCGGAAGACCCAGCCGCCGCCCGCGCCGAAGAGTTTGGAGTCCAGGGTGGTGACGGTGACGGTGTCACCGGCCGGATCCCATTCGTAACGGGCGCGTTCCCACGCGGCCGCGGTGCCCTCGGTGACCTCCGCCCAGGTGTCACCGCGCTCGTGCACGACGAAGTGCTCGGCGTCGATGCTCGGCCATGCTTCGGCGCGGGCGGGGCCGAAATCGGTGAGCACGCGTACGACCTCGGCCGGGGACAGGGTGGACAGCAGGTGGAAGCGAACGGTGGCCATCGGGCTGCTCCTCGAGAATCGATCGATGCGGTCTGTGTCTGCGATTCCGGCCCCGTGTCGGCGGTTCCGGACGCTCATCGAGCATCGCTGTCGCGGGCAGGCCGCCGAATCCGTCGTGTGACGCTGTGCTGACGTAATCCGCTGCTCGGCGACGCCGTCGCGATGGCGGGCCCTACGTACACCGCGCGCTCACAGGTGGTCGGCGTCGATCACGGCCTGGGCGAACGGGCGTGGCGCCTCTTGCGGAACGTTGTGCCCGATGCCGTCGAGCACACGATGCTCGTATTTGCCGGCGAATTTGCCGCGGTAGCTTTTTCCGTCCTTGGCCGCGCCGTCGAAATCGCTGCTGACGGTGATGGCGGGCACGGTGACGGTGGCTCCGTCGAGTTGCCGTTCGTAGGCGTCGAATTCGGGTTCACCGGGCGCCAGGCCGAGCCGCCATCGGTAGTTGTGGATGACGATGTCGACGTGATCGGGATTGTCGAAGGCGGCGGCGCTGCGTTCGTAGGTGGCGTCGTCGAAGTTCCATTGCGGGGACGCGCGCCGCCAGATCAGCTTGTTGAATTCGCGGCGATTGCGGCTGTAGCCCAGCCGCCCGCGCTCGGTGGCGAAATAGTACTGATACCACCAGCCGAGTTCGGCCTCCGGCGCGAGCGGTTGCTGATTGGCCGCGATCTGGGTGACGAGATATCCGCTCACCGACACGATCGCCTTGCAGCGTTGCGGCCACAGTGCGGCGATGACGTCGACCGTCCGCGCGCCCCAGTCGAATCCGCCGAGCACCGCGCGATCGATGTGCAAGGCGTCCATGAGGTCGACGATGTCGCGCGCGATCGCGGTCTGCTGGCCGTTGCGCACGGTCCGATCGGAAAGGAAGGTGGTGGGTCCGTAGCCGCGCAGATACGGAACGATCACCCGGTACCCGGCCGCGGCGAGCAGCGGCCCGACATCGGCGAAACTGTAGGGATCATACGGCCAGCCGTGTAGCAGCACGACGGGTTGCCCGGTGGCGGGGCCGAATTCGGCGTATCCGACGTTCAGGACCCCGGCATCGATCTGCTTGACCGGACCGAGTGTGGTGTTGGCTCCGGCTCCCGCGCGCAGGTCGGCGCCCGGTGCGGCGGCGCGGTCGGCGGCGCAGGCCGCCAGCGAGGTCCCGGCAAGGCCCGTGGCGCCCGCCGCGAGCGCTCCGCCGAACAGTCGTCGTCTGCTGATGGTCATCCGAACTCCTAGTAGCCTTCGCGGAGGGCCGGTGGTGCCGAGCCGGAGCTCATCGCCCTTTCCGGCCACGCCGATGACGCTAGGCAGCGACCGGATGCCGTCGCGAGCGTCGGATGACGTAATCGCCGTCGGTCATCGGGGACGGTGCGCCGCCCGCTCGGCGCATGCCCGGCGCGCGTCACACGGTCGCGTCGTCGGCGGGCAGAAGCGCCGCCAGATCCGTGCGGGAGCTGACGCCGAGCTTGGGGAAGATCCGATGCAGGTGAGTGCTGACGGTTCGATGCGACAGGTACAGCCGCTGCCCGATCTCCCGGTTGGTCAGCCCCTGGGCCGCCAGCCTGGCGATGCTCAGCTCGTGCGGCGTCAGCCGGTCGCGGGCGTCGGGGTCGCGGTTCGGGCTCGATTCCCCGGCACCGCGCAGTTCCAGCCGGGCTCGTTCGCTCCACGCGCTGAACCCGAGCGCGTCGAAGATCTCCCTGGCCGTGCGCAGCTCGGTGCGGGATTCGACGACCCGGCGCTGCCGCCGCAGCCATTCACCGTAGGACAGGTGCAGCCGCCCCCGCTCGGCGGGCCAGACGGTGAGGTCTTCGGCGAGCGCGCTGGTGAAGTGAGCTTCTGCGTCGTCGTCGGCCAAGAGGGCATGGGCGTATCGCCATCCGATGTGCAGAGCGGGCGAGGGCGTGGACGCCACGGCTCGCTCCAGGTCGCGCAGCACATCTCGCAGCGCGTCGGCCCGCCCGGCCCGAATCGCCGCGTCGGTGAGTTCGGCCAGGAAATAGGCGCGCAGCGCGGGCGAATACGACGGGTCCCGCGGATCGTGCAACCGGCGCAGATCGGCGAAGGCGTCGTCGTACCGGCCCTCGCCGAGCGCCGCGAGCCCGCGCGCGAGTCGCACCGTGGCCAGGACCGGTCGTGCGCCCGCGGCGAGTCCGACCCGTTCCGCAGTACCCGCCAGCGTCGCCGCCTGCGCGTAATCACCTCTCAGCGCGGCGATTTCGGCTTGCACGGCGATGGCGAGCCCATACATGAAGGGCTGACCGGTTTCCTGGGCGAAGTCCGCGGCCTCGGCCGCGGCGGGCGCGGCGGCGGTGAGATCGCCGAGGCGAGCCAGGCTCCACGCCTGCACGGTGAGCGCACGCGGCAGCAGCCCCAGATGCCCGTCGGCGCGGAATCCCGGTGCGGCCGCGGCGGAGAAGTGGGCGGCGAGATCGAAAGCGCCCACCTGCAGGGACGCGCTGCCCAGAAACCGGTCGACCTCGGGAGCACGACCGGCGCCCGCGGCCAGGGCGCGCAGCATGCCGATAACCCGTTCCCCTCGCTCGAAGGGAGCGACATACGCGGAGACCGCGACCAGGCGCGGATCATCGTCGGGGATGGGAAGGTCGTCGGCCACGGCCAGCAGCGCGGGGCGCGCCCCTGGCTCGGGTTCGGCCCAGAAACAGCGCATCGCCGCACCCCACAGGATCCGCATCGCCGCGTCCGGGTGCCCGTCGGCGGCGACGGAGGCGGCCAGCTTCGCCAACTCGCCGATCCGCGAGGGACTTTCGCGTACGCCGTCGTCGAATCCGCTGAGCAGCCAGGCCGCCGTGGCCCGCTGCCGGGATGTGGTGGGCAGTGCGCGCGCGGCCGCGACGAGCCGCTCGGCGGTATCACGGCGGCCGGAATCGACGGCGACTTCGGCCGCGCGCAGCAATCGGTCCGCGCGCCGCCGCGGGTCGCCGCTGAGGTCGGCGGCTCGCTCCCATGCGGTGACGGCGCCGCCGCCGTGCCGCGCCCGTTCGGCGACCTCCTCCAACTCGCGCGCCACCTGTTCGTCCGGGCCGGCGGCGGCCGCGGCCCGCCGCCATGCGCGCCGTTCCGGGTCGGTGATGACGTCGACGAGCGCGCGGTGGACGCGCGCACGCTCGTCGGCCGTCGCCGTCGCGATCAAAGCCGAGCGCATCAGGGGATGCCGGAAGACGACGGTGCCGGGCCCGGTGGCCAGCAGCCGGGATTCGATAGCGGGCGTGAGGATTTCGAGCTCGGCCGGTGTGCCGAGGAGAACGCTCGCCGCGGCGAGTATCTCGGTGGCGGAGTCGCTGTCGTCGAGTGCGGCGACCAGCAGCGCGGTCCGGGTGGCGGCGGGCAGCGTCGCGCTGCGCGCGGTGAAAGCGCGTTCCAGCCGTTCGGTCAGCGGCGGCGGCGCGGGAAGCTCCGCGAGATCGCTCACCGCGGTCGGCAGCTCGGTCAGCGCCAGCGGGTTGCCGTGCGCCTCGGCCAGCAGCCGATCGCGGATTCGCGCGGGTAACCCGGGGGCCGCCTGGTCCAGCAGCGCGGCGGCGTCGTCCTCCGACAGCGGTTCGAGCCTCAGCACGCTCAGCCCCGCGTCGGCGAGCGGCGTGCCGTTCCCCTCGCGCAGGGTGGCGATCAGTGCGACCGGCTCGGCATCGATGCGGCGGGCGACGAACGCGAGGACCTCCGCGCTGGCGGGGTCGAGCCACTGCACATCCTCCGCGACGCAAAGCAGCGGCCGTTCGGCCGCCACGTCGGTCAGCAGCGTCAGCGCCGCGAGCCCGACCAGATATGCCGTGGGTTCCTCGCCGCTGTCCGACAGGCCCAGAGCGCTTGTCAGCGCGTCGAATTGCCGGGCGGGCAGCCCGTCCAGCGACTTTCGCAGCGGATACAGCAGCCGGTGCAGCCCGGCGTAGGCGTAGTTCTGCTCGGACTCCGCCCCCGCCGTCCGCAGCACCCGCGAGCCCGAGATGGCCGCCGCGGCGATCGCCTCCTGAACCAGCGCCGACTTCCCGACCCCGGCCTCACCCCGGATCAGAACCCCGTGGCGATCCCCGGGGCCCTCGACGAGCGCTACCAGCTCTTTCAGCTCGTCATCCCGCCCGACCAGCGGCATGGTGCGCGCTCCTTTCCGGCTCCGTTCGTGCCCGGCTCCCGCCGCGAACCCTACCGAAGCGGGCGAAACACAGACCCGAAACCGCGTAGCGGCCGGACGGCCGCGCGGCTAGGGTGACGAGTCGTTGTTGACGGACTTGGCTTCTCACCTGGCGGTGAGAGTATTCGGGGTTGACGTATGAGCAGCGCATCGGCCACTGTCACGCTCGACCGGCTGCGCCGGGATTTGCGGGAATTCGCGCGCCTGGCCCGAGCAGGTTACGACCCCGCCGTGGTGGATCCGGTGCTCGAAGCCCTCGCCGAGCTGTGGACCGGCTCGGTGGTAGGTGTGCGCACCACGACCCATCCGGTCCCCGACCGCGAAGTCAACGCCAGGGTGCAGCACTCGGGTCCACCGGCCGAGCTGGTGGAGACGTTGCGCGAAGCCGGACTGATCAGCTTCACCGGACATCCGATGGAGCGACTGCTGCACGAGGTCTGCGCGGAGATCCCGGCGGGATCAGCCGTCGACCTCTCCCTCACCGGCGGTGTGCAGAAGGTCTGGCTGTTCTTCGCCGACGTCCTCGATGTCGAGCGGATGCTCGCCTTTCCCGGTATCCCGGACGCGGCACGCTCGCATGCCGAGCACTTGACCCGCTACGGCGGCAAGGTCGGCATCCTTGCGGTCGATTTCCCCGCGCGAACCATGAACCTGTACTCCCAGGTGCTGCCCCCTGGTGCGGTCGGCGCCGACGACATCGCCACGATCCTGACCGATCTGAATTTCGTGGCGGCCACCGACGAAGAATTGGCCCTGTTCGACGGCACGTTCAACGTCTACCGCACGTTTTCCTGGACATCGCCGCGCATGCAGCGAGTCTGCTTCCCGCAGCGCTATCAGGAAGAGAACTTCCCGCGTCACCTCGATCCGGTGCTGACCCGTTTCGTCGACGGAGCCCCGCGCGCCTTCGAGGGCCCACGCGGCTTCACCCTCTACGCCGCCTACGGCCCGCGATCGCGCTACTACAAAGTGCAAGCCGAATACACCACCGTCCACGCTGCCGCCATCCCCGGCGGCGGCGCCCCGCCACCGGCGAAGTAGACGCGGCGTACCTCACGCGCGGACCGGACGGGCCCTCTGCCGCCGCGTGAAATACCGCCGGACGGACGGCGGCGAGGAGGCCACCGACGAACAGTGACCCAGCCGACAGCATAATCTGGAATTGTTCCAATAAAGCCAGGCGTTGTTCTCCCTGAAGATCCGAAAGGAGTGCAACCATGACCACGGCACATCAGACCCAGAAGCGAACCAATCGTCGTCTCGCCGACGAGGTCCGGAATTTCACCGGTTCCCCGCGGCTGGCGGCCGACCTGCAGCGCGTCCTCGTCGATCTCATCGAACTGCACCTGCAAGGTAAGCAGGCCCACTGGAACGTCGTCGGAACCAACTTCCGCGATCTGCACCTGCAGCTCGACGAACTCGTCGACGCGGCAAGGGAGGGCAGCGACACCATCGCCGAGCGGATGCGAGCCCTCGACGCGGTGCCCGACGGACGGTCCGACACCGTCGCCGCGACGACCAGCCTGCCGCCCTTCCCGGCCCAAGAGGTGAACTCCGCCGACGTCGTCGATCTCATCACGACCAGGACGTACGCGGCGATCGACACCATCCGCGACGTGCACGACGCCGTGGACGCCGAAGACCCGAGCACCAGCGATCTGCTCCATCAGATCACCGCCTCGCTGGAGAAACTGGCGTGGCTGATCAAGTCGGAGAACCGCAAGGTCTAGCCGCCGGTGAACTCGGGAGGTCTGCGCTCCGAGATGGCGGAAAGGGCCTCGTGATGGTCCTCGGTGTGGTGCGCGGCGGCCTGCATCGCGGCCGAGAGTTCCAGCAGGCTTTCCAAGCTCTGGTGTGTTCCCTCACGCAGCAGCCGCTTGGTCATCCGCAGCACCTGCGGCGGATTGCCGCACACCCGGGCGGCGAGCCCGCGGGCCGCCGCCATGAGGGCGCTCGGCTCGACCACTTCGCAGACCAGTCCCCAGTCGAGTGCGGTGTTCGCATCGATCGGCTCGCCGGTGAAGGCCATCTCGCAGGCCCTTGCCATGCCGATCGCCCTCGGCAGCAGCCAGGCGCCGCCGTCACCGGGGACGAGCCCGACTTTGACGAAGCTCTCGGCGAAGACCGCCGTGGTGGCGGCGACGCGCATATCGCACATCAGCGCCAGATCCAACCCCGCGCCGACGGCCGGGCCGTTGACGGCGGCGATGGTGGGTATCTCGCAGTGGTACAGGGCTTTCGGGATGCGCTGAATACCGTGCCGGTATGCCTGTCGCAGCTGCGCCGGTGTGCCGCCGAACATCCCGGTCCGCGTGCGCATGTGCTTGACGTTGCCGCCGGAGGAGAACGCCGGGCCCGCGCCGGTGAGGATCGCCGCCCGCAGACTGTGATCCCGGTTGGCCGACGCCACCGCGTCCTCGATGGCGGCGATGGTGTCGGCTTCGGAGATCGGATTGCGGGCTTGCGGGTTATTCAAGGTCCAGACGACCACATCCCCGGTCCGTTCGATGAGGAGCGGGTCACTCATCGCGATCTCCGGCGGGGTTCTCGGTCAGCACGATTCGCACGTCGACCGGGGTGCGGGCGGACCCCGACGCGATCACCGGATTGAGATCCAGTTCGGAGATCTCCGGGTGCTCGGCAACGAAGTCCCCGACACGGACGAGAAAACGCGCGAGACTGTCGCGATCGACCGCAGGCAGATGCCGGTAGCCGTCGAGCATCCGGGAAGCGATCGTCTCCTGGATCATCTGGCCCGCTTCCGATTCGGTGAGCGGGACCGCCCGGAAGGTGACGTCCCGCACCGCGTCGACCAGCACCCCGCCGGTGCCGAACGCCAGCACGGGCCCGAAGACCGGATCGCGAGTGGCGCCCACGAGCAACTCCACACCGGCGTCGGCCATGGGCGTCACGATCATGCCGTCGATGCGGGCGCCGGGCACTTTCGCGGTGACCGCGTCGACGATGGCCGCGGCGTGCTCGCTCGCGGTTGCGGCCACCACGCCCAGCCTGACCCCTCCCACGTCGGACTTGTGGATCACCTGCGGGGAGACGACTTTCACCGCGCAGGGCCGACCGAACGCGGCGACGGCCGCGCCCACCGCGTCGAGGTCGCGCACGAAGGTCCATTCGCCGACGTCGACTCCCGCGTCCGCCAGCGCCCGCCGCGCGGCGGGCTCGTCGAGAACTCCCGATCCCGGGATGGGCCGAGCCGGCGGCGGCAACAGCAGTGAGGAACGCCGGGCGCGGTCGGCCCGCACGCGGCCACGCCGCTGCAAGGCGGCGACCACCCGTGCGGCGTGCTCGATCGAGCCGAGCACCGGTACGCCGCCCGCCCGCAGCCGGTCGTGGTTGGCGATATCGAGACTCGCGTAGCAGCTCTGGATCAACAGCGGCACATCGTATTCGGCGGAGAGCGCGAGCAAGGCGCCCGCGGCGGCGTCTTCGGCCTCGCGCAACGCTGGATCGAACCGCAGATGGTAGCCGCCGTACAGCCCGATGATCAGCACGAGACCCACAGCGGGGTCGCGCATGAGGATCTCGGCGGCTTCGGCGAAGACCATCGGGTCGGCGTCGGCGGCGCCCGCGATGTCCACCGGGCCTGCCACCGCGGCGGCGCTGCCGAGCAGCCGCCGCAACTGCCGCCGGGTTCGCTCGCTCAGCCGCGCCACTTCGATGCCCTGCGCGGCCATGGCATCCGCCGCCAACGCGGCGTGACCGCCGCCGTCGCTGAGGACCGCCACCGTGCGGCCGGGAGCGATGGGAACGCAGGTGGCGAGCGCCGCGGCGACGACAGCGAGTTCGTCGGAACGGTCGACCAGTTCCACCCCGGCCTGGCGCAGTACGGCGGTCGCCACCGCGTCCGAACCGGCGATCGAGCCGGTATGCGAGGCCGCGGCGCGGCGGCCACCCTCCGAACGCCCGCCGCGCAGCAGCACCACCGGCGTCTCCGGCACAGTCGCGGCGGCCGCGGTCAGGAACGACCGCCCGTCGGCGAATCCCTCGGAGTGGATCGCCACCACACCGGTTTCCGGATGACGGGCGAGTTCGACGAGGCATTCGTCGTAGCGGACGTCGGCTTGGTTACCCAGCCCCACGTACGCGTGGAAGCCGGGACCTTTCGCGGCGCGGTCGTCGTTCACCAGCGACAGCAGCATGTTCCCGCTCTGGGTGATGACACTGATCGGTCCGCGCGGCACATCCGGCAGACCGACGAGATTCGCACCGGAGGTCAGATTCAGCAGTCCGGAGGTGTTCGGGCCGATCACCCGGATCCCGGTCTCCTCGATCACCTCGGCCAGCGCCGCGGCGAGGTCGGCGCCCTCCGCCCCGATCTCGCCGAAACCGTTCGCCAGCACCACCGCTCCGGCGATACCCGCGGCCGCGCACTCCCGCAGCGCTCCCGGCACCGCCGCCGCGGGCACGGCGATCAACGCGACGTCGGCGCCCGCGGGAACCTGATCGATGGAGGCGAGGACGTCGAGGCCGAGGATCCGGTCCGCGTTCGGGTTGACCGGGTAGACGGGATGGGCGTATCCGTCCTCCAGCAGGGCCCGGAGGACTTGATGCCCACGCTTCGCCGGGTCGGCGGACGCGCCGACCACCACGATGGAGTGGGGGTCGACCAGCCGTTCGAGCGCGGTGCGGACCGGTGCGTCGAGTGTGGTCATGTCACTTTCCTTCGAACACAGGAGTGCGGCGTTCGGCGAAGGCCGCGACGCCCTCGGCCCAGTCCCGGGTCGCCATCAACTCGAGGATCTGGCGCGGCTCGGTGGCGAGGGCGACGTCGAGGGGATCGTCACGGCGCAGCGCTGCCTTCATCCGCGCCAGCGGCAACGGAGCTTTGGCGGCCAGCGATTCGGCGAGTCCGCGCGCGGTGTCGAGAAGGATGTCGCCGGAGACGGACGCGTAGGCCAGCCCCCAGTCGAAGGCCCTTGCCGCGTCGCATCGTTCGCCGAGGATGAGCAGGTCGGCAGCCCGGCGCAGACCGATCAGCCTGGGCAGTCGATGGGTGACTCCGCCGCCGACGAACGTCCCGATACTCACCTCGGGAAAACCGATCTGGGCATCGTCGGCCATGACGAGAAAGTCCGCGCTGACGGCCAGTTCGGCACCGGCGCCGAGCGCGTAGCCCGCGACGGCGGCGACCACGGGCGTGTCCATCCGCTGGATCTGCTCGCACGCGCGCTGCGCGAGATCGAGGTAATGCGCTTGCTCGGCGGGCGTTCGAGTGCCGGAGCGGTGCGCTTTCAGATCCGCGCCCGCGCAGAACGCGCGACCGGCACCATGCAGGATCACGCAGCGCACCTGCGGATCGGAATCGGCGACGACCAGATGACCGATCAACGCTTCGTAGAGCTCCTCGCTGACCGCGTTGAGCCGCTCCGGGCGGTTCAGCGTCAGCGTCGCGATGGGACCGGACCTGCTCACCAGCACCGTGGACATCTTTCAGTTCCTCCTGCTCGGGGTCGAAGCCACACTATGCCATATAAATTGCATTCCCAGCAGTGGATGCAAATCAATTTGCAAACGCGAGGCGGGCGGCGTTGCATGACCGACCATCCGTTACCCGGGTCACAGCCCACGGTCCTTGGGAGGCATCGTGCCCACCGCAATCCCCCCTGCGGGAAATCTGCAGCACGCCATCAACACTCGTCAGCTCACGATGATCGGGATCGGCGGCGTCATCGGCGCAGGCTTGTTCGTCGGCAGCGGCAACGCGATCGCGGCCGCCGGGCCCGGCATCGTCCTGGCCTATCTGTGCACCGGCGTGGTCGTCATCCTGGTGATGCGCATGCTGGCCGAACTGGCCACGGCCAGTCCGGAGACCGGTTCGTTCTCCAGCTACGCCGCACGTGAACTCGGGCCGTGGGCCGGGCTGTCGGTCGGGTGGGTCTACAGCTACCACTGGTGCGTGACGGTCGCGTTCGAGGCCGTCGCGGGTGGCGCGATCGCCAACCAACTACTGCCCGCCGCGCCCGCCTGGGCGTTCGCCTTGCTCTTCCTGTGCGTTCTGACCGGAGTCAATCTGGCCGCGGTCAGCTCGTTCGCGCGTTTCGAGTTCTGGTTCGCCCTGGTCAAGGTCGCCGCGATCGTCGTCTTCATCGGCATCGGCATCGCCGCGATCTGCGGCGCGTTCCCGCATTACGCGGCGCCGGGCACGACGAACCTGCTGGGACGAGGCGGCTTGCTGCCCAACGGCTTCACTCCCCTGCTGGCCGCGTCGCTGACGGTCTTCTTCTCCTACTTCGGCACCGAATTGGTGACCATCGCCGCGGGTGAGGCCGCCGATCCGGTCGACGCCGTTCGATCGAGCATGCGCAGCGTCGCCGGGCGCATCCTGATCTTCTACGTGGGCTCGATGCTGGTGGTCGTGACATTGCTGCCCTGGGACAGCGCCGAGATCACCGAAAGCCCGTACACCGCGGTGCTGAACCTGCTGAACATTCCCGGCGCCAGGACCATCATGAATCTGATCGTGCTCACCGCGGTGCTGTCGTGCCTGAACTCCGGGCTCTATTCCGCATCGCGCATGCTGTTCTCGCTGGCCCGGCGCGGCGAGGGACCGCGACCACTCGGCCGCACCACCCGTTCCGGCGTGCCTGCGGCCGGGGTTCTCGCCGCCGCGAGCGCCGGGTTCCTGGCCGTGGCCGCGAACTACTTCCTGCCCACCGGGGCGGTCTTCAGCTTCCTGCTCAGTTCCTCCGGCGCGGTCGCGGTGATCGTCTACCTGTACATCTGCGCCACCTACATCGCCGGCCGGCGCAACGGCGCCGCCGTGGAATCCGCCGCGCCTGCGGTGCGGATGTGGGGGGCTTCCTACCTGCCGTACCTGGTCCTGGTCACTTTGCTGGGCATCGTGGTGGGCATGGTGTTCGGATCCGGCACCCGGACGCCGCTGGCGCTGACTCTCGTGGTCACCTTCCTGGCCGTGGCCGCGGGCGTGCTGCACCAGCGGCGCGCGGGCCGGAATGCGGCGATGGCGCCGGTGAATCAGCCACGGGCACCGGAAGATCAGTCGCCGTCGGCGGCGTAGACGCCGAATTCGTCCAGGAGTCGTTCCTCTTCCAACAGCGTCTCACGCACCTCGTGGCCGAGCAGGTGGGCCACCGCACCGGACATCGCCTGGACGATCGAGGTGAACGCGGTCATCGACCGCAGCACGCTGGCGCTCGACGCCTCGACGTAGAAGGTCTCGTGCGCCGCCGCCGCCAGCGGCGAGACCGGGGTGTCGGTCAGGGCCACCACGTGCGCGCCGCGCCTGCGGGCCCACTGCGCCGCGCGGACGGTGTCCAGGCTGTAGCGATGGATCGAGAGGGCAACGAAACAATCTCCCGGGCGCACGCGCCGCAGCTCGTCCGTCAGCGAGCCCCTGGTCCCCGTCACGCTCGCGACGTCCTCCCGCAGCAGCCCGAGCAGGTAGCCCAGCAGGTAAGCCGGAGCGTGGCACTTGCGCAGGCCCATCACGTGCACTCGCGGCGCGCGCGCCAGTTGCGTGGCCACCGCGTCCCAGGTGGCGTCCGCGATGCCGGCGAAGGAGCGGGCGATATTCGCCTGGTCCAGCACCACTTGGCGCTCCCGCAGTCCCGCACCCTGCTCCATCAAGTGCTCGAGGTTTTCGAAACGCCGCAGCAGCTGCGCCTGCTCCCGCAGCCGTTCCTGGCACAGGCGGGCCAGACCGGGGTACCCCTTCAGCCCGAGACCGTTCGCGAACCGCACCACGGTCGCCTCGTTGACCGTCACCGCGCTCGCCAGATCGGACACGGTCATGAACGCCACCGCCTCCGGGTCCGACAGGACCCGCTCGGCCAGCTTCTTGTGCGAGGCCGACAGCGAACTCCACCTGGCGCGGATCTCGCCGACCAGATCGTCGAACGTGGCCGGACCGGTCGCCGACTCCGCATTCGCGCCCACCGCGCCTCCTCCACCACATCGACCACCAGCTTCTTCCCAAATCTATCCGACCGGCCGATCGCACCTCCGGCTCCGATGGCCGAGCCGAGGCTCCGATCGGGGATGGAATCGGCGAGGAGACCCCGGCGGCGGTCCTGTCGGCCCAAGACCGACGCGATGCGGATCGCCGCCGACCGACGGCGGCTACCGCGAACCCGAGTCATCGGCACGATCGCGTGTCCGTACGGCCGGATACGCTGGGCGCGTGCCCATCTCGTTCGACACCGCGAATCTGGAGCAGGTCGACACCGCGACCTGGCGCAATCCCCATACCGGCGACATGGTGAACGTGTCGTACTTCGACCTCGTCCCCGATCTGCCCGCGCCCTTGGCGGATCTGCCGACCCTGCGCCGTCGCCTGGCCGAGCGGAGCGCCGAGAACGGCTGTCTGATCGAGGCATTCGTGGTGTGGCTCGACGCGCAGCCCGCGCTGTTGCGGATGGAGAAACTGCCCCTGCCCAACCAGCCCCGAGGCTTGGTGTTCGCCGCGTCCGTCATCGTTCCGAAGGCCCGCAGCAGCGCTGCTCTCCAGATCCTGTGTCCCGAAGCCGGGACCACGGGACTACGCGAGGCTTTGCTGGCCACCAAGATCGGCTTCGACGGCATGTACCCGCCGCATCCCTACGCTCCCGAGGTGCGGGGGCGGCTACCGTACAACGCCGCCGACGACATGCGCTGGGACGCGGAATTCCCCGATCATCCGCTCAGCCGTGCCCGTCGCTGGATCGCGCACACCGTCCCCACCGCCCGGCTGGCCCCGGATTTCGCGGCATTGCCCCCGTTTGCGGCCTGATGGGGCAGTCTGCACGTTCTGACCCGGCCGGATCGGGACGTGCGCAACTCGGCAGCGAAGAGATCGCGCACGCGCCGCCATGGGTGGCGACTCGTCCGGTTGCGGAGCGGTCGCTGCTGTGCCTCTAATGAGCCCGAGCACCCGCCCAGGCGGGACGAGACCCAGGCGGACGGCGTAGCGGTCCGCCGACCGCTAGGAGTTCACGATGACAACTGGATACGTATGGAACACCCTCTACGGGTGGGCCGACACCGGCAGCGGAAGTCTGTTCCCGTCCGACGTGACGGTCGGTCTCCAGCCGATCGGCCACCACCTCGCGCATCCCGATACCAAACGGCGTTTCCACGAATTGGTCTCGGTGTCCGGACTGCTGGACAAGGTGCACTCGATCAAGGCCGAACCCGCCGAAGAGGCCGACATCCTGCGGGTGCACACCGCGCAGCATCTGGAGCGGATCAAGGCGGAGAATCTGCAGCCCAAGGGCGGTGACGCCGGCGACGGCGTCTCATCGTTCGGCAAGGGCGGATACCAGATCGCCGCGCTGTCGGCGGGCGGTGCGATCGCACTCGTGAAACAGGTGCTGGCGGGGACGGTCGACAACGGTTACGCACTGGTCAATCCGCCGGGCCACCACGCGACCCGCGCCACCGGCATGGGCTTCTGCATCTTCAACAACGTCTCCATCGCCGCCGCCTACGCCAAAGAGGTCCTCGGCGTGCGGCGCATCGCCGTCGTCGACTGGGATGTCCACCACGGCAACGGCACCCAGGACATCTGGTACGAGGACCCGTCGGTGCTGACCCTCTCGATCCACCAGCATCTGTGCTTCCCGCCGAACTCCGGCTACCGGGAGGAGCGCGGCGCCGGCGACGGACACGGGTACGCGATCAACGTGCCGCTCCCGCCGGGCAGCGGAGACGCCGCGTACCTGTATGCGATCGACCGAGTGGTCGAACCGGCGCTGCACGCCTTCGCGCCCGAGTTGATCATCGTCGCCTCCGGCTTCGACGCGAGCATCCTCGATCCGCTGGCTCGGCAAATGGTCACCAGCGGCGGCTTCCGGCACCTGACCCGCCGGATGCTGGACATCGCCGCCGCCACCTGCGCGGGCCGGATCGCCTTCGTACAAGAAGGCGGCTACAGCCCGCACTATGTTCCGTTCTGCGGGCTGGCCGTGCTGCGCGAGCTACTGGGCGAGGAGTACGTGGAAGACCCGTACACCCCGATCGTCACGACCCAAGGCGGAGACGTCCTCCTCGACCACGAGGCCGCCGCGATCGAAGCGGCCGCGGCCTTGGTCGCCGACCTCTGACTCCGATCGGTCGACCGCCGTGGTGGTGACCGAACGGGCGCATCGGGATTCGACGGGCCAGCGGTCATCAGGCCGCCGAGGTGGGCTCACGCCGTGCTGGCGTGGACGAGGTGCGGCACCGAGTCGACAGGCTGAGCGGTGGTTTCGACGCCATAGCCGCCGAGCAACTCTGTCGCGGTGTGGTCTTCGACGCGGGTGAAGCCGAAGGACAGCAACGCACTGCGGATCTCCTCCGCCGTGAAGAAACTGAGCCACGGTTCGCCCACCGCGGCGACTCGATCCGCGCGTGCCCGCCTGCCGTCGGCCGCGGCGTCGGACAGCGGGTAGACGTAGTCGAAGACCACTTCCGCGGCCGCACCGTGACCGGCGATGTAGCGCAGCGTGTCATCGACCGACGTCCTGGTCAGATACACGGCGACGCCCAGCCAGACGAACACCGCGTCGCCGGTGCGGTCCAGTCCCGCCGCCGCCAACCCGGCGGCGAGTGTCGACTGTTCGAAGTCGACGGGGGCGAAGGTCAGCGAAGGCGGGATGGCGATTCCGGTCTCGGCCAGCCTGCGCCGCTTCCATTCCTGGGTGTCGGGGTGATCGACTTCGAAGAATCGCACGTTCTCGTGGGGATTGCGGTAAGCGCTGGTGTCCAGCCCCGCACCGAGCACGACCACCTGGCGCGCACCCCTGGCGACGGCGGCCGCCACGACGTCATCGGCGAAGCGGCTGCGCGCCGCGATGAACAGGCGCCGCCGACGAGCCAGATCTTCGTCGACGCCTCGGTCGAATTCAGTTGCCCCGAAGGCGCTTTTACCGGCGATGCGCGACGCCAGCGGATCGCTGAACACCCGCGGCTCATCGACGACCTGATGCTGAGCCCGCGCTCGCGCCACGGCCATGGCGGTACTACTCGGTTCACCGACCCGCATGCCGCCACCCTACCGACCGCTGCGAGACATTCTGATAGCACCGGCGTTGACAACCGAGCGCCGCCGCCATACGTTTCCTCGCACCGATGCGGAAACTTCGGCGATACGGCCGCTCCGCTGTCGTGACGAGAGGTCGTCGATGTCGACGCAATTGTTGGTGAGCCACGGTAGATTCGTGCGCCATCGGGACGAAATTCTGCGATTCCTGAGATCCGGCATATCGGCCGCCGCACTGATCGTCGCGGTCGCGACACCCGCCGTCACGGCGCGGGCCGAGGGTACGGAACGTATCGAGACCACGGTGGTCTCCTCCTCACCGATCACGTCCGTGGCGGAGTCCGTTGTCAGCCTTCGCCTTCCGTTGCCCGATTCGGTCGGGCCGCATCCCGCCGCCTGTGACCGGCTGTCGTACCTGCGCTACCGAGATGTCGCGGGCCCGGTGCGCTCGGCCGACGCCGACGCCGTGCTGGTGGCGCAGCCGGGAATCTTCGAGGGCGCGGGCGCGTTCGACAGTCTCGCGCGCAATACCGTTGCCGCAGCGGCGGAACAGGGTCGGCACCTGGAGTTCTGGGCGCTGGACCGGCGTTCCAACTGTCTGGAGGACCACCTCGGAAGGCAGGCCGGTCTGGCGGCCCGCGACGTGCATCTCGCCGTCGACTACTACTATCGCGGCGCCGAGATCGACGGCCGCCGATTCGGCGGCGTGGTGCCGGACGATCAGCTCGGGTGGCTCGGTCACGTCGGTGTCGCACAGACCGTTCAGGACCAATACGATCTGCTCACCACGGAACTGCCCGATCCGGTGTCGCGGAAGCGGAAGACGTTGTGCGGTGGGCATTCGCTGGGCGGGGTCCTCACCGCGTTCTTCGCCGAATGGGATTTCGGCGGGGTCGCGGGCGCCGACCAGTGTGCGGGCTATTTCGCCCTGGACTCCGCGATCGACACCTCGCTGTCGGCGCTCAACGGCATCCCGGACTTCCTCGACCTCTCCGTCGGCGGCATCGGCTCCACCGCGATCGAGGCAGCGCTGGACCGAGGCGTGCTGCCCCGAGTGCTGGCTCTGCCCGCGGTCATCAACCCCGAGACGATGAACCTGCTCGGCATCGCGGGGCTGGCGGCTCATCTCGCGCCGGAAGCCGAATCCGACCTCGCGCGTTACGTTCCGGGCAATGTCAACCAGGAGGCCACCTACCGCCTGCTGCTGTCGCGGGACGCGGCGGCGGCCGCGTCCGGTTCCCCGTCGGTCCGTGATTTCCGGATCACGAACGCCGCCGCGCTCGGCGCGTTCCTCGACGCCAACTCCCAGCCGCTCGCCCTGCTGCAAGCGGGATTCGGCTTCTTCGACGGCGGCCCCGTCGCGGACAAGGACTTCCCGCTTCCCGGCGACGTCGCCGCGTTCCCGGCGCTGCGCGGCCTCACCGGCATGCTGTTCGGTCCGGATCGCAAAGCTATTCCCGATCAGCCCGGCGGCCCGCTCTACACCTGGCTCGACTACGACGCGCCGGCCGTGACCGCGGGCGTGCCCGACCGCGACGGCGCACCGTTCACCGATGCCACCCATGAGGTCACCGATATCGCGGACCTCTCGCGCAGCCTCGCCGCGCAACCGCTTGATTTCATCGAGGGATACTTCCCGATGCGACTGGCGTTCGACGTCTTCCAAGCGCAGGCCCCCGAGATCACCCGGCACCGCACCCATCCCGGCGGTGTCCTCGCCGATCGGACCCTCAACCTGATCGGCGGCGCCGGAATCGTCGTCGCGGCAGGGGCGCGTAGTCACGGCGAGACGGTGATCGCCCCCGGCTACCACCACCTCGACGTGCTCACCGCCGCGGCGAAACAATCGGGCGGGCGACCGGAGATCATCTCCACCGATCTGGCCCGCTTCGCTCTCGACCGCGTCGACCGGCCTTGACCGGACACTCCGGTACGGGGAGGTGCGGTCAGCCTGGGCGAGTGGGAGCGACCGGGCTCGAACGGGGCCATGACACCGGATGGGTTTTCCGCCGTCCGGCCGTGAGCGGCGCGGCGATGATCGGGTATCGCGCTCGCGGCGCGGGCGGATTGGACCTGCGGGTCACCGCGCTGCCCGCGGTCACGGTGCTGATCGAGTTCGGGGGAAACGAACTCGTCGTCGACAGCACGGCGGGGCGGCAGGCGTTCAGCGGCTTCGTCTCCGGATTCCCACACGGAACCATGCGTGTGCGTACCGAGCGGGCCGAATGCGTCGAGGTGCGCTTGTCGCCCCTGCAGGCCTATTCGTTGTCGAGTATCGACCCGGCCGCTCTGGGCAGCACGGTCGTCGGCTTGGAGGATCTCTGGGGCCGCCGGGCGCTGTCGCTGCGTGAGCGGCTCGCGGATGCCGCGACGTGGCAAGAACGGTTCGCGCTGACGAACTCGTTCCTGCGGCGGTGTGCCGAGCCGACCCGGACGCCGGACCCCGAAGTCACCGCGAGCTGGCAACGCATCGTCGCAGGCCGAGGACAGGTGCGCATCGATGCGCTGGCCCGATCCTGCGGGTGGAGCCGCAAACGGCTGTGGGCCAGATTCGAAGCCCAGATCGGACTCACCCCGAAACGCGCCGCGATGCTGGTGCGGTTCCGGCATGCGGTCGAAGGCCTGCTCGCGGGCATTCCCGCCGCCGATGTAGCGGTGACCTGCGGCTATACCGACCAGTCCCACCTGTGCCGGGACGTGTCGAGTTTCGCCGAGACCACGCCGGGATCGCTCACGGCGCAACCGCTCAGCCCCGTCTCGCGGCATCGCTACCGGGCCTGGGGAACGTTCTTTCCGGCCGAGCGGGACTGGTCGGTCGGCGGTGCCTGCTCACCGGGTTCGCGGCCGCTGCGCCGGTCCGTGGCGGGCTCGCCGACCAGCCGGTGAGCGATCCGCGGCGCGCGGCGCCCCGCCGCCCGGGAGCGCTCCCGTCGGCGCACTCCCGGGTGGGAAACTTCGAGACCGAGGCATATCTTCACCCGGCCAGCGTGTCGCTCGACACCTGCCACAGCCGTGCGGCGGCGTCGGGGTCGAGCGCGTACTCGGCGACTCCGTTGCGGGCGCTGAGAACACCGACCACGGCCTCGTTGCAGTCCTCGAAGTAGCGTCCCCCGACACCGTCGAGCAAGGGCGACGCCGCGACGAGAACGGAGGTGGCCGCACCCTGCTGCGGCGTCTTCCACACGCTCGCCCCGCCCGCGGCCGCGCGGAGCCGCTCGAGTTCCTCCTCCGACACGTGCCGTTGCAGGTTGGTGCGGATACCACCGGGCATCAGCGCGTTGACCGTGATGCCGTCCTCGGCCCACCGCCGAGTGGCTTCCACGGCGAACAGCACGTTGGCCGTCTTCGACTGCCCGTAAGCCGACCACGGGTCGTAGGGCCTGCGTTCGAAGTGGATGTCGTCGAACACGACCGGCGAACGATGATGCGCGCTGGAGCTCACGGACACGACCCGCGCCGTCCCCGCCGCGGCCAGCGCCCGATGCAGTCCGGTGGCCAGCGCGAAGTGGCCGAGGTGGTTGGTGGCGAACTGCATCTCCCACCCTTGCGGCGTGCGCAACAGCGGCGAGGCCATCACGCCCGCGTTGTTGATCAGCATGTGCAGCGGACCCGCCCAAGCGGCCACGAACGCCGCGACGGACGCTCGATCGGCGAGATCGAGTGGAGCGACACGCACCGTGTCGTTGCCGGTGGTGCCTGCGATATCGGCCGCGGTGCGTTCCCCCGCCGCGAGGTCGCGGACGGCGAGAGTCACCTCGGCCCCGGCGCAGGCCAGCGCGCGGGCGGTCTCCACGCCGATCCCCGAGGCGCCGCCGGTGACGACGGCGCGCCGCCCGGTGAGATCGACGCCGGCGAGCACCTCCGCCGCGGTGGACTCGGCTGTGAACGGGGTGGTGATGCGATCGGTCATGACGTGTCCCATCTCGGTAGACTCGAACCGGAGGATGCTCCGGTACTACCCATAACCGGAGATGCCTCCGCTTTGTTCCCCGGGAGGACTTGATGGCGACCGAACGCCCGCTGCGCGCCGACGCACGACGCAACCGAGACCGGCTGCTCGAGGTCGCCGTGCGCGCGTTCTCCCACGACGGACCGGACGTCACGCTGGAAGCCGTCGCCAAGGAAGCGGGCGTGGGCATCGGCACGCTCTACCGCCACTTCCCCACCCGCGAGGCACTCGTCGACGCCGCCTACCGCAACGAGCTCGCCCGGCTGTGCGACTCGGTCGCCGACCTGCTGGCAGGCCTCCCGCCGGACCGGGCGCTGCGCACCTGGATGGACCGCTTCGTCGACTACACCACCACCAAGCGCGGGATGGGCGAGGCCCTGCGCGCCGTCATCGCCTCCGGCGGCGATCCGTTCTCCGAAAGCCGCGACCGCCTGACCACCGCGGTCACCACGCTGCTGAGGGCGGGACAGGCGGCCGGAACCCTTCGAGCGGACGTCGCGGCCGAGGATCTACTCGTCGGCCTCAGCGGCATATCGCTCGCCACCGAGAGCCAGGAACGCAGGGAACAGGCCGGGCGGCTGCTCGACCTGCTCGTCGACGGCTTGCGACCGCGGATCGCGCACCCGTCGTCGTGAATGCGCACCCTGCCGTGCGGTCCCATCGACTGCGCGGTTCTCGGTCGGGAGGATCGTCGTGCACGGGGACGCGCCCGCACCAGCAAGGGCACTCAACCGGCGGTCGGGCCTGTCCAGAGCCGCGACGACGCCCGCGCGGTGCCACGGTGGCGATATCGCGTCGGCCCGGCCGGCGGAAGGTCCGGTCCGCCCATTTCGATCCGGCTGACCGTAATGCTGGCCGGACCCGAGTTGGCGTGGTTTCCTCGGACTCGGTCGTCCGATTCGAGCGAAAGGCCGTGGCATGTCCGCCGAGCACCGCGAGCTCATCCGCCGCACGCCGAGCAGAGCCATTCCCGTCGGCGGCGCGCCGAGCAGCATGAGCGTGTGCGACGCCGAGTGCTACTCGACGGCCGCACCCGTCACACGGGCCGCATAGCCCTCCTGCCGACGGGACGACTCGTGCCCGCCGAACTCCTGTGTCGCAGCGCATCGGTTACGGTCGGAAAGGAGCGCGAATTCGGCGGCGCGGCGATTCGCTTTCCGCACGCCGCCGGAAATCGATCCCGCGAAACCGACTGCTTTTCGACGGTCCGGGTGGCTGTCCGTGAACAACTCCCGACCGGTCTTCGCCTGACGATGGGAATCCCGTGAATTTATGGAGCTATATCCGGGGGCGGGGCGAAGTGCTGGCATTCCTCACCTATCAGCACGCCTCGCTCGCGTTCCAGACGGTTCTGGTCGGCACCGTCGTCGCCGTCCTCGTGGCGGTGGCGGTTTATCGGTTCCCACTGCTGTCCGCGCTTTCGCTGACCTCGAGTCGAGTCGCGCTGACCATTCCTTCGCTGGCGCTGCTGGCGATCCTGCTGGTTCCGTTCGGGCTGGGCGTGGTGCCGTCGTTCGTGATGCTGGCATTCTTCGCGGCTTTGCCGGTGGTCGGCAACGCGATCGTGGGATTGCGGTCGGTGCCCGCCTCGGTCGTCGAATCCGCCCGCGGAATCGGCCTTTCACGCCGGCGCATTCTGCTGACCGTCGAACTGCCGATCGCCTGGCCGGTGATCCTCACCGGCATCAGAGTGTCCACCCAGATGATCGTCGGCGTCGCCGCGATCGTCGCCTACGTCCTCGGGCCCGGCCTCGGATCGCTCATCTTCAACGGCCTCTCCCGTCTCGGCGGTGCGAACTCCCTGGAGATGGCGCTCACCGGAACCATCCTCATCGTCATCATCGCGCTGGTGTTCGACGCACTCCTCGTCCTGCTCGGACGCCTCACGATCGCGAAGGGACTGTCATGACCGACGTGACCGACGGGCCCGCTCCCGCGACGCCGCAACGGCCGGTGACCGGCGCCTCCATCACACTGGACTCGGTCGTCAAGCGCTACAAAGGCCAGGACGACCCCGCGGTGCGGCGCCTCGACCTCGAGATCGATGCGGGCGACATCGTGGCGTTCGTCGGCCCGTCCGGGTGCGGCAAGACGACCACGCTGAAGATGATCAACCGCCTGATCGAGCCGACCGAGGGCCGCATCTTCATCGGCGGCCGCGACGTCACCCGAGAGGACCCCGACAAGCTCCGGCAGTCGATCGGGTACGTCATCCAGTCCGGCGGGCTGTTCCCCCACTGGACGGTCGCCAAGAACGTCGGCGCCATCCCCCGGGTGCTCGGCTGGGACAAGAAGCGGATCGCCGAGCGCACCGAGTACCTGCTGGATCTGGTCGGCCTCGACCCCGCCACCTTCGCCGACCGGCTGCCGAAGGACATGTCCGGCGGACAGCAGCAGCGCGTCGGCGTGGCGCGCGCACTCGCCGCCGACCCGCCGGTGCTGCTCATGGACGAGCCGTTCGGCGCGGTCGATCCGATCACCCGGGTGCGCCTGCAGGACAGCCTGATCGCCATCCAGCAGGAACTCGGCAAGACCATCGTGATCGTCACCCACGATTTCGAGGAGGCCACCAAGCTCGGTGACAAGGTGCTCATCCTGTCCGAGGGAGGACACGTCGAGCAGTACGCGAGTCCGGAGGAGATCCTCACCGATCCGGCCACGCCGTTCGTGGAGGAGTTCGTCGGGTCCGGCGCGAAGCTGGCGTATCTCACCGTGTCGCGGGTGCGCGACGTCGCCTATGACGACGTCGTCACCGCACGGATCGGCGAACCCGCCCGCGGCGTCATCGAACGGGCCGAGGCCGCGGGGCAGACCTGGGTCGTCGTGGTCGACGAGGCCGGGCGGCCGCGGTCGTGGCCTTCGCTCGCGGAAGTGGCGACCAAACCGGAGGTCTCCGACTACCTCGATCGGCGTTTGCCCGTCGTGGCGCGATCCTCGACGCTCAACGACGCGCTCGACGCCATGCTCGCCACCAGCCAAGGCGCCGCGCTCGTCACCGACGGCAGGGGCGCGGTGCTCGGCTCGCTGAGCATCGACACGGTCACCGAGGTGATCCGGACCAAGCTCGCCGAGGGGCGCACCGACGAGGCGGATCTGTCCTACACGACCTACGTCGACGGAACCGATCCGGCCCCGACGCCGGTGGTCGCCGCCGACGAGGAACTCGGATCGGACCAGCCGTCATGAGCCGCCTGCGCCGCGTGCCGATCGACGTGTGGTTCGAACCGCTGGTCATCCTCGTCATCGCCGCCGGATACATCCTGTGGTACCGGTCGACGAGCTTCACCGCGACGGAGCAGGCGTCCCTCGGCTGGGACAACCTGCAGACCACGATCGTGCAGCACATCAAGCTGACCGTGGTGGCCACGGTGATCGTGGTGGTCGTGGCGATTCCGCTCGGCGTCGCGCTGTCCCGCCCGGCACTGAAGCGGCTGGAGCCCGTCGCGGTGAATATCGCCAATATCGGACAGGCCGCACCTGCGGTCGGACTGCTCGTCCTGTTCACCTTCTGGCTGGGCACGGGATTCCGCACCGCGATCGTCGGCCTCGTCGTCTACGCGGTGCTGCCCATCCTGCAGAACACGATCGTGGGACTGCGGCAGGTCGATCAGCGCACCATCGAGGCGTCGCGCGGCATCGGCTATTCGGCCGCGCGCACGCTGCTGCAGGTCGAGCTGCCGCTGGCGGTGCCGGTGATCCTCAACGGGGTGCGCACGGCGCTGGTGATCCTGGTCGGCACCGCGACACTGAGCACGTTCATCGGCGCGACCAGCCTCGGCACGCTGATCACCACCGGGGTCACCCTCTTCCTGCCCAAACTGCTCGTCTCCGGCGCGATCCTGGTCGGACTCCTGGCGCTGATCATCGACTGGCTCGGCCGCCTCGTCGAACTGGCCGCGACCCCGCGAGGGATCTCATGAGATCGCCACGAGCCCGGGTGCTCGGCCTGCTGTGCGCACTCGTCGTGTCGGCCGCGGTCGCCGGGTGCGGTCTGGTGAGTTCGTCGGGAACCTTCCACGACGCGCGCCTGCCCGGCGGTGACCGGCCGCTGGATGGCGCCGAGCTGGTCGTGACGTCGAAGAGCTTCACCGAGGGCGTCCTGCTGGGCAAGATCACCGCGACCTACCTGGCCGCGGCGGGTGCGAAGGTCACCGACCTCACCGGTGCGCCGGGGTCGGCCTCGTCCCGGCAGGCTCAGCTGAACGGCGACGCCGATGTGCTCTGGGAGTACACCGGCACCGGCTGGGTCAATTACCACAATCAGACCGAGACGATCTCCGACCCCGCCGAACTCTGGCAGCGCGTGCACGACATCGAGAAGCGCGACCACGATCTGGAGTGGCTGCCGCCGGCCAACTTCAACGACACGTACGCGTTCGGCGCGTCGACGCCGACCGCAGAACGCCTGCGCGTCGAGTCGCTGTCCGATGTGGCGGCGCTCCCTGTGCCCGAGCGCACCTTCTGTGTCGACGACGAATTCTTCAGTCGCTCCGACGGTTTCATTCCGATGCTGCAGAAATACGGGATCCCCTACAACGATCCGAACGGCGTCCCGTCCGGGAATGTCACGCGGATGGACGCCGGTGTCGTCTACACGGCCACGGCCAAGAGCGCCCCGTGCAATTTCGGCATGATCTACACCACCGACGGGCGGGTCAAGAACCTGAATCTGGCGGTGCTCGACGACGACCGGAAGTTCTTCCTGCCCTACAGCGGCACGGCGGTCGTGCGCGGCGCGGTCATCGAGCGTCACCCGCAATTGCGCGCCCTGCTCGGCACCATCTCCGAACACCTCACCGACGAACTGATGCAGGACCTCAACGGCCGCGTCGACATCGATGGCGAGGACCCCGCCGATGTCGCCTACGACTGGCTGAAGAGCGAGAAGCTGGTGGAGTGACCATGACCGAGATCGACTACGACGGACTGGCTTCCGACACCGCCGCGCTGGACGGCCTCAACCGCGGCATGGTCGCGGAGTTCCGCGCCAACGGCGGCGAGGTCAGCGGCTTGCCGGGCGGCAGGCTTCTTTTGCCGCACACCACGGGCGCCAAGTCGGGTGAGCCCCGCCTGACCCCCTCCACCTCCAACCTATAGCGCACCCGGGGGCTTGCGGCAAGACCCGGGTCGTGCCGCAGAATCGCTGGCTGCGGCGCCGCTGCTCGACTCGGGCAGGCGAGAAACGGCGTTCGCGCGGGATCGTCGAGCCAGGAAAGCGGAGGGGCCTGTGTCAACTCAGGGGTACGAGGACGAATTGCGGTCCGAGCGCGGCTACGTGGCCGGGCTCTACGCTCGGCTCGACGCCGAGCGCGCGCGAGCCAAGAGCGGGTACACCGCCGCGTTGCGTGGCAACGGCGGAAGCCCGATGGAACGCGACGTCGAAGTGCGCACGCTGGCCAGGGAGGTGAAGCGGCTGGAGGTGGCGGACAACGGGCTGTGTTTCGGCCGGTTGGACGCGCTGTCGGGCGAACACTCCTATATCGGCCGGATCGGCCTGTTCGACGCGGAGAACGAGTTCGAACCGCTGTTGCTCGACTGGCGGGCGCCCGCGGCGCGCGCCTTCTACGTCGCCACCGCCGCCAGCCCGGAGAACATGCGACGGCGCAGGCAGTTCCACACCAAGGGCCGCCGTGTGGTCGATTTCACCGACGAGATCCTCGGCCGCCCCGACGGTGGCGAGCGGGGCGACGCGGCGCTGCTCGCGGCGGTCGACGCGCCGCGCGGCGAGGGGATGCGCGACATCGTGGCGACCATCCAGGCCGAACAGGACGAGATCATCCGGCTCGACCACCCTGGCGTGCTGGTGATCGAAGGCGGCCCCGGCACCGGCAAGACCGTCGTGGCGCTGCACCGCGTCGCGTATCTGCTCTACACCCAGCGGGAGCGGATGGAACGCCACGGCGTGCTCGTGGTCGGCCCCAACCCGGCGTTCCTGAACCACATCGGCCGCGTGCTGCCGGCGCTGGGCGAGACGAATGTCGTGTTCACGACCACCGGCGATCTGGTGCCCGGCCTGCATGTCACCGCAGAGGACGACCCGGAGGCCGCGCGGCGCAAAGGTTCCCTGGCGATCCTGGACGTGCTCGCGGCGGCCGTGGCCGATCGGCAGCGGCTGCCGGAGCATCCGGTGCCGATCGAATTATCCGATGTCACAGTGCGCATCGACGCCGAGACCGCGCAGTGGGGCCGGGAGGAGGCGCGGGCGAGCGGGCTGCCGCACAACGAAGCCCGCGCCGTGTTCGCCGAGATCGTCACCTGGGTGCTCACCGAGCGCGCGATAGCGCGCATCGGCCGGGGCTGGTTGACCAGGCAGGACCGCGACGCATGGGAGAACCTGCGGTCGGACCTGCGCGCCGAACTCGCGGACGACGCCCGGTTCGCCGCCGCGCTCGACGACCTCTGGCCGATCCTGACGCCGCAGCGGTTGCTGGCGGAACTGTACGAGTCCCCGCAGCGGCTGGAAGCGGCGGGCGCCGACCGGGCGCTGTTGCGCCGCGACGGTTATGCCTGGACGGTGTCGGACGTGCCGCTGCTCGACGAGTTGGTCGATCTGCTCGGGCGCGAGAAACCGGACGACGACGCCGAGCGGGAACGCAAGGCCCAGGCCGAGTACGCGGCGGGCGTGCTGGACATCCTGGTCGGGCGCGAGGACATGATGGACGACGAGGACCACTTGTTCGCCCACGACCTGCTCTACGCGGAGGACCTGGCGGATCGCTTCCTCGAACGCGACACCAGGGAACTCGCCGAACGCGCCGCGGCGGACCGGGACTGGACCTACCGGCACGTCGTGGTGGACGAAGCCCAGGAACTGTCCGAGATGGATTGGCGAGTGTTGATGCGGCGCTGCCCGGGCCGCTCCTTCACGATCGTCGGCGACCTCGCCCAACGCCGGTCGGCCGCCGGAGCGATCTCGTGGGACGCGATGCTGGAGCCCTACGTGCCCGGCCGGTGGGTCTACCGATCGCTGACGGTGAACTACCGCACCCCGGCGGAGATCATGACCGTCGCCGCCGAGTTGCTCGCCGAGTTCGCACCCGGCGTCCAGCCGCCGGAGTCGGTTCGCGCGTGCGGTGTGCGGCCGTGGTCCCGGCAGGTCACCGCGGACGAGATGCGAACCGCCATTGACGATTTCGTGCGCGATGAAGCTGCACGGGAAGGCACCAGCGTCGTGATCGGGCCACCGGATGTGCCGGGCGCGGTGGCGGCGGCGGAGACCAAGGGACTGGAATACGACGCCGTCCTCGTCGTGGAGCCGGAACGCATCCTGGCCGACGGCCCTCGCGGCGCGGCCGAGCTCTACGTCGCCCTCACCCGCGCCACCCAACGCCTCGGCGTGCTGCACCGAGGCCCACTGCCGCGGGCGCTCACCGGCCTCGCCGAAGCCGGGGCGCCCGTCGGGGCCGGGGATCACGGGCACAGGGTGTCGAGTCGGGCCGGATCACAATGATCCGGCCCGGTCGACAGTGCGGCGCGAAGACCCATTGCGGCAGTGTTCTGCGAAATAGATGCCTTGGTATGGGGTGCATCTCCGATCGTCAGCGGTAGGCCCGAGGACGTGGCCGGGTCGATCGCCGACGCACCGGTGAACGACGTCGGCACGAGGTTCGGGGGGCGGCCGATTCGTTGATGGGATTCGTCGGGCACCGGCCAGCGTCGCTCCCACCGCACCTTCGTTCACCCCGGTGAACGGTGGTCCACAATGACCGGCGGCGCCGCTAACCCTCCGGGTAGAAGACGAACAGCGTGCAGCCGGTGGCGGTGGCGGGCACGTGCCACGATCCGGCCGGGGCGTGCAGGAAAGTCCCGGCCGGGTAGTCGCGTGCGCCGTCGTTGAACGTGCCAGCTACCACGTAGACCTCTTCCGGGCCCGGCTCATGGATGTCGCGGCGCGGCCACGACGTACCCGGGTCCATCTCCAGCACGTTGGCGCTCGCTCCGGACGGCCCGGTCCAGAGGTGCCGTACCCGGATGCCGGGAAACAGCTCCCGGACCGGCGAGTCCGCGACGGAGACCGACGTGTAGCCCTCCTGGGCGAGGATTTCCGAATGCATGGCTCTCACGGTGCCGCGCGCGAGCGCTCCGAGAAAGTGTCCAGTTGGACACCACTGGGTACGATCTTGCCATGCATCGTGTGGTCGCCTTGGTGCGGCCGGTGCAGTCGACCTTCGAACTCGGCTGCGCCGCGGAGGTATTCGGCACCCAGCGGGCCGGAGTGCCGCACTATTACGAATTCGACGTGTGCACGGAGACGCCGGGGCCGGTGCCGACCTCGGCCGGATACACGCTGGAGGTGTCGCAGGGCCTTTCGGCGCTCGCTTCCGCCGACACCGTCCTGATCCCGGGGTGGGCGCCGGTCCAGGCGCCGCTGTCGGCCGCCGTACACCGCGCGCTGCTGCGCGCACACGCCCGTGGGGCGCGGCTCGTCACGATCTGCTCCGGAGTGTTCGCGCTGGCTCGCACGGGCCTGCTGGACGGACGTTCGGCGACGACGCACTGGGCGCGCGCCGCACAGCTGGCGCGGGAATTCCCCCGGGTGCGGGTGGAACCGGACGTGCTCTATGTCGACCACGGCGATGTCGCCACGAGCGCCGGAGCGGGCGCGGGCATCGACCTGTGCCTGCACCTCGTCCGGAAGGATCACGGGGCCGCGCACGCCGCGCTCGTCGCGCGGCACATGGTGATGCCGCCGCACCGCGAGGGCGGCCAAACGCAGTACGCGCCGCCCGCCGCGCCGACGGACGCGCTGGACGGCCTGCTGGAGTGGGCCGGTGCGCGCCTCGGCACGGCGCTGTCGGTCGCGGATATGGCCGCCCACCTCAGCGTCTCGCCGCGCACGCTGGCCCGGCGCTTCGCCGATCAGCTCGGCACGAGCCCGGGGGCATGGGTGCTGTCGCGCCGGGTGGCCGAGGCGCGCACCCTGTTGGAGGAGACCGACCTGCCGGTGGAGGCGATCGCGGCACGCGTCGGCCTGGCCTCGGCGGTCAACCTGCGCCGCCGCTTCCGCGCCCAGGTCGGCACAACCCCTGGCGCCTACCGGCGAGCATTCCGGGGCTCGTGATCGATGAACCTTCCGGTAGGCGTTTGCGATCAGCCGCGCCGGGAGATCCGCTCACGCCTGGCACACCGGGGCCAGCACGCCGGCCAGTGCGGCAGCCACCGTCGAACCGGTCTCGGCGCCGGTATCGATGACCACATCGGCACCTCCGCCGCCGCGCAGAACAGCCGCTTCCTCGATGGCGCGGCGCACCGTTGCCAGCTGTTGCCCGGCCGGGGCCCCCATGAGCGAATCGCCCGCCAGGCGTGGACCGTCGCCGCGAGCGCGCCGCGCGATCCGCCGCGCCAGCTCTGCGGGCGACGCCTCGAGACATGCCGTGACGACCCGCTCACCTGCCAGCGCTTCCCGGTACCGATGGGGTGCTCCACGGACGACGACGATCAACGCTCGCGCGCCCGCGTGACGGTACCCCCGCCACACCGCGAGGAGATTGTCCGTCTTCGCCGCGAAGCCGGAAGGACCGAATCCGAGCTGGTCCACATCCACGTACGCCGCGGTGATGCCGCGGCCGCGCACTATCCGCAGAACTTCCCAGCCCACGGTCGACTTGCCCACCGCGGTCGCGCCGGTCAGCAGCAGCACGGGCGACGGCTCGACGCGTGGCCCTACCTCGGGCGCCGAGGACGACACGGGCGAGAAGCCCACGGCCGCTGGGCATATCCGGTCCGCCAACGCCTCGACGACCGTGCGTGGCGACATCGCCGTGGTGTCCAAGGGCCTGCCCACACCGTTGCGGTCGAAGGCATCCGCCACCGCCATCAGCTCGTCGAGTCTTTCGCTCGACGAGCCGCGCGCGAGATAGCGGCGTCGCAGTTCCTCGCGCGCGCATCGCAGGCGGATCAGCGTCACCTCGACATCCGCTGCCTCGCGCACAGCCGCGTCGATGCCGGCACTCGGATCCACCACACCGGACACCACGACTTGTCGCGCACCGCGACGGCGGAACGTGTCGAGAACCCGCACGAGATTGGCGGCCTTCAGCCGATGAGCTTCCGGGTCGCCGACGGGCGGGGGAACGAGCAGACCCAGTTGATCGATGTCGGCATACGCGACCGGCCGGTGCGACGCCCGCGCCCAGGAGTAGAGCGCCCAACCGGCGGTCGACTTGCCCACCCCGGGCGCACCGGTCAGCCAGAGCACAGACATCGGCAGCACCCGCGACCCCTTCCACAGCGATGATCGGAGATTCGACCATCCTGAACAAAGACCCGCTACCGCTCAACAGATTTGACGCCCACACCGACGCCCATGATCGGCCCGAGCCCACGCCGCGAACAGCTGGGCCGAGAACCGAGCGCAACGTGTGTGCGCACCGATCAGTCGGCGCCGGGGGGCACCGACGTCACCGGGTCGACCGATCTTCCTCGGGCAATCGGCAGCCCACGGTGGCGGTGATCGTCATCGAGCGGGCATCGGCGAAAACCGACAGCTCGGTGTTGCTGTTCCACTCCGCTCCGTCCGCTCCCTCGAACGTGACGTGCCGGTCCGGGGATGAGGAGCCGCCGGGCAACACGTCCGTCGCGCCCACGGACGCGGCCAGGGTGCGGGCCGTCTCCTGGAAACCGAGCCACGCTCCCGCTGGGAGCGATGCGTCCGCGTAGTAGCGCGGGAGGACGACACGCCTTCCGCCGGTGTGCTCATACGGCCCGTAGCACGGGCCGAGCGCGCGGTCCCCGGTTCGGCTCCAGCGCAATCCGGGTTCGATCGCCGAGGCGGCGGCCGCGATCCGGTCGACGACCGCTGCCATCTGCCGCTCCGCCGCCTCCGAAGACGGCAGGCCGGTCAATTCCGTTGTCGCGGCGGCGATCTCCTCGGCGGACGGCGGCGGGGCCTGCTCGCCGAGCAGGGTCGCGCATCCACCCGCCGACGCCGCGACCGCGACCGCGACGCACCAGCGCAGAGCGGCGGTCGGCCAGCGCGGTCCGGTCATCGTCGTCTCCCGAGTGCCCGCGGCCGCACGGATCGCCAGGCCGCTTCTGGCGCAATCCTATTCGCGGCCGCCGGGACGAGCGCATCGAATCATTGACTCAATGACACAATCTTTGTATGTTTGTTTCATGAGCGAGGGGTCCGACGGCGTCGACGAACGGATCTTGGACGCCGCGCTGGAACGCATCCTGCAGGTCGGCATCCGCCGGGCCAGCATGGAGGACATCGCCCGCAGGGCCGAGCTCAGCCGGATCACCGTCCATCGCCGGTTCGCGGGCAAGGACAACCTGATCGAAGCGGTGCTCGCCCGGGAGACCCGCCGCATGCTCGCGGAGGTCACCGCGATCGCCGCCACCGCCGCCGGTGTGGACGCCCAGATCGAGGACACGATGCTGTACGTCCTGTTGCAGACCCGCATCCACCGGTTGGTCACCCAGCTGCTGCGGGTGGCGCCCGACGAAGCCTTGCGTTTCTCCACCGTGCAGGGCGAACGCCTGGTCGCCATCGGCATCGAGTACATCGTCGGCATGATCACCCACGCCCAGTCCGCGGGCCTCATCGACGAGTACGACCCGCGCCCGGTCGCCGAACTCGTCGCGCGCCTCGCCCACTCGCTGCTGCTCACCCCGGGCGGCGGCAGCGTCGACTTCACCGACGACGACCGCGCCCGCGCCTTCGTCCGCACCACCATCGTGCCGTTGCTGAAACACGGCATCACCCGCCCCGATGAGGAGCCCTTCCATGACCACGTCCGCGACAATCCCGGCACGCCACCCGGACCGGCCGCGTAAGGCGCCCGGCCTCGGCCCGTTCGCCGCGCTGCTGCGCATCGGGAAGCCTTCCGCGCAGCGCTGGCAGTTGCTCGGCGAAGCACTGCTGGTCGGCGACGAGCCGATGGACCGCCTCGTCGAATGGATGTACGCCGAAGGCATGGCGGGCACACGGCCGTTGTTCGAGCAGGCACTGCGGTCGGGCATCGACAGCATCCCCGGCGCACCCGCACCGCTGCGCGAGTTCTTCACCGTCGTCGAGGCGACCCCGGCGTGGGTCGATCCGAAGCTGTTGCGCGACGGCGAGCGCGTATTCCGTTCCGGCGGCAACGACGGGTTGTATTTCGCGCGCGACGTCTCGTTCATCGGCGGCTATCTGGCCTCGGGTTTCAACAAGACCCTGCTGCGCACCGGCGCCCTGGAGAAAGGTCCCGCCCGCCGGTTCGCCGAAACCCTGCAGTGGGCGATGGACGTATCCACCGAGAACGGCATGGACCGTTACGGTGTCGGCTACCGCTCCACCCTGCACGTGCGGCTCATCCACTCCCTGGTCCGCAGGCACGTCGTCGCCATGCCGGACTGGCGCACCGAGGAATGGGGTCTGCCGATCAACCAGACCGACATGGCCGCCACCCTCGTCGGCGCCCTGCTCGCACCCGTCGTCGGCGGCATGGCGCTCGGCGTCGTCCTGTCCCCGCGCGAACTGGCCGCCGCCGCCCACCTCACCCGCTACGTCGGCTGGCTCATCGGCGTCGAAGACCACTGGCTGCCGACCGGCTTCCGCGACGGCATCGCCATCCTCGACCACTGCCTGACCGCCATCACCAACCCCGACGAGACCAGCCGCCAGCTCGCCCTGCCCATGGCCGACGATCCACTGCGCTGGTCCTACCCCAACCTGCCCACCCTGCGCGGCCGGCTCGCCCGCGCCAAGCACCTGTCCGTGAGCAGCGCCTTCCTCGGACCCGGCGCGATGCGGATTCTCGGCCTGCCCTACGTCCCGCCCTGGTACCCCGCCCTGCGCATCCCCGTCAACCTCGTGCGCACCGCCTACACCCACCTGACGCCCGGCGGACTCGACCGTGCCGCCGTCCACGGGCGCCAGCAGCAGGAAGCCTTCCTGCGCCGCCTCATCGGCGAAACCGAGGCCACCATCGGGCATTCGGCACCACAGCTGGATCGCACCGCCTGATCACCCGCCCGCCAGCACGCCCCGCCGGTGCTGTCGCGGCGACACATCGCCGGCGGGCCGGAGAATTTCGCGATCGGCAAGGAGACGGTTGTGTCAGGTCCTTATCGGCTCATCATCTGGGGGCCCGGCGACATGGGTGGCCGCGCCCTGCGCACGGCCCTCGAGTCGCCCGACTTCGAGGTCGTCGGAGTCAAGGTGTTCAGTCCGCACAAGCACGGCAAGGACATCGGCGAGTTGGCCGGCCTGCCGCCGGTGGGTCGCACGGCGACCACGTCGAAAGCGGAGATCCTCGCGCTCGACGCCGACTGCGTCATCCACACCCCCACCACCCCCGCGTTGGTGCGTGGCGCGGACGACGACGTCATCGACCTGCTCGAATCGGGCAAGAACGTCGTCTCCGCGGCGTCCTACCACAATCCGTCGATGCCGACCTGGTTGTCCGCCTCGCGCTCACCGCTCGACGTCCTGCGCACGGTGGCCGACATGAAGGTCACCGGCGACGCCTTCGGCCCGCAGCTGCGCAACGCGCTGGCGGCCTTGCGTTTCGGCATGAAGGCGGTCGACTCGGCAGCCGCACGACCACTGCGTCCCGGTCTGGAACGGTTGGCCGGCCTCGTCGTGGACCGGGTGATTCCCCGGCGGCAACCGGGCAGCCGACTGCAAGCGGCGTGCCTGGCCGGCGGCGTCTCCCTGCACGGCACCGGCCTGCATCCGGGGTTGATGGTGGAGCAGGTGCTGTTGCGACTGGCCGGAGTGCTCGACCACGTGCGGGAGGTGCGGTTCCTGGAAGTCGGGGATCTGTCCTCCGCGCCCGACGGGATGTGGGGCGGCCTGGAGAGCCTCGGATTCGGCATGCCGTTGGCCGCCGTCGACTCCGATCACGCGATCGGCCTGATGCAGCACTTCTATTTCGACGCCGTGCTCGGCAACGTCGCGCACGCCTTGTACGGGGCCGGTCCGGAGCAGGTACGGGTCGAACGGCACCTGTACCCGGTCCCGGCCCGCGTCCGGGTGCGCGCAGGCGGCACGGTCGTCGAGCCCGGCACCGTCGGGGCGATCCACATGACCTATCGCGGCTATCTCGGCGAGCGCCTCTTCATGACCAACGAGGAGTGCTGGCATGTCGGTGGCGGCAACGCCCATCTCGGCCAGGACCATCCGAGCAGCCTGTCCGGTGGGCATGTGATCACCCTCCTCGGCAGCCCCGGCGACATCGAGATGCGCAACGAACTCGACGACGAGGCCTACAGCGGCGACTGGTCGGCCGTCACCGACATCTCGGTCGCCGCCATGCTGAGCGTGGTCGCGCCGTTGTGCGACGCACCGCCCGGCGTGATGATGCCCGACCTGCGCCCGCACTACCTTGTGGAGTCCTGATGAGTTCACCCACGCTGCCCGTCGCGGTGCTCGGCACAGGCCCGCTCGCCCAGCGGATCGCCGAGCGAATCGAGCAACGACCGGATCTGGCGGTGACCGGGCGGGTAGGGGCCACGCAGGCGCCGCCCGAGGGCACGAAGTCGGTCGTCTTCGTCCCGGCCTTCGCGGAGATCACCACCGACATCTGGAAAGACGTTGTACCGCAGCTGCTCGGAGACGGCTACGACGTGATATCCACCGCACCGCGAGACGGGCGCGTCTCGCACGCGGACATTCTGGCAGCCTGCCGCGCCGGCCGTTCCACCTTCCACGCGACCGGAGGTTTCCAAGCCACGATCCCGGCACGGCTGGTTCGCTCCCTGGCCGAGGTGACCCGCGGCATCCGACGCTTGGAACTCGTCGAGGAACTCGACCTTCCCGAAACGGGGGTATATCCCTGGGAAACATTGCGGGACACCGGGATCGGCACCACCGCCACCGACGCCCCGGCGATCGCGGCCGCCGCCGTCGACGGGTACTACGCGGCCGGGCTCCGCGTCCTGCACGACGCGGTCTTCCCCGGCTCCGCCGAGCCCGCCACGTCCCCGAGCACATCGGTCGACGTGATCACCGACGACTCCGGAACCGTCGAGAAGGTGATCGTCGAACGTGATCTCGGCTCCCAGTTGAGCTACCGCTCCATCTGGACCGCCGCCGTCGCCGACGTGGCGCCGTTGCGCTACCGCCTCGTCACGACCACCGACACCGCCAAAGGCACGGCGGGCCTGCGGTTCCGATTCACCGACGGCCTGCATCCGGCCGACCACCTGACCTGTGTGCAGGCGCTGGACGCGATCCGCCCGATATACGAGCACGGCCCCGGAATAGCCCGACCGGATCTCTCGATCACCCGCCTGATGCCCGACGACCGGCTTCCCGGCTGACGCCGCCCGCGCGGTCGCCGTCGGTTCTCCGCTTGTCAATACGTCCTGATTTCGGCGCCGCACGGGGAGATCCGACCGCACAACCGGCCGCCGCCTGCCGTCACCTGGGCGAACAGCCCGCGGCATGCGGCGAGACGGTGAACCACGCGCGACGACGAGGGCCGGGCGACCGGACATCCGGCGGGCACGAGTATGTGCTGTTGTCGACAACGTCACCGGTCGATCTATCTACACTGACAGCGCTGACTACCACCGGGTCGATGCCTTGTCCGAAACCACACTTCGACGGAGACGCTCATGTCCGGCCGCCGGAACCACAAGCGCAACACCAGCACACGTCGTTCGGACACCGTACCGGCGATCCGGTATCCGGCCCGATCCGTCATCGACATCCTGCTGCCCGCCATGATCACGCGCCGCAGCGGTGCGCCGACCACCGACACCGGCCTCGTGCACATCTGGGGTTTCACCGGCACCGGCGGGGACGACAGCGCGAGCGCGGCGGGCTTCGCGGAATTCTCGCCCAACGACAGCCCCACCGTCGCCGGCTCGCCGATCCTGGACATCGCCGGGCGGATGATGGCAGGCATGCACGGTCGCCTCTGGGGTTTCGGGCTGGCCCACCAGGCCGCCGCGGACGCGGTGGTGCACGGGATCGACAACGAGCCGGACCCGGGCACCACCTCGCCGAACGCCACCACCGAGGAAGTCTGGGCCGCCAGCATCTTCGACGCCCGCGGAAGAGAGATCACCCAGCTGCGCTACGTGCATCTGCCGGAACTCGAACCGATCACCTTCGACAGCGATACCCTCGATCGGCGCAGCACCATCCACGACTGGATCGACCGCGTCCAGACCGGAGTCATCTCGGCGCACGTCTGGGCCGCCGCGCTGGCCTTGGACGCGCAGCGCAACCGAGCCGTCCTCGCCCAGCTGGAACAACGGCTGCTGAGCTGAACCGTCACCCGGCGCGGTCACCCACCACATCGCCGGGTGCGCCACGCGACGACGGTCGGTGCGATGTCAGGCGCGAGCGCCGAACCACCGGGCCAGCGACTCCTCGATGCCGTCCAGGTCGCCGCCGTCGGCAGCCCAGGCGACACAACCGTCGGGACGGACCAGAAGCGCCGAAAGCTCGCGCGGCTGCGCGGCTTTCGCGGTGACGACGCGCACCCGACCGGACCAGCCCTCGGCGCGGGAGCGCAGGTCGGCGGAATCGGTGAGGTCGAGCAGGACGCCATCGGCTCCGGCGAAATGCGCGCCGAGGCGGGTACCGTCGGCCAATTCCACATCCGGCGTGACCTTTCCGGCAAGCGGGTGCGCTTCGCCGAGGTCGTAGCGATGCCGGACACCGGAGATGTGCTTGAACACGCCGGTGGCGCCGTCGCGCGTGGCGAGCAGTTCGGTGGCGACGGCGCGCAGGGCGCGGCTGCGAAGGTCGGTGCGCATCAACGCGATCTGCGCCCGTGTCCACTCCAGCACCCAGGCGCCGATGGGATGCCGTTCGGCGGTGTAGGTGTCGAGCAGGCCGTCGGGCGCCCAGCCGCGCACCGCGGCGGCCAGCTTCCAGCCGAGGTTGACCGCGTCGCCGATGCCGAGATTCAGGCCCTGGCCTCCGAACGGCGAGTGCACGTGCGCGGCGTCGCCGGCGAGCAGCACCCGGCCCTTGCGGTAGTCGGGGACCTGACGGGTGTTGTCGGTGAAGCGGGTGGCCGAATGCACCGCGGTGACGACCACCGGGACTCCGGTGACGGCGCGGATGCTGTGCTGCAGTTCGGCCGCCGTCACCGGAGCATCCCGATCGGCGGGCGGGCCGTCCAGTTCGACGGTGAGCACGCGCCCCGGCATCGGCCCGTAGGCGTAGATGCCGGTCTCGGTGGTGTTCCAGCTCATCCGCAGGTTCTCGGCTCCGGTCATCTCCACGATCGCCTGATGACCGGTGATCTCCGGGTCCAAGCCCGGGAACGCGAACCCGGCGAGCTTGCGGACAGTGCTGCGCCCGCCGTCACAGCCGACCAGCCAGCCGGTGCGCACCCCGCGGTCACCGCACTCGACGGTGACACCCGCCCCGTCGTCGGAAAGTCCGGTGACCTCGACTCCGCGCCGGACCTCCACGCCGAGTTCGGCGGCGCGGCGCCCCAGGATCGCCTCGATGGACTGCTGGGCCACCAGGAACACTTCGGCGGCCGGGCCGACCTCGGCGAATTCCGGATCGTCGAGGTCGACGGCCTCGGTGTTCAGCATGATGCCCGCGAAATGCCCCACCGCGGGCCGCCGACCGCGGTCGATCGGCGGCATACCGGCCTCGCGGCGGAACTGCGCGAACCGGGCGAACGCGGCGTCCTGCTCGGCGCGCAGCTGCGGCAGCAGCCCGCGGCGGTACATGGCCTGAGCGGTCGGCACATTGATCGCCCCGGCTTTGATGGTGCGGTCCGGCTCGGTGAGGCGCTCCACCACCAGCACGTCCACCCCGGCGAGCCGCAGTTCACAGGCCAGCATCAGGCCGACCGGCCCGGCGCCGACGACCACCACTTCACGTGTCTCGTTCATGGGAACCACTGTGCGGCGGCCGCATTGCCCGGCTCTTGCGGATTCTTGCATGCCGCTTGCGCCCAGCGGCGACGATCCCCGATCGGCGACGCGGCCGCCCCCGCGGGTGAGCGGCGCCCGGGAGCAGATCGAGAGTCTCATCGCCCCACCGCAAGCCCCCGCCACGTTGGGAGAAGTCGTCGAGTTCGCCGAGAACGCCCTCGATCTCATGGTCGACCAACTCGGCAACGGACACACCGAGGACATCCCGGACCTGATCGTCCTGCTCGATGACGCCGACCTGTACGACGTGGCGAACACCACGCAGAGGACGGACGAGCGCGGCGGCGGCGCCCGGTCATCCGGCGGCGACGAGCACGGGATCGACCGCCACCGGCGCTCCGGTCGCGGCGCGAACCTCCTCGACCGTCACCCCGGGGGCCGTCTCCACCAGCCGCAGACCGTCGCCGGTCACGTCGAGGACCGCCATGTCGGTGATGATCCGTTGCACGCAGCGCAGTCCGGTGAGCGGGAGGGTGCATTCGGTGCGGATCTTGGGCTCACCGCTCTTGGTCACGTGGTCCATCATCACGATCACCCGCCGGGCGCCGTGCACGAGATCCATAGCGCCGCCCATGCCTTTGACCATGCGGCCGGGCACCATCCAATTCGCCAGGTCGCCGCGGCAACTCACCTGCATCGCGCCCAGCACCGCGACATCGACCCGTCCGCCCCGGATCATGGCGAACGAGGTCGCCGAGTCGAAGCACGACGCGCCGGGCAGCACCGTGACCGTCTCCTTGCCCGCGTTGATCACTTCGGGATCGAGCTCGTCCTCGGCGGGATACGGTCCCACACCGAGGATTCCGTTCTCCGAGTGCAGGACGACCTCGATGCCATCGGGCAGGTAGTTGGGTACCAGCGTCGGCATCCCGATGCCCAGGTTGACGTACTGGCCGTCCTCGAGTTCCCGGGCGACTCGGGCCGCCATCTGTTCCCGCGTGAGCCTCATGCTCGTACCGTCCTCTTCTCGATGCCGACCGAGACCTTGCCGACGTGCACCACCCGCTGGACATTGATGCCCGGCGTGTGGACTCGATCGGGATCGATCTCTCCCGGCTCGACCAGTTCCTCCACCTGAGCGATCGTGATGCGTCCTGCCGCGGCCGCCACGGGGTTGAAGTTGCGGGCGCTGCGCCGGTAGACGAGGTTGCCGTGCCGATCCCCCTTCCAGGCATGGACGAGGGCGTAATCGGTCGCGATACCTCTTTCCAGCACGTAGGTGACGCCGTCGAAGTCGCGGGTCTCCTTCGGAGCACTCGCCACCGCCACCCCGCCGGCACCGTCGTAACGCAGTGGCAGTCCGCCCTCGGCCACCACCGTCCCGACACCCGCGGGCGTGAAGAAGGCCGGAATCCCGGCGCCCCCTGCGCGTAGCCGCTCGGCCAGCGTGCCCTGCGGTGTCAGTTCCACTTCGAGCTCGCCGCTCAGATACTGCCGGGCGAATTCGGCGTTGTCGCCCACATAAGAGCTGATCGTGCGCCGGATCCGGTGCGCATCGAGCAGCAGGCCGAGACCGGACCCGGCGGTGCCACAGTTGTTGCTGACCGTCTCCAGCCGCGTCGCGCCCTGCTCCAGCAAGGCCACGATCAGCGCCTCAGGCACCCCGACCAGGCCGAAGCCGCCGACCGCCAGGGAAGCCCCGTCGGGAATGTCGGCCACGGCGTCGGCCGCGGTTGGCATCACTTTGTCGATCACGCCGACCAGCCTAGCCGTCGGGTTCGTTATATGCACATCCGTTCGCTATGCGAACATCGACTTGGCGCACTGCGAACATCGACTTGGCGCACGAGGTCGCGCCTCGGTAATATGTTCGCTATTCGTCCATGTGTTCGTTATTCGAACGAAAGGCAAACTATGAGCGCGGCAGCGTCGTCGGCAACGAAGGAGGCGCGGGCATGACCGAGCCGTCACCCGACTACGTGCAGTCCCTGGCCCGCGGCCTCGCCGTCCTCCGGACCTTCGATGCCGACCACACCCGGCTGACGCTGAGCGAGGTCGCCAGACGCACCGATCTGACCCGGGCCACCGCCCGCCGATTCCTGCTCACTCTGATCGAACTCGGCTATGTCCGCACCAATGGCACCGTTTTCTGGCTCACCCCGCGCGTATTGGAAATCGGATACAGCTATCTGTCCGGACTCGGCCTGCCCGAACTGGCACAGCCCCACCTCGAAGCGCTCACCGAATCCGTGCGCGAATCCGCCTCCGTCTCGGTCCTCGACGGGGCGGATGTCGTCTACGTCGCCCGGGTCGCGGTTCGCCGCATCATGACGGTGACCATCACCATCGGGACCCGCTTTCCCGCGTACGCCACCTCGATGGGCAGGGTGCTGCTGGCGGGTCTCCCCGAACCGGAACTCGACGGCTACCTGCGCGGCGTCGAATTGGCTCCGCTGACCGGACGGACGCTGGCGACGCCGAAGGCGCTGCGCGCGGAGATCTCCCGGGTCCGCGCCGACGGCTACTGCGTCGTCGACGAAGAACTCGAGGTCGGCCTGCGCTCGCTCGCGGCGCCGATCCGCGACCGCACCGGCGACGTCGTCGCCGCGGTCAACCTGTCCACGCAGACCGCGCGCTACTCCGCCGACGCCGTCCGCCGCGACCTGCTTCCCCACCTGCTGCGCACCGCGGCGGCGATCTCCGCCGATCTCGCCGCGACCGCGGCACCGATCCGTTCCTCGAAGGACATCTGATGCACGACGTTGTGATCTGCGAGCCCTTGCGCACACCGGTGGGGCGGTTCGGTGGAGTGCTGAAAGATGTTCCAGCGCAACGGTTGGCCGCGATCGTGATCGGCGAGCTCATCGAGCGGACCGGGATCGACCCGGCGCGGATCGACGACGTGATCCTCGGGCAGGCGACGCCGAACGGCGAGGCCCCTGCCATCGGCCGGGTCGCGGCGCTGGACGCGGGGCTCGGCATCCAGGTGCCCGGTGTGCAGGTGGACCGGCGTTGCGGGTCGGGGTTGCAGGCGGTGATCCAGGCCTGCATGCAGGTCGGCACGGGCGGCAGCGACCTCGTGGTGGCCGGCGGCGTCGAATCGATGAGTCAGGCCGAGTTCTACGCCACCGGCATCCGCTGGGGCGTGCGCGGTGACGGCGTGGCCTTGGCCGACCGCTTGGCGCGAGCGCGCGTCACCGCCGGTGGAGCGAACTTCCCGGTGCCCGGCGGCATGATCGAGACCGCCGAGAATCTCCGCGCCGAGTACTCGATCAGCCGTGCCGACCAGGACGCGTTCGCCGCCCAGTCGCATCGGCGCGCCGTCGCCGCCCAGGAATCCGGAGCGTTCGCCGCGGAGATCGTGCGTGTCCCTGTGCCGCAACGCAAGTCGCAACCTCTCCAGGTGGCCGAAGACGAGCATCCCCGAGCTGACACCACCGTGGCGTCGCTGGCGCGCCTGCGGCCGATCCGCGCCGCCATCGATGCCGACGCGACCGTGACCGCGGGCAACGCCAGCGGCCAGAACGACGGAGCCGCCGCCTGCATCGTCACCACCACCGACCACGCCCGCGCGCTGGGATTGCGGCCGATGGCGCGGATGATCTCCTGGGCGGTCGCGGGAGTGCCGCCGAGAACCATGGGAATCGGGCCGGTGCCCGCCACCGCCCAGGCACTCGGCCGGGCCGGGCTCACGCTGGCCGACATCGACGTCATCGAACTGAACGAAGCCTTCGCCGCACAGGTCCTGGCCGTACTCCAGGAGTGGAAGGTCGAGCCCGACGACCCCCGCTTGAACCCGAACGGATCGGGCATCTCCCTCGGCCATCCGGTCGGCGCCACCGGTGCCCGCATCCTCGCGACACTGCTGCGTGAAATGGACCGCAGCGCAGCGCGCTACGGCCTGGAGACGATGTGCATCGGCGGCGGCCAAGGGCTCGCCGCCGTCTTCGAACGCTTCTGACGCCCGTGATCGCCACGCGTCCGGCGGCTCCGGCCGCCGGACGCTGGTATCGGCCGGCCCCGCCGGACCGCTATCGAGTGCTGTCCAGCAACGCGGCGGCACGGGCCAGCACGTCGTCGATCACCGTCTGCGTGCTGCCCAGATAGTCGTCTTGCGGCGCATCGGCACCGGTGAACGCGGCGATGGACCTTTGTTCTGCGGTCAGTGTGCTCCAGGAGCCCGCGGCCGTGGCGGACATCCGATCGGTGTCCACTCGAAGGCCGGTCAAAAGTTCGGTGGTCTGCGCGGCCGCGACCACGGTTCGGCGGCCGAGGGTGCGCAGCGACGCCCACTCGGTGTGCCACGCGCCGTCCGAACGTTCGTCACCCGCCAGGCTCGCCGCGAGATGGAGCGTCGAGGCGAGCGGAGGCGCGGCGATGGCGGCGCGCCGGATGAGCACGGAGAGCACGGGATTCCGCTTGCCCGGCATCGTGGACGAGCCGCCGCGGCCGGGCGCGTCCGGTTCGGCGAGTTCGGCGATCTCCGGCCGCGACAGCGTGAGGACATCGGTCGCGATATGGCCCCAAGCGTCGGTGCAGCGCACCATCGCGTCACCGAGGGCGGTCACCGCGGCGCGGGCGGTGTGCCACGGCAGCGCCTGCTCCAAGCCGAGGAGTCTCGTCGCGGCGATGATCAAATCGGCGGCTTCGGCGGCGCCTCCCGCGAGATCCGCGATCGCGGAACGGGTTCCGGCCGCGCCGCCGACCTGCGCGGGCAGCCGCACCCGGTCCACGGCGTCGGCGGCGTCGAGCACTCCGGTCAGCCAGCCGGAAACCTTGAGCCCGAACGTGATCGGCACCGCGTACTGGGTGAGGGTCCGGCCCGCCATCACGGTGTGCCGGTGCAGGGCGATCAGGCCGGTCATGGCCTCGATCTGCGCGCGCAACTCGGCACGAAGCCGCTCGACCACCGCGCGCAGGCACAGCATCAGACCGGTGTCCACCACGTCCTGGCTGGTGAGACCGCGATGGATCCACCGCGCCGCCGCGGCGTCGGCGCGTTCGCGCAGCAGGGTCACCAGCGGTAGGACGGGCGTGCCGGTGGACTCGGCGCCGCGGGCGATGCCGTCGATGTCGGCGGGGCCGACCAGACCGGTCAGCGCGACGGACCCGGGTGCGATGCGGCGGGCGGCGATGGCGTCCAGCCACGCCTGCTCGACCCGCACCATCGCCGCAAGCCACGCCTGCTCGGTGAGCAGTTCCCCGGCGCGCTCGTCACCCGCCCAGAACAGGTCGCTCACCGGGCCGGGAAGCGAAGGAACACGGTCTCGTCCTCGCCCTGCAAGCGGATGTCGAAGACGAAACCGTGCTCGTCGCGATCGGCGATGAGGGTGCGGCGGCGTTGCGGCGGAAGCGAAGCGAGAAGCGGGTCCCGTTCGAGGGCGGCCGGATCGTCGGGCAGGTAGGCGCGGGTGAAAAGCCGGTCCAGCAGGCCGCGCGCGAAGACGGTCACCGCGAAGAACGCGGGCTTGCCCGGCTCCGTGGGACCGGGGGGCAGTGTGCTGAAGGCGTAGCGGCCGTCACGTCCCGTGGAGGCGCGCCCGAATCCGGTGAAGGTCCAGCCGTCGCGCCGGATGGAACCCGGTTCCCGCGACACGACGCCGTCGGGACGGGCCTGCCAGATCTCCACCAGCGCGTCGGGGAGTCCGGCGCCCGCGCCGTCGAGCACCCGTCCGCCCAGGCGCACCGAGCCGGCGCTGCCGGGCGGCACCAGATCGCGATCACCGGGATGGAGCAGGCCGTAGTGGAAGAACGGGCCGACGGTCTGGCCCGGAGTCGAAGGAAGTGTCACAGGTCATCGCCTTCCTGTTCGATGTAGGTGCGCCGAGAACCGGACAGCACGATGTCCCAGCGGTAGCCGGTGGCCCATTCGTGCGTGGTCAGGTCGTGATCGTAGGTGGCGACCAGCCGTTGCCTGGCCTTGCTGTCGGTGATCGCCTGGTAGATCGGGTCGAAGGGGAACAGCGGGTCGCCGGGGAAGTACATCTGGGTGACCAGTCGCTGGGTGAACTCGGTGCCGAACAGTGAGAAGTGGATGTGCGCCGGGCGCCACGCGTTGTGGTGATTGCGCCAAGGGTAGGGACCCGGCTTGATGGTCTGGAACCGGTAGCGCCCGTCGTCGTCGGTCAGGCACCGGCCCGCGCCGGTGAAGTTCGGGTCGAGCGGAGCCGGATGCTGGTCGCGCTGGTGCACGTATCGGCCGCTGGCGTTGGCCTGCCAGATCTCGACCAGTTGCCGCCGGACGGGTCGTCCGTCGCCGTCGGTGATGCGGCCGGTGACCACGATCCGCTGTCCGAGCGGTTCACCGGCATGGCCGATGGTGAGGTCGGCTTCGAGCGGATCCACATCCCAATGGCCGAAGCACGGCGCCGCCAGCTCGATCGTCTCCGGGTCGACCGGCTGCGGGTCTTTCGTCGGATATCGCAACGCGCTGGAGCGGTAGGGCGGGTAGTTCAGTCGCGGCTGGGTCTGCTCGACTCCCTGTTGCTGGTAGTCGGTTTCGATGGCGGCGATCTGCGCATCGATGACCGACTGCGGCGACAACCGGGCTACTGCCGGGAAAAATTCGTTGCCCATGGCTCGCAGCGTAGGTCCGCTCCCAGCGGCCGACCATGGTGTGTTTTCTGCTCAGTGGAATACTCATCGCATGGCCGGCAACACCAGCACCCCTGGGGCAACCGTCACCGGCCGCGTGCTTTCGATCCTGTGGGCCTTCGACGAGCGGCATCCTCGGCTGACCCTGTCGGAGATCGCCCGGCGCTCCGGACTGGCGCCGGCCACCGCGCACCGCCTGGTCGGCGAGTTGACCGAGCACGGCGCGCTCGCCCGGCAGGGCAGCGAGTACGCCGTCGGGCGACGGCTGTGGGAGATCGGCCTGCTGGCCCCCGTGCAGTCCTCGCTGCGGGAGGCGGCCTCCCCGTTCCTGCACGACATCTACGCCGCGACCCGCGCCACCGTGCATCTCGCGATCCGCGACGACGACCGGGTGCTGTACCTCGAACGGTTCTCCGGGCGCGCGTCGGTGCCGGTGGTGAGCACCGTCGGCAGCACGCTGCCGATGCACGCGACCGGTGTGGGCAAGGTGCTGCTGGCGTATGCGCCCGAAGACGTGCGGCGACGGGTGCTCGGCTCGCTCACCCGGATCACCCCGTACACCATCACCCATCCGGGACGGCTGAACGAGCAACTCCTGCGAGTTCGCCGCGATGGCTACGCCAGCACGGTCGAGGAGATGACGCTGGGCGCCTGCACCGTCGCGGTGCCCGTGCGGCGTGGCGAGACCACGGTCGCCGCCATCGGTGTCGTGGTGCCGGATCTGCGCCGCCACCGTGGACGGCTCGTCGCCGCGCTCCAGGTAGCCGCGCAGGGCATCGGGCGGCAACTGGAATCCGGTGCGGCCGCGCCGCCCCGGGCGGCAACCGGCGCCGCCGCACGAGTTCCACCGAGCTGATTTCACTGAGCGGAAAGCACGGCTCGCCCTCGGAAAGACCGGCTCCCTAGCGTCGGCCTGGCAAGAAGGGAGCAACGATGTCCGTGGCCTACAGCTCGACCCGGGTCGAGGTAGCGATCGTGGGAGGCGGCCCGGCCGGTCTGATGCTGTCGCATCTGCTGCACTCGGCCGGAATCGACAACACCGTGATCGACAATCGATCGGTCACCGCGATCGAGAACACGCACCGGGCGGGAATCCTCGAACGCGACAGCGTGCGGCTGCTCGTCGAATCAGGGGTGTCGGACCGGGTGCTGCGGGAGGGACACGAGCACCGCGGCATCGATCTGCGGTTCGGCGGGGCGAGTCACCGGATCGACTTCCAGGACGCGGTGGGCGCCTCGTGCTGGCTGTATCCCCAGACCGAGGTCTTCGCGGATCTGCACCGCGCCCGGGTGCGCGACGGCGGCGATCTGCGCTACGGCGTCACCGGCACCGAGGTGCTCGACGTGCGGGACGAGCCGCGGGTCCGGTGCGTCGGCGCCGACGGGCGGCCGCAAGAGATCCGCGCCGATCTGGTGATCGGCGCGGACGGCTCGCGCAGCGTGTGCCGCGGCCTCGTCGGCGGCGCGACCCGGTACTTCCGCGAGTACCCGTTCGCCTGGTTCGGCGTGCTGGTCGAGGCGCCGCCCAGCGCGCCGGAACTGATCTATGCGCGCTCGGAGCAGGGATTCGCCCTCATCAGCCAGCGCACGCGAACCGTGCAGCGCATGTATTTCCAATGCGATCCCTCCGAGGATCCGTCCGCGTGGTCCGACGACCGGATCTGGGACCAATTGCAGACGCGGCTGGCGGGGACGGACGGCTTCACCTTGCGCGAGGGGCCCGTCATCGAGCGGACGGTGCTGCCGTTCCGCAGTTTCGTGCAGACCCCCATGCGGCACGGTCGGCTCCTGCTGGCCGGGGACGCCGCCCACACCGTTCCGCCCACCGGCGCCAAAGGGCTCAACCTGGCCCTGGCCGATGTGCGGGTACTCGCGGAAGCGGTGGAGCGGGGGCTGCGCGGCGACGACGACGCGTTGACGCGCTACACCGATCGCGCGCTCGCCCGGGTGTGGAAGGCGCAGCATTTCTCCTACTGGATGACGACGCTGCTGCACCGGGTCGCGAGCGCGAGCGACTTCGACGAACGACGTCAGCTCGGCGAACTGGACAGCATCGTCGGTTCCGCCGCGGGGACGGCCTACCTCGCCGAGGGCTACACCGGCTGGCCCAATTCGTGAACCACCCCTCTAGGCCATCGGATCGGAGACACTGTGCAAGCAATCGCGGTCGACTACGCGGTCGACGGACCCGACAGCGGCGTTCCCGTACTGTTCAGCGGCTCGCTGGGCAGCGATCGGCGGATGTGGGAGCCGCAGGTCGCGGCGCTCGCGGCGGCCGGGTACCGGACCATCGCCTACGACCATCGCGGCCACGGCGGCTCGCCCACTCTCCCGGGCCCCTACACCGTCGCGGAACTCGGAGCCGATGCGCTGGCCTTGCTCGACGCGCTCGACCTCGATTCGGTGCACTTCGTCGGCCTGTCCCTGGGCGGTGCGGTCGGGCAGTGGCTCGCGGCGCATCACCCGGCCCGGGTGCGCAGTCTGACTCTGCTGTGCACGGCCGCCGTCTTCCTGCCCGCGCAAGGGTGGATCGACCGCGCCGCCACCGTCCGCGCCGACGGGGTGGCCTCGATCGCCGGAGCTGTCGTCGGCCGGTGGTTCACCCCGCAACTCGCCGGGCGCGACCCCGAACTGGTGGCCCGGCACACAGCGATGGTGTCGGGCACCGGCGAGGAGGGTTACGCGGGATGCTGTGCCGCGCTCGCCGAGTGGGACGGGCGGGCCGACCTCGCCCGGATCGTCGCGCCGACCCTGGTGATCGCGGGGGCGCAGGACCCCGCTACCCCACCGGAGATGGTGCGGGAGATAGCCGACGGCGTAGCGGAGGCCGAATTCCGGATCGTGGGGGGCGCGCACCTGGCGAGTGTGGAGAGCGCGGGCACGGTGACCGCTCTCCTCCGGTCGCACATCCAGCGCGCCACCCCGCTGGGAGCACAGCGCGCAGCGGCTTTCGAGCAGGGCATGCGGGTGCGCCGCGAAGTCCTCGGCGACGCGCATGTCGATCGTTCGATCGCCGCGATGACCGAATTCACCGCTCCGTTCCAGGATTTCATCACCAGGACCGCGTGGGGCGACATCTGGTCCCGCCCCGGTCTCGACCACCGCACCCGCCGATTGCTGACCTTGGCCGTCCTCACGGCGGTCGGGAACGAGCACGAACTCGACATGCACATCAGGGCCGCAGTGCGCGCCGGGGTGCCCGCCGCGGAACTCGCGGAGGTGTTCCTGCACACCGCGATCTACGCGGGCGTACCGAACAGCAACCGCGCCTTCGCCCTCGGTGCGCGGGCGCTGACGGAATCGTCTCCGCACGACTGACGCACCCGGCGCGACCCGGCGACGCCGCCCGATGGTACTCCCGTCCGGCGGCGTCCCGTACGGTGCCGATCCATGCGATCCCGGGCGCCTCCCGGACACCGCCGGCGCCTACGATCCGGTCATGGCGCAGATCAGCAGTGAACGGCGGGGCAAGGTCGCGATCATCACCGTGCACGACCCGGATCGGCGAAACGCGCTGACACCGGCGCTGTCGGAACAACTCGCCGCCGCGGTCGCCGCGGCCGAGCGCGATACCGGCGTGCACGCGGTGATCGTCACCGGAACGCCGCCCGCCTTCTGCGCGGGCGCCGATCTCAGCGCGCTCGGCGCGGCCCGCGAGGAGGGGCTGCGGGTGATCTATGACGGGTTCCTCGCGATCGCGCGCTGCGCGTTGCCGACCATCGCGGCGGTCGGCGGCGCCGCCGTCGGCGCCGGACTCAATCTCGCGTTGGCCGCCGACGTCAGAATCGCCGGTCCCCGCGCGCGGTTCGACGCGCGATTCCTGCGGCTCGGCCTGCATCCCGGCGGCGGGATGACCTGGATGCTGCAACGCGCCGTCGGACCGCAACGGGCCGCCGCGATGACGCTGTTCGGCGAGATCCTCGACGCCGAGGCAGCGCTCGCCGCCGGATTGACGCACCGGGTGATCGACGGCGATCACGACGCGCTGCTCGCCGGAGCGATCGACTTCGCCGCGGGCGCGGCCGAAGCGCCGCGCGATCTGCTCATCACCACCAAGCGGACCATGCGCCACACCGCGAACCTCGACGCGCACGCCGACGCGGTGGACGCCGAGATCGTGCCACAGGTGGCGTCGCTCGAGTCGCCGGAATTCGCCGCGCGGCTGGCCGCGAAACAGGCCGAGATCAGCCGATCGCGATGATCGGCGGCGCTGCGGTGCGGGCGAATGTCATCGCAGCGGGAGGGAAACGGTTTGGCGTCGCCGGTGGCGGGTAGCCGCTGGCGAGACAGTTCGTGCCGAACCGCAGGGCGCGGCGCTTCTCGTGTGTGCCGGGTGGCTTGCGACCACGCAGAGCGAGAGGAGGGCCCATGCACTACATCGATGACACCAAACACCTGCTCAGCGATCTCGTGGGACGGGTGATCGAATCGGCCGGCAGCTATTCGGGCAGCCAGACCGTGACCATCGCCCGGCCACGCGCCGAGGTCGAGCAGTTCTGGCGCGACCCGGCGAACCTGTCCGAAGTGCTCGGCGACGTCGCCGAAGTCGCGTCGCCTGCACCGCCGATCTACGAATGGACGCTGCAGGCGGGCGCCGATGGACGCACGACCTGGAAGACCACGCTGCGCGAGGAGGAAGGGCACTTCCGGTTCGTCGGCGCGGACGACCAGGACACCGCGTTCGGCAAAGGTCTCGAAATCGAACTGAGCTTCCGGGAGGCACCCCGAGATCTCGGTACCGAGGTGACGATGCGAGCCAAGACCCCGCTGCCCGACCTGCTGACCGGCGCGGGCATGTTCACCGCCCTCTACCGCGCCCGAGCCCGGCTGCAGACCGGCGAAATGCCCACCCTGGCCCACAATCCGAGCGCGCGCTCGTCGGCTCGGTGAACAGGAGGAGACATGCATGCGCTGTGCTGGAACGGCGTCGACGACCTCGCCGTGGAAGACGTCCCCGACCCGGTGCTGGTCAATCCGCACGATGTCATCGTCCAGGTCCGCCTGACCACCACCTGCGGATCCGATCTGCATTTCATCGACGGATATCTGCCCGGAATGCGGGAAGGTGATGTCTTCGGACACGAATTCATGGGCGAGGTCGTGGAAACCGGCGCCGAAGTCACCTCTATCGCCGTCGGCGACCGTGTCGTGGTTCCGTCTTTCATCGGATGCTCGTCGTGCTGGTATTGCGACCACGAGCTGTATTCCCTGTGCGACACCACCAATCCGAACGGCGCTCTACAGCAACCGATTCTGGGCTACCCGACCGGCGGAATCTACGGCTACACCCATCCCTTCGGCGGTTATCAGGGCTCCCACGCGAAATATGTCCGTGTCCCCTTCGGCGACACCAATTGCTTCCGTATACCGGACGGCATCACCGACGAACAGGCGTTGTTCCTGTCCGATGCCGTGCCGACGGGTCTGATGGGCGCGGAATTCTGTGACATCCACCCCGGAGACACCGTCGCGGTGTGGGGCAGCGGTGGCGTCGGATTGATGGCCGGGCACACCGCTCGCCTGCTCGGCGCCGACCGGGTTTTCGTCATCGACCGCTTTCCCGAACGGCTGCGCGTGGCGAAGGAGCAGTTCGGCGCGGAGACGATCGACTACACCGCCGTCGACAGCGTCCAGGAATTCCTGCGGGAGAACACCGGCGGTCGCGGCCCGGACGCCTGCATCGATGCCGTCGGGATGGAGGGGCACGGCACCGGCCTGCAGCAGCTCTACGATCGCGCCAAACAACTGCTCCGATTGGAAACGGATCGTGCGACGCCGCTGCGCGAAGCGATTCTGGCGTGCCGGAAAGGCGGAGTCGTCTCGGTGCTCGGCATCTACGGCCTCACCGACAAATTCCCGATGGGCATCGTGACGAACAAGGGGCTCACCATCCGCACCGCACAGCAATACGGTCAGCGGTTCGTCCCCCGCATGTTCGACTACATCCAGCAGGGCGATCTCGACCCCTCCTACCTGATCACCCACGACATGCCGCTCGACGACGCGGTATACGGCTACGACATCTTCAAGCACAAGAAGGAAGGCTGCATCCGCGCCGTTTTCCGGCCGTGATCCGGAGTTTCCGCCGGGACGAGCGGGGCACCCGCCGGATATGGCAGGACGGACCGAACCCGCCGTAGCCGCGTCGAGCCGGTGGATCGATGCCGACGGTATCCGATACCCCTGCGGCGATACGCACGCATGGCTACCGGGAACCAATCAAACGCTGTGCGGCATCCCGCTCTCGCGCGCACGGCTGGCGCGATTCCCGCATGTCCCGTGGAGCGAGGCGCTGTGGTTGGCCGACACTTCCGACCAGGTGATCGCGACCTGCCGTCGCTGCGCCGCGGCCGGCGACCGGGAACGTCGTCGATGGACCCGCACGAATCCCCGCCCCTGAGCGGTTGCTGATCGCGGTACCGCAGGGTTGCCCGTTCGAAGCCGGACAAGCCCGGCTTCATCGGCGCGATCGAATCGCGCAAACGCCCCCGCGCCTCGTGCCCCAGTGGGTACGCTGCCCGGCAGTTCCCCGAGGCGGGCACCCGCACAGCCGCTAGCACAGCGCGACTTCGAAACAAACTCTTGACTCGTTCCAGAAAACGGACAAGACTTCCGTGCATGCCAACGGCCTCGGAATTCCAGCAGATGCTGCGAGGAGTTTCGCTGCGCGTGACCCGTCCGCGGGTCGCGGTGCTCAGCGCGGTGCACGACCACCCACACGCCGACACGGAGTCGATCATCCGCGCTGTCCGATCCGCGCTGCCCGAGGTGTCCCACCAGACGGTGTACGACTCGCTGAACGCGCTCACCGCCACCGGCTTGGTCCGGCGTATCCAGCCGTCCGGATCCGTCGCCCGCTACGAATCGCGGGTCGGCGACAACCACCATCACGTCGTATGCCGAGCTTGCGGGGTGATCGCCGATGTCGACTGCGCCATCGGCGAGGCCCCCTGCTTGACCGCGTCCGATGACAGCGGGTTCTCGATCGACGAGGCCGAGGTCATCTACTGGGGCCTGTGCCCCGACTGTGTCGAAACACAGGCTTCCCGATCACATTCGTGATCACAGCCCCCATCACTCATTCAGGAAGGAATGCTGTGTCATCCGATAGCCGCCCGCCCAATCCTGACACCAAGACCGGCAGCGCGAGCGAGAGCGAGAACCCGGCGATCCCGTCCCCCACCGCGAAGACGGACCATCGTCCCCGCAGCAACAAGGACTGGTGGCCGGAGCAGATCGATGTCTCGGTGCTGCACGCCCACACCTCCAAGTCCAACCCGCTCGGCGAGGACTTCAACTACCCAGAGGAATTCAAGAAGCTCGACGTCGACGCCCTCAAGGCCGACGTCGCGGCGGTCATGACCAATTCGCAGGACTGGTGGCCCGCCGACTACGGCCACTACGGCGGCCTGTTCATTCGAATGAGCTGGCATGCCGCGGGCACCTACCGCATCTCCGACGGCCGCGGCGGCGGCGGTCAGGGCGCGCAGCGCTTCGCGCCGCTCAACAGCTGGCCGGACAACGCCAATCTCGACAAGGCGCGCCGGCTGCTGTGGCCGGTCAAGCAGAAGTACGGCAACAAGATCTCCTGGGCCGACCTGCTGGTGTTCGCGGGCAACGTAGCCCTGGAGACGATGGGATTCAAGACCTTCGGCTTCGGCTTCGGCCGCCCGGACATCTGGGAGCCGGAGGAGGTCTTCTGGGGTCCGGAGGACACCTGGCTCGGCGACGAGCGCTACAGCGGTGACCGCGAGCTGGCCAATCCGCTCGGCGCCGTCCAGATGGGCCTTATCTATGTGAACCCCGAAGGGCCCAACGGACAGCCGGATCCGGTGGCCGCGGCCCGCGACATCCGCGAGACGTTCGGCCGCATGGCGATGAACGACGAGGAGACCGCCGCGCTGATCGTGGGCGGCCACAGCTTCGGCAAGACCCACGGTGCCGGCGATGCGAGCCTGGTCGGCGCCGAGCCGGAAGGCGCCCCGATCGAGCAGCAGGGCCTGGGCTGGAAGAGCGCCTACGGCACCGGCAAGGGCAAGGACGCCATCACCAGCGGCTTGGAGGTCGTCTGGACCTCCACCCCCACCAAGTGGGGCAACGGCTTCCTGCAGAACCTGTACGGCTACGAGTGGGAGCTGACCAAGAGCCCCGCGGGCGCCTGGCAGTGGAAGCCGAAGGACGGCGCGGGCGAAGGCGCGATCCCGGATCCGTTCGGTGGGCCCGCGCGCACGCCGACCATGCTGACCACGGACTTGGCGCTGCGCGAGGACCCGATCTACCGGGAGATCACCCGCCGCTGGCTCGATCACCCCGAGGAACTGTCCGAGGCGTTCGCCAAGGCGTGGTACAAGCTGCTGCACCGCGACATGGGACCGATCAGCCGCTACCTCGGCCCGTGGGTTCCCGAGCCGCAGCTGTGGCAGGACCCCGTGCCCGCCGTCGATCACGAACTGATCGATGAGGCGGACATCGCGGACCTGAAGAGCAAGGTGCTCGAGTCCGGCCTGTCGGTCGCGCAGCTGGTCAAGACCGCCTGGGCCTCGGCGGCCAGCTACCGCAGCACCGACAAGCGCGGCGGCGCCAACGGCGCTCGCATCCGGCTGGAGCCGCAGAAGAACTGGGAAGTCAACGAGCCCGACGAACTGGCCAAGGTGCTGCCGGTGCTCGAGCAGATCCAGCAGAACTTCAACGGTTCGGCCGCAGGCGGCAAGAAGGTCTCGCTCGCCGACCTGATCATCCTGGCCGGGTCCGCGGCGATCGAGAAGGCCGCCAAGGACGCGGGCCACGACATCACGGTCCCGTTCGCGCCGGGGCGGACGGACGCCACCCAGGAGAACACCGATGTCGAGTCGTTCGCGGTGCTCGAACCGCGGGCCGACGGGTTCCGCAACTACGTGCGGGCCGGTGAGAAGGCCCCGCTGGAGCGCCTGCTGCTCGACCGGGCGTACATGCTGGATGTGACCGCTCCGGAGCTGACGGTGCTCATCGGCGGGCTGCGCGCGCTCGGCGCGAACTACGGTGGCACCGACCACGGCGTGTTCACCGACCGGCCGGGTGTGCTGACGAACGATTTCTTCGTCAACCTGCTCGACCAGAACACCGAGTGGAAGGCGTCGGAGTCGGCGGAGAACGTCTACGAGGGCTTCGACCGCGCCTCCGGCGCGCCCAAGTGGACGGCGACGGCCAACGACCTCGTCTTCGGATCGCATTCCGTGCTGCGGGCGGTGGCCGAGGTGTACGCGCAGGCCGACGCCGGGGCGAAGTTCGTCGACGACTTCGTCGCGGCGTGGGTCAAGGTGGCCAACAACGATCGGTTCGACCTGGCCTGATCGGTATCCGGTGACATCCAGGCCGGTCCCTCCGGGGGCCGGCCTGGATCGTTCCGGTCGCCCGTCGTCCCGTCCGATGGACCTGTCGAGCGCACCGAATCCGCCACGGGCACTCAGGTTTCGGGGAGCTGGATGGATCGCGCTGCCTCGTCGTCCCGGCGTCCGGTGGTCATGTAGAGGGTGCGGCGGCCGACTTCGACGGCGTGGTCGGCGAAGCGTTCGTAGTAGCGGCCGAGCAGGGTGACGTCGACCGCGGCGGCGGTGCCGTTGTCCCACCCTTCGGCCAGGATCGCCGCCAGCAGGTCGCGGTGCAGATCGTCCATGGTGTCGTCGCGGGCATCGAGGTCCGCGGCGTCGCCCGGGTCGGCGGTGGTCAGCACGCCGACCGCGGCATCGGCGAGGTCGACGGCCGCCTCGCCCATGTGGGTCACCAGGTTTCGCACCGGTTCCGGCACTGCGGCGGCGGGATGCCTGCGTCTGGCGGTGTCGGCGATGTGCTCGGTCAGCGTGCTCATCCGGGTGAGGTCGTCGACCAGCTGCAGTGCCGTCACCACCCGCCGCAGTTCTCCCGCGACGGGAGCTTCGAGCGCGAGGAGGGTCACCGCGGCGTGTTCGGCGCCGTCGCGCATCGCGACGGTTTCGGCGCAGTAGTCGATGGTGCGCTCGGCCAGCTCCAGGTCCGCGCCGAGCAGGGCGTCGGTGGCCATCGCGATGGCCTCCCGGTTGCGCGCGCACATCGCTCGCAATTGATCGGCGAGTTGCTCGAGATGCTCGTGGAAGCGGGTGCGCACTGTTCCATCATCGCGCGCATCCGGGTAACGCGCGGTGGGTCCCGGTGTCCGGGGGCGGGATGTTCCCGGAAGCCCACCGGGCAACGTTGCGAAACTCGGAAATCGCGCACCGGTCGACTATCGGAAGCTGAGTTAACATCGTGGTTCGCCTGAGCAAGCTGTTCGTCGGCCGCGCCGCTGCCGACCGGGCTGGGAGGGGCCGGTGTGGAGTTGCCATCAGCGGGGCCGTTGACGGCGCGGACCGGTGCCGCCGGGACGTGGTGGTCGTGTTGCGTCGCCGGGATGTCGATGCCGTGGCGCACGCTGCGCCCCCGGCCCGGTGACACGCAGTTGCTCGGCACGCTCACCGACGCGGGGCTGCCCCCGGCGCGAGCCAGGGTCCGGCTGACCGCGCTGATCCACGGTGTGCGGCCCGCTCCGGCCTACGGAGTGATCGAAGGAGCGTTGCGGCCGCCCGAGGTGGCGATCGCGATGACCAGCTTTCTCGTCGAACACCCGCAGGCGCGTTTCATCGTCGATCCGGCGATGTGCGCCGACGTGCACTCCCGGGTGCTGCCGCAGCTGCGCCGCCCCTATCGCGATCTGGTCGCTCCGCGCAAACCGCTTGTCGGCCTGGCCGATTCGCTCGCGCTGTCCGCCGTCCCCGTCGACGCGATCGACTTCGCGATCGCGACGCACATCCACTGGGACCACGTGGCCGGACTGCTCGACCTACCGGCATCCCTCGCGCTGCGGGCGACCACGGCCGAACTGAGCTGGGCGACCGACCCCGAGACGGCCCCCATGGGAGTCGCCGAGGCGCTCGGCTCACGACCGACGCCATCCATCGACCTCGACGGACCTCCCGTTCTCACCTTCGCGAGCAGCCACGACGTTTTCGGGGACGGCTCGGTGTTGGCGGTGGATCTTTCCGGCCACACCCCCGGCAGCATCGGTCTCGTTCTCGCGGTGGACGACGGTGGGACCGTGCTGCTGGCGGGCGACGCCGTCTGGCGCCGGGAGCAGATCGGGCTGCTGCGCGAGAAGCCCCCGTTGCCAGGGCTTCTCGTCGATCACGATAGATCCGCCGCATTCGCCGCGATCCACCGCCTGCACCGCCTGCCCGCGGATGTCGAGGTCATCCCCACCCACGACCACACCGCGGCGAAGAGATGGGCGCACCGCTGACGGCGAACGCACACCGGAATCGGCGGGACCACACTCGTCATCGACGGCCGTCTCGACGCCGACCTCGGCCTCTTTCCGGTGCCGGGCCGGCCGTCCTGAATGGCACTGACACCTGTCCCTCCGTCATCCACCGAAGCGCCGGGCGGGGGCGGGAAGTTCGGACGCGGCCAGCAGCGCCCGGAACTGCCGGCTGTCGTCCCGGGGCAGGATGCCGGCGCGTGGCGTGACACGCACGCTCGCGCGGTTCGCCGCGGGCGCACTGCTGGTCGACGCCGTGCCGCATACGGTCAAGCGATCCAGGCCGCCGATATCCCGTCCAGGGACGAAAGTCCGCGGCAACGGCCTGAGGTGGGGTCCACCAGCGACGAGATCCGGGACCAACGACTGTGTTCCCCTCGGCGCGGGCGACCTACCGTCGGCCCTATGAACGAGCTACCCACCGGAGAAACCATCGAGAAGGCCGTCTTCCTCGCCGGCCGGGCGCCGTCGCTGCACAACAGCCAGCCCTGGCACTGGACGTTCGACGGCCAAGCGCTGCGGCTGTTCGCCGTACCCGAACGCCGCCTCCCGGCGACCGACACCACCGGACGTCAGATGCTGATCAGCTGTGGTGTCGCGCTGGGACACCTGCGCGCGGCCATGTCCGCTGCCGGCTGGCGCACCCTCGTCGCCCACTTTCCCAACCCGAATCGCCGCAATCATCTGGCCACGATCACGTTCCATCGGGCCCACTTCGTGACCGACGGCGACCGCGCCCGCGCCGACGCCATCCTGCGCAGGCGCACCGACCGGCTGCCGTTCGCGGCGCCGCCCGGATGGCCGGATTTCGAAACCGTGCTGCGCAGCACGTTCGATCCCGCCGACGCCACGCTGAGCGTGCTGCACGACGACAGCCGCCCCACGCTGGCCCGCGCATCGGAGATGACCGCGTCCCTGCGCCGCTACGACCCGGATTACCACGCCGAATTGCACTGGTGGACAGGTCATGTCGTCGCCGACGCCGGTGTCCCCAAGGAGTCGCTGATCTCCGAGCGGGAACGGCAGCGGGTGAGTGTGGGCCGGAAATTCCCCACCGTCGCCGGTGAGCGGCGCGGTGAGGTCGCCGACGACCATTCGGTGATCCTCGTCCTCTCCACCGACAGCGACTCCCCTGACGACGTGGTGCACTGCGGTGAGGTGCTGTCCACGGTACTGCTGGAGTGCACCCTCGCCGGGTACACGACCTGTCCGCTGACCCACCTGACCGAGGTTTCACAGAGCCGTGCGCTGGTCCGTACCCTGACCGGCGGTTTCGGCTTGCCGCAGGTGCTGGTGCGGGTCGGCTCGGCGCCCGATTCCGGGCAGGACGTTCCGCAGACGCCGCGCCGCCCGCTCGCGGAGATCCTCGAAATGTCCGGCCCGGCGGGCGGGGTGGACTGAGGACACACCGCCTCGGGACGTTCGCCCCCGCGTTTCGGGCAGCAGTACCCTCCCGTCGCATCCTCCGCGTGAGCAAGCTGTGTGCTATGTCACTGCGCCGTTCACCTCGTCCCCCGCCCGGTAGAGCACCGGACCCGGATGCCGCGCCGCTGGCGGTTCCCGCGGTGGTGGTCGCTTCGATCATGCTGATCGGCATGCTCGTCGCGCTGGTCGTCTTGCTACCGGCCTGGGCCCGCGACTACGGCGCGACCCTGGTGTACTTCGCCGTTCTCATCTACGCCGGTCTCGCGCTGCGGCTGTTGTGGTGGGGCGTGACGACACTGCGTGCGCGGGTGGCGCAGACCGATGAGTAAGCCGGCCACGCCGAAACCGCGGCAACGACGGTGACCAAGGACCCTGCGTGGCGGGCGCAACGCCCGTATTCGCCCGACCCGATCCCGCGAAGACTCGAACCATGACCGCGAACGACGAAGCGCCCGCCCTCCCGGTACCCGGCCATCGGGAAATCCTCGCCGCCCTGCGGCTTGCCACCCGGGCGCCTTCGGTGCACAACACTCAGCCGTGGCGGTGGGTGTTCGACGGCACCAGCCTGCACCTCTACACCGACGCAGACCGGCTGCTGCCGTCGACCGACCCGCACGGCCGGCAACTGGTGATCAGCTGCGGAGCCGTACTGCATCACGCCAGGACCGTCTTCGCCGACCTAGGCTGGCACACCGACACCGTGCGCGTACCGGACCGGCAGCGGCCCGACCATCTCGCGGTGATCGAATTCCGGCCGTGGACCGACCCGCCCGAGGGGATCCATGCCCGAGCACGCGCCATCGACCGGCGCCGCACCGACCGGCTGCCGATGACCGAACCGCAGGGCTTCGCCGACCTGCTGCCCCGGCTGCGGATGCTCAGCTCCCCGCACGAGGTGGAACTCGACGTCCTCGATGACAGCGCCCGGCCTCGGCTCGCCGCCGCTTCGGAACAGATCGGCGCGCTTCGCCACCACGACTTGCTCTACCGCACCGAGTTGGAGTGGTGGACCGGACGTTCGGAGACGCTGGAAGGCGTGCCGACCTCCGCGCTGGTGTCCGATGCGGAGTTCGCCCGCGTCGGAGTCGGGCGCGCGTTCCCTCCTGCGCCGCGCTCGCTGCGACGGGCCGGACTCGACGATCGCGCGCGGCTGGTGCTGCTCGGCACCGAGGGCGATTCGGTGCCGCGGTGGCTGCGCACCGGTGAGGCTTTGTCGGCCGTGCTGCTGGAATGCACCGCCGCGGGCCTGGCGACCTGCGCGCTCACCCATGTCACCGAGCTGCCGACGACCAGAGGGCTGCTCGCGGGCCTGGTTCCCCGCCCTGCGACACCTCAAGTGCTGCTGCGGGTCGGCACCGCGCCCGACGACGCGGACCTGGTCCCGCCGACTCCCCGGCGACCGGTCACGGACGTCTTCACCGTCACCGGCTCTCGCTGAAACCCGCGGCCACCGGCGCCCGGAAGGGCGGGCGGCCCGCGCCCATGGCACGACGAATCGAGGAGGACGCGGTGGAGTATCAGATCGCCCTGGTGGAGGCGGCACCGGAAACGGTGCTGCGGATGGCACGCGGGCTGCGTGCCGACCCGGGCCTGCTCGGCGAGGACATCGCCGAGGGAATGCGGGAAGTGACCCGCGTCGTGCGGCGGGCCGGGTTGGTCGCCAGCGGCGCGCCGACGATCACCTTCCGCGACGACCCGCCCGAAGGCGAGGCGGTCGCGGTGGAATTCGGCGTCGCCGTGGAGCCCGCGCCCAACCTCGGGCCCGGTTCCGGCGCGCAAGTAGTCGTCCAGCCGGGAACTCTGGTCGCCCGAACCTGCCACCGCGGCAGCTACCGCGACCTCGGCGCGGCCTATCAGGCGCTGCGGGAATGGTTGCGCGACAGCGGTTACCGGTCGATCGGCCCGCCCACCGAGGCCTACCTCGTCGGTCCGGACGAGGTCACCGACCCCCGGCGCCTGCTCACCGAGATCAGGTTGCCCGTCGCCCCCGTCGCCACCGTCGCGGTGCACCTCGACGCACCCTTCGACGAGACGGTGCGCAGGACCAGGGATGCCCTGCGCGGTGCGGAACTGGTTGTGCTCGCCGAAGTGGACCTGCGGGCGACGCTGCGCGAGCAGATCGGCGAACAGATCGAGAACTACCTGCTGCTGAGCGTCTGCCATCCGCGGCTGACCCACCGGGCGCTGCTGGCCGACCGCCACGCGGGGGCGATGTTCTCGGCCGGTGTCGTGGTGCGTTCGACCGGCACCGGCACGCAGGTCGAGGTGGCCGATCCGGAGCTGCTGGTCTGCGTCACCGCCGCGCCGGGGCTGCGGTCCGTCGCCGGGGAGCTGCGGCGACAGCTGGCCGCCGCTGTGGCGACCCTGCGCGACTCGATGCCCGCGCGGACGTGATCCGGCGTCCGGGTGACCATGGTCCCGTCAGTGCGGGTACGAGTCCTCTCACCGGTCCCGGGATCAGACGAGCAGCGTGGATATGGCACCTCAACCACGATCCACCCGGGAAAGGCACACGTCATGAGCTACCACCGCGACCCCCTCGCACCCGCGGTGCACACCGCGCACGAGTGGCTGCGCACTCTGACCGACGAACTCGCCACCGAAGACCGCGCATTCGCGCACCGCGCACTGCGTGCCTGGCTGCACACGGTGCGTGACCGCATCGGTGTCAACGCGGCCGCCCACCTCAGCGCCCAGCTGCCCGAACTGCTGCGCGGGATCTTCTACGAGGGGTGGGTGCCCGCCCACGTGCCCTTCCCGCACGACGTGCCGTCCTTCCTCGACCAGTTCGCGCAGGAAGCGGGCGTCTCCCGGGACGAGGCCTACGCCCTCGCGGGGGCGGTGACCGAAGCGCTGGCCGACTTGTTCTCGCCCGGCCAGCTCGATCACGTGTTCGCGCTGCTGCCGGAAGATCTGCGGGCCGTACTGCGCGGAGCCGACCTCGCGGGCACCATGCACGAGCAGGCGACCGCGGTCACGCCCCCGGAAACGTCTCGTGTCGATGAACTGGACAGCCGGCTGCGGGCGCTCACCGACGCGGTGGCGGTGCTCGCCCGCAGCCTGGAAGAACTCTCCGGTGGCCAGCCGCCCGACGCCGCGCAGGTCTCCGCCGCGCAGCAGGCCCACCGGATCCTGTTCGCCGAAGGGCTCACCCGCTCCGAAGCGCCGACCTGATCGCTGCCCGGCTCCGGCCGGTCGTACCGGATACTTCGTTCCGGCGCGGTACGTTTGCGCCGAGAGCGAATCACCTGCGTGTGTGGGGTTCGTGGTGGCCACGCAGGAAGGGACTTTGGTCCGTACCGAGCAGGCCGCCCGATGCGTAGTGTCGAGCCCACCCCAGCTCCCGGATTGGACACTAGATGATCACGGTTTTTCTGGTCGACGACCATGAGATCGTCCGCCGCGGCCTCGCCGACCTGCTCTCCGACGACCCGGAGCTCACCGTGATCGGCGAAGCAGGCGACGTCGCCCAAGCCCTCGCCCGCATCCCGGCGCTCCGGCCGGACGTGGCCGTTCTGGACGTGCGCCTGCCCGACGGCAACGGCATCGAACTCTGCCGTGACCTGCTGTCCAAGCTCGACGATCTGCGGTGCCTGATCCTCACCTCGTTCACCGACGAGCAGGCGATGCTGGACGCGATCCTCGCCGGAGCCAGCGGCTACGTGGTCAAGGACATCAAGGGCATGGAACTGGCCAAGGCCATCAAGGAAGTCGGCGCGGGGCGGTCGCTGCTGGACAACCGCGCCGCCGCCGCCCTGATGCAGCGACTGCGCGCCAACACCGACAACGACGGCCCGCTGGCCGGGCTCACCGATCAGGAACGCAAACTGCTCGACCTGCTCGGCGAAGGACTGACCAACCGCCAGATCGCGCAACGTATGTTCCTGGCCGAGAAGACGGTGAAGAACTACGTGTCCCGCCTGCTCGCCAAACTCGGCCTGGAACGGCGCACCCAGGCCGCGGTCTACGCCTCCAAACTCCGTTCCCGGCCTTCGGGCACCACCATCGACTTCTGACCGTGGCGGCGTTCATTTCCGCAATCGGGTGAAATAGTCTTGAGTCATGGCCAGCAGCCGCGCCGACGGCGTTCCAGGGGCGCAGACGACCGATTTCGCGCCGGCCGACACCTATTCCGTGCGCGATACGCTGTCGCAACTGCGGCTGCGCGAACTGCTCGGCGAGGTCAAGGATCGGATCGAACAGATCATCGACGCCCGTGACCGCATGGACGGCCTCGTCGAGGCCATGCTCACCGTCACTTCCGGTCTCGATCTCAACCGCACGCTGCGCACCATCGTGCACACCGCCATCTCGCTGGTCGACGCCCGCTACGGCGCACTCGGCATCCGCGGCCACGACCAGCAACTCACCCAGTTCATCTACGAAGGCATCGACGAACCGACCCGCGAATTGATCGGTGACCTCCCCCAGGGCCACGGCGTCCTCGGACTGTTGTTCAGCCAGCCCAAACCGATCCGGCTCGACAACCTCGCCGACCACCCCTCCTCGGTCGGATTCCCCGCCCACCACCCGCCGATGCGCACCTTCCTCGGTGTACCCGTCCGCATCCGCGACGAAGTGTTCGGCAACCTCTACCTCACCGAGAAGAAGGGCGGCCAACCCTTCACCGAAGACGACGAGGTCATCGTGCGCGCCCTCGCCGCCGCCGCGGGCATCGCCATCGACAACGCCCACCTCTACGAATCCGCCCGCACCCGCCAGGCCTGGATCGAAGCCACCCGCGACATCACCACCGAATTCCTCGCGGGCACCGCCCCCGGCCAGGTCCTCACCCACCTCGTCGAAGCCACACACCGGCTCACCGGCTCCGCACGGACCTACCTCGCCGTGGTCCCGGACTCGGAAGGGCCGCCCGACGAGATCACCGAGCTGTTGATCACCCACACCGCCGGGGTCGCGCCCAATCAGCGGCTCATCGAGCTGCCTTTGGGCGACACCACCATCGGGCAGGCGTTCCGGCTGCATTCTCCCCAGCGGGTGGACGACGCGCGCCGCGCGGATCTCGGCAAGATCTTTCCCGACGCCGGGCCCGCGCTCGTGCTGCCCATGCAGACCTCCGACTCCACGGTGGGCGTGCTGGTCGCGCTGCGGGCGGCGGAATCGGCGCCCTACGACAACGAGATCCTCGAACTGATCTCCGCCTTCACCGACCAGGCCGCTCTGGCGATGCAACTGGCCGACGCGCAACGGCGCATGCGCGAACTGGACATCCTCTCCGATCGCGACCGCATCGCCCGCGACCTGCACGACCACGTCATTCAACGACTGTTCGCCGTCGGACTGAGCCTGCAGGGCACCGTCCCCCGCACCCGCGTTCCCGAAGTGCGCGAACGCATCACCGAAGCGATCAACGACCTGCAAGACGTCGTCCAGGAGATCCGCACCTCGATCTTCGACCTGCACGGTGGCAACAGCGACAGCGCGCGGGTGCGCAGGCGCATCGAGGAAGCCATCCGCCAGCAGACCGCCCCCAGTGGCATCCGCACGTCCGTGCGCATCAGCGGACCGCTTTCGGTCATCGACCCCGAACTCGCCGATCACGCCGAAGCCGTGGTCCGCGAAGCGGTCAGCAACGCCGTCCGACACTCCGGCGCCGACGCGGTCACGATCGACATCACGGTGGCCGACGATCTGATCATCGTCGTCGAGGACCACGGCTGCGGGCTGCCGCCCGATGTCGCCCCGAGCGGCCTGACGAATCTCGCCAGGCGTGCCGAGGAAGCGGCCGGGACTTTCACCCTCACGGCCGGAACCGGGCCGGACGGGCGTGCCGCGGGCACCCGGTTGTGCTGGCAGGTGCCGCTGCGCTGACCGTCGCGGCGAGCGGCGAGCCGGAGCCGACGAGCGAGGAGGGCCATGGCCGAGGAACCGACCGAATGGGGTGGGGCGCTGTGGGCGGCCGCCGACCTCGTGACGCCGATGGCCATCCGCGTGGCGGCGACGTTGCGGCTGGCCGACCACGTCGCCGCGGGCAGGCGCACGAGCGAGGCGCTCGCCGCAGCGGTGGACGCGGACCGGGACGCGCTGGCGCGTGTGCTGGAGCACCTGGTGACCGCGGGCGTGCTCGCTCGTCAGGGTAGCGGCGGCTACGGGCTGACGTCGCTGGGTGAGCGCCTGCGTGACGATCATCCGGAAGGCGTGCGACGCTGGCTCGATCTGGAGGGCGCCTTCGGGCGCGCCGATCTGTGCTTCGTCCACCTGTTGCACACCGTCCGCACCGGCGAGCCCGCTTTTCCGCGGCAGTTCGGCCGGCCGTTCTGGGAGGACCTGTCCGCCGATCCGGCGCTGGGCGCGTCGTTCGACGCTCTGATGGGGGCCCGTTTGGTGGCCGACGCCCCGCTGGTGGCCGGCGCCTACCCGTGGGGCGCGCTCGGTCACGTCATCGATGTCGGTGGAGGCGATGCCAGCTTGCTCATCGCCCTTCTTCGCGCCCATGACGCATTGCGCGGGACGGTGGTCGACTTGGCGGGCCCGGCGGCTCGCGCCCGGCGGGCCATTCGCGCCGCGGGCCTCGAGCACCGGGCCGACGCGCGAGTGGGCAGCTTCTTCGATCCCCTTCCCGCCGGAGCGGGCGGTTATCTGCTCTCCGGTGTCCTGCACGACTGGGACGACGAGGCCGCCGTCCGCATCTTGCGGCGATGCGCCGACGCGGCCGCGGAGCACGGAAGGGTGCTCGTTGTGGACCATATCGGCGATGCCGGCGGCGGCCCACCGGACACCGAAGGAGACCTGCGGATGCTGTGCTACGTCCGCGGCCGGGAACGCACGCTGGGCGGACTGCGCGAGATCGCCGAATCCGCGCGCCTGCGGGTCGGTTCGGTCGTCGCGGCCGGCTCGCGCTCGATCGTCGAGTTGCTCCCGGCCGATCGAAACGGCGGCGGGTGAGAATGCCGACAATGGTCGCGGCTACCCGCGCTCATCGCCGATCCGCGTCGCGACAGCACGTGCGAGCCGAGGACCGCCTCAGGTGATCAGGTCCAGGGTGTCGAATCGGTGGCCGGACCAGATGCGCCGAGAGCGTTCTTCGGGGTACGGCCGGGTGTCCGGCTCTGCGCCGTAGACACGAGTGAGGCGGGTGTCGGTGGCGCCGGGGTAGGCGGTGCGGTAACCGTCGCTGCCGTGCGGGGACGGCGCGAGGTGATAGTCACCTTGCCCACCCCCTCCGGCGGTAGCACCACTCCCCCTGATGCTCCGAACTTCAAGGATCGATCGACTGCTCCCGGAGTTCGGCGTGTTCTGGCCGCACAAGCGATTGGCGCCCAGCGGCCACTTGGGACTCGTACCGGGGAACAGCAAGGACGATGCGCGCTCGAAGGAGGCCGCGAGCGCCGTGTGGCTGCGGTGGTTGTGCTACCAGCTGGTGAACGAGGGTAGCCAGCTTAGGCGGCAGAGCGAGAGCGCGGTCGGCGATCTGGAGGGAGGCTGTCCCGTGGTGGATGGTCACGTCGTGACGCGGGTCTGTCCACCCAACGGTGTAACCCGGTTTGATCGGGTTACTTTCGTCCAGCGCTGAGTCAGCCTTCGAAGGTGATGTCCAGGGTGTGCAACCGAGTCCACGACGATCTCACGAACAGGGCGGCAGTACGCATGAAGTCGGTGGCCGCGCACCTCGAGACGGTCAGAGGGAGCGCAACCCCCCGTCGCCGGCTGCCTTTGTGTCGGATCGGTTGTAGATCCGCCGCTGGTTTGCGGGTTCGCTACGGAAGAGTGTCCCCATTCGCAGAATTGATTCTGAGCTGATACCTGAGGACCACATGTGTGGAACGCGGGGTTCAGCTTCTGTCGAGGGACGCGCGAGCGCGGAGTTGGGTGACAGCGGAGGCGGGGTCTTCGGCGAAGTAGCGGAAGGTGCGAGCCCGCGCCGGCTTGCCCAACGGCCTGGTGAAGACGATCGGTTCGGTCAGCGACACGGTGACCGACGTCTGGCCGGCTACGGCGAGGTCTGCCGCGGCGTCGCTGTCCACGGCCGCCAGTCGGGTGTCGGGGTACCGGCGGTGCACGCGGACGGATGCTATGCGCTCGGCGGGGATGTGGATGTCGAGCAGCGCCCCGTAACGCAGCCGCAGCGAGCCGTCGGCGCCGATGACGTGCGGGCGGACGACACAGGAGGCATGCAACGCGGTGACGAAGAAGACCCCCCATACGTCGATGACGAGGACGACCGCGTGCACCAGCGGCCACGGGATGAGGTACGCGAGAGCCGCAGTCTCCACGACGCAGACGACGAGGAAGCCGTACATGACGGCCGCCTGCCCGGAGGCGTACGGCACCGCCACGTCGCCGTCGCGCACACCGTGGGGACCGCGACGAGTTGCCCAGCGCAGAAAGCTGGTGACGAGAGCGAACTCGTGCGCGACGAGCTTGCGTACGACCGCGGGAACCAGATCCGTGACGGCAGCCGTGATCGCCTGACGCCAGGTCAGGGCGGCGCGGCGGCGCCGGTGGGAGTCCAGGGCCAGCAGCGTGGCCGCCGCCGTCAGCACGGCGAACACCGATAGCTCCACGGCCAACCGCACAGGCGGTGCGATGGATGTCCCGGACACCAGGCAAACGACGAGCGCAGATTCGCCGGGCAGCACCGCCGCGAATGACCACCGCACGGCCGTGCGCAGCGCCGACAGTCCCTTCATCGTCCCCGCTCCTGCAGCAATTCGATGGCGCGACGTATCGCCGCCGCCTGCGCCGGTGCGAAGTCCGCGAAAAACGCTTCGGCGAAACCATTCCCGCCCGGCGGCTCCAGCTGCTGATCGCCAGGAAAGCTCAGCGCCTCCAGCATCCCCTCCGGCATGGCGGCGACAACGGCACGGGCTGCCTGCTCCACCCGAGGATCGTCCTCGGGTAGTCCCGACAGCTCGTCGAGCTGGACATAGATCTCATACGCGCGCGTCATGGCCTCCGGATCAGCCCTCAGCGCGCGCATCATGCCGTCGAGCCACCCGTCATCGACCGGTGCGCTGGTCTCCAGCAGCGCCAGCAGCTCGCGTTCTTTGACCGCCATCGCCGGCTCCGGACCGGGATGGCGGGCGCCGGCGCGGGCCATGTCGTCGAACAGCGCGGCCAGCGCCGGGGAAACCGGCGCGTCGGCGGACAGCCCGCCGCCCTCCTCCGCCTGCCGCAGCAGCTGCGCCAAGCGGGCGCGGCGCTGTCGGATGGACGCCTCCTGGCGCGCCAGGTCCGCCTCCAGCTCGACGAGCACTTCGACCAAGTCCTTGCCCGCGTCCTCGGCCAGGACGTCACCGACCTCGTCCAAGTTCAAACCCAGCTCGGCGAGACGGCGGATCCGAGCGAGCTCGACAGCGTCGCGCAGCGAGTATCGACGGTAACCGTTGGGTTGGCGCGGGGGTTCCGGCAGCAGTCCGATGCGGTGGTAGTACCGCACGGCACGGGTGGTGATGCCGACGGCGTCGGCGAGTTCTCTGATCCGCATAGCACCAGTGAAAACGTTGTCGCCGCGACAATGTCAAGCGAAGATTCGCAGCAGCCGTGCACCGCTGTGCGACCGGGCGTGGTTGTGCCAGTGAATTCCGGCGTCGGTTATCGGTGAAATCGGAAGCCGCGTGTGTCAGTTCAGCCGTGATCGTGACGGCGAATAGTGACGTCACTTCGCCCTCATGACGCGGGCGCTTTGTCCCCTCGCAGATGGTTGTCGGCGGTGTTGGTCGCGCTCTGGCGGAGTGCTCTGATGGTCGACGGACCTGCACGCGAGCAGGGCTTCTCTTCGTTGCTCAACTTTGCAGCCCAGGTCTATCGCTGGTTCGGGCCGATGGTCAAGGATCCAGCTTTTCGTAGTGGAGGATCCGGGCAGTTGCGGTCTCCTCGAGCGTGAGCTCGTGGAGGCCTGTTGTTCGGCGCGAATGCGCCGACGTACCGAATTCGTTGGTTTGTCGTGGACGAACAACGGCACGGCAAGCACGTTGGAAGGGCGTAGATGGTGGATGCGACACGCAGGTTCACGCAGGCGCTGGGTGCATCGAGGTGGCACTTTCGGAATCGATCATCTGGGCGCAACTGTCAGCGGCGCGCGACTACCGGGACCCCGGTTCGACGGAGCTCCGGAACTTTCCTCGGCGCCGGACCTCGGGTGACTGTCCCTCAAACCCCTGCTCGGCCGCGCTGAGCAGCTTGTCGAGTTCTTTGTTCCGTACGTCGCCGCGAAACCGTCGTCGGTGTCGTGCACTACGACGAGTTCGTCAAGACCACCGTCGCCGGCGACCCTTCCCGCGGCTGGGCGAAGATGCCGCGGCACATGCTGGCCGAGTGCGCCGAGGCCGACGCCTGGCGGCGGCTGTTCCTCGACGAACTGGGATGGCTGCATCTGGCCGACAGCGCCGACACCGCCAACGAACCCGCCCGCGCCCACCCCGACAGCCTCGGCCAGCCCACTACACCGCGCAGCACCCTCGACGTGCTCGGCACTCTCCGCACGTCGTCGAACACCACGTCGCCGCGACGACGACAGCCGACCACCTTCACCTACACCAAAGCCAGCTTGCTCGACGTCGAGGCGCTGGTCGCCTTGAGCGCCGAGGCCCATCCACTGCTCCCCATCGGCACGCGACATCCGCTGTCGAGCGACGGCGGGGCAAGCCCGGCGAGACCGACACGGTAGGGAGACGCGCTATGAACCCACTTTCGTGGCGAATTCGCTGCCAAATGGGTGTTCCAACAGCAAGTAGAGACCGGTGAAGGTGAAACCGACCATGGTGAGCATCAAGGCCAGCTGACCCGTGACCCGATGGGCTCGTGGCAGCAACTGCAGGCAGCGGTCGTGCGCGGCGGCGACGCCGAGGATATGGCCGATCACCACGGCCAGCACCTTGATGGTGCCCAGCACGGCGGGGTGGGTGGACAGCAGATAGGCGACGTCGCGGTCGGCGAGGCCGGCCAGGTTCCATCCCCGTCCGAACGGATCCGCGAACAACAGCGCCGTCGCCTGGCCCTTCTCGACCAAGAACGTGAGGTAGTGCGCCACGAGATAGCCCGCGACGATCGGGGTCAGGCTGTGCGCGAGGCGGGCGGGTAGCAATTTCCGCTCGGCTGCGGGCAGGCCTGCGGTGGCCTGTGCGGCAGTCCGGAACGCGACGCCGACGACCACGATGAAACCCAGCAGCCCCGCCGTTTTCAGCACGGTCGGCATGACCTCGGATCCGCCTGTGTCGGCCAGCAGTCCGCGCCAGGAAGGGAAGGCGGAGAAGCTGTCGAACGCGGTCGAGCCCAGCAGGGTGGCGGCCACGGCCACCGCGCCGATGCGGACCGGCGTGCCGGCCAGATCGTCCAATGGCGATCGCAGCACGAGTTCGCCGGTCGCGCGACGGCCCAACGGGCTCAACCTGCCCAGCAGACTGCTGTACACCTCCAGCGGGTCGGCACGCTCGGCCCACACGGTGCCGCACAGGACGAGCCCGGTGGTGTTCACGACGAGGTATGCCACCAGCCAGGTGGTCACGACGGCCACCGAACCCGGTTCCGGGCAGGCCAATTCCATCCACACGAAGGAGAACAGACCCAGCACTGCGGGCCAGTGTCCCCAAGAATCGGGATACCGTACCGGGCCGTGCCCGGGTTCACGGCGCCGCACCAGGCAGAGCGCCCGGTGCACGGCGCGCGCCGGGGACAAGACCTTCCACACGGGTCCGGCGACCAGCGAGGCGACCATCACACCGACCCAGAGGAAGATGTACACGACACCTGGCACGGGATTGCGTGCCGGATCGGAATTTCCGAAAACGCCGATCACGACGACCACGACGGTGACGGTCACGCTCACTGCCGAGATCGCCACCCGGACCATCCTGGCGTCTACGATCGCACGCACCACCGAGGGGACCGCGACTCCCGGTGACCGCGGATCCAGTCGCGGTTCGCGCCAGGCGAGCACCAGCACCGCGAACGAGAACGTGAGGGCCCATGCGGCGCCGACGAGCGCATACGACAACGGGATCGGCAGATCGGCGGCACCGCCGATGCCGTGTGCGAGAACCGTCATCCGCGCACGAGCAGGGTCGCCACCGTCCGCCGGGCGTGGTGCAGTTCGATCTCCACCCGCCCCGGCACGTCCACGGTGAAGCGGAAACGCTGACCGGTCCCCGGTGTGATCGCGAACGTGTGCTGCGGCGAGGCGTGGACGTGCAATTCGTCGTCGGCGTCGCTGTCGACCACCACCTCGATGGGTCGTCCCACCCGGGTCTCCAAGCGGACCTCGGCCGGGCTCACCTCCCCGGCCGCGATCCGGACGGCGACGACGAGGCTGTCGGAGTCGCCTGCGGGCACGCTCGTCGACGGGGCGGTGGCGGGCTCGGAGGAGGCGCAGCCGGTCACCAGCAGACCACACAGCAGTGCGAGCGCGCCCCAGCGCCGCACGGAGGCCATCACCGCTCCTTCTCCGCGCCGTGCTCGGACGGCGCCCCTGGCGTGCGATCGCGTTCCTCGGCGCGGCGGTCGCGCACGGCGACGAACACGACGACGGCCACCACGGCCAAGGCGGGCAGGAAGGCCGGTATCGCGAGCAGGAGCGAGTGATCGGCCAGCACGTCCACGCTGCCCGAGCCTCGGGTCATCGCGCCACCGCCGGTTCCGCCACCGCCGCCCGGCTCGCATGCGGGTATCGGTCGTTGATCCGCGCCGCACCCCAGGACAGCGCGCCGACGAGGATGAGACTGCACACCAGCACCACCAGCGACGCCGCGCCGAACAGCCAGGACGGGTAGTCGAACGAGCGCTCCCGCTGCAGCACCGTGATCTCGGCGATGAACGGGCGGGTGAACGACGTGAGCGCGGGAACCTCTTCCACGCCGATGCCGGGGTCGGCGGCCATGAAGATCGGCGCGGCGGTCAGGACGCGCCCGTCCTGCAGTCGCAGCACGGTCTTCCACGACCCGTAGGCCGGGACGGGTTCGGTGGAGACATAGTGTCCGGCGCCCACTCGTTGCAGGTGATCGACGACCAGACCGCGGCCAGGACTGTCACCGCCGATGCCACCTTGCCAGGACAGGATCTGCATCCATTCCGGATCGGAGCCGACGAGGTCGGCGGGCGTGACGCGAACGTCGGCCAGCACCATCCTGCCTTCCGGGCCCGATCCGGCGTCGCGCAGCGCGACCGTGGCGGTGGCCTGCGGCGGCACGTCGACCAGCAACCCGTTGGCGGTGGCGGCCGCCACGATCACGACCGCGGCGACCATCAACCCGCGCCGCACCGCCGGGCGCGGCAGCGGCTCGCCGCGCAGCGTCATCGCCAGCAGCGCCCCGACGACACCGCCCGCGACGCCGGTGGGCACGGCCATCGCGAGCAGTTCCGGCCACATGGCGTCCGGCCACGGATTGACGAACATCGCCCCGACCCACAGGGATTCCAGCCACAGCCCGACCGTCGCGATGCCGAGGCCGCACAGCGCGCCCCACCAGATCGGCCGCCGGATGAGCGGCAGCAGCGCGAGCAGTTCCACCACCACCGCGCAGCCGAGATAGAGCGGGAAGACATTGCGCGGCGCGTCGATGACCGGTCCGCCGACCAGCACGGCGACCACGGCGCGGACCAAGGCGGCGAAGCCGACCACCACCAGTGTGCTGAACGGCCCCAGGCTGGCGCGGGCGGCGACGAGGGAGATCGCGGCCGCGGCGGCGATCAGCATCGGCTGCAGGACGAGCCGGAACTGCTGCACCCCGAAGTCGAACTCCACTTGGAACACCGAGAGCCCGATGAGCAGGCCGCCGAAGGCGAAGGAACGCAGCAGCCACATCAGCCTGCCGTCGGCGCGGTCGGGCTCCGGTTTGCTGTGCCTGCCTTCGAATTCGAGCAGCAACACTCCGACCAGTGACAAGCCTGCGCCGCCGATCAGCATCAGATGCGTCGGGCCCCAGAGCGTGACGTCCTGCCCGAACAGCCGATGCCAGATGTCGTCGAGGGGGAAACCGATCAAGGCGTAGAGACCGGCGCCCGCGATGAGGATGCCGCCGACGGGCGCGTACCAGGTGCGGGTGATCCGCACGGCCGCCGCGCCGGGCTTCTCGTCCAAAGGCAGCACGATCGCCGACATTCCGGCGGTGAACAGGAAGAACAGTCCCGCCAGGATGAAGTAGTGCGCCGGGTTCGCCAGCGGCCCGTTGTCGCGGCCGTTGCCGACGTGCAAGCTGACATCCCAGATGAAGCCGAGCAGCGCGGTCAGGATGGTCGCGAGGAACATCGCGAGCGGAAGGGCGACCCAGCCGGGCCGGTTGAACAGTCGCCCGATCCGGTCGGCGACGCGCTGCAACCAGGTGATCCGGCGGGTTCGGTGCAGATACCCGACCCACAGCAGAACGACCGCGACCAGACCGGCGGCGCCGGTCATGATCGCCACCTGGTCCAGCGCCGCTCCGCCGCCCTCGGCACCGGGTGCGGCGAACCATTCGATCCTTGCATGCGCGACATCGCGCATGGTGACCTCCATCACACGAGCGAATATATGTTACTTACAGTATCACGAAGGTGGCCGTCTTCGGGCGCGATCGCACCGCCGCTTCCGGTCAACCGACGATGGGCAGGGCGCGCTCCTCGTCGAGCCTGGTCAGCGCGCCTTGCATGATGCCGGTGACGTACCGGTAGGCCGCGTCGAGATCGAGTTCGGGCCCGATCGCTTCGCGCAGATCGATCGGGTCGAGGAACTCGACGGTGATCTTGCTCGGCAACGGAAGATGCCCGGCGAGATCACCGACGTTCAGCCCCCACGGCAGAGCGATGGAGATCGGGAACACCTTCAGCCGCAACATCCGATCCAGCCGTAGCAGGCGCGCGATCCGATCACCCCGGGTGAGCACCAGCTGACTCTGCTGCGCCCCGATGTTCACCACCGGAACGATCGGAACGCCCTGGTTCCAGGCCAGGCGAAGGAATCCGGTGCGACCGGCGAAGTCGATCCGGTCCTCCTCCCAGGTCGGCCGGTGCACCTCCCAATCGCCACCGGGATAGACCAGCACCGCCGCGCCGTCACGCAGCACTTGCTCCGCATTGGCGGGGTCGGCGTTGACCGTCCCGAAGCGGCGCAGCAACGAGCCGATCACCGGATAGGCCATCACCATGTCGTGGGCGAGCTGGAAGAAGGGCCGGTGCGGTCCGAAACGCCGCACGAAGGCCAGCGTGGTCACCAAAACCTCCGGCGACACGTTCCCGCCGGAGTGGTTGCCCACCAGCAACACCGGCCCCTCTTCCGGGATCCGCTCCAGGCCGCGTACCTCGGCGCGGAAGTAGAGGCGGACGAGCCGCCAGCCCAGATCCACGGTGCTCGCGATGAACTGCGGGTCGCGATCGGCGGGGTCGGCGGCGGGAACCCGCTGCTTCACCTGCCGGGCGACCCAGTCCGTCGCCCGGTCGACCGTGCCGCCGGCCAATCGGAAGACATTCATGCGCAAGGTCTTTCCGCTAGCCGCCGATCGAGAGCAGCTGGTCGAAGAACGCCCGGTACCCGCGCAGCGCCTGCCGCAGCCCCTCGGTGTCGGACGTGTCGCCGAGCCGCGAGTCCAGTTCGTGCTTGCGCTGCTCGTAGGTGGCGGTCAGCTGGTGAATGGTGTTGCCGAGCAGTTCGTCCGCGCGATCGACCGCGGCACGGGGATCGTCGACGAAGGCGACCTGCACTTCTCGCCACTGGGTGCGCAGGCGATCGAGATCGGCTTCCGGGAACAACGGCTCGGGCCGTGCCTCCGCGGCTTCCGCCGTCGGCGCGGCTTGCTCGGCCGCCGCGGCGCCACCGGACTCGGTGCCGATGGTCTGCTGTCGCGCCGCGGCATCCGCGCGGACCGGCTCGGCGCCTGCGGCCGCGGCGGCGGGCGTACCCGATCCGGGCGCACCGGTGGCCTGCGCGCGTTCGGCGTCATCGATCCCGCCCGACGCCGCGACCTGCCCGGACTCGTGCTCTACCGCAGCGGGGTCCACGACCGGTCCGGTCTGCGGACGGTCGGCCGCCCCGGTTCCGTCGTACCGCGATTCTGCCCGGCTCTCCCCCGCCGTCGAATTCCCTTCCGCCCCATCGCCGTAGGGTCGGCGCTCGGATTCGGTGCTCATGCTTTCACGTCCTTCTTGCCCTGGCTGCCCACGCCGATCAGATCTTGGAACACTTCCCGGTAGTGCACGATGGCCGTGCGTCGGTCCTCGGTGGACACCGCCGCCCCGGCGGGCCGGGTCGCGATGTCGTGCGCGGCGCGATAGTGGCCCAGCGGCTCGGCGTGCTCCACGGACAGATCGGCCAACTGCTGCTCGTAGTTCTCCGTGGGGTAGCCGCGCTCGGCCATGATGGTGGTGACGAGGCGGTCGGCTTCGCTCAACGCCCCGGCGGGGTCGTCGATGAATCGCTCCTGCACCTCTACCCAGCGAGTGGAATAGACCCGCTTCTCGTCGTCCGACAGCTCACGCAACCGCAATTGCGCGTGCCTGCGCTCGCGTTCGGCGAGTTCGCGCTCCGCGGTCTTGCGGTCCTCGTGCTCCTGCACCGTGCGGTCGTATTCCGGGCCGAATCTGCGGCGTAGTCGCTGTCTGCGCAGCATCGGCCGGACCAGGAGCGCGACAGCGGCCGCGATGACGACAATGGCGATGACGACGATGATTACCCAAACTGCAGCCGACATCCGAACCTCCTTGTCGAGCTTGTCCGCTGGGGTAATGCCTCCTGAGGGGGCTCCCAAACGTATGTTCGTCAAGAGGCTTCGACGGACATCGCCGACGAGCCGGGCCGGCCGGACACCCCCTCATCCGTGATGTCCGACCGGCCCGTGGGCGGTTCAGCGCACCAGCGCCGGACGCTTGCTGTCGAAGCGCCAGCCCGGCACGAGATACTGCATGATCGCGGCGTCGTCGCGATCGCCCAAGCCCTCCCGGTGGTAGAGCTCGTTCGCGGCCGCGACCTGTTCCTCGTCGAGTTCGACGCCCAGACCGGGGCGAGACGGCACGGTCAGCAGGCCGTCGGTGATGCGGTAGGGCTCCCGCGTGATGCGCTGACCGTCTTGCCAGATCCAATGGGTATCGATGGCGGTGATCGCGCCGGGGGCGGCCGCGGCGACGTGGGTGAACATCGCCAGGGAGACGTCGAAATGGTTGTTGGAGTGCGAGCCCCAGGTCAGGCCCCACGCGTCGCACAGCTGCGCCACCCGCACCGAGCCCGCCATGGTCCAGAAGTGCGGGTCGGCGAGTGGGATGTCGACCGCGCCCGCCCGGACGGTGTGGCCGAGTTCGCGCCAGTCCGTGGCGATCATGTTGGTGGCGGTGGGCAGGCCGGTGGCCCGCTTGAACTCGGCCATCACCTCACGACCGGAGTAGGAGCCCTCCGGGCCGACCGGATCTTCGGCGTAGGCGAGAACGCCGGTGAGCTCACGGCACAGCTGCACCGCTTCGCTCAGCAACCACCCGCCGTTGGGGTCCAGCGTGATGCGGGCGTCCGGGAACTCCTCGGCGAGCGCGCGCACCGCGGCCGCCTCTTCCCGCCCGGCCAGCACGCCTCCCTTGAGTTTGAAATCGCGGAAGCCGTAACGCTCGCGGGCGGCGCGGGCCAGCGCCACCACCGCGTCCGGCGTGAGCGCCGCCTCGTGCCGCAGCCGCTGCCAGGTGTCGGCGTCGGCGGGCTCGTCGGCGGCGGATCGGTACGGCAGGTCGGTGCGGGTGCGATCGCCGACGAAGAACAGGTAGCCGAGCACCGGTACCTCGGTGCGCTGCACTCCGTCGCCCAGCAGCGCGGCCACCGGCACGTCCAGATGCTGGCCGAGCAGATCCAGCAGCGCGGATTCCACGGCGGTGACCGCGTGCACGGTGACCCGCAGATCGAACGTCTGGTTGCCGCGCCCACCCGCGTCGCGGGCGGCGAAGGTGCTTCGGATGTCGCCGAGCACGGCGTGGTACTCGCCGATCGAGCGGCCGAGCACCAGGTCGACGGCGTCGGTGAGGGTGGTGCGGATGCGTTCGCCGCCGGGCACCTCCCCCACCCCCGTCCGGCCCTCGGAATCGGTGAGGATCACCAGGTTCCGGGTGAAGTAGGGAGCGTGCGCGCCGCTCAGGTTGAGCAGCATGCTGTCGTGGCCCGCGATCGGGACGACGCGCATGCCGGTGATGCGAGGAGTGCGGGACGAGGATGTCATGACCGATTCTCCGAGGTGGTGACGGCAAGAGTGTTCGGGGAGCCGACCGGTGCGCGATCGACGGAAGGTTCGGCGGCGGCGGCACGCGAATCGGTGTCGACGGTTCCGGATCCCGCGTGACGCCGCACCAGCAGCACCGATGCGGCGGCGAGCACCGACGCCGCGGCCAGCGCGTACAGACCCCAGGTCACCTCGCCGGTGGCCGATTTCACCAGGCCGAAGCCGTACGGTGCGACGAAGCCGCCGAGGTTGCCGATGGAGTTGATGATGGCGATGGCGGGCGCCAGCACCAACGGGTGCAGCCCCGACTGCGGGATGGACCAGAACAGTGGGCTTGCGCTCTTGAAGCCCATGGCGGCGATGCACAGGAACACCAGGGCGAGCCACGGCGAGGTGATCGCGGCCAGGTAGGTGCCGGCCGCCGCGGTGAGCAGCGCGATGATCAGCAGCGGCCGCCGGTTGCCGGTGCGGTCACCGATCCGGGCCGAGACGTACATAGCCACCACGGCGCAGATCCACGGCAGCGAGGCCAGCAGACCGACGGTGATGTCGTTCACGCCGTCGATACGGCGGATGATCGAGGGCAGCCAGAACGTATTGGCGTAGATGGAAAGCTGGATGGCGAAATAGATCCAGCAGAACAGCAGCAGTTTCGGATCGGCGAGCATGCGCCAGCGTGACGCTTTGTGCGCGACGCCCGAACGCACGGCCTTGTCGGCTTCCTCCGCGGCGATGGTCTCGTTCAATGCTTTTCGTTCCCCCGCCGTCAGCCATTTCGCGTCCTCGATCCGGGAATCGAGGAAGAAGAAGGCGATACAGCCGACGATCACCGAGACCATTCCCTCGATGCCGAACATCCATTGCCAGCCGTGCAGCCCTCCGCCGCCGTCGAGCGAGAGCAGCGGTCCGGACAGCGGCCCCGAGATCGCGGCCGCGATCGACGATCCGGCGACGAACAGCGCGGTGGCGCGTCCGCGGTGGCTGTTGGGCAACCATTTGGCCAGGTAGAAGATCACGGCGGGGAAGAATCCCGCCTCGGCGGCGCCGAGCAGGAACCGCAGGACGTAGAACATCGTCGCGTTCTGCACGAACATCATCGCCGCGGAGATCAACCCCCAGCTGACCATGATCCTGGTGAGCCAGATCCTGGCGCCGAACTTTTCCATCATCACGTTGCTCGGCAATTCGAACAGCGCGTAGGCGATGAAGAACACGCCCGCGCCGAACCCGTACGCGGCGGCGCCGATGCCGACGTCCGCTTCGAGGTATTCGCGGGCGTAACCGATATTGGCTCGGTTGATTTGATTGCAGATCAACATGACGATGAACAGCGGAACGACGCGTCGAAAGAACTTCGATACGGCCGCATCCAGTTCTGCCGTCGGCTGCCGAGTGAACGACATCGTCCACTCCTTTCGGTCGAACCACCACCGCGCTGCGCGGTGCTGTGGGAAGAGATCATCGGGGCGAGTGACTCGCCTCACAGCACCGAACTTAGAGAGCAGGCACGATTCCCGTCCAACACTATTTACGGATGAATCGATACAGGAAAGGTATCGGACGACGGTTCGGCCTGCTGCTCCAGCCCGTGGAGCAAGCGGGTCAGGGCCGGGTTCTCGTTGTCCTGCCGCCAGACGAGATCGAGTTCGACCGCCTTCCCGGCTTCGGCCAGCGGCCGGTACCGCACGTTGTCGAATCGCATTCCCGCCGCCGATTCGGGCACCAGCGCCACGCCCCACCCCAGGTTGACCAAAGCGAGGATGCTGTGCACCTGGGTCATGTACTGGGTCACCACCGGCACCACCGCCGCGGCGTGCAGCACGCTGGTCACCAATTCGTGGAAGTAGCGCGCCTCGACCGGCGCATGCATGACCATGTCGGCGCCGTGCAACGCCGAGACCGGCAGCGGCTCGGACGACGCCGCCAGCGGATGCCCGCCGGGCAACGCGGCGATCAGGCCCTCCCGCACGAACGTACGGGCGGTCAGATCGGGCCGGGTGATCGGCGGGCGCACCATGCCCAGATCCAGCGATCCGTCCGAGAGCGCCTCCACTTGGTCCATAGTCACCAGTTCGCGCAGTTCCACGTCGACGTCCGGCAGTAGCGAACGGGCGGTCGCCAGCACCAAGGGCAGGCCGGAGTGCACGCTGGCCCCGGTGAAACCCACACGCAGCACGCCGCCGGTGCCCGCCGAGACCCGGCGCACCGCCAAAGTCGCGCGCTCGGCCTGTTGCAACAGGCGGCGGGCATCCACCAGGAACGCCTGACCGGCCCGGGTGAGCCGCACGGTGCGATTGGCACGGTCGAACAGTTCGGCGCCCACTTCCTTCTCGAGCAGCTGGATCTGCCTGCTCAGCGGCGGCTGGGTCATCCGGAGGCGTTCGGCGGCGCGTCCGAAGTGCAGTTCCTCGGCGACGGCCACGAAGTGGGTGAGCTGCACGAAGGTGAACATTCGATACCGACCTTGTATTGAAAGATATGCAAACAGTGTTGGACGTGAATCATAAGTCGTTCCTAGGGTGGGCTCACACGGCCCATCGAACAGGAGAGCCCCATGACCACTGCCGCACCGCAGGACATCGCCCGCAAGCTCGGCTCCGGGCTGCTGTCCTTCCCGGTCACCCATCTGCGCGCCGACGGCTCCTTCGACGAGGCCGCCTACCGGGAGAACATCGCCTGGCTCGGCGGTTACGACGCCTCCGGCCTCTTCGCCGCGGGCGGCACCGGCGAATTCTTCTCGCTGACCCCTGCCGAGGTGGAGCAGGTGGTCACCGCCGCGGTGGCCGAGGCGCCCGAGGGGCTGCCGGTGATCGCACCGGCCGGATACGGCACCGCCACCGCCGTGGAGATGGCACGCGCGGCCGAACGCGCGGGCGCGCACGGGATCCTGCTGCTGCCGCCCTACCTCACCGAGGCCAGCCAGGAGGGACTGGTCGCGCACGTCCGGCAGGTGTGCGCGGCCACCGAGCTGGGCGTGATCATCTATTCGCGGGCCAACGCCGCCTACACCGAGACCGCCGTCGCCGAACTCGCCGACCGGTGCCCGAACCTGGTCGGATTCAAGGACGGCATCGGGAACATCGAGCAGATGACCCGCATCTACGCCGCTCTGGGCGACCGGCTCACCTACGTGGGCGGCCTGCCGACCGCGGAGATGTTCGCGCTGCCGTACCTGGCCCTCGGCGTCACCACTTACTCCTCGGCGATCTACAACTTCGTCCCGGAATTCGCGCTGGCCTTCTACCGGGCTCTGCGGGCGGGCGACACCGAGTTCGTGCGCACCGCGTTGAACGACTTCGTGATTCCCTACTGCGACCTGCGCAACCGGAAGCCGGGCTACGCGGTGAGCATCATCAAGGCGGGCATGAAAGTGATCGGACGCCCGGCCGGCCCGGTCCGCAGCCCGCTGACCGACCTCGACGAAGTCGAACTCGCCGAGCTGGCCGACCTTGTGAAGAAAGTGAGCTGATGACCACCGCACACACCGATGCCGCACTTCTGACCGGCGCCAACTTGGTGGGCGCCGTGGACGTCCACGGCGCAGCCGGAGCGTTCCGGGCGACGGATCCGGCGACCGGCGCCGACCTCGACCCGGTGTACGGCGAAGCCGACGCCGCGACGGTCGCCCGCGCCGCCGAACTGGCCGCGGCCGCCTTCGAGCGCTACCGGCATACCGGCTTCGACGCGCGCGCGGCGTTCCTGGACACCATCGCGCGCGAAATCGAGGCGCTCGGCGATGCCCTGGTCCACCGGGTGATCGCCGAGACCGGACTCCCCGAGTCCCGCGTGCGTTCCGAGATCGGCCGCACCACCGGCCAGCTCCGGCTCTTCGCCGAGGTGGTGCGGGAGGGCAGCTGGACCGGCGCCCGGCTGGACCGGCCCGACCCGGCGCGCAGCCCGCTGCCCAAACCCGACCTGCGCCAGCGCCGCATCCCGCTCGGCCCGGTCGCGGTGTTCGCGGCGAGCAACTTCCCCCTGGCTTTCTCGGTGGCCGGCGGCGACACCGCCTCCGCGCTGGCGGCGGGCGCGCCGGTGGTGGTGAAGGCCCATCCTGCCCATCCGGGCACCTCCGAGTTGGTGGGCCGCGCGGTGCGTGCGGCCGTACGGGAGCACGACCTGCCCGAGGGCACCTTCTCGCTGGTCCACGGCGGCGTGGAGACCGGCTTGGCGCTGGTGCGCGACCCACGCATCCGGGCGGTCGGCTTCACCGGGTCGCGACGGGCGGGGCTCGCGCTCGTCGCGGCGGCCGCGGCGCGGCCGGTACCCATCCCCGTGTTCGCGGAGATGTCCAGCGTGAATCCGGTGTTCGTGCTGCCGGGCGCCCTGGCCGAGCACGGAGCGCGGCTCGGCGCCGAATTCGTCGCCTCCCTGACCACCGGCGTCGGGCAGCTGTGCACGAGCCCCGGCTTGGTCTTCCTGGCCGACGGTCCCGGAGCGGACGATTTCGTCGCGGCGGCGAGCGCCGCGGTCGCCGCCGCGTCCGGCGCGCCGATGCTGAACGCGGGCATCGCCTCCGCGTTCGACGCGGGCGTACGCCGCTTGGCCGCCACCGACGCCGTGCGAACCGTCGCGAAGGGCGCCGGCGCCGAGGCGGTGTGCACCGGCGTGCCGCAGTTGTTCGTGACCACCGGTGAGCGCTTCCGCGCCGACCGCGAACTGCAGGAAGAGGTGTTCGGGCCCGCCTCGATCATCGTCCGGGTGACCGGCGATGAGCAGTTCGCCGCCCTGGTGGACGAGCTCGAGGGCCAGCTCACCGCCACGGTGCACGCCGCGCCCTCGGATCGCGAGCTCGCCGTGACCCTGCTCGGCAGGCTCGAACTGATCGCGGGCCGGGTGCTGTTCGACGGCTGGCCCACCGGGGTGGAGGTCGGCCACGCGGTGGTTCACGGCGGCCCGTTCCCCGCGACCAGCGCGCCATCGACCACCTCTGTCGGCAGCCGCGCCATCGAGCGCTTCCTGCGCCCGGTCGCCTACCAGAACGTCCCCGACGACCTGCTCGCCGACGAGATCCGCGCGGACAACCCGCTCGGCATCTGGCGGCGCGTGGACGGGGCCATCACGCGGGACTGAGATCCGGTTCCCGCGCGGGTACGACGCTGCGCGCCCGGTCTCTAAGCCGGGCGCGCAGCCGCAAGCACCGGCTCGACCGGTCCGAGCGGCCACGGGTGGCGGGGCGCAGGTCCAGGCGATGCGCGCGCCGACGTGGCGGGAGCCAGGTCACGCCCAAGCTGTCTGCCCGAACGGCGGGATGAGTTTCGCCCAGAATTCGCGGCGCACCGCGTCCCACAGCCGCGCCAGTTCCGGAAGAAGCTCACGCGCCTGTGCGAGGTCGGGATAGCTGCCCGGGCCGAACGAGACCACGGGCGAAGCGTCGGAGGCGTTGTGGACGGCCACGATCGCGATCAGGTGATGCTGTACGAAACGCCAGGTCACGCGAACACCGTCGACTTCGGTATGGCGCACGTCATCCATCGCGGACACCGTGGCTCCGCACCGTTTGCCTGTAGTCGTGCCGACCGTCGCCCACCGTTCGCAGCCCCCGCCGCGACGCGTCGGCACGGCCGCGACGGGGTGACCGTCGGTGCACGCTAGGGCTGTTCGTGACGCCGCCGCGTCCCGGTGCCAGGAAAGACAGTTGCACGGGTTTGAACATAAGACATTAGATTTCATAGTTCAACGGGTGCCAGGTAAGGATTGCGTTAAGTTAGCCGAGCATAAGGGGGCAATCCTGCCGCGACCGGGAGAGCGCGGATCAGCGATACTGACCTCTAACTCGAGAGTTCATAGTTCAAGTGTTCGTTGGCTAGGATCGAGTTACATTCCACGCGAGGAGTCGCGTTGTCCAAGCAGGAGAGCGCCGGATTGACCGCGCTCGGCGCCGTGCTGGCCCCCCTCGAGGGTGGCGGCCCGAAGACCGAGGCCGTGGTGCAGCGACTCTGCGCCGCCATCAGTCTGGGCCTGATGGTCGACGGCCAGCAGTTGCCCAGTGAGACCGACCTGGCCAACCAATTGGGCGTCTCCACGATGACGCTACGGGAGGCGCTGGCCGTACTCCGGCAGCAGGGCATTGTGCAGACCAAGCGCGGACGCGGCGGCGGCAGCTTCATCCGCGGCGCGGCGGAAATCCTCGAGGGCACCGCGTTGACGCGTCTGCGGAAAATGAGCGTTCAAGAATTGCGCGATCTCGGGGACGAACACTTCGCCGTCACCGGAGCCGCCGCGGTGTTCGCCGCCCGCCGTGGGTTGCGGGCCGATATCGCACGGCTGCGTTCCCTGGCCGACCGGCTACAGGTCAGCAGCGAGCCCATTTCGGCGCGCAGGGCCGACAGCCGCTTCCATATCGAGATGGCGGTGTGTGCGCAATCCACCCGTCTGACCCGCGCCCAAGTGGCGCTGCAGACGGAACTCTCCGCCTTGCTCTGGTTGCCCCGGCTGAAACTCGATCCGGCGGCCGAAGCCACCGCTCATCGCGACCTGGTGGACGCGATCGAAAGAGAAGACGACATCCGGGCCAGAGAACTGGCAGAATCACAAACCGAATCACGCATCCGCCGCCTCGTCGCCTTACGCTTGGAGCTCAGTTGATCGATGAGGGATACCGATAGTTCTCGCGCCCCGGTGACCGTCGAATCGCTCGTTCACGCCGTCACGGAATTGGCCGAGGAGATCTACCGATCGCTGGGCGTCATCGGAGACGCGCTGACGACGCTATGGGGAAGCTACACCGCGAAGGCGCAGCGCCCGCCGCGGTCGACGGATCTCGCACCGCTGCGCGACACCATTGTCGGCGAACTGGAGCGCCGCGGAGAATTGCTCGAAAGCGCGGGCGTGGTGATGGCTGACGGCGTTCTGGCGGATCGCCCCCGATACTTGGAATGGTGGTTTCTCGGCACCGCGACCGGACCGCAACGCCTTGTGCTGGAACTGAATCCCCACAGTGAATACTTCTACGACTACACGACCATGGAATGGTTCGCGATTCCGCGCGACCAGGGTCGGCGCTGGGTACACGGCCCGTGCCTCGATTACGCGTGTACCGATCAATATGTCTGCACCTTCGCGATACCGGTGACGATCGATTCCGGCGCTTTCCTCGGAATCGCCGGCGCCGATGTGCCGGTCGCTTCGATCGAGGAAGTCCTGCTGCCCCGATTCCGGGCATTCGGTCGGCGAGTGGTGCTGGTCAACAGCGAAGGCCGCGTCATCATGGGAACCGATCCCGAATTCCTCACCGGATCCAAGACCGGCCGCGTGGCGCGATCCGCCGCGGCGGTGCCGATCGAGGCGACATCGTGGTCGTTGCAGCCGCTGGGTTCGCACTGATGCCGACGGGCAGCCGCTGACACGGGCCCGATGGCGTGCGCCGCGCCCCGATGAATAGGGTCGTGCGGGACGGAGGAGTTCGCCGAATACTCGTCCCCATGAAGGCGATCACCGCGGGCACCCTCGCGACGGCCACACTCCTGGCACCACTGGCGACCGCACACGCCGCGCCGATCCAGCCGGAGGCGTCCCTCGCGGAAACGGGGTCGGTCGCGTCCGGATCGGCAACGTGACCGCTGTGCCTGCTGCTGCGGATGTTGCGCGCCGGGTAAATCGACGGTTCCGGCGGCGGCCCCGCCTGCGCACTCCCCTGATGCCGCGGACGCGAATCCGAAGGATCATCGAGGTCGGAGCACGAGCGAGGTCCCGCGACTACGGCACCGGGGGGCGTGAGATAGCCTGATCGGCTTGCCATCTCAGAAGTGGGGGAAGAAATCCTCGCGATGGAGTTCGGGGAGCCAGTCGAGCGGGTCGACCGGAATCATCGTCTGAGTCGCGCCGCGTTGGCACACTTGATCAGTGAAAGGTGTGAGACACAGCATAATTCGCCGGCGCCGCAGTATGCCGTGCCGTAAGCGGGTTACCGGCTGTGTACTGTCCCGACGGGACCAGACGGTCCGGGGCTGCTCGCGAGCGTGCCCGCAGGCTGTCTGCGACACCATTGCGAGCAAGTAGCGAGGTTGTGGGTTGGATCGTTGGTGTACGGCCGCGAGTGCCGGCACCACTTGAAGGAGAGCACGGAAAATGAAGATGGACCGCCGTTCTGCGCGTGGAAACCGCCGTCGCCGTTCCGGCGGTCTACTCTTCGGGCAACTGCTCACGGCCGCGGTGGAGTCCGCCGCCGACACCGTGGCGATCCGGTTCAGTCCGACAGGTGACCCCGCCGATGACGCCCAGCTGACCTATCGAGAGCTCGACGAAGCTTCGTCTCGGCTGGCACGGGAGTTGATCGACCGTGGCCTCGGCCCCGGTGACGTGGTGGCCATCGGTATCCGGCGCTCCATCGAGTCGGTGTTGTCGGTGTGGGCGATCGCCAAGACGGGCGCCGCCTACGTGCCGATCGATCCCACCTACCCGCCCGAGCGGATCGCCTACATGGTGTCCGATTCCGGAGCCGCGCTCGGCCTGACCACCTCCGCGTACCGTGAAGCGCTCGGCACGTCCATCCCGTGGATCGACCTCGACGACCCACGCGACCAGGAGCGGATCGCGCAGCGGCCCGCGCACCCGGTTTCGTATGCCGATCGGGTGCGGCCGCTCACCGAGCAGCATCCCGCCTACGTCATCTTCACCTCGGGTTCGACCGGCAAGCCGAAGGGTGTCGTGGTCACCCACTCCGGATTGGGCGCGATGGTGGCGTCCGAACGCGAGCGCTACGACGTCACCGAAGGCTCGCGGGTGATGCACATCTGCTCGCCGAACTTCGATGTCTCGGTGCTGGAACTGCTGCTGGCTTTCGCCACCGGGTCCACCCTGGTGATCGCGCCGCCGACGGTGTTCGGCGGGTTCGAACTCGCCGATCTGCTGCGCCGCGAACGCGTCACGCACATGCTGATCACACCGGGAGCGCTGGAATCGGTCGACCCGGCCGGCCTGGACGATCTGCGCGTCGTGATGGTCATCGGGGACCGGTTCGGCCCGCACCTGGTCAGCCGGTGGAGCGGGAACGGCCGCGCGATGATCAACGGTTACGGCCCCACCGAGGCCACGGTCATCGCGACCAGCAGTGCGCCGCTCGTGCCGGGCGAGACGATCACCATCGGCAACGCGATACCGGGATTCGGCCTGTTCGTGCTGGATTCCCGGTTGCGCCCGGCCCCGGCCGGAGTGGTCGGTGAGCTGTATCTGTCCGGTCCCGCGCTGGCGGAAGGCTATCTGAACCGGCGAGGGCTCACCGCGGCGCGCTTCGTGGCCAACCCTTTCGGCGGCGAAGCGGGCAATCCCGGGTCACGCATGTACCGCACCGGCGACCTGGCCCGCAGGCTGGCCGGGGGCGGCATCGAGGTCCTCGGACGTTCCGACTTCCAGGTGAAGGTGCGCGGCTTCCGCGTCGAACTGGGCGAGATCGATGACGCGCTCAGCCGCCACCCCGATGTGGAGTTCGCGGTGACGTTGGGCAAGCGGCAGCAGAACGGCACGACCATGTTGGTGTCCTATGTGCTGCCGGAGGCGCACGCGGTGGGCGTCGGGGCCGAATTCGACACCGCGGCGCTGTTCGACTTCATCGCCGAGTCGTTGCCCGCGTACATGATTCCGGCGTCGATCATGGTGTTGGATGAGATTCCGTTGACGCCGGTGGGGAAGTTGGATCGGGCGGCG
>NZ_JBIRYN010000015.1:0-82710 GCF_044389845.1 Nocardia sp. NPDC019323
CTACACCCTGCAGGAACTGCTGACCATCAAGTCCGACGACGTGGTCGGTCGCGTGAAGGTCTACGAAGCGATCGTCAAGGGCGAGAACATCCCGGAGCCGGGCATTCCGGAATCGTTCAAGGTCCTGCTCAAGGAACTCCAGTCGCTGTGCCTCAACGTCGAAGTGCTGTCGTCCGACGGCGCCGCGATCGAGCTGCGCGAAGGCGAGGACGAGGACTTGGAGCGCGCCGCGGCGAACCTCGGCATCAACCTGTCGAGGAACGAAGCCGCCACCGTCGACGATCTGGCGAACTAGGCGGTCGGCCGGATGCCGTCATCGCACGGCATCCGGCCTCCGCAACGGATTACCCAACTAGTGAACTTTTGCTCGAATTCGACCCGCACAGGGGAAAGGAAGTTACGTGCTAGACGTCAACTTCTTCGATGAACTCCGGATCGGCCTCGCCACCGCCGACGACATCCGTCAGTGGTCCTACGGCGAGGTGAAGAAGCCGGAGACCATCAACTACCGCACGCTCAAGCCGGAGAAGGACGGCCTGTTCTGCGAGAAGATCTTCGGTCCCACCCGGGACTGGGAGTGCTACTGCGGCAAGTACAAGCGCGTCCGCTTCAAGGGCATCATCTGTGAGCGCTGTGGCGTCGAGGTGACTCGCGCCAAGGTGCGCCGCGAGCGCATGGGCCACATCGAGCTGGCCGCTCCGGTCACCCACATCTGGTACTTCAAGGGCGTGCCGTCGCGCCTCGGCTACCTGCTCGACCTGGCGCCGAAGGATCTGGAGAAGATCATCTACTTCGCCGCCTACGTCATCGTGGCGGTCGACGATGAGCTGCGGCACAACGAGCTGTCCACGCTCGAGGCCGAGATGGAGGTCGAGAAGAAGGCGGTCGCCGACCAGCGCGACGCCGACCTCGAGGCCCGCGCCCAGAAGCTGGAGGCCGACCTGGCCGAGCTGGAGGCCGAGGGCGCCAAGTCCGACGTCCGCCGCAAGGTCAAGGACGGCGGCGAGCGCGAGATGCGCCAGATCCGCGACCGGGCCCAGCGCGAGCTGGACCGGCTGGAGGAGATCTGGAACACCTTCACCAAGCTGGCGCCCAAGCAGCTCATCGTCGACGAGGTGCTCTACCGCGAGCTGGTCGACCGCTACGGCGAGTACTTCACCGGCGCGATGGGCGCGGAGTCCATCCAGAAGCTGATGGAGAGCTTCGACATCGAGGCCGAGGCCGAGTCGCTGCGCGAGACCATCCGCACCGGCAAGGGCCAGAAGAAGCTGCGCGCGCTCAAGCGGCTGAAGGTCGTCGCGGCGTTCCAGGCCAACGGCAACTCGCCGATGGGCATGGTGCTCGACGCCGTTCCGGTGATCCCGCCGGAGCTGCGCCCGATGGTTCAGCTCGACGGTGGCCGCTTCGCCACCTCCGACCTGAACGACCTCTACCGTCGCGTGATCAACCGCAACAACCGCCTCAAGCGACTGATCGACCTCGGCGCGCCCGAGATCATCGTCAACAACGAGAAGCGGATGCTGCAGGAGTCGGTCGACGCCCTGTTCGACAACGGCCGCCGCGGCCGTCCGGTCACCGGACCGGGCAACCGTCCGCTCAAGTCGCTGTCCGACCTGCTCAAGGGCAAGCAGGGCCGCTTCCGTCAGAACCTGCTCGGTAAGCGCGTCGACTACTCGGGCCGTTCGGTCATCGTCGTCGGTCCGCAGCTGAAGCTGCACCAGTGCGGTCTGCCCAAGCTGATGGCGCTGGAGCTGTTCAAGCCGTTCGTGATGAAGCGCCTGGTCGACCTGAACCACGCGCAGAACATCAAGTCCGCCAAACGGATGGTGGAGCGGCAGCGGCCGCAGGTGTGGGACGTCCTCGAAGAGGTCATCGCCGAACACCCGGTGCTGCTCAACCGCGCGCCCACCCTGCACCGCCTCGGTATCCAGGCCTTCGAGCCGCAGCTGGTGGAAGGCAAGGCCATCCAGCTGCACCCGCTGGTCTGTGAGGCGTTCAACGCCGACTTCGACGGTGACCAGATGGCCGTGCACCTGCCGCTGTCGGCGGAGGCGCAGGCCGAGGCGCGCGTGCTGATGCTGTCGTCGAACAACATCCTCTCGCCCGCGTCGGGCCGGCCGCTGGCCATGCCGCGTCTGGACATGGTGACCGGCCTGTACTACCTGACCCGTCTGGAAGAGGGCGCGAAGGGCTCCTACCAGCCGGCTACCGCCGATGGTCCGGAGCGGGGCGTGTACTCCTCGCCCGCCGAGGCGCAGATGGCGGTTGACCGCGGTGAGCTCACCGTGCGTTCGCTGATCAAGGTCCGGCTGACCGACCAGCGTCCGCCGAAGGAGATCGAGGCGCAGCTGTTCCCGGAGGGCTGGCGTCGCGGCGACGCCTGGACCATCGAGACCACGCTGGGCCGGGTGCTGTTCAACGAGCTGCTGCCCGTGGACTACGCGTTCATCAACGAGCAGATGCCCAAGAAGCGCCAAGCGACGATCATCAACGATCTCGCCGAGCGTTACCCGATGATCGTGGTCGCGCAGACCGTCGACAAGCTCAAGGACGCCGGCTTCTACTGGGCCACGCGTTCCGGCGTGACGGTCTCGATGTCCGACGTGCTCGTGCCGCCGGAGAAGGCCGAGATCATGGAGCGCTACGAGGCGCAGTCGGATCAGATCGAGAAGAAGTACCAGCGTGGTGCGCTCGATCACCAGGAGCGCAACAACGCCCTGGTCAAGATCTGGCAGGAGGCCACCGAGGAGGTCGGTAAGGCGCTGCGCGCGCACTACCCGGCCGACAACCCGATCATCACGATCGTCGACTCGGGCGCCACGGGTAACTTCACCCAGACCCGTACCCTCGCCGGTATGAAGGGCCTGGTGACGAACCCGAAGGGTGAGTTCATCCCGCGGCCGATCAAGTCCTCCTTCCGTGAGGGCCTGACGGTTCTGGAGTACTTCATCAACACCCACGGCGCTCGTAAGGGTCTGGCCGACACCGCGCTGCGCACCGCCGACTCGGGTTACCTGACCCGTCGTCTGGTGGACGTCTCGCAGGACGTCATCGTGCGCGAGCACGACTGCGGCACCGAGCGCGGCATCGTGGTGCCGATCGCGGAGAAGCAGCTCGACGGCTCGATCATCCGCGACGCGCATGTGGAGACCTCCACCTACGCGCGCACGCTCGCGGCCGACGCGGTCGACGCGCAGGGCAACGTCATCGTGGCGAAGGGCGCCGACCTCGGCGATCCCGCGCTGGAGGCGCTGCTGGAGGCAGGCATCACCGAGGTGAAGGTCCGCTCCGTGCTGACCTGCACCACCGGCACCGGCGTGTGCGCGACCTGCTACGGCCGCTCGATGGCGACCGGCAAGCTGGTCGACATCGGTGAGGCCGTCGGTATCGTCGCCGCGCAGTCCATCGGTGAGCCCGGTACCCAGCTGACCATGCGCACCTTCCACCAGGGTGGTGTCGCTGGTGACGACATCACCGGCGGTCTGCCCCGGGTGCAGGAGCTGTTCGAGGCGCGCGTGCCGAAGGGCAAGGCGCCCATCGCCGAGGTCTCCGGTCGCGTGCGGCTGGAGGACGACGACCGCTTCTACAAGATCACCATCATCCCGGATGACGGTGGCGAAGAGGTTGTCTACGACAAGCTCTCGAAGCGGCAGCGTCTGCGTGTGTTCAAGCACGACGACGGCACCGAGCGCCTGCTCTCCGACGGTGACCACGTCGAGGTCGGCCAGCAGCTGCTGGAAGGCGCGGCGGATCCGCACGAGGTGCTGCGCATCATGGGCCCGCGTCAGGTTCAGGTCCACCTGGTCCACGAGGTCCAGGAGGTCTACCGGTCGCAGGGTGTGTCGATCCACGACAAGCACATCGAGGTCATCGTGCGCCAGATGCTGCGTCGCGTGACGATCATCGACTCGGGCGCCACGGAGTTCCTGCCCGGCTCGCTCACCGAGCGGGCCGAGTTCGAGGCCGCCAACCGTCGCGTCGTCGCCGAGGGCAACGAGCCCGCGGCGGGTCGCCCGGTGCTGATGGGTATCACCAAGGCGTCGCTGGCCACCGACTCGTGGCTGTCGGCGGCGTCCTTCCAGGAGACCACCAGGGTTCTGACGGACGCGGCGATCAACTGCCGCTCCGACAAGCTCATCGGCCTCAAGGAGAACGTGATCATCGGCAAGCTGATCCCGGCCGGTACCGGTATCAACCGCTACCGCAACATCCAGGTGCAGCCGACCGAGGAAGCTCGTGCCGCCGCGTACGCGGTGCCGTCCTACGACGACACCTACTACAGCCCGGACAGCTTCGGTCAGACCACCGGCGCCGCGGTTCCGCTGGACGACTACGGCTTCAGCGACTACCGCTGATCCGTCAGCCGTAAGGCATCCGGCCCCCGCTCCGTTCTGGAGCGGGGGCCGGATTCGTTTCCGCGTGGTGGACAACCGGCGTGCGAGCCAGTAAAAGTGGAACAGGTTTCAGTTCTGGTCCTGGAGGTGGCGGTGGACGGCGTGGCGTTGGCGGACCTGGTGGTGGCCGGGTTCCGGAAGCTGGGGTTCATCCAGTACGCGGGAGTGGAATGGGAGGAGTTCGCGGCCGGGCGCAACGTGGTGTCGATCGTGCCGCGCGCCGAACACCTGAATCACAACGGGGATCTGCACGCCGCGGTGCTGTTCGGGATGGCGGAGACCGCGGCGATGGGCGCGTCGGTGTCCGGAATCGTAGACCTGATGGGGGATACATTCATCGTCGCGAAGGACGGGCGTATCGAGTACAAGGCCCGTGCCAAAGGAGAGGCGGGGCCGTTTCGCGCGACTTCCGCGTTCTCCGGCGAGACCTTGGCCAAGATGCGTGCGGATATCGAGGCGAAGGTGCCGCTCGAACTGGAAGTTCCGGTGGACATCGCCGACAACACCGGAAGGACTGTCGCCGCAGCGGCATTCACAGCCGTGCTCCGTCCGCGCCGGTCCTGATCACGCCGTAGGTGTGCTCGGCTCGGGGATGATCGGCGGTGTGCCACCGCAGGCGGCCGATACGACGGGCTGAGGGCCTGGAGGGGATGATCGGTTGTGCTCCACGGGGAGTGGCCGGTACGGCGGCCGAACATCTGGCGCCGCGCACGCCGGTGCGGTGCGAATCGCGGAAGCGAGTGTCGTCACCGCCCCGTTGCCACGGCGAGAATGTTCATGTGCCGCACCGCTGCCGCCCATTCCGGCGGGTGACCAGCGCGGCGGTCGAAGCATTCGGGGCGCGGCGATCAGCCGCCACGCGCTCAACAAGTTGATGCCCACGGCCACACCGTGGTCCGTGGCCCTTGCGATACGAGGGCCACGGACCCGCGGTGCGATACGCCGCGCTGTGGGTGGTCCGAAGCGCGGCCAGGCGGCCACGCTCCGGACGCTATCTCACCGCTCGCTGTCGAGCATCGCCATCTGCGCCGTGGCGTATCGTTCACCCGCCACCCGGTCGGCTGGCGCGGCCGACTCGATACTGGTCAACTCGTCTTCGGTAAGCGGAAGGTCGAGCGCGCGAACGGCTTCCGCCCAGCGTTCGCGTCGGCGGGTGCCGATGAGCGGAACGATGTCCTCGCCGCGGGTCAGTGCCCAGGCGATGGCCAGTTGCGCCACCGAGGCGTCCTTGCGCGCCGCGATCTCGGTCAGCGCGCGGACCAGCTCCAGATTCCGGTCGAGGTTCTCGCCCTGGAAACGCGGGCTGTGCGCGCGGAAATCGTTGGGGGCGAAGGTGGCGCCGGGCTGGATCGCGTCGCTGAGCAGGCCGCGCGAGAGCACGCCGTAGGCCGTGACGCTGATGCCGAGTTCACGGCAGACGGGCAGGATGCGCTCCTCGATCCCCCGCGAGATCAGCGAGTACTCGATCTGCAGGTCAGCGATGGGATATACGGCCGCGGCGCGCCGGATGGTCTCCGGGCCGACCTCGGACAGGCCGACGTGCCGCACATATCCGGCTTCGATCAGCTCGCCGATGGCGCCGACGGTGTCCTCGATCGGCACGTTCGGGTCCAGCCGGGCGGGGCGGTAGATGTCGATGTAGTCGACGCCGAGCCGCCGCAGGCTGTAGCTCAGGAAATTGCGCAGCGCGGCGGGGCGGTTGTCTATGCCGACGAAAGCGCCGTCGGGCCCGCGCAGCGCGCCGAATTTAACGCTCAGCACCACGTCCTCGCGGGGGCGTTCGGCGATGGCCTTGCCGATCAGCATCTCGTTGTGGCCCGCGCCGTAGAAATCACCGGTGTCGATGAGGTTGACGCCGGAGTCGATCGCCGCGTGGATGGTCGCGGTCGATTCGGCGTCGTCGGTCGCGCCGTACGCGCCGGACATACTCATCGCGCCGAGCCCGATGCGGCTCACGGTCGGTCCGGTGGCTCCGAGCCGCACTTCGTCGATCTTCGTTGTCGTCATGGGACCAGCCTGCGCCGGTGGGGCGCGAGCCGGGAGAGATCGTTTGTCGTAGGAGCGGCGATCCCTGGCTGAGCGCGCCGTGTCGGGGGACAGTAGTGGCATGGACCGCCCCGAACTCGCCGATTTCCTACGCCGTCGCCGGGAGCAGTTGACGCCCGCCGACGTGGGAGTTCCGCCCGGCACCCGGCGCCGCACGCCGGGGCTGCGCCGCGACGAGGTCGCCCTGCTCGCCGGCATCTCGACCGACTACTACACCCGGCTGGAGCAGTCGCGCGGCCCGCGTCCGTCCACCCAGGTGCTCGCCTCGCTCGCGCGCGCCCTGCGTTTGGGCAACGACGAACGCGACCACCTCTACCACCTGTGCGACCACGCCCCGCCGGGACGCGAGACGACCGACAAGCACGTGGGCCCCGGCCTCATGCACCTGCTCGCCAAGCTGGACGACACCGCGGCCACGGTCGTCACCGATCTCGGCGAGGTGCTCGTGCAGAACCGGATGCACACCTTGCTGGTCGGCGATCACGCCGAACGGCGCGGCTGGGATCGGTACTACGCCTACCGCTGGTTCACCGATCCGTCCGCGCGCACGTACTTCCCGGAGGAGGACTGGGACCGGCTCAGCCGCAGGCACGTCGCGGATCTGCGCGCCACGGCCGCGCGAAGGGCGGCCGATGCGGACGTGGTCGAGTTCGTCGCGCAACTGCGCTCCGCGAGCGCGGAATTCGACCGGCTGTGGAACGAACACGAGGTGTCCGTGCGCCTGTCGGACATCAAGCGCATTCTGCATCCACAGGTCGGGCTGATCGACATCGTCTGCGAAACGCTGCTCACGCCCAACGCCGCCCAGCGCCTGCTCGTCTACCTACCGCGCCCGGGCACGGACGCGGCCGAGAAGCTGGACCTGCTGCGGGTGATCGGCACGCAGCGGCTGACGCCAGCCGACCGGCTCGACTAGGGCGCGGTGACGTACTCCAGCGCCGCGTCGACGGCGGGCTGTCCGCCGCCGATGACGTACCCGGCCATCGCGCCGATCGCGGCGCCGGCGACCGCGGCGACGGGGACGGTGATGAAGTCGATCACGAACAGGCCGAGGGGGAATCCGACGATGAAGCCGATGGCGGCGCCGATGCCCGCGCCCGCCAGGATGGTCGGCATGACCTTCTCCGCCTCGGCGTAGAACCGCTCCTGGGCGCCGATGTCGCGCACCGGCGCGTCGGTCATCGCGACCGGCGCGACGGTGAGGCGGTGGCCCGCGTCCTCGAGCACGGGCCGCAGCGCCACTCGCTGGTCACCGATGCGCAGCGTCATCGGCAGCGCGGCGACGATCTGGCCTTCGCGATCGGCCACCGTCACCACCCGGTCGTCGTGGGTCAGCTCGAATGTGCCGTCCTGGAGGGTGGCCACCGCGGCACGGCGATCCTCGCTGGCGGCGACTTCGTAGGCGACCTGATGGAACGTGCCGTGCAGGTCCAGCGGCGCGTCGGCGGGCGCGGGCTGCGCGTGCGCGGCGCTCGTGGTGAGTGCGGTGGCCGCCAACGCCACCAGAGTCGTCGCGGTGAATTGGGAGATCCTCATCGTGCTCTTTCCGTGTCCCGCCCCGTGTCCGGTTCGTCCGGACAAGATACCGCCCGGCGGGCTCGATCAGAAGGGCTGAGCGACAGTTCATCACCGCTTGCGGCTTGGAAAGTCCCTGTCGCACCGCACCGCTGGGTAGGCCGCGGCCCTGGTCTCGTCGGTGCGCCATGTCTTGAGTTCTCGGTCGCCCATCGTTCGAGGCGCTGGACATGCCGGCGTGCGATTCCCTCTTGACGCGCGTCCGTTTCTGCGTAACACTGAACTAGATGGTTCAGTATGACTTCTTGGACGCCTCCTTCGGAGCGCTCGCGGATCCCACCCGGCGTGGCATCCTCGAACGCCTCGGCAGTGGGCCCGCGACCGTCAGCGAACTGGCGGAGCGCTTCGAGATGACGCTCACCGGCGTCAAGAAGCACATCCAGTTGCTGGAGGCGGCGGGCATGGTGGTCACGGAGAAACGCGGGCGGGTGCGGTACTGCCGCCTCGGCGAGAACGTCTTCGACCGCGAAGTGGCCTGGATGCAGGGCTACCGGCGGATGGTGGAAGGGCGGCTGGACCGTCTGGGCGAATTCCTCGAACGAACGGAGCAGGAGCGATGAGCACAACCACGAACGACGCCGTCATCACGGCCGACACCGACCGCGCGATCCACATCGAGCGGATCTTCGACGCGCCGCGCGAGCGCGTGTGGGCCGCCTACAGCAGGATCGAACAGCTCGCTCAGTGGTGGGGTCGCGGCAATCGGCTCGATATCGAGCGCTGGGAGTTCCGCGCCGGAGGTCACTGGCGTTTCGTCGAGCACGCCGACGGGGAGGCCCACGGATTCGAGGGCCGCTTCCGCGAGATCGCCCCGCAGGAGCGCATCGTGTACTCCTTCGAATGGGACGGCATGCCCGCCCATGTGGCGATCGACAGCGTCAGCTTCGTCGACCTCGGCGACGGTCGCACCAAGGTGGTCACCGACAGCCAGTTCCACACGCCGCAGGAACGGGACGGGATGCTGCAGTCCGGCATGGAGTCGGGGCTCAACGAGAGCTACCGCGCACTCGACGCGCTGCTCGCCCGCGGCTGAGCCCGGGCGCTTCGGCTCCGGTCGCGGTGACGTGAGCGGAGCCGAAGCGAAGGGCCGGCCGGACGAGACGGCGCTCAGTCCCGGGCCGGGCCGATCCGGCGTTTGCGGGGCTTCAGGTGCAGTCCGGGCAGGGGCGGGGCGGGTATGCGCTGCTGCGGGGTGTGGCCCGCGATGTCGGCGAAGCGGGTGACGTCGTGGTTCTCCCAATCGGCGCGGGCGGCGACGATGTCCTCGTGGTCGCGGCCGACGAAGTTCCACCACATCACCAGTTCCTCGCCGAACGGCTCGCCGCCGATCAGCGCGAAGTGCGCGCCGCCCGCGCTGGTGAGCTGGAGTTCATCGCGGTCGGTGCCCAGATACAGCAGCGGTCCGGGGGCGAGTTCGTCGCCCGCGACGCTCACCTCGCCCTCGATCACGAGAACCGCGTGCTCGAACCGAGGGTTCAGCGGGAGGGTGACGTCGGCTCCCGCCTCGAGCCGCACATCGGCGCCGACGATGGGCGTGTAGGCGATGGCGGGCGAGGTCTTGCCGGCCAGTGATCCGATCAGCACGATCGCGCGCAGACCGGGCGCCTCGACGACCGGCAGTTCGCGGTGCTGCTCGAAATGCGGGGCGATGCCGGTGCGGTCGCCCGGCAGCGCGATCCACAGCTGCAATCCGTGCCCGGCCGGAGCGCCGGGCACCGCGTACTCGGAGTGGGCGATGCCGCGTCCGGAAGTCATCAGATTCAGCTGGCCGGGCTCGATCTCCACGTCCGACCCGACCGAGTCGCGATGCCGGATGCGGCCTTCGAACGGCCAGGTCACCGTCTGCAGGCCGATGTGCGGATGCGGATCGATGTCCGGCGGCGCACCGGTCTTGGTCACCGTCGGGGAGCCGAAGTGATCGAGGAAGCACCACGCGCCGACAGTGGGCAGATCGCGTTGCGGCAGCACCCTTTCGACGTACACGCCGCGCACCCCGCCCAGCGGCACCTCGCGTGCCGGATACCGCTCCGCGACCGGGCCGGGGCCGGGCGCGGGTTCACACAGCGTCTCGGCCGGGCGCGGATCCAGATCACTCACCGATCGACGCCCTTGCCGATCACGTGTTCGTCGTAGTCCGGGTGCTTGTCCAGGTACGCCTTGATGAACGGGCACACCGGGCGGATCACGCGCCCGCGCTCGACGGCGTCCTCGATCGCGCTCTTGGCCAGGACCGAGCCGAGGCCCTTCCCGGAGAACGCGCCGTCGACCTCGGTGTGCGTGAACACCGTCTCGTCGTCGCGTTCCTCGTAGTCGGCGAAGCCGGCCAGTTCCCCGCCGTAGAACACCTCGTAGCGATGCCGCTCGTCGTTGCGGACGACCTTGGACTCCGAAGCCGATTCGGTCATGGTTCCGTTCTCCTTCCGTGCGCGGACCGGGTGCCTGCTGAGAATCGACACCCGGTTGAACGCGCCGATCGTGGTGGCCACCCAGATGACGATCGACAGCTGATCGTCCGTCAGATACCGGCGAGCCGAAGCGTACTCGCGCTCGATGACGTGCTCGTCGGGAAGCGTCGCCGTCACCTCGGCGATCGCGAGCACGGCCTGCTCGAACGGGGTGTACGTGCCGCCGCGGCGCCATCCGGGCAGCACGGCGATCTCCTGCTCGGTGGCCCCGGCCGCCAGGGCGGCCCGGTAGTGCACGTCGAGGCAGTACGCGCAGCCGTTGATCTGGGAAACGCGCAGATTGATCAGCTCGACGATCCGGCGATCCAGTCCCGCCGCCGCCGCGGCGGACCTGACCTCGCTGGCGACGCTGTTCAGCGCGCGGAACGCGGTCGGCGTCCGTTTGTCGATCCAGACGCGGTCTCGCGGCGCTTCGGGGCTCATATTCGTGGGATGTTAGTCCCGCCGGTGAACGGCGCCGATCGCGCAGTCGAAGAAGCGGACTTCGGTCCGGGGCGCGATCCGGTCGGGAAACTGCTCGGCCACGCGAGTTCGCGGTGGTCCGGGGCCGGAGCGCGGCCCAGGACCACCGCCGCGCTCACCCGATCTCGGTGAACCGCCGCAGCTGGAACGGTTCGACCAGAACGTCCTGCAGCGCCGTGGCCAACGCCTTCAGGTGCGGCGTCCGGAAGTGCGCCGCGAGGGCATCCTCGTCGGCCCACTCCTCCAGCAACACCATCCGGCTCTCGTCGGTGGGATGCAGGTAGAGCTCGTAGCGGATGCAGCCCTCCTCCGCGAGCGTGGGTTGGATCATGCCTTGCAGCAGATCCTTCAGTTCCGACTCGCGCCCCGGCTTCGCCGTGAAGCGGACATTGAGCGTCAACGTCGACATGGGCCTCTCCTGATCTGGTGAATGGGTCACTCCCGGCCCGCCGAGGTGAACGACATGTCCGCGTACCGGGTTCCGGCCACCCGGCCGGCGATCGGCTCCAACGCGGCCAGTTCGTCGGCGGTGAGCGCAATGGTCGCGGCGGCAACGTTGTCGGCGAGCCGGGTACGGCTGCGCGTGCCGGGGATCGGCACCACGGCGAGGTCGTGCACACCGGCCTGTGCGTGCACCCAGGCCAGCGCCACCTGTGCCAGGGTGATGCCGCGCGCATCGGCGATGGCGCGCAGCGGCTCGAGCAGCTCCGCGTTGCGCACCGCGTTCTCGCCGGTGAAGCGCGGCATCGAGGAACGGAAATCGCTCGTGTCCGCGGTGCCGGTGAACGCTCCGGTCAGGAAGCCGCGACCAAGCGGCGAGTACGGCACGAAGGTCACGCCGAGTTCCGCCGCCGCGGGCACCACGGTGCGTTCGACGTCCCGGGAGAACAGCGACCATTCCGACTGCACGGCCGCGATCGGATGCACCGCGTGCGCGGCGCGCAGTTCGGCGCCCGTCACCTCGGACAGCCCGAGAGCGCGGACCTTGCCCTCCCGCACCAGTTCCGCCATCGCGGCGACCGTGTCCTCGATCGGCACGGCCGGGTCCTTGCGGTGCATGTAGTACAGATCGATGGTGTCGATCCCCAGCCTGCGCAGGCTGCCCTCCACCGCGGCGCGGATGTAGGCGGGAGAGTTGTCGAAGCCACGGTAGGCCGGGTCGTCGGCCTTGCGGACGATGCCGAACTTGGTGGCGATCACCAGCCGGTCGCGCTCGGCGCGGACGAAGTCGCTGAGGAATTCCTCGTTGTGCCCGGAGCCGTAGATATCGGCGGTGTCGAACAGGGTGACACCCAGTTCCAGCGCTCGATCCAGGGTCGCCCTGGATTCGGTGAGATCGCTGGGCCCATAGAACTCGCTCATGCCCATGCAGCCCAGACCCTGCGTCCCCACCTCGATGCCGCCGGCGCCCAGGGTGGTGGTGGGCAGCGTGTCCGTGCTCGTCATAGCTTGATCCCTTCGCTGTCGTGCGCTATGACCTCGGCCGGCGGGGCTGCCTCGACTTTGTCCTCGTAGAGGGCGATCTTGTAGTCCAGCACGGCCAGGGTCTGCCGAAGTTCATCGATCTTGGCGAGTACCTCGGCGCGAGTGTCCCGGAACATCGTCAGCCGCTGCGGGATCGTGGCGTCTCCCGCCCGCACCAGCTCGGCGTAGCGAACCATGTCCGCCACCGACATGCCGGTCGTGCGCAGCCGGCCGATCAGCGCCAGCCATTCCAGATCCCGGTCGCTGAACCGGCGCTTGCCGGAATGGTCCCGGCCGATGTAGTCCATCAGCCCGATCCGTTCGTACCAGCGCAACGTATCCCGGCTCAGCCCCGATCGCTCGGACACCTCGCCGATCGAATACCGCGGCAGTTCCCGATCCTCGCTCGCGGTCAGCGCGGACGCGGTCTCGCTCATGACCGCGCCTTGCCCGCGCTCGTCCTGTGTCCTCGGTTCACTCGCCGACGCTCGGTCACTGCACTCGCCCTTCTCGTTGAACATTGACGACGCTAATCACCTGGAGTGCACTCCATGCAAGACCAATTCTCCGGGTGTTCTCCCGGTCGACGAAGTCGGTGACCGCAGTGGTGGTCCGAGCCGAGCGCGATCTGTGCCCGCTGCCGCTACGGGCGGTATTGCTTCTGACTCGGACAACCCCCTCCGATCAGCTGCTGTAGTCGGGCAGCTGTTGAACGGCCCATTTGTTGCCGTCCGGATCGGCGAAGAAGGTGAACAGCCCCCAGCCGAGGTCCTCGACCGGCGTGGCCTCCACACCGGCGGCGATCAGCTGACGGTAGGCGTCTTCGGCGCTGGCGACCACCATCTGCATGCCCCGCACGCTGCCCGGCTCGGCGTCGGTGATGCCCTCGCCGAGGCAGATCGAGCAGCCGGAGCCGGGCGGGGTCAGCTGAACGAAGCGCAGGTTCTCGTTCACCCGGTGGTCGTGATCGGCGTTGAAGCCGATCTTGGTGTAGAAGTCCTTGGCGCGGTCGGCGTCGGTCACCGGGATGGCGACGAGCTCGATTTTCCAATCCATCCGGCGAGCATTCCACCGTGCACCGACAAAGTCCCGGATTCCGGCCTACCCTGGGCACATGCCTGGAAAGGACATCGACCGGATCAGGGCTCGTTCGGCCTGGGCGACGGTCAAGGAAAGCCCGGTGATCACCGCGATAGCGGTCGCGCCGTTCGCGCTCGCGCTCGGCGTGGTGTGGTGGTTGTTCGGGGGACTCGCCGCGTTCGCGCTGCTGCTCGTGCTCGGTGGGGTCGTCGTGGTCGGCGGCAGATTACTGCGCTGACCGCGCGTGCGGTCAGCGCGGAATGTGGAACTGCACCAGCTCTCCGGTACCCGGATCGACGTCGGCCCAGTCGCGATCGAAGCGCAGCACCGCGAGCGCTGAGGTCGGGAACTTCCGGCTGAGTTCGACCGCGGGGGCGCTGTCGCGATTGCTCGCCAGTTCCCAAGCCGTCCACGGCATGCCCGGCGCGTGCCCGATCACCAGCAGTGTCGCCACGTCGTCGTCGCTGAGGCGGACCAGCTCGATGAGCGTTTCCGGCGCGGCCTCGTAGATCCCCGCTTCGAAGACCACCGGCGCGGTGATCCCGGTCGAGGACAGCGTCTGCCTGGTGCGGATGGCGGTGGAGCAGCGCACGGCGTCGATCGGAGGCTGGGTCGCGCGCAACCACTCCCCGGCGAGTCCGGCCTCGCGCCTGCCCCGCGGCGCGAGCGGTCGCTCGTGATCGTCGACGCCCTCCGGATAGGCCGACTTGCCGTGCCGCATGAGGATCAGAGTCCGCGCCATGGGGATACGGTAAGCCCTCCGGGGGAGAGGTCCGGACCACACTCGAGGCAAACTGAAAGCGGCATCACATCACGAACTGCCGCGGGCGACCCTCGCGACGGACGTGCGGGACGCCGCTCATCTGTCCACCACAACCCCTGGGTGGCCACAGCCCACGTACTTCTTCGAGGATCAGCACAATATGGCCTACGTAATCACGCAGCGTTGTTGCAACGACGCCAGCTGCGTCTCCGAGTGCCCGGTCGACTGCATCCGTCCCACTCCGGACCAGCCGGAGTTCGCGACGACCGAGATGCTCTACATCGACCCCGACACCTGTATCGACTGCGGCGCCTGTGTCGACGCGTGCCCGGTGGAGGCCATCTTCTCCGAGGACGACCTGACCGCTTCGCTGGCGCGATTCCGCGACATCAATGCCGCCTATTTCCAACGGCATCCGCTGGAGTCGAACTTCGATCCGATCGTCACGCCCTCGCGTCCGCCGAAGGAGCTGGGCACCCTGCGCGTCGCGATCGTCGGCGCAGGGCCCGCGGCCTGCTACGCGGCCGACGAGCTGCTGCGCAGGGCCGACGTGGAAATCGAGATGTTCGACCGGCTGCCGACCCCGTGGGGTCTGGTGCGGGCGGGCGTCGCGCCCGACCATCCCGGCACCAAGACGGTCTCGGGCATGTTCGAGTCCGCGTTCCGCCGCGAGACGCTGCAGTACTACCTCAATGTCGAAGTGGGCACGCACATCTCGCACGAGGAACTGCTGCGCCACCACCACGCCGTGATCTACGCCGTCGGCGCGTCGAGCGACCGCAGGATGGGCGTCCCCGGCGAGGACCTGCCTGGCAGCCACTCCGCCACCGAGTTCGTCGCCTGGTACAACGGCCATCCCGACTACGCCGACCGGAGCTTCGATCTGTCCGGCGAGCGCGCGGTGATCGTCGGCAACGGCAACGTCGCCTTGGACGTGGCGCGGGTGCTGACCGTCGATCCGGACGAACTCGCCAAGACCGACATCGCCGACCACGCGCTGGAGGCCCTGCGGCAGAGCAATATTCGCGAGGTGGTCGTGCTCGGCAGGCGCGGCCCGCTGCAGGCGGCCTACACCTCGCCGGAGTTCCTCGCGCTCGCGCATCTGAAGGGCGTCGACGTCGTCGTGGACGAGAGCGATCTGCGACTCGACCACGCCAGCCAGGCGCTCGTGGACGACCCGCAGGTGGAGCCGTCGCTGGCGCTGAAATACACCTTGGCCAAGGAGTACGCGGGCGGTCGCAGGGCCGAGGGCAACAAGCGGATCGTGTTCCGCTATCTGACCTCGCCCGCCGCGCTCACCGGCACCGATCGGGTGGGGTCCATCGAGATCGTGCACAACGAGCTGTTCGAAGAGGACGGTCAGCTCGTGGCGCGGCCGACCGACCGCACCGAGAGCATCGAGACCTCGCTGGTGCTGCGCTCCATCGGCTACCGCGGCGAGCGGATCGGCGAACTGCCGTTCGACGAGCGGCGCGGCGTCGTGCCGAACGAGCACGGCCGGGTCGTCGGCGCGGACGGGACGCTGTTGAGCGGCGTGTACGTCAGCGGGTGGATCAAGCGGGGACCGCGCGGCGTCATCGGTTCCAACCGCACCGACGCCGAGGAGACGGTGGAGCACCTGCTCGCCGACTTCACCGCGGGCAAACTGGCCGCGCCGCAGGCCGACCGCGCCGCGCTCAAGGCGCTGCTCGCCGAGCGTCAGGCCGACTTGGTGGACCGAGCGGGCTGGCGAGCGATCGACCAGGCGGAAAAGGCCGCGGGCAAGTCCGCGGGCCGACCCCGGGTCAAGTTCACCACCCGCGAAGACCTGCTCAAAGCCGCCCGCGGCTGACGATCCAGGACGCCGGTCGGACCACCCGCGCCCGACCGGCTCCACTCGCAAGACGGTGCCGATGTGGCCCCGAGTATCGGCCGTAGAGAAAAATGAGTACGCGCCGATCGCGCCTCCGCGGACGTGGTCGCGGGCGAGCGGGCTTCGGGCCGTTGCGCACACTCGCCGTGGTCGCCACCAAGGCGAATCATCTCGGCGAGAACCGGTCGACTGATCTCGCAAGGACATGGGTAACTCACCGGGTACGCCCGAAAACCGAGCGCCACCCAACGCAGGACCTGAACGTGACTCCCGCGGTTCGCGACTGGTACGGCCTAAAAACTCGGAGAGGCGGGGGAGCCGGGGGAGCCCGGCAACGGCATGATGCGGACCACGGTCGTGGTGGTCCCGCCGACCACGAACCACAGCCGCAGCACCGGCTGGCCGGTCCGGTCGCCCGGTTCGTACCGGCTGCGGACGCTCACGTGCTGACGTGCCAGCACCGGCGCCACGTATTCGATCACCGCGCGATGCGGGCCCGCGAGCAGCTTGGGATATTCCACCAGGAACTGTTCCACCGCTTGCCAGTAACAGGCGTTGTTGACGTGGTTGTACTGGTCGATATCGGTGGCGCGCACGGGGAACGGCAGGTCGGTGTCCGACTCCGGCGGTGTGGCGTCGGTCAGGTAGGGCCGCCACCGCAGGCGGTGTTCGGTGGACGTGCGGGCGAGGTAGGCGAGGCCCTCGTCGCTGATCCTGGCGGGCATGCCGGTGGACTCGCTGATGTTGATCCAGAAGCCCTCGGTCTCGATCAACCCGCCGTTTCCGCTGGTGATCCGCACGCGCATATTGGTCCACCGGGTGGACATCGCCGAGCACCACCGCAGCAGGTGCACCTCGTCCGGCCACAGGATCGGCCGGATCACGTCGATGACGGTGCGCCGGACGATCCAGTTCGGGTCGGTGCGGTGGAAGAAGGTGCTATGCAGATTTTCCCAGGCGATATCTTGCAGGTAGCGGGCGACGGCGTCGAACCGCAACCGGTCGTAGGGATCCACATCGCCAGCCCGGACGGGCCACGCCGAAGCAAAGCCCATGCCCTCCTGGGGAAGCGGGGCGAGTGGCTGATCGAGTGACACTTGTGCTCCTCGCGCTGCACGGTGTGCCGCGTTTTCTTCGTGCGGTGCTGTTGTGACGACTTTACGGGGCGTACGTCACACCCTCGCGTCGAGCCGTCCGTACCTCCTTAATAGTCCGTCAGCCGGGACGTGGGCCAGCAAAAACGGGGTCTTGCGCGCACTCGGCGCACGGTCGCCGGGCTCGACGGGCGTGGGGCATGGCCGCGCGCCGGTCAGTAACCCTGGTACGCGCCGCCCGAATTCACGGCGGCCACGCCGGGTACGTTGCCGAGTGAGCCGTAGCGGTCGATGGAGTACCGCACGCCGGCGATGATGTTGTCGACCGGGTTCCAGATGTCGTCGTGGCCGGGCGCCTTGTAGGCGTTGAACGTGCTGTCGATGGTCTGCATCAGGCCCTTGGACGGGTGCCCGGCCACCCAGTTGCTGTCCCAGCGGTTCTCCGCGTACGGATTGCCCGCGGACTCGTGCTCGATGATCAGCGCGATGGCCCGCTCGTCGATGTCCGCCGGGTTGTAACCCATCGCGATGAGCTTCTGCTTCGCTTGGGCGATCCATTGCGCGACGTCGCCGGTCGGCATGGGGCCGGACGGCGCGGACGAACTCGGGCTGCCGTGGTACGGCGTGCCGGACGAGGTGCCGTGCGGGGAGCCGGAGTTGTGGTGTCCGGACGTGAGCTGGCTCGATTGGTGCGACGAGGCCACCGGAGTTCCCGACGCGGCGGCGGGTGCGGTGGCGGCGGGCGCGGTGGGAGCCGCGGGCACGTTGGCGGCGGGCTCACCCAGCCCGGCGAAAGCCGCCTCCAGCTTCCCGACCGCGCCCTCGACCTGCGTCTTCGCCTGGTTCGCCACGTCTTCGGCGGTCTTGAGAGCGTTGGTCAGTTCCCACGTCCGCGAGGCCGCCTGCAGCGCTTCCTGGAAGACGAGGCCTTCGACGTCGGCCTTGTCCGCGTGCGAGCGCAGGTAGTCGATGCGCGTCTTGGCGTCCACGGTGCCGTTGGGCGCGACATCGAACGGAGGCGTCTGATTCAGCGCGTCGTCGCGCAGGCTCACCACCTTGGCTTTCGCCTCGGTGAGATTCTGCACCTGGGTGGTGAAGGCCGTCTTCAGTTCGAGCAGTGCGGCGCTCACGGCGGAGGCGCGGGTCTTCTCGGTCTGCATCCTGGCGTTCGCGGCGTCGCCCGCGGCGCCGGACCACTGCTGGGCGTCGGCGAGCGCTTTCGTGTCGTCCGCGCCCTTGCCGACCGCGGTGTCCAGGCCCTGCGACATCCGTTCGGCGAGCGCGCCCGCCGCGGTGAGCTGCTCCGGCTGCCAGTTCTCGACGTCTGGGATGGTGAGGGTCATGGCACCTGGAGTCCTATGGTGCGGAGCTTCGCCGCGAAATCGTCCTCGGCCAGCTCGTACTTGCCCGCGGCGTTGTGCAGGTTGTCGGCGATCGTGGTGAGCCGCGAGCCGATTCGCTCCAGGCAGCGGTGCGCGGCGTCGTTCGCGCGCTGGGCCACCGAGCCGAAATCGGTGCCGGGCAGCGCCCCGACCGCGGCGGCGAAACCCTCGCCGCCGAGGCCGGCGACCGAGGTGGCCTCCGTGTGCAGCGTCTGCGCGAACGAGCGCAGCGCCGCCGGATCGACTTGCATCGTCGTCGCAGGTTGTGACTGGTTTTGCTCGACCATGAATCCCCCTTCCCTCCCGACCGCGAGGTCGCGGCCAGCATAGCAAAATCGGGCGTCCGGACGGGCGTCGCCGGACCGGGCCGGTTATGTTGTCGGTGTGGCGCCGGCGCGGATCAGGCCGGTGCGAGGACAGAGAGGTCGGCACATGCGCGCAGCCCAGGTCAGCAAGCTGGAAGGACCGGAAGCGGTCCAGATCGTGGACATCCCGGAGCCGGTGGCATTCCCGGGAGGCGTTGTGATCGACGTGCACGCGGCCGGCGTGGCCTTTCCCGACGTGCTGATGACGCGCGGCCTGTACCAGATGAAGCCCGAATTGCCGTTCGTCGTCGGCGGCGAGGTCGCGGGCATCGTCCGGGAAGCCCCCGAGGACGCGCACGTGCGCCCGGGTGACCGGGTGATCGCGCTGACCATGCTCGGCAACGCGATGGCCGAGACGGCCGTGACGCCGACCCAGATGGTGTTCCGCCTGCCCGACAACGTCTCGCTGGAGGCGGGCGCAGGCATCCTGTTCAACGACCTGACCGTGCACTTCTGCCTGCGTACCAGGGGCAGGCTGGCGGAAGGCGAGACGGTGCTCGTGCACGGCGCCGCGGGCGGCATCGGCACCTCGACGCTGCGCATGGCGGCCGCGCTCGGAGCGGGCCGGGTGATCGCCGTGGTGAGCACCGAGGCCAAGGCCGAGGTCGCGCGGGCCAACGGCGCCACCGACGTCGTGCTGACCGACGGCTGGCTTGCCGCGGTGAAGGAACTGACCGGCGGCCGCGGCGTCGACATCGTGCTCGACCCGGTCGGCGGCGACCGCTTCACCGACAGCATCCGCTCGCTCGCCTCCGCGGGCCGGTTGCTGGTCGTCGGATTCACCGCGGGCGAGATCCCGACGGTCAAGGTCAACCGGCTGCTGCTGAAGAACGTCGAGGTGACCGGCGCCGCGTGGGGCGAGTGGGTGATGTCGCATCCGGGCTACCTGCAGGAGCAGTGGGCCGAGGTGGAACCGCTGCTGGCCTCCGGCAAGATCGCGCCGCCGGAGCCGGTGCTGTACCCGCTGGACAAGGCCGCAGAGGCGGTCGCATCGCTGGACAACCGGACGGCCACCGGCAAGGTCGTGGTCACGCTGCGCTGACGTAGAGACCGGCCCCGCGTCGTGAAGCTGTCCACCCGGGTACTGAACCGGACCCTGCTGGCTCGCCAGCATCTGCTCGAGCGCTCGTCACTGACGGTGCACGAGATGTGCGAGCATCTCGTCGGTTTGCAGGCGCAGGATTCGCTGCCGCCGTTCGTCGGATTGTTCAGCCGCGTCGCGGCCTTCGATCCGGCGACGGTGTCCGAGGCGCTGGAGGCCCGGTCGTTGGTCCGGATCACCTTGATGCGCGGCACCATTCACCTGGTCACGCCGCCCGACGCGGTGCGGATCGCTCCCCACGTGCAGCCGGAGCTGGAGAAAGTGCCCTTCCGCAAGGGCTTCAACTACGGCGCGATGGTCGGGCTGGATCCGGAGGAGGTGCGCGGGCACGGCGAAGCGACGCTCGGCGACGAGCCGATGTCCGCGGCCGACCTGCGCGCCCGCGCCGCCGAGCTGTACCCCGACCGCGACCCGGGCGCGGTCGTGCAGACCTGGCTGTACCAGCTGCCGGTGTTGCAGACCCCGCCGCGGGGCAAGTGGAAGGACAACAGCAGACCGGTCTGGTCGCGGGTGGAGCCTTGGTTGGGCACGCCGCTGGACCCCGCATATCCATTGGCGGAGTTGATCTTCCGGTACCTGCGTGCTTTCGGCCCCGCGAGCACCATGGACATGCAGACCTGGTCGAAGCTGCTCGGCATGAAGCAGGCCGTGGCGGAACTGGGCGATCGGGTCCGCGCCTACACCGACGAGCGCGGTCGCACGCTCTACGACGTCGCCGACGGCGAACTCGCCGATCCGGACGTCCCCGCTCCGGTGCGGCTGCTCGGCTGGTACGACAACGCCGTGCTGTCGCACCGGGACCGGACCCGGATCGTGCCCGACGGCGCGGCCCCTCCGCTGCGCGCGTTCGCCGCTCAGGTGTCCCCGGTGCTGGTCGACGGCTTCCTCGCGGGTATGTACAAGGTCTTCACGAACGCGAGCGCCGCCCGGCTCCGCATCAGTCCGACCCGCAAGTGGACGGCGGCGGAGCGCGCGGATGTCGAGGCGGAGGCGCACGCTCTGCTCGGCTTCTTGGAGGGCGACAAGCAGGGAAGCGTCGAAATCCTCGACGTCCACGCCGACCTGCGCCCCTGACCTGCTACGGCTCGCGGGCCGGTCGGTAGGCGGGCGCTTTGGCGGTCCCGGTCGGGCTCAGCGTGCGCAGCAGGGGCAGCGCCCGGCGTGCCACCACGGTCGAGAGCACGATGACGCTGTGTGAACGCACCACCGAGGACGTCCGGTCGATGCTCAGCAGCACGGCCTGCAACCCCGCGTGCGAGTCGGCCCCGATCCGGCACAGCACGTCGCCGGTGCCGGTCGTGGCGTAGGCCTCCAGCACGCCGGGGATGGCGTCGAGTTCGGAGGCCACCGTGTCCAGCGCACCCTGGGCGATCTCCAGCGTGACGAACGCCTGCACGTCGAACCCCGCCGCGGTGACGTCGATCTGCGGGTCGTAGGAGGCGATCACGCCGGACTCCTCCATGCGCGCGATCCGGGACTGCACGGTGGCCCTGGCCACTCTGGTCCGGCGGGACAGTTCGAGGATGCCCGCTTTCTGGTACTCGTGCATCGCGGTGAGGATGGCGAGATCGAGCTCGTCGAGCTTCGCCGATGTGCGCGCCATGACGGCCTCCGTTCCGGCACCGGGCCGGGCTCGCCGCCTGGCCTGCCTGCTATTCAAATTGTCCAGCATCAGGCGTCGTTTGCTAGCCGAATTCGCCACCCTGTCTATCGAGAATCGATGCTGTTGCCTATCCGGCGGACCCGGCGATTTCCTTGGAACATGACCATCGAGCACCTGCGGGAAGTCCGGTCCGGCGCCGGTCCCAGCGACGGCGAACTGCGCACGCTGGTGGGGCTGGTCGAGCACGACAACAGCGGTGATCCGTTTCCGGTCATCGGATGGGACGCTCTGGTCTGGGTGGTCGGCAACGCCACCCAGACCGCGCACTTCCTGGAATCCGCGTTCGGCATGCGGCTGGAGGCGTACTCCGGTCCGGAGACCGGCAATCGCGACCACAAGGCGTTCGTCCTGCGCAGCGGCGCGGCGCGTTTCGTGATCACCGGAGCGGTCGACCCGGACAGTCCGCTGGTCGCCCACCACGATCGGCACGGCGACGGCGTGGTCGACATCGCGCTGGAAGTGCCCGACGTCGACCGCTGTGTGGCGTGGGCGCGCACCCACGGCGCCACCGTCCTGGTCGAACCGCACGACGAGACCGACGACTTCGGCACGGTTCGCTCGGCCGCCCTGGCCACCTATGGCGACACCAGGCACACGCTGGTCGACCGTTCCCGCTACTACGGGCCCTACCTGCCCGGCTATGTCGCGCGCCGCTCCAACTACCGGCGGCGCGACGGCGCTCCGGCTCGGTTGTTCCAGGCGATCGACCACGTCGTGGGCAACGTGGAACTCGGGCGGATGGACGAGTGGGTCGAGTTCTATCGGCGCGTCATGGGTTTCACCAACATGGCCGAGTTCGTCGGCGACGACATCGCCACCGAGTACTCCGCGCTGATGAGCAAGGTGGTGGCCAACGGCAACCATCGAGTGAAGTTCCCGCTCAACGAGCCCGCCGTCGGCAAGAAGCGCTCGCAGATCGATGAGTACCTGGAGTTCTACCGCGGTCCGGGAGTCCAGCACATCGCGCTCGCCACCGGCGACATCCTCGCCTGTGTCGACGCCTTGCGCCAAGAGGGCGTCGAGTTCCTGGAGACGCCGGCGGCCTACTACGAGGATCCCGAACTGCGCGCCCGCATCGGCCGGGTCCGGGTCCCGGTCGAAGAACTCCAGCGCCGCGGCATCCTGGTCGACCGCGACGAGGACGGCTACTTGCTGCAGATCTTCACCAGACCCCTCACCGACCGCCCCACGGTCTTCTTCGAGCTCATCGAGCGCCACGGCTCCCTCGGTTTCGGCAAGGGCAATTTCAAGGCCCTGTTCGAGGCGATCGAGCGCGAACAGCAAGCTCGCGGCAATCTGTAGGCTGCGTTCGGGTCTCCCGGTCGGCGCTCACCGCGCTGCCGGGCCGTGTTCGTCGGACCGTCCGCCCGGCGCGTAATCGGTAGAGTTCATTCCATGCGGATCAAGTCGGCGGTCGTGACCGCGACAGCCTTGGTACTCGCACTGGCGGGTTGCGGTTCGGGCGGAGACGCCGAGGACTCCGGTCCGTCGCGTCCGGCGCCCAAAGTGGTTGCGCTGGGTCCGTTCGTCGGGGAGTGCGGGCACGTGACCGATGACGAGGTGCGCACTCTCGGCGGTCTCGGCCGGATCTCGGGGGTGTTCCGCAACGCGGTCGGCTGCAACTGGCAATCTGCTGGAATCGGTTCTCCCAGTATCACTTTCGCTTCGTATCGGGGTAGTCCGATCGAGCGGGAGCGGGCCTGGGTGACGGTGAACGGGCGGGCGCCGGACCCGATAAAGATCGGCGGGCGCGACGGATTCGCCGCCTTGGATCCGAGCGGAGCGATCTGCGATCTGGCGGTGCAGCTCGGTGACGACTTCTTCGAGTGGTCGACGAACATCGGACAGTTCGGCGCCGTGTCCGGCAATCCGTGCGATCGTAGCCGCGCTCTCGCCGAGCTGACTCTGCAGCGGATGCAGTGAGGGGCAGGGGATGAACGTGCGACGAGTTCTGCGCGGGCGCGGCGCGGTGGCCGCCGCGGCGGTGGCGGTGGCGTTGTCCGCGGGCGGGTGCGGTCAAGTGGTGCCCGGTTCGCCACAGCCCGTCGGCGGAAGCCAGCCCGTGAACACCAGGCTGGACAAGTTGCTGCGGGAATGCCAGATCCTGTCCGAGGATCAGATCGGCAAGGCCATCGGCGAGAGCGTCACGGTCAGCGAGTCGTTCTTCGGCGCGGTGTGCATGTGGGACCTCGTCGGCGCGCCCGGCGGCAACGGGATGGCGACACTCAACTGGTACGAGAACGGGACGCTCAGCAACGAGAAGCAGACGAACAACAAACTCGGCTACGAGACCACCAACATCACCATCCAGAGTTCGCTGGCGCTGCAGATCCGCAGGCCGAAGGACCCGGATTCCTGCGGTGTGACGGCGAGCGCACCGGACAACGGGGTGATCGGCTGGTGGATCAACTACCGCCCCGGTTCGGCGCACCCCGATCCGTGCGACGCGGCGAAGAAGCTGATGGAATTGACCCTGAACCTGGCCAGGTGAACGCTCGTCGAGCCGACCCGCTTTGACCCTGTGTCCCGGCCACGGGTATCGTGGACCGCTGTGCCCGGAAGCATGCGGGCAAGTTCGTGCGTGACCGTAGGCCAGCGAGAGCGGCCGACGACTCCAGCGTGCCCGGAATAAGGGCTCCGCGCCGCGCGCGACACGCCCGACCTCGGGACGCGAGAAACGTGGCCGGACGTGCGAGTGAAAGCTCGATGACAGCGATGTGAACGACGGGCCCTGCAGTGGAAGCTTGCCTCCGCGAAGGGCCCCGGGAGCGCCGCGAACAAAACAGACATGAAGTCCACACACCGCGTTAACTAATAAGGAAAGCCGGTCTATGCCAACCATCAACCAGCTGGTCCGCAAGGGGCGCCGCGACAAGGTCGCCAAGACGAAGACCGCGGCCCTGAAGGGGAGCCCGCAGCGTCGTGGCGTGTGCACCCGCGTGTACACCACGACCCCGAAGAAGCCGAACTCCGCGCTGCGCAAGGTCGCGCGTGTTCGCCTGACCAGCTCGGTCGAGGTCACGGCCTACATCCCGGGCGAGGGGCACAACCTGCAGGAGCACTCCATGGTGCTCGTGCGCGGCGGTCGTGTGAAGGACCTCCCCGGTGTTCGTTACAAGATCATTCGCGGCTCGCTCGACACCCAGGGTGTGAAGAACCGCAAGCAGGCCCGCAGCCGCTACGGCGCCAAGAAGGAGAAGAGCTGATATGCCACGCAAGGGCCCCGCACCCAAGCGTCCGCTGATCAACGACCCGGTCTACGGTTCGCCGCTGGTCACTCAGCTGGTCAACAAGATCCTGCTGGACGGCAAGAAGTCCACCGCAGAGCGCATCGTCTACGGTGCGCTGGAGCAGGCGCGCGAGAAGACCGGCACCGACCCGGTCGTCACCCTCAAGCGCGCGCTGGACAACGTGAAGCCGTCGCTGGAGGTGAAGCCCCGCCGCGTCGGTGGCGCCACCTACCAGGTTCCGGTCGAGGTCCGTCCGGGCCGCGCCAACACCCTGGCCCTGCGCTGGCTGGTCAACTTCTCGCGTGCGCGCCGGGAGAAGACCATGGTCGAGCGCCTGGCCAACGAACTGCTCGACGCCAGCAACGGCCTCGGCGCCTCGGTCAAGCGCCGCGAGGACACCCACAAGATGGCCGAGTCGAACCGGGCCTTCGCGCACTACCGCTGGTGACGTCTGCCCGGCCCGTCGTCTGGGTCGGGAGGCACAGCAGGAGGCGGCACTCACCGGCCGCTTCCTGCGTTGACATAGAGGCGACCACAGGGTCGTCCCCGATAATCCCAACTAGCTACGAGCGGGGAAGATTTCCGTGGCACAGGACGTGCTCACCGACCTGAACAAGGTCCGCAACATCGGCATCATGGCCCACATCGATGCGGGCAAGACGACCACAACCGAACGCATCCTCTTCTACACCGGCATCACCTACAAGATCGGTGAGGTCCACGACGGCGCCGCCACGATGGACTGGATGGAGCAGGAGCAGGAGCGTGGTATCACCATCACCTCCGCGGCTACCACGTGCTTCTGGAAAGACAACCAGATCAACATCATCGACACCCCCGGGCACGTCGACTTCACCGTGGAGGTGGAGCGGTCGCTGCGCGTGCTCGACGGCGCCGTCGCGGTGTTCGACGGCAAGGAGGGCGTCGAGCCGCAGTCCGAGCAGGTGTGGCGTCAGGCGGACAAGTACGACGTGCCGCGGATCTGCTTCGTCAACAAGATGGACAAGCTCGGTGCCGACTTCTACTTCACCGTGCAGACCATCAAGGACCGCCTCGGCGCGAAGCCGCTGGTCATCCAGCTGCCGATCGGCGCTGAGGACACCTTCGAAGGCATCGTCGACCTGGTCGAGAACAACGCCAAGGTCTGGCGTGGCGAGACCAAGCTCGGTGAGCAGTACGAGGTCGTCGAGATCCCGGACGACCTGAAGGAGCAGGCCGAGCAGTACCGCCAGGAACTGCTGGAGACCGTCGCCGAGTCGGACGAGGCGCTGCTGGAGAAGTTCTTCGGCGGCGAAGAGCTGACCGTCGAAGAGATCAAGGGCGCCATCCGCAAGCTGACGGTGACCTCCGAGCTCTACCCGGTGCTGTGCGGCTCCGCGTTCAAGAACAAGGGCGTGCAGCCCATGCTCGACGCGGTCATCGACTACCTGCCCTCGCCGCTGGACGTGGAGGCCACCACCGGCCACGTGCCCGGCAAGGAAGAGGAACTGCTCACCCGCAAGCCGAGCGCCGACGAGCCGTTCGCGGCCCTGGCGTTCAAGATCGCGGTGCACCCGTTCTTCGGCAAGCTGACCTATGTCCGCGTGTACTCCGGCAAGGTCGACTCCGGCGCCCAGGTCATCAACTCGACCAAGGGCAAGAAGGAGCGTCTGGGCAAGCTGTTCCAGATGCACTCCAACAAGGAGAACCCGGTCGGCGCGGCTTCGGCCGGTCACATCTACGCGGTCATCGGCCTCAAGGACACCACCACCGGTGACACCCTGTGCGATCCGCAGAACCAGATCGTGCTCGAGTCCATGACCTTCCCGGACCCGGTCATCGAGGTCTCCATCGAGCCGAAGACCAAGTCCGACCAGGAGAAGCTGGGCACCGCGATCCAGCGCCTCTCCGAAGAGGACCCGACCTTCTCGGTCAAGCTGGACGCCGAGACCGGCCAGACCGTCATCGGCGGTATGGGCGAGCTGCACCTCGACATCTTGGTCGACCGCATGAAGCGCGAGTTCAAGGTCGAGGCGAACGTCGGTAAGCCGCAGGTGGCCTACCGCGAGACGATCACCAAGAAGGTCGAGAAGCTCGAGTTCACGCACAAGAAGCAGACCGGTGGTTCCGGCCAGTTCGCGAAGGTGATCATCGCGCTGGAGCCGTTCGTCGGCGAGGACGGCGCGCACTACGAGTTCGAGAACAAGGTCACCGGTGGCCGCGTGCCGAAGGAGTACATCCCTTCGGTGGATGCGGGCGCCCAGGACGCCATGCAGTACGGTGTGCTCGCCGGCTACCCGCTGGTGAACCTGAAGGTCACGCTGCTCGACGGCGCCTACCACGACGTCGACTCGTCGGAAATGGCGTTCAAGATCGCGGGCGCGCAAGCGCTCAAGGAAGCGGCCCGCAAGGCCGGTCCGGTGATCCTCGAGCCGATGATGGCGGTCGAGGTCACGACGCCCGAGGACTACATGGGCGACGTGATCGGCGACCTGAACTCCCGCCGTGGTCAGATCCAGGCCATGGAGGAACGCAGTGGTGCCCGTGTCGTCAAGGCGCTGGTTCCGCTCTCGGAGATGTTCGGTTACATCGGTGACCTGCGGTCGAAGACCCAGGGCCGGGCGAACTACTCCATGGTGTTCGACTCGTACGCGGAGGTTCCGGCCAACGTGTCGAAGGAGATCATCGCCAAGGCGACCGGCGAGTAATGACTCCCGGGCGTTTGTAAACCCTTTCCCCGTTGACCGCGGGGATGACCCCGCACTGCTGCAATTGCACGCACCAACAAGTCCAGGAGGACAAAACAGTGGCGAAGGCGAAGTTCGAGCGGACGAAGCCGCACGTCAACATCGGCACCATCGGTCACGTCGACCACGGCAAGACCACGCTGACCGCAGCGATCACCAAGGTGCTGGCTGACAAGTACCCGGATCTGAACGCGGCGTTCGCGTTCGATCAGATCGACAAGGCGCCGGAGGAGAAGGCTCGTGGTATCACGATCAACATCTCCCACGTCGAGTACCAGACGGAGAAGCGCCACTACGCGCACGTCGACGCGCCGGGTCACGCCGACTACATCAAGAACATGATCACCGGTGCGGCGCAGATGGACGGCGCCATCCTCGTGGTCGCCGCCACCGACGGCCCGATGCCCCAGACCCGTGAGCACGTGCTGCTCGCCCGTCAGGTCGGCGTGCCCTACATCCTGGTCGCGCTGAACAAGGCCGACATGGTCGACGACGAGGAGATCCTCGAGCTCGTCGAGATGGAGGTCCGCGAGCTGCTGGCCTCGCAGGAGTTCGACGAGGACGCGCCGGTCGTGCGGGTCTCCGGTCTGAAGGCGCTCGAGGGCGACCCGAAGTGGACCGAGTCGGTGCTCGAGCTGATGAACGCGGTCGACGAGTCGATCCCGGACCCGGTTCGCGAGACCGACAAGCCGTTCCTGATGCCAATCGAGGACGTGTTCACCATCACCGGTCGTGGCACCGTCGTCACCGGTCGTGTAGAGCGCGGCGTGATCAACGTCAACGAGGAAGTCGAGATCACCGGCATCCGTCCGGAGACCACCAAGACCACGGTCACCGGTATCGAGATGTTCCGCAAGCTGCTCGACCAGGGCCAGGCCGGTGACAACGTCGGTCTGCTGATCCGTGGTATCAAGCGTGAGGACGTGGAGCGCGGCCAGGTCGTCGTGAAGCCGGGCACCACCACCCCGCACACCGAGTTCGAGGGCCAGGCGTACATCCTGTCGAAGGACGAGGGCGGCCGCCACACCCCGTTCTTCAACAACTACCGTCCGCAGTTCTACTTCCGTACGACTGACGTGACGGGCGTTGTGACCCTGCCCGAGGGCACCGAGATGGTCATGCCCGGTGACAACACCGAGATGTCCGTCAAGCTGATCCAGCCGGTCGCCATGGACGAGGGTCTGCGCTTCGCGATCCGCGAGGGTGGCCGCACCGTCGGCGCCGGTCGCGTCACGAAGATCATCAAGTGATTCGCTGAATCGCCGCTCACGGCGCCGCTCCTCCGGGAGCGGCGCCGTTCGCGTTTCGGGGGGTGGTCAGCAGGAATAGGCGTGGCCGACGGTCGGTTCACGTTCCGCTTCCGGGAGTTCGCGTAGGCAGCCGAGGGGGACGACGCCCTCGCTGCTCAGCTGCACGCCAGTGCCCTGGACGGGGTTCACGCAGGTGAGGCCGGTCGTGGCGAGCCGGCAGGAGTAGTCGCCGAAGGTGATGGTGCTGTCGTATGGCAGCACCCGGCCCTCACCGTTGACGAAAAGCCCTGGGTCGCCGCGGAATTGGCCCACTGTCAACCGGTCTCCGGAGTACGTCACATAGCCGCCGAACCATTGGCCGTAGCCCTCGCCCGGCGCCGGCATCGGTTCCTTCAGCTCCACCATGCAGTCGAACCCGTCGAAACCGAGTTCGGTGCCGGTGATACAGCTGATCTTGTGGGTCGGACTGACGAACGCGATATCGGCCTTCAGATCTGTTGCCGGGCCACCCTCGGGCGCGGTGGAGTGATAGGGCGCGAGATCGGTCGATGATCCCTGCTTCACCCAGGCGATTCGATCCTGCAATCGACTCTCCGCCGCCGCTGCCGACGTGCTCGGTTGGGACGATTGCGCACCCGCCACCGGCTGCGGCTTTCCCTCGGTGGAGTGCGAGCACGCACTCGCGACCAGCATTACGCCCACCAGGATCACCCACCGCATACCGACACAGTAACTGTTGCGGCGCAACCGAAACGATGAGGCGAAGACAGCCGCACCAATTTTTCCTTTGCGACATGAAACGCCGGACAGTCGCCCTACGATTATGCGAGATGGGTTGGCGCAGAGCGTAACTCGGCCCGGACGAGCTGGACGCGACGCGCGCCTCAGCGCGGGAACGTCAACGCTACAGTGAACTAAGGGGGCGTCTTGAGCGACTGCACTGCATCCGATAGCGAGGATCAGGTTTTCGGGGGCGACGTCGGGCTTACCGAGGACGAGTGCCGGAGCCTACGGCGAGCCCGGATCGCGAAGTCGGCAGCCAGTGCGGTCCGCCGGGCCGACCTCACCGCAGAGGTCCCGAAGCTGACTCGCCGCGAGATGAACTTCCTTCACAAATGCCTCAAGATTCGCGCCGGGGCGCCGCTGACCGCCGTGACCGTTGCTGTTTTGTCCAACCTCGCCGGCGCCGACGACGACCGGGCTGCGGGGATTCTCCACACCTGCTTCCACGGAGCGATCCGGGCGACCGCGCCGACCAGCGACCTGACCGAACGCCAGCTCGCCGCGATTCTCAGCGCGGACCCGGACGAGCTGACACAGGTACTCGGATCGCTGCAGGACAGCTGGCTATACCCAGACGCGCTCGACATAGACGACTTCGGATCGACGCAAGTGGCGCGGATAGCGGCCTGGTCATCGATGGCGGTAACCGGGCACGATGGGGCTACGGCCGCCCTTGCCTGGCTGCTCGCTGACCCGCCTACATTTTGGGACGAGGTGCAGATCGAAGCCGCTCAGCAGGTGTGGCAAAAGGTTCGCGAGCGGTATCCGCTGTTGCCGGAAGCGCCGGCGTCGTTGGCCACGCTTGTCGACGTCCTATCCGACCTGGACGATCTAGCGGCCTTCGATGCCGGCGCCGACGAAACGGACACACCGGAGGAAACCGGGGCGCTCGGGACGGCTACGGCAATCGCGTTCGAGTCCATAGTGGCTGGACTGGCCGAGCGACTCTCGGCCGACGCGACCCGGGAACTTCGTACCGGGAAAGAGCCAGCTGTGCTGGCAGAACTGACCGCTGCATGTGAGGGGCTGGAGCAGGAGCGGCAAGCGCTCGTAAGCAGTGTCCTGCCTGCCTTGGCTCGTACGGTCGCGGACGGCGTTCCGGCTGAGAGTTCCGACATCGTCCGTGTCGCGGGATTTTCCGTGAGTCTGTCCGGGCTGTTGACTGCTGCGGCGGCCGTCGACGGCGGCGAGCCGGTCACAAGCCTGGAGACCGCGCGCGCGGCCTTGCGGCGGGCAGAGAACGCCGCGGCCGAGGTGGACGCCGCCGCCGCGCGAATCGAGCGGGTTCGGCGCCTCACGACGTTGACGGGGCCGTTGTTCCTTGCCGACCACATCGCGCGGGTTCGAACTCTGGCCGGCGACGTGACCAGCGACAGCGATGCGGAGACTGTCGGCGCCCTCCTGGCGCTGCTCGAGCTGATCGAGCTCGCGGGCCGTGACCCTCAGCGAGCCGTCGAACTCGTCGGGACGGTCACCGCCACGGTGCCTGCTGCGATTCCGCTGCTCATGTTCGTCAACGAACCGGGCACATTCGCCATCGGCGACATGGCCGAGCCGAGGTCTGCCGACGCTTCGCCCGATGTCCTGGACATGGAGCAAGCACAGGACGGTCCGGCGGAGACCGCGGATGACAAGCGTGTGGGTTCAGCCGACGTTGACGCGCCCCAGCCCGTCTCCGACGCCGAGATGGCCCCGGTCGGCGGCGACACCGCGACCGACGAGACCGCGGACGCCGCTGTCGCCGACCAGCGGGAAGCGATGCCGGCCGCTGAGCAATCTGCCCCTCAGCAGCCTGAGCTGGAGCTCGACGACGTTGTCGCACAGTTGAATTTCACCGTCCCGGTGCCGCGTTCGACGCACCGCCCGCCGCAGGCCCGCACGGCCCCCGCCCCCGCTGCCGCCTCGGACACTTCGGATGGACACAACCCGGTCGCGCTGTACAGCGAGCTCTTGCGCTCCGGTGAGCTGTCGCTGGCGTACTGGCTCGAGACCGCGGAGGATGCCGGCACGTCGATCCGAGCCGCGCACCGGCTCGCGGCGCTGGCCGACGCGATGAAGACCTCCGCCGGGTCGAACGCCGCCGCGTTCGCGTCTACCATCGCCGACCTCGAACCCAGTGACCTGAAAGACCATCCTGGTACGCAGATGCTCGTATACGGCGCGTCCGTGCGCGCGGGCCTGCTGTCCCCGATCGCTGGCGCATCCGATCCGCTGCGCGACGCCACCACCAGCATCGTCCGCTCCGGCGGCGCCGTCGGCGAGCTGACCGAAATGCTGCAAGCCGCCATCTATGCGGGGGTATACCTGACTCCGCGCAACGCCAATGCCGTCATCGAAGCGGCCGAAGCCTCGTCCGAGCACGAAGCGCTCGCCTTGGAGGCAGCGACCAAGCTGAAGAACGCGCCGAATCGCACGATCAAGTACGGCCCCGCTACCGGTCTGTGGCAGACCTGGATGGCACCCGAAGGCGGGTATCTCGGCGAACCCCTCAGCATGGTCGCGTCCAGGTCGATGTCGCCGGACGACTTGCAATTCGTCCGAGCTCGTGTGGCGGAGCTGCGCACGCCTCGTAGTCTCGAGCAGGCCTTGGACAGGTCCGTGTCGCACGCACGCGGCAGCAAGCGAATCGGGAAGCGGATCGAGGCCAGGTCACGGGCCAAGCTGCTGGAGTGGACCGGCGATGTCACCGAGCTGCTCGCCCGCTGGGTGATCGCAACGGAGAACTTGTCGCCGTCCGGGGGGACGTGGATGACCGATCCGATCGCGGAGTTGCGGACGAAGGTGGCCGCAGTCCGTGCGCAGGCGCTGGCCGAGCTGGATCAGCTGCGTGACAGTGGGGACGAGGCCCGTGACGCCGCGACCGATGCCGGCCTGAAACTGCTGAACAACGCGCTGGACCTGCTCATGGGCACCGAGTCGGTCGCCGGGCAGGAGATCCCGTCGGACCGCGTCCTCGGCGGGCTGTTGACGCTCGCCCCGAATGTGGAGCTCGACCCGGCATTCACGCCACGCCGTACGCCCGAGGTGGCGGACGTCGTGACCGCGTTCGACGCATTGCGCGCCGGAGACGTCGGCTGGATCGCGGCATTCGACGCGCGCGCCGCGCGGCACGACCAGGTAGGTACCCAGCTACTCATCGAAACGTTGCGGCCACGCAATCCCCAGCTCGCGCAGCGGCTGTCGGCGGCGCGGGACGAGGCCATCGAAGCCTCCATCGCCCAAGTCGACAAGAACGCGGACACGCTCGCGGCTCGTATCGATTCCGACCGGCTGTTCGGTCGGTTGCGCGTCGAGGACTGGACCGACCTCACCACCCGCGCACGCGCCTACCAGCGCAGACACCGCGGCACTCGAAGTGACTTCGACGTCATGCTCGCCGGCCTCGACGAGATCGAACTCGATCGGACCACGATTGTGGAGTCGTCCATCGCCGCCGCTCGAAACGCGCTCGACCCCACCGGGATGCCTGCCGACGCCCTCGAACGGATCCAGCGGTGTATCGATAAAGGTGACTTGACCACCGCGGCGGAATACGAGGTCACGATCCGTTCCGGCGGTCAACTTCCTGGACCGCGGGCGGCCATCGATCACCTGTCACTGTTTCTCGAGGCGTTCCCGGACACCTTCGCCAACGCCCGTCGCAGTCTCGGCGCGGGCGTGCACCCCATGCTCACGCAGCTGGGCAGCGTGCTGGAGGCGGGCAAATCGACCGGCGACCTCCTTGCCGGTCCGCTCGCCGACGCGCTGGCCTCCGCCGCGATCGAGCTCGGGCAGGTCGGCCGTGGAACGACGGCCGCGTCCAGGATCGAGCAGTGGACACTTCTTGCGCAGGCCCGGTCGTTCGACGCTCGAATCAGCAACGTGAAGTCGATCCTCGAACAGGTCGGGTTCGTGTTCGACAAGTCGACCACTCCGCCCGCACGGCGTGGGCACTCCGGCGGCCGCGGTTCGTGGCTGGACTTGCACGGCGTACGGGCCACCTCCGGCAAAGCCCTGCTGCCTGCGTTCGGGTCGGGGATGAGTCCGTCGGGTGACTCGTTGCGGCTGCTGGGCATTTGGCGCGGTCCGACCCCGCGCGAACTCGTGGAGATGCTGCGGGAGGAGCCGAGCGATCGTTCCATCGTCGTGCTGTACTTCGGCACGCTCGATTCCGGTGCGCGCCGCGAGCTGGCGGGTCTGTTCCGTAGCGACCGGCGGCTGCCGACAACGATCGTGATCGATGACGCCGCGTTCGCGTATCTGTCGTGCCAGCCGGAACCGAGTCGTGAGATCACCATGGCGGCGCTTCTGCCGTTCACAGCGTCCTCGCCGTTCACACCGGACGTGCCCGGAGCGAGTATTCGTCAAGAGATGTTCTACGGTCGCAACGACGAACGCGCCAAGATCATCGACATGATGGGCCCGTGCATCGTGTACGGCGGCAGGCAACTCGGCAAGTCGGCGTTGCTGCTGGAAGCGGCTCGCCAGTTCGACGACAAGCACAACCGGCACGCGATCTACGAGTCGATCTTCAAGATCGGGAGAGCGGTGTCGGTCGACGCGGTGTGGACGACGCTGTGGCCACTGCTGGCCGCCCGAGACATCGTGCCGCAGGATATTCCGGGTGGCGATGTCGCCGGGGCGCTCACAGGGCATGTCACAAAGTGGATCTCGGCTCGCCCAGGACGGCAGCTGCTGCTTTTGCTGGACGAGTCCGACAAATTCCTCGACGGCGATGCCGAGGCGGTCAACGGGATGTTCACCCACGTGACCCATTTCAAGGAGCTGATGGAGCGGACCGGGCGCGCGGTGAAGGTGGTTTTCGCCGGTCTGCACCAAACCGCCCGGTTCGATCGCCTCGCGAACCATCCGCTGGCACACTTCGGCGAGCCGGTCTGTGTCGGTCCACTGGCTCCTCAGGCCGCCTACGATCTGCTGACTCGTCCGTTGCATGCGCTCGGGTATCACTTCGACGACCGCGACCATGCCGCGCGCGTCCTCGCGCTCGCGAACAACCAACCCGCCCTCATCCAACTGTTCGCCGCGCAATTGCTGCGCAATCTGCAGGCCGCGCCGATGCCCGCGGGCGCGCCACCGCAGACCGTGCACGCCGATGATGTCGAACGGGTGTGGGCCGATGCGGGGCTGCGGACGTCGTTCCGCAAGCGCTTCGATTGGACTCTCGACTTGGACCCCCGGTACAAGATCATCGCTTACAGCGTCGCGCTCCACGCTCACGCTGGAGGCATCGACGCGACGATGACGCCGAGCGAGCTGCGCGCGGAGTGCGAGACCTGGTGGCCGACCGGATTTTCCGCCGAAGACGTCCGCACCGGCGAGTTCCGGGCTCTGCTGGACGAGTGCGTCGATCTCGGTGTGCTGTCCTACACGAACCGCGGGTACCGACTGCGGACGCCGAATGTTCTCGACCTCCTCGGTGCCAAAGAGGAGGTCGAGGCAGTCCTCGATCAAGCCGAGTCGATCGAACTGCCGGAAAGCTTCGACGGAAGCATGATGCGGCCGGTGTTCGTGGAGGGCCCGACGCGTGGGCCGTTGACGTCGCAACAGATCGCCGACCTGCTCGCACCCCGCAGTCAGGTCCGCCAGGTCATCGGCTCGCATGCCCTGACGATCGAACGGTGTTTGAGGGCACTGCAGGACGAGAACGAGCATGCGGTGTCAGGGCACCGGAAGAGCGTGATGCGGGACGCGACCCCGGCGACACTGGCCGATGTGTGCCAGCGGGGGACGTTCAAGGCTGCCGGTCGACACGTCATCGTGATCGTGAACTTGAAGAACGTCACTCCTGAGGTCGCGTCGGCGACGTGGACACGGGCGCGGGAGCTGATCGCGAAACACTCCGGTGGCACTCTCGGAATCGTGCTCGTGTCCTGGCCCGCGCAGGCGCCCATGTGGCCGGTCGCGGCGCGGGAGTCGGACACCTCCTCCGGGCTGACCGAGCTACGCCGTTACGACCGGACCGATCTGCGGCTGTGGCTGACCGAGACGACCTTGCCGTTCCAGGACGACGCGGCTCGCGACGAGTTGCTCGCGGTAACCGGAGGCTGGCCGATACTGCTGAACAAGATCGCCGAGGACTTGACCGAGCACGAATCCGGACTGCGTTCCGACCCGCTGCGCGAGATCCGAGCTCACCTGATGGATGTCGAGCGTTGCCGGGAGCTGGTCGAGGCGTCCGGGGTCCGCAGTGACGCCACGCTCGGCCAGGCATGGGACTTCCTCGTGCGGAATGTCGCGGACGAGCACGCCGACCTCGACACGCTCGCGGACTACCTCGCACTTCACGGCGACAGCGGCGAAGAAGCCTCGGAGGCACTCACCCCGACCGCGGTGGCCGCCGCCGGGTACACCGGCGGCGTGGCTGACGTGCTCGAGGTGCTGCGTGTCCTCGGTCTCGTTGTCGGGCTGCCCGACGATAGACAGTTCAAGCTCGAGCCTGTCATGGTCGCCGCGACCAAGCGTGTGCACGGATGAGCCGGACCGCGCCGCAGCTGCTCGAGGCGATGATCTTCGACGCGGCTCGAGCGGCCTTGAAGTCGCAGCTCTATGCCGAACAACAGATCGACCCTCAGGCGTTCTCGCGGGTGAATCGGGCCGGCCTGCTCGACCTCATTGCGAGAGTGCCGACCTTGCGGGCCGAGCTTGCGCACACCTACCGCGACGAGCTGGACGGCACCCACCCGCAATTGGTGGCTTTGCTGAGCGACAACGCGGCGGACAGCGCCGCGGCGGCGCAGGTGCTGCGTAATCCTCGTGCGGTCCGGACGCCTCGCGGCCGGTCCAAGGCATCCGCGAAGACCACAGACGACGGTGGGCAGCACGCAGTCGACAACGGGCGCGGACCGATCGCGCTCGATCCTGCTGCGGCGCGGCGGCTGCGGGAAAGATTCGAGCGGCGCCTGAGCGAGACCCGTGCGGCCCGAGACCAGGCGAGGGTGCAGCGCGACTACGCCCGTGGGGAAGCCGACCGCTTACGTCTCGATCTCGCAGTGGCCGAGGAAGATCGGGACGAGGCGCTGGCTGTCATCGAGGCGCTGCGAGCCGAGCTGGCTGCCGCGCGTGCCCATGCGGCGGAGCTGGCCACGGATGTGCTGGCCGCGGCAACGGTGTTGAAGGCCGCGATCCTCCCGGCGCCGGTCGGACTCTCGGTTGTCGACGACATCGACATCGACCCGCGTGAGCGTGCGGCCGCAGCGGCTGCCGTGGATGCCCGGACGGTGACGCCGGCCGACTCGCGGATCGCCGCGGCGCTCGAGCAGACTGGTGTGACGCAGGCTTCGCTGCTGTCGGTCCTGAACGCTCTGCTCGAGCCGCCGGCACCGGTTGAACCGGTGTGGGTAGGTGAGCCGCGCGAGATCGCTCTGACGCCGCTGGGCGGCGGCACCGACATCGGCGGCTCTTGCATGCTGGTGAGCGTCGGTGACGTCCGGATCCTCATCGACGCCGGGATGCGCCCCAAAAAGCGCATCGACCACGCTGGGCCGGAACATATCGCCGTGGCACTGGCCGGGTCGCTCGACGCGATCGTGATCACGCACGCGCACAACGACCACGCCGGTTACGTGCCGGCGTTGATCGCGGAATACCCGAATGTGCCGGTTATCTGCACCCCTGAGACCGCGGCGATCCTGCCGACGATGTGGAACGACTCGGTGCGGGTGTTCGAGCGATCCCGCGGCGCCTATGTCGAGGATGACGCACCGCTGGCGGAGCCGCCGTATGGGCAGGCGCAGGTCGTGGCCGCGCAGCGCCGCATCCGTGAGGTTCGATGCGGCCGGATCGTTGAGGTCGCTGACGGTGTCACGATCACGCTATTCCCGGCAGGCCACATCCTCGGCGCTGCCGGCGTGGTCGTGTCTGCCGGCCCGAACCGGGTCACCGTTACCGGGGACGTGTCCGATTTGGCGCAGATGAGTGTGCCCGGCCTGGTGGTGCCCGATGCGGCACGCGGGTCGGACTTGCTGGTGATCGAGTCGACATACTGCGGGCATCACAGTTCGAATCGCGACGCCGAAGTGGAAAAGTTCGTGCGCATCGTGGCCGAGACCGTCGGCGACTCGGCGGCGAACGGCGGGCGGGTGCTGGTGCCGGCCTTCGCGCTCGGGAGGGCCCAGGAAGTCGCGCTGACGCTGCGCGACCGCCTGCCGGACGTACCGGTTCTCATCGACGGGATGGCCAAGGACATCGCGAAAATCTACGAGGAGCAGACCGCCGGGGCCGTACGGCTGCTGAAGATTTATGGCGATCAAGTGTCCGCGGTGCGGGCCGGAGAACGGCAGCAACTGCTGCGCACCTTCCGGCGTGGAGTCATAGTGACTACGTCGGGAATGTTGACAGCCGGTCCTGCGGTCACGTGGGCACGGTCGATCCTGCCGGACCCGGAGGCGGCCCTACTGATCGCCGGCTATCAGGACGAGGAGTCCCCCGGATTCGAGCTCCTCGAGCTAGCCGAGGCGAAGAGGCAGGCCACGTTCGTGCTCGACCGTGACGAGCTCACGGTGAACGCGCGGGTCGCGAAGTTCGGGCTGTCGGCGCACGCCGATCGGCGCGGCCTGTCGTCGATCATCACCGAGATCGGCGCTCGTGACGTGATGCTGGTGCACGGGGTTGCGTCCAAGCAACGGGACTTCGCGGACAACCTGACCCGTCGTGGAGTCTCGGTAGCTCCTACCCGGCATTGGCGGCTTTCTGGCTGACAAGTCCGAGAGGAGTGTTCCGGGATCGTCTCGAGTGTGGGGGATGCTCGTCCCGACTGCCCGGTCATTCCGCGGCGGCTGCGACCACTTTGAGGGTTTTCGCTCGCATTCACCGGCTATACGACCCCAACGTTCAATCGAATGTTCAAAGTTACGATCAGGGGGTGTGAATGTTCAGTCAGAGCCTCCCCTCCAGCGTAAGCCTCGTATTCCGGACTTCGCGTTGACGATGGATGAGATCAGGGCAGTAACGGCTTTTGCCGTGACCTCGGCGGAGCAGGTACTGCCGCTGTTCGAGGCGAGTCACCCCGACGACAGCAGGCCCCGCGACGCGCTCGCCGCCGCGGCTGCGTTCGTCCGCGGAGACCGCCGCTCTCGCGCTCAGCGTGTGACGGCGACTGCCGCTCACCGTGCTGGGAGAGAAGCGGCGGGGCCCGTACCGTTTCACGCCGCGATGGCCGCGGGTGATGCCGCCGCGTCGGCCTATCTGCATCCGCTGGCAGATGCCGCTCAGGTCAACCACATCCTGAGGGCATCTGCGCACGCCATCCGGGTGTTCGAGCTGCGCTCCGGCGACGAACACGGTGGCGACCCGATGGAGTGCGTCGTTGGCCTCGCGACGCCACTGTTGATCGACGTCCTGCGCCGCTATCCGAGGATCGGCGCGGGCACGAACCGGGTCAGCCGGCTCGTGCACGAACTCGACAACCGTCTGCGGGACCAGCCGTGCACCCCGCCGATGCGACAGTCGGAGGGGCGATGATCCTGCCGAAGGTCCGAGATCCCCGGATGGTGACGATTCGTCGAGGTGGCTTGCTGACCGATGCCGACCATCAGTTGCTCGCGCTGTGGGCCGCAGCGTGCGCCGAGCATGTTCTCGGCTATTTCGAGCACGAACAGCCCGACGATCCACGCCCACGGGACGCCATCGCCGCAGCCAGAGCGTGGGCGCGAGGCGACATGCCGATGATGCGTGCCCGCGCGGCGGGCGGACACGCGATGGGCGCCGCCCGCCCACTGACCGGCGAGGCCCGATTCGCCGCCTACGCCGCCGGACAAGCCGCATGCGTCGGACATGTCGCCGAACACGACCTCGGCGCCGCCGCCTACGCGATCAAAGCCGTTCGAAGCGCTCACCCCGACAATCCCCAGGCGGGCCGGATCGAGCGCGACTGGCAGCGCGCCCAGCTTCCAGACTCCATCCGCAGCCTCGTCATCGAAGACCAGACCCGGCGCGACAGCATCTGCTGGTCGGTCTTCTCCGACTGAGTCTCGCGGCAACTGCGCCTCGTGCGGGGATTGGCCTTACCTCGATTTCGAAGCCGAAGGTTCAGCCCGAAATCGGGAAGCTGGCGCGGAAGACGCCCTGCGGGTCGCGGGCCTGCTCGAGCTTGCGCAGCCGATCCAAGGTGCCGGTGTCGAAAACGTCTGCGGAACTGTGGCCGGGGGCAGGACGGTCTGCGGCCGCTGACACGCGCGCCTAGGTCGGCGACGATGCGCTTCTGAGTGGCGAGTACCGCGGCAACGGTGTCCGGGTCGGAGCCGACGGCCTGTAGAGACAGTCGCGTAGGACTGCTCCAGCCGCGACGTCCCCGGACCGCACACCGAGCCGAGCCCCGATTTCACCGGCGCATCACCGAGTTGATCGAGCGCGCGATCAACGGCGTCGAGCTACCCGACTATCCAGGGGTGCCGGACTCCAGGGCGGACTGCCGGTCACCTCGTCGGCCGAATCGCAGGCACATAACGTCGACAGAGACGCTGGGTAGGCCATCGCAGACTACGTCCGGTCATGCCGCCTACCGCGAGGATCTGTACTGGTCGGCATAGCAATCGGAAAATCTACGGGCCGTGCGACTTCCGTCAGACGGCGGTGTATGCCCGGAACGGGCCATCCCACCATCGTCGTATCCAGGTCCGCCCCGGCCTCCTTCGGCCGGGGCGGACCTGTGCCGATTTCACCCGCGGTCAGACGGTCGCGACCGGAGCCTCCGCACCTGTCGCGACGATCCGGCGACGTCGGCTCGGCGCCAGCAGGGTCGGGTGCCTCACGGACCAAGCCGCGCCCGAGCAGATCAGCTCCTTGATGCGCGCGGCCTTGCGACCCACGTCGACCTTGGCGGTCGGCTGATCCTCCTTGGTCACCTTCTGCACGATGGCATCGCGGCGGCCGAGGCTGATGCACTGGCTGTTGTAGCCGATGGGGGCATCGGGAACCGCACGTCCGGTCAGCCGAGCGGCAATGGCGTCGGCGCCGAGCCAGGCCATCGGGGAGGCGGTGGCGCAGCCCATGCGCAACGTCTTGCCGCCCACTCCCGCGGCGTGCGCGGCGTCGCCGACGGCGTAGACATCCGGATGCGAGACCGAGCGCTGGGTAGCGTCGACCACGATCCGTCCGGCCTCGGAAACGGTGAGCGTGCTGGCGGCCGCGATCGGGTGGACGGCGAAGCCCGCTGTCCAGACGGTCAGCTGAGCGGGGATCTCCGCTCCCGATCGGGTGGTCACGCCATCTTCGGTGACCCTGACGACGTCCGTGTGCTCGTGGACGGTGATGCCCAACCGTTCGAACGCGTCGCGCAGGTGGCTCTGCGCCTTCTCGTCGAGCCAGTCGCCGACGCCACCGCGCGCGGCCATCGCGACCTTCAGATCCGGGCGCGCCTCGGCGATCTCGGTGGCGGCCTCGATACTGGTCAGGCCACCACCCACGATCAGCACGGTCTCGCCCGTTCGCAGTTGGCTCAGGCGTTCCCGCAGCCGAAGCGCGGCCTGCTTGCTCGCCACATGGTGAGCGTGCTCGACCACGCCGGGCACGCCGTAATCGGCGACGGTGCTGCCGAGGGCGTAGACGAGTGTGTCGTAGGCGAGGGTCTCGGCCCCTTGATCGCCGACCAGTGCGACGGTCTTGCGGTCCACGTCGAGCGAATCCACCCATGCGATGCGCACTTCGACGCCGGTGCCGGCGAACATCTTGCGCAGTGGACGAACCGGCAGGTCCTGCCCGGCTGCGAGTTGGTGCAGGCGCACCCGTTCGACGAAGTCGGGATCGGCGTTCACCAGGGTGATCTGGACGTCGTCGCGGCGCAGTCGCTTGGCCAGGCGGCCGGCGGTGGTGGCTCCGGCGTACCCGGCTCCGAGGACGACGATGCGGTGCTTCATGATGTTGCCTCCTGTCTCGGTGGGTTCGGAACTTGAACCGGACAGCCGCACGAATGCTGACAGGAGCAGAGTGTGATGTGGGTCACCACAAATCGGGCAGGGGCGCTCCCGGTGCGTAGGTGGCCCACTGGCGATTGGCGAACGCCAGCTTGTCGGGGTTGACGTGGGCGTGCATGGCGGCGATGCCGTCGGCGGTCACCTCCAGCACCACGACGCCGACGATGCGATCCTCGGCAACCAGGACCAGCGCGGGCCTGCCATTGACGATCGCGGCGTAGGGCGTGGGCTTGCCGCCGAGCTTGTCCCACTTGGCGCCCGTAGGTTTGATGGCCAGCCGCACGAACATCGCGATCCGCTCGGCGCCGACGAGCGGCCGGTTCAAGGTGGCGAAGAAGGTTCCGCCGTCACCGATGATCGTGGCGTCATCGGTGAGTAACCGCACCAGTTCGTCGGTCCGGCCGCTGACCGCGGCGGCCAGGAATTCCTCCACGATCCGGCGGGCGGCGGCCTCGTCCACCTCGATGCGCGCCCGTTCCACGGCCAGGTGCTGTTTGGCGCGGCGATAGACCTGCTGGCAATTGGATTCGGTGATGTCGAGCAGGTCGGCGATCTCGTGGTGCGCGTAGCCGAAGGCCTCGCGGAGTACATACACCACGCGTTCCTTGGCGGTGAGCCGTTCCATGAGCGTGAGCATCGCGATCGACACCGATTCACGCTGTTCGACGGTGTCGGCCGGGCCCAGCATCGGGTCGCCGGCCAGCAGCGGCTCCGGCAGCCATTCCCCCACATAGGTTTCCCGGCGCGCGCGGGCCGAGGTGAGCTGGTTGAGGCACAGATTGGTGAGCACCTTGGTCAGCCACGCATCGGGCGACTCGACGTATGCACGGTCGGCGGCCTGCCAGCGCAGATAGGTCTCCTGCACCACGTCCTCGGCGTCGCTGGCCGAGCCCAGCAAGCGGTAGGCGATCGCTTCCAGGCGACCCCTGGAGCTTTCGAACAGATCGGCCTCGCGCGTGAGCAACATGTTGGCCATCGTCAGCCATGTGCACCGTGTGTGTCCAGCGGTAACGGTTCCCCGGCCTGGCTGTTCATGGGTCCACGCGCACGTGGCGGCCACTACCGGAAATTTCGTACTCCGACATCTGTGACCTCACCGCTGTAGTACGCCAGCCGGAGCCTCTGCACGGCCAGCCAGTTGCCGCGCCGTGCCGGAAGCCGGGGTGATCACGGTTTGTGTCGGGTGCACGTGAGTTGTTCACCGTCGCTGGTGCACCATTGCTGATAGCCGCTGCGGAAGGAACCGGCCCACTGGTAGTGATCGTCGGTCGGTGCCGGAGTGTGGGGTGTGTAATTGCCTGCCGCTTCGGTGTCCCCGGTGCCGCTGTAAGCGATCTGCTGCGGGTAGGGGTAGACCGGGCGGCTGTATTCGACTGTGTGGGCAGTCGGTGCTTCTACCGCGCCGGTCATCGCGTTGGTGCCCGCGCCGTCGCCGGAGTATTTCTCCGCGATGACGGCTTCGGGTCCGGTGCCTCGTTCGGTCCATTTCAGTAGGGGTGTCAGGAGGTCGAAGTTGACCGGTCCGTAGCCGCCGCCGCAGTGGAACATCCCGGGGAACATGTAGAGCCGGTAGGAGTCATCGGCCATCGGTTGCCCGACAGTGTCGATAACGGCCTGACGATAGGCGATGGACCCTTGCGGGGGGATGAAGCCGTCGGACCAGCCGTGCCAGTGGATGAGTTTGCCGCCCCGGCTGAAGAACGGGCGTAGGTCGGGGTCGGTCGCGTCGTAGATACCGCCGACGGAGTCGACGTAGTTCTTCAGGTTGTCGGCGGTGAATACCGAGGCGTCGACCGGGTGGGAAGGATCGGGTTCCCACGCGCCGACCCAGCGCAGGAATCCGGCGCCGATCTTGTACATGAAGGTCGCTTCACGTCCCTTGCCCTCGGGTGGGACGATCAGGCCGATCCACTGTGGTTCGGAGCCGATGGGTTCGCCGCCGGGGTAGAGGTGGGTGCCGTCGGGAGCTACCACGCCGGTGTAGATCTTGCGGACGACATCGACCTGTTCAGCGGTCAGGCAATCGGAATTGTCTCGTCCGGCAGGACAGCTGAGGCTTGCGGGATCGAAGGTGCAAGTGCGGGGGTCTTGGATGGTGCCGTCGTTCAAGCCGGGATCGGCGCAAGCTTTGATCACCGCGGTGTGCAGCGTGTCGATCTTCGACGCCGGCAGAATGACCGAGCCGTCGGCGCGGAAATCGACGGTGGACAAATATGCTTCTTCGAAGCCGTTCAATGCCGTCTGGTTGAAAGCCGGGGCACCAGCGAGGATTCCGTCGAAGTCCCCGGGGAAGCGCTGGGCTTCCATGAGCGCCTGGCGGCCACCGTCGGAGCAGCCGTCGTAGTAGTTGTAGCGCGGCGCACTGCCGTAGAACGCGGCGATGATAGCCTTGGCGGCCAGGGAGAACACGTGCTCCGAGCGGTATCCGAAGTCGACCTTCAGTTGCGGATCGGTCGCCCATACTTCGGCGCCGCCGGTGTCGGTGTGGCCTTGGTTGTCGGTACCGATGGCCAGGGTTCCGTCGGTGACCGGTGCGCAGCCCGTGCTCGCGGGCGGTCCTCCGCCGAGATCGACCATGCCGCAGTAGCCTCCGCAGCCTTGCTGGAGGTAGCGGCCGCGGTAGGTGGTGGTGGGCAGGCGTAGTTCGAATTGGATCTGGGGATTCACGAAGCCGGTGACATCGCAGTACTCGTACTGGTTCTGATCGCTTTCGGCAACGACCGTGGCCGACTTGATCGACGCATGGGCGTCTTCGCCGAGCTGGCCGAAGTCGCGACCTGTCAGGTCGGCGCAGGCCAGTTTCGGCGCGACCACGGGTAGCTGTGCGTCGTCGGTCAACCGTTGCACCGCCGGCAACGAGGGGGCGGCCGGACTGGAATCACCACTGTCGGAGCTCGAACAGCTGATGGCCATCAGTACCGCGACCGCCGGAATGAGTGTTCGGACGGTCGCCTGTCGTAGTCGCCGGAGGGCCTGCACGTGCCTGCCTTTCTGAAGGGGCGAACCGGACCGCCGGTTCTTGGTGATGCCGGAGTCCGCTGAGTTGGTCATGACCCGAAGTGGTCGGGAAGTCGGGGATCTCGGAAGAAAGCCCAGATGAGCTGACCGGCATTGATCGAGGCGGCAATCTCACCGACCAGTCCGACAGGCCGGGTGTGACCGCCGCAGGTCGGGTCCCCGCGGAGTGCGCGAGCGGCCATCGACGAGTTGATCGCCGAGGGGATTGCGAACCGGGCCGCTCGCGTACGGGTGGTGAACTGCACGGCGTACTGGCCGAGGTCGCGGCTCGGCATGAGATCGTAGCTCTGATCGGTCGCCTCGGCACTCAGGTGGTGCGGTATCAGCTTCGACTCTCCCTCCGGTCGGGACGGCCGCAAATCTCGCTCGAGGAAAATTCAGCGATCATCGATGCAGTAACCGCCCATCAACAGGCAGGCGCCGAGCAGGCCATGCGCGGCCACCTCGGCAGCGTGATCACCGGCCATATCGACCGATGACGCGGGTCATCGCTTATTCGGGATCCGACACACTCTCTCACCTGTCCATACGATTGTCAACAATTTTGCAGACAGAACCTCGCGTTGGGTGCGGAGGTGATCTATCCCGCACGTTGCTGAAGCGCCGTTCGCACTACCGACTGATGCGACTGGCCGGTCCAAGGTGCCGGTGTCGAAACCTCTGACACACTTCGGGTCGGCTTTCGTTGTCGACCGGCCCGCTGGCCAGCGCCTAGTGGCCTGATCGGCGGCGACCGAACGGAGCCGGTCACCGCTCCAGGAAAGCTATGCCGGCCACGGCGTAGCCCTCTGCGCCGAAGGCAAGCCAGAAACTGTAACCTGTGTCAGAAATCGCGTGGTGTGTCTCGCAAGGTGACCCACAGGCGGGTGCCGCCGAGCGGGCTGTCGGTGAGTTGCGCCGTGCCGCCGTGCAATCCGGCCTGCTGGGCGACCAGGGCGAGGCCGAGGCCGCTGCCAGAGGCGGTGGTGTCACCGCGGGTGAAGCGGTCGAAGAGGCGCTCGCGGTCACGTTCGGGGATGCCGGTGCCATTGTCGTCGACGGTGAGTTCGATGCGGTCGCCGTCGCGGCGGGCGTTGATATCGACGCGGATGGCGTGGCCGTGGCGGACGGAGTTGGTGACGGCATTCTCGAGGATGCTGCGCAAGCCCGCGGCGAGGCCGCGGATGCGCAGGGGTTCGGTGACGGTGGAGTCCACGGTGATGTCGGGGTGGGTGCGGTGGGCGTCCTCGACGATCTGGTCGATGAGGTCGTCGAGATCGACGTCATCGAAATCGTCGGCTGTGGCAAGTTGACCCAGGGCCAGGCGTTCCAAGGCCATCAAGGTGTCCTCGACGGAGCGTTGGGTGGTGAGGATGTCGTCGAGGATCTCGTGACGGTCGGCTTCAGGGAGGTCCATGGTGCGCAGGACTTGCAGATCGGTGCGCATGGAGGTGAGCGGGGTACGCAACTCGTGGGCCGAGGTGGCGGCGAAGTCGCGTGCGGCGGCCAGCGCGTCGGCGGTATGGTGGCGTTCCTCCGCGATGCGGTCGAGCATGCGGTTCATGGCCGCGGTGAGTTCGGCGGTCTCGGTGGTGCCGTGGGCGGGCGGAACGTCGAGGGACAGCCGAGTTCCCACATTGGCGGTGGCAGTGGTCAGTTTGCGGAGCGGGAGGACCGCGCGGTGGGCGAAGAACCAGCCTAGTCCCGCCGCGATGGCGATCGCCGCCGCGCCGACCGCGAGGATGCGGTTGCGCTGATCGGCGACGGTCTGAGCGAGGGTCTGCTGGGGGACGCTCGCGGCGACCAGGACGGTGCTGCCGGGGGCCACCTGGGTGGGGACGTCCCAGGTGAGGTGGGAGTCCGGGCCGGCGTCGTCGGCGCGCTGGGTCAGGAAGAGGTAGCGGCCGATCGAGGGGCGTGCGCCGGACGATCCTGGTGTCGAATTCGTGTCGCGTGTAGGGGGATTCGGCGCTTCCGAGATCATCGGAGGCGGTGGGGGAATCGAATCCAGAAGCGGTACGGGGGAATTCGGTTCGGTGGGAGTGACGGCGGTGATGCGCAGCGAGCGCACGGCCTTGTCCACCTGCTGTTCGGTGCCCGAGGGGGCAAGGGCGAAGAAGGTCGCGCACATGGCGGCGGCGACGAGAGTGGCGGCGGTGGCGCTGGCCAAGGCCACCCGGGTGCACAGGGACACAGGACGTTTCATCGTTCCACCCGCAGGACGAAGCCGATGCCGCGAACGGTGTGGATGAGGCGGGGGCCACCGGTGGCTTCCAACTTGCGGCGGAGGTAGGCCACGAAGACGTCCACGACCTTGGTTTGGGTTCGAAAGTCGTAGCCCCAGACGCGATCCAGAAGCTGAGTGCGGCTCAGGACCTGGCCGGGGGCGTCGGCGAGGGCGGCCAGCAGGTCGAACTCGCGTTTGGTGAGATCCAAGGGCCGGTCGTCGAGGTAGGCGCGGCGGGCGGCGGGCAGGATGGTCAGCGGGCCGACGACGGTGCGGCCGGGGTCGGCGGTCGGCGCGGGGACGCGGCGCAGCAGGGCGCGCAGGCGGGCGGCGAGCTCGCCCAGGTCGAAGGGTTTGGTGAGGTAGTCGTCGGCGCCCGCCTCGAGCGCGCCGATCCGGTCGACGACCTCTGAACGCGCGCTGAGTACGCAGATGGGGATGTCGTTGCCGAGGGCGCGCAGGGCTGTGACGACCTGAACCCCGTCCAGGCGAGGCATGTTCAGATCCAGGACCATGGCCGCTGGGGTGTCGGCGGCGATGGCGGCCAGCGCGGTAGCCCCGTCCACGGCGGTGTCCACCTCGAAGCCCGACAGCCGCAGCCCGCGTGCCACCGAGGTGAGCACGCGGGCGTCGTCGTCGACCACCAGTACTCGACTGCTCGTCACGATTCGACGATAGCGACGAACGGATCAGCGACGGGAGCAGATGATGACGTGGTGGCCCGCGCCGTCGACGTCGTCGCGCTCGACGTGGATCTGGCCGGGGTCCTCACCGGGGGCGGCCTCGCACGGGCCGCCGTCGCCGGGCGCGCCGTCGCCGGGGGTGACGATGACCACGCGGCGTCCGTCGGGGCCGTTGAACTCGCCTCGGCCGTCGGGGCCGATCACGATCCGCTGTCCCTCGGGGCCGATCACGAAACGCTGCCCGTCGGGGCCCACCTCGATCTGCGGGCGCGCGGGCGGGCCCGGAGCGGGTTCGGCGCCGGCCACGGCGGGCAGCGCCAGCGCCATGACGGCGGCGCTGCCCGCGAGGGCGGTGGTGAGGCGGCGAACGGTGAACAACGACATGGGCACAACTCCTTCGCTCGGGGGACGATGATTCGTCCGATCTGTCGAACGCCGTCGACGTTATGAGCGCAGTGCTGGGGGACCGTTCGGTAACGGTTAGGAAATCGATAGAAACACTCAGGCGCGTCCGGCGAGCCGCCCGGTGATGCGCCGCGCGATGTTCTCGGCGGTGAAGCCGAAGATCCCGCGTCGACACATCCAGTCCGGCCGCGCGCAGCTGCGACGACATCGCCGAAGCGGCGCCGCCGTGCGGGCCGCCGCCCTCGACGATTCGCAGGCGAACATGGACGAGCAGCCGACTGTTGCTGACCGCGTCCATTCCGCGTATGGACGCGCCGCACGCTGCCGAACTGCGTTCGAGTCGGAAGGACCCGGGCACGTCGCGATCACGTAACAGCTCGAAAGTGCGCTTTCACCCACAAGGAAGCGAGTTCGGTCGCCGCTCGAACGATCACCTCGCTGCGCGACAGCGGAGCACGCGCCGCCTGGCCGGCCCGCGGCGGCGCGTGCGACGACGGCGGTCAGAAGCCGTTGCTTTGCCCCCCGCCCGCGTAGAAGCCGTGCGCGCCGCCCTCGGCGGAGCAGCCCATCTGCAACGAGTAGGTGGCGAAACAATTGGTGCCGCCCCACGTTATGGTCGGCGGATTGAACGGCGCGCCCACCAATGCCGGATTGCCGCCGGGCAGCGTGTGCTTGTTGCCCCCCGACCAGTCGGGGTGCGCGGGCATGCCCGAGTGGTCGACCACGATCGCGGGCACGTATGGCCACGGAATACCCTGGCCGCGGGCCCCATTGAACGACACCCACATCACCGCCTGGGGCGGTGCGACATCACATCCGGCCGATCCGTCCGGGCCGATGGAGCAGTTGAGCCCGTTGGCGTTGAAATACACGCTGTCGCCGACGACATACGGCGACGGGTCGACGGTTTCGGCGGTGGCCGGCGCGGCCCCCAACGCGACCGCGGCGGCTGCGGCGCAACCGGCTGTCGCGGTAAGGGTCAGCAGTCGAATTCGTTCGAACACAGAAGTCTCCTTCGAATAGACAAGCGATGTTTCCATCCGGAACAGTTGCCGCAGGCTCTCATCCAGCCGTATGAGCGCGAACATCGTCGAGGTGATGGCGAATCATCGCTAGGTCAGCCGTTACGAATATCGCTGACGCAGTTGATGTTCATTCGACGTCCAGCGCTGCGGTAGAGAGTCGGCGGCTCGCTCATCCTGACTGACTTGGTTGGTTTTGTCAGTTCCCACGAGCGGTAAACCGACGTGAGGCAGTCGGTGGGATCGCGCGTTGGCACCGTGGCCCTGGTCCGGGTGAATCGCCACCGTGCCGTAGCGGTATTCACAGTCCACGGGACTGTGGAAGGGAGGGCCGCCGCCATGCCTGATCGACAGAGCAAAGGCGGGGAACCGGCGCTGTCGCCCCCAACGAGAATCGAGGTGCTCGTGGGTCTTGCGTCCGGCGTGGCACGCCGGACTATCCTGGGCCGGTGGGTGACGGGGATGAGCTGGTCGAATCGACGGGAATTGATCCGTGGGCCGCTTATCTGCCGGGTCAGGAATTGGTGCCTGCCTACTTGGTGTCTCGGTTCGCCGCGCAGTACTGCGCGATCGTCGATGTGCTGGTCGAGGCACAGGACACCAGTCTGACCGGGATGTCGTTCGATGAGATCGCTACCCGATTGCAGGCGTGGGTGAGTGAGCGTGCCGGACAGGAGGTGGCCGATCGGCTGTTGCACGAGGATTCTTCGCGCTCGATGCGCGTTTGACCAGCCTGGTTCGGTGGGGGGTGCTCACTCGGTGGCAGGAGCCGGCGCGCCGCCCTCGCTGCGGTGGAACCGCAAGCCGTCCAGCGCGCTCGATCGGCTCCCGGGCTCTGGGGAAGTCCTGCCGATGTTCCCCGTGGCAGTCGCCTGGATGTTGGGCGGCGGTTGTAGTCAGGAACGACGCAAACAGTGATCCGATCAAATAGGCTGAAAGAGCGATGAATTCGGACAGGGCGGCACGAGAAGCGCGAAAGTGTCAGCGAGACCCGCAAGCTGTTGAAGCTCGTAACCGTCGGCTCAACAAGATGAGCAAGGACTCACGAGACCTTTTGGAGAGCGTCGCCGACCGCCTGCCTTCTGACCTGGTCGACAGCTACCGGACCTATAGCGACGTGGGTGAGTGGGCGATGCTCGTCGACGTGCTGTGCGCCATTCTCGTCAAGCGCCGGATCCCGGTCACTGAAGCGGAACGCGATGCCGTGGCGAACGTGCTCGGCCAGTTCGATCTCCCAGTGGAGGGATATCGCTACCTCAACGATCCCCAAGGCGTGCTGTCTGAGCTCAACGTGGTGACCGCGTAAATTCGTGATCCCATCGGGGCCAAGCGGCCGAGTCGTCCTCGGCGGCGACGCTTTGAGCCAGTTACTGAAAAGCAAGACATCCTGATTGGGTGTAAACCAAGCCCAGGGCGGGCAGTCCGAAGCCCCTACCCGATGATCTCTAGCCGACCGGTGTATCGCCCGCGAGCCGCCACTGCCCGGCGGCCTCCAACGCACCTCGGTCGGTAGCGTGGTCGCTGATTCTCAGGATCGCAACGTTGTCCGGTAGGTGTCGCGGAACGCTTCGCGCACCACGGCCGCGTCCGGTGCGCGCCGGCCCTCTATCCCCGCGACTACTTCAGACACGTCAGTAGTTCGACGGGACCAGACGCGCCGAGGTCACCGCAGCCAGGGCCACATCCGCCGCTTCCTCCGGCTTGTCGGCCGCGACCAGGGCCAGGCCGAGGTCCACGTTCGCCGACGCGATCCGGCGCGGCCGGACGGTCGGGGAGCGCAACAGGTCCGCCACGACGTGCTGTGCGTAGGACTCCGCCGCCGGATCACCGAGCAAGGACAATGTGGTAGCCACGTAGGCGTCCGACTTGGCCGGGTCGTATCGGAAATGGTGCTCCGGCCGGTCGGGCGTGCTCAGGCCGGACACCAGCCGTGCGACTCTGCGCAGCGCTCCGTATGTGCCCTTGTCGTCCCCGAGCCCGTGCCGAATTTGGTCTCCGACGGGTAGCCTCTGCGAAGGTTGACCGCAGACAAGGCCCACATCACAGCCGCGACCGGTACCGACGGGACCATGACCGCACAGGCGGCGGCGCGATCGCCGCCGGCGCTGTCGCCGCTGCATCTCGGGTATCGGCGAGCCGTGGTCAGGTCAGGCAATCCATTTCGTCGCCGCGGCAACGCCATCAAAGGCTGCTGGAAACGGGTGTTCGGGAGCCAGCCGGTTGTAGGCGGCGGTGAGCATTACACCCTCCGTCGACACGACGACACCGCTGGCCCCCGAACTGATCAGTCCTAGCAGCAACCTCTTCACGTGCGGGAAGTCCGCCAAGTTCGGTCCACGGGCTGCGGTCTCAGCTTGCGCGAAGTGTATCGGGATCGGTACGCAACACACGATCCGCGAACGAGCGATATGTGGCCTGGATGACACTCGGCTGCAACAAGAAATCCTTCGCTTCCAGGGCCAAGTGCTCAGGGATCGGTCTGATCTCGCCGATGGCTTCGGCGCGCACCTGCATTTTCGCGGCGTGCTCGAGCATCAACGCGAGGACGGTCGCCTCCTCGATCGTGCGGCCCGTGGTAAGCATCCCGTGATGAGCCAGCAGGATCGCCCGCTTGTCGCCCAAGCCCTCGGAAATCAACTCACCTTCGTGATCGGCGACCGGAACGCCTGGCCAATCGGGGAGGAAGGCCACGTCTTGATAGAGCGGTGTTGCGTCCATATGCGAGATCACCAGAGGACGGCCGATCATCGACAGCGCGGAGATATAGGGTGGATGGGTGTGAATTATGCAGTTCACGTCCGGACGTGCACGGTACACCCAGTAATGAAACCGGGTGGCGGGATTGGGTTGTGCCGAACCCTCGAGAGTGTTGAGGTCGTCATCGACGCGAATGACGTCGTTGACCGTCATGGCATCGAAGGCCGGGCTCCACGGCACCGTCCAGAAGCTTCCGTTGTCCGCTCGGCTGGTCACTTGCCCCGCCAACGCGAAGCAGTGCTGCTCGGCGGCCAGTATTCGACATGTCAGCGCTGTCAGTTCGCGGGCCGACCATGCCAAGCCGCTGAGCTGATCAGCCAATTGGGGCCGAATCGCCGTCGTCAGGTCTCGGGGCTCGGTGGATGTCACGATCATCTCCTGTCGGTCACAAAGTCGTGTCGGGTCCCGACCTCTCGGCAGTGTTGTAAAAGCAACTCAGCGGTCTCTGCCGGGTGGGTCAACGGCGCCAGATGCGCCAAGTCGGCGCGTTCGACGGTCCAACCCGCGTCGTCGAGTTCGGTCGCGAGCACATCGAAGAAGTGGCCCGCGGCAAGCTGGATGAACGCGGTCTCGACCGATTCGGGCACACCGGGCGCCGTTTCGGTGTGCGTGGCCAACGGCCACGGGCGAAGTTTGGACTCGATCCAGGCCGCCATTTCCGGATCGCTGATGCCAAAGGCTGTGAGAGGCAGTGGTAGTACGTAACCATCTTCGGTGGCCATGGCCTCAAAAGCTGCCCTGAGATCGGGGAGTATATCGAAGGCGCACTGTTCGCCGCGAGGTACATAGGCGTCCAGGTAGATGATCTTGGCGATCGCGCCGGGACGGTCGACCGTGGCGGCCGTCGCCGGCATTCCGGCATAGCTGTGGGCGACCAGGATGGCACCTGTTTCGATCTCGCCCGAGTCGATCATGCCGGTCAACTCGCCCCTGTGGGTATTCATACCTCCACTCGAGCTGAAGTCCGGCGCGAGGACAGGATGCCCGTTCTCAGCCAGCCGGGACGCCACCTCCGACCATGCCCAACTACCCAACCACGACCCATGGAGCAGAACTATTTGTGTCATGTCAGATGACCGCCACAACTTCGATTTCGACGAGGAAGCCGTCCGCGTAGAGGGACTCCACGCCGACCGCGGTACTGGCGGGCGGCGCTGGATGACCTGTGCGAGCTTCCACGAGGTGCCCGATCAGAGCTTCGGCTTGATCGGTGGTGTAGCCGGGGAGAAAGATGGTTTCCTTCACGATCTTGTCGCGGGAGGTGCCCCCGGCCTCCAGGACTCTGTCGATGTTCTCGTACGCCTTGCGGAACTGCTCGGCCAGATCATCGCCGACGACATTGCCCTCCGCGTCCCAGGCTACTTGCCCCGCTGTGTAGACCAACCCGACGTCGGGGAGCTTCACGCCGTGCGATATCACGCCGGTGAGAGCGGGCAGTTCTGGTGGATTGAGAGGGATTATGGCCATCGGAGCTTCTCGTTTCGAAGGGAAGGGCAGCTGTAGACTCGACGCTCCGATTATCCTATAGATCGAACGTGATCGTCAACACATCGAATGTTCGGTCATATCTGTCCGGTTCGTGTGGTTACGATGAGCGCCCGCGCCGGCTTCCCGTCGAGCGCCGCTAGGCGATGCCCGCGCCGCTCGCCAATGAACAGAGAGTCACCACAGTCGAGAATGACCGGAGCAGCGCCGATCAGGTCCAGTTCGAGACGGCCCTCGAGCACGAACAAGAACTCTTCCCCCGCGTGACGAGACCAATCGCTCATCGTCGAATCCGCGCTGAACTCCACCACCAGGGGTACGAAGGTCCTTCCCCGATCCCGCGTTGCGAGAAAGACTTCGATCCCTGTGGCCGCCGAGAAAGCTACAGGACGCGCACCGCTACGTACGACACGGTCGGCCGGCTCCGCGGGACCCGGCAGCACATCGGACAGCTCGACCCCGTAGTACCCGAGGAGCGGAAGTAGCCGTCCCAGGCTGACATCCGTGCGCCCCTGCTCGAGCAGAGAGAGAAAAGAGGCCGAGATTCCGGTCACCTCGCTGACCGCAGCCAGCGAGACCTTGCGGGCATCGCGCAGCGCGCGCAGTTTCTGCCCCAGGCCCGCAGTCCAAGCAGGCGAGGACTGACCGGTCTGAGATGACTTCGCACGAGACATGCATCCAGTTTATGGAACGCGGATCCCCCCATATGGTCGTAGCAGCCCCTGTCGTGTCCTACGAAATACTGCCTCTCCGGCTTCTTCAGCCAAAGCGGATGGACGGACCGAGGTTCGGCCGACGTCGGCAGTCGTCCAGTCGGACGGTCCGGATGTGCTCGTCGTAGTCGTCGAGCTTCAGTGAATCCGACATCTTGATCTGTCACCGTCCAGGCCAATGCCGGTTACGGCGAGATAGACTTCCGCACCAGAGAGTGCTCCTCACTTACGAAATTCTGTCTTCAGCAAACAGGATTATCGCAGTTCGGGGCCCCCTTCTTTGTTTCCGGCACACTGCCACCAATTTCGGTGAATCCGTGAGGTCAATGGAACGGTGATGTGGTCCCCGCTGGCTGACGGTGCCAGCGAACTCACGGGGCAGCGAGACCGCTGCTCGGCTTCCTGCATGCTGTAGATCACTTGGTCCACCGGGCGAAGTGCATTCGCAGGTTCGCGACCTCAGGAGTCGAACCTGCGACATCTCACCTGGGGTTGCGTCCTGCGGCGGCATCGCGTGGGAGCATGCTGACCCGAAAAACGTCCTGACCTGCGGAAATCGTTGTCCCAGGTTCGTGCCCTCGGCAGGACACGCAGAACATGGGCAACTGTAAAACGCCTGGTCATAGCGGGTGCGTATTCGATCTGACGATTTGCGGTGCGTCCGCCCGGATCGGTTTACCGTTCCCCTGTTCGTCGTGCCCACGGCGGGCACATCGAACATGGGAACGTGGACGACCTGCGGTTTTCGCATGGTCGGCTGGTGATCGAAGTCGACTACCAACTGACGGCAGGCTTCTGATTCGAGTCGGCCGCGATCCGGCACGGACAGGCCGAACTTGTAGAAACTCTGCTCCCGGACTGTCCCTCCAAACTCAAACCCCGCCTCCACGCTATCCGAGCCTCGCTGGCGCGGGTGATCGGCTGGCCGGCATACGACTCCGGCGACACGCGCGCAGCAGCCGACCACTACGAAGTCGCACGCACAGCGGCCGACGCCGCCGCCGACCCGGCGCTGACCGCTCTCGTGCTGTGCAACGCCTCCCTCGCTGCGACCCGCGGCGGAGACCCAGGACTCGGAGTCGACCACGCCGCAGCCGCCCACTGGTGGGCCACCCAATCCCGAGACCGACTGCTGACCGTCTACGCCCTGCACATGGCCGCCGAGGCCCAAGCCGAACGAGGCGACGCCCGCCAATGCCGCAGCACATTGGATGAAGCCAACGACCTCATCGACAGCGCAGACTCGACTCCGCCGGCCACCGCCTGGCCCGACGACAAGATCGACTACACCCGGCTGCTCCGTGAACAGGGAAACAGCCTCGGCGAGATCCCGAGCAAGACCGGTATCCCGAAGACATCACTGCACCGCTACCTCACACCGACGCCCGAACCGGAGTGACCCGGGCGGCTACCTGGCCAAACCGGGCTTCGGGTACCGGGTGACACGATCGTTAACAGCACCCGGATTGCCAGCACATCAGCGGAGCTGGACCGTCAGTGGTCTCTGTTCGGCTGGAAGCCACCCATACAGATACCGCTACCCCGCAGGTAACAGATACCGCTACCCCCAGGTCCTCGACCGCAACTCCATTGGATGTTCCGGCGGAGCCCCCTACCAGATCCCCAAGCTGCCAGCTCGACGACTGGGCCGCCGCTGACATGCAGCGAAGAACCGACTGAAGCATTCATGGCGCCCGGCGCGGCACATTTCTCATTCCGGCAGTGGTCTCGCCGCTTGATTCGTCCGAGCGACACGCTTTGCCGCCGCATCGGCACTGATCGGTGTGCCGACATCTACCCTTTGCCTGTGGCGAGCACCCCTCCAGAGCTGCATACCCACTGGGATATGGGCGCATCCAGCGCCCCAGGCGCGCAGCCCCTCGACGATGCGCCGCCTCGGCATATGACCGCGGCGGAGTTTCGGGAACACGGCCGCGCGGTGGTGGATTGGGTGGCCGACTACTGGGAGCGGGTGGAGTCGCTGCCGGTGTTGTCGACGCTGCCGCCCGGTGCGGTGCGTGCGCAACTGCCTTCGTCGCCACCGGAATTGGGCGAGCCGTTTCCCGACCTGCTCGATGATATGGATCGCGTCATCGTGCCCGGGCTGACTCATTGGCAGCATCCTGGTTTCTTCGCCTACTTCCCGACGGGCGCGTCGGGTCCGGCGGCGCTGGCCGATCTGCTGGCCTCGGGATTGGGTGTGCAGGGGATGCTCTGGCAGACCAGCCCGGCCTGTACCGAGTTGGAACAGCATGTCCTCGATTGGCTCGCCGGGCTGATCGGCCTGCCCGAACGCTTCACCTTCGCCGGCACCGGCGGCGGGGTCGTTCAGGACAGTGCCTCCACCGCGATGCTGGTCACGATGCTCGCGGCGTTGCACCGGGCCTCCGGCGGGCAGGTGGCACGCGACGGTATCGACCGTGGCCGCTACGTCGTCTACACCTCCACCGAGGCCAACTGCGGCTTCGAGAAGACCGCGCGCATCACCGGTATCGGCGCCTCGGCGGTGCGCTTCATCCAGACCCGCGCCGACCTGTCGATGGACCCGCAGGCACTTCGTGCCGCGATGGAACACGACGCGCGAGCGGGGTTCACTCCCGTGCTGGTGATGGCGACGGTGGGTACTACCTCTACCGGTGCGATCGATCCGGTGGAACTCATCGGCCCGGTCTGTCGCGAGTACGGCGCCTGGCTGCATGTGGACGCGGCGTATGCGGGCGTCGCGGCGATCTGCCCCGAGTTGCGGTGGATCCATGCCGGCGTGGCCGAGTTCGCCGATTCGTATGCGACCAATCCGCACAAATGGCTGCTCACGGCCTTGGACTTCGACGCCTGCTACGTCGCCGATCGCGGAGCTCTGACCGGGGCGCTGTCGGTGCTGCCGGAATACCTGCGCAACGGCGCCAGCGAATCGGGTGTGGTAGTGGACTACCGGGATTGGCAGGTGCCGCTGGGGCGTCGGTTCCGGGCGTTGAAGCTGTGGGCGGTGATCCGCTGGTACGGCGCGGCCGGGTTGCGGGAGCATATTCGGCACAGTGTGGCACTGGCCCAGCAGTTCGCCTCCTGGGTCGGAGCGGATGAGCGCTTCGAAGTGCTGGCTCCGCATCCGCTGTCGCTGATCTGTTTCCGGTTGCGCGGCGACGATTCGGCGAATCGGGAACTGCTCGATGCGGTCAACGCGACCGGACGAGTGTTCCTGTCGCACACCAAGGTTCGTGGCGCATTCGCACTTCGGCTGGCCATCGGCGGCACTGCCACCCGGCGCGAGCATGTCGCCGCGGCGTGGGCGCTGCTAGCCGAACACGCGAACATCGCACGACACAGCCTCGGACGCGGTCACCACACCGAGGCGGTGTCGCCCGAGACCGGGTGATCAGGCCACCGCCGCCTACAGAGCCCGGCGGTCTCGAAGTCGGCCCGATTGCCAACCCGGTTCGAGCGTCGCCGAGGAGTCGTTGCGTGAGACGCAGCGGTAAACAGACGCGCAGCCAACCATCCAGCACCGTCAAAACTTGGTGCAGCGGAGCGGGACACTGCGTGGCGTGTGCCGCCGAAGCACCCTTCGGCGACGTTCGCACCTATCTTGGTTCAGTCGACGGTGAACGTGCCGGTGAGCTTTGCTTCGGTGACGCCGGGGCAGGACTGCGCGGTGCTCACGGTGTTGTCGTCGGAGGCGGTATGTCCCGCGTAGGTGCCCGATGTGATCACGATCGGGAACAAGGCCGGACCCGAGCCCTTGGATTTGCTCTGATTGCCCGCGGCTGCGCTGCTGATCGTGCTGGTGCTGCCATCGGACCAGGTGATGGTCCCGGTGCCCTGGTGGACGCTGACTTTCCCATCACACGAGGCGACTTCGAAGCCCTGCTCGTCCATGCTCACCGGGTACGGCTTCCCCTCGTCGACGGCAGACCCCATACAGTCGGTGAAGCGGGTGGTGGCCGTCCACTCGATCCTCGACGGTATCGCGCCCAACCCCGAGCCGGCCCAGTGCACGGTGCCCTGCTCGGTGCAGGTGATGACGGCGGCCGCGGTTGCGCTACTGGGCGGCGCTGCGACGCCCGGAGCGGCGAACGCGACCACCCCGAGCGACACGCTTGCGAGAACAACAACTCCGGCCAGACGATATCGAGCGAACATGCGTCTCCTTGATCGTTCCTGCTTGCCTGATGTCCGGACCAGACATTAACCGGCTACCGACCTCGGATCTGGTTCCCCACGCCCTGCGGCGTTGCGCAGACGCCCTGCGCACCGCACGCGCGCACTCGACCGCCGACCAGGCGAAACTCGCAGTCCGGCCGCACCCGCGTACGACACGAGCGGCAGAGGCGAGCAACACTCGCTATACCTCTCTCCGCGCTCGGCCGATCGTGGCCGGTCTGGCGCAGCCGCGGCGCCGGACTCCGGTCCCTGCACGGAGCCTTGGCCACCGCTGTGGGCGGGCGTTCGGTGTTGCATCTGTTCGCGGCACGGGCGGTGTTCATTCGCGAGTTGATCGTCCAAGGCAATCACGAGGGTCCTGGATGCTGTCCGCCCCGTGGGCAGCGTCCGAGGCACCTGCGGGGCGAAGACAGCTGAGCAGGTCCCCCAGGCGCGCGATCCTCAACTGTCCTTATGAAACCACCTTCTCGGTTACTCGACTGGTGGGAATGTCGCGATCGACGATCCACTAGTACGACCGTCGACGCGCCCGACGTCTCGTCGCCATCGGTTGCGCGCCAGTCATAGACACTGTTGCACTTGCGGGTGCCGGCAGAGTTCACCCGCAACGAGTGAATGGCCACACCTACTACCCCCGGGTTGCTCTCGACAAGGGAGTTCCAGGCATTCATCGACGCGATCGGTGCCCAGTGCAGGGCAGGCATGGAAGCGGTCGCAGCCGGTCACGACGCGCCACCGGCATACCAACTGCCCGGTTACCTCACCCGAGCGCAACTCGATCAAATTCCCAGCCCGGTCCTGCAAGTCCTCGACACAAACAGCAGGCGTCCTACCGAAGACCAGCTCGCCGACAATGTGGCAACTGTCGCACCGGCTGCCGAACGGTGCGCGGACGGCGGCATGAGCCCGACGGACTTCACCAACCTCGTCGATCAACAGATAGAAGAGAATCTCTCGCGATTCCACCAGGCGATGGACGTGCTGGTCACGAACCTCGAGGTCCTGGGTCAACAGCACCAGGACTGGCGGGAGGTCATCATGCAAGTGTTTTCCGCGGTGTCCGATTTCGAGACCGGGCTCTGGCAACAGGCGACCACCTACCTCTACAAACTCGGCCAAGACCCGCGGAATCTCTATCGCGGCGTTGCATCCACCTTCGGAGGCTTCGAACAGCAGGTAGGGAACTTCTTCGCGAACCTCGAGGATGGATAGACGACCCCTCCGAAGCGGCCGGAGGGCACTGGGAGAAAGTCTTCGGCAATGGCGGGGCGGGGGAAAAAAGATCGCCTGATCCCGCAACGGTCAGGCGGCCCGCTGGCTACGACCCGACGCCTAGCCACGTCGGCGGATGACCGGAATGCGACGGTGAAGGCGCCGCAGGACCGCGGCCGTCGAGATCGACCGAGACATCACGGTTGTTCACCTTCGGTTCACTGCGCTCCCAACGCTGCCCGTCAGGCCGGGTGACAGTGAGTGCGGCGAAGCTCGGCTGAATCGGTTCGCTGAAAGTGAGCTTCACCTGCGGAGGTGCGGTCTCTAGACAACCGTGCACCTTTACGCTCACCGGTGATCGTGCCGCCGACTGGCGATCAGAAACGTCGCCAGCGCAGCCCCCACACTGGCCAGCCGCCCCCGGCCAGTGGCTGGAACACCGCCGGTATGGATTCTGCGGTGGTCCTAGTGGCCCCTGGACCGACCGCCGTCGAACCGCCAGATCGCGCGGGTCATCGAACTCGTTCTCTCATGGATGAAGTCGGATAGGTGCGGGGGCACAGCCTGCGAGTCGGCGCGGCCACCGATGCCTGCGACCGCGCCAGATCGTGTGGCAACAACCGCACGCACATCCGGTCACCAGCACATACAAGCTGGTGTCGACGATCGGGCAGCGATGTCTTACGTCGACCTTCTGGCAGAAACTGGCTGGTCAAGAGGTTGATGCCATGAGTCGTGCCTCGCGTAGCTGTTTGTGGGGCGTTGTTGGTACTTCCGCTTACACCGTATGGAGGCGCTCGTACGCCGGGATTTGCCGTCCCTGTCGGGTCAGGCCGGGCGATTTGCCGGTGACCGGATTTTCGAAGAGCGCTGACACGATTGCTTGGGCGTCGGGTGCATAGCCCTCGAGGCGCACCGAGGCACCGCTTGATGAGGAACGCTCCGGTGTTCTCGGTGACGACCCAGGGAGAAACGGTGTTGTAACCCTCCGGTGCTGCACTGGGTTGTTCGAGCGTCTCGGTCCTTTCGTTGTCGATAGCAGAGAAGATAGACCCCGTAGCGGTCGGAAGCTGACCCGAATTTCCGCCTGCACGTCTCGGTCGGTGGCGACGCCGCTATCGCTGGTCTGCGGTTGCTGCCGTCTCCAGTGCCCGATGTATGACGGTTGATCCCTGGTCGACGAATTCGGCAATCGGTGTGGCGAGCGCCTCTGGCAGGACGTCGGTGTGCCAGACGAACAGGGTTTTGCCGTTCTCAGCGGGCAGGGCCTGCATCGAGGCGTGGTGATGGGCGGGGTGAAGATGCCCGCCGACGACCGAGTAGGCGACTCGCCTGCTCGCCGGATCGAGGTCGACGAGTCGTTCGGCGACGATGGTGCCGTCGGCGAACGTGACTATGCGAGTGTCGGCGTCGAGGCGAGTATCGATGACGAAGCCCGGGGCGAGACGCTCATGCACCGCGCCGAAATCGGCGAGCACATCCCAGACCTGCTCCGGGGTGGCGTCGACGACGAATTCTTTGTGAATGGATGCCATGGAATCCTCCTGATCAGGCCGCAGCGAGGCAGAACAGATGGCCTTCGGGATCGGCGAGAACCGTCCACTGTCCCTGCCCCGGCTGGAAATCGGGTATCGTCGCGCCCAACGTGCGCAGCCGCTCGGTCTCGGCCGGTACATCGGCGACCGTGAAGTCGAGGTGGGCGTGCTTACCGGAATCGGGCCAGCCGGGACCCTGGTATCCCTCGACTCGTTGGAATGCGAGCTGGATCGGGCCCTCACCGAGGTAGGCCGAATCATCGTCGACATGGGTGATCTTCCAGCCGGTGACCTCGCGATAGAACTCCGCCATTACCTTCGGTGCGGCACAGTCGATGATGATTGCGGCCAGGCTCGCGTGGACGGTCATATCTCGTTATCTCCCTGGTGTAGTCGGTGTTGCCGTCTCAGCATCCGTGCCCGAACCCGCGTAGGTCTTGAAGATTTTTGCGGGCAGTTTCTTGTCGTACTCCGGGCGTACGGTCCCGTGGGTGCTGTCCGCCACGACCCTCGCCGCCCGGCCGGAGTTCACCATCACCACCGTGAACTGCCGCTCCGACCACACCCACTTCTCGGCTCCGGAAATCCGCGACGACCATCGGCTCGTGCTCGTGCGCCGAGGCCGGTTCCGGCGACAAGCCGACGGCGAACTCGCCGACCTGGACCGCACCGTCGGCTACATCGGCGCACCGGGTGAAGAGGAAGGATTCGCTCACCCCGCCGGCGGTGACGTCTGCACCGCGGTAACGATCGAGCCCGGACTCTTGGAAGGTGAGGCGAACCCGCGGGCTGTCTACGTCGATGCGCGTATCGAGCTTGCGCACCGCCGCATGCTGACCGCTGCCGCGGGCGGCGATATCGACTACGCGGTGACCGAGGAACTGGTCCGGCTCGTCGCGCTCACCGCCGGACGGTCGACCTCACGGCCGCGGCCCGCTGACCGAGTGCTGGTCGCCGCCGCCCGCGAGGCGATCATCACCGGGGCACCGGAGTCGGCCGGGCTGCGCTCTCTGGCCGTCTTGCTGAAGGTTTCGCCGTATCGGCTTAGTCGGGTGTTCTCGCAGCACATGGGAGTGTCGCTGACCCGCTACCGCAACCGGATACGAGTCGGGCAGGCTCTCGACCGGATCACCGACGGAGAAACCGGCCTCGCCGACCTCGCCGCACACCTCGGCTTCGCCGACCAGGCACACCTGACCCGCACCGTCCGCGAACACCTGGGCCACACCCCCACCGCCCTGCACGGGCTTCTCCGAACGGATGTGCGATCTCGGCGACGACGGTGAACACGCCGCCGGTCACGAGACCCTGCGCGACCTGTACATCGGGGCGGTGCGGCTGGGGGTCGATCCGGTGAAGCTATTCGAATCCTTCGACGTCTCGGAACGCTAGGCGAGCGGCCAAGTCCCACAAGGGCAAACACCGAAAGCGTGGTAGACACAGGAAGCAGTAGCCGATAGGGAGGCGGACCGGATAGCTCGTAACTACCCGGTCCGCCAACCACCAAGTGTCCCACCCTCGCGAGTTGTTGAAGAACCCCCATCGAACAAAGGAACCCGACATGAAAATCCGGGTAACCACCGCCGCCATACTCGCGATCCTCGTCACACTCGGCGTCCTCCTGCTTCTCGACAACTGGCACCCCATCCGCGCCGCCGGCTATCTCGCGGTCTGGTCGATCACCGCCGCACTGCTGATCTGCCACGACCGGCGCCGCAACCATGCCTAGGACAGGGCCGCGGCGCCCGATGATCGGACTCCGCGTGACGGAGGAGGAAATCACCGCGCTCGACGAGCAGGCGGTCGACGAAGGGCTGGTGACGAAGACCGGCGACCCGAACCGATCGGAACTGATCCGCATCATGGTCGAATACGCGCGCCAGCACATGCCGGCGGGATGGCGCCCAGAGGGTGGGGAGCACCGCGGCTGAGATGACGAAGCCCCCGCGAACTCGCGGGGGCTTCGTTGCGTCTAGAGGTGGATAGGTTGCCGTGTCGGCTGTGGCCTTCCTCTCGTTAGTCGAGGAAATAGGCGTCGAGTTTCTCGTCGGAATCGAGGATCTCGTCCGAACCCACGCCGAGTTCCGTCGCTAGTTCGACCGATCCGGTGAGCGCGACTTGCACGTCGGGTGAGAAGGCTCGTTCGAGCAGCCCGAGATAGTCCGACATGCTCTGGTCCAGCTTTTCCAGTATGGCCTGGTATTCCGCGGTGAGTTGTTCGTCGAGTGTGCGCTGCTCGTCGAGGTAGCGCTCGATCAGCGCCGCCTCTCGCTTCGTCAACGACGATGCGGCGGCCTTGTACAGCACAGTGCCGACCGTGGTGCCGATGACGGCGCCGAGGACCGGGATGGGGATGGTCGCCTGGCCGACGCAAGAGGCCAGCGCGCGTACTGCGGCCTCCAAGGCGATGAGTTCGGAGTTCTCGATGAACTCGAGTTCGTCGATCTGGCCTCGGCGCAGCTTGTTCGCTTGTTCTGCGATGCTGAAGGATGTGGTGACGATCGAGCTGGCGACGGCTGCGGAGGTCGCGGTGAAATTGGTGAGCGCGTAGATGCTCAGTCCTCGGACGCCGCCCTTGCCGAAACCCGAGCCGGTCTCGCCTGCGAGGTCGATCCAGTCGCGCTCGCTGAATTCACTGAGCCGCTTGCCTTCCCGACGCTTGGCGACCACGGCCAGTACGAACGCGGTCGCGCCCGCGGTCGCGGCGGCCGTGAGTGCGGCTGTGCCTCCTTCTCGCAGTGTCGGACGGCTGTGCTGGTAGGCATCGTGGCGCAGGGACCGGTTCGTGGCGTGGAGCGAGCCCTTTTCGGCCGCCATGGTCGAGGTGTAGGCATCGCGCTGCACTTCGTTGTACTCGAGCGTCGAGGGCTCGAGCGAATCGAAGCCGACCGATCTGGTTTGGAAGAAGGCCTGGACCCGCTGCCAGTCTCTGAGGGAAGGTCCGTCGCCGCTGCGTGACAGTAGCTTGCTCGCTTCCTCGGGCGACAAGGCATGTAGCCGCTGGATCACCTCGAAGTGATCACGGGGGATCTGGTATTTCCCACCGTTGCGCACGTATTCGGGATACCTCTGGAGGTGCTCGGCGATAGCGCCCAGTGAGAAGCGGCCACCCGCTGCGACGAATTTCTGCTGGATCTGGACACTTCCGCGCATCAGGTCGACGGGCCCGTTGTCGTTGACCCACTGGTAGACGGCCTCGTGGCCGAGGATCTGGTTTCGGGCGTTGCCGATCCCGACCTCGGCGATCTCGGCGATGAAGCCGTGCATGCCATGCTGTCCGCCGCGGTTGGCGGCGACCACCTCGAGGTCGATCTTCTTGACGGCTTCATCGACGCTGGTGAGCGCGTCCCGAAGGTGCTCGTCTTGCTGGCTGAGCGCGCTCAGAAGGTTGTCCATGCGGAGCTGGTTGAGATAGCTCACCCAGGAGGCAACGGCCTGCTCTTGGGCGCCCGTGACGAACTCGGCAGCGTCACGCACTATCGGCATCCTGTTCGATGCGCATGCTCAGCATGCTCGCGCACGACTTCGTGTTGTTCACCAACGTGGCGAGTGTCGACCGCTCGGCAGGGGCGAGCGCGTGGAAATCGGCGCGGAAGTGCACCAAGGCTTCGCTGTAACTTTTCACCAGCCCTTCGCGCAGCGAGGTCGTCCGCTGGAGGAGGTCCTCGATCTGAGCGTCCATGCCTTCGACGAGGGCGGTGTTGCGCTTTATCGCAGTCAGCGCTGCGTGCTTCGCCTCTCGATTCTCGAACTTCTTCTTCGCGAACAGGGCGATCGACGCGAGCCCTCCAACACCATTGCGGCTCAACAACGTTACGGAGATTATCGACCACATGTGACTGATTGGACGGTTTGCACACTCCGATCCGCCCAGGGCGGCGGCCCCTCGGGTTGACTCACCGAGTGCCTTTGCCGACCCGCTCTCCGGCTCTCGCCCTCGTAGGGCCGGGCCCCGCCGGGCTGCCCCTACGATCGAATCGAGATACCCACCGCCGCAACAACAGAACCCCAACCCACAATCCCGCCACGATCCCAGCGACCCCACGACCAGCAAGCCCGAACCTCTGAGCTGTCGATACTTTCAGCAGCGAACCGAGCCACAGCCACCGTCGTGCAGGCTCTGTGCTCCGGAGACAGGGCAGAGGATCGCGGAGACGAGGGTGTGCAGTGCCGACGCTCGCGTCTAGCGAGAAGCTGGACTGCGCTCCTGGGAGGCCGTCTCGAGCGTTCTGCTGACCAGGAAACTTCGCGTAGGAGGATAAGCCATGACGGCGGTCGAGAATGTGTTCAGACGGGCTCGTTATCCAAGCCGTTCGGCACATGGCTGCACGCGAGTTGCCTATCCGCGCGACCACGAGGTCCAACTGACTGCCGGCAGGGTTGATGCCATTGCGTTTGGGATCGGTCGTGGCTAAGGTCTTCCTGATGTCTGGAGGAGGGGGGTCGTGTGTCAACCGAGCAGGGTTCGCCCGGAACAGATTTCGCGATTGTTCCGGACGAGGTGACCGATGCGGGCGTCTACGTCGAGCAAGTCGCTAGTTCTCTGATGAACGGGTTGAATTCGCTCGACCGCGAGGTTTCGAGCGTCCTCGACAATTGGAAGGGGTCGGCAGCAGACGCATTCGGTGAAGGCTGGACGGTAGCCAAGGAGGGCGCTGCCACCGTACTGGATGCGCTCGCGGCCATGGGCGGACTTCTTGGCGTAGCAAGCAAGACCATTGCTGGCAGCGATATTTCCAATGCAACGAGTTTTAATTCGCTAGACCTACCGGAGCTGAATATGTGATGGCCGACGACTTCCGGGACTTCACGTTCGATATCGATGAGTTGGACCAGCTCGTGACCCGCGCCCTTGGATTCATTGGGTTCCTTACCGAAAGTCTCGACGGACTCAACCACCGAATCGCCACCATCCAACAAAACTGGCAGGGAGCCGCTGCCACCGCCCAGGAGGAAGCCTACCGAGAATGGGCAACCGGGGCTGCCGCAATGGTTGAAGGAATCACTGAGATGTACACCGCCGCCGTCACTGCCCGTGACGCCTACGGCGCGGCAGCGGAAATAATTTGAGAATGAGTGGCGGCTGAACTCAGTGGGCTCAATTTCCCCACAGTCCTATGAGAGCGCGGCCAAGGAATGCTACGACCTGTCGGAGAAATTCCAAACCGTCTACAACGCGATGCAACGTGTCCTTTTGGAAACCAGCGCGATGGCCGGTGGCTACCAGGCGGTCAAGACGTGGTCGAAAGCCTATGATGACCGCGCCGGCGCAGTGACGCTGGTGGCGACCAGCTTCGCGCGGGCATTGCAGCACTTCGGGGACGTTTTGACTGCGGCTGGCTACAACTGGAAGTACGCGGAGTACAAAGCCAACCGCGACCCCAACAAGGGCGCCCCACCATCGTTGCCCAGCGGTTTCCCCTCGGAACTACCTTACGGCCCCGGCATAGTTAACGGTGTCGCGTCATCGGGGACTTACAGCCGCGGACTCGAGACGGACTGGACCGAACTGCAGGACAAGGTCACTGCGCTTGTCTCTGGCGGCGAAGTCCCTGACGGGGACACCGACAAGCTGGCGCGCGCCGCAACCGCATGGAAGACCTTCGCTCATTCAGACCCCGTGTACACCGGTAAGGGACGACTGTTAGTGGTCGCCTCCGGGCTTGAGCGTGGCTACGGATCCAACGTCCCGAAAGACATCCCGAACCTCGTAGGCCACCTTCGCATGCTCGCTGACAGCGTCGGCGACATCGAAGCCGCTGCCCGCGACATCGCAGCCGCAGTCGACGCCCACAAGGTTGCTTTGACCACGATGCGCTCGGACATGAACACTCAGTTCACCATGGTGGTTGTCGTCACCGCCATTCAGATCGGGCGTTCGATGGTGCAGGTCAAAGAGCCACCAACAAAGCAAAAGACACCGAATGGGCAAAAAACACCCAACGATCGCCAAGAAGAGATCGATTTCCTGAACCAGGCTGCCGGAGCTTTGGCTGGTCCTGCCAACACATTCCTCACCGCGCTCGGCGGCTTCGCCTTTTCCGTGGCTGCTCTGACGACGGGCGGGCTGCCCACTATTGTCGGACTACCGATACTCCTCACTACATCGGACCCAAAAAAGGATGTCACGTTCACTGATCCACGCCGACCACACCTGGGGAGCGACGGAAAATATCATGTGAAGGACGGGGATCGGGAAGTGCAGATCGACAATCCGAATGATACGTCCAAGACAATCACCGATATTGATGAAGTCGAGAATGGAGTCCTATGGGAGGAGAAGTCGGCCACGGATGCCGCCGATGTTGACAAATGGATTGCGAAACAGGTGGAAAAGAAGTTGGGGTCCTACATCGAGGCTCGACAGTATATCGATGGCTATGAGCAGGCTCCCATCGGACTCCGGTTCACGACCCCTGGCGCCGATCCCAATTTCCAGGCGCAGGTAGAGGCTGCAGTGGAGAAGATGCGTATCAAAAATCCTGGCGTCCAGATTCTAGTAGAGTGGGCATGATGAGCTACGCATTCGAGGTTGGTGACCAGACAGTATGGAGTCCGTCGTTGCGGGTAGGCGACCTGTTCGTACGCATGTATACCGACACTTGCTCGGTGTTGGGTACTGCAACCGGCTTGACAGCGATAGCCAGCGATATGTACGAGATAGATATCGAAGTCTTCGAACGCGCGACGTTGACAGTCTTCGATGAGTACTCCTCGTCCCAGAATGCCACTTTCAAGGCAATGCTGGGCGCAACGCTGGGCCCAGCGGTTAATATCCTCAACTACTGCCAGCGTCCACTGACCCCTAGGTCCAATGAAGAAAGCGCTTTTATCTCCTGGGCAAATGGCCTCAGTATGCCCAGATAGTGCTGGTCGCACAGATCGCCCGCGCGTTGCGGAAAAGTTGCTGGGCGTACCACTGTGGTGCGAGCTTCTCAATGAGCACCTCGCCGAATGGGAGTCGATGCTCGGCCCTCTAGATGAGGACCCGACATCACTTCGGGAAGCGCTGCTCTTGCTGCCGATCGTGCGGCACAGCGTGAGGTGGAGCGGCGGTCGCGATCCATCGACGACTGATCAAGCCCTGCCGGTTTCCTCTTGCAGGCCGGAGGAAGCAGGCGCCGTCTATCGAATCGACAGTTCCAGATATGCCAGTACCGTATCCTCACCTCGCGGATCGTCATCTTTCGATAGTGGTTCTCGGCCAACACTTCTGACTCTCACCGGTAGCTAGGGCATGCAGTGGCGAAGCAGTAGATGCGCCTATCTCGTTGCCGCACTTCGAGAGCCGGTACCCGGATTCTGAACCAGGCTGCACTTCGGGGCGCTACCTCGCTGCCGATCAACTGGTTGAGGTCGCCGAAGATATCGGCGAACACCGCGACGCGCACGGTCCGGGGCAGTCAGAACACCGCTCTGGAGGCCCTGCGCGAACAGGCCGCCCGACGACCACCGAACGAGCCCGACCTGATCGAAGACCTACCCCGACTCGCGCTGCAACTCACCAACGCCCCCGACGCCCTGCAACGCGACCTGTACGAGGCGTTCGGTCTCGAGATCGTCTACGACCACGACACCAAACGTGCCACCATCCACGCCACACTGACCACGGAAACACTCCCCGCCGCCGCACAAGCCACCGCCGCGCTGACCGCTATCGCACCCCCGGAACCCGCCGCCGAACCGCCGCCAGCATCAAACCAAACCAGCACACGGCCCGTCGCAGGTAGGGCAACAACTGAAAAAGTTGCCCATGATGTTGGTGCCCTCGGCAGGATTCGAACCTGCGACACCCGCTTTAGGAGAGCGGTGCTCTATCCCCTGAGCTACGAAGGCTGGGTGGGTGGGTTTGTGGCCCGCCCGGGACGTTCGCAGTCTACCGGGTATCTGGCTCGGAGTCCGCATCGCTGCGGGGAGGGCTGGTGGAGAGGTCAGAAGCCGCCGTCGAAGCCGCCGCCGTCGAAGCCGCCGCCTGCGTCGTAACCGCCGCCGCCGTCGAAGCCGCCGCCTGCGTCGTAACCGCCGCCGCCGTCGAAGCCGCCGCCTGCGTCGTAACCGCCGCCGCCGTCGTAACCGCCTCCGGCGTCGTAGCCGCCGGAGTAGTCGCCTCCGTCGTACCCACCGGAGTAATCCCCACCCTGGTCATACCCGCCGCCGTCCGCGGCCAGGCCGTCTTGGAAGCCTTCGCCGTAGCCGCTCTCGAAGCCGTGGGCGTCGTAGCCGACTCCGGACATTCCGGAGAACAGGGAGGTGAACAGGAGGGCGGAGCCGATGCCCCAGGCGCCCGCGACCATCGCGGGCTTCCACCAGGGTTCGGAGTACCACCCGGCGGGTACCGGGCGTCCGGCCACTCGGCCGCCGGGGTAGTAGTTCGGGGTCGAGGCCGAGGGGTCGGGGGCGGCTGCGATCTGCCTGCCCTCGTACTCGACTACGCGTTTCTCGGTCACCTGCCCGGCGGTGTCTTGGCCGTCGAGGCCGGGGATCGCGGGGCCGGGGTCCATGTGCATCGCGGTGCGTGCGGCCCTGATGTAGTAGAGCCCTTCCAACGCGGTCTGTTTCGCCAGCCGGGCCTGGGTGGGCGTGCGGGCCTGATCGAGTTGCGCGCCGGCCGCGAGATGTCGTTCGGAGGCGTCGGCTAGTGCCTGCGTGGCGGCGTCGTTGCTGCCGGAGAGGCTGTAGACCTGGCCGCCCAGCCGTTCGTTCACTTGCCTGGCGTCGGCGAGCGCGTCGGCCAGCTCGGTGGCTCTACGCTGTTCGCCCTGTTGTGACTGCCATATCAGGAGGACGATCAGCGCGCCGAGGACAAGGGCGATAAGCAGCCACAACATGGGCACCTCTTCCGCGGGATCTCGGACAATGCCAGTTTACTGTCGGCTTGCTGAGGTCTCGCTGAGTGTGCGGTCACGGCTTCGCGGGCGCCTGCGCCTCGTCGTAGTCGGCGGGGTCGAAAGTCCTGGTCTTCCAGCGGTAGAGCACGGTGGCCCCGGGCCAGTTGTTGGTGATGCGGCCTGAGGCGTTGCGGTACCAGCTGGAGCAGAAGTTCCACGGTGTGTCCTTCAACCGCTTCTGCAACCAGGCGTCCCAGCGCTGCTCCGCGGCCGGGCGGGCGGCGAGGTAGCGGCCGGGGCGATCGGCCAGGTATTGCACGACCTGGCGGATGTAGCGGGCCTGGGACTCGAGCATGTAGATGATGGAGCCGGCGCCGACGTTGGTGTTCGGGCCGTACATCATGAACAGGTTGGGGAACTGGGGCACCGAGAGACCGAGGTAGGCGCGCGCGCCTTCGTCGCCCCAGACATCGGCCAGCTTGCGCCCGCCGAGGCCGTAGATGTTGATCGGCGCCAGGAACTCGGTGCCCTTGAAGCCGGTGCCGAAGATGATGACGTCCACTTCGTGCTCGACGCCGTCGGCGGTGCGGACGCCGGTCGGCGTGATCGCCTCGATGGCGGTGGTCTCCACGGTGACGTTCGGCTGCGCCAGCGCGGGAAAATATTCGTTGGAGAACAGTCCGCGCTTGCACCCGGCCGCGTAGTCAGGGGTCAGCTTCGCGCGCAGTTCCGGGTCGGGGACCTGCTTTTCCCGGTGCCGGTCGGCCAACGCGATCACGGGAGTCTTGATCGACGGGATGTCGGTCAGGCCGAGGGCGAGCAATTCGAAGATCGACCAGATGGCGAAGCGCTCGGCGAGCCGGCTGGGCGGGAAGTATTTGAACAGCGCGTGGTGCACAGCGCTGTACTCGACGTCGGCCTTCGGCAGCACCCAGGCGGCGGAGCGCTGGAACAGCGTGAGGTGGCCCGCGGTCGGCTGGATGCGCGGGATGTACTGGATCGCGCTGGCCCCGGTGCCGATGCAGGCGATGCGCTTGCCGGTCAGGTCGACGTCGTGGTCCCATTCGGCGGAGTGGAAGGCGGGGCCGGTGAAGGTGTCGATGCCGGGAATGTTCGGCAGCGCTGGGCGCGACAGCTGGCCGACGGCGGGGACGAGGATGTCGGCGGTCAGTTGCGCCCCGTCGGCGGTGCGGACGGTCCACTGGCCGGTGCGCTCGTCGAACTCCGCGTCGGTCACTTCGGTGCCGAAGCGGATGAAGCGCCGTAGGCCGTGCCGGTCGGCGACGCCACGCATGTAGTCGTGGATGTCGCGCTGTTCGGAGAAACGCCGCGGCCAATCGGATTTCGGCTCGTAGGACCAGGAGTACAGCGGGGAAGGCACGTCGCAGGCCGCGCCGGGATAGGTGTTCTCGCGCCAGACGCCGCCGAGGTCGGTGGCGCGCTCCAGGATAGTGAAGTTGTCCAGCCCGGCCCGCCGCAGCTCCAGCGCGATGCCGAGCCCACCGAATCCGGCCCCGATGATGATGATGGACGGCGTCGTCATCTTCTCAGGGTACGAGCCGGTATCCGCAGGTCCGAAGACATCCGCGGTCATTCAATCGGCATTTACGGCCACCTGTGGCATCAGTTCCCGGCGAGCTGGCGCGCGATGACCAGACGCTGAATCTGGTTGGTGCCCTCGAAGATCTGCATCACTTTGGCTTCGCGCATGTAGCGCTCGACCGGGAAGTCCTGGGTGTAGCCGTAGCCGCCGAAGACTTGGACCGCGTCGGTGGTGACCTTCATGGCGGCGTCGGTGGCGACGAGCTTGGCCACGCTGGCCTGGCGCGAGTACGGCAGGCCCGCGTCGCGGCGGCGGGCGGCGTCGAGGTAGGTGGCGCGAGCGGAATCCACCGCGGCGGCCATGTCGGCGAGGACGAAGCCGAGCCCCTGATGGTCGATGATGTGGCGGCCGAACGCCTCGCGCTCCTTGGCGTAGGCGACGGCCTCGTCGAGGGCGCGCTGCGCCAGTCCGGTGGCGACCGCGGCGATGCCGAGGCGGCCGGAGTCCAAGGCGCTGAAGGCGATCGAGAGTCCCTGTCCCTCGGCGCCGACGCGACGTTCGGCGGGCAGGAACGCGTCGTCGTAGGCGGCGGTGGTGGTGGGCACGGCGCGCAGGCCCATCTTCTCCTCCGGTTTGCCGAAGCTGAGCCCTTCGGTGTCGCGGGGGACCAGGAAGCAGGAGATGCCGCGGGAACCTTCGCCGGTGCGGGCGAACAGGGTGTAGAAGTCGGCGCGACCACCGTTGGTGATCCAGGCTTTGGCGCCGGTGATCCGGTAGCCGTCCGCCACCGGGGTGGCGCGGCAGCGCAACGCGGCCGCGTCGGACCCGGCGTGCGGCTCGGACAGGCTGTAGGCGCCGATGGTCTCGCCGGAGAGCATGTCGGCCAGCCAGCGTTGCTTCTGCTCCTCGGTGCCGAAGGTGAACAGCGGATGGCACGACAGGCTGTGCACGCTGACGGCGACCGCGACGGCGGCCCAGCGGGCGGCCAGTTCCTCGAGCACCTGGAGATACACCTCGTAGGGCTGCGCGCCGCCGCCGTATTCCTCGGGATAAGGCAGGCTGAGCAGCCCGGCCGCGCCCAGCGCGGGGAAGACGCCGTCGGGGAAGATCCCGGTCTTCTCGCACTCGGCCACGCGCGGTTCGAGCACCTTGTCGGCGATGTCGCGGGTCAGTTCCAGCAGGTCCCTGGCCTCGGGGGTGGGCAGCATTCGGTCCACTGGCATGTCGTCTACTCCACGGTCGCTCGGTGCGTCTCTCGTGATTCACAGTAACGGGGTAGTGGTCGGGCGCCCGACGGCTCGTTCATGTCGGCGGGTGGCCGTCGAACGGGTCGCGGCCGGGCCGCACGGCTCGGGCCGGATCGCGCCGGATACCACGGATCGGTGCGGAATGTTCCGATCGGAGCGCGGTGCAGCGCCGGAACGGCCGTACTGCACGTGCAGCTGTGCGCGCAGGTGCGCGTGAACGTCGCTGCGACGCTGAGGCATTCACACTGGTCACCGCCACCCCTCCGGACGTATGCCCACATGGCGGGAACGTCGTGCCGATCGGTTTGTCTCATTCAGGTGATATCAGTCCGCTCGCCTGGCGCACCGACGCGACCGTCGACTAAGACAGAAGACCTGTTCGGGTTTCGGGGTCGACCGGTGTGTCGGCGGCAACGCAGGGGGTGCCGCCGCCACATCGGCCCGGAGCGCTGGTAACGGTGCCCCGTCCTGCTCTAGTATCTGCGTATGAATGCAGATAACCAGGAACTGCGTCCGCGTCTCGCGGAGGATCAGGTCGGACTGGTTGTCGAGGTGTTCCGGATGCTCGCCGATCCCACTCGGGTGCAAGTGCTCTGGGCGCTGGTCGACCGCGAACTGTCGGTGAACGACTTGGCCGGCCAGGTCGGCAAGCCGGCGCCTTCGGTGTCGCAGCATCTGGCCAAACTGCGCATGGCGCGGTTGGTGAACACCCGCCGAGCGGGGACGACGATCTTCTATCGCTTGGAGAACGAGCACGTCCGCCAGTTGGTGGTGGACGCGGTGTACAACGCCGAGCACGCGGGGCCCGGTGTTCCCGCGCATCATCGTGGGGCCGGCGCGCTGCGCGAAGTCCCCGGCCGAGACGAGGCGAGCGCATGACCCATCGGCACCACCACCACGACGGACATCACCGGCATCGTTCCGGTCCGTTCGGCGTTCTGCGGGAGATCTTCGTCCCGCACAGCCATGACGCCGCCGACAGCATGGACGACGCGCTGGAATCCAGCGCGATCGGCATCAGGGCGGTGGAGATCAGCCTGGTCGTGCTCGGGTGCACCGCGGTGCTGCAACTGGTGATCGTCGCCGCGTCCGGCTCGGTGGCCCTTGCCGCCGACACCGTGCACAACTTCGGCGACGCGCTGACGGCGGTCCCGCTGTGGATCGCGTTCGCGCTCGGCCGCAAGGCCGCGACCCGTCGCTACACCTACGGCTTCGGCCGCGCGGAGGACTTGGCCGGTCTCTTCGTCGTCGCGATGATCGCCTTGTCGGCGTTGATCGCCGGATACGAGGCGGTGCGCAGGCTGCTCGATCCGCAGCCGCTCGAGCATCTTGGCTGGGTTGCCGCGGCCGGGTTGGTCGGGTTCATCGGCAACGAGACGGTCGCGCTGTACCGGATCCGCGTCGGCCGGCGGATCGGCTCGGCGGCGCTGGTCGCCGACGGCCTGCACGCGCGCACCGACGGGTTCACCTCGCTGGCCGTGCTGTTCGGCGCGGGCGGAGTGGCACTCGGCTTCCCGCTCGCCGACCCGATCGTCGGGCTGCTCATCACCGTCGCGATCCTCGCCGTGCTGCGAACCGCGGCACGCGACGTGCTGCGTCGTCTGATGGACGCCGTCGAGCCGGGGATGGTCACCGCGGCCGAGCGGGCGCTGGCCGCCGAGCCGGGCGTGCAGAGCGTGCGCAGCCTGCGGATGCGCTGGATCGGTCACCGGTTGCACGCCGATGTGGAACTCGACGTGGCCCCGACGATCACGCTGGCGCAAGCCCATCGCGTCGCGCACGAGGCCCAGCACGCCCTGACCCATGTGGTGCCCGAGCTGGACACAGCGGTGGTGCACGCCTACCCGGCGCACACCGAAGTGGTGGTCGACGGGACCGTTCGGACCTGAGATCGGAGCGCCGAGCTGACCAGCGGAAACTGATGGCGTATGCCCTCGGATGGATGCGCGGGTCTTGGCTCGCCACCGCTGCCCGAGGCGGCCTACCGTTGGGTAGCATCCCCCGTGTGATGTGGCTCATGGTCGATGCGTGCTGAACCATGCCGCCGCGTATCCCGACTTTCCCTGACCTGCCCGACCTGGTTCTCCGCGGTCACGACGCGGAAGATCGCGACCGCGCCTCGATCGGCCCTGAGGCGCATCCGGCCGCTGTCGGCTTCGTCCGCGAGAACGCCGAGCGCGAATTGCAGCGCCGCATCGCTGCGCAGCCGGCCCTCCGGGCCCGTGGGCGAGCCGTTGTCCACCGGGCGCCGGGCCACGCGCGCGTTCTGTCTCCCGAAGTGACCCGCGGGGTGGGGTTGCCGCACGGGAGCGCATCGAAGCCCCGAAGGTGGCCGCAACCGACTTGGCTTTCTGACGGGAAGTCACCGAAGAAAAAGGAGTTCCGATGTTGAGCACTATGCAGGACGAGCCGTTGTCGTTGGCCACGTTGCTGCGCTACGCATCGACGTTCGCCGGGGATTCCACCGTGTCCACGTGGACCGGCACCGGCGTGCGCACCATGACCTATCGCGAGGTCGGCGCCGAATCGGCGCGGTTGGCGAACGCGCTGCGCGGGCTCGGCATCGGGGTCGGCGACCGGGTCGGCACGTTCATGTGGAACAACAACGAGCACTTGGTCGCCTACATCGCGGTGCCCGCGATGGGCGCGGTGCTGCACGCGCTGAACATCCGGTTGTTCCCCGACCAGGTCGTGTACGTGGCCAATCACGCCGAAGACCAGGTGGTGCTGGTGGACGGCACGCTGGTGCCGCTGTTCGGCCAGATCCTGCCGCACCTGACGACCGTCCGCCACGTCATCGTGGTCAACGGCGACGCGGCCACGCTCACCGCGCCGGAGGGTGTGCAGGTGCACGCCTACACCGAGTTGCTCGGCGGGCAGCCGGACACCTACGACTTCCCGGTGATCGACGAGCGCTCCGCCGCGGCGATGTGCTACACCTCCGGCACCACGGGCGACCCGAAGGGCGTGGTGTACTCGCACCGCTCGAATTGGCTGCACGCCATGCAGGTCGCCGCGAACAACGGGATGGGCCTGTTCGAAACCGACAACATCCTGGCCATCGTCCCGCTGTTCCACGCGAACGCCTGGGGCCTGCCGTACGCGGCGCTGATGTCCGGCGCGAATCTGCTGATGCCGGACCGGTTCCTGCAGCCGGGGCCGCTGCTGGAGATGATGGCCGCGCAGCAGCCGTCCTTCGCCGCCGCGGTGCCGACCATCTGGGGCGGGGTGCTGGCGGCGCTGGCGGCGAATCCGCAGGACATCACGCATCTGCGCGCGGTGGTGGTCGGCGGCTCCGCGGTCCCGCCGTCGATGATGCGCACCTTCGAGGACTCCCACGGCGTGCGGGTGCTGCACGCGTGGGGCATGACCGAGACCTCGCCGCTGGGCAGCGTGGCGCATCCGCCCGCCACGGCGGTCACCGACGAGCAGAAGTGGGCCTACCGGGTGACCCAGGGCCGCTTCCCCGCCGGCGTGCAAGCGCGTCTGGTCGGCGACGACGGCGTGGTGCCCAACGACGGTGAGTCGCTGGGTGAGCTGGAAGTGCGCGGTCCGTGGATCACCGGCTCGTACTATTCGCCGGACGGCGCTGCGGTCGATCCGGAGAAGTTCCACGACGGCTGGCTGCGCACCGGCGATGTCGGCAAGATCAGCCCCGACGGCTATCTCACCCTGGTGGACCGGTCCAAGGACGTGATCAAGTCCGGTGGCGAGTGGATCTCGTCGGTGGATCTGGAGAACGCCGTGATCGGGCACCCCGCCGTCGCCGAGGCGGCGGTGATCGGCGTGCCGGACCAGAAGTGGGACGAGCGCCCGCTGGTGGCGGTGGTGCTGGCCGAGGGAGCCGAGGCCAAGCCGGAGGAGTTGCGCGACTTTCTCGCCGACAAGTTCGCCAAATGGCAGCTGCCGGAACGCTGGACCTTCATCGCCGAGGTGCCGAAGACCAGCGTGGGCAAGTTCGACAAGAAGCGGCTGCGCAGCCAGTACGCCGACGGTGAGCTGGACGTCACCACGCTCGCCTGATATCGCCGCCCCGCGTCACCACTTCAGCATCGGCAGTGGTGACGCGGGGTGGCTGCGCAGCCGCCGGGCGGCGAGGGTCACGAGCCTGCGGTGGAAGCCGTGGTCGGGATAGCGTTTCGCCAGCTCGCGGTAGGTCCGGCGGGAGACGCCGAACCGGCCGAACAAACCGAGTTCGACGTCGATCGCGTCGGCGCGCCGGAAGATCTCGACCGGATCGTGCGGCCGGCCCGCCGGGCGGAGCTTGTGATGCTGGTCGATCATCGCCACCACCAGTGCGGTCAGGTCGTCGCGGTCGATGCTCGCCAGCCAGGCGCGCGCCTGATCGCAGGAGGGGGCGAGGTAGTCGAAGGTGCCCGCCGACCAGATGCCGATGTCGTGCAGAACGGCCGCGGTCAGGAATTCCTCGCGGGTGCTCGGCGGAGTTCGCCGGTCGTCGGCCATGAGGTCGCACAGCGCCAGGACGCGCAGCACGTGATTGGTGTAGGCGGCGCGGTCCGCCCCGAGCTGTTCGCGCCACGGCGCGAGCCGGGCCTCGACCTCATCGCGAAGATCGTTGCTGCTCATGGCGGTTCACCCTACGCGCAGACCACCGCGGCGGGCGGCGGCGACGCGCGGGCACGGCGCCGGACACACGAGAACACCCGGCGCGGGCGAAACTTTTGGCCGCGCCGGGTGTTCGGTTCGTGGATCAGCAGTTGCGCAGTTCCGGGCTCTGGTTGAGCAGCTGGGCCCTGGTGCCGATGAACGTGGTGTAGGTATCGCCGCCGACCGCGGAGAGCGGGAACGCGGCGACCCGGTGGCAGTTCTGGAAGGCGAGCTTCACGCCGAAGTGCCGTTCCAGTCCGCCGCGAATCGCGTCGGAAGCCATGGCGCGCAGCAGTTGTCCACGCGCCGTCTCGTCGGGCGGCGCGATCGTGTTGTCGGCGAATTCGGCCGTGCCGGAGCGCAGTTCACCGGCGACGCGGCTGACCACCTCCCAGGCGTATGGCAGCGAATTGCGCACGACCTCGACGAAGTCGGCGTCGTCGACCTCGCCGCGTTCGGCGCGTTCGAGTAGTGCGGTGGGGACATCAAGGGACATGGCGCTCTCCTCCAGTGCTGGACGTCGATGCGATGCCACTGAAGTCTAAACGAAAGTCGTTGTCAATAATGCTGGATTCGGCGTGAAAGAGCTTTTTCCAGTGCGGCTTTCGTGTCGGCGGCCAGGGTCGCGACCAATTCGCCCGCGGGTAGCTCCGGTGCCAGCTCGTGGGTTTGACCCGCCCAGAGGTTGACCTCGTCGGGGTTGCCCGCGGCCCGTGCTGCGGCGCGCAGCGGGGCGGTGGCGTAGTGGATCTCCGGGTATCCGGTCGGCGCTGTTGCGGTGTGGCGCACCAGGAATCGATTGCGCAACCCGCGTGCCCTGCGCCCGGTGAACGCGCGGGTGAGCATCGTCGGAGTGTCGGCGGTCAGCGCGGCGCGGTGCACCTGGCTGGTGCCCGCCTCAGGGCAGCGCAGGAACGCCGTGCCCAGTTGCGCGGCCGCGGCGCCCGCCGCCAGCGCGGCGGCGATGCCCGCGCCCGTCGCGAGGCCGCCGGAGGCCACCAGCGGCCGATCGGTGGCGGCGGCGAGCAATTGCAGCAGCGCCAGCAGGCCGAGCGGGTCGGTGGCGTCGTCGGCGCGACGATCCGTGAACGTCGCCCGGTGGCCGCCCGCCTCCGCACCCTGGGCGATGAGCACGTCGGCGCCCGCCTCGACTGCGATGCGCGCCTCGGCCACCGAGGTGACGGTGACCCAGACTTCGGAGCCGGCGGCGTGCAGCCGTCCGATGTCCGCTGGGCTCGGGCAGCCGAAGGTGAACGACACGGCTGCGACCGGATCGGCGACGAGCAGGTCGAGTTTGGCGTCCCAGTCGTCGGTGTCGAAGCGCGGATCGCCGAGGTCGTGTTCGGCGCCGAGTTCGTTCAAGTAGTCCGCGAGGTCGGCGGCCGGAGTCGGCGGTCCTGGCACGAAGAGGTTCACGCCGAACGGCTTGCCGGTGGCCGCGCGGGTCGCCGCGATCCGCGCCGCGGTGTCGGCGGCGCTGAGATATCCGGCGGCGAGCTGGGCGAAACCGCCCGCCTCGGTCACCGCGGCGGTCAGCTCGGGGGTGGAGGGGCCGCCCGCCATCGGGGCGAGCGCGATCGGAACGTCCAACTCGTCGATGATCACGGTCCGATTGTCGCGCATGCGCTCATTTGGACATGTGACCCAGGCCTCACCAGCGTTTTTCCGCCGGAAGGTTGCGGAATGGTCACGACGCGGTAGAGTTCCCGTCACAACGGATGCCAAACCGTTATTTGCCCGGCTTCATCGGAACGTTATCGAACCGGATCGGCTCGGGCCCCGGCATCCCGGACCCTGTTGTACGACCGAGGACTCAGCTTTGTCGCAGCACCGTGTAGGCCCCAGTTCCATTACCGTCCAGAGCCTCCTCGGCGACGGCGGCGAAACGGGCCGTCCGACGCGGCACCGCGCCGAACCGTCCGCCACCGAGCGAGTCAAGGCCGCCGCCACCGCCGCGGTCGCCGCAGGCGCCCTGATCGGCGCCGCCAGCCAGGTCGCTCCCGCGCTCGCCTACGCGTCGCCGCTGCTCCCCGGTTCGCACGATACCGACGAGGAAGCGCAGTCCGCGCCCGCCACGGTGAAGGGCACGAGCATCCTCCCGGTCGCCGAGGCGAAGGCCGCCGCCGAGCCGGTGGCGCTGCCCGCGCCGGAGCCCGCCGCGGTGGCGGGCCAGATCGCCGCCCCGGTCGCCGCGCCGTTCGGCATTCCCAATCTTCCTCCGGAACTCGCCGCCCCCCTGGCGCAGGCCGAGCAGGCCCTCAAAGGCGTGCAGCAGCAGGTCGCCCCGGCGCCCGCGGTGCGCCCGGTGGCCGGTGAGATCAGCTCCGGCTTCGGCAGCCGTTGGGGCGCCATGCATTACGGCCTCGACTTCGCCGACGCGCTGGGCGCGCCGATCCACTCGGTCAGCAACGGCACCGTCATCGAGGCCGGTCCCGCCTCCGGTTTCGGTCTGTGGGTGCGCGTGCTGCAGGACGACGGCACCACCGCGGTCTACGGCCACGTGAACGAGATGTTCGTGCACGCGGGCCAGCGGGTGAACGCGGGCGACGTGATCGCCACCGTGGGCAACCGGGGGCAGTCCACCGGTCCGCACCTGCACCTGGAGATCTGGGACCAGTCGGGCACCAAGATCGACCCGATGCCCTACCTCGCCGCCAAGGGCGTGCCCTTGGAGTGGGGCCCGTCCGCGCACTGATTCTCCTGTCCGGCTTGCTATTCCGATCAGCGCATGGTTGCGCGCCGCGTAGCCTCCCGCGTCCCGGTGACGTGGGAGGCGGTTCGCGCGCGGGTCTCGCGGAGCTGACCCATGGGCACCGGTCGGTCGCTAGGCTCGGGCCGTGATCGAGCTGGGCGACATCTTCGAGCCTGGGTCACCGCACGGCCGCGCGTACGCCGTGCTGGTGCACCATCCGCGGTCGAGTCTCGCCGATATCGCGCAGTACCTGGGCGTTTCGGAAGACCTGGCCGCGGAATCGCTGGATGTGTTGTGTGAACTGCACGCCGCGATCCGCATCGAGTCGCCCGAGGGCGAACCGCTGTGGGACGCGCACGCGCCGGAATCGCTGTCCGAAGCCGAGGCACGGCGAAGGCAGCAGGAGATCAACCAGATGCACGCTGCCGCAGCACGATTGAGCGAGACGTTCCGCTCGGTGCGCCGCTCGCCGCGCGGCAACGGCGCGGTGGTGCCGGTGTACGAGCGGCTGGAAATGCTGGCGGATTTCGAAGAGATGCAGACCGGCGCGCGCAGCTGCGTCAAGCTGGTCGAGCGCGGGCCCTATCTCAGCGATCCCGAACGCGAGCGCCAGCTGTTCGAACTCAAACGGACCAGGCTCGCCGAAGGCATCCGCTACCAGACCTTGTACCAGGACACCGTCTATCAGGACCCGGAGCGCCTGCGCCACGCGCTGTCCACCAACGCGGGCGGCGCGCAGGCCAGAACCCTGCCAGAGCCGCCGTTCAAACTGATCATCAGCGACGACGAACGGGCCAGCCTGGTGCTGCACGCCGACGACCGCAGGCCCGACCCGATGGGTTTGCGCATCACCGGATCGCCCACGCTCGAGTTGCTGATCAAGACCTTCGACGTGCTGTGGACGATGGCCGCGCCCATCTCGGTGAATCCGACCGCGGAGGCGCTGGACGAACGCGATCGCGCGATCCTGACCCTGATGGGACTCGGCGCTACCGACGACACCATCGCCCGGCGGCTCGGGATGTCCCGGCGCACGGTGGTCCGCCGGACCGCACGGCTGCTGGAGCGGCTCGGGGCGAGTACGAGATTCCAGGCGGGGGTGCAGGCCACGCGGCGCGGATGGCTGTGAGCAAGCTCACCGATCGGGGTGGTCCTGCAACACGACGGCGTCCGTACCGATATAACGGCAGGAATCAGGCAAGACACCGATTCCAGGGGGGCGGATGGTGTGCGACGAGAGGACAGCACACAACCAGGGGGCGCGGGGCCGTAGCGACGGCACCCGCGGCAATCCAATACAGCGCGCGGGTTCAGTGGTCAGCCCCTTATATGATTGCTCGGTCCGCGCTGGCCCCGGTTAACAAGCCCTGAGCAGGGTAGAGCCCGGGTCCTGGCTCGATGCGAGAGGTGAATGCACTCGAATGGAAACCGCCCGTCGCTCTGCTCGCAGTAGCCGTCGCCGCAGGTCGGGCAGTCCGCTCTTCGCGCAGCTGCTCACCGCCGCCGTCGAGTCCGCCGCCACCGAAGTCGCGATCCGGTTCAACCCGACGGGGGACCCGGCCGACGATCGCGAGCTCACCTACGCCGAACTGGACGCGGCGTCCTCGCGGCTGGCCAGGGAGCTGATCGAGCGCGGTGTCGGGCCCGGCGACGTGGTCGCCATCGGAATCTCGCGCAGCGTGGAGTCGGTGCTCGCCGTCTGGGCGATCGCCAAGACCGGCGCGGCCTACGTGCCGGTGGATCCGACCTACCCCACCGACCGCATCAACCACATCGTCGCCGACTCCGGCGCCACCGTGGGCCTGACCACCTCGGCGCACCGCCCCGTGCTCGGCACGGGCGTGTACTGGATCGAGCTGGATGACCCGGTGCAGGCCGCGCGCATCGCCGCGCGCCCGGAACATCCCATCTCCTACACCGACCGGGTGCGCCCGCTGGACGAGCGGCATCCGGCCTATGTCATCTACACCTCCGGGTCCACGGGCAAGCCGAAGGGCGTCGTGGTCACCCACAGCGGCCTGGCCGGGCTGGTCGCGGCGGAGCGCGAGCACTACGGCGTGACGGAGGACTCCCGCGTCCTGCACGTCTGCTCGCCGAACTTCGACGTCTCGGTGCTGGAACTGCTGCTGGCCTTCTCCTCCGGCGCGACGCTGGTGATCGCGCCGCCGACCGTGTTCGGCGGTTTCGAGCTGGCGGATCTGCTGCGCCGCGAGCACGTCACGCACATGCTCATCACGCCTGGCGCGCTGGAATCGGTGGACCCGGACGGGCTGGACGACCTGCAGGCCGTGGTCGTGGCCGGTGACAAGTTCGGCCCCGAGCTGGTCGGACGCTGGGCGGCCGAGCGCGAGTTCTACAACGGCTACGGCCCCACCGAGGCGACGATCCTGGCCACCAGCACGCCGCCGATGACGCCGGGCGAACCCATCACGATCGGCACGGCCATCCCGGGAGTCGGCGCGTTCGTGCTGGACTCGCGGTTGCGTCCGGTGCCGGCCGGGGTGGTCGGCGAGCTGTATCTGTCCGGTCCCGCGCTGGCGCAGGGCTACCTCAACCGTCCGGGCCTGACCGCGGAGCGATTCGTCGCCAGCCCGTTCGGCGCCGACAGCGGCAACCCGGGCGCGCGCCTGTATCGCACCGGCGACCTGGTACGACGCACCGAGACCGGGGGCAACGACGGCGGCGTCATCGAATATCTGGGCCGCTCGGACTTCCAGGTGAAGATCCGCGGTTTCCGCATCGAATTGGGCGAGATCGACAACGCCCTCACCAGCCATCCCGACATCGACTTCGCGGCCACCCTCGGCAAGACGCTGCCGTCGGGCGCGACCGCCCTGGTGGCCTACGTGCTGCCGCGACCCGGCGCCGACGTGGACACCGATGCGCTCGCGGAACACCTCGCCGAGTCGTTGCCCGCGTACATGATTCCGGCGTCGATCATGGTGTTGGATGAGATTCCGTTGACGCCGGTGGGGAAGTTGGATCGGGCGGCG
>NZ_JBIRYN010000016.1:0-13082 GCF_044389845.1 Nocardia sp. NPDC019323
GTGCACGGACCATCGGCCAGCACCTGACCACGCTCCACCCGCTGACCCTCATCCACAATCGGACGCTGGTTGGAACACGTGCCCTGATTCGACCGGTTGAACTTCCGCATCCGGTAGCTCTTACGCGTGCCGTCGTCGTGCATCACGGTGACATAGTCGGCGGAAACCTCCTCGACCACACCGGCCTTCTCGTTCACCACCACGTCACCCGCGTCGACCGCCGCGCGCAACTCCATACCGGTGCCGACGATCGGCGCCTCGGAACGGATCAGCGGAACCGCCTGACGCTGCATGTTCGCGCCCATGAGGGCGCGGTTGGCGTCGTCGTGCTCGAGGAACGGGATCATCGCCGTCGCGACCGACACCATCTGACGCGGCGAAACGTCCATGAAGTCGACCTCGCTGGCGGCGACGAGCTCGTTCTCCTCGTTGCCGCGGCGGCACAGGACGCGATCCTCGAGGAAGCGGCCGTCCGGGCCGACCGGCGAGTTCGCCTGGGCGCGGACGTGGCGGTCCTCTTCGTCGGCGGTCAGGTAGACCACCTCGTCGGTGACCCGGCCGTCGACGACCCTGCGGTACGGGGTCTCGATGAAACCGAACGGGTTGACCCGCGCGTACACCGACAGCGAGCCGATCAGGCCGATGTTCGGGCCTTCCGGGGTCTCGATCGGGCACATGCGGCCGTAATGCGACGGGTGGACGTCACGGACTTCCAGACCGGCGCGCTCACGGGACAGACCACCCGGGCCGAGCGCCGAAAGGCGGCGCTTGTGGGTCAGGCCCGACAGCGGGTTGTTCTGGTCCATGAACTGCGACAGCTGGGAGGTTCCGAAGAACTCCTTGATCGCGGCGACGACCGGGCGGATGTTGATCAGGGTCTGCGGCGTGATCGCCTCGACGTCCTGAGTGGTCATCCGCTCGCGGACCACGCGCTCCATGCGCGAGAGGCCGACCCGGATCTGGTTCTGGATCAGCTCGCCGACGGTGCGCAGGCGGCGGTTGCCGAAGTGGTCGATGTCGTCGACCTCCACCGGGACCTCGACGCCGCCGGGGGCGGTCATGGTCTTGTCACCCGCGTGCAGACGCACCAGGTACTCGATGGTGTTGACGATGTCTTCCTTGGTCAGCACCGAACCGACGACCTGCTCGCCGAGGTGGATGCCGAGCTTCTTGTTGATCTTGTAGCGGCCCACGCGCGCCAGGTCGTAGCGCTTCTCCTTGAAGAACAGGTTCTCCAACAGGGTCTGCGCGGACTCCTTGGTCGGCGGCTCACCCGGACGCAGCTTGCGGTAGATGTCCAGCAGCGCCTCGTCCTGACCGGCGGTGTTGTCCTTCTCCAGGGTCGACATCATGATCTCGGAGAAGCCGAAGCGCTCGACGATCTCCTCGGTGGTCCAGCCCAGCGCCTTCAGCAGGACCGTGACCGGCTGGCGGCGCTTGCGGTCGATGCGCACACCCACGGTGTCGCGCTTGTCCACGTCGAACTCCAGCCACGCGCCACGCGACGGAATGACCCGCACACTGTGCAGATCCTTCTCCGTGCCCTTGTCGACCGTGTGATCGAAATACACACCCGGCGAACGCACCAACTGCGACACCACGACCCGCTCGGTGCCGTTGATGATGAACGTGCCCTTGTCGGTCATCATCGGGAAATCACCCATGAAGACCGTCTGGCTCTTGATCTCACCGGTGTTGTTGTTGATGAACTCCGCCGTCACGAACAACGGAGCCGCATACGTCATGTCCTTGTCTTTGCACTCATCGATCGAGGCCTTGACCTCCTCGAAGCGCGGGTCGGAGAAGGACAGCGACATGGAGCCGGAGAAGTCCTCGATCGGGGAGAGCTCCTCGAGCACCTCCTCGAGGCCACCGACTAGGCCGACGTCGCCGCGAGCCGCCGCGCGCTCGCGCCAATCCGGCGAACCGATCAACCAGGCGAACGATTCCGTTTGTAGGTCGAGAAGCCCGGGGACCTCCAAGGGTTCACGGATCTTCGCGAAAGACACCCGCAACGGGGCTCCGGGGATTCCGGCAACTGCCTTGGTCTGGGTGGAGACTGCCAAGATGCGTCCTTCCAGCACCTCATGCGCGTCGCGTGGTGGTCCGCGACCGTCGCTCTGTCTGCTACGAATTCCGCTGGTTACTACCCGAACGAAACTCGAACAGGCAACGACGGAAGTAACACCGGAAAGGTGAACTTACGTGTGCAAATCGAGGTATGGACAGGAGGCAGCCAGCGCAACGTCCAAACCTACACCCAAGTACACGGGGGTGTCAAAGTACCACCCGTGTGATCGTCCGCATGGCTGCCGCGCCGGGCCCGAATTCGCTGGCTGCGTCCTTCGGGCGCGGTGCGCTGGAAGCCACTGTGACAGCTGCCGCTGTTGTGAATAGCGTGACGGTTCGGGCGAAACTCGTCAAGTGGCAGCCCCGCCCGGGGCCGCCGGCGAGATCGCCTGCCGCGCTGCGTCATCCCGGCCGATGTGGTAGCCGTTACTGATCGACGATGTCGCTGGCCAGCCAGCGACCGTCCACCTTCTGCATGTGCAGGACCACGGGGCCGGAGACGCTCTGCTGCGCCACGCCGTCCTTGGTCGCGCTCACCACCAGATTGACGATCAGCTCGGCGCGATCGTCGGTGAGCAATGTCACAGCAATCGGGTCTGTTTTCGCGTCGGCACTGGTCTGGGCCTGCTTGACCGCCGAAATGGTGGTATCGGCGTACTTGTCCAGATCGGCCAGCATCTTTCCGGTGAGCACCTGCTTCGCGGCGTCCCGATAGCCGTCGATCTTCTTCACGTCGTAGGCGTAGACAGCCCGCAGGGCGTTGTCGGCGGCCGCGCGCACCTCTTGGGTGGCCTCGTTGTCCACGTAGGCCCGATTCGAGGTGTCCACTCCAGGCCGTTGCGCGGCCAGCCACGCGAAACCGCCGAGCAAGAGCGCGGCGACGAGCATGGTGGCGGTGACGCCCCAGCGCGGCCTTCCGGTCGTGCCCCGCGGACGGTCCGGGCCGCGCGAGATGATCTTGCGCCACCGTGCCGCGCCGGCAGGGCTCGGTTCGGCGCCGGTGGTCTCCGACTCCGTGGCGGGACGCGAAGCGCCCGCTAAGCGCGGTTTACGGGCCGGTGCGGGCCGGTCCGCGCGGGGGGCGGTGGTCCGGCTCGATTCCGCGCTCGGCCTGCGCTTGGAGGTGACCCGGTTGACCGGTCGGCGAGACGTCATGGGTGTCCTCCTACGATCCCGGCTTCGGCGCGGCGGGCGGCTGGTCGGTCGCGGGCGGCTGCGCGGCGGGTCCGCCGCTGAGCAGCACCGGCTGGCTGAGCGAGGAGATCTGCTCGGCCTTCCAGACCCCGCCGTCCTTGGCCACGTCGACGGTCCAGGTGTAGCGGTAGTCGGCGGGCGGCTTGTCCTTGCCCTTCTCGGTCACCTGCAGCACGACCAGCGCCGATGCCTTGTCCTGCTCGCCGTTGAGCGAGGTGAGCGCGGCGCCGAGCACCTTCGAGGTCATCCCGACCCCGCTCTGCTGCGCCATCTGCTCGGCCTGGTCCTTGTTCTTCGTGGCCGAGTCCAGCAGCGCGCCGGTCATCGAGGACCGCGCCAGCGCCAGCGAGCCGGGCACGTCGTCCAGGTTCATCGAGGTCATGTTGAGCGCGGCTTGGCGCGCGGCGTCCAGAGCGGTGTCCCTGGCCTCGGCGCGCGGGCCGTCGGTGAACGCCGCCCGCACCCAGCCCGCGCCGAACCACGCGGCGCCGATCAACGCCACCACCAGCAGCAGCGCCGAACCCACGAACGCCACCCGGCTGAGCACGGACGCGCCACCGGTCCGCGCGGAGTCGCCGCCGGCCCGGTCGGCCGCCTTCCGCTCGCCGGCGTCGGTCTTCGCGGTGGACTCGTCCGCCGTAGTCGTCGCGGTGTCCGGCGCGTCCGGCGCCGCCGTATCGGACCGCTTGGTCAGATCGGCGGTCATGACAGCGCCTCGCCGTCGGTCGGCTCGGTCGCGCTCCAGGGCGACATGCCCGTGGTCCGCTCGCTCCAGTCACTCACGCGAGACACCCTAACGTCATTGCTCCTGGTCACCGCTTCGGCGTGACCCCCAGCAGGGTCGACAACTGCACGGCGACCGGAGTCAGGTTCAGCTTTTCCGGATCGGTTTTGGGGTTGGAGTCCCAGGGCTGGACGATGGCCGGATCGGCGAACTCGGCTCGCTCGCCACCCCGGACGGCGGTCGGATTACCGAATGGCACGAGACATTTGGCGTCCTTGTTGAACGGGAACTCGTCGCGCGTGTCGTCGAAGTCCGGGTTCTGCGCCTTCATCTGTTCGAGAATCCGATGCGTGCCCTCGTAGCCCACCGTACAGGCGGGCGGATTGTTGGTCTCGAGCACCAGGCCGAAATGGCTGGTGCCGTCGCCGGGCGCGGTGGATGAGCCGCCGATCGACAGCTGCGGGAGCATCTGCAGCAGCGGCTTGATCGCGTAGAACTTCGGCGAGATCGCCTGCAACAGCAGTCGCAGGTTGGACAGATCCTGGGTGAGCGGGCCGCCGCTCTGCTCGAGCAGCGCGCCGATCTGCTCGCCCGCGTCGGTTCCGGTGCCGATGAGCCTGCGCACGTCGGGGTCGCTGGAACGCAACTGGGCGGTGAGCTTGTCCAAGCCGTCGCTGAATTCGCGGATCGCCGCGGACTGCTCGGCCTGCGTGCCGAGGGCGACGCGGCCGTCGCGAACCAGCTGGATGGTCTGCGGCAGCGTCGCGTGGAAGGTCTCGGTGAATTTGTTCAGCGAGTCGATCAGCACTTGCAGGTCGTCGCCCTTGCCGTCGAACGCCTTGCCCAGTTCGCGCACCGTCGTGTTGAGCGCGTTCAGGTCCACCGAGCTCGCGAAGGTGTCCACGCTGGACACCAGCTCCTCCACCGACACCGGCAGGGTCGCCGAGGTGATCACGGAGTTGTCCCGCAGGTACGGGCCCGCGTCCGAATCGGGCTGCAGGTCCACGTACTGCTCACCGATCGCCGACCGGTTGGCCACCACGGCTTTCGCCGAGGCGGGGATCTTCGGCGCGCTCGCGTCGATGACGAGGTTCATCACCACGCCCTCGCCGGTGAGCTCCAGCTCACCGACCCGGCCGACCGCGACGCCGCGGTAGGTCACCTCGGCGCCCTTGTAGATGCCGCCGGTCTGCGCCGCGCGCAGCTTCACCGTGTACTGGTTGAGCCCGAACATGTGGTCGAGCCGGATGTATTTGCCGCCGACGTACACGACGCCGAGCACCGCGATGACCACGAACGCGATGAGCTGCCACCGCACCAGACGTGTCATCGCGGACCACTCCCTACGCCGAGTTGCTCGAGGATCGCCCCGACCGGACCTGGCACACCGGGCGCGGGCGGCTGCGCCATCAGCGGCGGCAGCGGCAGGATCGACACCGTCGGCCAGCCCGGACGCGGGCCGTTGCCGTTGTAGTACGGGTTGGTCGGGTTCACCGGAACGGGCGGGCCGACCGGCGGGATGTACACCGGGTCCGGTTTGCCCACACCCAAGTTGCTGAGCGTGACACCGATCTGCTGATCGACCGACAACCACGTGTTCACGCTGCCGCCGAAGGTGCTCTCCAGCGCCGAGTCGGGGAACGGGTAGGTCGGGATCAGCGGAACCGCGGACACCAGATCCGGCGCCGACCGGCCCAGTTCCTGCAGCGTCGGCCGCAGCGAGGTCAGGTCGCGGATGAGGTCGTCCTTCGCGGTGTTCAGCACGTCGAAGCCCGCTTCGCCGAGCCGGTCCAGCTGCGCGAGCAGGGCGACCAGTTGCGGACGCTGCTCTTCCAGGATCTTGATGCCCTTGGGCAGCTCGTCGAGGATCTTGCCGATCTGATCGGTCTGCTTGCTCACCCTGGCGCTGAGCACGTCGAGGCCGTCGAGCGCGCGGGTGATGTCGTCCACCTGCTGATTCAGGCCGTCGATCAGCGTGTTCGCCTGCTCGATCAGCGAGCGAACGCGGTCCTCGCGGCCGCCGATGGTCTTGTTCAGCTCGGTGACGATCGGCTGCAACTGCGCGACGCCGCCGCCGTTGAGCAGCAGCGACAACGCGCCGAGCACCTGCTCGACCTCGGTGGCGTGCCGGGTGCGGTCGACCGGGATGACCGAGCCGTCGGCCAGCCTGCTCGGCTCCGGGTCGGCGGCGGGCTTGGAGAGCTCGATGAACTTCTCGCCGAGCAGGTTCGACTGCCTGACCTCGGCCCGCGCGTTGGCGGGCAGGTTCACCGACGAGTTGACCACGGTGCGCACCGTCGCGGTCCACTGGTCCTTGCCGATGCTGATCTTCTCGACCCGGCCGACCGGCACACCCTCGACCTTCACCGCCGACTGCGGCACGAGATCGAGGACGTCGTCGAACTGGATGTCGATGTGCATCGGGTGCTCGCCCACGTCGGCGCCGCCGGGCAGCGGCACGCTGTAGATACCGTCGGAGGCGCACGAGGTGATCAGCGCACCGGTCAGGCCGAGTGCCAGCGCCGCGCCGAGACCGCGTGCGAGCGAACGGATTCGAGTGCTCATCGCGCCCCTCCCTGCGACGGCGGAAGCCGGTCCGACGGCGTGCCGGGCACCGTACCCGGCACCGGGTCGCGCTGCTGGTTCTCGCCGCTGAGGATGCCGAACGGCAGGTTCAGCGTCGGGGTCTGCACCCCGGCGGTGATCTGGTCGGTGATCTCCTTGCAGTGGTCGAGGATCGGCCGCATCTGCCTGCCGAGCGCCTCGAACTTGGGATCGCCCGGCATCAGCTTGGACAGATCGAGCATCTTGCACACCACGCCGAACGGGTCCTGCAGTTCGGGGAAGTTCGCGCGCATGTCCAGGGTGCCCGATTCGGCGTTGTGCACGTTGATCAGGTTGCTCAGCGCCACCGGCAGGACCGGAAGCAAGGCGGCCACGTCGTCGCGCTGGTCCGACAGCGTCTTGGTGAGCTGGATCAGCTTTTCGGCGTTGTCCGCGATCAGGCCCCGGTTGTCGTCGATGAAGCGGGCGACGTCGCCCAGCGCGATCGACAGCAGGTTCAGCGCCGCGCCGAGATCCTGCCGCTCGTCGGCGAGGAACGTCGACAGATCGGCCAGCTGGGTGTTGAACTGCCGGACCTGCTGGTCGTTCTGGGCCAGCATGGTGATGAAGGCCTGCAGGTTCTTCACCGTGTCGAAGATGTCGCCGCGCGCGTCCGACAGGTAGCGGACCGCCCGCGACAGCTGGGTGAGGCTGTTGGCCAGCGCCTCGCCGTTGCCCGCCAAGTTCGCCGCACCGGTGCGCACCAGGTCGTTCACCGCCCCGTCGGCGTTGGCGCCGTTCGGCCCGAGCGCGTCGGACAGTTCGGTGATGCTCTTGTACAGCTGGTCGACTTCCACCGGCGTCGCCGTGCGCTCCCGCGGAATGGTCGCGTCGCGCGCCATCTTCGGGCCGCCGGTGTACACCGGGGTGAGCTGGATGTAGCGGTCCGACACGATCGACGGCGTGATCTGGGCGGCTCGCGCGTCCGCGGGGACGTCGTACTTGCGGTCCACGCTCATCACGATCTTGACCTGATCGCCCTGCGGCTCCACCGAATCCACCGAGCCGACCGGCACGCCCAGGATGCGCACGTCCGAACCCTCGTAGATGCCGACCGAGCGGTCGAAGTAGGCGGTGATCTTGGTCGTGGACAGCCGGTCGAACAGCCACCACAGCACCACCGCCACCAGCACGGCGAGCACGACGATCAGCGCGATGCCGACCTTGGCGCCGCGGCTGGAGCCGCGCACCGCACCGACCGGATCGCTACGCCAGTTGTCCGCCACGTCAGTTACCTCCCAAAGTGCGGATCGGCTGACGGTAGCCGGGGATTTCGGGCAGCGCGGGCGGCAACACGTTGACGATCACCGCGTCGAACCAGCGCCCGGTGCCGAGCACGCTGGCGTACAGGCTGTAGAACGGCGCCGCGAGTTCCAGCGTCTTGGAGACGTTCTGCTGGTTGTCGTTGAGCAGATCGATGGCGGCGCGCAGGTTACGCAGCGCGGGACCGATCTGCTCCTCGTTGTCGTGCACGAGCGCGCTCAGCTCCGCGGAGACCGTCTTGGCGCCCGAGAGCAACTGCTTGATCGACTGCTGCCGGACGTTCAGTTCGGCGAGCAACTGCCCGCCGTTGGCGAGCAGCCGCTCGAACTCCGCGTTGCGGTCGGCGAGGATCTTGGTGGTCTGCCTGGTCGCGGCGAACAGCTTCTTCAACTCCTGATCGCGCTTGGCCAGCGTCTCCGACAGCCGGGCGACGCCGTCGATGGAGCCGCGGATCTCCGGCGGCGTCGTCTCGAAGGCCTCCGACAGCACCTGCATGCTCTTGGCCAGCTGGGCGGTGTCGATCTGATCGATCGTGCGCGCGGCATCGGTGAACGCGTCCACCACGTCGTACGGAGACACCGTGCGCGAGAGCGGGATCCGGGAGCTGGGATCGGCCGGTTTCGAGCCTCGCGGATCGAGTGCGAGGTACTTCTGGCCGAGCAGCGTCTTGATCTGGATGGACGCGGTGGTCTCGTTGCCGATCCAGGTGTCCTTGGTGCGGAAGTCCACGAGCACGCGGTCACCGTCGAGCCGCACGTCGGACACCGAACCGACCTTGACGCCCGCCACCCGGACCTCGTTGCCCTTCTTCAGGCCCGCCGCCTCGCGGAATTCCGCGGTGTACTTGGTCCCCGCGCCGATGATCGGCAGCTGATCCAGGAAGAACGCCGACATCGTCACCAGCAGCACCACGGCGATGCCGAGCGCGCCGAGGAACGCCGGGCTGCGCTTGCCGAGCAGAATGCGGTCCTCCATCAGCGGGCCTTCCCGTGGCAGCGCGGCGCGGCGTTGGTGTATATCGGCTGGTTGATCGTCGGCAGGCCCGCGGGCAGGTTGAGCTGCGGCGCGTCGACCGCGCCCGGCCCCACGACGATGTCGATGCCGCACAGATAGAACTGGAACCAGGAGCCGTAACTGGCGGCGCGGCCGAGCTTCTCCATCTTCAGCGGCAGGTTGGTCAGCGCTTCGTTCACCTCGTCCTGGCGCTCGTCGAGCGTGCCGGTCAGCTGGCTCAGACCAGCGATCGACCCTTGCAGCGTCGGGCGCACCGGGACGAGCAGGTCCGAGGTCGCCGAGGTCAGGTCGGCCAGCGAGGTCACCGAGCGGCCGATCGTGTCCCGGTCGGCGTTCAGGCCGCTGATCAGCGCCTCGGTGTTCACGATCAACTGATCGAACTGGTCGTCGCGCTGGTTGACGGTGTCGAGCACGGCGGTCAGATTGCGGGTCAGCTCACCGATCACGGCGTCCTTGTCGGCGATCTTGTTGGTCAGGTTCGCCGTGGTCGCGACCAGATCGTGGATGGTGCCCTGCTCGCCCTGGAAGACCTGGATGATCTCGAAGGAGAGCTTGTTCACGTCCTCGGCGGTCAGCGTGCGGAACAGCGGACGGAAGCCGTTGAACAGCGTGGTCAGATTGAGCGCGGGCCTGGTGCGCTCCAGCGGGATGGTGCCGCCCTCGTTGAGCTTCTTGCCCTGCTCCCCGGTCCCCTGTTCCAGCGCGATGTAGCGCTGGCCGACCAGGTTGCGGTACCTGATCGTCGCGGTGGTCGACGCGGGCAGCCAGTCCCGGTCGGTGAGCTCGAATTTCACCTCGGCCAGACGCTTGTCGACGATGGACACATCGGTCACCTTGCCGACTCGCACGCCGGCGATGCGGACCTCGTCACCGGGGTTGAGCGAGGTGACGTCGGTGAACCTGGCCTTGAACTTCGTGCCGCCGCCGCTGTAGTTGGCGATCGACAGCGCGAGCACCGTGGTCACGAACAAGGTCACCAGGACGAAGATGATCAACTTGGTCAGCGGCCCGCCGAGGCCGCGCAGTTGCTGCTTCATCGCACGCTCACCTCGCTTCCGCGGAACGCGGGCGCGCCTGCCCTGGTCACCCAGCCGGGCACCTGATCAGGGGCGACGCCGTTGGCCGCGCCGTAGATCGCGCCGAGGGACTGCCGCTCCATCGGGGAACCGGCGATCGTCGGCATCTTGCTCGCCGGGTGGACGCCGAACTGCGGCGGCTCCAGATGACCGATCTCCTGGTCACCCGGGTTGCGGCTCGGGACGGCGTAGGAGCCGTCGTTGTTCGGCCCTCCGGTGTACTGGCCGGGATCGACGCCCAACGGCATCTCGGGGATGCACCACGGCCCCCTGGTGTCCAGCCAGCGCGGTTCGTCCTGGTTGGGCAGGTACTTGCCGCGGGTGTTGGTCAGTTCGATGGTCACTCGGGAACCCGGGGTGTCGGTGCCCTTGCCGAAGATCCGGTCGATGCGCGGCTTCAGCTGCGCGAAGTTCGCCAGCGAGCAGGCGTAGTTGGGCGAGTAGTAGGCCAACTGCTCGAGCGCGGGGCGGGAGTCGGCGGCCACGTCGATGATGTTGTCGCGGTTGGCGATCAGGAACTCGGTGGTGGTGGCCGAGGTCGGCGTCAGCGTCGCGTACAGGGCGTCGATGTCGGTGCGCCGCTGCACGATCGTGGCGTTGGTGGTGCGCAGGTTGTCCAGGGCCTGGATCAGCTGCGGCGCCGCGTCGGAGTAGGTGGCCGCCACCTCGGCGAAGCTGCGCAGATCGGCCCTCAGGTCCGGAAGCACCACGTTGACCTGGCGGAAGATGTCGTCGAGCTTGTCGACGCTCTCCCCGAGCGCGGTGCCCTGCCCGGACAGCGCCTGCGACAGCGCCCCCAGCGTGGCCGCCAGGTCCTGCGGCGGGATGGCCTGCAACAAGGGCAGCACGTCGTCGAGCAGTTTGCTCAGCTCGATGGCGTTGCCGCTGACGTCTTGGTGCAGCGTCACGCCGTCGGTCAGATGCCGCGGGCTCGGGTCCTGCGGGATCACCAGATCCACATAACGCTCGCCGAACAGCGTCTTGGGCAGCAGGCGCGCGGTCGCGTTGTCGGGAATCTGCTGCGCCTTGTCCGGGTCGATGGCCAGGTTCAAGGTCACCGCGCCGCCTTCGGAGTTGCTCGAGCGCACCTCGCCGACGGTGATGCCGCGCACCTTCACATCCGCGTTGCGGGTCAGCGCGTTGCCCACGCTGTCGGTGATCAGGTCGACGTGGACCGTCTTCACGAATTGCTTGTTGTAGATCGCGATGGTCGTCCACAGGAACAGCGCGACCACGACGAAGAACGCGATCCCCAGCACTCGAGTTCGCAGCTTCGCCGTCGAGCGCCAGGTTTGGGTGCGGCTCATCCGGCCACCCGCACCGTGGTGGTGGTGCCCCAGATCGCGAGGCTGAGGAAGAAGTCGAGCACGTTCACCAGGACGATCGCGGCCCGGACCGCGCGGCCGACCGCGACGCCGACGCCAGCGGGCCCGCCGGTGGCGTGGAACCCGTAGTAGCAGTGCACCATGATGATCACGAACGCGAAGACCAGCACCTTGAGGAACGAATAGAGCACGTCCTCCGGTGGCAGGAACAAACTGAAGTAATGGTCGTAGGACCCGCTGGATTGCCCGTTGAACCAGATGCTGATCGTCCGCGAGGCGATGAACGTGCCGAGCAACCCGACGATGTAGAGCGGGATCACCGCGAGGAATCCGGCGATCACGCGGCTGGTCACCAGGAACGGCACGCCGGGCACCGCCATCACCTCGAGCGCGTCGATCTCCTCGGAGATCCGCATGGCGCCCAGCTGCGCGGTGAAACCGCAACCGACCGTCGCCGAGAGCGCGAGCGCGGCGACCAGCGGCGCGATCTCACGGGTGTTGATGTAGGCGGTGAGGAAGCCGGTGAGCACCGAGCTGCCGAGCGCGTCCAGCGCCTTGAAGCCCTGCAGGCCGACGACGACGCCGACCGAGCCGGACATGAACACGATGACACCGATGGTGCCGCCGATCACCGCCAGCGCGCCGGTGCCGAAGGTGACCTCGGCCAGCAGCCGCATGACTTCCTTGCGGTAGTGCACCGCGGTTCGCGGGATCCAGGCGATGGCCCGCGTGTAGAACGACATCTGCTCGCCGGCGCGATCGATGACGTTGAGCGGCATCCGAGCGACTTCACCAACCCGGCGCAGGGACTTGGCGACCGGGGTCCGGTACGAGGTGGCCATCCGTCAGGCACCCTTGGCCGGGACGACCTGTAGGTACACCATGGTCAGGATGAGATTCACGAAGAACAGCACCATGAACGTGATCACCACGGATTGGTTCACCGCGTCACCGACTCCTTTCGGGCCCCCTTTGGGATGCAGCCCCTTGTACGCGGCGATGACGCCGGCGAGCAGACCGAATATCGCCGCCTTGATCTCACCGATCCACAGGTCGGGCAGCTGGGCGAGGGCGGAGAACGACGCCAGGTAAGCGCCGGGGGTACCGCCCTGCAACAGGACGTTGAAGAAGTACCCACCCGCGATGCCGACCACCGAAACCAGGCCGTTGAGCAGCAGCGCGACCAGCATCATGCCGAGCACGCGCGGCACCACCAGCTTGCGCACCGGATCGATGCCGAGCACTTCCATCGCGTCGATTTCCTCGCGGATGGTGCGCGAGCCGAGATCGGCGGCCACCGCCGACCCGGCCGCGCCGGCGATGATCAGGGCCGTCACGACCGGAGCCGCCTGCTGGACGGTTGCCAGCACACTGGTAGCGCCCGTGAAGGATTCCGCGCCGAGCTGTTTGATCAGCGAGCCGGTCTGCAATGCCACGACCGCGCCGAACGGAATCGCGACGAGCGCGCTGGGCAGGATCGAGACACTCGCGATGAACCACGACTGCTCGATGAACTCCCGCCACTCGAAGGGGCGGCGGAATGTCTTCCGCAAAACGTCGAGGAGCAGCGCAAAGATGTTGCCGGCCTGGGCAAACCCCGACTCCAGGGGAGTTCGCAATCGCGCCAGGGTCGAATTCACGATCGCAGATGTTACCCGTTAGTTGTGTTGCGTCGCACGGTGGTGTCGAACGCACCACCCTGATAATTAGCCAGATCGCCGCTGTTGTAGGCCATCACCTGCGTATCGTCGTTGTCGGCAAGTGATTCCCGGATCGCGACCTGCGCGGCATGCGGCAACGTGTGCATGATCT
>NZ_JBIRYN010000017.1:0-7062 GCF_044389845.1 Nocardia sp. NPDC019323
ACCGGCGAACGATTGATCGGCTACGTCGTGCCCGACACCCACACCGCGATCGACCCCAACGCCGTCCGCGCCGAAGTCGCCGGATTCCTCACCGGGTATATGGTCCCCGACGCCGTCGTCGTCCTCGACACCCTGCCACTGACCCCCAACGGGAAGCTCGACCGCCGGGCGCTACCCGATCCCGAGATCATCAGCACGGTCGACTACCGCGCGCCGCAGACGGCCACCGAACAGGCCGTGGCGCAGGTGTTCGCCGAACTGCTCGGCGCCGACCGCGTCGGCCTGGACGACGACTTCTTCGGGCTCGGCGGCAACTCGCTGCTGGCGGCCCAGGTGGCCGGACGGCTGCGGGAAGCGACCGGAGCGGCGGTGCAGGTGCAGTGGTTCTTCACCGACGCCACGGTGGCGGGCTTGGCCGCCCGCATCGACGCCGGCGACGCCGACGCCACCGCGGCGCTCGACGTGCTGCTGCCCATCCGGGCGAGCGGCTCGGCGGCCCCGCTGTTCTGCCTGCATCCGATGTACGGCTTGGCCTGGTCGTACGCGGGTCTGGCCCAGTTCATGCCCGCCGAGCAGCCGATCTTCGGCCTGCAATCGCCGGCGCTGTCGGAAGACGGCGAGCTGCCCGGCTCGCTGGACGAGCTGGCCGAGCGCTACCTGTCGGAGATCAGGGCGGTACAGCCGCAGGGCCCGTACCGGTTGCTCGGCTGGTCCCTCGGCGGCGTGCTCGCCCATGCCATCGCCACCAGGCTGCAGGACGCGGGCGAGCAGGTGGAGTTGCTGGCCATGATGGACAGCCATCCGAATCCGGACGTGGTCGGTTTCCGCGCCGCGGTGCGCGGCGCACTGGCCGAACTCGGACTCGGCACGGCGGCCACCGCGGACGGCGATGTCTACGAGCTCGACGACGACTCGCTGGCCGCACTGCACGCCATGATCCCGGCCGACCTGGTCGCGGTGACTCCCGAGCGGCTGCGGCGGATCTATCGCAGCGCGGTCCGCTCGGCCGAGCTGATCGCCGAGCACCGGCCCGGGGTCTTCCGCGGCACCGTGCAGTACTTCAGCGCGGCGGTCGCCGACCCCGCCGACGAGTTGCGCGCCGCCGCGGCCGACTGGTGGCCGTATGTCCAGGGCATGGTCGTCGATCGGCCGGTCGAGGTCACCCATGCCCGGATGGCCACAGCGGAGGCGCTGGCGGTGATCGGTCCGCAGCTGGCCGCTCTGCTCGACGGTCGCCGTTGAGCGTCCCCGCCGACGTCGCGACCCCAATCGCGCGAAGGCAGGGAATAATCAACCGCGGCACTCGTCACACGCGTCCGTTCCCGGCCCGAAATCCTCGGATCGTGGCCGGTCACGGGGGGCGTGCGCCGGTGGTTCGGTAACGATCGACATGCGCGCGTTCGATGATCCCTGGGCGGGGAGCATGGTGACGTGCGGGTGGCGACGATAGACAGGGTGAGGCAGCACGATGGTTCGGGCAGTCGGGCAGCGGTGTGACGAGACTGCGGAAGCGGTGCGCGCATGACCCGCCCGGCGCGTGTGCGCCCGACCCGGACCCGCCGTCCCCGCGTCACCACCCTGCCGCAGTTGATGGCCACCGCCGTCGAGGCCAACCCCAGCGGCGCGGCCGTGGTGTTCGCCGACGCGACCGCCACCCTGGCCGAGCTGAGCTATGCGCAGCTGGACGACTGGTCCACGCGTTTGGCGCGTCTGCTGATCGATCGTGGGGTGGGGCCGGAGGATCTGGTCGCGGTGGGTATTCCGCGTTCGGTGGAGTCGGTGGTCGCGGTGTGGGCGGTGGCCAAGACGGGTGCGGGTTTCGTGCCGGTGGATCCGAACTATCCGGCCGACCGGGTCGAGCACATGGTCGCCGACTCCGGCGCGGTCTTCGGGCTGACCGTCGAGGAACTGGGCGGTGACCTACCGGACCGGGTGGAGTGGCTGTCCATCGACACCGCGGACTGCGCCCGGCGGCTCGAGGAGTTCCCGGCCGATCCGGTGACCTACACCGATCGGGTGCGTCCGCTGCGCGCGGAGCATCCCGCTTATGTCATCTACACCTCCGGCTCCACCGGCAAGCCGAAGGGCGTGGTGGTCACGCAGTCGGGGTTGGCGGGTTTCTGCGCCGAGCAGCGTGATCGGTACCGGGTGACGAGCGCGTCGCGGACGTTGCATTTCGCGTCGCCGTCGTTCGACGCGTCGGTGCTGGAGTTGCTGCTCGCCTTGGGCGGCGCGGCCACCATGGTCGTCGCCGCCCCCACCGTGTTCGGCGGTGAGGAATTCGCTTCCCTGGTGCGCAGGGAGGCCGTGACTCACGCGTTCGTCACGCCCGCCGCGCTGGCGTCGGTGGATCCGGCGGGGCTGGACGAGTTGCGCGTTGTGGTGGCCGGTGGCGAGGCGTGCCCGCCGGAGCTGGTCCGGCGCTGGGTGCTACCGGTGTCGGGTGGGCGCACCCGCGAATTCTTCAACGGGTACGGCCCCACCGAGACGACGATCATGACGAACATCAGCGCGCCGCTGGTGCCAGGGGAGCCGGTGACGATCGGCGCGCCGATCCGGGCCGTCACCGAATACGTGCTCGACGAGCGCTTGGTCCCGGTCCCGAGCGGGGTGGCCGGGGAGCTGTACATCGCCGGCGCGCCACTGGCCCGCGGCTACCACGACCGGCGCGGGCTGACCGCGTCCCGCTTCGTGGCCAACCCCTTCGACACCCATGGTTCCCGGCTCTATCGCACCGGTGATCTGGTGCGGTGGACGCCGGAGGGTGAGTTGGAGTATCTGGGTCGCAACGATTTCCAGGTGAAGATCCGTGGTTTCCGGATCGAGCTGGGTGAGATCGATGCGGTGCTTGCGGCGCACGAGACGGTGGATTTCGCGGTCACCGTGGGGCACCAGCTGGACAGCGGCGCGACCATTCTCGTCTCCTACGTGCATGCCTCGCCAGGGATGGACGCCGACGCGGCCGAGCTGGCCGCCTTCGCCGAGCAGAGCCTGCCCGCGCACATGGTGCCGACCGTCGTCATGGTGCTGGACGAGATCCCTTTGACGCCGGTGGGCAAATTGGACCGCGAGGCGCTACCTGCGCCGCGGTTGCGGACCAAAGTGTTCCGCGCGCCGGTCGGGCCGCTCGAAGAGCTGGTCGGCGCGGTGTTCGCCGAACTGCTCGGCCCGGGAGCGCCGGTCGGCGCGGACGACGATTTCTTCGAGCTGGGCGGCAACTCGCTGATCGCAACGCAGGCGGCGGCCCGCCTCGGCGCCGCGATCGCCGCGCGGGTGCCTGCCCGGCTGATTTTCGAGAGTCCCACCGTCGCCGCGCTCGCCGCCCGGCTGGAGCCGTTGAAGGGCGCGGGCGATCGGCGCGCGTTGGTGGCGGTGGAGCGTCCGGAGCGGGTGCCGTTGTCGTTGGCGCAGCGGCGGATGTGGTTTTTGAATCAGTTCGATACCGGTTCGGCGGCGAACAATATTCCGTTCGCGGTGCGGTTGTCGGGTGTGTTGGATGTGGCGGCGTTGCAGGCGGCGGTCGCTGATGTGGTGGGGCGTCATGAGACGTTGCGGACGGTGTATCCGGCGGTGGACGGTACGGGGTATCAGCTGGTGCTGCCCGCCGAGCAAGTCGTTCCCGACCTCGCGCCCAAGCCGGTGGCCGAACACGAGCTGCCGGATTGGCTGCGCACCTTCGCCGCCACCGGCTTCGACGTCGCGGCGGAAGTGCCGCTGCGCATCGCGCTGGCCGAGATCGGTTCCCAGGACCACGTGGTCGTGGTGGTGGTGCATCACATCGCGGCCGACGGCGCTTCGGTCGCGCCGTTCCTGCGGGATCTGCTCAGCGCGTTCCTGTCCCGGCGCAACGGCGCCCGCCCGTCCTGGCAGCCACTACCCGTGCAGTACGCGGACTACACACTGTGGCAGCACGCGATGCTCGGCGACGAGAACGACCCCGACTCGATCGCGGCGGACCAGATCGCCTACTGGCGCAGGACGCTCGCGGGCATCCCGGACCGGATCGACCTGCCCTCGGATCGCCCGCGCCCACCCGTCGCCTCCGGCCGGGGCGCGGAGTACTCCTTCGCGGTGGACGCCTCGGTGCATCGAGGGCTCGCCGAACTGGCCCACAGCGCGGGCGCCTCGGAGTTCATGGTGGTGCACGCCGCGCTGGCGCTGCTGCTGGCCCGGCTCACCGGCACCGAGGACATCACCATCGGCACGCCGGTGGCGGGCCGCGGCGAGCGCGAGCTCGATCCGCTGATCGGCATGTTCGTCAACACGCTGGTACTGCGCACCCGGATCGATCTCGGCGCGTCGTTCCGCGCGCTGCTGGACCGGACGAAGGAAACCGATCTCGGCGCGTTCTCGCATGCCGAGTTGCCGTTCGAGCGGCTGGTCGAGGTGCTGGACCCGGTGCGGTCGCAGGCGCATCACCCGCTGTTCCAGGTGGCGCTGTTCTACCAGAATCTGAGCAGGCCCGAGATCGATCTGCCCGGACTGTCCGCGCGCGTGCTCGAATTCGACAGCGCCGTGGCGAAATTCGATCTGCAATTGACCGTGGTGCCGAACGCAGACGGCGCGGCAACGGGTTTCACGGCGATGTTCACCTACGCCACCGATCTGTTCGACGAGCGGACGATCGCCGAGTTCGCCTGGCGGCTGGATCGGCTGCTCACCGTGGCCGCCATCGAGCCGGACCGGCCGATCGGCGCGATCGATCTGCTCGCGCCCGCCGAGCGCGAGCGCATCCTCCACGAGTGGAACAGCACCGGGTATCCGGTGCCCTCCGAGCTGCTGCTGGACGGCTACCGGCGCGCCGCCGAGGCCTACGCGGACGAGGTCGCGTTGGTGTACGAGGGCGCGGAGCTGACTTATCGTGAGTTCGACGCGCGGGTGAATCGTCTTGCGCGATTGTTGATTTCGCAGGGTGTGGGTGCGGAGTCGTTGGTGGGGTTGGCGGTTCGTCGGTCGTTGGATCTCGTGGTGGGGATGTATGCGGTCGTGGCGGCGGGTGGGGCGTATGTGCCGTTGGATCCGGATCATCCGGCCGAACGCATCGCGCACATCCTGGATATGGCGCGGCCGGTCTGCGTGCTCACCACCTCCGCCGACGCGGTGGATGTGCCGGAAGGCACCGCGGTGCTGCTGCTGGACGCGCTGGATCCGAACCGGTTCGACGACAGCCCGGTTCGCGCGGATGAGCTGCTGCGTCCGGTGTTGCCGCAGCATCCGGCGTATGTGATCTTCACATCGGGTTCGACCGGCCGCCCCAAGGGCGTGACGATCTCGCACTTCGCGATCCAGAACCAGGTCAGCTGGATGCTCGCGGCGTATCCGCTCGACGCCGACGACGTGTACTTGCAGAAGACGGCGACGACCTTCGACGTCTCGCTGTGGGGCTACTTCCTGCCGCTGCGGGTGGGTGCGAAGTTGGTCGTCGCCGCCAACGACGGGCACCGCGACCCGGTGTACGTCGCGGAAACCATCGCCGCGCAAGGCGTGACGGTGACGGACTTCGTGCCGTCCATGCTGACGGTCTTCGCCGCGCACACCGCCCCCGGATCGTGCCCCACCTTGCGCGACATCTTCGTGATCGGCGAGGCGCTGCCGCCGGAGACCGTCGCCGCGGTGCGCGCGGTGTCCGACGCCGCCGTGCACAATCTCTACGGCCCGACCGAGGCCGCGGTGTCGGTGACCTACTGGCCCGCGACCGCCGCGGACGAGCGTTCCGTGCCGATCGGTGTGCCGCAATGGAACACCCAGGTGTACGTGCTCGACGCGCGTCTGCAACCCGTGCCCGCCGGTGTGCCTGGTGAGCTGTATCTCGCGGGTGATCAGCTGGCCCGTGGTTACGTGCGGCGTCCCGACCTCACGGCCGATCGGTTCGTGGCCGATCCGTTCGGCAACGGTGCCCGGATGTACCGGACCGGTGATCTGGTGGTCTGGCGCAACCCGACCGATGTGCTGCCGCATCGGCTGGACTACCTCGGCCGGACCGATTTCCAGGTGAAGTTCCGCGGCCAGCGGATCGAGCTGGGCGAGATCGAGGCGGCGCTGCTGGCGCAGCCTTCGGTGAGCCAGGCGGTGGCCGTGGTCGCGCCGTCGTCGCTCGGTGACCAATTGGTCGCCTACGTCGTCCCGGCTCCCGGGCGAGCGATCGAACAGGGCGAATTGCTCGCGGCGATCCGGGACACGCTGCCCGCCTACATGGTTCCGGGAGCGATCGTCGTGCTGGAGGCGTTCCCGCTGAACCCCAGCGGCAAGCTCGATCGCAAGGCGCTTCCCGAGCCCGCTTTCTCCGCGCGGGAATTCCGGGCGCCCTCGACGGCGGTCGAGGAGATCGTGGCGGATGTGTTCGGTGAGGTGCTCGGACTGGGCCGGGTGGGCGCGGATGACGATTTCTTCGCGCTCGGCGGCAATTCGCTGGTCGCCACCCGAGTCGTGGCACGTCTCGGCGCGGCGGTCGATGCCCGGGTGCCGGTGCGGGCGTTGTTCGAGACCCCGACAGTGGCGGGGTTGGCGGCGTCGTTGGAGTCGCACACCCACGGCGAGCGTGGGGCCGAGTTGGGGAGCATCGCCCGTCCGGAGCGGTTGCCATTGTCGTTGGCGCAGCGGCGGATGTGGTTCCTCAACCGCTTCGACCACGCGGACGACGCTGCCGCGGCGACCGGTTCGGCGGCCTACAATCTGCCCTTCGCCTTGCGGTTGACCGGCGAATTGGATGTCACCGCGCTGGGTGCGGCGCTGCACGACGTGGTGGCCCGCCACGAGGTGCTGCGCACGATGTATCCGGAAACCGTGGATGGCCCGGTGCAGGTGGTGCTACCGGCCGGGCAGGTGACGCTGGATGTGGCGGCGCACACGGTGGGTGTGGACGAGGTCGCGCGGGAGGTCTACACGCTCGCGGCGATTCCCTTCGATGTGACCGCCGAAGTGCCCGTGCGGGTGCGGCTGCTGCGGATCGCTGATGCGCCGCGCGAACATGTGCTGGTGGTGGTGGTGCATCATATCGCGGCGGATGCGTCGTCGATGGGTCCGTTGGTGCGGGATGTGATGGTGGCGTATTCGGCGCGTGTC
>NZ_JBIRYN010000018.1:0-6238 GCF_044389845.1 Nocardia sp. NPDC019323
GACACGCGCCGAATACGCCACCATCACATCCCGCACCAACGGACCCATCGACGACGCATCCGCCGCGATATGATGCACCACCACCACCAGCACATAGGTGTCGGGTGCTTCGTCGACCTGGAAGAGCACGGCCCGCAACGGCACCTCGGCCGTCACGTCGAACGGCGTCGCCGCCACGGCGTACACACTGCTCGCCACATCGGACTCGGGCAGCACCCGCGGACCGAGGTCGACGGCGACCTGCGCGGCGGGCAACACCACCTGCACCGGGCCGTCCGGCGTCTCCGGATACACCGTGCGCAGCACCTCGTGCCGCGCCACCACGTCGTGCAGCGCCGCACCCAGCGCGGCCACATCCAACGCACCGGTCAACCGCAACGCGAACGGCAAGTTGTAAGCCGCCGAACCGATCTGCTCCGCGGCGTCGTCGGACTGGTCGAAGCGGTTGAGGAACCACATCCGCCGCTGCGCCAACGACAACGGCAACCGCTCCGGACGAGCGATACTCCCCAACTCGATCCGGCGCTCACCGTGGGTATGCGACTCGAGTGCGGCCGCCAGACCCGCCACGGTCGGCGCCTCGAACAGTGTCCGGACAGCCACCCGCGCACCGACCGCCGCGCCGAGACGCGCCACGACTCGAGTGGCGACCAGCGAATTCCCCCCGAGCGCGAAGAAATCGTCATCCGCGCCCACCCGGCCCAATCCGAGCACCTCACCGAACACACCCGCCACGATCTCCTCGATCGCGCTCGCGGGCGCACGGAACTGCTTTGTCTCGAAGGTGGGTTCCGGCAACGCCTTACGGTCCAGCTTGCCGCTGGAGTTCAGCGGGAACGCCTCCAGCGCCACGATCGCAGCCGGAACCATGTAGGCGGGCAAGGTCTCGCCGATCGCGGAGCGCAGCGCCTGCGCGTCGATCCGGTCGCCCGGAGCCGGGACGACGTAGGCGACGAGCTGGTCACCCAGCGACGAAGGCGACACGAGCGCGACCGCTTGGCTCACCGAAGGCTGCGCCAGCAGCGCCGTCTCGATCTCGCCCAGCTCGATTCGCTGGCCGCGGAATTTCACCTGGAAATCGGTCCGGCCGAGATAGTCGAGCACCGCGTCGTCGGCGTCCTTGCGCCACACGACGAGGTCGCCGGTGCGGTACATCCGGTCGCCGTTGCCGAACGGATTGGCGACGAAACGGTCGGCCGTCAGGTCAGGACGCCGCACGTAGCCACGGGCCAGCTGATCACCCGCGAGATACAGCTCACCCGGCACCCCCACCGGCACCGGCCGCAGCCACGAGTCCAGGACGTAGACCTGGGTGTTCCACTGGGGCAGACCGATCGGCACGGATCGCTCGTCCGCCGACGCGGGCCAGTAGGTCACCGACACCGCGGCCTCGGTCGGGCCGTAGAGGTTGTGCACGGCGGCGTCGGACACCGCCTGCATGGCGGCGACGGTCTCCGGTGGCAGCGCCTCGCCGATCACGAAGACGTGTTTCAGCGTCGGGCAGCTGCCCGGTGTGGTGTGCGCGGCGAAGACCGTCAGCATGGACGGCACGAAGTCCGTCACCGTCACGCCTTGCGCGGCGATGGTTTCCGCGACGTAGGCGGGGTCGCGATGTCCGTCCGGCGTGGCGACGACGAGCTTCGCCCCCGCGCGCAACGGCATGAAGTAGCCCCACAGCGAGACGTCGAACGTCGTCGCCGTCTTCTGCAAATACACGTCGTCCCGGCTCAGCGGGTATTCCGCCAGCATCCACGCGATCTGGTTGTTGATCGCCGCGTGGGACACCGCGACGCCCTTGGGGCGGCCGGTCGAACCCGATGTGAAGATCACATACGCCGGATGCTGCGGCGACACCGGACGCAGCAGCTCATCCGCGCGAACCGGGCTGTCGTCGAAGCCGTCGAGATCCAAGGTGTCCACGGCGAGCGCCCGGACGTCCTCGCGCAGCGCCGTCGCGTCGGCACTGGTCGTCACGACGCAGAGGGGGCGAGCGGTGTCCAGGATGTGCGCGATGCGTTCGGCCGGATGATCCGGATCCAACGGCACATACGCCCCACCCGCCGCCACGACCGCATACATCCCCACCACGAGATCCAACGACCGACGAACCGCCAACCCCACCAACGACTCCGCACCCACACCCTGCGAAATCAACAACCGCGCAAGACGATTCACCCGCGCGTCGAACTCACGATAAGTCAGCTCGACGCCCTCGTAAGCGACGGCGATCCGCTCCGGATTCGCTTCCACCGCGCGGCGGTATCCGTCCAGCAGCAACTCGGAGCGGACGGGGTAGCGAGTGTCGTTCCACTCGTGCAGGACGCGATCGCGCTCGACCACGCTGAGCAGATCGATGCCGCCCAGCGCGCGATCGGGGTCGGCCGCGACCGCGCGCAGCAACCGGTTCAGGCGCGCCGCGAATTCGGCGACCGAACCCTCGTCGAACAGATCGGTGGCATAGGTGAACATGGCGGCCAGGCCCGCGTCCGGACCTTCCTGCGGCGTCACCGTCAGCTGCAGATCGAATTTGGCCACCGCGCCGTCGAGGTCCACCGCGCCGACCGACAGGCCGGGCAGCTCGAGCTGCGCTTGTTCCATGTTCTGGAAGAACAGCGCCACCTGGAACAGCGGATGGTGCGCCTGCGACCGCACCGGGTCCAGCACCTCGACCAGCCGCTCGAACGGCAACTCGGCATGCGAGAAGGCCGCGAGGTCGCGTTCCTTGGTCGCCGCGAGCAGTTCGGCGAACGAGGCCGCCGGATCCACCGCGGTCCGCAGCACCAGCGTGTTGACGAACATGCCGACCAGATCGTCGAGTTCCGCCTCGCCGCGGCCCGCGACCGGCGTGCCGATGGTGATATCGGTGGAACCGGACAACCGGGCCAGCAGCGCCGCGAACGCGGTGTGCACGACCATGAACAACGAGGCGCCGTGCGCGTGCGCGAGCTCGTCGAGCCGGGTCCGGGTGGACGCGTCGACGGTGAAAGTGAAGACGCCGCCGCGCCCGGAAGCCGTGGCGGGACGCGGCCGATCCGTGGGCAGGTCGAGCCGATCCGGAATGCCCGCGAGAGCCTCACGCCAGAAGGCGATCTGCGTCGCGGCCACGGAACGAGGGTCGTTCTCCTCGCCGAGCAGCGCGCGCTGCCACAAGGTGTAGTCCGCGTATTGCACCGGCAGCGGTTCCCAGCCGGGCGCGGAGCCGTTGCTGCGCGCGACGTAGGCGGTCATCAGGTCACGCACCAGCGGCGCGATCGACGTGCCGTCGGCCGCGATGTGGTGCACCACGACGGCGAGGACGTAGTCGTCGGGACCGGTTCGCGCGAGCGAGAGCCGCAACGGCACCTCGTCGGCGACGTCGAAACCGGCGGCGGCGAAGGTGCGCAGCCAATCCGGCAGCTGCGCGGCGGGCAGGTCGTGCGGCGTCAGGTCCGGGGTCGCCTGCTCGGCGGGCAGCACCAGCTGATACCCCGTACCGTCCACCGCCGGATACACCGTCCGCAACGTCTCATGACGCCCCACCACATCAGCGACCGCCGCCTGCAACGCCGCCACATCCAACACACCCGACAACCGCACCGCGAACGGAATATTGTTCGCCGCCGAACCGGTATCGAACTGATTCAAAAACCACATCCGCCGCTGCGCCAACGACAACGGCACCCGCTCCGGACGCTCCACCGCCACCAACGCCGGACGTGCAGCGCCGGTGTCGAATTCGGCGAGCCGGGCGGCGAGCAGCGCGACCGTCGGCGCTTCGAACACGGTGCGGGCGGGTACCCGCGCGCCGACCGACGCCCCGAGCCGCGCCGCCACCTGCGTCGCGATCAGCGAGTTGCCGCCCAGCTCGAAGAAGTCGTCGTCCGCGCCGATCTCGCCGCCCGCGCTGAGCAGGTCGGCGAACACACCCGCCACCAACTGCTCCAGCGCTCCCGACGGGGCGCGGAATTCCTTGGTCTGCAATTGCGGAGCGGGCAGGGCACGACGATCCAGCTTGCCCACCGGGGTCAGCGGGATCTCGTCCAGCACGGTGATCGAGGTGGGCACCATGTGCACCGGCAAGCTGCGCTCGGCGTGCGCGAGCAATTCGTCGGTGTCGATCGAACGTCCGCTCGCCGCGTGCACGTAAGAAGCGAGAATCGTCGCGCCGCTGTCCAGTTGGTGCCCCACGGTGACCGCGAAATCCACCGTCTCGTGCGCCGCAAGCACCGCATCGATCTCACCCAGCTCGATCCGGAAACCACGGATCTTCACCTGGAAATCGTTGCGACCCAGATACTCCAACTCGCCACTCGGCGTCCATCGCACCAGGTCACCGGTGCGATAAAGCCTGGAGTGATTCGGGTCGAACGGATTCGGGACGAATCGCACGGCGGTGAGGCCGGGGCGCGACTGGTAGCCGCGGGCCAACTGGGGTCCGCCGATGTACAACTCGCCGACCACGCCGATCGGGACCGGCACCAGGCGCTCGTCCAGCACATATTCGGTGGTCGCCTGGATGGGCGCGCCGATCGTCACCGTCTCACCCGCCACCAGCGGCGCGCTGATGTTGGTCATGATGGTGGTCTCGGTCGGGCCGTATCCGTTGTAGAACTCGCGCCGGCCGTCGGCGATCGGACGCACCCAGCGCCGCACCAGCTCCGGCGGACACGCCTCGCCACCGGCCACCACCACACGCAACTCGTCCAGCCCCGCCGGATCCACCGACGCCAGCGCGGCCGGGGTGATGAAGGCGTGCGTGACGCCCTCCCTGCGCAGCAGGGCGGCCAGCTCGTCACCGCCGTAGACCGTCGGCGCGACCACGACCATGGTCGCCGCGCCGCCGAGCGCGAGCAGCAACTCCAGCACCGACGCGTCGAACGACGGCGACGCGAAATGCAACGTCCGCGACGCGCTCGTCACCCGGTACCGATCACGCTGCTCGGCGCAGAAACCCGCCAACCCCGACTGCGTGACCACCACGCCCTTCGGCATGCCGGTCGACCCCGAGGTGTAGATGACGTAGGCCGGATGTTCGGCACGCAACTGGCGCAGCCGATCCGCGTAGGTGACCGGTTCGGTCGGGTAGTCCTCCAACTGCCTGGCGCAGGTGTCGGAATCGATGACCAGCCATTCGATTTCGCTGGGCAGGTCCGCCACCACATGCGCGACGGCGAGTCCGAGCACGGCGCCGGAGTCCTTCACCATGTGCTCGACCCGGTCGGCCGGATAGTTCGGATCCACCGGCACGAAACCCGCACCCGTCTTGGCCACCGCCCACACCGCGACCACCGACTCCACCGAACGCGGAATACCCACCGCGACCAGATCCTCCGGCCCCACCCCACGATCGATCAGCAGACGCGCCAAACGCGTGGATCTGGCGTCGAGTTCCGCGTAGGTGAGGTGTCCGCGTGAGCTGACCGCGTCGGCGAACACGACCGCCGTACCGGTCGGATTCGCTTCGACGGCGGTTGCCATCAGTTGCGGAAGGGTAGTGACTCTAGGTCGCCGGGTGCGCGTGGGCCGCACCCGCGCGGGCCGCGTCACGCGAGCCCCGCTTCGTCCCTGGTCCCCCATCCCTGAGCCGGCAGACTATTCCCCGACAAGCGAAACATGAAAACTCTGCACATCCTGCCTGTAAGAACACGTCCATGACACATTTCCAGCGGACACCCTGATACACCAAACCAACCGGCTGTGTGCATGGTCACACAACCGGAGGCTTGTGTCCGACCGCGAATCGCCTCACTCGCTACCGAGCAGTTCGGTGAGTTCGACGATAGCGGCCACCTCGGCCCAGGGGCCCGCCGGTACGGCGCCGACACCATTGTCCAGCACCACAGCGTGCAAATCCTCCAGTGCCGTCGGGTCGAGGGTGTCCAGCCCGGTCCGATCGGTCACGAGGTGGGTTACCCATTCGTCGGCCAGCGACTCCGTCAGCGCTCCGTCCACGTCGTCGACCAGCACCACCGACGCGCCCACCGAGCCGGCGGCGACCACCTCGATCAGCGCGGCGGGCGATTGCGGGCTGCCGTGCTGGAAGGTGCGCGATTCGAAGGTCAGTTCGGTGCGCGTGCGCAATCGCGCGGCTGCCGCGGCGAGGTCGTCGTAGCTGAGGACCTGTTGTCCGGCGAATGCCGGGTCGCTGCCGCGCAGTGGGCGAATGCGGTGGGCGTAGGTGACCGGTCGTGGTGATTCGGCGGCGATTTCGGCGATCACGGCGGGGTCGTCGAGGGCCAGCCAGTCGACCGTGGCGGTC
>NZ_JBIRYN010000019.1:0-5373 GCF_044389845.1 Nocardia sp. NPDC019323
TTTTGGTTTCGGCTCTTCATACCCCCGTGTGGAGGGTCGGACATTTTTAGTCAGCTAATTTCCGGCTGGCGATTGTTTTGCTGGGTTTTCGGACTCTGGTTTTTGATCTGATTGCATCTTTCGGGGTGTGATTGTGAGTCTTCAACGGAGAGTTTGATCCTGGCTCAGGACGAACGCTGGCGGCGTGCTTAACACATGCAAGTCGAGCGGTAAGGCCCTTCGGGGTACACGAGCGGCGAACGGGTGAGTAACACGTGGGTGATCTGCCTCGCACTTCGGGATAAGCCTGGGAAACTGGGTCTAATACCGGATATGACTTCTGGTCGCATGGCTGGGGGTGGAAAGATTTATCGGTGCGAGATGGGCCCGCGGCCTATCAGCTTGTTGGTGGGGTAATGGCCTACCAAGGCGACGACGGGTAGCCGGCCTGAGAGGGCGACCGGCCACACTGGGACTGAGACACGGCCCAGACTCCTACGGGAGGCAGCAGTGGGGAATATTGCACAATGGGCGAAAGCCTGATGCAGCGACGCCGCGTGAGGGATGACGGCCTTCGGGTTGTAAACCTCTTTCGACAGGGACGAAGCGCAAGTGACGGTACCTGTAGAAGAAGCACCGGCCAACTACGTGCCAGCAGCCGCGGTAATACGTAGGGTGCGAGCGTTGTCCGGAATTACTGGGCGTAAAGAGCTTGTAGGCGGTTTGTCGCGTCGTCTGTGAAAACTCACAGCTCAACTGTGAGCTTGCAGGCGATACGGGCAGACTTGAGTACTGCAGGGGAGACTGGAATTCCTGGTGTAGCGGTGAAATGCGCAGATATCAGGAGGAACACCGGTGGCGAAGGCGGGTCTCTGGGCAGTAACTGACGCTGAGAAGCGAAAGCGTGGGTAGCGAACAGGATTAGATACCCTGGTAGTCCACGCCGTAAACGGTGGGCGCTAGGTGTGGGTTTCCTTCCACGGGATCCGTGCCGTAGCTAACGCATTAAGCGCCCCGCCTGGGGAGTACGGCCGCAAGGCTAAAACTCAAAGGAATTGACGGGGGCCCGCACAAGCGGCGGAGCATGTGGATTAATTCGATGCAACGCGAAGAACCTTACCTGGGTTTGACATACACCGGAAACCTGCAGAGATGTAGGCCCCCTTGTGGTCGGTGTACAGGTGGTGCATGGCTGTCGTCAGCTCGTGTCGTGAGATGTTGGGTTAAGTCCCGCAACGAGCGCAACCCTTGTCCTGTGTTGCCAGCGGATTATGCCGGGGACTCGCAGGAGACTGCCGGGGTCAACTCGGAGGAAGGTGGGGACGACGTCAAGTCATCATGCCCCTTATGTCCAGGGCTTCACACATGCTACAATGGCCGGTACAGAGGGCTGCGATACCGTGAGGTGGAGCGAATCCCTTAAAGCCGGTCTCAGTTCGGATCGGGGTCTGCAACTCGACCCCGTGAAGTTGGAGTCGCTAGTAATCGCAGATCAGCAACGCTGCGGTGAATACGTTCCCGGGCCTTGTACACACCGCCCGTCACGTCATGAAAGTCGGTAACACCCGAAGCCGGTGGCCTAACCCCTTGTGGGAGGGAGCCGTCGAAGGTGGGATCGGCGATTGGGACGAAGTCGTAACAAGGTAGCCGTACCGGAAGGTGCGGCTGGATCACCTCCTTTCTAAGGAGCATTCTCCAGTGGGTGTCTCGAAGAGTCGGGATCGCTTCTGGCAGAGCCGTTCATGTCCTCGAATGTGGGACTGCGGAGCTCATGGGTGGAACGCTGGCAATTTCTTCCGCGTATGGTCGGAGCCGAGTCTTCGGCCGTGGTTGATATATCGACACACTGTTGGGTCCTGAAAGAACAGGCGTTCTTTCCAGGCAAAAGATACGACGAGGCTGGTTCTTCAGTCATACCGCTGGGCTTTCGGGTTCGGGCTGGTGCTGAGTCAGGGATTGGTCTTGTGTGTTGTTTGAGAACTGCACAGTGGACGCGAGCATCTTTGTTTGTAAGTGTTGAAGGGCGTTCGGTGGATGCCTTGGCACCAGGAGCCGATGAAGGACGTAGGAGGCTGCGATAAGCCTCGGGGAGCTGTCAACCGAGCTGAGATCCGAGGATTTCCGAATGGGGAAACCCGGCACGAGTGATGTCGTGTCACCCTCCGCTGAATATATAGGCGGTGGGGAGGGAACGTGGGGAAGTGAAACATCTCAGTACCCACAGGAAGAGAAAACAATTGTGATTCCGTGAGTAGTGGCGAGCGAAAGCGGATGAGGCTAAACCATGCGTGTGTGATAGCCGGCAGGTGTTGCACGTGTGGGGTAGTGGGGCTCACTTTCCTATCACTGCCGTGGTAGGCAACAGTCAGAAAAGTGCGTGTTAGTCGAAGTGGTCTGGAACGGCCTGTCGTAGAGGGTGAGAGTCCCGTAGACGAAAATGCGTGCTCTGTTGTAGTGGGTGCCCGAGTAGCAGCGGGCCCGTGAAATCTGCTGTGAATCTGCCGGGACCACCCGGTAAGCCTGAATACTCCCTGGTGACCGATAGCGGACTAGTACCGTGAGGGAAAGGTGAAAAGTACCCCGGGAGGGGAGTGAAATAGTACCTGAAACCGGACGCTTACAATCCGTCAGAGCCTTCCTTTATTGGTGGGGTGATGGCGTGCCTTTTGAAGAATGAGCCTGCGAGTCATCGGTGTGTGGCGAGGTTAACCCGTGTGGGGTAGCCGTAGCGAAAGCGAGTCCGAATAGGGCGTTTTGAGTCGCATGTCATGGACCCGAAGCGGAGTGATCTACCCATGGCCAGGGTGAAGCGACGGTAAGACGTCGTGGAGGCCCGAACCCACTTAGGTTGAAAACTGAGGGGATGAGCTGTGGGTAGGGGTGAAAGGCCAATCAAACTCCGTGATAGCTGGTTCTCCCCGAAATGCATTTAGGTGCAGCGTCACGTGTTTCACGCCGGAGGTAGAGCTACTGGATGGCCTAGGGGGCCCACAAGCTTACCGAAGTCAGCCAAACTCCGAATGCCGGTGTGTGAGAGCGTGGCAGTGAGACTGCGGGGGATAAGCTTCGTAGTCGAGAGGGAAACAGCCCAGATCGCCGGCTAAGGCCCCTAAGCGTGTACTAAGTGGAAAAGGATGTGGGGTCGCGAAGACAACCAGGAGGTTGGCTTAGAAGCAGCCACCCTTGAAAGAGTGCGTAATAGCTCACTGGTCAAGTGATCCTGCGCCGACAATGTAGCGGGGCTCAAGTACACCGCCGAAGCCGCGGCACTCCAACATGCGCCTGCTTTCGAGCCAGGTGTTGGGGTGGGTAGGGGAGCGTCGTGCAGCCGTGGAAGCAGCGGGGTGACCTAGTTGTGGAGGCTGTGCGAGTGAGAATGCAGGCATGAGTAGCGAAAGACGAGTGAGAAACTCGTCCGCCGAATGACCAAGGGTTCCTGGGCCAGGTTAATCCGCCCAGGGTGAGTCGGGACCTAAGGCGAGGCCGACAGGCGTAGTCGATGGACAACGGGTTGATATTCCCGTACCCGTGTATCCGCGCCCAATGGTGAATCATCTGTGCTAATCGTCCTGAACCGGATGGACTTCCTTCGGGGAGCCGGAAGGGGATGCACGAGACCCTGGGTGTAGTAGTCAAGCGATGGGGTGACGCAGGAAGGTAGCTGGGCCAGGTGGTGGATTACCTGGTGTAAGCCGGTAGGGCGTTGTGTAGGCAAATCCGCACAACATACAGCCTGAGAGGTGATGCGTAGCCGATTGAGGCGAATTCAGTGATCCTATGCTGCCGAGAAAAGCCTCTAGTGAGTTGGTACACGGCCCGTACCCCAAACCGACACAGGTGGTCAGGTAGAGAATACCGAGGCGATCGAGAGAACTGTGGTTAAGGAACTCGGCAAAATGCCCCCGTAACTTCGGGAGAAGGGGGACCACGTCTGGTGACGGGACTTTGCTTCCTGAGCTGGGTGTGGTCGCAGAGACCAGAGAGAAGCGACTGTTTACTAAAAACACAGGTCCGTGCGAAGTCGTAAGACGATGTATACGGACTGACGCCTGCCCGGTGCCGGAAGGTTAAGAGGACCGGTTAGCGCCCTTCGGGGTGCGAAGCTGAGAATTTAAGCCCCGGTAAACGGCGGTGGTAACTATAACCATCCTAAGGTAGCGAAATTCCTTGTCGGGTAAGTTCCGACCTGCACGAATGGCGTAACGACTTCTCTGCTGTCTCAACCACAGACTCGGCGAAATTGCATTACGAGTAAAGATGCTCGTTACGCGCGGCAGGACGAAAAGACCCCGGGACCTTCACTATAGCTTGGTATTGGTGTTCGGTACGGTTTGTGTAGGATAGGTGGGAGACTGTGAAGCGGGCACGCCAGTGTTCGTGGAGTCGTCGTTGAAATACCACTCTGGTCGTATTGGACTTCTAACCTCGGACCCTGATCGGGTTCAGGGACAGTGCCTGGTGGGTAGTTTAACTGGGGCGGTTGCCTCCCAAAATGTAACGGAGGCGCCCAAAGGTTCCCTCAGCCTGGTTGGCAATCAGGTGTCGAGTGCAAGTGCACAAGGGAGCTTGACTGTGAGACTGACGGGTCGAGCAGGGACGAAAGTCGGGACTAGTGATCCGGCACCGGCATGTGGAAGCGGTGTCGCTCAACGGATAAAAGGTACCCCGGGGATAACAGGCTGATCTTCCCCAAGAGTCCATATCGACGGGATGGTTTGGCACCTCGATGTCGGCTCGTCGCATCCTGGGGCTGGAGTAGGTCCCAAGGGTTGGGCTGTTCGCCCATTAAAGCGGCACGCGAGCTGGGTTTAGAACGTCGTGAGACAGTTCGGTCTCTATCCGCCGCGCGCGTCAGAAACTTGAGGAAGGCTGTCCCTAGTACGAGAGGACCGGGACGGACGAACCTCTGGTGTGCCAGTTGTCCTGCCAAGGGCACTGCTGGTTGGCTACGTTCGGAAGGGATAACCGCTGAAAGCATCTAAGCGGGAAGCCTGTTCCAAGATGAGGTTTCTCACCACCTTCGAGTGGTTAAGGCCCCCTATAGACCATGGGGTTGATAGGCCGGAACTGGAAGCACGGTAACGTGTGGAGGTGACCGGTACTAATCGGCCGAGGACTTACCAACAAAGGTTGCTACGCGTCCACTGTGCGGTATCTGAAACAACACACAGATACCCGGAACACACTTCGGTCCATCACTTCGGGTGGTGGGTCCGCCCGGAAGGGTGGGGAGTGTGGGAGGGGTGTGGATAGTTTCATAGAGTTACGGCGGTCATAGCGGTGGGGAAACGCCCGGTCCCATTCCGAACCCGGAAGCTAAGCCTGCCAGCGCCGATGGTACTGCACTCGACAGGGTGTGGGAGAGTAGGACACCGCCGGAACATCCTTTCACGA
>NZ_JBIRYN010000020.1:0-2325 GCF_044389845.1 Nocardia sp. NPDC019323
GCCGGTGGCCGCCGCGAACTGGTCGCCGGTCCGCGTCCGGAGCACATCCCGCTGTCGCTGGCGCAGCAGCGCATGTGGTTCCTCAACCAGTTCGATCCGGCCTCGTCGGTCTACAACATCCCGGCCGCCATCCGCCTCACCGGCGACCTGGACGTCGCGGCACTGCGGCAGGCGGTCGCGGACTTGGTGGCGCGCCACGAGATCCTGCGCACGATCTACCCGCAGACGCCGGACGGCCCCGTGCAGCAGGTGCTCGCGGCGGACGAGGTGCCGATCGACCTCACGCCGACGCGAGTCGACGCTGCGGATTCGGTCGCCGTGGTGACCAGCGTGGTCGGCGCGGGATTCGAGGTCACCACGGAGGTGCCGTTCCGGGTCGCGCTGTTCGAGATCGCGCCCGCGAGCGCGGACGATCCCACCGAGCACGTGCTGGTCTTCGTCGCACACCACATCAGCTCCGACGGCTGGTCGCTCGGGCCGCTCACCCGGGATCTGGTGCTGGCCTACGAGGCGCGCAGCAGAGGCGAGGCCCCGGCCATGGCCGCGCTGCCGGTGCAGTACGCCGACTACAGCCTGTGGCAGCGGGAGGTGCTCGGCTCCGAGGACGACCCGGAGAGCCTGATCGCCCAGCAGGCCGCGTACTGGCGCAACGCGCTCGCCGCCCTGCCGGACGAATTGCCATTGCCGACCGATCGGCCCCGGCCCGCCCAGGCGTCCTATCGCGGCGGCAGCTTCGCTTTCGACATCGACGCCGACCTGCACGCCGGGCTGGAAAAGCTCGCGCAGCAACACAATTCGACGTTGTTCATGGTTGTGCACGCGGCGTTGGCGGTGTTGCTGGCCCGGCTGTCGAATACACGGGATATCGCCATCGGCACCCCGGTGGCCGGCCGGGGCGAGGCCGAACTCGACGACCTCATCGGCATGTTCGTCAACACCCTGGTGCTGCGCACCGAGGTCGAGCCGGGTACGTCGTTCGAAACACTGCTGGCCGAGGTCCGCAAGACCGACGTCGCCGCGTTCGGCCATGCCGACCTGCCGTTCGAGCGGCTGGTCGAGTTGCTCGACCCGGTCCGCTCCGCGGCGCGGCATCCGCTGTTCCAGGTGATGCTGGTACTGCAGAACCTTGCGCCCGCGACGCTGGAATTGCCCGGCCTCACGGTGTCGGGCATCGATCCTGGAGTGTCGGCGGCCAAGTTCGATCTGCAGATCACCCTGGGCGAGCAGCCCGGCGCGCAGGGCCTGTCGGTGGTGATCGGTTACGCGACCGACCTGTTCGACGAATCGACGGTGCGGAACTTCGCCAGCCGCTTCCGCCGTGTCCTGGCGGCGGTCGCGGCCGATGCCACCGCCGCGGTCGGCGACATCGATGTGCTCGCGCCCGGCGAGCGCGACCAAGTCCTGAACGCATGGAACGTGCCGGGAGCCTGGGTTCCCGGTGCGACACTGCCGGATGTGATCGCCGAGCAGGCATGGTCGCGTCCGGAGGCGGTCGCGATCCGTTCCGGTGACAAGACCTTGACTTTCGGTGAGTTGCATCGGCGGGCGAATCAGGTGGCGCGGGCGTTGATCGCCGTGGGTGCGGGGCCGGAGTCGGTGGTGGCGGTGGCGGTGGCGCGCAGTGAGGAGTTGCCGGTCGCGTTGCTGGGTGTGTTGATCGCGGGTGCGGCGTATCTGCCGATCGATACGACCTATCCGGTGCAGCGGTTGGAGTTCATGCTCGAAGACGCCGCCCCGGTCTGCGTGCTGACCAGCGAGCAGTTGCGGGATGCGGTGCCGGCGGTGGGGGTGCCGGTGGTGCTGCTCGAGCAGGCGCGGCAGTTGTCGGATGCGGCGGTGTCGGACGCGGAGCGGGTGGCGCGGTTGCGTCCGGACAATCTGGCGTATGTCATCTACACCTCCGGCTCGACCGGGGTGCCCAAGGGGGTGGGGGTCGCGCACCGCAACGTGGTGGAGTTGCTGGCCAACACCCAGCCGTTGTTCGGGTTCGGCGACACCGATGTGTGGACGCTGTTTCATTCCTTCGCGTTCGATTTCTCGGTGTGGGAGTTGTGGTGCGCGCTCGCGCACGGCGGCAGCGTGGTCGTGGTGGACTATCTGACCTCCCGCTCGCCCGAGCAGTTCCGGGAACTGCTGATCCGCGAGCAGGTCACCGTGCTCAACCAGACCCCCTCGGCGTTCTATCAACTGGTGGAGGCCGACCGGGCCGCCGCGACGGGTGCGGGTGAGCTGGGGTTGCGGTATGTGATCTTCGGTGGTGAGGCGCTGGATCTGCGGAAGCTGCGCCGCTGGTATGACCGCCACGGTGAGCGCACCCGGTTGGTG
>NZ_JBIRYN010000021.1:0-2143 GCF_044389845.1 Nocardia sp. NPDC019323
CTCGACCGCCGGGCGTTGCCCGCGCCGGAGTTCGTGTCGTCGGTGGTGTTCCGTGCGCCGAGTTCGCCGGTGGAGCAGGCGGTGGCGGAGGTGTACGCGGGGTTGCTGGGCGCGGCGGAGGTCGGGTTGGACGACGACTTCTTCGCGTTGGGCGGTAACTCGCTGCTGGCCACCCGGGTGGTCGCGCGGATCAACGAAGCCCTGGACGCGGACGTGACGGTACGACAGTTGTTCGAAGCACCCACCGTCGCCGAACTGGCCGCCCGCGTGGTCCCCGGCGCCGGCGGCGGCGCACGCACCGTGCTCGAACGCGTCGAACGCAGCGAACCCATCCCGCTGTCGCTGGCCCAGCAACGCATGTGGGTACTCAACCAATTCGACCCCACCTCCGCCGCCTACAACATCCCCCTGGCCATCCGCCTGCACGGCGCGCTGGACGTCTCCGCGCTGCGCCACGCACTGGCCGACGTCCTCGAACGCCACGAATCGCTACGCACCCGCTACCCCGCCGACACACCCGCCGGCCTGCCCCGCCAACAAATCCTCACCGTCGCCCAAGCCCTCCCCACCGGCCTGGAGGTCCTCGTCACCGACGACCCCCTCACCCACATCACCCACATGATGTCGACCGGATTCGACGTCACCACCGAAGTCCCCGTCCGCGCGCTGCTGCTGGAAACCAGCCCCGAGGAACACCTACTGGCGTTCGTGGCCCACCACATCGCCGCCGACGGCGCCTCCATGGCCCCGCTGGCCCGCGACCTGGTCACCGCCTACCTCGCCCGCATCGGCGGCAACTCCCCCCGCTGGGCGCCCCTGGAAGTGCAATACGCCGACTACGCCATCTGGCAACGCCAGGTCATCGGCACCGACGACGACGAAACCTCCGTCGCCGCCCGCCAACTCACCTACTGGCGCCACCAACTGACCGGCCTCACCGCAGCCACCGAACTGCCCACCGACCGCCCCCGCCCGGCCACCCCCAGCATGCGCGGCGCCAACACCGGCTTCGCGCTGTCCCCCGAGGTCCACCACGCCCTCACCGACCTCGCCCACGCCCACAACTGCACCCTGTTCATGGTCGTGCACGCCGCCCTGGCCGTCCTTGTGGCCCGCCTCACCGGCGACTCCGACGTCGCCATCGGCACCCCCATCGCCGGACGCGGCCACCGCGCCCTCGACGACCTCGTCGGCATGTTCGTCAACACCCTCACCCTGCGCACCCGCGTCGAGCCCGCCACCACCTTCACCGAACTCATCGACCACACCCGCGAAACCGACCTCGCCGCCTTCGCCAACGCCGACATCCCCTTCGAACGCGTCGTCGAAATCGTCGCCCCCGGCCGCGCCACCACCCACAACCCCCTCTTCGGGGTCGTGCTGTCATTCCAGAACAACGAACAACCCACCCTCCAACTCCCCGGCCTCACCGTCACCGCCCTGGACACCGACACCGTCGCCGCCAAATTCGACCTGCAAGTCAACATCAACCCCCACCACCACCCCGACGGCACCCCCGCCCACCTCGACACCATCTTCACCTACGCCACCGACCTGTTCGACGAAACCACCATCCACACCCTCGGCCACCGCCTCCAACGCATCCTCACCACCATCGCCACCAACCCCCACACCCCCATCGGCGACATCGACATCCTCGACGACACCGAACGGGAGCGGATGGCGGCCGCGGCGGAGCCGGTGAGCGTCGAACCGCCCACGGCGACCGCGGGCACGGCGCTGACCCAGGCGCTGGCGGCGGCGGTCGAGGACGACCCGGACGGACCGGCCGTGGTCTCCGGCGAGAGTGCGCTGTCGTACCAGGATCTCGACGCCCGCTCGTCGCGTTTGGCTCGGGTGCTCATCGCGCGGGGTTGCGGCCCCGGCGCGGGCGTCGCGGTGCGGCTGGACCGCGGCATCGACGCCGTCGTCGCCACTTGGGCCGTGCTCAAGACCGGCGCCGCCGTCGTCCCGGCCGACGCGCTCGACGGGCTGCCGCCGCACGGACTCGAGGTCAAGACCGGCCTGACCGCCGGCGGTGCGTTCCCGACCGCCACGGTCGACTGGCTGGCCCTCGACGACCCCGCCGTGATCGCCGAAATCGCCGCCGAATCACCACGACCGGTCACCTACGCCCACCGCA
>NZ_JBIRYN010000022.1:0-1374 GCF_044389845.1 Nocardia sp. NPDC019323
TACACCTCCGCCACCGCCTGCTCCACCGGCGAACTCGGCGCACGGAACACCACCGACGACACGAACTCCGGCGCGGGCAACGCCCGGCGGTCGAGCTTCCCGTTGGGCGTCAGCGGCAACGCGTCCAGCACCATCAGCGCGTCCGGGACCATATACCCGGTCAGGAACTCGGAGACCTGCGCACGCAGCACCGACGCGTCCAGGCTTCCCCCGGAATCGGGCACGACGTAGCCGATCAACCGGTCACCCGCATGGTCGTCGGCGCGCACCAGCACGACCGCCTGGCTCACGCCGGGGCACCGCAGCAGCGCCGCTTCGATCTCGCCGAGTTCGATACGGAAACCACGCAACTGCACCTGCTGGTCACCACGACCGGCGTACTCCAGCGTGGCGTGACCGCCGAATCCGACCCAGCGGCCGATGTCACCGCTGCGATACATCCGCGAGCCCGGCGCACCGAACGGATTCGCGACGAACCGTGTCGCCGCCAGCCCGGGACGGCCCAGATACCCGCGCGAGAGCTGCGCGCCCGCGACGTAGATCTCTCCGGCCACGCCGACCGGCGCCGGGTGCAACCGGTCGTCGAGCACGTACGCGTCCAGGCCGGGCAGGGCACGTCCGATCACGCTGGCCGGGTTGTCGACCATCTGCTCGTCCAACGACAGGAACGACACGTGCACGGTGGTCTCGGTGATGCCGTACATGTTCACCAGCCACGGCGCGTCCACCGGATGGCGCTCGTACCAGCGCCGCAGCTGGCGCAGATCCAGCGCCTCGCCACCGAACACGATGTAGCGCAGCGCGAACTTGCCCTGGTCCTGATGCGCCGCCCGGTCGGCCTCGGCGAGTTGGTAGAACGCCGAGGGGGTTTGGTTGAGCACGGTGACCTGCTCGCGGATCAGCAATTCGCGGAACTGCTCGGGCGAGCGGGAGGTCAGGTAGTCCACCACGACCACGCTGCCGCCGTTGGCCAGAGCGCACCACAGTTCCCAGACCGAGAAGTCGAACGCGAAGGAATGGAACAGCGTCCAGACGTCGGTTTCGTCGAATTCGAACAGCAATTGGGTGTTGGCGAACAGTTCGACCACGTTGCGGTGCGCGACGCCGACGCCCTTGGGCACGCCGGTGGACCCGGAGGTGTAGATGACATAGGCCAGGTTGTCCGGGCGCAGCGGCCGCACGCGCTCGCGGTTGCGGACGCGCGCGTCGTCGTAGCCGGTGGTCTCCTCCAGCAGGAGCACCGGGATATGGCTCGCGGGCAGGGAGTCCTGCTCGGTGGCGCTGGTCAGCACGCAGACCGGGGCGGCGTCTTCGAGCATGAACTCCAACCGCTGCACCGGATAGGTCGTATCGATCGGCAGATACGCCGCACCC
>NZ_JBIRYN010000023.1:0-1050 GCF_044389845.1 Nocardia sp. NPDC019323
GCCGCTGTTGTAGGCCATCACCTGCGTATCGTCGTTGTCGGCAAGTGATTCCCGGATCGCGACCTGCGCGGCATGCGGCAACGTGTGCATGATCTCGCGCACCCGCTCCTTCCGCCGCAACACCGCCTGACGCACCGGCATACCCGGCGTCGCCCGCATCTGCGGAATGATCCCCTCGACCTCCTCGGCGCCACCATGATGATGCCCGGCGTCCACCAACGCCTGCTCCCGCGCCATCTGCGCCTCGTCCTTCTCCTCCGACATCCCGATCGGCCCGATCATCCGCCCGTTGAGGAACTGCTTGACCACCGGCTCCTCCGAAGTCAACAACACCTCCCGCGGCCCGAACATCACCAACTGACGCCGGAACAACATCCCGATGTTGTCCGGCACCGTCCGCGCCAAGTTGATGTTGTGGGTGACGATCAGGATCGTGGCGTCGATCTGCGCGTTGATATCGATCAACAACTGCGACAAGTACGAGGTGCGCACCGGATCCAGACCGGAGTCGGGCTCGTCGACGAGGATGATCTGCGGATCCAACACCAAGGCGCGGGCCAACCCGGCGCGCTTGCGCATACCACCGGAGATCTCACCGGGCAGCTTGCCCTCGGCCCCGAGCAGACCGGTCAGCTCCAGCTTCTCCATCACGATCTTCTTGATCTCGGATTCGCTCTTCTTCGTATGCTCCCGCAACGGGAACGCCACATTGTCGAACAGGTTCATCGACCCGAACAACGCACCGTCCTGGAACAACACACCGAACAGCTTGCGGATCTCATACAGCTCCTTGTTGGAGCAGGTGGTGATATCGGTCCCATCGATGAAAATCGAACCCCGCTCCGGACGCAGCAGACCGATCAGCGACTTCAAGAACACCGACTTACCGGTACCCGACGGACCCAGCAACGCACTGACCTCACCCGAAGGCAACGTCAACGACACATCCTGCCAAATACGCTGGGAACCGAAAGACTTGGTCACACTCTCGGTCCTGACCTCGACGCCCACGCCAACCTCCACAATTCTCAGCGAGCTGCCCCACCGGCG
>NZ_JBIRYN010000024.1:0-1010 GCF_044389845.1 Nocardia sp. NPDC019323
GGTGTCGTTCCATGCGGTGAGGACGTCATGCCGTTCGGCGTCGGAGAGCAATTCGATCTCACCGACCGGAATATTCGCGTCGGCGACGACAGCAGCGAGGATACGAGACAACCGAGCAACAAAACCCTCCACCGTCGCCCGATCGAACAAATCCGTCGCATACGTCAAAAACCCACCCACACCCCCAGCCGCACCCGACTCCTCATACACATCACCAACAATCAAATGCAAATCGAACTGCGACACATCCACATCAGCATCCACCCCAGCCACCGACAAACCCGGCAACTCCAACACCGCACGCGCCACATTCTGAAACGACAACCCCACCTGGAACAACGGATGACGCGCCGTCGACCGCGGCGGATTCAACACCTCCACCAAACGCTCGAACGGCACATCCGCATGCGCGAACGCCGCCAAAACCCCCTCACGCTGACGCCCCAACAAACCCGCGAACGACTCCCCACCATCAACCCGCGACCGGAACACCACGGTATTGACGAACATACCGATCAAATCATCCAACTCACGCTCACCACGACCCGCCACCGGCGTACCCACAGCAACATCCGAACTGCCCGACAACCGCGCCAACAACACCGCAAACGCCGCATGCACCACCATGAACAACGTCGCACCATGCGCACGAGCAAGTTCCACCAAACCGGCATGCGTCACCGCATCCACACTCACCGGCACCCGCGCACCCGCCAACGACGCCACCACCGGACGCGGCCGATCAGCCGGCAACTCCAGCAAATCCGGCAAACCGGCAAGCTCGGCACGCCAGAACGCGATCTGGCGAGCCGCCAACGACTCGGGATCGGACTCCTCACCCAACACCGCACGCTGCCACAACGCGTAATCCGCATACTGCACCCGCAACGGCGACCACCCCGGCGCATCACCCGAGACACGCGCCGAATACGCCACCATCACATCCCGCACCAACGGACCCATCGACGACGCATCCGCCGCGATATGATGCACCACCACCACCAGCACAT